>NZ_NEGK01000016.1 GCF_002135435.1 Acinetobacter sp. ANC 3813 | reverse complement strand
CACCAATCTTGGCTCATCAATTTTCTGACAAATATTTCTCAAATAAACTTCGAGTAATTTCTACCATCAATCAATGAAAATAATTTCGATCGATCAACCAGTAAAAATCCACACAAGTTGTTCTTCATAATCTCTTAATGATCTTCTTAATACCTCGTCAGTATTAAGGGCTGGACTTCGATATACTCAACAACTCAGCGCTTCGCGCTTCGTTCGTTTCCGTCTATCTCGTCGGTATGGGGTGCATTCTAGACCATTTCTATATCTTTGCAAGGGCTAATTAACGATATATTTCACGTGTGTCTTTTTTTTCTACAATTTATGCAAAAAACTTGCTTTTTTATCTATTTTTTAACCGTTTTTATTAAAAAAATTGAAAAATCGCGAAATTATTTTTTAATTGTTTGGCACATGGTGCAATTTTTTCCCAGTCAAAATTGTATTTTCAAAATAAAAACAGCGCATCTTTCCAATTCATCAGCAGCAAAACCTATTTTTGGCATCTTTTTTTATTCAATAAGCTTAAAAAACTTTAGAACACGGTCGTTTTCCTATAAAAATGGCTTTTCATCGTGCTATGCCTCTAAAAACAAAATTACTAATGCAACAACTTCTCTTTATTCATATACAGCACTCATATCAGCATCTTCTCCCACTCTCCAAATCCAATGTCTGATTCAAGATAACATTTGGAGTTTATATGGCTCTACAACACCTTTCATGATCATCAATAACGATCACTCCCCATATAACTGCGGTTTTCTATGCTTTTGGGGCATAGAGCCATCTTGGCTTTTATCTTAGACTGACCATGATTCTTTAAATAATTTTTCCAATATGCCAGTGCATTTCATTCCCCGGTTCATTTTGCTGATTCTCGGCTTAGCTTTACTTGCTTTAGGTGTGGTGCTGTCTATCCATTCCAATTTAGGCACTTCGCCTATTTCATCTGTACCCTATGCATTCAGCTTTATTTTTAATATGTCGATCGGAACACTCACTGTTTTCATGCATATCTTAATGATTGTGCTGCAAATGCTGTTATTAGGTAAAAGGTTTCAATGGCATCAGTGGCTGCAACTGCCCGTTGGCATTATTTTCGGCCTGCTCATCGACAGCCTGATGTGGCTTACACAAGGCTTAAGCATCCAGCATTACGCGCTGCAACTCTTTACCTGCCTATTCAGCTGCTTTATTACCGCCTTAGGCGTGTGCTTTATTATTAAAGCCAGTTTAGTTTTTTTAGCGGGTGAAGGCTTATACGCTGCGATTTCACAACGCTTTGGCATCGATTTTGGCAGCTGCAAGACTTATGGTGATATTACACTTGTGAGTATTGCAGTTATTGCTGCACTGCTGGCGCTTGGAGAAGTTGTTGGCGTACGTGAAGGCACTATTATTACTGCGCTGCTGGTTGGAACAATAGTGAAACGCATGCTGCCAAAACTCAGTTTTATTCAATTCACAGCTAAATAAGCTTGTTTTTCTTGGGCATATGGACTTTTAGGCAATAAAAAAGGAAGAGATCTCTCCCAAAATCTCTTCCTCGGAGTTGAATCTTTAGTCGATCCATCGCTGTTATTATAATTATTCTTGAAAAGCTAGAAAAAGAGTCCCTTGGGGAAGAGACTAAAAAACTTGTGGAGTCTTGTTCTTATTTCTACCCTCTAGATCTGCTTTTACACAAATTTTCTAGATGGATAAATCCTATACACAAGCAGCATAAAATGCAATATGTTTGGCAAAATTTAATTGTTGTTTTTATTTAGTTTTTTTTAGATTGCTTATTTGATTTACAAATATAACAAATCAAATAAAAAAGCAGGCCGAAGCCTGCTTTTTTATCAATAACTTAAATATCTACTGTAAATTGATTAATCAACAAAAATGACTTTTGCAATTGCCTTTTTACTTGCCTGAACAATTAAAGTTTTATTTTCAGCCACAGAGAAACCAGCATCCACCGGTTCCCAATCAATCTTCACTGCGCCGCGTGCAACTGCATCTTTAGCCTGCGCTGCATTTTTTACCAAACCAGCAGCACGTAAAATAGAAGCAATAAAGACTTCGCCGCCAAATTCTGCACGGGAAACAGTAATTTCAGGCGTGCCTTCAGGCAGCTCACCTTCCGTAATTAAGTTGCCTGCACCTTTATGTGCGTGCGCAGCAGCTTCCGCACCATGGAAACGTTCAACCAGCTCGAGCGCCAGAATCTTTTTCACTTCCTGCGGATTGCGGCCTTCCGCAACTTCTTTCAGCAAGACTTCAATTTCTTCAACTGACTTAAAGCTCAGCAAGTCAAAATAGCGCTCAATCAACGCATCCGGCATAGACAGCACTTTTTGGTACATCGCGCCTGGCGCATCAAATACCGCGATGTAATTGCCTAAAGATTTAGACATTTTGTTTACACCGTCTAAACCTTCAAGAATTGGCACAGTAATGCACACTTGAGATTCTTGATCATAACGGCTTTGCAGCGTACGGCCCATCAGCAAGTTAAAGGTTTGGTCTGTACCGCCAAGCTCCACATCCGCATTTAAAGCAACCGAGTCATAACCTTGCACCAATGGGTACAAAAATTCATGAATCGCAATCGGCTGATGGCTGTTATAGCGTTTTGTAAAGTCATCACGCTCCAGCATGCGCGCTACAGTTTGCTGTGAAGCCAATTGAATTAAATCTGCCGCAGATTTTTCTGCGAACCATTCTGAGTTGAAAACCACTTTGGTTTTTGCAGGATCTAAAATTTTAAATACTTGTTCTTGATAGGTTTTAGCATTTTCTAAAACTTTTTCACGCGACAATGGCGGACGCGTTGCGCTTTTACCTGTCGGATCACCGATCATGGCCGTATAGTCGCCAATCAAGAAATAAACTTCATGGCCTAAATCTTGAAAAACTTTCAGTTTATTAATAAGAACCGTGTGGCCTAAGTGCAAATCAGGCGCTGTAGGATCAAAACCTGCCTTGATTTTCAGAGGGCGGTTTTCTTTTAATTTCTTCAGAAGATCTTCTTCAGAAATAATTTCATGAGTGCCTCGTTGAATGAGGGCAAGCTGTTCTTCGGCAGGCAGGAAATTTGACATCACAAAACCCAAATACATCAGTTGTTCAATTTGTGCGATATACTAACACTTTTTCAGCACATTGCAGGCTTAAGAATAATCATGACCGAGATCTACATTGGAGTGATGACCGGCACCAGCATGGACGGTGTCGATATTGCCGCTGCTTCCTTTGATCCTTTGCAGCTTCATGCCACACTCACTCTCGAATTTGATCCCGATCTGCGCGCTGAACTGATGGCGCTGACTTTGCCTGCCGATAATGAAATTGACCGGATGGGCCAAGCCGATGTGGCTCTGGCGAAAATGATCGGTGAAGGGATTAACCGCCTGATTGAAGAGCATCATTTAGACCGCAGTCAAATTAAAGCCATTGGTTCACATGGACAGACGATTCGCCACCGTCCTGAACATGGTTTTACCCTGCAAATTGGCGATCCGAATCTAATTGCAGAAATTACTAAAATTCCAGTGATTTCAGACTTCCGCCGCCGCGATATGGCGGCTGGCGGTCAAGGCGCACCGCTGGTTCCGGCATTTCACCAAGCGCTTTTTCAGCATGACAGCATTCACCGCGTCATTTTAAATTTGGGCGGCATTGCCAATGTCAGCTTGTTGCCGGCAGGCAATCCAGACGGCGTATACGGTTTTGATACTGGCCCTGCCAATATTTTAATGGACGCGTGGTGCCAGCGCTATACCGGCCAGCCCTATGATGAAAACGGCAACTGGTCTGCTTACGGCACCCCAATCCGCAGCCTGCTGGACCGCCTGCAGTCGCATGAGTTTTTCTCGAAAGAACCGCCTAAAAGCACAGGCCGTGAAGACTTCAACTTAGAATGGCTGGATGAACAGATTTCAGATTGGCATAACGACTCAGAATATGACGAGCTGGAAGATACCCCTGAGAATATTCAAGCCACGTTAATGAAACTCACCACCCGCGCCATTAAAAAAGCCATTTACCGCTCAGGCATGCCAACCGGTGAAGTCTATGTATGCGGCGGTGGCGCTTACAATTCACATTTGCTGGAACAGCTGCGCTGGCGTTTACGCAAGCATCAATGGACCGTGCAAAGCACAGCAGATTTAGGTCTGAGCCCAACTTGGGTAGAAGCCACAGCTTTTGCTTGGCTGGCAATGCGTTTCATCAAGCAGCTGGCGGGCAATTTACCTGCCGTCACAGGCGCTGAAGGCTACCGTGTGCTTGGCACCATTACTGCTGTTTAAATATGTAATTTTAAATATTTAAGCCATTAAAAAGCCTGCATTTGCAGGCTTTTTTATAAAGGCGCTTTAAAATCAGCGCATCATATTTTTTGCATTTTCACTGCGGAATGCGCGCAAAACCAGCTGCCCAGCACGACCAGTCGGACTTAAACCCAACTTAATTTGTTCTTGGCGAATCGCCTGACGGGTTTTATCACCAATTAAGCCATCCACATTACCAATGTCATAGCCTTTATTGAGCAAATATTGCTGTATTTCACGGCGCTCTGCGCGCGACGTCCCTGCATCATCCGTTGGCCACGGGGCAGCAAAAGCTCCTTTACCCTGCAAACGGTCTGATAAATGCGCAATTGCCAGAGCATAACTTTCGGCAGCGTTATAACTATATATAGCATCAAAATTTTTAAACACTAAAAACAGCGGTCCATTGGCGCCTGCGGGCGACATTAAGCCAGCTTGCGAGCTTTCTGAAAGTGCACCTTGAATGAGCGGCGTGCCGTCTGCTCGGCTCAAGCCCTGGCTGGCCCAATAAGACAGCGTTTTTTTGTTGCGGCGCCCTTCACCGCTGGTTGAAATACCTTGCGGCGCTTTGACTTCAAAACCCCACGGCTGACCAGTTTGCCAGCCGCGCTTTTTGAGGAAGTTTGCCGTCGAAGCCAATGCATCAGATGTACTCGACACCAAATCACGGCGGCCGTCACCGTCAAAATCTACAGCCAACTCTTCATAAGTAGATGGCATAAATTGGGTATGGCCAAATGCGCCGGCCCATGAACCCTTCAATTGTGATTCATTGAGATCGCCGCGCTGTAAAATACGCATAGCAGCAAATAACTCACCGCGGAAATAGCTTTGACGGCGGCCTTCACAGCTTAAAGTGCCCAAAGACTGCAATAAAGGATAAGAGCCGGAGATATTGCCAAAATTGCTTTCAACACCCCATACAGCGACCACTGTTTCTGGCGGAACGCCGTAAGCTGCGGAAACCCGATTCAGCACATCACGATGCTGAGCCAATTGCTGCTGCCCCTGCTCAACGCGCTGATCATCAACTAATCCTGATAGATAATCCCAAATGGGAGTCGAAAACTCAGGCTGGTAATTTAATTTTTCAATAACAGAAAAATCTGGAGTTAAATTTTGTGTATAGCTGTCATAGCTGCTGGCGGACACGCCAGAACTGATCGCCTGTCCGCGCAAATTGGCCAGACAATTTTGAAAACTGTTTGGTGATGAATACACAGGAAAATTAGACACAGCCGTATTTGCCGTACCTGAAGCAGGCTGACCATTAATAATCAGTTCTGCCTGAGCTTGCGTCAGAGCAAAAACAGCAGAACCCAAAAATAAGGCTAATTGGCGCATAACACCCTTTCTATTTTTTAAATTCAAATCTGTTAACACCATAACATTAGCAAGCTGAAATAATAGATACAGATCTGTAAATTTGAATTCATTTCTCTTCACAATAAATTCATTATTTGCTTTTAAATTTAAAACTTATCCACATTACTGCTTTTAAATTCATTTAAAGGTATTTAAATTCAAATTGATTTTTAAATTTAAATACACTTACCCACAGCACAGCGCACCAAAAGCCATTTTTTAAATTCATTTACTCTATTTAATCTGCACCAAGGTCTTTAATTTGAATTTAAAACTGCCTTTTAAATTCAAAAGCGCACTTTAAATTCGTTTATATTTTTTAAATTCATTCGCTATTTTTAAATTTAAATTCAAAAACCAACACCTGCACTCCTCATGTTATCCACAGCGCATCGACATCAAAAACGCTTATTTGAAGGGAATAAGCAATGCTATTCCGCCTTATTTAACCTATCCAAACAGTGTATTTATTCTTTTTTACTATAAGTAATCGTGTACTAAACAAGCAATATCGCTATTTATTAGACCGATAAATGGCGTTATTTTTTTAGAGGCGACATGATGCCCGAACAGCAGGCATAAAAAAAGCGGTCAAAACAATGACCGCTTTTTTAACATTCAAACGAGGGTTTAAATGCTCATATCTTCACTTAGCGCTAATGGATTAGGCAAAATTTTCGCCAATTGACGGCACAATGTAGTTAATTCTGCACTGTCATTCGGCATCAGCGTGATGTGTCCAATCTTACGGCCTTCACGTTCTGATTTGTTGTACAAATGCAGATGAGCGCCTTCTAAAGCCAGCACATCTCCAGATTTTGGATGCTGTCCAATGATATTAACCATCACTGTTGGACGCACTACAGCTGTTGAGCCTAAAGGCAAGCCAGCCACTGCGCGGACGTGGTTTTCAAATTGAGAGCAGACAGCGCCTTCAATAGACCAATGGCCAGAGTTGTGTACGCGCGGCGCCATCTCATTGGCATATAGGCCTTTGTCTGTGACAAACAGTTCAAGCGTCAATACGCCGACATAATTCAAATGATTGAGCAGACGGGTAATGTAGTCTTGAGCCACCGGCTGCAAATCTGCACTGTTGGGTGCAGGTACAATTGAATGCGACAAAATGCCGTTGTGATGATGATTTTCCGCCAAAGGCCAAGTTTTCACATCACCATTTTGACCGCGCACCGCAATAATCGACACTTCACGCGAAAAAGTCACAAAACTTTCTGCAATCAGTTCGCCAGCAGGACCGAGTTCAGCCCAAGCTTGATCAATTTGGTCTGCTGAACGCAAGACGAATTGACCTTTGCCATCGTAACCGCCACGGGCAGTTTTCAACACTAAAGGCAAGCCTAATTCAGCGGCAGCGCTTTTCAGCTGCTCAAGTGAAGTCACGGCTTTATACGGCGCAACAGGAATCGCCAATTCATCAAATAACGCTTTTTCTGACAAACGATGCTGCGCAATCGCTAAAGCTTGGCGCGGCGGATGCATGTCTTTATTCTTCGTTAAAACATCGACATCTGCCAGCGGCGTATTTTCAAACTCTAAGCTGAATACATCTGCGCTGTCGATAAACTGCTGCAGGCCGTCAATCGCTTTGGTTGAAAAAACCGGGCCTAAAGCTGCTGAAGGGCAGTCTGTATTGGCTTCAAAGAAGGTACATTGAATATTCAGCGGCAGCGCTGCTTGCGCCATCATGCGGCCGAGCTGGCCGCCGCCAAAAATACCGATGGTTTTATCCATGATCTGTGTCCCGTTTTAAGCTTGGCCCGGAATATTATTGCCTGCAACTTTTTCAGTTTGCGCAGCGCGGAATTCTGCAACATTTTTGGCAATGTCAGGGCGCGTCAAACCTAAAATTTGCGCCGCCATGATGGCTGCATTGGTTGCGCCAGCAGGGCCAATCGCCAAAGTGCCCACTGCAATGCCTGCAGGCATTTGCACGATAGACAGCAATGAGTCTACACCGTTCAAAATAGATGATTTTACTGGAACACCCAATACAGGAAGATCAGTTTTGGCAGCGCACATACCAGGCAAATGCGCCGCGCCGCCTGCACCGGCAATAATGACTTGAATACCGCGATCACGCGCAGTTTCTGCATATTCAAATAAACGGTCTGGAGTACGGTGCGCTGACACAACCTCCGCTTCAAATGGAACGCCCAGCTGTTTCAGCATATTGGCAGTGTTTTCTAAAGTTGCCCAATCAGATTGAGAACCCATGATAATTCCAACGAGAGGAGTGTCTTGTGAAGCGGCCGCATTCATTGCAATGTTTCCAGAGATAATTAAGAGAGATAAATCTCGACTAGAGCCAAGCTTTAATAAGAGCCCCGTATTATAGACTGAATTTTCATCCCGCCCAAAGTTCAGAGCCATTTTCGGAAGATTTTTTTTTGTATTTTTTTCAGAAAATAAGCTGCAAATTCGGACGATTAACCGCAAAGCCATCTTTTATAGCCATAATGGCAGTGCTGATGCGCTTCTGCCGCAATTCAACTCAAATTTTATGCATTATTGACTTCTAAAGACAAAATACACACAGCCAAACAGACACAGTCCTGCCCAAAGATAGTCCAGCTTAAATGGCTGTTTAAATAGAAAAATCATAAAAGGTACAAACACCAGCAGGGTGACAACCTCCTGCGTGATTTTCATCTGGCCCAATGTCCAGCCATGTGCCGCCAGCATGCGGGTGGCTGGAATCATAAAACTGTATTCCAGCAGAGCAATCACCCAACTCAATAGAACCGCTTTCCACAGTGGGGCATCATGAGGTAAAAACTTTAAATGACCATACCATGCCAGAGTCATGAAACAGTTGGAAATAATCAGCAATAAAAGGGGAAAGGATAAAGCCATTTTTAGATCTAACGATTCTGAAATAGAATAATAATAGAATGAATGCTATGCAGTAAGAATAGTGAACTGAGAAAATTAATTATTTCAGATTTTTTAGTCCTATCAATAAGCAATAGTTCTGCAGGTAAAATAATTATGGAAAATTCAAATGACGCTTGTGCTGAATTTGCCCAACAACTGATTCATGATGATAAAAATCCAACCTTTAATAAAGAGTTCTTAAAGCTTCAATATTTGGACTATTCCCTGCAAAGTTTACATACTATTTGTGCATTTCTAATCCATGCCGACAAAAAGGAACTGCATTTAGAACCCTATGTGGAAGTTGTCCGATTAGCAATACGAACTGGAGCTTATGTCGGTGAAACTGTCAGAAAAAATGATCAAAAAATTGACTGGAAATGGGTTGAATATGATGAAGCTATAAAATTTCATCCTGAAATTGCTCAATATCAAGCAAAATCTCTAGGCTCTCATTTTCTAATGATCGGAACGGATAAAGAGGACTCTTTTACACATTTTTCATTTCCAATCAATAAAGTATTAAAAAATTTAGAAAATGGTGAAGCAGACAGTGTATATGCATTTGCAATGACCCAATTGACTTTTCAAACTGAAATGCAGAATGTGGATAACGATTAGAAAGGCCTAAAATAAGCCACTATCTTTTCCCTAAAACCCTTGCTATCGTTGCTCTCAAATCGAATCAACTTTCAAATCGAATTAATCACGACAACACCACAATAATGAAGTGATGTGTCTAAAAAGCAGTGGAGTTAAAACACATGCATCTGCATATTTTGGGTATTTGCGGCACATTTATGGGCTCTTTGGCGCTGCTGGCGCGTGACTTAGGCCATAAAGTGACAGGTTCAGACCAGAACGTTTATCCGCCAATGTCGACCCAGCTGGAAAATGCAGGCATTACCTTAATGCAGGGCTATGACCGCAGCCATTTGCAGCCGCATCCTGATTTAGTCATTGTCGGCAATGCCATGAAGCGCGGCATTGATGCAGTTGAATATATGCTCAATGTTGGCCTGCCATATATTTCAGGCCCGCAGTTTTTGGCAGATCATGTACTGCAAGGCAAACATGTTTTGGGCGTGGCGGGTACGCATGGCAAAACCACCACAACCACCATGCTGGCTTGGGTTTTAGATCAAGCAGGCCTTGAACCAGGTTTCCTCATTGGCGGCGTGCCTTTGGGCTTCAGTGAAAGCGCGCGTTTGGGCGGCGGTAAATACTTCTGTGTTGAAGCGGATGAATATGATTCCGCCTTCTTTGATAAGCGTTCGAAGTTTGTGCATTACCACCCTAAAACTGCGATTTTAAATAATCTAGAATTTGACCATGCCGACATTTTTGATGATTTGGCGGCGATTCAAAAACAATTCCATCACTTAGTCCGCACCATTCCAAGTGAAGGCCGCATTATTGCACCTATCACTGAGACGAATATTGATGAAGTGCTGGAAATGGGCTGCTGGACACCTGTGGTACGTACATCTTTAGATGCCAATGACAAATCTGAACTGTATGCCGAACAGCTGTCTGCCGATGGTTCCCATTTCAAAGTGCTGCAGCACGGCGCAGTGAAAGGTGAAGTCAAATGGAATATGACAGGGCAACATAGTGTTGCCAATGCTTTAGCGACGATTGCTGCTGCTGAACATGTCGGTGTATCCATTGATGCTGCCTGTGAAGCGCTGTCTAACTTTGGCGGCGTGAAGCGCCGTATGGAGCTGTTGGGCACAGTTCGCGGCATTGAAGTCTATGATGACTTTGCGCACCATCCAACCGCCATTGACACCACACTGGAAGGCGCGCGCAAGCGTTTGGGTGAACGCAAGCTCTGGGCCATCATTGAACCGCGCTCCAATACCATGCGAATGGGCAGCCACAAAGATGGTTTGGCGCATTCTGCACGTCTGGCGGATGAAGTGATTTGGTACCAGCCAGAAGGGCTGGACTGGGACTTGCAGCCTGTGATTGATGCTGCGCCAAACAATGCTGTGGTCGCGCGCTCATTGGATGACATCATTCAAACTGTGGCTGCAGAAGCAGGGGAGGGCGATGCCGTGGTGATTATGTCGAATGGCGGTTTTGGCGGCCTGCATCAAAAATTGATTGCGGCACTGAAAGCCTAATACAGCAGCGTACAGATAAAAAAACCCGCAGATTGCGGGTTTTTTTATGATTTTAACGCACAGCAAAAGTTAAGCTGCCCAGTTTAAGCCGCCAAATCCCCCAAGCTTTGATCTCGCTTAAACATGACGGCCACATAAGAGCAACTCGGAATAATTTTTAAATGCTTTTCACGGGCAAAATTCACCAAAACATCTAAAAGCTGACGCGCTGTGCCTTGGCCGCGCAGAGAATCATCCACCCATGTATGATTGGCATCAATCGTCTTATCACCGCGCCAGACATAACTGATTTCTGCAATACGCTGACCCGCCTCATTTAAGATAAAAAATTTGCCATTCCTGCCATTATCAATGTGCTGCATTTTCCAAATCCTATGAATGTTCCAATATTAAAATTATGTTGACCAAATAGGCACTTACAAACCAAAAAGTTTAAAAATACCTATTTTCAGTGATAGAAAAGAGAACTGATTCACCCTACATTAATACTACATGATAATTCATTTTTAATTTTCCTTGGGGTCGTGTTTATGGACATGTATCTGGTTGCAGTCCTGTTTTTATTGGTCATTGCATTGCTGCTGGCAATTTCTATTTACCGCTCTCGCTTCTAAGTTCAATACATTTCATGCTGAGTTTGCATAGCTTGGCCTACAAAGTTTTCAAAAAACCTTCAATCCGCCCCCTGTACGGATTGGAGGTTTTTTGGTTTTAAGCCAACACATCGCGTATTGAGGGATCTTTATCAAAAACGGATTTTGCAAAAGGGCAGAGCGGCATAATTTTCAATTGACGCTCTCTGGCAAACTGCACCACAGCATCCAGCAAATGCCTGCCTACGCCTTGACCGCGAAGCACATCACTGACATCGGTATGATCGATAATAAATTTTTCAGAACCCGCCCACACGTAGGCCATTTCTGCTGCGCGCTCATTATTCTGCTCAATATAAAATGCGCCTTTTTTACCGTCATCTTCCTGCTGTATGATCATGCTTTTATGCTCCAGTTTTTATCATTCAGCCTATGTTTGTATGGAATTCTGCAATGCAATTCAATAGCGCTTAACAATTCAATACCAAGTCCCTAAAATAGCGCTCTATTTTTTTATCTGTATGACCTATGTCATTGTCCACATCTCCCCATTCTGCTCCCAGTGAACGGCGACAATGGGCCAGTGTCATCACACTGGCTTTTGCTGCTTTTATTTTTAATACCACCGAATTTATACCCGTGGCCTTACTCAGTGATATCGGCGGCAGCTTTGATATGACTGCTGCTGAAACGGGCATCATGATTACCTTGTATGCGTGGATTGTTGCACCGATTTCTTTGCCCATGATGCTGCTGACCAAGAATATTGAACGGCGCTTTCTGCTGTTGAGCTTATTTGCTGTATTTATTGCCAGCCATGTGCTGTCTTATCTGGCGTGGAGCTTTAATGCGCTGCTGCTGAGCCGCGTTGGCATTGCCATTTCACATGCGCTGTTTTGGTCGATTACCGCCTCATTGGCCGTACGGGTAGCGCCGCAGGGCAAAGAGTTTCAGGCGCTGGGCTTATTGGCGACGGGCACGGCTTTGGCCATGGTGCTGGGAATTCCTTTTGGGCGCATGATTGGAGAAATTTATGGCTGGCGCAACACCTTCGCTTTAATCGCCATCGGCGCGCTGGCGATCTGCCTGACCTTAGCCAAAACCTTGCCTCAGCTGCCAAGCCAGAACTCAGGCTCACTGAACAATTTAAAAGACTTTGCCAAGCGCCCAAGCCTGATGATGATTTTTGCCCTTACCGTCATTGTGATTACGGCGCAATTTACCGCTTACAGCTACATTGAACCTTTTGCTTTGAATATTGCCGGTTTTTCATCAGCAGCGACAACCGCGCTGCTGCTGATCTTTGGCGGAGCAGGGTTTATCGGATCGTATCTGTTTGGCAAATTTGGCGCCAAGTTTCCCAAATTGGCAATTCCATTATTTACAGCTTTCTTAGCGGCTTCCATGTTGCTGATGCTGCCGCTTTCACCGCATTTTGGCAGCTTCAGCATCCTGTGCATATTTTGGGGCATCGGCATTATCGGCTTCAGTCTGGCCTTGCAAGCCAAAACCTTAAATTTGGCTTCGGACGCAACCGACGTCGCTATGGCAATTTATTCTGGACTGTACAATGTTGGCATAGGGGCCGGGGCTTTGCTGGGCGGCATCGTCACAGCGCATTCGAGCTTAGCCAATATTGGCTTAGCTGGCGGAGTATTGGCAGTACTGGGAGTTGTGCTGGCGGCAGTACTGGTGCAGCGCCGTGATTTTATGCCAGATAAGCATTGAGGCTGATCTTGAATCAAAAATTTGCGTATTGGACTTAAATCTGCCATGCTTGACGCATATTTGGACAGTGTCCAAAACAAAATTTAGTTGAACAAGGGGAGTAGCCTCCTCCAAACGCGGTACGGTTAACCCTGCCTGCGTGTCAGAATATCGTCATTACACTTTGCAAAAAGTCGGTATCTGAGCATTGCCCATCTACCCGATGACAATGTAGGCAAGACCTTGATCATGTTGTTACAGATGTTTTATTCATTTGGCAACTGGTCAAGGTTTTTTTATGGCCGATTGTCAAATGTGGAGGATTTACATGGAAACAATTGGCTCTTTGTGGCTCTATCTGGCATTTTTCGGCTTAGTCACCGTCATGCTTATTGTGGACTTTTTAGGCTTTAAGCAAAACAAAGGTCAAGAAGTCAAACTTAAAACTGCAGCCTATTGGAGTATAGCCTGGGTTTCAGTTGCAGCCCTGTTTGGCGGCGGACTCTGGCTCTATTTACAGCAAACCGCTGGTGTAGCCATTGCCAATACCAAGGTCATGGAATACTTTGCCGGCTATCTCTTAGAAAAATCACTGGCGGTCGATAACGTTTTCGTCTGGCTGATGATCTTTGCCGCTTTTGCCATTCCTCCTGCGCTGCAGCGTAAATTGCTGTTATACGGCGTACTTGGCGCAATTGTCTTGCGTACCATCTTTATTTTCATTGGCGCATGGTTTGTTCAGGAATTCTCATGGGTGCTGTACATCTTCGGCGCATTCCTTGTCTACACAGGCTTTAAGTTCTTAAAAGGCCAAGATGACGATGAAGACAAAAACATTGAAGATATGGCGATTCTGAAGTGGCTGCGCAAGCACATGCGCATCACGCCGCAAATGCATGAAGACAAATTCTTTGTCCGTCAAAACGGCGTTTTGTGGGCGACACCGTTGTTTTTAGTGCTGATATTGGTCGAAGCTTCAGATGTCATTTTTGCTGTAGATTCCATTCCCGCAATTTTTGCAGTGACCTCAGATCCGTTCATTGTCTTAACAGCTAACCTGATGGCAATTTTAGGCCTGCGCGCAATGTTCTTCCTGCTTTCAGGCGCCGCCACTAAAATGCATTACTTGCCGTATGGCTTAGGCATTATCCTGCTGTTTATTGGCTTCAAGATGCTGATGCTGGATGTATTCCACATGCCAATTTGGATCTCACTGGGCTTTATTGTATTGGTCTTGGCAATTACTGCTTGGCTGTCGATCCGCCACAGCAAGAAGCACAATGAGACGACGATTTAAGCTTTAGCGATGATTTAAAAATACGCTGAAAACAAATCAAACTAAGCCTTTCGCATGGAGGGCTTTTTTATATTCCAGGTTCAGCAGAAATCATTTTTAACTTTGGCCATGTGCTTAAAAAAGCCTTGCTTTCAAACCTCTGCTGAAACACTGCATAGCTGACCATTGCAGGATTCCACCTTAAATTCAGCTCAAATAAATCCTGCAGCCCGAATGGCGCTACAATCTGGCATTGCCCCTGTGCATCTAACTGAACCGCTACAGCTGTGGCAGTTTCAGGCCATGCCGCCAAAGCTTCAGTCAATGAACAATACGGCGCAATGCAGCCGCCATGCTCCAAGCGGTACCAATGATGCACCCGCGCCTGATTCACAACATCCCAAACCATCTGAGGAAAGCGCGCCTCTAGCTGTTCACGGATCTTTTGTTCGCCTGTTCCATCATCCTGCACATCAAAATACACCACATCAATTTCAGTCTGATGCATCAGATACGCCTGTCCATGCAGATGCGCCCAAATACTGTTGCGGATGACGCCAGCGGCAATAAAAGCCTGAGGTTCAACGTCACGCAGGACATGAAGTATGCGCATCAACTCCGCATGCACTTGAATAAACGCTTGCAGCTCAGCATGATACAAAGCAGAGGTAGATGATTGCATAACAAAGCTCACCAAACAGTTTCTATAGAATCGTTTTGCGCTGCAATATGGGCGCTTCTCTGGTCATTTTACGGTACAATCAACCGAAAAAATTCAAACATACAGGTTATCAATGTCTTCTGTAATTGCAACGACGGCGGTTCGCGGTCGCTTCCTCGATATTCAGAATACGGTTGCCCAAGCGCGTGATCTTCACGACCAAGTGCGATATGTAGAAGATGGTTTACTGCTGAGTGAAAACGGCAAAATCAAATGGTTTGGCCCTTGGCAAGATGGGCAGGCACAGTTGCCGCCTGATCTTCAAGTCCAGCATTATCCAGACCAGCTGATTGTTCCCGGTTTTATCGATACCCACATTCATTTTCCGCAAACCGAAATGATCGGCGCATACGGAGAACAGCTGCTGGAATGGCTGGATACCTATACATTCCCCACTGAAATGCAATTTGCAGATCCTGCCTACGCCCAAAAAATGGCTGCTTTTTTTGTACAGGAGCTGCTCAAAAATGGCACCACTACGGCGCTGGTGTTCTGTACGGTTCATCCGCAATCGGTCGATGCGCTGTTTGAAGCGGCGCAGCAGATGCAGATGCGCCTGATTGCCGGTAAAGTGATGATGGACCGCCATGCGCCAGAAGATCTGTGTGACAGCGCAGAAAGCGCTTATCAGGACTCCAAGCAGCTGATTGAAAAATGGCATGGCAAAGGCCGCAATTTATATGCCATTACGCCGCGTTTTGCACCGACCTCTACGCCAGAACAGTTAGCTCGGGCAGGGCAGCTGAAAGCTGAATACCCGGATGTTTATGTACACACCCATCTCAGTGAAAATAAAAATGAAATCGCTTGGGTTAAAGAACTGTTCCCCGAACAGAACGGCTATTTAGATGTTTATCATCACTATGGGCTGACTGGGGCGAAGTCGGTTTTTGCCCATTGCGTGCATCTGGAAGAGCACGAATGGAACTGCATGCATGAAACAGACTCTGCCATTGCATTTTGTCCAACTTCAAACTTGTTCCTTGGCAGTGGTTTATTTCCATTAAAGAAAACTTGGGAAAAGCAGGTAAAAGTGGGCTTAGGCACAGATATTGGCGCAGGCACCTCATTCAGCCAGCTGCAAACCATCAATGAGGCCTATAAAGTGCAGCAGCTGCAGGGTGACAAGCTGTCTGCCTTTGAAGCGCTGTATCATGCGACTCTTGGCGGCGCGAAAGCGCTAGAGTTAGCAGATAAACTGGGCAACTTCAATCTGGGCAAAGAAGCGGATTTTGTGGTACTGGACCTGCAGCCGACTGCTTTGCAGCAGCTGCGCCAATCCCGCGCCAAAGGGCTGGAAGACAGCTTATTTGCCTTAATGATGATGGGGGATGAGCGCAACATTCACAGCACCTATATTTATGGGCAATGCGCTTATGTCAAAGACCATGCAGCCTGAACCGCAAAAGAAGAAAGTGCTCAGCAGTCTATTCCTGCTGCTGGGTCTTGCTCTTATTCTGAGGCGTGATAGCGGTTCTAAACCGCAGCGCTTACATTTTCAGCGGAAAAAATAATGCAAGCTTGCTGAACTTGTATTAAAATTAGAGTCATCTTTATAGGTGTTGCTCGTCAACACCTTTTTTATTTTTTGCTTTTTAGGTATCTACCCATGACTGTTCAAATGAGCGTATTGATTTCTACTGAAGAAATTCAAGCAAAAGTTAAAGAACTTGGCGCGATCATTGATGCACATTATGCCAACAGCGGCAAAGAACTGGTTTTAATTGGCCTGCTTCGCGGCTCTGTTATTTTCATGGCAGACTTATGCCGCGCGATTGCTAAACCGCATGAACTCGATTTCATGACAGTTTCCAGCTATGGCGGCGGCACCGTTTCTAGCCGTGATGTTAAAATTCTAAAAGATTTAGACGGCGACATCCGCGGCAAAGACGTTTTAGTGGTTGAAGATATTATTGACTCAGGCAATACGCTGAGCAAAGTATTGGAAATTCTGCAAACCCGCGGCCCAAATTCAATTGAATTATGCACGCTGGTCAGCAAGCCTTCACGCCGTGAAATTGACTTAAACGTACGCTTTCTTGGCTTTGAAGTTGAAGACAAATTTATTGTCGGCTACGGCTTAGATTTCGATCAAAAATACCGCCATATTCCATTTATTGGTGAAATCGGTCTTTAAGATTCTGGCAGATACTTAAAAGTGGCCTTGCGCCACTTTTTTTATGCCTGAAACATCCCGAACAAAAAAACAACAGTTCTTAGCTGAAATCCGCTTTTTCTCACTCGGCTTCTAGAACAAGATAAAGCAATGAACATGATGTAAAAACAAAGACATGATAAAAAAAGGAGAACACTCATGTGGTCACTTATTGTTGCAATTGTCGTCGGCTTCATTGCAGGCTTAATTGCCCGCGCAATCCATCCTGGAGAGGATAAAGCTGGATTTATCGTCACCACCTTGCTTGGTATTGCAGGTTCATTGCTGGCCACATATGGCGGACGTTTACTCGGTCTATATGGTGAAAACTCCGCAGCAGGCTTTATCGCATCAGTCATTGGCGCGCTGATTATTCTGTTTATTTACAACATGATTTCTAAAAAAACCTCAGCTTAACTGTATAAATTCTTCTCAAAAAAATCCCCGCTATTGCGGGGATTTTTTATGCTGAAACTTGCTTACAAGTTCAGTTCTTTCCAGATTTTTTCAATTTCAGCAGCAGGGTAGGCGCCCATTAATTTTGTGCCGTTCGAGAAAATAATGGCCGGAGTACCGCTCACGCCTAAACTTTTAGCTAACTGCAGATTGCGCTCAATCGGATTCGCGCAGTTTTTCTTACTGCCTGGATGAATCCCCTTAGAAATCAAATTACTCCAAGCTAAAGCAGGATCTGTTTCACAAAACAGCTGTTTTGACGGTGCAACAGATTGCGGCTTCAGCGCCAGTACAAAAGTATAGATAGTGACATCATTCAGCCTATTCAGCTCTACTTCAAGCTGTTTGCAATACGGGCAATTTGGGTCAGAAAAGATCGCCAGCTGGCGCTTCCCATTCCCCCGAACTGTTTTAATGGCATCTTTAAGCGGCAATTTTTTCCAATCGGCCTGATTCTGTGTCAGCATCAGCGCATTGGTCAGGTTTTTCTGATCTTTTAAGCGGATCATTGAGCCAACCAGAATATATTCAGCATCTTCGCCTGTATAAATAATCTGATCACCCACCGAACCGCTGTACATTCCCGGCATTTCAGTGGCTTTAATATTTTCAATTTTTAAAGCCGGATATTTTTTCTGCAGCTGGCTTTGTACAGAAGCGGCATCCGCCATCGCCCATTGTGAGACGGCAGCCGCCAAAAGCATCGCGCCAATTCTTTTCATTTTCATGTATACCCTGCAAAATTTTATGTCCAAAGTGTACTGGGATTCTGCAGCTTCAGACATCCTTTTTGCAAAGCCTTACTGAAATGCAGCAGTCGCCACACTTGGTTTCACGTGGAACTCAGCGGCGGCTGGTTAATTTCCACCGAAACATGCACAATCTCCTCATGAATCGACAAGGCACGGCGCACCTGATCTGCAGTCAGACTGTCTTCGGTTTCCAAAGCCAAAATGCATGAAAATTTGCCTTTGGCCACTTTCCAAACATGCAAATCGCTAATAGACGCAGAGACAGGCAATTCTTCAATCACTTCACGGATTTCATCCACAACAGGATGATCCATTTCTGCATCCAGCAGCGTTTTACCCGACTCTTTGATTAAGCCCCATGCCCAGCGCGCCACTAAAATAGAGCCGACAATCCCCAAAACAGCATCAAGAAAACTCCAGCCCAAGTACTTGCCCGCAATCAGCGCAATGATTGCCAAGACCGAAGTTACAGCATCTGCCACCACATGCAAAAATGCAGCTTTCTGATTTAAATCATGATGATGGTGATGTCCTGCCTCATGATCATGCTCGTTATGATGATGCGCATGAAGACTATGGCTGTGCCCATGAGGATGGTGTGAAGGATCATCATGCAGCAGCCAAGCGCAGAGCAGATTCACCAGCAGGCCTAAAACTGCAATCGGGATCGCTTCATTGTAATGAATCTGCACTGGAGACAGCAGCCGCTCAATGGAATGGAAAGCCATAAATACAGCCGCCACAGACAGTAAAATCGCGCTGCTGTAACCTGCCAGCACTTCAATTTTCCATGTGCCGAAGCTGAAGCGCCCATCATGCGCATAATGGCGCGCTGCACGGTAAGCCATATAAGCCAATCCCAGCGCCAGCATGTGAGAACTCATATGCCAGCCATCCGCCAGCAGCGCCATCGAATTGTAAATCCAGCCGCCAATCACTTCTAACAGCATCATGACTGCAGTTAATATAGTGGCCAGTAAAATACGTTTCTGAGCAAGCGGATTGCCTTCATCAAATTGATGGCTATGCGCACGTAGAGAAGGAGTGTTTTGCATTATCTTAAGTTTTAAATATACTCCCCTATAGTATATTTATTTTTGGAGCATTGTGTGAGCCATTTGCATCAAGATAAAAAAATTTTAAACCGTGTTAAGCGCCTGCAAGGCCAGCTGAATGCGGTTGAACAGTCGCTGCTGCAGCCGGATGCGGAATGCATTGCGGTGCTGCAGCAGGCGGCAGCGATTAAAGGCGCAGTCAATGGCTTAATGAATGAGCTGATCGAAGCGCATTTACGCCACCACGTCATCGGTTCGGAGCAAGCTGTCAATGAAGCGGAGCTGGCGGAATTTATGAAGCTGTTAAAACGCTATGCCTGAGATTTAACATAAGAGTATTTGACCCTGTGATTGCATCGCGATTACACTATTCAAATACCCTTTATTTTCTCATTTCTTGCATTTTAATCAGGAATTTGAGCATATTTTTGTGATCTTCATCATGACAAATTCTCAATCTTGGCGCCCATTCATTATGGTCAGCCTTGCTCTGATTATGGGAACCGTCGGCACGGCGCTTGCCAGCCCGCTGTACCCGATTTATCAAGAACTGTGGAATCTGCTGCCCAGCCAAATCACATATATTTTTGTGGCCTATATGTTTGGCTGCTTGGCGACTTTGCTGTTTTTTGGACGCGCCAGCAACAGTTTCGGTTTTTTAAGAACCTTGCAAGCCGGCATGCTGTTTGTAATTCTGGGCTTAGCGCTGTCTGCTGTGTCTCAAAATGCGATGATGCTGTCTATGGCCCGTTTTTTGGTTGGCATAGCATCAGGCCTGATCAGCACGTCTGCCATGCTTGGCCTCATTTACACTATTCCAGACAGCCATAAGCAGAATGCGCCGCAGCTCAGCTCCATCATTACTGTGGTCGGTTTTGGGCTGGGGCCATTAACCGGCGGCATCATCGCGCAATTTTCTGAAAAACCGCTGTTTACGCCGTATTTGCCGATTATTGCCGGCGCGCTTTTGTGTTTGCTGGGTTTATTCAGTATTCCATCCAAACCTGCGCAAAAACAGCCCTTTTCCGCTGCGCCGCATTTACAGCTCCCGATACCCCAATATCACGGCCTGTTTCATATTGCCGGATGGACAGCATTCAGCGCTTTTGCCGCCTTTAGCTTGTTTGCTTCTCTTGCGCCGTCATTTATCAAAGATATTATTCCTTGGCATGGCCCGCTGATCAGCGGTATGACTATTTCCAGCATTTTAATGGTGTCTGCGCTGACGCAGTTTTTTGCCAAAAAAATACCGCCGCGCAAAGCCTTAAATGCGGGATTAATCGCATTTATCGCCAGTTTTAGCCTATTGGCGGTTTGCATTGGCGCAGAGTGGAGCTTGCTGTTTTTTGTCAGCGTGTTTGGTGCAGGCTTAGGACACGGTTTAGGGCTGCTGGGCGCATTCGGCATGATTCATGGCATGACCAATTTAGACAACCGCGCGGCAGTGATGTCTACCTATCTGTTTGTAGGCTATTTAGGCACCATTTTGCCGATTATCGCCGTGGGCTTTCTATCTGATTATTATGGCTTCTCTGTGGGCATTTTAAGTTTTTGCGCCGCTTTAGGCCTGCTTTGCGCAGTACTGCTATTTGTTCAGCGCAAGATGCATACAGCCTTGCAGCATTAAGTTTCAAGTATAAAAAAGCCCTCAAACTGAGGGCTTTTTTTGACACTAAATTATTTACCAATACAGAATGTTATTTATAAAAAATAAATTAATATTATTAATAACTTAAATAAAAAAACAAATCACAGTGACTAATAAGTGACTAATTAAGCTTTTTTGTTTTCTATTAAATTCTCTTTAAATCGATTTTTATTAACTCCATCCCGAACATGTTGAGCTGCGCCCAACACGCCTCGGAAAATTGTAGTGGCATTAATCGAATAAGAATCACAAAACTTTAGTACGTCATTTGCATATTTATTTGGCAAGTTAATTTTTGCCATCATTGTATGCTGTCTTTTTTTAGCTATTAAATCATTCACTAACATGACCTCTTTAATCCTATTCTTTTCTTCACAAAAGGTACAATTTGACTCTCTTGTCACTTCTTGTCGAACTAAGGTAAAGCATCCTTGTTGAGAGGAAATATTTTGATTCAATGATTTAGGTACATTAATTATTTCTATATTTTTCTTTTGAAAATCATTTAATAAATTAATTCTCTCTATATCCAAACACCAAATCGAAAAGGAACCTGAAATATCACTATTTTTAATAACATTTGATGCCGCAAAATAACATGCTACTAGAGGCTGATGGGTCCAATCTAAAAGTTGAGTAGAAACACCATAATGCTGAGCAAAACTTAATAATTCGTAATATTCTTTTAAAGGCCATTTAGATGGAGCTAGTGCACAACTATTTGGGAATTCATTTAAAAATTCATTTCTAAAGAACATTGAGTCATAAGGTATTTGGACACCATTTAAATCGCATGCTTTCACAAACGAATGTAAATAAGTCCACTCTAAAAAAGCAAGGCCATCAAATTTTCGCGCTAAGAAATTAGGAATGGATCTAAAGAAGTTGGGAGTCAATTCCCAATTAGAGTTTTCTTGCCCCCTGAATATCAAATTTTTATTTGTATAATTTAAATATTCTTTCAAGTTTTCTTTATCAGGCCTAATTAACTCTATAAAATTATCAATATTATCAATATTAATTTCAAAATATCCCTTTTCAGGGTGATCCAATCTTTCCATTCTTTTGCCATGAAACTTTAGATATTAAATGTGATAAAAAATAGCAAATTTACTTATTATTAACTATAAGTATTTCTCTCATAAAGAGGGATTCTATATTTCAGCTATAGCATTAACACTAGATTAGAAATCCAAAATTTATTGAAATATAGACCATGGAGGGACAACTATTTAGACTAAAAAGCGTTCACCATTATATGTGGTAACAGAAAAGGGCATATACAGGTTTTGATGTAGTAACATAGTCCAGGTATATAAAATAATCTATTTACCTTGATGAAATTCAAGTCCATCAAGGAAATGAGCACGGCGCAACACAGATCGGTATATATGCCTTGCTATTGGTGGCATGAGAGGTCTTTCTTATGAACACCTTGTAAAGCAAAGATATATAGAAATTTTGTCAGTAGAAATGTTAAAGGCATTTACACATAAAAAAGCCTACTTAGGTAGGCTGAATCTAAAAATTAAATACATAGAGGTTTTAATAGCCTGAGCTTACTCTGAATTCTCTCGAAATGAGCTTGATTTTCTTCAGCTGACTGCTCCCACATCTCGGATAGTAATATTTTCTTATTACAAGAAACCGTATCAAGAAACTCAGCTATTGACTCATGTTGCTGTGCTGCATGTACTTGCCTCGATAGACTATCCCACAACCCATAAAGATCTTCTTCAAATGAAAGAATAGTATTTTTAAAATTTAAAGATTCATCATCAACAATTTGAATTTCATTGGCTTTATTGGCCAATTCAGCAACTAGTCTATGAAATAATATATTTTTCTCTTTGAATTTATCTGTGCTTCTCAAATCTATAGGAATCAAATTATAGAAAACTAATAAATCACCATTAAGTATTCTTAAAATTTCTTCACTAATTTTCTCATTCTTTACAGCTTTGTGTTGGTCTCTCCAGTCAGTGAAAAGAACAAAAGCTGCAACTGGTGCAAGGAAGGCCGCAGCTAAGGTTAGAGCGTCTTTTATGACATCGTAGGCAGCAGTTCTATCTAAGTTATATTCATAAATTGGGTGACTACTTTTCAGAAAGAAAGCTATAATCAGATACCAGAACACTCCACCAAAAGTCCAAAATCCGACTTGCCTTATCTTTTCTTCTAAAGTTTTCTTTTTCATAAAGCTCACTAAATGCATAAAAAAATTTAATAAAATACCATTTTAAGATGCTAGCTAAGAATATTGGTACCAGCCAATAAAAAAGCCCCCAATTAAGGAGACTTTTTAAATTTATCAACCCTCAAGGGGTTTAGAAATAAAACCCTCTTTTCTGAGACATTCAATAACGCCCCTAAACAAGCTGTTGTGTAAAAAGCAGACATAATAACTTCTAGACCCTTGAGTTATGGGCTGAATAAGTTTTGCTTCATTTAACTTTCTAATCTGATACGTTCTTTGTGTTCTTGTTGAATCTTTAAAAATATTATCAAGATCAGCTGCTTTAAATTCTGGATGATCAATACCATATCTAATTATTTGTGCTTCAAAATCCGTAACGCGTTGTCTTTCAATAGCAATTTGAAGAGCAGGGGAGAGAATTTTTTTCTTTAACCAATCATATTCATTTAATTGATCAATTTTTTTCAATTCTGTCAAAATGCCTTCTAGAACATAAGTACACCATAGTTCTAAGCTTTCAGCATCGCCTTTATCTGCTATTGAAAGCATTTCATAATACTTATTTCTATCATTACAAAATACAGCAGTAGGATTCAAAATCCCTCCCCCTGTTGTAACGTTAAATCCATATTTGATTAAAAGAGTATATGTGAAGAGACGAACTACACGCCCATTACCATTGCCAAATGGATGAATCCACCCAAATCTATGGTGAGCTAATGCAACTTTCATTAAGTCATATTTAGATGGGTTATCTTGATTAACAAAGTTAACTAACTCCTCCATATATAGAGGAACATCATGAGCTAAGGGGGGTAAATGATCTGCACCTGATATACGTACAGGCCCTAAGCGATAAGCTCCTGGAGTTTTATCTCCCTCTCTAATTAAACTATTAACAGTAATTGCATGCAATTCTCGGATAAGATATTCGGTAATTGGATCACCAGGCTTAATAATTTCCTCAATGAATTTCATAGCTCTTTCAATATTTGCAATCTCGGCTATTTGATCACTTGGTTGAGGTTGATCCTCCAGTTTACTTTCTACATAGTCTGCTAAAGTCGTGTGGTTCCCTTCGATTCGAGCGGATGAAAGACTTTCTAAAATATGGAAAATATCTCGTAACTCATTGAAGATATAAGTAGGCGTACTACCATCATCTAAACGATAGCGTCTTAGATGTTCTAATTCAGTTAAGATATCTACTAAACTTGAATCAAAAGATGGATTCAATAACTTCAAATCATGATGTGTAAAAGTAGAATTAGACATAGTAGTAAGTTAAATCCTATATTTTAATAAGTTTAAAAATTAATTTTATGTGATTGTCGTATATACATTTTTCCATTCACACCTAAAAAATTAAGTTAAAAGCACGTTAAACGATAAGTTTAATTTAGTAAACACTAGAAGTTAAAAATCACACAATAGTAAGTTAAATAAAAGCTCATCAAAGTAGGCATAAATGTAATTCTTTAGCCCTACTTGCTAGTATATGTGCATCTTTTTAAGTGGACATGGTGGACTTAACAACCTATCCATATGATTTTAAAAAATTAATAACATCTACTCATATGTAAAACCGCATAATAAAAGTGTGGACATAAAAATAAACAAGGTGGACATACAATAAAAAATAAGCTATTTCCACAGAAATAACCTGTGAACCATGTGCTAACCGAGGGTAATTGGGTACGGACTGCATTCAACTTAGGCTATATCAACACTTTGCTCCATATCTAAAAACTGGAACCAATATAAAGGCTCATATTCTGCCTACTAATACTTATTGCATTTACAATGGAGATTGATGCTAATCCAGCCTATGCTAAGAGACTAAGGAAATATTTGCGGCCAACCCAAATGCAGACCCAGAACAATATTCTAAGACCCTAGGTCAAAACTATATCGGCTGGGCGTATGGACAAGACAAATTAAAAAGCGGGTCCTCATTCGCATGGAGATCACACGATGTACGGCGCCGCGGCCATTTAAATACGGTTAAGAAAAAAGTAGAGCATCTTGGCCAGCCAAGTGCTAGCCTGTCTAGAAAGCCTGCAAAGCTTGTCACTGTGAGCGCACAGCCAGCCCGGAAGGAAAACAAACAGATGTTTGTGTCTGATTATCCAAAGGCAGTGAAGAATGTAGAAATTGAAAAGGCCAGCCCATTGCGCCGTATCAATTCCAAATCTGAGCAGCAAGTGATGACGGCCAGCGCAAACTTGAATAATATTTCACAATTACCAGCAGACCGCGATATTGCACATGCAATTACTGGCGGCTTAGGTATGCGCACTTTGTACACTTAGGGGCAAAAGTTAAAGCTCTATTTTTTAATCTTATGAACGGCAGAAAAATTGACAAACTATAGGATTGGAGTTAATTTTTAACCTAAGACGCATTAGGCGATTGGCTTACCCGATCCACAAGGCGTTTTTTATAAAATCAGCAATTCCACATAGAGGGCCTTTCCCACTCGGAATTGCTTTTTTTTTTGCCCTGAATTTATTAACCGCACGATTGACACACTATAAAAATAGAGTTAATTTTCAATCAAAGACGCCTTGAGCGGTTGGCGCAACTTTCCCAGCCCACAAGGCGTTTTTTATGTCTAAAAATTGATAACGAATTACACACGGTACTCCGAATAACCATTTTTTCTAAATGCTCTATAAAGCATAATGCTCTAATTTTATAGGTAGGTTTTTCAGAGCAATAAAAAGTGAAATCCAGTATGCCGTTTGCCGCTCAAAAAATACATTAAATACTTTCATAAGACATTGTTTAATATCATTAAAAAATACAAACCAGCATTGGGATTGTAAAAATAAATAGGTGTTGAAGCGGCATTTAAAGTACATAAGATTCAGCTATCAAAAACCACTTTCAATAGTTGATAAAAGTGCAAATTACAGGCACTAGAAAGCCATTATTTATTCAACAAAACAAAAGCAAAATGAAACTCTAAAAAATGTATTGCACAATACATTTTTTAATCTTATGAACGACAGAAAAATTGACAAACTATAGGATTGGAGTTAATTTTTAATCATAGACGCCTTGTATGACCGGCTTAACCCGGGCTGCAGGGCGTTTTTTATGTCTAAATCTTAACAATTGCTGTAAATCATGTTTAATTCATAGTTGATCAAGAGGATAAAAATGACTTTGACTACACTAGAGATAGATAACGAAGTATTAGTACAAGCCCATATATACGGCGAAGCTCAGAACCGAAATACGGAACAACAAATCCAGTACTGGATACATATAGGGAAAATTGCACAAGATAATCCAGACCTCAATTTTTCTGACATATCAGATATTTTAAATAGTATTGCTCAAGTCAAGGCTGGAGCAACGACTCCTTATAAATTTGGTTAATTTAATGAAAGTTAAATGACTTTACGCTTAACCCAACAATAAAAACCTTTTCAAAAATATCTCCACAATTATATTTTTTCTAAAAATTCTTTATCTTTTTAATTCACTATTTTAATGCTCTATAAATCATAATTTTCTAATTCTATAGGTAGGTTTTTTCAGAGTAATAAAAGTAATATATAGTGTGCCGCTTGCCGCTCAAAAAACGTATTAAAAATTAACTTAACATATTGTTTATTATATTAAAAATTAAATAAAAAGCATTCAGATTATAAAATAAATAAGCACTGAAGCGGCATTTTTAACATGCTAATTTAGAACACTATTTCTAAGCGTTTTAACCATTCGATAATGGTTAATTTTCATTATGATCAGTGTCTACAATACGGCGTCTTAAACAGTGCTGTACTATAGAAATACTCCAAGTAATGTCCACCCAATGTCCACCTATTAAAATATATATATTTATACAAAGTGGACATAACAATAATCTTATATAACAGCGTCTTAGTTACCATGAATATTCCAATGTCCACTTTGCCCACTACATTCACCTAATAAATTATGTTTTCATATTCAACCATCAACGTTTTGCATAGCCTCTACATTGAAATGCATCATGCGGGGCCTTGTGCCATCAGGTAGCGCATTGCTGGACTTCTTCACATACATTTTTTTACCACCCTCAATAAACTCCTTAATCCAGCCATGTTTGATCAATGTCTTTTTGACACTGGCTTCATTCATGCCAATACACATTTCCTTTTTAAACATGATTGTAGACACTAGGTAAACTTTACTTTCAGGATCGTAGTAACCGACACGGTTATGAATGCGCGGGCGTACCATCTCACCATCTGCCTGCCTGATTACTGTTAAGTCTTCAAAACGGCTTGTACCATTAGCTTCAAAGAATGCCTGAATGTGCTCCAGATTCTTTGTTTCCTCCATGTTTTCGCCACTGCCTAGATTACCTAGCCAAGTGTCCAAACATTGCGCTACAGCCTCAAATGCTCGCTCTTTCTGCCATCCTGTAATGCCTGCTTGTGTGGCCAGCTCTCCAGCAGTGGCCACAAGTGCAAAACGGCGCATTACGCGGTTAGCTTGGCCGCCCTTAATGCGGCTATGTTGTTCGATAAAACTATCCATGAGCGCTTGTGCTTTCTGTATGACGGCATCTTTATCTTGGGTCAAATATTCCAGCCATTTAATCCCTGCATGGCCATAATGCTGTGCTGCCAGTTCATTAATGCGGTTGCCAATGTCCTGTGGTGCGGTGCCGTAGTTAATGCAATCGAATACGCCGTATCCTTTGCCTGCATCGCTAGGTATATGTGCAAAGCGAAGCAACAACCCTGCATCCAGTTCAATACTGCCACGGCGCAAATGTTCCTCAAGAGTAACTTCACCAGTAGAGGTATACATGAGACTGAATTGCTTGGCATCGCGGTTTTTCCCAGCTTTTCTGCTTCGGGCCTTGCCTTGGCCGCCAGTCAGCATATAGACAATATCAGACACAGCTTTAGGTACAGCTTGACGTAGTTCATCCAGATTTAAAAAGCTGTCATTTCTCAATTCAGCTTCATTTTCCAATGCATTGTCAGTGGTGCGCCATGACTTCGATATATGCTTAGGATTACCCCAAACACTGCATGATGCTTTGGTGATAGTGCTCTTTCCGTCTGTGGATGAGCCATATATATGAAAACCGCCACTTTCAGCACCTAAGGGTAAAACCAATTGCCCGGAAAAGGCACATGAGAATGCCAAGACTGCCAAAGTATGGGGTTCAATTAACCGGCTAAGTTCCTGCCATTCTTCAAAGCTCCCGGATACAGCATAAGGGCTTTTATTGTCACTGTGAAAAAGTAGTTTTTCATCTCCAATGTTGCCATAGGTTTTATTAGGTGTAGCAAAACAATGTCCATGCCATCCAGCACGGTCTACGCAGCGGAAACGCTGCTCGTTCGGGTAGTCCTGAATGTAACTGATGAATGCACTTTTCCTGTAGGTCTGACGTGGCGGCATTAAGCCATGATTGGCAATAATCTTTAAAGCTTCCTGCGCTTCCCCCATGAAATGCTCATAAGGGATGAGTAAGCGATGTAGCGTATTGTCCTTATCTTGGAACTGGATAACGCGCTTCCAGTTATCATTATTCGAACTGCGCGCTTCGCCTAAGATAATGACTGGATGGCAGATAAAAGTACGAGTCTGTTTAAGTTCTCCATCTTCATCTCGCTTTTCCTTAATCAGGTATAGGCCTGTATCTAAGATATGCAGAAATGCGCCATCATCCATTCTGAAAGGCTCGGCCAAATGGCCTTTTGCCAGTGGCTGAATTACATTTAATTGCTCAATAGCCCGCTGGATAAAAGCTTCCACTTCATCTGCTTCATCTTCCTTATACAGTTCAGTTAGAAATGAGTTTCCGTCGGATTCTGTATATTGGTTCAATAATCTGACTGCAGTATTTTCCTCAAGGCTTTGGAATGCATCCAGTTGGATATATTCAGGGCGTACCGGCATATAAAGATGGGTATATCCAGCCTCTGCCAATTGGTGAATGACGAAAGCCATTTGCTCATAGTCAAAAGGCTTTAGCTCAGTTTTATTGGCATTGCAAAGCGCTGGCAATACGACCAATACAACGGTGTAGCCTGTCTGCGCAACCTTATAGAATGCCTCTAAGCAATAAGTAATAATAACCGGCTGCGTATGGTCTAAATTCCCATATAAGGCAAAGCCTTTGGCCAGTCCATCCGGCATAACTTGCACTCGTAGGCCATCCTGTAATACGGCGCATTGAACAAGCTCAAGCTCCGTATTAACGATAGGCAGAATTAAAGGTCTGTCATACTCAATACGACCTATGACTACTTTGCACTGATCAACATGAATCGGCTGTGCTGGACTGCCAAAACGCTGGATAATAGGGTGCTTCAAGTACTCTTCATCGGCTGGATTTAAAACCGTACAAGAGAATAATATGTCTGCTGGCCTTGTCATGCCAAAATCTTTATTAAGCATATCCACCCTCAAATTGTTTTAAATCTCGATCAAAATTGCTGATTGAAAAGTAGGAAATGTACTGACTAATTTCGATATCAAAGCAACGGTTACATGAGGTATACCAATCTAAATTTACTTCCCCATGAGCAGTGCGCCCACAGCTAACCAAAACTAGAAATAGTAATGTCAAAATAAAGAACGGTTTAAATATGTTGATATGTCTGCTTCTCATCTGGACACACCTTTCATGATATAACGTGCAAATGTGCCACTCCCCATTGCTTTCTGCTGTTTATGAGTTTCAATTTCATAGCCGGAATTGCGCAATCTATAAATGGCTGCACTTAACCTGTAGCAATGAAATAATTGGATTGCCTCCTTCTGGGTAATCGAATTGCCTTGCTTCAGGTAATTTAAAATCAACATGTCCTGATTCATAGAGAACCACCTTTTGTTGAATTTACTTCTCTATGATGCGCAATACATTTAGAAACCCATTCATCTATCTCAGATTCAACCCAAGCGACACGGCGTTCAGACAAATTGATGCATTTCGGAAATAATCCTTCCGCCATCAATGCGTAAATAGAGGAAGCTCCAAGGCCTGTTTTGGCTTGAACTTCTTTGCGGCGGATTAAACGCTGAGTTGTATTTTTATGATTGTCAGATGTTTTCATCTAAACATGCTCCAAATATGGAAATGCCTAAACACAAACAAAGGAGGGGAGAATGCAGCAAAAATTAGGGAGGAGCCACGGCACTAAATTGAATAAACAGGAAACAGCAGTTACAGCAAAACAAGCTTAGCTACGCCTCTATCCCAATAAGAAATGAAAGCAGATGGCCGCTATTTGCCGTAAACCGATAAAACCTATAATATTAGAACCGTACCTATAGAAATATAATAAATCTTTAGGTCTGCCTATAATCTTTGCTTTACATTCTAGGTTCTCCTAGGTTGTGCCCGTTACGGCGAGGTTATAAAAAATGATGATTCGTGATTGGCGTCACTTCTCATCACAGAGAAAGGTTAGCAATGCTGGCCTTTTTTTGTATAAAAAGTCACTGTATTCCATTGAACACATTGCACTGCTTTCCAATTTTTGGAACATTAACACGGCTAAAAAAGGTAAAATGGTTAGTAATTGAACAAACAATCCCCCCGCATAACCTCTTTTCAGCAAATTAACTAATTTTTCTAACTTGATTAAAAAAGATCAGGTTAGGCTCATAAATCAGACTAAAAATATAATCGCTCCATTTACTCATCATCTCTGTGCGTTCTTTCTTATACTTAGCCTTGTTATAAACACCCCTAACGCCTCGCATTGTGTGATTCAAACAAGCTTCAATGGCATCACTATTAAAACCTTGCTCATTTAAGTGTGTGCTTGCTGTACGGCGTAAATCGTGGACAGTGAAATCAGGTATATCTGTTAAAGACAATGCCGATTTTTGCGCCGTGTTGAATGCGTTATGACTGATATGCGTACCAGTCTTTCTACCTACAAATACAAAAGGCTCATCACCAGCAATTGTTTTCAACTCTTTGAAAATCTCAATCACTTGATCTGACATATAAACAACCATTTCACGGCTATGGCCAGTTGCACTATCTGCCTTTGTTTCAGGAATAAGCCATAAGCGTTTTTCAAAATCTATGTCTTGCCACTGCGCCCTTAATAGCTCTGACTTTCGAACCAGTGTCAGCAAGGACAGCAAAAGGCCAAGTTTTCTAGGCCGATAAATGCGTGAATTTAAAAGGGTAGTGTAAAACTTGCGTATCTCATCCGTTTTTAAATAACGTTCTCTAGGCACAGCCTTATAAACATGCCGAGTAGGAATGGATAGAACTGGATTAAATGACACTAAACCTAAAGTTATAGCGTAATCAAACATACGCTTTAATAGCCCACGCACTTGATTAGCGGCAGCATCATAGCCTTGATCTTTCTTGCGCCATATAACGCGGCGCACATCATCCATATCGATTTGATCTACAGCAATATGCCCTAGCAATGGATAAATATCATTGTTCAAGCATAAAATCATATTGTATGGATTCGCTCGGTATTTTTTGATGACGTCATTCAAATAGCGTTCACCGTAGTCACGAAATAAAGTACTGGTGACTTTATTTTTATTCTGTTTTGGTGAAATACCCTTAGCGACCATAGAGGCCGATTCATCCCGAACCTGTCTGGCGTCCTTTAATGACATATCAGGATAACGGCCTATAACCAATCGTTCCTGTTTTCCATTTAAAGAATAGCGATACCACCACGACTTTACGCCAGTTGTTGTTATATCCAAAAACAAACCGTTAGCAGCTACATCCTTTGCCGTATATCTCTTCTCACCAGCTTTTAGATTTTTAATTTCTCTGTCAGTAGAAAAAAGTATCTTTTCTGCTTGCGCCATAATTAAGTCACCATTAAAAAAATATAAGCCACTTTTAAGATTGTGACTTATTGGTGACTAAAAAAATCATAGCATTAGTTGAATGCATTGAACATATTGGAATGATGAAAAGGCAAAAATAAAGCACTAAGCTGTTATTACTTAATGCTTTATTAAACTAACTGGAACTCTTTGGAACTTATTAAACAATATCAAAAATTGAAATTACTTTCCAATACAGAATGATCCAAATATCTTGCCCAGCAAGTCATCTGCACTGAAATCACCCGTAATTTCCCCCAGCGCATTTTGCGCTAAGCGCAGTGATTCTGCGACCAGCTCACCTGCATGGAAAACGGTCAGCTGTTCACGCGCTTCTGCCAAATAGCGCTGAGTACGCGTCATTGCGTCTAAATGGCGTGTACGCGCAATAAAGGTATCTTCTTCAGGCTGAAAGCCTGCATGCGCTGTCACGGCATCTATAAGCGCCTGTACGCCTGTTTCCTGCTTCGCGGATACAGTCACATGCCGGAAGCCATGCAAATCACCAAGCGCTGGCACAGCCCCTGTTAAATCGCATTTATTGCCAATCAGCATTAAGCGTTTCGGCTCAATGTGTTCTGCAAAATAGTTTTTCGCCAGTTCAAGCGGGTTTTCCCCTTGACTCAGGTCATACACCAGCAGCAGCAAATCCGCCTGTTCAATTTCCTGAATTGCACGGCGGATGCCTTCTTTCTCAACCACATCACCTGTTTCACGCAGGCCAGCCGTATCCGTCAATGTAATCGGCAAGCCATTCAGGGTAATTTTTTCATGCAAAACATCACGTGTAGTACCGGCGATGTCGGTCACAATCGCACGTTCAACACCAGCCAGCGAATTCAGCAGCGAAGATTTTCCTGCATTGGGTTTGCCGGCAATCACCACCTGTAGGCCTTCGCGCAGCAGCTGACCTTGACGCGCGGATTGCTGCACAGCACTAACTGATGCGCTCACCTCATCCAGCAATCTCAATATTTTCCCGTCCGCCAGAAAATCAATTTCTTCTTCTGGAAAATCAATGGCAGCTTCCACATGCAGGCGCAAGTGGATCAGGTTTTCCAGCACCGTATTCACTTTGCTGGAAAAGGCACCCTGCAGCGAACGTACTGCAGAGCGAGCTGCAGCCTGGGAGGTCGCATCAATTAAATCGGCGATCGCTTCCGCCTGCACCAAATCCATCTTGCCGTTTTCAAATGCGCGCATTGAAAATTCGCCTGCTTTGGCTGCCACAGCACCTAATTCCAATAAACGCGCCAGCAAAGCATTTTGAATCACAGGGCCGCCATGGCCCTGCAGCTCCACCACATCCTCCCCCGTAAAGGAGTGCGGATTCGGGAAGCAAATGGTTAAGCCTTCATCCATGACCTCGCCTTGGGCATCCAAAAACTTGCGGAAACCGGCATAGCGCGCTTTCGGCAAAGCGGTTTGGCTCAGCGCTTCTGCAATTGCATAAGATTTTGGCCCAGACAGGCGAATCACCCCGACGCCGCCGCGTCCTGGCGGAGTTGCAATTGCAGCAATCGTGGTTCGGTTTTGCATGGTACTCACCTAAATATCTACCTCAAAATCTAAAATGACAGGCAAAGAAAAATCCGCCTAAGATTACCATCTTAAGCGGATTTATTCAGCTAATCAGCACTTCTTAGTTTGCTGGGTTCGCTCCGTCTCGCTTTTCACGCTCTTTCGCAACGCCTTTGTTAATCAGGCCCTGCTGCAAGATGGTAATACTGTTGTTGACAATCCAGTACAGCACTAAGCCTGCAGGGAAGAACAGCATGAACACCGTGAAAATAATCGGCATAATTTTGAATACTTTCGCCTGCATTGGATCTGCTGGCTGAGGATTCAAACTTTGCTGAATGAACATGGTTACGCCCATCAGCAGCGGCAAGATAAACCATGGATCCATCGCAGATAAATCCTGAATCCAGCCTAACCACGGCGCATGGCGCAGTTCAACGGATTCCATCAATACCCAGTACAAGGCAAGGAAGATCGGCATTTGCAGCAATAACGGCAAGCAGCCCGACAGCGGGTTCACTTGTTCACGCTTATACAGCGCCATCATTTCTTGCGAGAAACGCATGCGGTCTTCACCGAATTCTTCTTTCATGCGCTGCATTTCTGGCGCAATCACACGCATTTTCGCCATAGAGCGGTAGCTCTTAGACGACAGCGGCCAAAGAATCAGTTTCACCAGAATCGTCAATAGAATAATTGACCAGCCCCAGTTGCCTACCAAGCCATGGAAAAATTGCAAGCCTAAGAACAGCAGCTTAGCAATTGGCCATAACCAGCCATAATCGACAGTTTGGTTTAAGCCTTCAGCTAAGTCTTTCAATTCAGACTGAATTTTTGGACCAGAGTAGAATGTTGCGTCTACTTCAGCCGCTGTACCTGCAGGAACGTTAAATGAAGGCGAAGTAAATTGGATGATATTCATATCATCTGAAGATTTACGCGACTCCAATTTCGCTGCATAAGGCTGGCCATTCGCCTGCGTTAATTTCAACTCGCCCGGCACCCAAGCGCTGACGAAATAGTGCTGCACCATTGCAACCCAGCCGCCTTTGGCTTCAACACTCAATTTTTCTTCATTGAAGTTGGCAAATTTCAGCTTGTTGTAATGTTCTTCCGGTGAGCCCCAAGCGCCGCCCAAGAATGTACCTAAAGTGAAAATACCTTGGTCAGACTTGCCTGGATCTTCAGAGTTGTCACGTTTCAGTTGGCCAAACATTTGGCCTTGCCAGTTCTGGCTGCTGCGGTTAACAATCTTGTAGCTGACGACAACTGGATATTCGCCTTGCGTAAAGCTGAAGGTCTTAATAATTTCCACGCCGTCTGCAGTTTTCAGCACCATTGGCACAGTTAAAACTTTTTCAGCTTTTCCATCTTTTTGAACAGCTTTTGCATCAGCCAAACTATAAGCAGTTTTTTCAACTTCATATGATGGGCGGCCTGCACGCGCGCTGTCAGGGCCATTCAGACCGATTAAGCCTGATTGAGCCACATAAGTGCGTTTGGCATCGCTTTCCAGCATGACAAAAGGTTCATCGCTGTCTTTATTTTTGTCATGATTGAGTAATTCAACACGAACAATATCACCGCCTTTTGGATTGATCCAAAAGTGGTAAAGGTCAGTTTTCACTGAAACAAGCTGTTGACTTACAGGTGCAGAGGCGTCTGCTGTTTGCTGCGCGGCAATATTCGCCTGCGGCACATCCGAAGATGCTGCGGCAGTTTGGCTATTTGGCAAGTCAGCAGATACTTCATGCGACACCACAGCAGTTTTTTGCTGCGGCTTGCTTTCAGCATTGCCGTAATCTTTTTGCCAAGCCAAAATGAGCAAATAAGCGATAACAAACATGGCCCCGAGAATAGCAATCCTGGCCCATTGTTGCATTTCTATTACCCCAAGTGGTTAGAGTGTTTTTGGTTCATTAAACGATCACGAAAGGGTACAGCAACGTGAAGCGTTTGAGAATCTATTTGCTGAAATGAAATAAAACGAACTGCTTTGCAAGGCACAGGATCATAGCCCGAACCGCCCCAAGGATGGCAGCGGCAAATGCGCTTAACAGACAGCCAAGTTCCACGTGCAGCGCCATGTAAATGGACTGCTTCCAATGAGTATTGAGAACACGTAGGAATATAACGGCAGCGCGGCCCTAAAAGCGGACTAATCGCAATCTGATAAAAACGGATCAACCAATGCAGCAAATGTACCATTGGCCATCTCTACTTTTGCAGGGAGGAAGCTATTTTTGTATGCTTTTTGGCAAGTCTGTTCAGCTTTTGCCAAGCAAATTGTAATTGCTGATGCAATTCAGCATTTGGTACTGCATCTATACCTGCTTTAGGCATAACGACAATATCCAAATCATCTAATTGCTGCTGATGCAGGCGAAAACTTTCGCGAGCAAGACGTTTTACTCGATTTCGTTCATGCGCACGGCGCACTTTTTTCTTAGCAACAACAATACCCAAACGGCTATTTGGCAGTTCGGAACGTTTTGCAAGAAATAAGAAGTGGGGCTGATGCACTTTAAAAAGCGCACCATCGAAGACACTTTTATAATCGGCAGCACAGTGTATGCGTACATCTGTGCTGAAGCCATAAAGTGCTGTCATAACGCCCAAGTCGTTATAGCCAACTGATTAAATTAAACAGTTAAGCTATGACGGCCTTTAGCACGGCGGCGAGCCAATACTTGACGGCCAGCTTTTGTAGCCATGCGAGCACGGAAACCGTGAACACGTTTACGTTTCAGTTCAGAAGGCTGGAAAGTACGTTTCATGTTGAAACTCCAAAAGTGATCTTTCTATAAAGGTTCGCGATTTTAGTGCTCATTGCTTGAGCTGTCAATGAAAAACAAGTTTTCTTTCAAAATTGTCTGCTCAATTTAATTTCACGCTAACAAAGATATATTTCCTCTAAATAGAATAAAAATAGTTACACACATCATAAGATGCTGTTTATAATAAACTAATAAATTACCCACATATTTACCTACAAGGTTATCCACAAGCTTTACTGATAATTAAATTCAAACCAACTTTTAAATTTGAATTTAAATCTTTCTTTGAGTTATCCGCAAAAAGCTTGCCTCTTATAAGTAAATTCAAATTTTAAAATTTAAATTTATTACTATTAGGGACGCATTTTTCTGTGGAAATGCCATTTTAATTTTTTATTAACAACGGTTTATCTTGTGAATAAGTCTGTTTTTATGATTTTGATACTTTGTGGATAACTTTGTGATATATTTTATCCACAAGCTGTTGGTTTGGTTATCCACATGCGGCTTTTAAATTTAAATTTAGATCAAATTGCGATTTTTTAGCCAAAAAGCGCTGAATTAGCCATGACAGATGTGGATAACTTGGTTAGAATGGCGACCCGCTTTGGCGGGCAATGAATATATTTTTTATGCACAATGGACTGATATAGGGGTTTCACATGCTTTGGACAGATTGCTTAACTCGTTTGCGCCAAGAGTTATCCGGCAATGTCTTTACAATGTGGATTCGGCCTTTGGTTGCTGACGAAGCTGGTGATACGTTACGTTTATTCGCGCCAAATCCTTATTGGACTCGCTATATACAAGAGCACCACTTAGAGCTGATTACCATTTTGGCTGAGCAGCTGTCTGAAGGGCGTGTCCGGAATGTTGAAATTTTGGTTGATTCGCGTCCTGGCGCAATTCTTTCAGCCAATGAACAGCCTGCAACGACGACTGCTGCCTTAGAATCAGCACCGGCGCCTGCAGCGCCAAAACCGAAAAAAGAAAAAGACGAACCCAGCGCTAAAAACAGCCGTAAGCGTCAATTAAATCCTTTATTCACTTTTTCTCTCTTTGTCGAAGGCCGTTCTAACCAAATGGCGGCTGAAACTTGCCGAAAAGTGCTGACTCAGCTCGGTGCATCGCAGCATAACCCGTTATTTTTATATGGCCCAACGGGTTTGGGTAAAACGCATTTAATGCAGGCTGTCGGCAATGCATTGCTTCAGGCGAAGCCGAATGCCCGCGTGATGTATATGACTGCAGAAAGTTTTGTTCAGGATTTTGTGAGTTCTCTGCAGCAAGGCAAAGTGGAAGAATTTAAGAAAAATTGCCGTTCTTTAGATTTGCTTTTAGTCGATGATATTCACCTGCTTGCAGGTAAAGAAGCCAGCTTGGTGGAGTTTTTCTACACTTTTAATGCGCTTTTGGATGAATCAAAGCAGATTATTTTAACGTCAGACCGATATCCGAAAGAATTGACGGAATTGGATCCGCGCCTGGTTTCACGGTTTTCTTGGGGCTTGTCAGTCGGTGTTGAACCGCCGGACATTGAAACCCGGATTGAAATTTTGCTGAAAAAAGCGGAAAGCAATAATGTTGAGCTGCCGCGCAACTGCGCGCTGTTTATTGCGCAGCAAGTTGTGGCCAATGTGCGTGAATTGGAAGGTGCGCTGAATAAGGTGGTGGCTATTTCCCGCTTTAAGGGCACGCCAATTGATTTGGAAGTGGTGCGGGAGTCATTGAAAGATGTTTTAGCGATCCGCGCGCGCACGATCAGTACAGAAAATATTCAGCGTGTGGTGAGTGAATACTTCCGCATTCCGTTAAAAGAACTGATTGGCCCGAAACGTACCCGTATTTATGCGCGTCCGCGCCAGCTGGCCATGGGCTTAGCCCGTGAGCTGACAGGTGATAGTTTTCCTGAAATCGGCATGGCGTTTGGCGGTCGAGATCACAGCACAGTGATGCATGCTTGTGAAAAAGTGCAGAGCTTGCGTGAGGAAGATCCGATCTTTAACGAAGACTATAAAAACTTGCTCCGTTTACTGCAAAGTTAAGCTGTTTTTGCCTATATTCTGTTCTTGCAATGCGGCATATTCTGCCGCATAGTACACTGCTAAAAAATTAATTTTATCTATTTGCATCTTCATTATTAGAGGAAAGTATCGTGCGTTTAAAAATCGCGAAAGAAAGCTTACTGAATGTTCTATCACATGTCGTAGGAGCGGTTGAACGTCGCCATACCTTAAATATTTTGTCTAATGTGAAGGTTCAGGTGACAGAGCAGGCGCTGACCATTACCGGTTCTGATTTAGAAGTGGAATTGGTTGCCAGCACGCAGCTTGCGGATGGTGCATGCCTGCAGGCGGGGGATACTACGGTACCTGCGCGTAAGATGATGGATATTTGTAAATCTTTACCGTCCGCTGCCCTAATTGATCTGCAGATTACTGAAGATCAGCGCTGTATTTTGAAGTCTGGCAACAGCCGTTTTGTGCTGGGCACATTGCCTGCAGAAGATTATCCTTTGCTGAATACTGAAAATACTCAAGGCACGCAAGTCACTGTAACGCAGCGGGAACTGAAGCGCCTATTTGAGAAAACGTCATTCGCCATGGCCGTTCAGGATGTGCGTTTTTATTTAACTGGTACTTTGCTTGAAATTGATCAGAATCAATTGCGCGCTGTGACAACGGATGGCCACCGTCTGGCGCTGTGCGAAACGTCAGCTACATCAAATTCTTCGCAACTGGTGCAAGCGATTGCGCCGCGTAAAGCAGTTGGTGAGCTGCAGCGCCTGCTGAGCGTTGAAGATGAGCAATTATCTTTGCTGATTGGCCGTGAGCTGCTGAATGTAACGATTACGATTCCAAACCGTGATAAAGAGCAAGGTGATATTACCGTCCGTTTCACAACAAAATTGATTGACGGCAAGTTCCCGGATTACCGCCGTGTCATTCCGCGCGGCGGCGACAAAAATGTGGTGATCGCGCATGATGTATTTAAGCAGTCACTGCAGCGTGTCGCGATTTTAAGTAATGAAAAATTGCGCGGCGTATTCCTGAATTTCGATGCGGATACTTTGCAGCTTCGCGCGAATAATCCAGAGCAGGATGAGGCGAGTGAAGATCTGGCAATCCAATATGCGGATACACCAATGGAAATGTCATTTAATGCGCAATACTTGCTGGATGTGCTCAGTGTATTGGATGGTGATGATGTGTCCATGACCATGACAGAAGCCAATCAGTCGGTATTGGTGCAGGATCCAACGCAGCAAGATCAAACGTATGTTGTCATGCCGATGCGTGTTTAAGTCTCTCTGACCTATTATGCACATCACGCGTTTACATGTAGAACGTGTTCGTAATTTAAAAACGGTTGCACTCTCTGAGCTGCAGCCGTTTAATGTCTTTTACGGGCAAAATGGTTCAGGCAAGACCTCAATTTTAGAGGCTGTACATTTGCTGGCAACCGGCCGTTCCTTTCGCACGCATATTCCTAAACACTACATTCAAAATGAAGCCGCAGATGCAATAGTCTTTGCCCAGTCCGCAACCGATAAAATCGGCATGCAGAAAATGCAGTCGGGCGAACAGCTGATTAAAGTGAACGGCGATTTGGTGGCTACGCAGGGGCAATTGGCCAAAATCCTGCCGCTGCAGCTGATTGATCCTCAGAGCACGGACATTATTGACCATGGCGCCAAACCCAGACGGCAAATGCTGGACTGGATGATGTTTCACGTGGAACCTGAGTTTTATCATGCATGGCAGTATTATTCGCGGGCGCTCAAGCAGCGCAATAGCCTGCTGAAAACCCAGCATCGGCTGAGCCTGTCGGATTTAGAACCATGGAACAAAATGCTCAGTGATTATGGTGAAATGCTGCATGTGCAGCGCGCCAGCGCAGTAGAGCAATGGAAGATATTTTTTGCTAATGATTTAAAGCACCTGCTGCCGGATTTAGAAATTGAATTGGAATACAGCCCAGGCTTTCATAGTGATACAGGCCTGTTGAATGACCTGACCAATTCACATTATAAAGATCTGGAGCGGCGCTATACTGAATGCGGCCCGCACCGTGCCGATCTGCGTTTAAAAACTGCTATGGGAGACGCGGACGCTGTGCTTTCACGCGGTCAGAAAAAGCTGCTGATCATGGCGCTGAAACTGTCACAGATTGCAATGCTGCATGCGTGCAATAGGGAAACTGTGGTATTATTAGATGATCTGACAGCAGAATTAGATTTAACCGCACAACAACGTTTAATTGATCGTTTGAGCCAGCTTGGCAGCCAGGTTTTTATAACCACTTTAGACCATGAATCTGTAAAAAATCATATGCATGATCTGTCTATTTCCTATCAATTATTCAAAGTCGAAAACGGTTGCGTTCAGGCTGTCGCACAATGATTTTAGATTTTACCCGTCTTGGGATAGACCTATTTTCCACTAGGGAGAAACCATGAGTTCAGAAGATCAACAAGCTGCTTCTCACACAGAACAAACCACAGAAAAAGCTTATGATTCCTCTAGTATCAAAGTATTGCGTGGTTTGGACGCTGTTCGTAAACGTCCAGGCATGTATATCGGCGATACGGATGATGGTTCAGGCTTGCATCATATGGTGTTTGAGGTGGTGGATAACGCCATTGATGAGGCGCTTGCAGGCCACTGTGATGAAATTTTAGTGACAATTCACGAAGATGAATCAGTCAGCGTATCGGACAATGGCCGCGGTATCCCAACTGATATTCACCCGGAAGAAGGTGTTTCAGCTGCGGAAGTGATTCTGACTATTTTGCATGCCGGCGGCAAGTTTGATGACAATAGCTATAAAGTCTCTGGCGGATTGCATGGTGTAGGCGTGTCCGTGGTCAATGCGCTTTCCAGTAAGCTGGAATTAACCATTCAGCGCGCAGGCCATATTCACCAGCAGGAATATAAACACGGCGATCCTGTCTATCCTTTGAAAATTGTAGGCGATGCAGAAGAAACAGGCACAACTGTGCGTTTCTGGCCAAGCGCTGAAACATTCAGCCAAACCATTTTCAACGTGGATATTTTAGCGCGCCGTTTGCGTGAACTGTCATTTTTAAATGCGGGGGTGCGCATTGTTTTGCGCGATGAGCGCATCAATGCTGAACATGTTTTTGATTATGAAGGCGGCTTGTCTGAGTTTGTTAAATATATTAACCAAGGCAAAACGCATTTAAACGACATCTTCCATTTTACTGTACAGGCGGATAACGGCATTGGTGTAGAAGTGGCGCTGCAATGGAATGATACCTATCAGGAAAATGTCCGTTGCTTTACCAACAATATTCCTCAAAAAGATGGCGGAACGCATTTGGCGGGTTTCCGTGCGGCATTGACCCGCGGTTTAAACAGCTACATGGAAAGCGAAAATCTGCTCAAAAAAGAGAAAGTGGCCGTTTCCGGTGATGATGCGCGTGAAGGTTTGACTGCGATTGTGTCTGTGAAAGTGCCAGATCCGAAATTCTCTTCGCAAACCAAAGAAAAGCTGGTTTCAAGTGAAGTGAAGTCTGCGGTTGAACAAGCCATGAATAAGTCATTCTCTGAATACTTATTGGAAAACCCGCAAGCAGCAAAATCGATTGCAGGCAAAATTATTGATGCCGCGCGCGCGCGCGATGCTGCGCGTAAAGCGCGTGAAATGACACGCCGTAAGAGTGCGCTTGATATTGCAGGTCTTCCAGGTAAATTGGCCGATTGCCAAGAAAAAGATCCAGCGCTGTCTGAATTGTACTTAGTCGAAGGTGACTCTGCGGGCGGATCTGCAAAACAGGGCCGTAACCGTAAAATGCAGGCGATTTTACCGCTGAAAGGTAAGATTCTGAACGTGGAGCGCGCGCGTTTTGACAAGATGATTTCTTCACAGGAAGTGGGCACCTTAATTACCGCTTTGGGCTGCGGTATCGGGCGTGAAGAATATAATCCAGACAAACTGCGTTATCACAAAATCATCATCATGACCGATGCGGACGTGGATGGATCGCATATCCGTACACTGCTGCTGACCTTCTTCTTCCGTCAAATGCCGGAATTGGTAGAGCGCGGCTATATCTATATTGCACAGCCGCCATTGTATAAGCTGAAAAAAGGCAAGCAGGAACAGTACATCAAAGATAATGATGCGCTGGAAAGCTTCCTGATTTCAAATGCGATTGATGAGCTGGAACTGCATGTCAGCGCTGAAGCGCCTGCTATTCGCGGTGAAGCTTTAGCAAAAGTGATTGCAGATTATCAAACATCTCAAAAGAGCCTGCATCGTTTAACTTTGCGCTACCCTGCCAGCTTGCTGGATGCGCTGATTTCATTGGAAGGCTTTAAGCTGGATCAGATTGCGGATCGGGCTTATGTGCAGCAATGGGGCGAACAGGTGTGCGCAGCGATTGCTACATCTCAGCCAAGCTTGCGTCCTGAGCTGTCTTTGGAAATTTTAGATAAAGAAACAGCGGACGGTCAGAAAATTCAGACTTATCTGCCGCGCATTACCATTTACGTGCACAATTTGCCGCATAGCTATCTATTGGATGCTGGCTTACTGGGTTCAGGTGAATATGCGCGTTTGCTGAAAAATTCTAAGAGCTGGTTCAGTCTATTGGAAGAAGGCGCGTTCTTGCAAAAAGGCGAGCGTAAAATTCCAGTCAATACTTTCCATCAAGTGTGGCAGCACATTTTGCAGGATTCACGCCGCGGCATGATGATCCAGCGCTATAAAGGCTTGGGCGAGATGAACGCTGAGCAATTGTGGGAAACCACCATGGATCCTGAAAACCGCAACATGCTGCAAGTGACGGTACAGGATGCAATTGAAGCAGACCGTATGTTTGCCTGCTTAATGGGTGATGATGTGGAACCGCGCCGTGCATTCATTGAAGAAAATGCTTTAAATGCGGATATTGATGCCTAATTTGTTTACAGATTAATCAAAAAAAATCGCCCTTCGGGGCGATTTTTTTGTGCTATGGTAAATAAATCGATTGAATTATAATCAACTTGATTGTTATTAAACTGACTTATAGGCGTGTCATGATGCTTAAAACAAGTGTTCTTATGCGCTAAATGCGAGGTCGTGACGATGGATAATCAATTGGAAAAAATCCGTGATATTTGGGTCAATGCTTTTTTTACGGGTAATTATGATGTGCTGGCGCAGTATGAAGATGAGCATTTTAAAGCGGTGTATGAGCAGGATGGCCGTGTTGAAAGCAGTTATACCCGTTATGACCGCATTGCGCATGCGGTGAAAAATGGCGTTTGGAAGCCTAAAAAACCCGATGTGGAGTATGAGGAATATGAGTTTAATCATGATCAAACCGAATGTCATGTACGGATAGGATTGGAGGAAAAACAGCAGCAGATCCAAGAAATCTGGCAATTTGACGGTACGTGGAAAATTAGGGAATTACGGTTTTTAAAGGCTAAAAGGACCGCTGCGCATTAACTTACCCACAGGCTGGAATGAATAGAAATTGCTGCAAAACGAAGCGATTTTTTGCTTGAATAAGCGTTTTCTGTGGGTAAATTTTAAATTTAAACTACAAGATAAGCTGCCTGCATCATAGGGTTTTATCCACAGGTGTGTACATAAGAATAATGAATTTAAAAAAATGCAGCGCTTTTGAATTTAAAAGCAGTCACTCGGTTTGAAATTATTTTTATACACATGGTTTGAATTTAAATATCTATAAATCGCTGTAGCTCAAGTTTTTATTGGATTTGGAAGGAGGGTGTTTTTTCTTTTGGGTCTTGGGTCAGCTGCTTTTCTGCGCGCTCAGTCGATGCGGCTCTTTATATTTAAATTACATGAATAATCACTTAATTAAGAATACCTTAATAATGCTTAACTTGGCTTTTAAAGTAAAACTTAATAATCTGGTTTTTTGGTATTAAGTTGTTGATTTATTTTATTTTTTTAATAATTGTTTTTTAGCCGATCGCTGTGCAGCTGCGGTAAATTGATGGTGTATCTGCTAAATTTTCTTTTTATTTATATATTCAGTAATTTATTAGACCGTGTTCGCACAAGTAACCTTTATGGATGTTTGATGGAATGTAGAGCAAAAAAAAGGCCCTGTAATACAGGGCCTTTAAGTGCTAGGGCGAATTCAGATGGCTGGATTAATCAAAAGAAGATTCAAGCTCTTCAAGTTCCATCATTAATTCCAGCATTTTTTCTTCTGCAGCTGCCAACTGAGCTTTTAATTCAGTTTGTTCATTCATCAGCTTCAGTAAATCATCTTTACGGTTTACTTCGTATAGGGCTGAATCACCAAGCTGTATTTCAATTTCTGTCAAACGTGGCTGTAATTTCCCAATTTGAGCTTCACATTTTTCAATGTTTTTTCGAATTGGGCGGCTTGCTTCGCGTCGGCGTGCTGCTTCTTTACGTTGCGCTTCTTTATCACCTTTTGATGCAACTGGCTTTGCCACAACTTGTGACTGTACTGGTGCAGCTGGTTTTTGACCATTTTTCATCATATCGATGCGGGCTTGACGTAACCAATCTGCATAAGCAACCAAGTCACCATCAAATTCACGACTTTCACCGCCATGTACCAAGATTAATTCATCACAGACACTGGCCACCAATTGACGCTCATGCGATACCAATACCACAGCGCCTTCAAAATCCTGTAGCGCCATGGTTAAGGCGTGACGCATATCTAAATCTAAATGGTTGGTCGGTTCGTCTAGAATCAGTACGTTTGGACGCTGCCAAACGATTAGCGCCAAGGCTAAACGTGCGCGTTCACCGCCGGAAAAGCTTTCGCTTGGCGTATCCATACGTTCGCCGCTAAAGCCAAAACTGCCCAGAAATGAGCGTAAGGCTGCTTCACTGATTTTTTTATCAGCAATCCGCGCCAGCTGCAGCATTGGGCTGGCATTGCCATCCAAGGCATCCATTTGATGCTGGGCAAAATAGCCAATATTCAGAAGTTCGGAATCTTTGCGCGTACCTTGCATTAATGGTAAGTCACCGACCAATGATTTAATCAAGGTCGATTTACCTGCGCCATTCATACCCAGCAAGCCAATGCGGCTATTTGGCGTGATTTGCAGATTTACATTGGTGACAATGAGTTTGTCGCCATAACCGATATCTGCATTTTCAAGCTCAAGCAATGGTGAACTCATTTTCGTTGGTTCACGGAAGCTAAAGGTGAAAGGCGTATCAACATGCGCGGCAGACAGCTCCTGCATGCGTTCCAATTGCTTAATACGGCTTTGCGCTTGTTTTGCTTTGGTTGCTTGTGCTTTAAAACGGTCAATATATTTTTGCAGATGCGCACGAGTTTCTAATTGCTTTTCATATGCTTGCTGCTGCTGTGCCAGACGTTCACTGCGGGTGCGTTCAAAGGTTGAATAGTTTCCTGTATACATAATCAATTCTTGATTTTCGATATGCAGGATGTGATCGGTAATGGCATCTAAGAAGTCACGGTCATGCGAAATCAACACCAATGTGCCCTCATAGGCTTTCAGCCAGTCTTCCAGCCATAAAATCGCGTCTAAATCCAAATGGTTGGTCGGCTCATCCAGCAGCAGCAGGTCAGAGCGGCTCATTAGAGTGCGGGCAAGGTTCAGGCGCATGCGCCAGCCGCCAGAAAAACTGGCCACATCCAATTGCGACTGATGCTCAAAAAAGCCTAAACCCGCCATGAGCTGGGAGGCTTTTGATGGCGCAGAATAGCCGTTGATTTCATCAAAGCGGCCATACAGGTGCGCAAGTTCTTCATCGCTTAAATTGTCGGGATGATCCAATTTATGCTGGATTTCCCAGAACTCTTCATCGCCTGATAATACAAAATCAATCGCTTTCATATCGAGAGCTTTGATTTCCTGCGCCATATGCGCAACTGTCCATACGGCGGGCCGGGTCAGTGAGCCGCTGTCTGACTCCATGCCGCCCAATAGCGCTGAAAACAGGGTGGACTTGCCTGCACCGTTTACGCCAGTTAAGCCAATTTTCCAGCCTGGATGCAGCTGCATGGACGCTTTTTGAAATAAAACACGCCCACCGCGACGTATAGAAAGTTGATCTAACTGAATCATGAAACTGTCAAAACACACCGAAAAGATGCGCTCATTCTAAAGGAAGCTGGCTTAAAAAAGGCAAAAGCAGCTGTTTTATTTTCGTGCGGCTTGTTTAAACAATGAAAAATGAATGTGATTGAAATCTCATTTATCGGAAATGTGATATATATGCTATGCGTTGTAAATAAATCTGCATATATTCAAAGAATAAAATCAAAAATGATAAACAGTGCAAGGGTCGGAAAAAATGAAAAAAGGAATTTTAATTTTATCTGTACTGGGCGGTTTTGCGTGGGCAATGCCAGCACAGGCCAAAGTGAATGTCTGTGTATTTGATTTGCTGGGCAAGGCAGGTGAGTCTTTCAAAATGATGGAAGAGTGGGCCCTGATGAGTAAAACGTGGGGCGCAGACGTTAACTTATTGCCGTATCAAGATGAAGCCAAAGTTGAAAAAGATTTCAAAGAGGGTGTCTGTGACGCCTTTTATATGACGTCTATGCGCGCCCGCGCTTACAATAAATTTGCCGGATCGATTGATGCCTTAGGCGGTGTGCCCAGCAATGCAATTGCGCAAAAAGCGATAGCCTATGTATTGGACAGCAGGAACAATAAACGCTTAATCACTAAAGTGGCCAGTGAAACATATGAGGTGGCGGGGATTGGGCAAATTGGTTCGGCCTATATTTTTGTGAAAGACCGCAGTGTGAATACTGTGGAAAAAGTCAAAGGCAAAAAATTTGCCATATTGCATTATGACCGCGCGCAAAAGCAGATGGTGGAGCGGATTGGCGCAATACCTGTCATGGCGGATATTTCCAACTTTATCCGTAAATTCAATAGCAATGAAGTGGATATCGTGGCTGCGCCAGCCTATGCCTTTAAACCGCTGGAAATTTATAAGGGACTAGGCGCAAAAGGCGGAATGATTGATTTCCCAGTCGTGAATGTCACGGCGGATTTGGTGCTGCGTCAGGACCAATTTCCAGCAGGCTACGCAGCCAAATCACGCTCCTGGTTTGTGAAGCAGCTTCCCAAAAGCTTTGCGATGGTAAAGCGCATGGAGGCGGAGATTCCATCTAAATACAGAATTCCGCTGAGCAAAGAAGAAAAGACCGATTACCAGAAATTGCTGCGTGAAGGGCGCATGGATTTAACAGACCAAGGCATTTATGACTCAACCATGATGACGGTGCTGAAAAAGGCGCGCTGCACCGTAGAAAGGACGAACTTTGAATGCTCTTTGGGCGGAGAGTAATGAATATTTTTTATAACTTTGTAAAAAAACAGCGAAAAATGTATTTTTTCACGTTTTATTAAATAAATGATAAGTATTGAATAAATATTAGAATAGTGAAAATTAACTGTAGAAAATGGGTTTGAATAGGCAAAACTGACAAAAATAAATGGAGTAAATGCTCTATTTTTTTAAAAATAACTTGCTTAATATTTGCAATGTGTAGGGACACCCTCGAAACAAAAAAGATTCCAAAAGGATAAATACAATGAAAAAAACACTCCTCTCATTGGCGGCAGTTTCAGCAATTGGATTTGCAGGCACTGCACAAGCAGCAAAAGTTGATGTCTGCGTATTTGATTTGCTGGGTAAATCTGGCGAATCTTTCCAGATGGCGCAAGAATGGGCATTGGCAGCTAAAGGCTGGGGTGCTGAAATCAATTTAATCCCGCGTCAGGATGAAGCTGTAGCGGATAATGATTTTAAAGCGGGCAAATGTGATGCCGTTATGATGACTGCTATGCGCGCGCGCCAATACAATAAATTTGCAGGCTCTATCGATGCTTTGGGCGGGGCGCCAAGCAATGAGATTGCTAAACGCGCGATTACTTTTGCACTCGATAAGCGTAATGAAAGCAAAATGACCAGCAACTTAGGCGGCAAAAAATATGAAGTTGCCGGTATTGCGCCTTTAGGTTCAGCTTTTATTTTCGTGCGTGATAAAAAAATCGATTCTATTGAAAAAGCTGCAGGCAAAAAATTTGCGGTGTTAGGCTATGACGATGCGCAGAAAATTATGGTGCAGCGTGTCGGCGCGCAAGCAGTGATTTCTGATGTTTCCAATTTTGTCGCTAAGTTCAACAATGGTCAGGTTGATATGGTGGGTGCGCCTGCTTATGCCTACAAGCCGCTGGAAATCTATAAAGGTTTGGGCAGCAACGGTGCAATGTTTAATTTCCCTGTATTGCAAGTGACTGTAGACTTGGTGATTCGTCCAGACCAGTTCCCGGCAGATTTTGGTCAGAAATCCCGTGATTGGTTTGTGAAGAATCTGCCGAAGAGCTTTGCCATGATCAACCGTTTGGAAGCGGGCATTCCAGCAAAATTCAAAATGAACTTATCTGCTGAAGAAAAAACCAAATATCAAAAACTGCTGCGTGACGGCCGTATGGATATGACGAAGCGCGGCATTTATGATGCAGGCATGATGTCTGTGCTGAAAAAAGCGCGCTGTTCTGTCGATAAAGCAAACTTTGAATGTTCACTTGGCGGTGAGTAATTTGATTTTTAAGAAAAAAGCCTAGAATATTCTAGGCTTTTTTTTACATGCTGATTTGTCAGTTCCGCCATTGAGCTTAAGATTGAAGCGCGCAATGATGTAAGCGCAGCGGATTTTTTAGCTGAAATGCAAAACTGGTCTAGGCATGGAAGATCTAAAGCAATATTGGGCAAAATAATAATCCCAACAATAAAAGCAAAAATAGTCGTATCCCAAAGGAAAGAAAACATGGCGAAGCAATGGATCAAGGCCTCTCTTTTAAGCGCAGGCTTAATGGCAGCTGCAGGTGCAGTTCAGGCTAAACAAGTGGTATGTGTATTTGACTTGGTGGGTAAAAATGGAGACGTATTTACCTTAATGAAAGATTATCAATTGGCGGCTAAAAACTGGGGCGCGGATATTGAATTGCGCGTCGGTCAAAATGAAGCAGTGATTGCTGAAGATTTTAAAGCGGGAAAATGTGATGGCATCAGTGTGACTGGCATGCGCGGTCGTCAATTCAATGAATTTACCGGTACTTTGGATGCCATTGGCGCGATTCCAGATTTAAAGCTGGCTGTTAAAGTGATGCAAGGTCTCGCTAATCCGACTTTTGCAAAGAATATGGTGCATGGCAAGTATGAGGTTGCTGGAGTTATTCCTGTCGGTGATGCTTATTTGCTGGTGAATGACCGAAGTATTAATACCGTGGCGAAAGCGGCAGGTAAAAAAATTGCAGTTCTGGATTATGACGAAGCGCAAAAAATTATGGTGCAGCAAGTGGGCGCACAGGCGGTGAGTGCAGATGTCACCAACTTTGGCGCGAAATTCAATAATGGCCAAGTTGATATTATCGGTGCGCCCGCTGCAGTATTTAAACCTCTAGAGCTGCATAAAGGTTTGGGTGCGAAGGGCGCGATAGTGAATTATCCAATTCTGCAAGTGACAGGCAATATTATTATCCGTCCGGATAAATTTCCTGCAGGTTATGGTCAAAAGTCGCGTGATTGGGTAAAGGGCCAATTACCGCGCGCATTTAATATCATCGGCAAAATGAAATCGGACATTCCAAGCAAATATTGGATGGATGTGCCGGCAGCAGATAAGCCTGGATATCAAAAAATGATGCGGGAAGCGCGGATTGATTTAACCAAGCGCGGTGTATATGACAAACGCATGATGAAGCTGCTGTGGCAGTTCCGCTGCAAGCAAGACCCGAAAAACTTTGAGTGCGCATTGCAGGATGAGAACTACAAACAATCTTGATAAAATTACTCTGATTTGACTTTTAATCTGCAAGATTGGCCCTATATCGAGTATGCTATACTCGATAAATAGTCTTTTTTGAAAGATGTGAACCGAACAGAGGAACCGATCATGAATGCCCAAGCGCTTGAGCTCAGCGACAATGCTGCTAATAAAGTACGCCAACTGCGTGACAGTGAAGGTAACCAAGACCTAATGTTGCGCGTATATGTGACGGGTGGTGGCTGTTCAGGTTTTTCTTATGGCTTTAACTTTGCAGAAAGCCAAAATGAAGACGATGCAGAATTTGCCAATGGCGATGTAAAAATGCTGGTGGATTCGCTCAGCTACCAATATTTGGTCGGCTCAGTAGTGGATTATTTAGAAGGTTTAGAAGGTTCGCGTTTTGTGGTGCAAAACCCGAATGCGACCACAACCTGTGGCTGCGGATCATCTTTTTCTATTTAAGATGTTGCAGCGGTTCATCAAAAAAGCCCTCCGATGAGGGCTTTTTTTATTGCACTGTTTTTTTAGCGTAGGTATTCAGTCCTCAGGCGCCAGTTTAATGGCTTCCAGCAGGTCAAAAATAATTGTGGTCACATCTTGGCTTAAATCGCGGTTATTAAAGATTTCATAAGCGCTGATGGTCACATCTGTATCGCTTGGCAGCAGTTTTTGTTCTTCTACGATTAGATCGTGAATGGGCAGCAGCGTTTGCTTGACTTGCAGATGCAAAATATCTTTAAAATCCAGATTTTCATCTTCCAGCTCAATCAGCTGCTCATTGAAATAGGGGAGCAAAATTGCATGGAGATAAGGCTGAATCTCAATAATATCAAAGATTTCGATATCACGGGTTTGCTCAATTGTGCTGATGTGGTCATTCACTTCAATCAAGATATGGTAGTAACTCACATTGCTCTCCAGTCAAAGTTATTCAGATTGGGTTCAGCTGTTCACAATAGCATGAATTTTGCACTTTGTTGCTGAATTCCGTGATAAAGCCTTATTAAAAATAAGGAATTAATCATATTGCTCAGCGGGTATACAGCAAACTTTGATCTGCAGGCTTTAATTTGAAATGTTCTAAATCCTGATCACCCAGTACAGGATACATTAGGGCTTGAGGGTCAGCATTGTGCTTGATGCCCAGTGCATGCCCTAGCTCATGGGCAATGGTGAGGCGCAGATCATCCGCGGCATCAAATTGGTAAATCTGAATTTGGTCACCCATAAAGACGCCCTTATGGAATTCGCGCGGGGGAAATCGGTTTTGCGCCTGCATCACATTATGGTTATAGCGGTCAATATTGTTGTTGTGCTGATTAATCTGGTGATTGTATTGAGAATTCATTTGATTGTAATAGGCAATATTATTTTCTAAGCGCCGTGATCTATCCTTCAAAGCTTGATACTGTGTTTCTATGCGCTGGCGGTTCTCGCCTTGAGCATCTTCAATACGGCTCCAGCTCATACGCTGGCGGTTGAGGATTTCAGCATCTGCCTGCAGCTGGATTTGTTCCTGACGCAAAGAGCGCTGCATTTGTTCCAAGCTGCTTTTTGACACATTTAAATTATCAGAAGCGCGCTGATTATTATTTTTTTCTGTATCTAAATTTTGCTGGGTCTTTTTGAAGGCATTGTAATCGTCCTGCCGTGCATCATAAATGAGTTTAATTTGCAGTTTGGCATGCTCATCGTATACGAATAGCTGTTTTTGCATACCGTCGTGCCATATTTGAATCGCTTCTTTGCTCAATTGAATGACTTGATCCTGGCTTAAGCCAAAGCGCGAATCAACATCGGCAATACGGTAGCGCAGGCGGGTATCCAGCGGGTGCATCAGGCGGTCTGACCATGAGTTGTAACGCAGCTGGATATTATTTTTCGTCTGCATATAGAAAAACAGCGCGATCAATGTCAAGAAAGCAATTAAAGCAATGCGCATAAGTCATTATAAATTTTAGTATTTAAATTAATTTAACTGAAAATAATCGCTTTTAAAATACATTTGAGCATAAAAAAACCGCGCTTTCGCGCGGTCTTTTTCAGTTAAGCTGACAAATTATTTTTTGTCATCTTTCACTTCAGTGAACTCAGCATCTACAACGCCATCGTCCGCTTTTTGCTGTTGACCTTCAGCGCCTTGGAAAGCGTTTGGATCAAAGCCTTGAGCGCCGCCTTGACCTTGAGCAGCTTCATATGCCTTTTGAGTAATAGGCATAATAATGTTTTGAAGCGCTTCAGTTTTTGCTTTGATGTCTTCTACGTCGTTTTCTTTTGTTGCAGCTTCTAATTCAGCTACAGCAGTTTCAACCGCAGTTTTTTCGTCAGCAGATACTTGTTCGCCAAGATCTTTCACCGCTTTTTGTGAAGATGAAACTAAAGCATCAGCTTCGTTACGCGCTTTTGCAAGCTCTTCAAATTTACGGTCTTCTTCAGCATTCGCTTCAGCATCTTTGATCATCGCTTCAATTTCAGCATCGCTCAAACCAGAGTTTGCTTTAATTTGAATTGATTGCTCTTTACCAGTGCTCTTGTCTTTTGCAGATACTTTCAAGATACCATCAGCGTTGATGTCGAAAGATACTTCAATTTGCGGCACACCGCGTGGAGCAGGCGGGATATCGCCCAATTGGAAGTTACCCAACAATTTGTTTTGCTGCGCCATTTTACGTTCACCTTGGAACACAGAAATGTCTACAGCAGGCTGGTTGTCAGCAGCAGTTGAGAACACTTGAGATTTCTTCGCAGGAATCGTGGTGTTTTTCTCGATGATCGCTGTTAACACGCCGCCCATGGTTTCAATACCAAGAGTCAGCGGAGTCACGTCAAGAAGAAGTACGTCAGTTTTGTCACCTGAAAGTACCGCGCCTTGAATCGCTGCGCCAATTGCAACTGCTTCGTCTGGGTTCACGTCTTTACGCGGTTCTTTGCCGAAGAAGTCTTGAACTTGCTGCTGAACCATTGGCATGCGTGATTGACCGCCAACCAAAATTACGTCAGAGATGTCAGAAGTTGAAAGACCGGCATCTTTAAGCGCAATACGGCAAGGCTCAATTGTACGGGCAACTAAGTCAGCAACAAGACCTTCTAATTTTGCACGTGTTACGTTGATCACTAAGTGTTTAGGACCAGTCGCATCAGCAGTGATGTATGGAAGGTTAATTTCAGTTGCATTAGAAGAAGAAAGCTCGATTTTCGCTTTTTCTGCAGCTTCTTTTAAACGCTGCAACGCAAGCGGATCTTGTTTCAAGTTAACGCTTTGCTCTTTCTTGAACTCTTCAACCAAGAATTCGATGATTGCGTTATCGAAGTCTTCACCGCCTAGGAATGTATCACCGTTTGTAGATAACACTTCAATTTGCTGGTCGCCGTCAAGGTCAGCAATTTCAATGATTGAAACGTCGAAAGTACCGCCGCCCAAGTCATATACCGCGATTTTACGGTCGCCTTCTTTTTTGTCCATACCGAACGCAAGTGCAGCAGCAGTTGGTTCGTTGATGATGCGTTTTACTTCTAGACCGGCAATTTTACCTGCATCTTTCGTTGCTTGACGCTGTGCATCGTTGAAGTAAGCAGGAACTGTAATAACTGCTTCAGTTACTGTTTCGCCTAGGTAATCTTCAGCTGTTTTTTTCATCTTTTTCAAGATTTCAGCAGAAATTTGCTGTGGCGCAAGTTTTTTATCGTTTACTTCAACCCAAGCATCGCCATTGTCTGCTTTGATGATTTTGTACGGTACAAGGCCAATGTCTTTTTGAACCGCTTGGTCTTGATACTTACGACCGATTAAACGCTTGATTGCGAATAATGTATTTTTCGGGTTGGTTACCGCTTGACGCTTAGCAGATTGGCCAACCAGAATTTCGCCATCTTTATACGCGATAATAGATGGAGTTGTGCGAGCGCCTTCAGCGTTCTCGATTACTTTAACTTTGTCGCCTTCAAGTACTGCTACGCAAGAGTTCGTAGTACCTAAGTCAATACCAATGATTTTAGCCATTAGATGATTTCCTCAAAAATTCTTTTTTGCAATGTTTTTGCTTGTTATCCGATATGAGAGCCGTTCAAAATTTTTCAAGCTTTAATCTGAAATATTTTTCACAAACTCCCGAATTTAAAGGCTTATGCGCCAACCATAACCATGGCAGGGCGAAGCAGGCGGCCATTTAGGGTGTAGCCTTTTTGCAGCACTGTGCCAATTTCGTTTGCTTTTGCATTTGGGTCGATGCCTACCGCCTGATGCAAGTCCGCATTGAAGCCATTCGCCGTATCAGCTTCGACTACGCCAAATTTTTCCAAGGTAGACAGCAGTGATTTCAACGTCAGCTTTACACCTTCAAGCACAGGTGTTTCTTCTTCACCGCCAGCAGCGATTGCGCGTTCAAGATTGTCGACAGAATCCAGCAATTGTTTAGCGAATTTTTCCAGCACAGTATCTTTATGCTTTTCAGCTTCACGCTGAATGCGCTCCACGCTTTTTTGCGCTTCATAAACCGCATTTGCTGTACGCGCTTTTTCAAGTTTCAAGCTGTCTTCTAAGCCACTGATTTGCGCCTGTAAATCTTCAACTGAAACTTCAGTTTGCTCATTTTCAGCTTGAGTTTGCACTTCTTGTTCTGCCTGCTCTAGATCTTGAGCGTCTTGGTTCTGCTCAGCTGCCATAGATTTACTCCGTTTAAATGGGTTCTTAAACATGTACAGTCCTTTTGGCGTCAGGTCTAACTGCGTTAATTCTGAACTGCCATGATTTGCTAAATGTCATGATTAATAGAGAAATCGGGGCTGGATGCAAAAATTCAAGCGAACTGGCTTATTAATTGCAGCTTTTTATTTAAAATTCAGATGAAAATAGAGTGATGTACAGCACTGAACACTCAGTTTATTAAAACATAAATTATTGTTTTGGATAAATATTGATTTTTTAATCGTTAAATTAGATTTATGTGATGATTTTTATCTGTTTCACAATGCCCTGTATCTTTTGCATAATGCAGGAACAGGAAGTGACCATATCTTTGGAGAGAGGGATATGGTGACTGCCGCCTAATTTGAAGTCGCTGTTTTTATACTGAGCCGCCATGGCTCAGTTTTTTTTTTGCTTAAATAATCTGTTTAATAATTAGACAAAAAAGCTCTTATTGTCAGCGCAATTAAATATTTCACAAAAAGTGATCAAATTCGTATGATTGTTTCCAGATTCTATCGCTGTAGATTCTTCTTATTTTGAGTTTGTGTTTTTCATGGCCTATCCATCTACTGGATAGGCATTTTTTTTGCCTTAAATTTTATGACTGTATGTGCTCTGCATGGAAACGTAGGGTTTTCAATGCGAAATGTAATATTCTGCGGCCAGTTTAATGTCAGCCAGCCGCTGATGACTCCGTTTATAACGCGGGCCAATCCCCAGCGTTTGATAGGCATGGCACGGTATTCCAGCCAAAAGGCTGCGGCTCGCCCAAAGCCAGTTTTGAGATACATCAATAGGACTGAATTAAACAAAAGCTTTAAAAAGCTTACCTATGCAAAGTAAAACTGCTACTTAGAATGCGCGCAGTGCACAGCAATTTTTTTCATGATGGCTTCCGCAAAGCGTGACTTTGCAGTGAATTAACTCCACATAGGAATGAGTGATGATGAAAAAAACAGCTTTATTATTTTTAGCTTTAACTGGTTTTGGCGCGGCAGCAGTGGGCTGTACTTCAAGTGAAACCACACAGCCAACTGAAACAGCGCAAGTGACGGCTGGGGCAGATGTAAATGCATCAGCAGATCAGACCGGCGCGATTGCACAGCCTGAAGCAGCAGCTCAGGGATCGGTCGAGGTTCAAAGCGCGCCAGCGCTACAAGAGCCGGCGGTACAGCAATAATGGCTTTAACAGCAGATTACTTCAGGACAATTGGCCTAAAGTAATCATATTTGAATGCATAAAAGTAGATGCCATTTTTATGCATTCAAACACTTTTAATCGCCTATTGATCTGATGAAAAAAATGTAAAGCTGAATTAAAAGATAGCGGAAATAAACAGATGGTGCAGAAGAACCTAGGCAGGCTAAATTTTAGATATGCATAAAACTGCACAAGCTGAAATATGCAAACATGCTTTTGCAGATCATGCTGGCCTATCAGTCAATGAATTGAATGGCTGTTTATTTTGATTTTAGACTTTAGCTTTATAGCAACGCGCTCCTTCATTTGACAGCATATAAAGCGGAGGGTTTTTTAAATCGTCTAATTAAAGCGGTTGAACAGATTCGAGCAATGAGTAAGATTGTCCACGTGGAACAGAACTTCACATTGGGAAAACTATAAATAGATGTCCGTACGTTCAAAAAAGCAGTTTCTGCGGTGAACCGCGAAAAAGTTAAGAAGAGTCTTTGAAACTTCTTAACTGATCAGCTTTAGGGTTGAATGGCTTAAAGAGTACAGCAGCAATGAAAGGCGCAAATTGTTTTAATCTTTACGCTGTTCACGCTGATTTTGGTCACGGCGGTTTTCATTCATCCTTTTATTGTTTTCCTGGCGGCGGTTATCCCACTGTTTACGCTGTTCAGCATTTCTGTTTGCCTGATTACGATTTTGCTCTCGTTTTTTCTGTTCGTACTCGGCACGTTTAGTTCGGTCATTTTGTGCTTTTTGCCGCTGCTGATCCAAGCGCTGACGGTCCTGCTGCATTTTTTGGCGCTGCTGATCCAAACGCTGCCGCTCAGCGTCATTCTTGCGCCGTTCCCAGTCCTGCTGGTTTTTACGGTTCTGATCCCAATTCCGCCGTTCAATTTCTTGTCTGCGCCGTTCCTGTTCCAGCCTGTTGCGCTGCTGCTGGTATTCCCAGCGCTGGCGGTCACGCTCACGATCATATCGCTCATCAGCGCCGCGGTTATAGCCATAGCCATAATTCCGGCCGCTGTCATAACGCCCATCATGATAGCCATCATCAGGGAAAGCAACGCAGCCAACAGCCATAAATGCAGTTGCTATCGACAGCAAGATTACTTTTTTAGCCATAGTCTGTATCCTTTGTCTGAAGGAGCAGCAAAAAACTCCATCAATTGATTGAAAATTGTCAATGACATGTATTTAAAAGAAGCTTAGCTTATGTAATTTGCAGCTGTGTATTTGCTTGTTTGGACTTGTATAAGAATATGGTCACGCAAAGGCGGATCATGTAGAAAATATGAAGAATGGATAAAAAGGACATGAGATGACTGCGTTTAATCAAAAAATGCAAGGATTGATGGAAAAAGGGCAGGGCGCTGCTGGACGTGCGCTGGATAAGCTGCCGAGTTTTGTACAAGAGCGCTTAGCAAAAGCGTTAGGCTATCCCTATGTTTTCCCAGAACTGGATCCGCTGATTAAATGCATGATGGCGGCGCAGATCAAGCAAGGAAAAACGGGTTTTATCGGTGCAGATGTGCAGCGTTCCCGCAAAGCCTTTGATTTGCAGATGCAATCGATTATAGCGAAGCCTACGGCAGTCAAGCAGGTTGAAGATCTACGTCTGCCTTTGCAGAGCGGAACGGTATTTGCACGCCATTATCATCCTGCACCTACCAAAAAATTACCGATGATTGTGTTCTATCATGGCGGCGGCTTTGTCGTCGGCAACTTAGATACACATGACGAAGCGTGCCGTTTACTGGCAGTGCATGCTAAAGCGCAGGTGCTTAGTATAGATTATCCGCTTGCGCCTGAGGCGAGCCCTAAGCAGTTAGTTCAATGCTGTGAAGATGCGCTGGCTTGGGTATTTCAAAACAGCCGCCAATTAAAAATTTTGAAAGGCCGTATTGCGGTGGCCGGCGACAGTGCAGGCGGCAATATTGCGACGGCTGTTGCACAGCGTACTGCAAACAAAGCCTATGCGCCGCATGCACAGTTGCTGTTATACCCCGTAGTGGACTTTAAGAGCCGTCATCCGTCTTTTTATGCTTATAAGGACGGGCTTGTGCTAACAGGCAATGATATCGACCATGTTACTGAATATTATTCTGCTCAGCATAATGTTGCACTCGATGATCCGCTTATTTCACCGACTTACGGCAAACTGGAGAAATTAGCGCCTGCTTATATTGTTACGGCTGGCTTTGATGTTTTGCATGATGAAGCTGAAATTTATTCACACAAATTGCGTCAGCATGGGGTGACAGTGCATTATCAAGAATATACAGATCAAACCCATGGTTTTATCAATTTAACGCCAGTGTCCTCACGCTCAAAAAAATATCTCATCGAAATTAGTAAAAATTTCCGAAAATTCTGGGATAAAAAGGGCTGTTAAATTTAAAAGGTGTTTCACGTGAAACACCTTTTTTATAATGCATAAATGTCTGCTTCAGGAAACACCAATTCAAAATTTGGCGCATAGAAGCTAGGAAAATAGCGGGCTTGTGAAAATTCAGGAAATAAACCGCTGGTATTCATCCATGTTACAGACTGCAGTTTTGATAGTGTGCCTTTAAAAGAAGGTGAAAACTGAAATAGCTGATGATTATAGATTTGCTGAATTTTTAAAAATGAGGCGGGCAATAATTTGCTGGACGCTGGCCATAAGCGTGGGTTTGGAGCTTTATTTAATTGGATCACCATAGAGTTATGAAGATCATGGGGCAGGCGAATAGTGCATTGCACTTCATTGCCATGTTCCCGCCATTCAAAACAGGCAAGTTCTTTTGGAATGCCCCAGTACTGCTGTCCATGATTCACAGAAATTTGCGTCGAAACGTATATTTTAGGAATGGTATGAAGTTTGCTGTCTGTAAAAAGGGGATGGTCTAAAAGCAGCAATTCATCATAAGCCCCGATAGGACTATGCCGATAGCGAACCAGCATGACTTGGATCATTCTGCCAAAACGAGAAGCGCTTAGCTTAAATGGTGTGCTTTGTTCTATAAAAGCTGAAGAAAGCCAATAGTTGAGCAAAAAAGCATCACCTTGCAATATCCATGGAGGTGGATGCTGTATAGCTTTAAGGGCAGCATTATTTTCATTCATTGTTTTTCTCATTCAGCAGCAATCAAAAAAACTGCTTTATTTCTTATACAAGACTAAAATATAGTCAGCATCAAATGCAATTTTAAAACGACGGATATACATATGTTAAAACAAGTTCTTTTGGCAGCAGCTGCGGCGGTTAGCTTCAATGTTTGGGCAGATAACACCATTGTGGAAATGAAAACCAGCCAAGGTACAATCGAAATCGAGCTCTTTAATGATAAAGCGCCAATTTCTGCCAAGAACTTTGAAAATTACGTTAAAGCTGATTTCTATAAAGGTACGGTCTTCCACCGCGTTATTCCTGGCTTTATGATTCAAGGCGGCGGAATGGATGCGCAAATGACAGAGAAGGATACGCTTGCACCAATTAAGAACGAATCTTCTAACGGTTTGAAAAATTCACGCGGCACTTTAGCAATGGCGCGTACCAACGATCCGAATTCAGCCAAAAGCCAGTTCTTCATTAATACCGTTGATAATGACTTTTTAAATAAAAGCGCAATGAATGCTGGATACTCCGTATTCGGTAAAGTCATTAAAGGCATGGATGTGGTCGATAAGATTGAAAAAGTGCCAACTTCTAATCGCGGTATGCATCAGGATGTACCGCAAAGCCCCATACTCATTCAAAGTGTGAAGATAAAAGCACCGGCAGCACAGAAAAGTGAGAAATAAAGAAAATTGTTTATAATTTAATTTTTAATTTATAAAACAATGCCTTATTGTTGAAAATGCTTTTTTATGCGCCAAAATGGCGCATAAAAAAGAAACACACGATAAAACAGGCTGTTAAAAGCCCTTGCAAAGATATAGAAATGGTCTAGAATGCACCCCATACCGACGAGATAGACGGAAACGAACGAAGCGCGAAGCGCTGAGTTGTTGAGTATATCGAAGTCCAGCCCTTAATACTGACGAGGTATTAAGAAGATCATTAAGAGATTATGAAGAACAACTTGTGTGGATTTTTACTGGTTGATCGATCGAAATTATTTTCATTGATTGATGGTAGAAATTACTCGAAGTTTATTTGAGAAATATTTGTCAGAAAATTGATGAGCCAAGATTGGTGCCCTTTAAAGGTACTACTGATTTTAAACTGAAGAGTTTGATCATGGCTCAGATTGAACGCTGGCGGCAGGCTTAACACATGCAAGTCGAGCGGGGTGATGTAGCTTGCTACATTA
>NZ_NEGK01000015.1 GCF_002135435.1 Acinetobacter sp. ANC 3813 | reverse complement strand
CATACTTTAGTTAAGCTACAAAATAAGATTTTATAAAAGAAATAAAAGTTTAATATTTAACCATTTTTTTAATTAAAACCCTGCTCCATTTATTTTTGCTCTTAAAAACTGTTGTGCTTAGCTTCGAGAATGAGGAAGTTTAAATCCCTTTTTTAAGCTGAAATTATGTTTTTCTTATCAGCAAAAGTTTTTATATATTTAGACAGCTTTATATTTTTAATCCTAAATAATTTTAGATACATAACACCTGAATGAAGTAGCAGCTGAATGCTCATCCGTTGAATGATGAGTCGCCAGCTGATGCAAATACATTCAGGAGTACTTTTTATGCCATATCGAGATTTTGACCAAGAAGAAGGCTTGTTTACACAACCCGAAGCAGCAAAGCCAATCATTCAGGGTTTTGGCTTGAATAATTCACCGACCACACTGGCTATGCTGGGCATGTCACTGGCTAAATCATTAGGTTATTCACCCTTTATTGGCGGTGTCGCAGGCGCCATGCTGGGAGGAGTGATTTTGGCGATTGCGGATCAGACGCAGTCATCATCGCGTCCCCCATTTTGTAAGCGGACGATGAAATAACTTCAAGTAGCTGAAATGATTTATAAAAATATTTAAAAATAGGGAATATTGTATGGCGCATTTAATTGAAAACATGGCTTACGTTGGTGAAACCCCTTGGCATGGTTTGGGCAACCAGCTTACGCAGAACCAGCCTATTGAAGTCTGGGCGCAGCAGGCCGGCATGGACTGGCGCATTGAATCCTCCAATGTCAGCTACATGGCTAAAAATGATCGTGGGCAAAGCATCATCATGCCTTATGAAGATCAGCGAGTGCTATACCGCTCTGATACGCATGAACCATTATCTGTGGTCAGTCAGCGCTTTCAGGAGGTTCAACCCCGTGAAATTCTGGAATTCTACCGTGACCTGACGGAGCAATCAGGCTTTGAGCTGGAAACCGCTGGTGTGCTGAAAGGCGGTAAGAAATTCTGGGCCTTGGCGCGTACAGGGCAAAGTGCAGCACTCAAAGGCAAGGATGTCAGCAATGGCTATATGCTGCTGGCAACGGCTTGTGACGGCACGTTGGCAACCACGGCGCAATTTACCTCCATCCGTGTGGTGTGCAACAACACTTTAGCCATTGCCCTTAAAGGTCAGAACAGCAGTGCCGGTGTGGTCAAAGTCCCGCACAGCACCCGCTTTGATGCCGATAAGGTTAAGCAGCAGCTGGGTATATCCGTACGTGCATGGGATGAGCACATGTATGAAATGAAACAGATGACGCAGCGCAAAGTGACCCAGCAGGAAGCTGCGGCCTATTTCGATGCGGTGTTTAACAACACCAGCATGAGCATGGCTGATCAAGACGATAAGATTATCCAGTTCTACCGTGATGTTGCATTTCAGGCCGCGCAAGCCAATGCGAAGGAAAAGTCGGAACCGAATGCCAAATCCATGAACAAGACCCTACAGATGTTTAACGGTCAGGGGAGAGGCGCAACGCTGTCCTCCGCCAAAGACACGGCCTATGGCTTGCTGTGTGCGATCACGGAATTCACAGACCATGAACGCCGCGCTATGAGTCAGGATCACCGTTTGGATTCAGCGTGGTTCGGTGCAGGCGCTGGACTCAAGCAGCGGGGGCTGGAGCAGGCCTTGCGCATGATTGCCTGATCTCAATCGGTTCACCTGAATCGGCCTCAAAAGTCAGCTCAACCACACAATTAATACTTCACAGCCGCATCTGCAGATGCGGCTTGTTTATGCCCGAAATTTAATAAAATAGGAAAATAAACATGAACTCAGCAATCACCATTTCTCAAACCAAAACTCAGCACACCCGCATACCGAAGCTCTTTATGGCAAAACGCTTTGTCGATACCCGAAAACTCAGTCAGGCCGAATGGTTGGAAGTACGGCGTCAGGGCATCGGCAGCAGTGACTGCGCTGCAGCCTGCGGCCTTAATCCCTATATGTCGATGCTGGAACTCTGGATGATCAAGACTGGACGGATCAAACAATCCATCGAAGATGAAAGTGAAGGCCATACGTCTTTGTACTGGGGTAAGCAGCTCGAACCTTTGGTCGCTGAATATTACAGCATGCATACCAACCGAAAAGTCCGTCGCGTGAATGCCGTGCTGCAGCATCCTGATCCAGACAAGTCTTTCATGCTGGCGAATCTGGATTATTCAGTGGTCGGCAGTGAAGACGTTCAGGTGCTTGAATGCAAAACTGCAGGGGAGCATGGCGCCAAGCTGTGGCGGGATGGTGTGCCGCTGTATGTCTTGTGCCAAGTCCAGCATCAATTGGCGGTGACAGGCAAGCAAGCTGCTCATATCTGTGTGCTGATCTGCGGGCATGAAACCCGCATTTTTAAAGTGACCCGCAGTGAATCGGTCATTCAGCATATTGTAAATGCGGAACGTTACTTCTGGGAGTGCGTAGAGAATGATACACCGCCTGATGCGGATGCCAGCGCATCGGCAGCTAAGGCCTTGCAGCAGTTGTATCCCGAACATGTACCGCTGAGTACCGCAGACTTATCTGAAGATGAGCAGGCCAACCAGCAGTTCGAGCAGCTGATTCAGGCACGTAATCACATTGAAAAGCACCAAGAGCAGTTTGACCTGCTGAAGCACCAGCTGCAGGCTAAGATGCAGCAGGCTGAACGCGCCACTTTTAAAGCTGGTTCGGTGACATGGAAAAAAGCCAAAGACTTAATCAGCTTAGACAGTAAAGCCTTACTGAAGCAGCATCCTGAATACCTCAGCCAATTCCCGCAAAGCAAACAAGGCTCACGGCGCTTCAATATCTATACCGATTAGCCTAAGCAGAACATTCAAAAATCACCCAAACATCCCATGCCTGAGTGCATGGGATTTTTTATGCCCATTTCATTTTTAACCGAACACAGCAACTCATTTAAACAAAAGAGGAAAACATCATGATTAAAGGTTTGGCAATTACACCACCAATACTCGGACGAATCAGTATAGGCAAGGTTGTTGAAAAGAATGGCAAACGCCTGCCTGAAAAGGATGACCAATTCACCATTACCAGCCAAATCCAAAATAAAGACGGCTGGATCAAGCATCCATTGGATGAACAGCTTCGGGCCAAGGCACCCAATCAAAAACTGCGGAGCATCCCAGTACGAATGATCTTCAATGATCCCGAACTGAATCTGCGTGCAGAATACAGCTTATTTGACCGCCAGACAGGCAGACCTGTCTGTGTAGGGAATGGTGAAACCTGTCAACGACTGACTAATCAAGGCGTTGAACAGCATCCATGCCCATCACCTGATTTATGTCCATTGGCACAAGGAGGCAACTGTAAACCCTATGGACGTTTGCATGTCAATTTGGATGAGTCGGATGAACTCGGTACGTTTATTTTTAGAACCACAGGTTTTAACAGTATACGCACCTTATCCGCACGTTTGTCTTATTACCATGCCACATCGAATGGCTTGCTGTCATGTTTGCCGTTACAGCTGACACTTCGAGGTAAATCAACCACACAAAGTTATCGCACCCCCGTGTATTACGTCGATCTCACTTTACGCGAGGGTGTCAGTTTGAATGATGCAATTGTCCAAGCTAAGCAAATTGATGAACAGAGTAAACAAGCGGGGTTTTATCAAGAAGCTTTAGATCATGTGGCAAGACAGGGTTATAGCAATGCAAGGTTTGAGGTGAATGGGGAGGAGGGATTGGATTTGGTGGAGGAGTTTTATACGGATGAGGCTGCTGAGTCTGAGCAAATACAGCCTGAGTCGAAAATCAAGGTAAAGCCTAAGCTGCATCAGGCAGATAACTTTGTACAGAATCTTCAACAAGGCTTACAGCAGAATGTACGAGCTGTGAATTAGATGAGATTGGACTCGGTAAAATTTTATTGGACTGACCTATTATCTGAGCGAATCACCGCTCGCATCAATGATCAGGAGTAAACATCATGAATGCGTTCACAGGTCAGACTTTTCAGATGAATCAAATTATCAACATTAAGGAAGTGATTCAGTTCACAAGTATTAGTCGGGCAAAGATCTATGAAATGATCAATGTTGACTCAAAGTACTATGATTCAACTTTTCCAAAGCCTGTACGCTTAAGTGAGTCTCGTATTGGCTGGGTGGCCTTGGAAGTTCATCAATGGATCGAAGGTAAAATACAAAGTCGTGAATAAAAAAGGAACTTCTGAAAAGCACCTTGAAAGTTGAATGATTGATCCAATTTGAAAGGTGCTTTTCTATGGGTAAATACTCGATAAATTTTGATCTATAAGAGAAGTCTTTTGCATAAAAGAATTTTTTGTGAAAAATCAATAAAAAAGTAAAATTATGTGATGGAGTTGCTATTGTTTTTTGTTTATTATCTGTTTGCTTTTTGTATGTAAAAAGATCACTTTAAAATCTAATAAAGAAATTATAGATGTGGCGAGAAACTTTAATGAGGGGGAAATTATGAAAAAAGCTATATTGGCACTATTGTGCTTGGGTATTGTTCAAGTTAGTAATGCTGAAATCATTAAAGTGAATGGAGAAGGTACTGCGCCTATTATCAAAAAAGATCCAAATGGCACACGCAACCAAGCATTCAACAATGCAAAAACAGACGCTGTCATTGCCCTCATTAAGCGTGTTAATGGTCCTCAAGCCATGAACGAAGCGAGTCAATATTTAAATGACATTGTAAAACAAATTGACAGCAGTTATGTGTTAAATCGAGGCAGTAATACCAACACTAACAATGAATTAGTCACCCAAGTTAGTCTAGAAATAGATGACCAAGAATTTCGTTCAATTCTAAATGATTTAGGCTTGGCAAAGAAAAATAGTCGAACCAGCCCGATTATGATTGTGATGGATGAATATTTTGGTGTACCGAAAGATAACTCTAAACCAGTTAAAGAATTTACTTCTTATTTTTCTGATCGTAGCTATAGCTATGATGAAGATGCAAGCTACAAATCTAGTGAAAGTGCCAAAGCCAGTGCTTCAAATTCTTATTCATCAAAAGGACGCTCAGCTGCTGCATCAGGCTATGCTTATGATAATTATTATGGGGCCGGTGTAGGTGTTTCTGCCCGTTCAGCAAGCCATAATAATTCAGGTAAATCGGCTTCTTCAAGCAACTATAATGCTAGTGAATCGGCAAAATATAGTCAATCTGAACGCCAAAATGATATTCAAAGTTTTGTGAAATATGTGGAATATCAAACCCCAAGTACTAAAGCCGAGCGTGATAACCAAACCTTAAATTCAATCGCAAATTCTGCATCACGTTATGATTTGCGTTTGCTCGATTCTGACCGTTTCAGAAGCCAGTATTTAAATGGTCGCAGTATGACGATTCAGCAGCTGATGAGTGATGCAGAGCTGAATAAACTCGTAATCGCGGCACGTAAAGAAAAAGCTGACTGGTTTATGGCGGGTAGCTCTTATATTTATGATCGTGGCCGTTCGAGTGCCACGGGGCAATTTGTTTGCGATGGTGCTGTTAGTTTTAAAATTTATTCAGTCGGTGATTCGACTTTAATGGGTGGAGAAACTCGTACAGAGTCATCGACAGGTGCGACCACAGATTCATGCCGTACCAATGTGGCAAAGAAACTCGGTGAGTTAGCCGTTAGCCAAGTTGGACCGCAGATTTTAGGTTATGCAAAAAATCGCTCTATGTACGGCAAAGAAATTACTGTTTTTGTGAAGAGTGTGTCTGGCAATGTTTCTTCACGTTTAGGGGATGATTTGTATATTGCCTTAGATGAAATGGATGGCGCAGAAAATATCGATATTCGTACTCAAGATGGCAAATTGGTTGAAATGACCATGACTTACAAGAGTGAAAAACCGATTAGTGCAGAATTGGCTAAAGCATTACGTAAAGTAAACCCAACGCTGTCTAGTGCCGAGCGTTTACAAGCTGGGAACACGATTACACTTTGTATTGGTGGCACACAATGCAAATAAAATTCAAAGCGTTGTGTTTAGCTATGCCGATGCTTTTTTCAGCATGGGCGAATGCCAATATTCAAATCTACCCATCGAAAGGTATTTTTGGGCTGGAGCAAGGCTGTCGTACTGATCCTAGTAAATATGAAGCGAATGGTGCTTCAATTGTGTGTGACTTCAGTCAGGCGATAAACAATGAAGTTATTCGTAAACAAGCTGAGCAATTGTTTGTAGACGGGTTACAACAAAGTTTCGGTGAACAAATTGTCGATATCATTTCGCAAAAAACTAAAAACCGTACTTATATTGCATCGTTAGAAGTTTTACGCGCGAGTGAATATATTGTGAAGAAGGATTCGACAGCAGAAATTTTTCTGCCAGTCACCTTAAGTCTTAAACTCACGAATGTGTTGTCGGGCGAGGTCATTTATAGTGACAGTGCGACCTTGTCACAACCGATTCAGGTATTGACTGCTGAGATTGATTCAAGTGCAACTAAAACGGCAATTAAGCAGAAATTTCAAAGTACTTTGTTGATGTTAACTCAACAAGTGACCCAAGAATTAAAATCGAAACTTAAAATTTCTGAAACTGAAACCCAAGTAATCGATCAGTGGAATTCTTATCTGGTGCTAGATAAAGGCTTTAAGCAAGGGATTGCTGCACAAGATGAGCTGAGTTCAATAGACGGTGATTTAATTCGTGTGGTGCATGCGGACAGTGATTATGCTGTGGCTGTACCTGTGTTGATGCAGGGCAATAGTAAACATTTTACTAAAGTAGCAACCAATACCCGTCAGGCGATGAATAAGCCTAAAGCTTTGGTCGTTGATGTGCTGACTTATCAAGGTGAATCAAAAGATTTAATTGAGCAAATCTTTTCTGATGCTGTGGGTGAGCAAGCTTCATTTACTTTGACTCCAGTCAATCGGCGTTATAGTGCGATGGCACAAAGTGTGAGTGAACAGACTGCCCTAGCGCAAAATGAAGATATTAACCAACGTGAATTACCTGAATTTTTTATTCGTATAAATGTCATTCCAGTAATTGCTTATCAGCAGCAGATTGGAAAAATGACTCAGCAACAGGTTTTTCATAGTGAAGTTTTTGCTGAAATGATTGACCGTTCGGGGCGTGTGATTTACTCCGCGCATGCAACGGATGACATTAAAGATGTGGTGTCTGATGGAATGGGCTTCTCTTTAGAGGCACGTAAAGAGGTTGCTTTGAAAAATGCACTTTTGAAATTGGGTCAACAATTTCAAAAAGGGATTCAATTTACCCGCTCTGATTTAAAAGTCTCGGGTTCAAGTGGTCAGAATATTAGCATTGATGATGCAGGGGAACGCTTAAGTGTAGGCATGAAAGTTCATGTTTATCATGCAGATAAAGCAGCAGGACGTAATGTTCTGATTCCAACATGGGAAGCGACTGTTTTAGAACGTCAAGGCGCGAAAGTTACCGCGCAATTAGACTTCCCAGTTAGCAGCAATGATCGTTTACCCGTGCGTTCTGGCGACAGAATATTACTTGATAGTTCTGCTCCAGTGGGGGACTCCAAGCAATCGCGTGTTTTATGCCTAGGCTTGCATACTGAACAAGTCGGTGAAATTCCATTTTATGGTTTTGGTCCGTTATTTTATCACACTTTTACCAGCCAATCGAAACGACCATTTTATGCGACAGGTTCTGGTTTTAAAGGACAGACGTTGCTGAAAGACTCGGTCGTTGCTATGACTGAAAATGCTGGGTTTAAAAAGGATATGAAAGTGAATTTCCATATTCCAACAGATGAATGTTTACAGCCAGTACTTAAGATTGAAGTAAAACAAGACAGTATTAAATGTAATTCAGACAAAAGTAATTGTGATGCCACTTTGGTTATGGCCAGTGGCGCACGCAGATTTAACCAAAAGGCCGAAAAAATTGGGGCTTACGGTTTGCAGCAAGAAATCGGATTAAAAGGTATTGATCATCAGCATCGTCATGAAATGTATAACATTCAGATGTTTGAGGCATTACCAAAAATTTTAAATCAAATCGTGCAAAAAGCCGATTCTTCACAGTAGGGGTAACAAGGTATGAAAAAAATTGCGATTGTTTTAGCAATAACAACTTCAATGGGTACATCAGGTGTTTATGCTGGTTTTGGATCGCTGAGCAGTCTTGCATCGTCTTTGTCTGAATCTGCGACGGGCGTATCTTCATCAAACATGGATATTAATGGCTTCTTCACGCAAGCGAAAGCAACTAATGCAATGTTTATTCAGAGTCGTACTGCTTTAGCCTCATTGCTCGCAAGTAAACAGGATTCGGATGAATTAAAAGCAAAACAGAAAAGCTTAAAGACAACGTCTGATTTAAAAGAAAAAGAAGCAATTCAAAAACAAATTGTAGCATTGTCTAATACTGTTTTAGAGGCTTCTCAAAAAGATGAAGAAGCAACTGTCGCTAAACTGTCAGCATTAAATGTAGAGCAAAAGAAACACTTATTGGACTCTGCAACAAACTTTGTCATCGCAAGTTTAACCGCCCGTGAATTGGCGGTAGGAGCTAAACAAGTAAGTACGAGTTTAATGGCAAATCCAAAAAGTTTGGCCAATACTGGAATGTCTTTAGTTGATGCTAAAAATGTGGTTGGTGACATTACTGGTATTGCTAAAAACTCATCTATGGCTTTAGTGGAATATCCTAAATTGTTTAAAAAAGCGGGTATTGAATTTAAAATGCCAACTAGTTCAGCAGATAAACCAAAAGATATTGCTGACATTTAAAATTGATATAGGTTTATTTTTTAAATAAATTCGAAACTGTAAATGATGATTAAATCATATACAGAAATAAAAGAGCCTATCTAAAGGGCTCTTTTATTTTTTAGCATTTTACGGAATTTAAAGCACGAAAATATAGTCAACGTCTAGGGGCTTTCTCTTATCTATTTCAATAGCTAAGGGGTGTAATAAATAAACAATCAATAACGCCGGCAGGACATACATGCACTGACGTTATTATTTTTTATTTATAGAAAAATCATCCCCATTTCAGGCACAATTAAACTAATTTAAAAATGCTATAGCTTTCACGCTTTGGAAATTTCTGGTATGTCGAATAATAACTTTTCTCAGATCGCAGCCTTCATTTGGTCGGTTGCAGATTTACTTCGTGGTGACTTTAAACAATCGCAATATGGACGTGTCATTTTACCGTTCACCTTGTTACGTCGCCTAGAGTGTGTCCTTGCGGAAAGTAAAGCTGCGGTCGTGGCAGAGCATGAAAGAATTCAGCCACTTAACCTACCTGAAGAAGCGCAAGAAAAGTTCTTATTACGTGTCACCACTGAATTGGCATTCTTTAATACTTCGCCTATGGATTTGGGCAAGATGGGTCAAACCGATATTAAAGCCAATCTTAAAACCTATGTGCAAAGTTTTTCTAAAGATGCACGTGAGATTTTTGAGCATTTTAAATTCGATGAATTTGTCGGTTTACTCGATGATGCCAACTTACTCTATAAAGTCGTAAAGATGTTTGCTACGACTGATCTCAGTCCTGAAGCTGTTTCGAATCATGAAATGGGTTTAGTGTTTGAGGAACTGATCCGTCGCTTTGCTGAAGGCTCGAACGAAACCGCTGGGGAGCACTTTACCCCGCGTGATATCGTGCGTTTAACCACATCACTGGTCTTTATGGAAGATGATGAAGCCTTAAGTAAAGAGGGCATTATTCGTACCATATATGACCCAACGGCGGGTACGGGCGGTTTTCTATCCTCTGGGATGGAATATGTACTGGAGCTAAACCCGAATGCAGTGATGCGTGCTTTTGGTCAGGAGCTAAACCCAGAGTCTTATGCCATTTGTAAAGCAGACATGCTGATTAAAGGTCAGGATGTCAGCCGAATAAAACTCGGCAATACTTTATCTAATGACCAACTCTCACATGATAAATTTGACTACATGCTGTCCAATCCACCTTTTGGTGTGGACTGGAAAAAGATTGAAGCTGAGATTAAAGATGAATATCAAGTAAAAGGCTTTGATGGGCGTTTTGGTGCAGGCTTGCCGCGTGTATCGGATGGGTCGTTATTATTCCTGATGCACCTGATTAGCAAAATGCGTAATCGTGACCAAGCCAATAATCAAGGTAGCCGGATCGGGATTATCCTGAATGGTTCACCCTTGTTTACCGGTAGTGCAGGCAGTGGTGAAAGTGAAATCCGTCGTTATATTTTAGAAGCCGATTTGCTGGAAGCGATTATCGCCTTACCGAATGACATGTTCTATAACACCGGCATTGCCACTTATATTTGGGTGCTGAGCAATAAAAAAGACGCTGAGCGTAAAGGCAAAGTACAGCTGATTGATGGTAGTCATTTATACAGCAAAATGCGTAAGTCTCTCGGCTCTAAGCGTAATGAGATGAGCGAAGATGATATCAAGACTATTATCCGCAGTTTTGGTGACTTTGAAGTGATGGACGCACGTACACTGGATAAACCCGCAGATGTAAAATCTAACCGTGGTCGCCAGTCTGCCAGTCCAAAAACTGAAACTGCCAAAACCTTTGCCAGTAAAATCTTTAACAGTTATGAATTTGGTTACCGCCGCGTGACTATTGAACGTCCATTGCGTTTATCGGCACAAATTACCGATGAAGCGATTGCTTCTTTGCGTTTTGCGCCAAAACCATTTAATGCGGTGATGCAAAGCATTTATGAGCAGTTTGGTACGATATGGACAGATGTATCCACAGACCAAAGCTATGGTGATTTATCTGAGATTGCGCTTGAAGTACGTGCCTTAGTTAAAGCCGAATATCCTGAGCTGAAAGAAAAAGATATTAAAGATGTACTGGATAGCAAAATTTGGTTATTCCAAAAAGAACTCATGCACAAGGCTCAAGCTTTACAAGACCACATTGGTACTGCGCAATTTGATGACTTTAATCAGTATGATGAAACTTTAAAACAAGCCTTTAAAGCGACTGGTATTAAGTTCGATATTAAAGAGAAAAAACAATTCCTCGATGTGATTACTTGGAAAAACCCTGAAGCTGAGCCAGTCATTAGTAAAGTGGTAAAAGGTATTGAAAACCCACTGTATGGTCAGTTTAGCTATAAAGGAAAAGTGGTTGAGTTTGTTCAGGATGGTGATTTACGTGATGCCGAAAATATTGCTTTAAATCCAAACGTAAATACTACCGATTTAATTGAGTCTTACTTTGAACGTGAAGTTCAGCCGCATGTGCCAGATGCATGGATCAATACCGATAAGCGTGATGATAAAGATGGTGAGATTGGCATTGTCGGTTATGAAATTCCGTTTAACCGTCATTTCTACATGTATGAACCGCCACGTGATTTAGCAGAGATTGATGTGGATTTGGATGCGATGAGCCGTGAAATTATGGCACTTCTTCAAGAGGTGCATTCCTAATGGCAAAGTATCAGATCTATTCAAATCAAACTGCAACAAATAATAATTGGGTAAAGTTGATTCCTACAGATTGGAAAATTGTACCTTTAAAGTATATGTGCCATGGGTTTGTTAAAGATGGCCCTCATGAAACACCTGAATTTATAGATGAAGGTGTGCCTTTTTTATCAGTTGATGGTATTCAAAACAATAAATTGCTCTTTGACGGTTGTAGATATATTTCTACAGAAGATGACGCTAGATTTAGTCTTAAGTGTAAACCTCAGAAAGGCGATATTTTACTTGGTAAAGCGGCATCAGTGGGTAAGGTTGCTTTCGTAGAGAGTGACAAAGACTTTAATGTTTGGTCACCACTAGCAGTTATTAGGCCCAAAGATATTAAATTAGGTAAATTTATTTACTATTGCCTTCAATCTTATGAGTTACAACTACAATGTGACGTTTTTTCGAATTCGAATACCCAAAAAAACTTGGGTATGACAACGATTGATAATTTGTCTTTTCCTTATCCAAGTATTGAAGAAGCAGAAAAAATATCTGAATTCCTCGACCATGAAACCGCAAAAATTGACAGTCTGATTGCAAAGCAACAACAGCTAATTCAGCTGTTAAAAGAAAAACGTCAAGCGGTGATTAGTCATGCCGTGACCAAAGGACTGAATCCAAATGTCCCGATGAAAGACTCGGTTGTGGAATGGTTAGGGGAAGTGCCTGAGCATTGGAATGTTTCACGATTTAAGTTTGTATGTACTAATATTATTGCAGGACCGTTTGGATCGAGTATCACTAAGGATATGTATGTACCCAGTGGGTATAAGGTTTATGGTCAAGAACAGGTAATTCCTAATGATTTTGAAATTGGGGATTACTATATTTCTGAGAAAGACTATACAGAACTCAGTCGTTACGTAGTATGTCCTAAAGATATATTAATCAGCTGTGTAGGAACATTCGGAAAGATTGCCGTTTTTCCTGAAAATGCACAAAAAGGGATTATCAATCCACGTCTAATAAAAGCAACCTTATTAAATAAATTTAATCCTTATTTCTTCCGAGAGTATCTAAAAAGTGATGCAGTCTTCAAACAGTTTGAACAACTGTCGAGAGGTGGAACGATGGGTGTAATTAATATTGGTATTCTAAATGAGATTGTTGCTGTTATTCCTCCTAGAATAGAACAGGATAATATTTATAATTTCATTCAACAGCAAAAGAATAAGTTTAATAGTTTAATTCAAAAAGCTGAATTAGCAATTCAACTCATGCGAGAACGCCGCATCGCTCTTATTTCCGCAGCTGTGACCGGTAAAATCGACGTACGCAATTGGCAAAATCCTAATAACAATAATGAGGCTAAAATGGAGTTTAGCGCATGATTTTAGATGCTACTCGGGAAAATAATTTCCAAAACGATATTATCAGGCAATTACAAAGTGGCGGTTGGGTATTGGGTACAGCCAAACACTATGATCGTGAAAATGCACTGTATAGCGCAGACGTTTTAAGCTTTGTGCAAACTACGCAGCCTGAAGAATGGAACAAGTTTTTCCAAAACTATCCTATCGATTCAGAACAAAAATTTATTGATTCCTTAGTCGCACAACTTAAAAAAGCCGATATCAATGCCACAGATCAAGCATCACGCAGCTACGGCACCTTGGGTGTGTTGCGTCATGGGCTAAAAATCCGTAATGCCCGTTTTAAACTGTGCCAGTTTAAACCTGAGCATAATCTCAATGCCGATACCTTGGCACGTTATGAGCAGAACATTTGCCGTGTGGTGCCTGAGTTAGTATATAGCCCATATGCCACGAAAGCAGAATTAGAAAGTACAGGCAAGCAAGCTAAAAAATGGCGCATCGATCTGGTGCTGTTTATCAACGGCTTACCTGTCTCTACGCTGGAGCTTAAATCTGAATTTAAGCAGACTGTACAAAACGCGATTACTCAATATAAAAAGACCCGCTCACCAAAAGATCCCGACACCAACAAGCCAGAACCCTTATTGACCTTTAAGCGTGGTGCATTGGTACATTTTGCCGTGAGTCAGTATGAAGTCTATATGACTACACATTTGGCAGGTGATAGCACTTTTTTCCTGCCTTTTAACAAAGGTACGCATGACGGTGGTGCAGGGAATGATGCACCTGAAGACCAGACCCGCTATGCCACAGACTATTTGTGGAATGAAGTTTTAACACCTGACAATTTGCTGAATATTCTGGGACGTTTTGTTCACTTGAATATTGAAGACAAAGAAGATGCTGAAGGGCGTAAATGCAAGAAAGAAAGCCTGATATTTCCACGTTATCATCAGTGGAATGTGGTAACCAAGCTGGTTCAAGATGCCAAAGAGAATGGCACAGGACATAAATACCTGATCCAGCACAGTGCCGGTTCAGGTAAATCCAATTCGATTGCATGGACAGCGCATCAGCTTTCTACCTTGTACGATGAGCAAGGTAATAAACAGTTTGATTCTGTAATTGTAGTGACGGATCGCACCATTCTCGATGCCCAGTTACAAGATACGATTTATCAGTTTGAACATGCTGATGGCGTGGTCGGACGGATTAACAATAAAGAGGGTGACGGTTCTAAGTCAGAGAAGCTGGCAACCTCACTGGAAAAATCTCAACCGATTATTATTGTCACCATTCAGACGTTCCCCTTTGTCCTTAAAGCCATTGAGAACAGCACTGCGCTCAAAGAAAGACGTTACGCAGTCATTGCCGATGAAGCACATTCATCGCAAAGCGGTTCAACGGCGCGACAGCTCAAAGAAGTTTTGATGACCGATAGTAGTGATGAAGATGTCCTGCTGTCCTCGGAAGATATTTTAGATGCAACCTTGGCAGCGCGTCGTGCCAATCCAAACGTCAGTTATTACGCCTTTACTGCAACACCTAAAGCCAAAACCCTAGAATTATTTGGACGTTGCCCAAATCCTTTATTACCACCGTCAGCAGAGAATAAGCCTGAAGCCTATCATGTCTATTCTATGCGCCAAGCGATTGAAGAAGGCTTTATTTTAGATGTCCTGAAGAACTATACCAATTACAAAGTGGTGTATAAGCTAACGCAAAAACTGGCAAGCAAAGATCAGGAGGTTGATGCTAAAAAGGCCAAGCTCAAGGTCAATCAATGGGTGCGCTTACATGACTACAATATTTCACAAAAAGTAAAAGTGATTATTGAGCATTTTAAAAAGAATGTAATGGGGCTATTGGGCGGACAAGCCAAAGCTATGGTGGTTACTAGCTCACGTAAAGAGGCCGTACGTTATAAACTGGCGTTTGATAAATATGTCACTGAACAAGGCTATCAGTCGATTCAAGCCATGGTGGCATTTTCGGGTGAGGTAGAGTTTACCGATTCAGATCCGAACAGCAGTGCTCTAATCGGGCAGAAATTTACTGAACACAATATGAACCCGAATTTAAAAGGGCGTGAAATGCGTAAGGCATTTGACAGTGATGACTATCAGGTGATGTTGGTAGCCAACAAATTCCAGACGGGTTTTGATCAACCAAAGCTCTGTGCCATGTACGTAGATAAAAAACTCGGTGGGGTAGAGTGCGTACAAACCCTGTCTCGCTTAAACCGCACGTATCCAGGTAAAGCTGAGTCAGGCACTTTTGTATTAGATTTCTTTAATGAACCCGATGAAATTTTAGAAGCATTCCAGCCTTATTATCAGACTGCTGAACTGGCAGATGTAACCGATCCAGATAAGATCTTTGAGCTATTTAACAAACTCAAAAGTAATGGCATATTTTTGTGGTCGGAAGTAGAGCAGTTTGCCACGGCATTCTTTAGCCGTAATAAATCCAATGCTGTATTGGCGAATATCTGTAAGCCTGCCATTGAGCGTTGGCAACAGCGTTATAACAAAGCAATTGCTGCATATAGCAAAACCAAAGACATGCTGGAACGTTGTAAACAAAGCGGTGATGCGGTGTTGGTGGGTAATGCGGAAAAAGATTTTACTGAAGCCAAAAAAGCCAAAGATGAACTGGAAATCTTTAAAAAGGATTTAGGGACGTTTACCCGCTTTTATGAGTTCATGTCACAAATCGTGGATTATGATGATAAGGAGCTGGAGAAGCTGAGTCTGTTTGCGCGTAACCTAAGACCGATGCTGCGTGAAAATATCATCTTAAATGATGAAATTGATTTAAGTAATATTGAGATGAGTCACTATCGCTTGTCTAAACTGCGTCAGATTGATATTGAGCTACAAGCCAATAGTACCGAACATCTGCTAGAGCCAGGTAATGATGTCGGCAGTGCGACTGCTAAAGATAAAAAGGAAGATTTTTTATCCAGCATTATTCATCGTTTAAATGAAGTCTTTGTGACGGATAAGCTGACCGATCAAGACATGATTAATTACGCGAATACCATTGCAGACAAGGTTTATGAGAATAATGGGGTGATGTCACAGATTGCCAACAACACACGTGAGCAAGCGATGCTAGGTGATTTCCCTCGTGCCATTGATGATGCCATTCTCGGCAGTCATGAAGCGCATAGAGAGCAGATGATGCAGTTGCTTTCAGATCCATCTAAGGCACATATTTTTGGTCATTTAATTTTTGATATGTTGGCGAATCGTGGGCAGACGCCTTTGAGATAGCTTTAATAATTTAAGTTGTTGAAACTATATAAAATGATATGAACTCTTTTTTTATACCAAAATTTATGTAAGTTTCTATATTCATTTAATAAAATATATTTGAGGGTTTTTTATGAAAAAAATAGCAGTGTTATTTTTAGGTTTTATTTCAGCTTCTGCTTTTGCTGCTACAACGACTTTTAAAGTAGTGCAGAATAATCCGAATAACTATGGGGAAGAATCGATTCAAATCAAAACGGATAAAGGGCAGTTGGCCATTTATGCTGTTAATCTAAAATTATCACACACAAAAATTTTAACTTCTTTGAAAAAAGGGGAGTGTGTTTCTATTACAACACCTGATCAATTAATTAAATATGATGGCTATTACTCAGTGGACCAAATAAATTCTGTAAAAAAAGTACCTTGTTCTAAGTAACAAATAAAGGGAGAGGTATAAGCCTCTCCCTTTATTTAGCAGATACTTAGAAGTCATAACATGCTGTAGGTACTGTCCATTCAATTTGACCAATTGAGTCATCGTAGGTAGCTTTTACATTACAAGAAGAGGTAACGTGCCCGCCTCTAATAACACCGACTTTAACATTGTAAGTGGCTGATTTATCTTTACTGTTAAGAAATTTTAAATCTTCTATTTCTGTAACTTGAAATAAGCCATCAGTTTCCGCAGCAGAATTAATCTCGTAATCTAAACTTTTAAGTTCATCAATTGAATAAATTACAGCAGCTGCATAATCTTTATATTTAGAATCTTCTTTTTCTTTTTTGTATGAAGCTAATGCTTGTTTAGTAGCGTCTTCACTTTTTACTTTTTGATTCTCCATAGGTTCTGATACGGGGGTAATGGTTTCAGAAGCCGCAGCCTTTTCAATAACAGTAGCTGAGGAAGCCTCAACTTGATTCGACGGTTGATCACTTTGTTTAGAGCAAGCCGTTAAAGAAGTTAGAGAAAAAAGAATTACTGAAATTTTAAAAATATTTGTTCTCATTGGATTCTCAGGTTTTATATTTTAAGTTATTGATTGTAATATTTAAAAATAAATAAAAAAAGAAAATTCAAGCTTAAAGGATGAAAATAAAAACTATTTATCAATCAATATCCACTGAGTTGTGGTCATTTTTCGAACTGTATTGAGTTGTTACGTTGGGGGTATTTTATCGAGAAAGTTTTTTCAAATGAAAATTAGTAAAGCTCATTCACTTAGTTGAGTGGAGCCCTTATCCAAATTTTTGTTTTGGAAAAGGAATTATTTTATCTCTTAAGCTATCAATATAGTCTGACCAGTCCTGCATCATCTTTGTTCTGTATTCCAAATGCTGTGCATGGTTATAAGCCTGTGATACAGCATTTCCAACCCTATGAGCGAGCTGAATCTCAATGGCATCATGCATGTAACCTTGTTCATGTAGTGTTGTAGAGGCAAGCCCACGGAAACCATGTCCGGTCATTTTACCGTTATAACCCATTGTACGAATTACACATAGCAGAGCATTGCTGCTCATCGGTTTGGCTGTACTGTGATTATAAAAAACATATTGTTTATTGCCTGTAAGAGGGCGTAGCCCTTCAATGAGTTCTATAGCCTGTCTAGATAATGGAACAATATGAGGCTGTGCCATTTTCATTTTCTCTGCCGGAATTCTCCATAAATAATTATCAAAATCAATTTCATCCCATTCCATCATTCTGAGTTCAGCTGTACGTACAAAAGTTAAAGTCATAAGCTGTATGGCTGTCTTAATCATTGGATTACCGTGATAGCGGTCCATACGCTCAAGGAAAGGCGGAAATTCAGAAATATCCAAGCGAGCCATATGCTTTGTTTTTCGCGGTTTTAAGGCTTCGCCTAAGTGCGGTGTAGGATCGTTCTCAATAAGTCCTTTACGGATGGCAAAACGAAAAATACGGCCAGCAAGAGGAATAGACCGCTTAGCCATTTCTAATGCGCCGCGAGCTTCAATTTTTTTGGCGCAGGCGAGCACATCTTTACCCTTGATTTGATCAATAGGCATATTACCTAAAGCTGGGAACAAATCCTTTTCAAATACAGATAAATCACGTAAATAGGTATTTTCTTTAATAACCGCTTTTCGGTCGTCCATCCATTCCATAGCGAGGGATTTAAAAAGAATACTTTCATCAATTTGTTGTAAGCGTTCATTTTTTATAGCATTAGGATCAATATTGCTGTAAAGCTGAATACGTGCTTCATCACGCGAACGGCGAGCCTGAGCAAGCGTAATTTCAGGATAGCTACCAATAGTTAGGGTACTTTCACGACCATTAAATCTATATTTTAAACGCCAAAATTTTCCACCTGAAGGTGTAACCTCCAGATATAGTCCTTTTTCGTCAGAATAGCGTTTTTTTTTATCAAGTGGCTTTATTTTTCTAACTTGAGCATCAGTAAGCATTTTAAATGGTATCCGTGCAAATTTGGGGGACGAAAAACAGCATAGAAAATTCGTCCCCCAATTATCCCCCAGCATATGAGGGATTGCAATGGATACGGTAGGATTCCTTGGAATAACAAAAAAAGCCTAAACCCTTTGGATTTAAGCTTTTTCGTATTCCACTGGACATCTTTGGAATGAATGCTGGCGGTGAGAGAGGGATTCGAACCCTCGATACGCGCAAACGTATACACACTTTCCAGGCGTGCTCCTTAAGCCACTCGGACACCTCACCATATTGCGCGGTGGATAATACCCAAAAAAAAACAGACTGCCAAGCTGAAACAATTGATTTAGAGAAAAACTTTTAAGGTGGTGATATGATTTGCAAAAATACTGTCTAAAATTGAAGACAATAATATGCAAAGCACTGCACAAAAAGCCGCACTTCCTGCTATCACCTTAGCAGCCTTAGGTGTGGTATTCGGAGACATTGGCACCAGTCCATTATATGCGCTGCGTCAATGCTTCCTCACGGCGCATCTAGCCATATCAGAAGCGTCGGTGCTGGGGATCCTGTCACTGATTTTCTGGTGCATGATGCTGTCCATCAGTTTCAAATACGTCACGATTATCATGCGCGCAGACAACAATGGTGAAGGCGGCATTATGTCGCTGCTGGCATTAAATCTGCGGACCACCCTGATCAGTGACAAGAAAAAAGTCTATTTAATTGCATTGGGCTTTATCGGCGCGTCGCTGTTCTTTGGTGACGGCATCATTACTCCCGCCATTTCCGTACTGTCGGCCATCGAAGGCTTAAGCATTGCGACGCCTATCTTTAACCAGTGGCTGGAACCTTTGTCGATTGGTATTTTGACAGGGCTGTTCTTAGTGCAGCGCCACGGTACAGGCACCATGGGAAAATTCTTTGGCCCAATCACCATGCTGTGGTTTTTATCGATCGGCTTTTTTGGCTTATGGAGCATTCTGCAGACGCCGCATGTGCTGCTGATGGTTAATCCGTATTGGGCCTTCAGCTTCGTGGTCAATCAGCCTTATGTGGCCTTTTTGACTATGGGCGCGGTGATTCTGACCATGACTGGCGGTGAAGCTTTATATGCGGATATGGGCCATTTTGGCCGCCTGCCCATCCGTTTAGCGTGGTTTATAGTGGTGCTGCCGTGCCTGCTGCTGAGCTATGCGGGACAGGGCGCATTGCTGCTGCGCAACCCGGATGCACTGGCGAACCCATTTTATATGCAGATTCCTGAATGGGCGCTGTATCCAATGATTGGCTTAGCAACAGCTGCCGCAGTCATTGCCTCGCAAGCGGTGATTACCGGTGTATTTTCTATGGTCAATCAGGCGATTCAGCTGCGCTATTTGCCGCGTTTGGCTGTGCGCCATACCTCAGATGTAGAGCGCGGCCAAATCTATTTGCCGTTCATTAACTGGACGCTGTACATCTCTGTGCTGATTTTAATTCTGCTGTTTGAAAACAGCGAAAACTTAGCCAGCGCTTATGGTGTTGCCGTAACAATGACCATGCTGTGCGGCACGATTCTGATTTCAGTATTGGCCTATGGCTTATGGCGCTGGCCGCTATGGAAAGTCGCGATTTTCGCTGCGCCATTCTTGCTGCTGGATTTCATTTTTGTCGCTTCGACTTCTCTGAAAATCCTTTCAGGCGGATGGGTGCCAATTTTAATCGGCGCGGCGCTGTTTACCATCTTAATGACCTGGAAAGATGGTCGGGCGCTGGTGTTTAACCGTTTGGAAAAAGATTCATTGCCGATTGATCTGTTCATCAAGAGTATTGGCTTCAGCAATGAAACCAAATTTGTGCCAGGCGATGCTGTATTCCTCACAGGGACGCCTAATATTGTGCCGCATGCCATGCTGCATAATATTAAGCACAATAAAGTGCTGCATGAGCGCAATATTATGGTCACGGTCATGACACGCGACATCCCCTATGTGTCTGATGCCGAGCGCTGCCGTGTCGAAAAACTGGATGAGCGCTTTTACCGCATTACGCTGGATTATGGTTTCAAAGACCAGCCGAATATTCCAGCCGCTTTGGAAAAAGCCTATGCCGAACTGGGTTTCGATTATGACTTAATGCAAATCAGTTTCTTTATTTCGCGTGACCGCATCATTCATACCTTGGGGGAGGGCATGGCGCCGTGGCGTGAAAAATTGTTTATTTCCATGCAGCGAAATACCAGTCCTGTGAGTGACTTTTATCAGATCCCAACCAACCGTGTGGTGGAGCTGGGCAGTCAGATTGAAATTTAAAGCGCTGGCTGAGGCAGCTGTTCGGCAGGCAAATATGCATTGCTTGAACAGCTGTTTCATCTAGGCTGAGCAAATAAAAAAACCAGAGTTGATCTCTGGTTTTTTTTGTCTTGTGTTGGGTTAGGTATGTTTAATATCAGCTTCAATGGCTGTTATTGTGCCGCTGGATCAGCCGAAGCTTCTGGGGCTTCTGGAGATGCTTGAATTTCACTGTCCGCAGCTGGCGCTTCAGGCGCAGCGCTTAATGCCGCTTCAGTTGCTGCAGGTACATCAGCATTGACGGGTGCATCCGCAGATGAAGCGAGGGATGGTGCGCTCAGCGTTGCTACATTGCCATTTTCAATGGCAGGCGCTTGAGCTTGGGCCGCTGTTTGTTCTTGATTCAGGGTGTTTTGGGCATCTTGCGCTGCGGCTAAATTTTCAGAATCTGCTCCTGCCTGCTGCGCAGCCAAGTCTGCATTTGGCTGTTCAGCAGCCAGCGCATTTGGGTCAGCAGAAGCGGCTTCACTGCCTGCAGCAGGCGCCTGCACCTGAACCACTCGAATTTGACCGCTGGCAGCCAGTTCCTCAATAGAGCCTGGCTGACCATTGACTGTCGTTGATACTTTCACTTGAGACAGGCTTTCTAAGGTATCACCTAGCTGAAGGGGCGGCTCCGCCATTGCGGCTGCACTCATGAGGCTGCTGATAAAACCCAAAGCGAGAACTTTAGCTTGAAAAGGCATAGTGGCTCCTAAATCTTAATATTTTTAGCTGTTTGTGTGACCTTACCTTGTCATAGTTATTTTGCTGTTTTCAACGAAACATACGCAAAGGCTCCAATTGCACACAGAAAAGGGCGCACATGCGCGACAATTTGTTACACCGACTGCTGTATTGTTGGACAACTTCTGTGTATTTGTTAATCAACGCAATAGAAAATCCATATACTTCATATCAAGTGCTTGCTAAGCTCGTGAAAAATAGTTCTTTTTAAATACTAATGTTGTAAGTGATGGCCAAAAAGAAAAGCAGTTCAGGGAATATTTTGACCCAGTTAATGAATCAAAATGGTGTCAAAATGCTGTTAGGCTTGGTGGCCGCCGGAAGTTTTGCCTTTGCTTTTGGGCAGGAAAAAATTCAGCAATTTGTCGCGAAAGCCGCACCGTCCAATACGGCTTGCCTCGATCAGTTTTACCGCGATGTTCCTCCATATTTAATGAAAGACAGCCTGAATAAGCACAGTTATCCGCTGTGTTTTAATGGCTTTAATGTAATGTATTCTGGGGTCTCGAAAACCCCGCTGTGGGTGGCGGAAGCCTTAACCCCAGAGCGGCTCAGCCAGAAAATTCCGCGTGAAGACAACTTTCATGAAGAAAGCCGTGTAGACAGTGCGCACCGCGCCATGCTGTCGGATTACCGCGCTTCAGGCTATGACCGCGGCCATATGGCGCCAAATGCGGATATGCCGAATACTGCTGCTCAGTTTGACAGTTTTTCATTGGCCAATATGGTGCCGCAAGCGCCAAAGAACAATCAGCAGGTTTGGCGTGAGCTTGAAGAGGCCACCCGTGCGCTGGTGACCAAGCAGAAGCAGGATGTATATGTCGTGACAGGGCCTGTTTTCAGCGGTAAAAAGCTGAAGACCATTGGTAAAGGCGTGATTGTGCCGACAGCAACCTATAAAGCGGTCTATATGCCGAAAACGGGCGCAATCGGCGCTTATTACGCGCCCAATAATAATTCACTGCAGGTGAAAGTGGTGAGCGTCTGCTATCTGGAAGAGCAGCTGGGCATCAACCTATTTCCGCAGCTGACGGAAGAGCAAAAGCGCAATACCTATAATTTGCCTTTGAAAGCCACTGCAGTGAAAGCGGCCAAACCTATTGAATATTCACATTGGGATGCAGAAAGCCAATGCGCGGAAGATGTCGACAACAGCGCGCTGCAGGCGATGCAAAAAGAGTTTAAGCCAAACGGCAGCTCGGCATCTCAAACACAAGGCAATGCTTCTGGCGTAGATACAGCAACACAAGATGCGATTGTGAAACAGCTGATTGAGGCGCTGCTGCAGTATATTTTACAGTTGTTGAAATAATGTGCATGCATTAGGATGAGGGGACCCCCTCATTTGATAACAACAAGACCAGAGAAAACCATGTTTAAGCCTTATGAAAACGGCACGGAATCACATGCCATCCATGATTTAACCGTAGAAAATGACACGGACTGCGTCAGTCTGTCTGGCAATTTACAGCTGACCAAAGATCAGGCGGGTTTAAAAGCGGCGAAAGCGCTGCAGGCTTTGCTCAATGATGTGGTGACAGCTTTAGAAAATACTGCGGACTTGCCCGAAGCGGTAGAGCGTGAGCAAAGCGGCGAAGTTGAAAACCCGTTTCTTTGAACGGTGTTTAAAGCCCGTGATGAGTCAATAAAAAAAAAGCGCAATCCATGGCGCTTTTTTTTATTGTTCAGTGCATGAATGCAATGCGTCTGAAGGTATGCTTATTCTTCTTTGGCGGTAAATTTATAAATCACAGCACCAATGACTGCACCAACAATTGGCGCAACCCAGAACAGCCACAATTGGCTTAGCGCAGCCGTTTCTGCAAAGAAGGCTACACCTGTGCTTCGCGCAGGGTTTACAGAGGTATTGGTCACTGGAATACTGATTAAGTGGATCAAGGTTAAAGCCAAACCAATGGCGATTGGCGCAAAGCCCGCAGGCGCCCGTTTATCTGTCGCGCCCATAATGATGATGAGGAACATGGCGGTCAGCACGACCTCAATAATCAATGCAGACATCATGGAATACTTGCCCGGAGATAGTTCTGCAAAGCCGTTTGTGGCAAAACCGCCCGTACCGCTGAAACCTGCCTGTCCGCTGAAAATTAAATACAGCACCCAAGCGGCCAGTGTCGCGCCAATCACTTGGGAAATAATATAAGGAACGAGGTCTTTGCTGCCGAAGCGTCCGCCTGCCCATAAGCCAATGCTGACAGCAGGGTTGAAATGTCCGCCTGAAATATGGCCCAGCGCATAAGCTCCAGTAAGTACCGTTAAACCGAAAGCCAGCGATACGCCCGCAAAACCAATGCCGAGTTCAGGAAAAGCCGCCGCCAGTACTGCGCTGCCGCAGCCGCCAAAGACGAGCCAAAATGTACCGATAAGTTCTGCAATGTATTTATTCATAAATGCTCCAGTAATGTTATTTTTAGCTGTTGTTTTAGGTAAGAAAATTAACTTTTAAACTTTTATGATGAATAATTGTTCAAAACAAGAGCATTATAGTAAATAAAGTTAACCCGACTGCAGATTGCGCTGCCGCCATTGCTGCGGGGTCTGCTGCTGCCATTGTTTAAAGGCGCGCTGAAAAGCGCTTTGTTCTGAATAGCCCAGCAGCAGCGAAATTTCATGCAGGCTCAGATGCGGGTCGCGCAAATATTCTTCCGCCATCATGCAGCGGATTTCCTGCATACGCTGCTGATAAGACGTGCCTTGCTGCTGCAAATGACGCTGCAGCTGCCGTACAGAAATATTCAGCTGGCTGGCAACATGTTCAATTTGAAATAAGTTTTTCTGCAAACCCGATAAAATCGCCTGTTGCAGGCGCTGATCGGTTTGTGTGGTGTTGGGCAGTTTTTCCAAGAGCGAATTGGCCTGCTGGGTCAGCAGCATCTGCAAGGTCTGATCGCCTTGCAAAAAAGGTTTAGACAGCTCTTGAATGGGCATCAGCACTTGCGAACAGGGCTGGGAAAAACGTACTTTGCAGCGGAAGTATTGTTCATACAGCGCGACATGCTTGGGTGCTGGATTTTGAAAATGCACTTCATGCAGGCTAATGTCTCTAAAGTCCATAAAATGCTTTAAAAAACCCACCATAATGGCTATGGCAACTTCATCCGTCAGCTGTGTGGCCATATTTTTTGGCAGGTCTGACCAGCGGATGCACAGCACATCATCTTGTGCATGGACCTGCAAAGGCGAGCCGTCATATACCAGCCGATGAAAATCGTGATAGCGGTGCAGCGCCTCGCCTAAATTTTCACAGGACATGGCAATATAGGCAATAATGCCAAGATGTTTAGGCTGGACATATTCTGCAATTTCTAAACCCAGCGCTGGGCGCTGCAGCTGGTTATCTAAGGTCATTAAAAGGTTGCGCCAAATGATGTAATCAAAGCGCTCTAAATTTTGAATGCGTTCCAGCTGTTCAGGGATCGCTAGTCCTTGAGCCGTATAAAAAGCATAGAGCAAATGGCCCAGCCCGCCATAGACGGATCCAGTGTAATTCTTTAACTGCTGCATTTTTTGTTTTTTGAGTATTGTCGTAATTTGTCAATGATATTTAAAAAATCGGTCAATATCTAGTCTTTTACATTCTCTATAGTGCCCTTAATAGAGGGAGAAAATCGCATGTTAAAGGGTTTTATTGCAGGCTTAGTGGTTGCCAATGCATTTGAATGGGTGGCGCATAAGTATATTCTGCATGGCACGCATCGGGCAGGAAAGTCGCGCTGGAGTCCATCGCCCAGCAATATGAAATCGCATTGGGAGCATCACCGTGAGGTGCGCAAAACCAATTTTGAAGATTTCGGCTATGTGGAAGGTCTAAAAAACTGGCGTACGCAAAATGAAGTATTGTCTTTGGCTGTGGCTGTCGGTGTCTTTGCGCCGCTGTTTTATCCGGTTTCCAAAGGCATGAGCTTGGCGGTGTTTTATGCAGCGGGCAACTATTATTATATTCACCGCCGCGCGCATTTAGAGCCAGAGTGGGCACGCAAAAAAATTCCTTGGCACTACGATCATCATATGAATTCCAATCAGGATGCCAACTGGTGTGTGACCAAGCCTTGGTTTGATTATGTGATGGGCACGCGGGTGATTTCATCGCCAGAACTTCAAGAGCGCAATCCGCTCGGCATTGCTTTGCCGCCTGTTTTATCCGATATTTTGAATAGCGCAGTCAATCGTTTCCGTCCCGCAAATTGGGTTGAAAATAAAGTGAAAAATATAGAAAATGTAATGGCTTAGGCATTTTTTTTGCTGCTGTTTTGTCGTGTATTGTCAATAATTCGTTATTCGATTGTCAATATTTTACAGAACGCATTGTTTATGCTGTGAGTATCGAAGCTGCCCAATGGCTTTCGATAAACTGCTGTATATTTCACTGGTCATTTAAAAATAACCGAGCGCTGTAATTTCTTGGTTTATAGGAGTCCTGCGGACTCCTTTTTTTTGCCTGCTGCATTTGTTCAGTATTGTCCGAATGAGTTTTATGACTCTGCTTGAAGGGCTGTTATCATCCAGCGCCCATTCCAGTCTGTAATATCTGCTGCATAGCGCAAACAGTAGCGTTGGTTTTGCTTTAGCTGCGTGATTTGCGGAACATGATTTAATGCAGGCAAGCCGCCATTAAATTCAATAAATTGGGATTGGCCGGTTTGAAATTGATAGGCAGTTTCATAGGATCCTTTCCTGCCGTGATTAAATTGAACATGCCTAATGAATTTAGCACATTGGCTCTGCTGCTGATGTGAATCCAGCGCTTTTTGATAGCGCATTTCACGATATAGATTCAGCCCGAAGAGATAAGCATACAGATAGCCAAAAAACATCATTATGACCATGATGCCCTGCGTTTCTTGCTTGATTTTTAATACATAAGCCAGCAGGCCAAATACGATTAGGCTACAGAAGGCGATGACAAATAACGCGGTGTCTAAATACATGTTCTATTCAATTTTAGTCAGTGTAGCGAATAGTCCATTTCGATCTTGAGCAGTAGGCGTGTATTGAAAACAAATAGGCTGTTTGGGCTGCAAGCTCGTTAATCGTGGAAGGTGTTTAATGACTTGTCTGCTCCCCGTAAAGCTGTATGAAACACCGAGTTCATCTGCAAAGGTATAAAGATATTCAACTTGATCCGAACCACCAAAAAGCTCATGTACGACTTTGGTGCGCTCAAGAAATTTGCCGCAATGATGAATTTGATTTGGAGACTGTACGGCTTTTTCATAATTGGAGTCACGGTACAAAGTGACTCCAATATAAAGTGCAGTCCCCATGACGGCAAGAATGACAAATTCGAATATTTTTTTTGAAGAGAGCGGCATTTGGACTCTTAAAATATGCATTTTATTGGTCTTATTATATGTTGACTTTGCTGAATATTATTTTGCCCTAAAATCAAAAAAGAGCGCCGAAGCGCTCTTGGTAATCAATTTTTTAATGCTACTGCCATTTACAGGCGCATTTCAATACCTTGGTCTGCAAGATATTTTTTTGCTTCTGGAATGGTGTATTGGCCAAAGTGGAAAATAGACGCCGCCAGAACCGCATCTGCGCCGCCTTTTAAAATGCCGTCTGCCAAATGCTGTAAGTTGCCTACGCCGCCAGAGGCAATGGTCGGGATGGTTACGCGGTCATTGATGTTGCGCATCAGCTCAAGGTCATAGCCCGCTTTGGTGCCGTCAGCATCCATAGATGTGACCAGCAATTCGCCTGCGCCAAATTCCGCCATTTTGACGGCCCATTCAATGGCGTCAATCCCTGTTTCTTTGCGGCCGCCATGGGTGAAGATTTCCCATTTGTTGTCGCCGGTTTTTTTCGCATCAATCGCGACCACAATGCACTGCGCGCCAAAACGCTGTGACGCTTCCTGAACAAATTCAGGATTATAAATCGCTGCCGAGTTAATGCTGACCTTATCTGCGCCTGCATTCAGCAATAAGCGGATATCTTCGACTTTACGCACGCCGCCGCCCACAGTCAGCGGGACAAAAACCGATTCCGCCATGCGTTCAACGGTGCGGTAAGTGGTATCGCGGCCGCTTGAGGTTGCTGTGATGTCTAAGAAGGTGATTTCATCGGCGCCTTGCTCATTATAACGGCGCGCTACTTCTACTGGATCGCCTGCATCACGGATGTCAAGAAATTGAACACCTTTCACTACTCGGCCGTTGTCGACGTCGAGGCAAGGAATAATACGTTTAGCAAGCATAATTTTTTCCAATAATTACAGCCGATTATGAAACTCACCTGCTCAAGCGCTACACCTTGGCAGATTCAGCGGGTATTCTATCAAACTTATGTAAGATTTTTCGCAGGTTTTGTATGTCGGTTTATACCACTTTGACTTTAAAGGAAGTTCAGGATTTCGCAGCGCCCTATGGATTGCAGGTGATTGACCTGATTCCAATTCAAGGCGGAATTCAAAATACCAACTATTTTATCGTCTGTGAAAACCGCCAGCAGTATGTTTTGACCATTTTTGAAGAGATGGATGAGCAAGGTGCCGGCGAACTGGTGCCTGTGCTGGAACATTTGGGCCAAGCGGGGCTGGCGGTGCCTGTGCCATTATCCTATCAGGGTAAAGCGATTCACACGCTCAAAAATAAACCTGCACAGATCGCGCCGCGCATGCAGGGAGAGCATCCCATGCCAGCGACACTGGCGCAGGCCGAAGCCATTGCCATCGCACAGGCTAAAATGCACGTGGCGCTGCAGGACTTTCCTTTAGAGCGCGCGTTTTACCGTGATCATGCCTATTGGCGCCAAGTATCGCGTGAGGTCAAGCCAAACTTGAATGAAGCGGACACCATGCTGCTGAACAGTCTGCTGGGTTTGTATGATGCGCTGACTGCGATGTATCCGAACCGTCCGAAAGGCTTTATCCATTCAGATTTGTTCCGCGACAATACGTTGTTTGAAGGTGATACGCTAAAAGGCATTTTAGATTTTTATGAGCTGAATAAAGACGAGCTGCTGTTTGATATTGCGATTACCTTAAATGACTTCTGTACTGAATACCCTGATGTGACTTTGAATGAAGCGCGCGCCGTGGCATTTTTGAATGCTTATGAAACGGTGCGTCCGCTGACTGCGGATGAAAAAGCCTGCTTGGAGCTGTATTTGGCCATGGCGGCAGGGCGGTTCTGGATGATGCGTCTGCAGGTTGCACAGAAAAATGCGGCGGAAGGCCGGACAGGCGGCGACATTTTGCAGAAAAACCCAGCAGAAATGCGTAATATGCTGATCGAACGACTGAAGTTTGTCACCGCTTAATTGAATAAATGAAAAGGAAAATATATGCGCGATCAAGGCCGCTTAATTGAATGGTTTGATGATAAAGGCTACGGCTTCATTCAGCCCAATGACAGCGCCAAAGACCGCGTATTTTTGCATATTAAGGATTTTGCCCGCCCAGGCCCGCGGCCTATCGTGGGCTGTGCGCTGGAATATCTGATTATTTTGGATGAGCGCGGACGTTACCGCGCGCAGCAGGTCACCTATTTAAAAGCAGCGCAAGTCAAGGCCAAACCTAAAAAGGCCAAAGACAATGTGGTGCGCATGCCGAAAAAAGTCTCGCCAATGCAGATTTTATGCATTGCCTATATTTTGGCGCTGGTCATCTTGAGTGCAGTGGGTTTGCTGAATGGCATGGCGCTGCTGGCGATCAGTTTGGTGAATGCGGCAACCTATTGGTTCTATGCTCAGGATAAGGAAGCGGCGCAGCTCGGCAACCGCCGTGTGCCGGAAAATACCCTGCATATATTATCCTTTTTGGGCGGCTGGCCGGCGGCATGGCTGGCGCAGCAGCGCCTGCGTCATAAAACACAAAAACAACCGTTCCGCCAAATTTATTTTTGTACTATAGCTTTTAACATATTATTGATTTTATGGCTGATTTCGCCATTCAATCCTTTTCAAAGTTAATAGACGCATAAAAATAGAGAGGGCGCATGAATTATTCCATTGATAAAGATCCGAACCGCAGTTTAACCATTGCGCTGTATGTGCTTTATATCGTTGCAATTTTTTCTGCAGGGTTATTGGCTGTTGTCGCGCTGGTCATTAACTACGTCAAGCGCAGCGCTGTGCAGGGCTCCATTTTTGAGAGTCATTTCACTTGGCAAATCCGCACCTTCTGGTGGTATCTGTTTTGGAACATCATGGCATTCGTGCCGTTTTTCTTTTTATTTTTTACCGGTGAAAACCCGAATGCTTTTGCTGGCGTAGCATTCGGCGCCTCGGCATTTTGTGTGGCGGTCATAGGCCTGTCTTGGATTTGGATCGTTTACCGCGCAATTAAAGGCTTGATCCGCGTCAATGACAATGCCGCCATGTATCAGTAATTTATGGCGCAATTCTAAATAAAAAAAGCAGCCGAGGCTGCTTTTTTTTATTCTTGGCTGCTGTGCATGCGCCGTTTTTTGAGAAACTTCGGCCGCCATTCGCTGATGATCACACCCAATACCACCATGCAACCGCCCAGCAGCGCTAGCGCTGGCAAACGCTCACCGGCAATACGTCCAATCAGCGCAGCCCAAACTGGTTCTCCTGCATAAATAATAGCAGCTTGTGAAGGCTCGACCATGCGCTGCGCCCAGTTCATGACCAGCTGAATGACTGCGCTGGCGCATCCCAGTGCGAACAGCACTGCCAGCAAAGGCCATTCAAAAGAAGGGAGATGGGTTTCGCCATTCAATGGGGCAATGATAAAACACAGCAGTGAAGCAAAAGCCAGCTGCAGTACGGTGACTCTGCGCAGATTCACTTTGCTGGCAAAATAACTGATGAGGATTATTTCAAAGGCAATCGCAATCGACCCTAAAATGGTAATCAGCTGTCCAAAACTCAGCTGAATCGTGCCAAAGCCATTGCCCGTTAAAAAGACTAAGCCTGCAAAAGCAAAGCATACGCCAAGCCACGTCATGATATGCGGGCGGCTTTTAAAGCACAGCCACATAAAAATGGGCACCAGCGGCACATACAGGGCAGTCAAGAACGCCGATTCACTGCTGCTGATGCTTTGCAGGCCAATCGTTTGCGTGCCATAACCAAGAGCAATGGCCGCACCAATACAAAAGCCTGCAAAGACTTCGTAGGCATTAAAGCCTTTTAAATATTTGAGAGACAGCAGGCTGACCGCAAGGGCCGCTGCAGCAAAACGCAAGCCGACTAACATGACAGGTGTACTGTAGTTCAGGCCATATTTTACGGTCAAAAAGCTGCCGCCCCAAATGACTGTAATTAAGATGAGGGAGATTTGCGGCGCTTTGGTTTGCAGCCATGTAGGAGAATTCATGATTGATCAATTTCAACAAATAAAAAAAGAGGCCCGCAGACCTCTTTTAAAGAACAGTAGGCAGCTTTACAGTGCTTGCTGGTCCAGCAGCAACTGCGCTTCACGAAGGTTTAAAGTGCCTTCATAAATTGCGCGGCCCGTAATGGCGCCTAAAATGCCCGGCTGGCCTTTCAAGTTGCGTACATCATCCAAGTTGGTCACACCGCCAGAAGCGATCACTGGCAAGCCTGAATATGTTGCAAGATTAACCGTTTGTTCAACGTTTACGCCCTGCATCATGCCGTCACGCGCAATGTCTGTGTAGACAATGCTGGATACGCCAGCATCGGCAAAACGTTTGGCAAGATCAGTGGCTTTCACATCAGTGACATTTGCCCAGCCGTCTGTTGCAACCATGCCGTTCATGGCATCAATGCCGACAATGATGCGGCCCGCGAATTTTTTGCAGGCTTCTTCTACAAATTCAGGGTTCTGAACAGCTTTAGTGCCAATAATCACAAAAGAAACACCTGCATCTAAATAATGCTCGATGGTTTCTAATGAACGGATGCCGCCGCCAATTTGAATTGGCAATTCAGGCTGTGCCTTAGCAATGGCTTCAACCACTGGCTTATGGATTGGCGTGCCTGCGAAAGCGCCGTTTAAGTCGACCAAATGCAAGCGGCGCGCGCCTTCATTTACCCAATGCTGTGCTGTTGCCACAGGGTCGTCAGAAAATACGGTATCGTCTTCCATACGGCCTTGTTTTAAACGGACACACTTGCCATCTTTCAGGTCAATTGCAGGGATGATCAGCATGCTTTCGCTCCTTGCCTAATCTCATAAAGAATTGATTTGGGGCATATCTTAACAAATAAACAGCAATTCACTAAACGCTAATTCATTTGAGCTGAAAAAAAGCCTGACAGGAGTCAGGCGAGCAGATTTTGATTTATCGTTAGTTATTGTTTTTATCTGGCTTTCAGAAGATTTTTTTTAAGTTTCTCAAACATATGCCGCTGGAGCATTCAGCAAATCAAGATTGATGGCTTGCAAAGCAGCGCCCGCGTCATACAAGCCTTGCGTTAATGCCGCTGCGGCATCACCCGCTACAGAGACAACTCCGCCAGCCAGCGGTAAAGATGCAGCAATATCTGTAATTGGCGCTAAATCTGCCAGCAGCGCATCCACTGAGCCAGATACATCCTGCAAAGTGCCGCCCACGGCGCCGAGCGGGTTATCAAGCACACTGCCAATTAATTCGAGTGGATCAAGATTTGAAACCGTATCTGCAGTTTCGCCGACAAAACCGACTAAATTACCTGCTGTATCTGTAACTGCATCCAGTAATCCGCCCAATACTGGAACATTTGCCAAAGGGTCAAGCAAAGGTGCAGCTAAATCTAAAGCGGTATCCGCCAAGCCCGCAACATTGCCAATCACTTGACCAGCTAAATCTGTTGCGCCATCCAATACTGAATCGACTGCACCCAGTACATTGCCTTGAGCTAATTGACCTGTAGTGTCCTGCAGCGTGTCAGTAAGTGTGTCGAGCAGGCCAGTTTTAATATCCAAAACTTTGGATACGGTTTCGCCGACCAGCGGTAAGCTTGTGAGAATATCTGTAACAGGCGCTGTAATGCTACTCACGGTGTCCAGTACTGTTTCGGCAGTGTTTAAGAGTGTATTCAGCACTGAACCAACCGTCTGTGTGATGCCTTGCAAAGCCAAGCTAAGTACGCCGCTAAGTTTTCCAGTAAATAAACCGAACATGTGGAATTTCTCCATATATTTAAAATGTAATGTTTTTGGATGAACTATATTTTGTTGTATCTGCTGCAGCACAGTTTTTTTAGCAAAGTTATGAATAGATCACAAATTATGAAAAAATAGATAGATAGTGAAAAGTCATGTAAAAAATCAATAAACATAAAGAATTACAAAGGGTTATTTATGAGATGCAGAATAATGTGTATTAATGTAAATAAAATATTGAAAACAATGGCTTATATGTAATTTATTGGTGCATTAATGCAACGGATACTCGCACTTTATGCACAAGTGTATTGCATTGAAATTTAAAGTTACATTTAAAAAATAGCTTAAGTTTAAGTTTTTTAGTCAATTAATTATGAGTTTTATATCCTGCACTTCAATTGTGCTTCTGCAAGTTACAGACTTTTTACAATAAAGAATTTGAGACAAACCCATATAAAATATAGGTATTTATTTTTGATGAGATGGCCGAATTCTCAGTTTGAGTGAGGTATTGGGGATATCTTTAGGCAATAAGCCGAGGCGCAGCAATTCTTCAAAAATCAAGACCGGGGCGTGAGCATCTGCGGCGGCATAGGCAATCTGTTGAGGGCTTAACTGCTTTTTAGACCAATTTGAGGTGCTGACACTTTTGCTTTTTGGAAAATTCTGCTGAAACAGCAGCGCAACTGCATTTTTCAAGCCCACGGGATTATTCAGGCCGAAGGTTTTAAAGCATTTTGACAGTTCAATCACACTGTTCAGTTCAATGCCTTTTTTACGGAACAGATGCGCATCATTTTTGAGGCCAAAACCAGTCTTAATTTGAGCGCGGTTTGCCAATACAGGTTTTAAAAACTCTAAAATCTCATCACTGACCTGAAATAAATAGGCCTGCTCAAGCGTGGCCAGCTGAATCAGATGTGGCCCTGTGGCAACTTCGCCTTTATTGAATGTGGGCTTGGATTCTGTATCAAAGCCAAGCACCACTGCATGTTTCAATTCAGATTCAATGGCATGGCATTGAGCAAGATTTTGAATGACGTGAATATTGCTGGCGCATAGGTTAGGAAAGCGCGGGAAGCTTTGTATTTGTTCTTTACTGGGAAGCGTGGCTGCGTTGCTGAGATTATTCATGCGAATATTTGAGATGCCTTTTGAGCAGACTAGCGCTTTTTAATTTTAAAGGCAAAATAAAACCTGCTATGCGCAGGTTTTATGATCTTGCCGGAATAGATTATTGATTCAGGCTAATAGCCGCAAATCCGCCGCCGACAATCGCCAAGATAATTAAAATAATATAAATCCAAGCGAGGACACTTTCCCATCCAGCAGTAGGCCTTGGCGCGCCGTAGCTATTGCTTTGCGCATCGCCAGGGGCAAATACTAAATAAAGTCCAATCAGGATATTGGCCAAAGGCACTAAAAATAATAAAGACAGCCAGCCAGAGTGATTGCGGTCATGCAAGCGGCGAATCGCGAAAATAAACGTAAAATACAGCACAGCAAGATAAAGGATGCCGAAAATTAGAGCGCCAGAGCCGAAATTTCCAGTTTCCATATTGATGAGCAGGTTGGGAAACATAGCCGCTAATCCGACGCCAATCAGCATTGCAACAATTGCAATTAAGCAGTTCCACGCTAAATAAGAAAAGCGTCCAAAGCGTCCGGCTGCGCTAAGGGCTGAATCATTCGAATAATTGTTCATTGTTATAGACCTCTGACTTTTAATTAGTATGTTTAATGTGCTGTCAAAGCATAAAAGGTTTCTTTCAGATATAAAAGCATAAATATCAAATAAATAAAAAGCCCGCATGATGCGGGCTTTTTAAATGGGCAGGGGTTAAATATCCCATTCCACAAAATTTTTCAGTAATTGCAGGCCAGCTGTATGGCTTTTTTCTGGGTGAAACTGCGTCGCAAACAGATTTTCTTTATGGATGGCCGTACAGAACGCTAAGCCGTAATCACAAGTCGCTGCCACAATAGCGGCATCCTTCGGTTCGACATAGTAGCTGTGCACAAAGTAGAAGCGCGCATCCTGCTCAATGTTTTTCCACATTGGGTGGCTTGGATCTGCCTGATGCACTTGGTTCCAGCCCATATGCGGTACTTTAATGCCTTCCATATCTGGAAAACGCTTTACTTCACCTTCAAAAATACCTAAGGCTTCTGCGCCGCCATTCTCTTCAGAGCGCTGCATCAGCGCCTGCATGCCGACACAGATCGCCAGAACCGGCTTATTAAATGCCGCTTTGCGGACGACTTCATCAATGCCTGCTTCATGCATGCCCTGCATGCAGTCACGCATTGCGCCGACACCAGGGAACACAATTTTGTCCGCTTTCGCAATCAATTTCGGGTCATTGGTCACATCAACCTGTGCACCAACGTGTTCTAAGGCTTTGGCTGCGGAGTGCAGATTTCCCATGCCATAATCAAGAAGGGCAATACGGGTCATTACAGGCTGCCTTTGGTTGACGCAACTGTGTTGGCAGCGCGAGGATCAACTTCACACGCCATGCGCAGCGCGCGGGCGAAGGCCTTGAACACGCTTTCAATCTGGTGATGGCTGTTTTTGCCTTTCAGGTTGTCGATGTGCAGCGTCATGAGTGAATGATTCACAAAACCTTGGAAAAATTCAGAGAATAAATCCACGTCAAAACGGCCAATCATTGAACGTGTAAATGGAATATCCATAAATAAGCCCGGACGGCCAGACAAATCCACCACAACGCGGCTTAAAGACTCGTCTAAAGGCGCATAGAAATGACCGTAGCGTTTCAGGCCTTTTTTATCGCCCAGCGCTTGAGCAAAAGCCTGACCGAGCGTGATGCCGCAGTCTTCAACGGTATGATGGTCGTCAATTTCCAAATCGCCGTCACAATGAATATCAATATCAAATAAGCCGTGGCGCTTGATTTGATCAATCATATGATCTAAAAATGGAACACCAGTGTTTAAAGTGCCTTGACCGGAGCCATCAAGATTCACGCGAACTCGAATTTTGGTTTCGTTAGTGTTTCTTACCACTTCACTGATACGATCGGTCATAGACACGTTCCTCAAATACGTCAAAATGATTGATGTAAAAATGTTTTTCGCTGTGACGAAAAGTCACCGCATATTAGATTGCTCAGGAGGGTTTATCAATGCCTATTACCGTACATGCCTATACTTCTTTGGAAAATGATGAAGTGCGCAGCCAGCTTGAGCGACTGTATGACACCAGCCCAGAATTCAGCGACGGTGCAGATGCGATTGAACAGCTTGAGCAAAACCTCTCTCAGTATACCTTACTTTATACCGCAGAATTTAATACGAAACTGATAGGTGCAATTTGGTGCAGCGGTCAGGGTGAAAGTAAAACCTTAGAATATATTGTGGTGCATCCGGCAAACAGGGGCAGAGGCGTCGCGGAAAGGCTGGTCAGCGAAGTTTGCCGCATAGAGGAAGAAAAAGGCGTGAAAGCTTTTGTGCCGGGCTGCGGCGCGATTCACCGCTGTTTGGCGCATTTAGACAAAATGTCTTAAAGCGTGGTTTTATCAATATTCAGGCAGCCTGCGGGCTGCTTTTTTAGGTGCAGAAATAGAATGCAAAGCGCTATAAAGTCGAATAATGTATTGAGATTTAAACAAAAAATAAGCAATTAAGCTTTTATTTGGTGTAAAAGTAAACAAATGGCGAAAAAAGCAAATTCGACGCTTGACGGCATGGCGCTTAAATTGTTTAATACGCGGCATCGGCGTGATAGCTCAGTAGGTAGAGCAACGGATTGAAAATCCGTGTGTCCCCAGTTCGATCCTGGGTCTCGCCACCATATTCAAAACTTATTTAAAGTTTCAATCCCTGATCCCATCAGGGATTTTTTTTGTTTAAAAAAAAAGCACTCAGTAAAAAATATTGATGATTTTGATTGACTAATGCCATCAATTACGGCTTAATACACCGCATCGGCGTGATAGCTCAGTAGGTAGAGCAACGGATTGAAAATCCGTGTGTCCCCAGTTCGATCCTGGGTCTCGCCACCATATTCAAAAAGCCTCAAACATTGTTTGGGGCTTTTTTTATGGCTGGCATTTACTGCTGATGATGATTTAACCAATTTAGATGCTACAATCCATTTGAAAAGAATTTGCCCGCTGGGCATCAGTGAACATTAAAAAATAAACATTAAAAATGAATGGATACAGATATGAATATGAAAATAATCTTGCTTCCTTTGACAATTGCACTCAGTGCTCTGCTTTCAGCATGCGGAGGCGGAGGCAGCGGTGACAATGTCAATTCCTCATACTCAAAAACCATTGTAAAAGCAGGGATCACTTATGAATGCAAAAGTGAAAATGCAGCCAAACTGTGTGAAAACGGCAATTGCTCATCCTGCGAATCCTCTCAGGATAAAGTGATTACAGCAGCCTGTTCGAGCAGTGTGGATGCTGGACAGACGATTTATGCTGTGACCAATGCAGGCTGTGTTGCCGCGATGAAAAGCGGAAGCAAAAACAGCGTTTATTGCGCTGCAGGCACTCTTAAAGTTTTAGCTGGATTAGGCTATACCTTGAACCAGCTCAGCATCAATGGTACGGCACATCCATCAGGTGAGTTTAATTCAGCGATTACATCTGAAACTTTACGCTGCAGCAGTTCTTGATTCGACTCAATTCAATGCATAGGTCTTTTATTCAATACAGCGCTGTTGGGGCGCTGTGTTTTGCATTGGGCTATGCCGTTGCATCTTTCAGAACAGATATTGCAGTGTTGCCAGCGCCATCAATAAATGATGTCACTTCGGGTGGCAATCCTGTTTCTGGCTTGGCGATTGACACTATGAAATCAATGCCTTCCGCAGAGGCTCAGCGTCATCTTAAAAGCCAATATCAGCAAGTCCAAAGTTTGATTCAGCAGGCTTCTGAACAGCAGCTGGCGCATTATTTGCAGCAGGCCTTTCCAGATTACAGTTTTGATCAGATTAAAAATAAGCAGCAGTTTGCGCAGCAGATGCTGAATGAGTTTGTGCAGGCGAAGAATGACCCGCAGCAGCAGCTGGCTGGACAGGCTTATGTGACAGATCAGCAGGTGCTGGATTCACAGCATGTCTTGCCCAGAGAAATCTATGCCAAACAACCACTATATGCGCATTTTGATACCTTAGGCAAAGTGCCGCCGAATGCACAGGTCATGGTGCGCTGGACTCAGCGCGACAGCGGCGAAATTTTGCTGTTTACACCGCGTAAAGTTAGTGAAAATCAGCAGAATTGGGTCAGCTTTTATCCGGTTTCGGGCTGGAAAGCTGGGCATTATGATGTGAAGTATTACCAAATGAATGACCAAATGCAGCCCATTGCGCAAACCAGCTTTTACATACAGCAGGTCATTGTGCAAAATTGAAATGCGGAACATTTTTCTGCGCACCTCGTTTCATCTCAAGCTGAATAGTACATCGGCTGCCAATAACTGGGGTATAGTGATTAAAAATCAGGCCCATGAATCCCTGCCATGAAAGACTTATTTTCAGACAACAGTCAGCTCTATCAGCAGGCGCGTCCAGATTATTCTGACTCTATTTTAGAAGCGGTTTTAAAATATGTGCCTGAACGCCAGCTGGCTTGGGACTGCGGTGCAGGTTCGGGGCAGTTTACGCAATGGCTGGCGCCGTATTTTCAGCAGGTTTTGGCAACAGATTTGAGCGCTGCTCAATTGGCGCAGGCGCAAGCATTGGCCAATGTGGCTTACCGCGCAGCGCCTGCTGAGCAGTCGGGTCTGCCAGATCACAGCGCAGATTTGATCACGGTCGCGCAGGCCATTCACTGGTTTAATTTTGATGATTTTTACCGCGAAGTGCGGCGTGTGCTGAAACCGAGCGGCTGTTTGGCGGTGATTGGCTATGGCCTCATTACAGCGGAAGATCTGGAGCTGAATCGGCTGATTCAATCACTGTATGCAGACACGCTGCAAGGCTATTGGGATGCAGAGCGCCGTTATGTTGATGCGCTGTATAAAACCATTCCTTTCCCATTTTTAGAGCAGGCGGTTCCAGAACTGTCATTGAATTACAGCTGGAGCGCTGAGCAGCTGCTGAATTATTTCAATACCTGGTCGGGCTTAAAGCACTATGTGAAGCGGCAGGGGCTAAACCCGTTAGAAGCAATAGATGCGTATTTAAAGCAGCAAAATGCAGCGCAGTATGCAGTAAAGTTTCCCGTACTGCTGCGGGTCGGTACAGTAAATTGATACTTTTAAAAAATGTGAAAAAGACATTTTTCACTATCCTGCAGTACTGCCGTTTATCTGACTGCAACATAAAAATATGGCGGTTTATTGTACATTTTAGATGAAGTTCAAAACAAAGTGCCAGTTTTGCCTATGTGCAATTGGCATAACTAAATTTGAAATTGAGTGTAAACCATGAATCTCCCTATACAGTTTTCATATATTGCCATCCTGCTGGCCAGTACAGTTTCTTTATCTGCAGTGGCTGCAGACAAAGCCAAAGATAAAGAGCATGCCGCAAAGAATGTTGTGCACTTGCCAGTACTGACGGTGATGGCTGAGCGTGAAATGCGTGAAGAAACCGCAGTAGAGCCGTACCAGCAGGAAACAGGACGCCGTAAAGCTTTGCAGCACCGTGTTATGCAATTAGAAGGTGATACGCAGTCCTTTACTGTAGATCCGACCATAGTGGCCAATCTGGATGTATTGCCTGTGCCTCAGGTGGATATGTCCAGCTTGTCTCCTGCTTTACAGCAGCATGTGCTGAATATTGCCAGCGGGCTGCAATCATCAGATCCGAGAAATGGCATCTATACCATGCTGCAGCCTTTCGGCATTGACCGCGATGCCGCCAATGTTCAAATCAGCCGTGAGCAGATGAATTTGGGAACAATTGACCGTTCATTGCTGAATGGCATGACTAATCCATAACACTGAAATTTTTTAAATTCAAAAATAAAAATCCGCAGACTGTACTGCGGATTTTTTTATTTTTTGCATCAAAACTTTTGAATTTAAAACAGCGTCTCCATTTTGAATTCAAATTTTTAAGATCGAGTTTTTTTAAATTCAAAGTGAAAATTGTGGAAAACTGCCTTTGAATTTAAAAATATCGCCAGAAATTGCATATTTATTCATCACTTTCCCTATTTCGGAATTACACTGAAAGAAATGGGATTCGGAGTATTTTTATGCCGCGTATCTTGATTATTCTCACTGCTGCAACCGTGCTGATTTTTGGCGGCATGTTCTATCAATACCGTGAGCAGCAAAAAGAAGCGGATCAGCTGCAGCTGTATCAAACTGTGCTGCTGGAAAAAACTGAGCTGATTTTTAAGCAGGCTCAAGATGCAGATCAGCCGATACAGGTCAATGTGACTGACCCGCGCCTGCAGGGCGATTATCAGGTGATGGCCAATTTTGTGCTGAGCCAGATGATCCAAAATGCCGAAGCGCGCAATGCGTATATCCGGCAATTAAAAGCGCTGGACTGGGATCGGTTTTTAGATATTGACCGCTTGGCGGCAGATAAAAAACAGGACTATAAAGCTACTGCGGATATGCTGAAAAATGTGCATGCTGCTGTAGAAAGCTATGCGCAGAAGATGCAGCAATTTGAGCAAAACAGCTTGGAACAGGCAAAAAATTTGCCAATTGAAAGCCGATACCGCCATCAGCTGATCCAGAGCTTGCGGGAGAGTCAGCAAAGTGATGATAGCCAAGCGCTGTATGCACTGGAGCAGCAAAGCTTAGCCAAAGCAGATGCGATATTTCTGGTGCTGAAAAATAATAAATGGGAGAAGAAAGGCAAGACTTTCATGTTTTATGAAGATGCCCCTTTGGCGCAATTTAATGCGCTGTATAAAGAAATTTCTGCGCTGAACCAGCAAATGAGGCAGGTGACAGCAGAGAATCAGGAGCAGATTGCAGAGAAGCTGTGATGCGTATTTATTGGGCTGATCGTTATTTGCATGATGCCTGTTAAAACCGCAAAAAGTGTATTTTTAAACAGAAGGACCTTGTTTTTGCCGCTTACATTATCACTCTGCGTAAGCGGCAGACGATTTGCTAATATTGCCGCTGCTCAATTTTTGACATACCGCGTAATATCCCCATGACTGCTTTTAAAGAATGAAACCATTAATATTGCTGTGGCTGGCCATTTTTACATTGGCTTGGGTGACTATTGGCTATACCCAAGATTTTTTAATCAGCCCGATCTGGGTGATTAATGCCTTTGCAGCATTTTTTTTAATCCGGCTGCGTAAACAATTAAGCCATGATCTATTGATTCTGCTGTATGCCTTCAGTGCAATTTTTACAGCCTCTTTGCTCAGCGATCAAGTGAAAACAGTGGAGCAAAGATTTTTACTGTGCGGAATTTCTGCGCTGCAGATTTGGCTGTTTATTAAACTGCATTTGGCGCTGAGCCGGATTAAAGGCCTGCGCTTTAAGCACACCATCATTCTAACGCTGCCCATTATTTTAAGCGCTTTCGCCGGCAGTCTATTGTTTGCGGCTATTTTTCAGGTTGGGCGTAATTATCTTGAGTTTATCGATTATTTTTTAGAGCAGGCTGCCACGGGTTTAAGTGTGATTTGCCTGCTGTATGGCGCAAAACAATGGTCATCCATTCCGCTGATTGATTATTTTTATTTGGCTGCGGCGCTGCTGATTCAGTATGTGATTTCGCATGATCAGATTTTTTATGCCTGCATGGTTTTGCCGCTGCTCATGTGCTATTTCGCGGTGAAATACAAGGTTAAGGCCTTTTGCTGGCTGATTGGCCTGATGACGCTAATCTGCGGCTGCTATGCGGCAATGCCGCTGGCTGGCGAATACTGGTCGGATGCGCAAATCCATATGCTTTCACGCATTAGTGCTTACCGTTTGGCGCTGGGGATTTATTTAATTCTTTTCCTGTTTATTTGTGAATTGTACATGCGCAATCAGCGTCTGTACCTGCGTTTGCAGCGTGTTACGTTTAATGATGAATTAACGGGATTGAAAAACCGGCATTCATTGAAAGAGCAAGTCTTTGCAAAGAACGCTGTGAAGCAAGGCTGCGTGATTTTGCTGGATGTCGATGATTTTAAAAGTGTGAATGACCAATATGGGCATCATGTCGGAGATTTGGTTTTAATTCACTTGGCGCAGATTTTGAAAAAAAGCTGTCCGCCAGAGAGTTTTATTAGCCGATGGGGCGGGGAGGAGTTTTTAATTGTCACCGCTGACTGTACTGCCGACACGGGGCGCGCGCTGTGCAAATCAATTTTGGACCGCTGCGCGGCTACGCCATTTCATCATGGCGATCTAAGCTTAAATCTATCGTTTAGTATGGGAATGACGGCTTTTAAACAGCTGGATATTTCAAATTATTCCAGCATGCTGCAGCATGTCGATCAATGCTTATATCTTGCTAAGGCGCTGGGAAAAAATCAATACCAGTTTAAAGAATACCCTTACCCCAATTGAGCGATGAAGGCGATATGCAAAAAAAAGATGCCTATTGAGGCATCTTTTTTTTGTCACTTAATCAGAATTAAGCCGCTTTTTTCTTGAACCAAGAGAAGAAACCTTTTTTCTCTTCAGTTTGAGCTTTTGCAGCTTCAGCTTTTTTCTCTGCGCATTTTTCTGCACATGCTTTTTTCGCTTCAGCACTCATCGTTGCAGTCGCAGCGGCGTCTTTAACCTCTGTAGTTTTAGCTACAGCAGCGTCTTTAACTTCTACAGTTTTAGCAACAGTAGCGTCTTTAGCAGCCACAGTTTTAGCAACAGCAGCGTCTTTAGTTTCTACAGTTTGAGCTACAGCAGCGTCTTTAGCAGCTACAGTTTTAGCAACAGCAGCGTCTTTAGTTTCTACAGTTTGAGCTACAGCAGCGTCTTTAGCAGCTACAGTTTTAGCAACAGTAGCATCTTTAGCAGCTACAGTTTTAGCAACAGTGGCATCTTTAGCAGCTACAGTTTTAGCAACAGCAGCATCTTTAACTTCTACAGTTTTAGCAACAGTAGCGTCTTTAGTAGCAACAGTGCTTGTTTTAACAGCAGCTGCAGCATCTACTGCATCAGCTTTTACTTGTGCAAGTGGGTTTACAGCTGGAGTTGCTTCTGCAGCCATAGCTGAAGTTGTACCTGCAACTAGAGCAATAGCCATAGCAGTTTTAATCGCATTCATGGGTAGCATCCTGAATTTTGTGATTGGGTTGAAAGAGGACACTATGTTAATGCTTAAATGATTGTTTTTTTTGGAGTTGATCGTGTTGTAAGCTAAAGTTGTGTGATTATTCAACCATATTTACAGAGTGATAACATGATGTTTCGGATCGGTTACATTTTGGCTTTCTATTTTTAAATAGGTATTTAGAAATTAGTTATTTGATCTTGTTCAGCGCCAAATATCAAAGCCCCTAATGTTGAGGGGCTTTTTGAGAATCTAAGTTTTAATAAAAATGAAGATTTGACGGTTAGTCAAAAATTTTATTGGCTGCTTGGAAAGGGAGGCTCACGACATCGATCGCGACGGCAAAAGGCAGCAGTACTAATTTTTCAAGAGGATTCATGCCCGATTTGGATTTATAACTTTCCTGTTGCTGGGTATAAATACTCACCTGATAAGGCTTACTCAAGGCTTTTAAAGACGCTAAATTGTTCGCTGCAGGATAGACCACACCTGCCAGTTTAATCTCGAAACAGAAGCGCTGTGCAGCCATGCGGTCATCACTGGAGCTTGAGCATTCCTTAGCGCCATTTTCAATAAAAAATTCCCGATCTTTCTTAGTGATGTCTTCTTTAAGCTTCACATAAGACAATGGCAGCGTGCCTGTGAAATGACCATCGTTCTTTTCTGAATTGAAACGCAGGTCTCGGGTCACTTGAATATTTTTCGGGTCCAGTTTCCCAATTAAGCTGACAAATTGAGGCCCGCCTTGGGTCAGGATATAACTGTTTTGTTTGCCTGCAATCACTAAACTATGTGCAGGTAAATTTGGCAGAGGCTGAGCGGGTTGGCCAAAAGCTACGACTTGGTCTTCGATTAAGGTCACGTTATTGGTACGGGTATAGGTTTTATTGTCTTTAGTCATCAGGGTTTTAGTGGCGCAGCCTGTAAATAAAGTTCCCATGAGGCCTAAGCAAATGATGGTTTTTAAAGTGGATGCAAACATCGATAGACTCCGACTCATTTGAAATATAGTTAAGCTGAATTTTTTATTGGCTTTAAGCCTACCATTAAAACGCTCAAAAAGTCGTCAAACTCAAATTTTGAAGTAATAAATTTCTGTATGTTGATCAATGCAGTGGAGTGATAGATTTTATTATTTGGCCTGACTTTCCATTTAGCTTTAAAGTAGGGGAATTAAGTGCGCTGTACGATGGCTGGAAAATTGTGAAATACAATGAAAATGTAGGGGAGCTGCATCGGGTCGATGAGCAGGGCAAGCAGATTAAGCAGCATTTTGCGACGTTGTTGGCGCAGAAAATTACAGTGGAATAATTTGCATTAATATGTGAACAATCTAAGAAATAAAAAGAGGTTCTTTGGACCTCTTTTATATAAGTCAGGTCTATATAAGGAAATAGTTTTCCTGACCAAATTTCTACTGATATATATTTTCCTAAATTACACACAATTTGTGATTTTTAAATTTAGATATTGTTGTTAAATAATTTTAAATGTAATATTCTTATTAAAAATAATACACCCCGTAAAATGAAAGCAAAAATATTAGAAAGAATTTTACTGCAAGTCCAAAAAAAACTTGGGTTTAAAACGATCGAAAATATAAAAGTATTTGAGAAGAAAAATTATGAGTATTTGAAAGGTAGGCAGACTGCAAAGCACATTCTTATTGATGGCACAAATATTGAGATAATAGAGTATTCACCAGATCCTAGGGAACATCCTTATTACGAATATAAATTTGAATATCTTGATGATTTTTTATTGGCTTACTTTTCAAATCAGTTAAATATAATAAGTCGTGCATACACCTTTAAAAAATTTGGAGCGGTTGGTCAGAATATTGATATTTTAGAGTATATAAATAAAAATAATGTATTTAAAGCCCAATCCGAAAAATGGTTCTTAACCTGTCTTAGTTTTTTTCATTTTTTTATACTAAATCTTTTTGTGCGATTTAAAGTCAATCGTAAAGAATACCTTTATTATTTTACTCATATTACTACATTATTAGCATGGTTTATGCTGATAATTTTTTGGGTGTTATTTTTTCTCCAGTACAGCTTCCCTTCACTATTATTTATAAGTGGTATTTTTTACTTACTTAATGGTTATATTCGTTTAGAAGCATTACTAAAAATGAAAAAGGGTGGGTATCAAATTAATTTTGATACTGATCGGTGGATCGGTGTAATAGGGCTAGTGCTGTTATGTGTCTATATGCTGTATTTCTACAAATGGATATAAAGAACCCCGCTTGCGCGGGGTTCTTTATATCTCAGTATTTAACTAAAAATTAAACACGTTCGATAATTGTCGCGATACCTTGGCCAAGGCCGATACACATGGTCGCAAGACCGATTTGCGTATCTTGCTGTTCCATAACGTTCAGCAAAGTCGTCGTGATACGAGCGCCTGAGCAGCCCAATGGGTGACCCAGAGCAATCGCGCCGCCGTTATGGTTCACGATGTCTTGTTTGTCATAAACACCTAAGCCTTTAAGAACAGACAAGCCTTGTGCAGCGAACGCTTCGTTCAATTCAAAGGTTTGAATGTCAGAAATTGACAAGCCAGCACGTTTCAACGCTTTTTGAGTTGCTGGAACTGGACCGTAACCCATGATCGCAGCATCACAGCCTGCAACAGCCATAGAGCGGATTACAGCACGCGGCTTAAGACCTAGCGCTTGAGCACGTTCAGCAGACATCAATAACATTGCAGAAGCACCATCAGACAAAGCTGAAGATGTTGCAGCAGTTACAGAGCCGCCTTTCGGATCAAATACAGGGCGCAATGAACGGAACGCTTCAATGTTTGCATCTGGACGGATCACTTCGTCAATGTCGCATAGGATTTTGAAGCCATTTTGGTCATGACCTTCAATACCTACGATTTCATTTTTGAAACGGCCTTCTTGTGTCGCAGCCCAAGCGCGGCGGTGAGATTCCACACCAAACGCATCTTGCTCTTCACGTGTAATGCCGTTCATGCGGCCTAACATTTCAGCGGTTAAGCCCATCATGTTAGACGCTTTTGCATAGTGCTTAGACGCTTCAGGGTTCAAGTCAATGCCGTGCATCATGCCAACGTGGCCCATGTGCTCAACACCGCCGATGATGAAGATATCACCTTGATTCGTCGCAATTTGACCTGCAGCTGTGTGGATTGCCTGCATAGACGAACCGCACAGACGGTTTACAGTTTGACCTGCAACAGTCTTAGGAAGATCAGCCAATAACGCGATGTTGCGGCCAATGTTCATGCCTTGTTCTAAAGTTTGGTTAACGCAGCCCCAGATTACATCTTCAACTTCGTTTACATCAAACTGGTTACGGGCAACTAAAGCGCGTACAAGTTCAGCAGATAAGCTGTCTGCACGCACATTGCGGAACATACCGTTTTTGGTTTTACCCATTGCAGAACGTACGCCATCAACGATGACAACGTCACGCGGATTTAAAGTAGCCATTCACGTTGCTCCTTAACCGTAGAATTTTTTGTTGTTAGCAGCCATGTCGCGCAGTGATTGCGGCGCTTCATAAGCTTTACCTAAGTGCGCGTATTTGTCGCAAAGCGCAACGTATTCAGCAACACCTGTTTGGTCGATGTAACGGCATGGGCCGCCGCGGAATGGAGGGAAGCCTACACCCATAATCATCGCCATATCAGCTTCAGAAGCAGTCGCTACGATGTTGTCTTCTAAGCAGCGAACAGTTTCGTTGCAGAATGCCAGCATCATGCGGTCAATGATTTCTTGAGCGTCAAACTCACGTTTTTCCGCAGTTGCAACAGTAGCAACCAGCTCATACGCAGTTGGATCAACCACTTTGGCTTTTTTGCCTTTACGGTCAAGTTCGTACTTGTAGAAACCAACGTCGTTCTTTTGACCCAAACGCTTGTTTTCGTACATTACTTGTACAGAACCTTTATAGTCAGGCTTCATACGGTCAGGGAAACCTTCAGCCATCACTTCTGCACCGTGAACGCCAGTGTCGATGCCGACAACGTCCATCAAGTAAGCAGGGCCCATAGGCCAGCCGAATTTTTCCATCACTTTGTCGATTTGCTGGAAGTCAGCGCCATCTTTAAGTAGAAGGTCGAACGCGCCGAAGTAAGGGAACAATACACGGTTCACAAGGAAGCCCGGGCAGTCATTCACAACGATAGGCGTTTTACCCATTTTCTGAGCAAGAACGACAGTTGTAGCAATCGCTTCTGCAGAAGTCTTCTCACCGCGGATCACTTCGACCAATGGCATCATGTGAACTGGGTTAAAGAAGTGCATGCCGACGAAGTTTTCAGGGCGCTGCAGGTTTTCAGCCAAGCGCGTGATTGAAATCGTAGAGGTGTTTGAAGCAATGATCGTGTTTTCACGAACATTTTTCTCAGTTTCAGCCAGTACGATACCCTTCACTTTCGGGTTTTCCGTTACCGCTTCAATCACGATGTCGACTTCTTTGAATTCGTCATAGCTTAAAGTAGGGCGGATGCGTGCAAGTGTTTCGCCCATTTTTGCTGGGGTCATTTTCTTGCGTTCAACTTGTTTAGTCAGAAGGCCATTCGCTTCTTTCATACCCAAAGCAAGCTGCGGGTTGCCAATGTCTTTCATGATGATTGGCGTGCCTTTGCTGGCTGCTTGGTAAGCAATACCGCCGCCCATGATACCCGCGCCAAGCACAGCTGCCTGATTTACAGGGTGTGCGCCTTTTTCGTAGCGCTTAGAGGTTTTCTTCACGATCTGGTCGTTAATGAACAAACCGATCAGTGCACCTGCTTGCGGGGTGATTGCAGCTTTAGCAAAACCTTCAGCTTCAATTTTTAACGCTTCGTTACGCGGCAAGCTTGCGCCTGCTTGTAAAGAGTCAAGAAGCAGTTTTGGCGCTGGGTATTGCGCTGGGTTTGCTTTTGCAAGCACTGCGCCTTTTGCTGTATTGAACGCCATCATTTGTTCAAGCGGGTTCAATTTAACAGGATCAATTTTTTCTTGGCGTTTCGCTTTCCAGTCTACACGGCCAGCAAGCGCTTGTTTTACCAAATCAATTGCAGCGTCTTGCAGTTTGTCAGCAGCAACCACAGCATCTACAGCACCGTCTTTTAGCGCAGCAGCAGGCTTTTTAGGCGCAGCCATTGCCATCCATTCAACGGCATTATCAATACCGATCACACGGCTTAAACGCACTGTGCCGCCAAAGCCTGGGTAGATGCCCAGTTTGATTTCAGGCAAGCCCACTTGAGCCGCTTCTGACATCACGCGGTAGTCGCAGACTAAGCACATTTCAAAACCGCCGCCCAAAGCCATGCCATTAATAGCAGCCACTTTAGGAATCTCTAAATCTTCAAATGAATTGAAGATGTCGTGAACAGGCATAGCCCACTCAACAATAGCGCTTTCGCCTTGAGCAAAGTTTTCACCAAACTCAGTGATGTCTGCGCCAACGATGAAGGTAGATTTTGCCGAAGTAACGATTAAGCCTTTAACTTCGCTATTCGCCTTCACAGCTTCAATGGCTGCTTTAAAATCTTCAATCGTTGCACGGTTAAATTTGTTGACCGACTCACCTTGTAAGTCAAAGCGGAATTCTGCAATTCCGTCCGAAAGCATTTGGACGGTAATGGCATTGCCAGCGTGGATCATGCCTGATCTCCTTTATTTTGGAGGACTTCTAAGTTGATGTTGTGAAGCATGTACGCATTTCCCGCGCACATTTATGCTTCGCCAATCTTACGATAACTATATCTAAAAAGGACATAACAAGTTGTATCAAGCCGTGACGCTAGGGTCACCTAAAATTTTCACTGACATTTGAAATTTTGTAGGTTATATTTTATGCAAAATGAAGAAAAAAATGCCGATTCATCAATATATAAGACATTTGGCATATATCAATAGCGGCTGCCCATAAGTAAGCTTGCGTTAAAAAGCAATGGCAGCGTCACACTCAATAACCCATACAAACTTGTTTTAATCAGGCCTGATTTAGGCCCGTTGGATTTTTTGCTTCAGTTAAATCGAATCTGCGAGACGTATCTGCAGTTTTTTCGGGGGATGGCAACTTGTCATGAAGGCGGCAAAACAAACTTTAATGCACCAAATGCATATTTCGATGCAGGATGTTGAACGTCGAAAACAGCTGCTGGGCTTAACCAATCAAGAGCTGGACGAATTAGCAGCTATAGGCGGCCTTGTTGCGCCGCGCTTGGATTCTATGGTTGAAGATTTTTATGACAACCAGACATCTATTCCAGAAATTTCTACCTTAATTGGCGATTTAGATACCTTAAAACGTTTGCAGCGCGCTCAGCATCAGTATTTGCTGGATCTCTTTTCTGGCAATTATGACAGCGACTATGTGAATAACCGCCTGCGCATAGGCATGGTGCATAAACGCATTGGGGTTGAGCCGAAGCTGTATTTGTCTGCGGTGCAAACTTTAAAAACCATGCTGATGAAGCTGCTGAAACACCTGCTGCCCGATGCAGATCATTATGAAGCAATCGCGGTAACCTTAGAAAAGCTATTTATGTTTGATACCACATTGGTGGTTGAAACCTATGTCTGGAGCTTGGTCAATGAAATTAAAAGCTCCAAAGAAAAAATAGAGCAGTATGCACATGCGCTTGAATACCGCGCGCAGGAAATGGAAGAGCTATCGCAGCGCGATCCGCTGACAGGGCTGCTGAATGTGCGGCATTTTTCCAGTATTTTAAACAGTGTGCTGTACGCTGCGCAGCGGGCATTAGAGCCTGTGACCGTAGTCTTTATTGATATTAATGACTTTAAAACCATTAACGACCAGCAAGGCCATCCTTTTGGGGATAAAGTGCTGCAGGTGGTGGCGGAGGCAATCAAAAAAGTCGCGCGTATTGATGATCACTGCTTCCGCTATGGCGGAGATGAATTCTGTTTGGTTCTGCCGCACTGTACAGAAATTCAGGTGCAGGAAAGTGTGGTGCCGCGGCTTTTAGAGTGCTTGCTGGAAGAGGGGCTGAACATCACCCTCAGCATTGGCGTGCAGCAAACCGATCATATCAATGGCTATTTGGATGCCATGACCTTGGTCAACGGCGCAGATGCGCAAATGTATTCCTGCAAAAAGCGGATTAAAGAAAGTGCGGATCAGACCAAGTAAACATATATATGCCAGCAAGTGTTTAAACCAGTAATAAGATTTCTGTGAATTTGGGCCATGGATGCGCCGCACTGCAAAATTAAAATAAATCCATGAAAAAAATATGGGATTAATTTAGACTCTATGCAGAGTGCAAGAAATCCTAGTTTAGGAAGTCATTGTGCAGAACATCATTGAGGCTAGGCAAATACACATGCAAATTTTCCGTTCAAAAATCGATTGGTGGGTGCTGGGTTTTTTCATTTCTTTAACGGGATTGCTGCTGCAGCTGCTGCTGACTATGCAGGCCAAAGGCACACTGGAACAGTATCCTGTGCATGCGGCTGTATATGTGCTAACTGCGGCATTGGTGTGGTGGCCAATTTTCAGCACCCGCTATAAGATTGATGCAGACACGCTGCTGGTGCAAAGCATGCTGTTTAAATGGCGCATTCCTTTGCAGCAGATTCAAAAGGTTGCTGCAACTGATCATTCAATCGCTTCACCGGCATTGTCTTTAGACCGCTTAAAAATTGAGTATGAGCAGAATGGTCAAGCCAAAGCGGTATTGATTTCACCCAAAAATAAATCCAAATTCTGCCAAGCGCTGCAGGAGGGAAATGCGGGTATTGCCTGTAAAATTGAACGCAAAAAATAACATTGCTGCCGTGCTGAATCCTCCAAAATAAAATGGATGTACCTGCGGGCAAGGCATGTGCCTTAAGTGCACTCTGCATTTAAAAAATCAAGAAAAAGAGGAGCTGCGAACATGGAGTTGGACCCTGAAACCGATTTAAAAATCGAGCGTATTTTAGATGTGCCGCGTGAGAAAATATGGGCCTGCTGGACGCAGCCGCAGCACATTCCACACTTTTTTATTCCCAAACCGCACCGCATCACCGCCTGTGAAATCAATCTGAAAACCGGCGGACGCTTTAATACCGTATTTGACATTGACGGCAATCAGATCGAAAACCAAGGCATCTTTTTAGAAGTGGTGGATGGCGAAAAGCTGGTCTTTGGCGATACCTATACTGAAGGCTGGAAGCCCGCGGCAGATCCGTTCATGACCGCGATTATACTGATGGAGGATGCTGGGGCAGGCAAAACCAAATTGACCGCCATTGCGCGGCACAGATCAGCAGAAATCCGCCAGAAGCATGAAGACATGGGCTTTTATAGCGGCTGGAATATAATGATTGACCAGCTGCAGGATTATGCCAAGACCCTGTAGCTCGGAATTTGATGCTGTTATTGCAGGCTCAGCTGGCCGCTGCGCAGCTCAATAGTAAAGTGCGCCTGTTCTGGAAGATGCAGGCAGGCAAGTGCTAGAATTGGTTCCAGCTCTGTGCGCATTTTACGCGCCAGATGCCGCGCGCCGTAGCGGATGTCATGGCCTTGGCAAAAATGCGCTTTGGCGCTGTCGGTTAAAGACACACTGCGCTTTTGATGCTGCAGGCGCTGATTCAGTTTTTCCAGTTCAATGTCGACCAGTCTTGGCAAGGCATCATTCTGCACAGGCTGGTAATGCAGCGTGCGGTCGATGCGGTTGAGAAATTCTGGATCAAATTTGCGCTGCATGACTTTTTCAATAATGCGCTGGGTTGGCAGCCGCTTTAAGCAAAGACTCTGCATTTTCTGCGGCAGAAAATGCAGTTTGTCTAAATACTGCTGTGCCGCCTGTGCGCCCACATTGCTGGTCATAAAAATCATGCAGTTGCGAAAATCAATGGTTTTGGTGCCTGCAGTTAAGGTCAGTTTGCCGGTATCCAGTACATTCATCAGGCCGCGCAGCACTTCAATGGAAGCTTTTTCCAATTCATCAAACAGCACAATGCCGGGGCGGGTATGGCTGCCAGCAATGGCGGTTTCATCAAACAGGCTATGGCCTTCTTTGGAGCCGACATAGCCTGGGGGCGCACCGGTAATGGCTGCGGCATAATGCTCTTGCGCCAGCGTGTTCATATCAATACGGCAAAAAGCATCAGCGCGTCCGTAAATGGCTTCGGCAATCAGGCGCACGGTTTCAGTCTTGCCCACACCCGTTGGGCCAAGCATCAGGGTAACTGAAAGCGGGCGCTCAGGGCTGGAAAAATCGGCCTTGACCACATGCAGCATTTTTTCAATTTCATTCAGCGCCGCATCCTGCCCAATAATCCGCTGTTTTAAAGCCTGCATCACGGCAGCGGGTTCAAAATGAAAACGCGGCTTGCCAATCAAGCGGTTTTTTTCTGATGCGCTGTGTGTTGAGGTCGATGGCTTGATGACATGAACAGCTGGATTGGCGTTGGTCATTCTGTGTATTCCTTGGAGTACAGTCAAAGGTCAAAACCGTTGAATTGGGCAATATTTTGGCAGACATTGAGCATAGCAAACTTCGGTTTTTTCAATAATAGCTTTTAGCAATCAAGTTATTGCTGAAATCATGCAGAAATGCGGGCTTACCAGCTTGAAAATGCGCCCTAAACCATCACATCATAAAGCAGTACAGATGCAATATTTATCGAATGACCAGCAGACAGGCCGCCAGTGAACGAAAACGCGCGTGACAATATCGAAAAAATCTTAGCCAATATGACCACTTTGCCGGGCGTGTACCGCATGCTGGGCAAGGATGGCGAGTTGCTGTATGTCGGCAAGGCCAAGAATTTAAAAAACCGCGTATCCAGCTATTTTGTTAAAACCATTGAGCATCCGAAAACGCAGGCGCTGGTGGCGCGTATTTACGACATAGAAACGCTGGTGGTGCGTTCGGAAACAGAAGCACTGCTGCTGGAACAGAACCTGATTAAGCTGCATCGTCCGCCGTATAACATCATGCTGCGCGATGATAAATCTTATGTATATATTTTTATTTCGGCAGACAAACCTTATCCGCGTATTGCATCGGGCCGCGGCAAGGGCAAGCATCAGGCGGGCAAGTTTTTTGGCCCCTATCCAAGCGCCTATAATGCCCGCGATACGTTGGTGGTGCTGCAAAAGCTGTTTAATGTGCGCCAATGCGAAAATAGCTATTTTTCACAGCGCAAGCGTCCGTGTTTGCAGTATCAAATTAAACGCTGCTCTGGGCCGTGTGTCGGGCTGATTTCGCCTGAAGACTATAATGAAGATGTGAAAAACTCGATCCGTTTTTTGCAGGGCGATACCAAAGAGCTGAATCAGGAATTGATTGCCAAGATGGAAGCGGCAGCTGAGGCCTTAGAGTTTGAAAAAGCGGTGTTTTACCGTGACCGTATGGCATTGCTGCGCGATGTGCAGTCGCAGCAGGCCATTTATAAAGTGAAGGGTGAGGCGGATATTATTGCCATTGCCTACCATGCCGGGGTGACCTGCGTGCAGATCATGCATGTGCGCAACGGTAAAATGCTGGGCGGCAAGAGTTATTTCCCAGACATGCTGGGTGATGATCTGGCGCAAATGCTGTCCGATTTTATTGCCAACTTTTATTTTCAAGTGGCGGATGAAGTGCCCGCTGAGCTCATCGTCAATGTTGAGCCAGCCAACCGTAAAGAGTTGGAAGATGCGCTGCAGCAGCATTTTGACAAAAAGATTCAGATCAAGAGTAAAGTGCGGGAAACCCGGGCCGAATGGCAAGAGCTGGCGCAGATGAATGTGCAGCATGCCATTAAAGGCAAGCTGGCCAATCATTTTGAGCTGAATGAACGCTTCCATCAGCTGGAGCAGGTGGTAGACCGTCCTATAGACAGCATTGAATGCTTTGATATTTCGCATACCATGGGTGAAGCCACCATCGCATCCTGTGTGGTCTTTGATGCGGGCGGTGCGCGTAAACGCGATTACCGCCAGTTCTCCATTAATGACATTACCGCAGGCGATGACTATGCGGCTATGCGCCAAGCGCTGACGCGGCGATATAAAAAGCATATGCTGCCCGATTTGCTGCTGATTGACGGCGGTAAAGGCCAGCTGCATATGGCTATGGATGTGATGCAGGAATTAGAGCTGGATGCTTTTATGGTTGGGGTGTCTAAAGGTGAGGGGCGTAAGCCGGGGCTGGAAACACTGCATTTTACTGATGGCACAAAAATTCAGTTGCCTGAAGATCACAAAGCGCTGCATTTGATTCAGCAGGTGCGTGATGAAGCGCACCGCTTTGCCATTACCAAGCACCGCGCCAAACGGGATAAAAAGCGCGGTTCATCCGTGCTGGAAGTGATTCCGGGCTTAGGACCTAAACGCCGCCGTGATTTGCTGACCCATTTTGGCGGCATTCAAGGGGTGCTGAAAGCGTCAGAGAATGATTTAAAAGTCGTGCCGGGTTTAGGGGATGTCATGGCGCGCACCATTTATAAAATTTTGCATGAGTAGATAGCGGATCATGCTGCAGCGTCATTGACCAAAATGCTCAATGACGCTTGGGTCACTGAACATTTACATCAGCAGAGAATCAGCCAAAGATAGCTCAATAAAAACGACAGCAGGGATGAACCATGTCATTAGCACCATTGTATGCGCAGATTCAGCAGTCAGACACAGTGGATATTCCTGAAGGCTGGCTGCAGGGGCGTACAATTTATGGCGGCTTGGTGGCTGCTATGCTGATGCAGAAAGCGCAGCAGACCGTGGCGGATTCCCGCAAATCATTGCTGAGCGCCAGTGTAACGTTTGTCGGTCCTGTGCAGCTCAGCGCAGTCAAGTTAACAGCAGAGGTTTTGCGTGAAGGCAAGTCAGTGACCACGGTTGAAGTGCGCCTTTGGCAGGATGGAGCCGTGCAAAGTATTTTGCTGGCCAGTTTTGGCGCACAGCGCGAATCATCCATTCAAGTCAATCGTGAAGCTGAAGCACCAGATTATCCGCCGGTAGAGAGCTTGAAGATTGCGCAGCATCATCCTCTAGCGCCAGAGTGTTTTAAGCAGATGCAAATGGCTTGGGCGGAAGGGCAATATCCATGTACGGGCAGTGCTGTGCCAGACTTTGGCGGCTGGTTCCGTTTCGATCCTGTTTTGCATGAAAACCGCGAAATGAATGCTGCAGATTTAATGGCGGCTTTTGACATGTGGCCGCCGGGTGTACTGCCAATGTTTAAAACCATGGCGCCGGCCAGTTCACTGACATGGCATTTAACTTGTGTGCATCCGCTGCAGAATCAGCTGCATGACTGGCTGAAATATAAAGTGGTGACGGATTATGCAGGTGACGGCTATTCAACAGAATATGCGCATCTTTGGGATGCTCAGGGACGGTTAATTGCAACCTCGCGTCAGACAGTTACAGTGTTTGCCTAGTGACACTTTGGGGCATTTCGTATAAAGTGAACTGAATTAACGAAGGGTAAATCCTCCATAAATTGTGCATTTGCATCGTGCATAAAGGGGAAACATTGGCGGTGTCTATGACTGCAGGTCGAATCCTGAATATTCCTAACATTCTAACTTTAGCGCGTATCGCTTTAATTCCTGTATTTCTACTTGTGGCCTATTGGCCGCCGGTTATGGGTGTGGAAGGCCATAATGCCAGTATGAGCAGGCATATTTTACTGACAGGAATTTTTGTCGTTGCGGCTGTCACAGATTGGTTTGACGGCTATTTGGCGCGCACTTTAAATCAGACTTCGGCATTTGGGCGTTTTTTAGACCCTGTGGCCGACAAACTGATGGTGGCGACAGCATTAATTGTGCTGGTGCAATGGCAGCCAACCATTTCTATGGCCTTTGCTGCCATTGTGATTATTTCACGTGAAATTACTGTATCCGCGCTGCGCGAATGGATGGCCGAACTCGGCGCCCGCACCAGTGTGGCGGTATCTACTGTAGGCAAATATAAAACAGCCTTTCAAATGATTGCGATTTCTGTATTTTTACTGAATTGGCAGCCTTTGGAAATGCTGGCTTATGCACTGCTTTATACTGCCGTCATCTTGACGCTGTGGTCGATGTTTATTTATTTAAAAGCGGCATGGCCTTATTTGAAACAGCCTTAAATCTGTGTCCAGCAATAAAAAAGCTCCTTTTCAGAAGGGGCTTTTTTATTGCGCTATATCTGTTGATGGACGTTTGAATATGCGTTTTATATGAAAGATGCGGACAAAAAAATTCCCAGATTTTGGGGGAAATCTGGGAAGAAAATCGGGGATTCATCACTATTATTCTAGAGATGTTGCCATCTCCTTGGAAATTATTATAGGAAAACTGAAAATTTAATTCATGTAGGTTCTTGTAGTGTAATGCTGCAATTTATTGAGAAATGTATCACACAATTACAGTTCATTAATTTGATACAAATAAGGCAGTTCTCTTTAGTCTAAGAGTCCGCTGAAAAAGAGTTTTTTATGAATAAAAAGCAGGATATCAGCCTGTGTTGAAGGCTGAAACTGCATGCAATGGATAGGTGTCCTGAGTCTGGGAAAATAAGCATCTTGCTCACAGCAGTGTTTTTTGTGTCACTCAATTTTAGCAGTCTGCCTGCGTGCAGCAGAGCTGCTTGTCTAGAAGAAAAATAAGGCCGTGCATAAAAAAATCCCCCACAAATGGGAGATTTTTTTGTATTAAAACCTACGCATACCTTCGGTATTTGTCTTGCAGAAAAATAAGGCTGTGACTTATTTTTTCCACTCGAAGTATAGCTTCTCGTCTTGCGGCGTGGCGGAGCATGAAAAAAGGAGCCCCTTTGGACTCCTTCATGACATTTGAAACTACGCGCTTCGCTTGTCTTGAGTAATTTTTAGAGCAACGCTCTAAAAATTACTCAGGCGTTAGGCCTTCCGCTTTTTCTAAAGATTCGTCATTGCTGAGGAATTTTTCACGCTGCTCTTCCAAAAACTTTTTGGCTTCTGGTTCAAACACATTGAGGCGCTTTTCATTGATCAGCGTGGTCTGATGCTTTAACCAAGCTTGCCAAGCTTCTTTAGACACGGTTTCAAACATTTCCTGGCCTTTAGCACCTGGGAAAGGTGCGAAATCTAGACCGTCCATCTCTTTTTGATACTTACGGCAAAATACTTGTCGAGTCATGGTATCAATCCTTTAAGCGTAGAGTTTTTCCAAACGTGCGTGCGCGCGTTCAATCGCTGCTTCCACTTGTGCTGGCGCAGTGCCGCCAATGTGGTTGCGGGCATTTACAGAGGCTTCAAGCGTCAACGCTTTTTCAAAGACATCGGCTTGAATCAGGTCAGAGAACTGCTGCAGCTGTTCCAGCGTCAGTTCAGATAAATCTTTAGATTCTTGCACGCCAAGCGCAACAGCTTTACCGACAATCTCATGCGCATCACGGAATGCCACGCCATTTTTTACCAGATAGTCTGCAAGGTCAGTTGCTGTTGAGAAGCCGCGCAGCGCTGCTTCACGCATGATTTCAATGTTTGGAACCAATGCTGGAATCATGTCTGCAAAAGCCATCAATGAACCGCGCACGGTATCGATTGCATCAAACAGCGGCTCTTTGTCTTCTTGGTTGTCTTTGTTATAAGCCAATGGCTGGCCTTTCATCAATGTCAGCAAGCTCATCAAGTCGCCATATACACGGCCTGTTTTACCGCGAATCAACTCAGGAACATCCGGGTTTTTCTTTTGCGGCATAATTGAAGAGCCAGTGCAGAAACGGTCAGGAATATTCACAAATTTAAATTGTGCAGAAGTCCATAGAATCATTTCTTCTGACATGCGCGACAAGTGCATCATAATGAGAGATGCTGCAGCATTGAATTCGATGCCGAAATCGCGGTCAGAAACTGCATCCAGTGAGTTTTCAGCAACAGCTTCAAAACCGAGCAGCTCTGCAGTATATGCACGGTCAATCGGGTAGGTTGTGCCCGCTAAAGCGGCTGAACCTAAAGGCATGCGGTTTGTACGCTTGCGGCAGTCAATCAGGCGTTCAGAATCACGCACCAGCATTTCAAACCAGGCCATTAAATGGTGGCCAAAAGTCACAGGCTGTGCAGTCTGCAGGTGTGTGAAGCCCGGCATAATGGTATTGGTGTTTTTCGCGGCTAAGCCCAAGATGCCTTTTTGCAATTTTTGCAATAACGCTAAAATTGCATCAATTTCATCACGTACATAAAGACGGATGTCTGTAGCCACTTGGTCATTGCGGCTGCGTCCAGTGTGCAATTTTTTGCCTGCAATGCCAATGCGCTGAGTCAGGCGAGACTCAATATTCATATGCACATCTTCTAAATCGATGCGCCATTCAAAATTGCCCGCTTCAATTTCAGCTTTAATTGTATTTAAGCCGTTAACGATGTCATCACGTTCCTGCTCGGTTAAAACGCCCACTTTAGCAAGCATGGTTGCATGCGCAATTGAACCTGCAATATCTTGTTTATAAAAGCGTTGGTCAAATTGCACAGATGCTGTAAATTCAGCAACAAAGGCGTCAGTTGCTTCAGAGAAACGGCCGCCCCACATACCCGAAGTTTGGGCTTGTGACGGATTTGAGGAATTAGATGATGTGGTCATGTCGGCTCAATAGGATAAAAAGCAGTAGAACTGGACAAGAGTATAGCAAATTCGGACCCAGTTGCCGAAGTGCAAGTTCATCAATCTTTTTTACAGTGAGGACAAATGGGCGTTTCGTTGATTTTCAGCAGGTTTGACCGCTGGCAATATCTGTCCGAATTGTTTATAGCGGGCAACATTTTGGCGCTGGTGCTGGCTTTGGCGCAAGCGCAGTCATGGTCAAATTTAAGTTTTGGCAGCTTAATGCAATTTATTTTATTCATCAATTGGGTGCTGCTGTCTTTTGCTGCCATTGTGGAATATTTTGACCAGCGCCTATCACCTTTAAATTTGAAATTCACCCTGCTGCTGGGCTTTCTGCTGCTGCAGGTGATTGTGCTGTTTACAACGCTGAGCATGAATGTCCTGCTGTATTTTGGGCAACAGCTCAGTTTTTCTGGCTTAACTGCCCATGAGGTATTTCATCATTCGGGCATGAATCTCAGCTTTGGCGTTTTATTGGGCGCATTTTGCTTCCGCTATTTATATATGCGCGAACAATGGAACCTGCAGCAGACCAGTGAACTGAATGCGCGGATTCAAGCCATGCAGGCACGCATTCATCCGCATTTTTTATTTAACAGCCTAAATAGCGCGATCAGTTTAATCAGTATTGATCCTCATAAAGCCGAAGAGATGCTGCTGAATTTATCGCGCCTGTTTCGCGCCAGTTTTCAGGAATTGAAATTGGTGAGCCTGCAGGAAGAAATTGAACTGAGCAAACGTTATCTGGCCATTGAGCAGATTCGGCTGGGGGAGCGCCTGCAGGTGGAATGGAAATTGGTCAATCCGGAATTGTACTCGCGCGTACAAATTCCGCTGCTAACTTTACAACCCTTGGTGGAAAATAGTATTTTTCATGGAGTTGAAAAAATTCTAACAAAGAGTACGATAAGCATATTGATTGAAATATTGCAAAATCAAGTCAATATAGTCATTACTAACCCTTACAATCAGGATAAAATAACATTACGTCAAGGACATGGTATTGCAGTTGAAAATGTGCAGCAGCGGCTGAAAGCGTATTATGGCTCATCTGCGTCATTTCAAAGCTTTGCAGGAGAGGGAATGTTTACCACTGTAGTGCAATATCGATATAAGTAAAAAACAGCACAGTGATCCTATAAAAAAAATGATGGTTACTGCGTTAAGGAGGAGAAATGGACATCCTGATTTGTGATGATGAGCCTCTAGCATTAGAGCGGTTGTCACGCTTAGTTACTCAATTGGGGCACTATGTGGCGGGAACAGCGGCGCATGGGCAGCAGGCACTTGAGCTGGCTAAAAGTCTTGAACCAGATGTCGTATTATTAGATATTCAAATGCCGGAAATGGACGGTTTGGTTTGCGCTCAGTATTTACGTCAGCTTGAGCCAATGCCCGCGATTATATTTTGTACCGCTTATGATCATCATGCATTGGATGCATTTAAATCAAACGCAGAAGGATATTTGCTCAAACCCGTGATGCAGCAGGAACTGCAGCAGGTTTTAGATCATTTAACAAAATTAACCCAAGCTCAAATGAGCAGCATAAAACAAAAAGAAATTATGGAAGAACTTAAAATCAGCCGCCATCAAATCGCGGCCAAGACCTATCGCGGCGTAGAATTGGTGCCTCTGGAAAATGTCTATTATTTTCTGGCGGATCAAAAATACGTGACTGTGCGCCATAAAAATGGCAGTGTTTTAATTGATGAGACGCTAAAGGATTTAGAAACAGAGTTTGGCGATCAGTTTATCCGCATTCACCGCAATGCGCTGGTTTCAGTGCATTATCTGGATGGGCTGGAAGTGGTCAGCTCTGGCCAGTACCAAGTCCGCTGCCGTGAATTGGAAGAACGCTTGGCGGTCAGCCGCAGGCATTTGCCAAATTTGCGTGAACGGATTCACAAGCTGTAAAGCCGCCTGCAGCAGAATAAGCGTTGTCATCTTTAGTAAATTTACTTGCATTTTCATATGAGCAAGATAAGTTTAGAATAATGTTTATTCTTACAGCTGTTTAAAATTTATGAAGACCCTGAAAATTGCAACTCGTCAAAGCCCTCTTGCATTATGGCAGGCAGAGCATATTAAAGCCCGTTTAGAAGCGCTGCATGCAGGCTTGACGGTGGAGTTGGTGACATTTGTCACTCAGGGCGACAAAATTTTGGATACGCCGTTGGCTAAAATTGGCGGCAAGGGCCTATTTGTGAAAGAGCTGGAAGCGGCTTTGCTGGATGGCCGTGCCGATTTGGCCGTGCATTCCATGAAAGATGTGCCGATGGCTTTGCCTGAAGGACTCACTTTAGCGGTAATCTGCGAACGCGAAGATCCTTTGGATGCTTTTGTATCAAATACCTATGCGCATTTTGATGATCTGCCTCAAGGCGCCAAAGTGGGCACCTCCAGCCTGCGCCGTAAATGCCAAATTTTAAAACAGCGTCCGGATCTAGAGATCATTGATCTGCGCGGCAATGTCGGCACGCGTTTATCTAAGCTCGATGCGGGCAATTATGATGCGATTATTTTAGCCAGCGCAGGCCTTAAACGTTTAGGCTTGGCAGAGCGTATCCGCCATACTTTGGCGCCAGAAGCAAGCTTGCCTGCAGTTGGTCAGGGCGCTTTAGGTCTAGAATGCCGTGAAGCAGATCAGGCTGTTTTAGAGCTGATTATGCCGCTGATGCATGCCGAGACTAATTTCTGTGTGCGTGCAGAGCGCGCGTTCAATGCTTATTTGGAAGGCGGCTGCCAAGTGCCGATCGCAGGTTATGCAACTCTACAGCAGGGCCAAATTTATTTGGAAGGCCGTGTGGGGAGTGTTGATGGCGCAACTTTGCTGCAAGCGGTGCAAACCGGCGCAGCTGCGGACGCAGAGCAACTCGGGGTTGCGCTAGCAAAAGACCTGCTTGCGCAAGGTGCGGGCGAGCTGCTGAAAGCGCTGTATTAAGTTTTATGCTTTTTCTGAATACCAGACCAGCTGATCGGGCAATTCCACTGACTGAATTTCTGCAGGCGCAGGATATTGAAGTTTTGGATTTGCCTTTGCTGGAATTGGCGCCTATGCCGTGGTCGGATCATCTAGCGCATTTATATGCAGCTTTGCCCTCGGCGCATGTGGTTGTGGCCGTGAGCCCTTCGGCTGTGCAATATGGCATGCAGGGGCTGGCGCAGGCAGGACTGTCTCTGGAACATCTCTCACATCTCACTTGGATTGCTGTGGGGGAAGCTACAGCAAAAGCGTTGCTCCAGTATGGCATTCACAGCCAAGTGCCTGAAGTGGAAACTTCCGAAGGCATGCTGAATTTGCCTGTGCTGCAGCAGCTGCCTGAATCGTCCAGCGTGGCTTTTTGGCGCGGTGAAGGCGGGCGTCAGTTTATGATGGATTCCTTGCAGGCCAAGGGTGTCAAACTGCTGAACTTCATCCTGTATCAGCGGCAATGTCCTGAACAAGCACCTAAAATAATTGAAAAAAATATTTCACGCCTGCAATTGCAGCAGCGCTATTGTATGCTCGTCAGCAGCGAGGCCAGCTGGCTTAACTGGCGCAAGCTGATGGCTGAGCATATTGATCTGCTGAACCGTGCGCATTTTCTGGTTTTGGGTGAGCGTTTATGTCAGCTGTTGGCGCAGGACAGACTCAGGCATCATTTTACTTTTTCGATCTCGCAGCTGCCCGATTTGCGAAAAGAATCTATTTTAGAACACATTGCGCTGGTGCAAGGAAATTCATGAAAAAACTGCTTATTCTTGTCGCTGTTCTGGCTATCCTTTGGATGGTCAAAATTACACTTGATCTGTATCAGCTTAGCGCTGGCCAAGGGGCGATGCAGGTACAGCAAAATGAATTGGAGCAGCGCAATGCCAGCTTGAATGATCAATTGGCCGCCTTAAACCGCCAGCTGGGTAAAGTCCAGCCTGCAGCGCATGATCCTGCCGCAGAAGATGCACAAGAACCGGCATCCGCTGCTTTGCAGCCTGCAGCGCTGATAGAGCAGCAGCTGGACTTGGTGGAATTTGCATTGCAGCAGCGGCAATATGCTGTGGCTTTAGAAAAGCTCAATGAGTTGAATCATAATCTGACGGCTTATCCTTTGGCGCCAGCATTGCAAGCCAGTTTGCATCAGCTGATTGAAAAAGACCGGCAAATGATTCTTCAGCTGGTGAATACAGAAGCGGAACAGCAAAATAAAATGAAGGCGGTATTGGATGTGCTGGACCGCGAAATAGGGCGTGAAATTCAAGCGCAATATCAGCAAACTGAACCGAAAAAAGAAAAATCATTTTGGCAGCGCTGGATTCAGATTGAATCTGTGCAGCAGCCCAATAATGCATTAATGCAGCGCAGCATGATTTTAAAAGAAACGCAGCTGCGTTTGTTGTTGGCGCAGCAGCTGCTGCAAAAAGGTCAATATATTGCGTTCCAGCAAGAAATCACCCTCGCTATTCAAACGCTAAAACAGCTGCCTGATGCAAAGTCAAAACAATATATTCAGCGCTTAAATGAATTGCAGAAAATCCCCGCTCATGCTGCGCCAAGCTTAAATACGCGCGCTTTAATTGGGTAAATACAGATGAAACAGATTTTACTCGCTTATTTATTTTTCAGTTTATTGGCCGTTGCCTTAATCAGTGTATTAAGTTTTGGTTATGGCGCAGGCTATGTCTATATTTATTGGCGCGACTGGCAGGTTCAAACCAATATTTGGTTCTTTTTGATTCTATTGGCTGTATTAAGTTTAGCGGGTCAATTGATCTGGCTAGGCTTGAAACGCTATTTAAGCCGTGAGCAGCGCAAGTGTGAAAATGTATTCAGCTTTAATCAATTGCATCCTTATGAACAATTGGCGGTCATTTGGACCCTAAATGCAGCGCAGGATCAGCGTGCATTTATTCAGCAGGCATTTTCTGAATCAGGCTTATTAAAAGGCATAATGGATGCACGGCTATATTGGATGCGCGCGGAATATGATCAAGCGCTGAATGCTTTGAATGATACCAGCCCGATGGCGTTTGAATTGGCAGAAATACAGCGCATTGAAGTGTATTTATCGCAGCAGGATGGGGAAAAAGCTTTAACGCATTTGGAGTTTCTCAATCAGCATGAGCTTTCTCCTTGGCTGCAGAATGTCAGCACAGCCTATGATCAGCGTTTAACGGCGCTTTGGGGGCAGTTCGCCCTGCAATTCCCTTGGATGTATCTGCGCTCGACCAAGTACGGCCATTTAGATGAAAATATGAAGCAGGCGTGGCTGGAGCAGCTGTTAGCGGCGTTTGATCAAGCGGACAGTGATGGGCTGCAGCTGCTAAAAGAGCGTTATGATGCGCTGAATGATCAAATTTTTGAGCGGACGTTTCATATTAAAGTGCTGTGGCTGAAGGTTTTGGCGCGTATGCCGGAAATGAGCGAACAGCATGAACAGCTGGCCGTGCATTTGCTGTCAGTGCAGTTTAGTCAGGAAGTCTTCTATTTGTGGTTCCAGCAGCAGCTGCTGAAACAAAACCCTCATTATGAATTAATCGAAGAGCGTATTAATACTTGGGAAAATCAGTATCCGGCGCTGCCAGTATTCAGCTTTGCAAAATGGCATGTGTACCGCGCGACGGGCCGTGAACATGAAGCGGAATTATTGCTGAAACAATATCCTGATGATGTATTAATGAGTTATTTAAGAATTAAAACGAATCTGTCAGATCAGGAAAATTTGATTCAACAGTTAAATTTAATTTTTGAAAATAACGCAAATTTTGTAGAAATTAAAATATAATGATTGAACTAAACGATTATCCATTGGTTTATGAACAAAATGTTGCATGGGGTGACATGGATGCATTTGGCCATGTAAATAACGTACAATATTACCGCTATATTGAAAGCGCCCGAATTTGCTATTTTGATGAACTGGGTATTTTAGATCAGGATGTTTTGACTGTAGTGGCATCCAGCCAGTGTAAATATTTAAATCCAATATTTTATCCAGATCATTTGAAAATAGGTGTACGTGTTGAAGAGCTGAGAAATAGCGCAGTACGGATGAGTTATTTAATATGGAGCACGCAGCTGCAAAAAGCTGCTGCTATTGGTGAAGCTGTAATAGTTTGCGTAGATAAAGTAAATATGCAGAAAACTGCAATGCCGGAAATTATACGGGAAAAAATAAAACAAATAGAAATGCGGGTACAGCATAAAATTTAATTTAATATAACTGAAAAAATAATTTGTTAAAACTGTAGAAATATTGTTTTAAATCCTTAAATGGATATTGAATGTTTATATTAATATAAATATGATGAGCGAGTTTAAAACACAAAATAAAACAAATTTTTTAGGAGTTAATATCGTGCCAGATATCAGTAATCTTTCCGTTGAAGAACTTAAAAAGCTGCAAGTAGAAGCGGAAGCTTTAATTGCATCTAAAAAAGATCAAGCAATTGAAGATGCTTATAATCAAATTTCTGCAATTGCAGAAAATGTAGGTCTAAGCATTGACCAAATTTTAGAATTTGGCGCAACTAAGCGTAAGAAAACAACGCGTAAATCTGTAGAGCCTCGCTACCGCAGCAAGGCAAACCCAGAAGATACTTGGACTGGCCGCGGCAAACAGCCTCGCTGGTTAGTTGCTGAGCTGGAAAAAGGCGCTAAATTAGAAAGCTTCCTAATCTAATACGGTGTCATTAGGCTGTCACATTGGCAGTCTAAGTTATGAAAACCAAGCAATACTGCTTGGTTTTTTTATCTCTTTGAATTGGCTGTGCGGAAAAAGTGTGCATAATGTGTCTATAAAAGAAAATAGAGTCATTGGGCAAAAAATTGAAAGATTGGTTGGGGTTGGATGAGCGATAAGCCAAAACAAGTAAAATGGCTGTTATTCGCGGTCATCATATTTTTTATTTTCGTTATGCTGCAGGTGCCGGCGGCATGGCTGATTTCAAAATTTTATAAAAATAATCAAAGCCTGCAAAATGTCAGCGGGAATATTTGGCGCGGGCAAGCGGACTGGAATAAAGGCCAGCTGAAAGGTTCAATCAGCTGGAAAACACGGCCTTTAGATTTGCTGCTGCTGCGCGCAGGTGCAGATGTGGAAATCCATAGCGGCAATACGCAGCTGGAAGGCATTATTGGCTATGGTTTAGGTAAAACTGTAGTGATCAAATCATTTAATGGTCAAATTGCGCCAGAAACGTTAAAAGCAATGGCAGATTGGCAATGGCCAAGCAACGCGATTCAGCTGAAAGATATTTCTCTCAAATATAAGCCGCAGCAAGGCTTCAGCAAAATGGATGGCCAGCTGCAATGGGCTGGCGGCGAATTGCTGTATACCTTTGCTCAGCGTCAAGACCGCATGAATGTCCCTTCACTGGTCGGCAAGCTGACCGATGATCAAGGCAAACTGCAGATTGATGTCCGTGATGCGCGGGAACAGAAAATGATAAATTTGCAGCTCGATGCAGAACTGATGCTGGATGTGCAGCTGACGCAGCGTTTATTAATGAATATCCCGTCTTATGATGGAAAAGCAGGTTTGGACACTTATGTGATCAGCAGCCGTCAGCCCTTGCTGAAAGGCGGTTCATAATGAATGACTGGATAGAAAAGCTGAAACAGTACAATTGGAAATCGACAGACCGTCTGGCGCCAATTGCCCTCACTGTACTGATCATTTGTCTGTGCTGGAAAGTGGCGTCTATGCTTTGGCTGCTGGTTGCGCCGCCTCAGGTGATGCAAATGGACCGCGTCGAATTGGGGTCACAGCAGCCGCAAGTGCCGAATATCAGCTCATTTGCCTTATTTCAGGAAGTTGGACGCGCTTCAAGCGCAGATGAAAATCTGAATATGATGCTGCAAGGGGTCGTGGTTGGCTATCCGAATCAGTTCTCATCGGCTGTGATTAAAGTCAATGAGACTGCGGAACGTTACCGTGTAGGTGAGACAGTAGAAGGCTCTTCCTATACACTGAGCGAAGTGTATTGGGATAAAGTATTTTTGCGCAGCGCAAATGGCGCGGTGCGCGAACTGGCTTTTAAAGGCATTGAAAATGGGCTGAATCAGCCGATTGTTCCCACAGGTGCGCCCTCAGCGCCATCAATGAACAGCTCTGTGCAGCCCAGTGACTCCAGCGGCAATCAAACACAGAATGCCTTAGGGCAAGCCGTGCAGCGCATGCAGGAAAACCGTGATCAGTATATGCAGGAAATGGGTGTGAGCTCTTCTTCTGGCGGCGGTTTTGAGGTCACAGCGCGCACACCGGCTGCATTAAGAAATAAGCTGGGTTTGCAGCCTGGAGACAAGATCGTATCGATGAATGGTCAAAGTGTCGGTGCAGGCTTGACAGAGGTGCAATTATTAGAACAAGCTCGCCGCGAAGGGCAGGTGAAGCTGGAAATAAAACGTGGTGATCAAGTGATGACCGTACAACAGGATTTCAAGTGATGAGTCATCACCTAGCAGGTTAGGAAGCATAAGAGTTCATGGCTTTATTAAATAATAATCGTCCTATATTCGCCGCATATGCCTTAGCGCCGTTGGTTGCAATGGTTAGTACTGCAAGCTATGCGCAAACTTGGAAAATCAATTTGCGGGATGCTGATTTAACCGCGTTTATTAATGAAGTAGCCGATATTACTGGCAAAAATTTTGCTGTTGATCCGCGAGTTCGCGGCAATGTCACCGTCATTTCCAATAAAGCGCTGAATAAAAGCGAAGTTTATGACCTGTTTTTAGGGGTTTTAAATGTCAACGGTGTCGTGGCGATTCCCTCAGGCAATACCATTCGGCTGGTGCCAGACAGCAATGTAAAGAGCTCGGGCATTCCTTATGATGCGCGCAGCCGCGCAACCGGCGATCAAATTGTCACAAGGGTGATTTGGCTGGAAAATACCAATGCCAATGATTTAATTCCAGCATTGCGTCCGCTGATGCCGCAGTTCGCGCATCTGTCCGCCGTGGGCGGCACCAATGCGCTGATTGTCTCAGACCGCGCCAGCAATATTTACCAGCTGGAAACCATCATCCGTAATTTGGATGGTACGGGTCAAAATGATATTGAGGCGGTCAATCTGCAGTCCAGTCAAGCAGAAGAAATGATCAGCCTGCTGGAGTCCATGACCTCTACAGGTGCAGCTAAAGATTTAAAAGGCTCGCGTGTGCGCATTATTGCAGACAATCGAACCAATCGAATTTTAATTAAGGGTGATACCCATACGCGCAAGCGTATCCGTCAAACCATCGAAATGCTGGATGTGCCATCTGCGAATCGTTTAGGCGGTTTAAAAGTGTTTCGCTTAAAGTATGCCAGCGCTAAAAATCTGGCAGAAATTTTACAGGGCTTGGTCACCGGCCAAGCTGTCAGCACGTCTTCAAATAATTCCAATTCATCCAATTCCAATAACAATAATAATGCGATCAGCAATTTGCTGAATGGCTCTAATTCCAATAACTCATCATCATCTGGGACATCTTCCGGCATTAATTTAAATTCAGGTTCGAACAACTCGAATCAAAACAGCATCAGCAGTTTTAGCGGCAACGGCGTCAGCATTATCGCAGACACCACGCAAAACTCGTTGCTGGTCAAAGCGGATCCGCAATTGATGCGCGAAATTGAGGTGGCAATTCAGCAGCTGGATATACGCCGCCAGCAAGTGTTAATTGAAGCGGCAATTATTGAGGTCGAAGGCAGTGATGCAGATCAGCTTGGCGTGCAGTGGGCGCTGGGTGATTTAAGCAGCGGTATTGGCCTGATCAACTTTGATAATATCGGTTCAAGTCTAAAAAGCCTTGCGGCTGGGTTCTTGACAGGCGGCGCAGCGGGTGCGGGTAGTGCGCTGGGTGCTGGTACATCTATTGTATTGGGCGACTATAAAGAAAATGCCGATGGTTCGCGCCAGCTCTACGGCGCCATGATTCAAGCCTTAAAAGAAAAAACCAAATCCAATCTGTTGTCTACGCCGTCTATTCTGACCATGGATAATGAAGAAGCCTATATTGTGGTGGGCGAGAACGTGCCTTTTGTTACAGGTTCGGTTTCGACCAGCTCTTCAGGCACAGCCAATCCCTATACGACTATTGAGCGTAAAGATGTGGGTGTGACCTTGAAGGTAGTGCCGCATATTGGTGAAGGCGGCTCGGTGCGTTTAGAGGTGGAGCAGGAAGTTTCTGATGTTAAGGCCAATAAAGGTCAAGCATCTGATTTGGTGACCAGCAAGCGCGCCATTAAAACTTCCATTTTGGCTGAGCATGGTCAAATTATTGTGCTGGGCGGCTTGATTTCAGACGATACGGCCTATACGCGCCAATCTGTGCCGGGTCTAGGCGCCATTCCTGGGATTGGCCGCTTATTCCGCTCAGACGGCAAATCTAACGTGAAACGCAATTTATTGATCTTTATTCACCCGACCATTGTCGGTGATTCAAAAGATGTGCGTAAACTGTCACAGCAGCGCTACAGCCAGCTGTATAGCCTGCAATTGGCTTTAGATGAAGATGGTAATTTTGCCAAGCTGCCAGAAAATGTAGAAGATATTTATCAGCAGCGTGTGCCGGTATCAAAAACGCCAGCGGATGCTCCTAAGCCTGTTTACCAGTCTGTGCCCTCAGGCGGTGTGCAGCCTCAGCCTGCAGTCACAACGCCAACTGCAATAGAACCGCCGGTGCAGCGCCAAACAGCGCCAGTGCGGTCAGAATCGCAAGCTGCGCCAAAAGCGGAAGCAAATACAGCTGCAGTACCTGCACAAGTTGCGCCAGTTCAGCCTGCAGCTGCGAAAGCGGCTCCTGTAAAGCCTGCTGTTACTGTTAAAGCGTCTGCGCCAGCACCGAAAAAAGCAGCTGCGGCTAAAGCGCCTGCAGCGGTCAAAGCGCAAGCGCTGGCTTTGCCTTCTAAGCCTTATGAAATTATTCGCTTAACGCCAGACAATATTCAGGATTATTTTGGCGCAGCTGCGAGCAGTAAAAAAGCTGCCAGCTGTGATAATGGTTCAGGATATTCAATATGCTATGATAATCAAAAATCGCAATAGGGCTAGCTGCTATGACTTGGAAATTACAAGCAATTACGGGTGAACACACTGGACAGGAAATCAGTATCGATCGAGATATGCTGGTGGGCCGTCATCAGAGTGCAGATATCGTATTGCCGCAGGCTGAAATTTCGCGCAAGCATGCAGCATTTCATTTAAGAGAGCAGGCTTTGTGGGTGCAGGATTTGACCTCTTCAAACGGCACTTTTGTAAATGATGTGCGTGTTGAAAATGAAGCTTTATTGAAAGAAGGCGACATTGTGCAATTTGCCAGTCTTAAATTTTCAGTATTGCAGCCAGCGCAGGCTGCACAATATGCGGAAGAACAAACGTCCGCACCTGCACCACAAGCAGAAGTGGTAGTACAGCCTTCAGAAGCCGTTGCAGTCTCTGAGACAGCTCAGGCAGAAGCGCCAGTGGAAAGCGTTGCACAGCGTATGAATGATCAGGGCATACCTGAGCTGGCGGAGCGTCATGCCGGAATGCAGCTGAGCCGTGACGGCATGCCGCAAAATGTAAGTGTGCCGAAGCCGGCGCCAATTCCGGAAGGTGTGGATGTGCATGCGCCTGCTGCCTGCACGGCAGACCTCAATGAAGTGCCAGCCGATTGCGCTGTGCAGGAAAAAGAAACGCAAAAAAATGCCTCTATTGGTCTCATTAGTCTGATTGTAATTATTGTTTTAGCGGTTATTGCGTGGCTATTGATGAAATAAGCCCTGTACGGACTGCAATGAAGGGCATGCAATCGCATGCCTTTGCCGTTTTAACGCCATTAAAATATGAAAGATAAGTGAAAAAGAGGAATCTATGTCAAATCTGAATCTTGCAGAAAAACAGCTGATATTATTTGATCTGGACGGCACACTGGTGGACTCTGCTGCAGATTTATACCGCGCAATGAACATGAGCTTGAATGCTTTGCAGCTTCCGCTGGTCACTGAAGCGCAGGTGCGGGTTTGGGTGGGTAAAGGCACTTCTATTTTTTGCCATAGTGTATTGCAGCACATTACAGGTGTGGTGGATGCAGCGCAGCATCAGCATTTGCTGGACACATTCTTGAAAATTTATAATGCAGATCCTTGTGTGGATACGCAGCTATTTACAGGGATTCAGGAGTTTTTGGATTGGGGTAGGGCGCAAGGCAAGACGCTGATTTGCGTGACCAATAAACCCGAACTGCCCGCACGTACTATTGTCGATGCGCTCGGTCTGAGCAGCTATTTTGCAGATGTGATTGGCGGAGACCGTTTTGAAGAGCGTAAGCCGCATCCGCGCCAGTTGCTACACTGCGCTGAGCATTATCAGTCAGAAAAAGCGCAAATTTTGATGGTGGGCGACTCATCGAATGATGTTGAGGCTGCGCGCCGTGCGGGTATTGATTGTATTGTGGTCAGCTATGGCTATAATCATGGTGAAAATATCCTGGATTGCCAGCCGCAATGGGTGGTTGATGATCTTCGGGAATTGCTTGCGTAATACAGTGCATTGAAGGAATAAACATGAGCAGCAGAATGGTTTTTCGATGGCGAAACTCAGTCCAGCAATTGAACAGAACTGAATAAAGCCTACAGAAATAGAGAAACCGTATGACCACGCAAAACCAATTCAATGATTTAAAAGCGCAAGGCTATAACTTAATTCCTGTATACCGTCAGCGTTTGGCGGATACCGAAACACCACTGTCAGTCTTTGCTCGCTTAAGAGCGCATAAACAGGCTTATCTATTTGAGTCTGTAGAGGGTGGAGAAAACTGGGCGCGCTATTCCATTATTGGTTTAGGTGAGTCCACTGTATTTTCATGCAATGCAGGTGTGCTGACGGTACAGCATGCAGACGGCAGCGCCAGTCAGCAGCCATGTACAGATCCTTTTCAATATATCCGTGATTTTCAAGCGCAGTACCGCGTGCCGACGCAGCAGGATTTGCCTGCATTGCCGAGCTTCACTGGCGGTTTAGTGGGTTACTTTGGTTATGACGCTGTGCGCTATATCGAACCGCGCTTAAATAACGTGCCTGAAGCTGATCCAGTTGGCTTGCCGGATATCTGGATGATGCTGTCTAAAACAGTGATTGTTTTTGATAACTTAAAGGATACGCTGTTTTTAATTGTGCATGCGGATGTTCAGGATGGTGATGCCTATGCCAAGGCGCAGCAGCAGCTGGATGTACTGGAAGAGCTGCTGGCTACACCCGTGAGCCTGAAAGCGCAGAAGCATACCGCGCCGCATTTTGAATCGCTGACAGGGCATGACGAATTTATTGCATCTATTGCGAAAGTCAAAGAATACATAAAAGCGGGTGATGTGATGCAGGTGGTGCCAGGACACCGCATGGTCTCTGATTTCGATGGAGATCCGCTGCAGGTTTACCGCGCGCTGCGCCATTTGAATCCTTCTCCATACTTATTCCTTGTGCAAGGACAGACTTTAGAGAACGATCAGCCCTTTCATATAGTCGGCTCTTCGCCAGAAATTTTATCGCGTTTGGAAAATGGTGTTGCTACGGTGCGTCCGCTGGCAGGCACACGCCCACGCGGTAAAACCAAAGAAGAAGATTTGGCATTAGAAAAAGACTTGCTGTCTGATGAAAAGGAAATTGCAGAGCATTTAATGCTGATTGATTTGGGCCGAAACGATGTGGGGCGTGTTTCTAAAATCGGTAAAGTTCAAGTGACTGATCAAATGGTGATCGAGCGCTATTCACATGTCATGCATATTGTGTCGAATGTGCAGGGTGAAGTGCGTGATGATGTGGATGCCTTGGATGTTTTTAGAGCAACATTCCCTGCAGGCACGCTTTCTGGGGCGCCAAAAATCCGCGCCATGGAAATTATTGACGAGGTTGAACCTGTAAAACGCGGAATTTTTGGCGGCGCTGTCGGTTATTTAGGCTGGCATGGTGAAATGGATATGTCTATTGCCATCAGAACCTGCGTAATCCGCGAAAATAAAGTCTATGTTCAGGCGGGAGCAGGGGTTGTTTATGACTCAAACCCTGAATCAGAGTGGAATGAAACCCAAATAAAAGCTCGCGCAGTGATCAAAGCGGTTGAATTATCATCAAACGGATTGATTTTATGAGTTTTTGACGGTTTTTTAAAAAAAAACACTTGCAAGGATTCTGAGTTTTGCTAAACTGCACACCGTTCCGATACGAAACGTACGAAACACTAAGAAACGCCGGCATAGCTCAGTTGGTAGAGCAACTGACTTGTAATCAGTAGGTCCACAGTTCGAATCCGTGTGCCGGCACCATCTTAGAAGTTTGAGTCGTTAAAGTAAAGGACAGCACTGAAGTAAGTGTAAAATGGTGAGGTTCCCGAGCGGTCAAAGGGGGCGGACTGTAACTCCGCTACGAAAGTTTCGAAGGTTCGAATCCTTCCCTCACCACCAATTTTAAGACTTCTAGAAGTGGATTGTGCCAACATCGTGCGGGAGTAGCTCAGTTGGTAGAGCGGCAGCCTTCCAAGCTGCATGTCGCGAGTTCGACCCTCGTCTCCCGCTCCATTCTAAGTTCTTATATTTGCTCTTATAGCTCAGTGGTAGAGCACTCCCTTGGTAAGGGAGAGGTCTCGAGTTCAAATCTCGATAAGAGCTCCAGATTACAGTTTAGTAGATTATCTACAAAGTTTTTAAAAAGCAGGCTTATTAGTCTGCTTTTCAAGTATTTGGTGTCTGATTTTTTTACACGATGTGTCGATACTGAGTTGTTTGTAACTGTGTTCGACGTAAACGAGGAAAATAAACATGGCTAAGGCTAAGTTTGAACGTAATAAGCCACACGTAAACGTGGGCACAATCGGTCACGTTGACCATGGTAAAACAACTTTAACAGCTGCAATTGCAACTGTATGTGCAAAACAATTCGGTGGCGAAGCGAAAGATTACGCTGCAATCGACTCTGCACCTGAAGAAAAAGCACGTGGTATTACAATTAATACTTCACACGTAGAATATGACTCAGTTATTCGTCACTACGCACACGTAGACTGCCCGGGCCACGCCGATTATGTTAAAAACATGATTACTGGTGCTGCTCAAATGGACGGCGCGATCCTT
>NZ_NEGK01000014.1 GCF_002135435.1 Acinetobacter sp. ANC 3813 | reverse complement strand
CAAGCCGCATACTAAATTCGACGCAGAAGTATACGTACTTTCTAAAGAAGAAGGCGGTCGTCATACTCCATTCCTTAACGGTTACCGTCCACAGTTCTACTTCCGTACAACTGACGTAACTGGCGCTATCTCTCTTCAAGAAGGCGTTGAAATGGTTATGCCTGGTGACAACGTAGAAATGTCAGTAGAGCTTATCCACCCGATCGCTATGGACGCTGGCTTACGCTTCGCGATCCGTGAAGGCGGCCGTACAGTTGGTGCTGGTGTAGTAGCTAAAGTTATTGCATAATACAAATTGTAATATTAAATCGAGAGCTTAGGCTCTCGATTTAATCTGCAGGTCAGTAGTTCAATTGGTAGAGCGTCGGTCTCCAAAACCGAATGTTGGGGGTTCGAGTCCCTCCTGGCCTGCCAAAATTTTTTAAAAAGAAGCTTGATGCTGGCTAAACTGGTCATATAATAAGTCGCGAATCCTACGACGAGTACAAAAATGTCGAATGATAAATCGCGTGACGCATTAAGCGACGCGCCAATTCCTCAAAGAAATAATTCTGCTGAAGTTGTAAATTCTGGCTCCCCTTTGGATATTGTTCTTTGGGTTGTTGCTTTGATTTTATTAATCGGGGCAATGCTTGCGAATCAGCATCTTCCAGCGTATTGGGCACCCGCAAATGATGTTTGGGTGCGCGTTGGGGTGATTTTGGCTTGTATCATCGTGGCTTTAGGTTTATTATACGCCACCCATCAAGGCAAAGGCTTTATCCGTTTATTGAGAGATTCGCGGATTGAGTTGCGACGTGTGACTTGGCCTACAAAGCAGGAGACGGTGACCACATCTTGGCACGTTCTTGCGGTAGTGGTTATTGCATCTATTGTTTTATGGTGTTTTGACTATGTTTTAGGCTGGTTAATGAAGTTTTTTATCGGGTAAGAGAGCTATGAAACGTTGGTACATTATTCATGCCTATTCAGGGTATGAAAAACAGGTGTTACGCTCACTTAATGATCGAATCCAGCGCAGCGCTGTAGCCGATAGCTTTGGTGAAGTCCTTGTCCCTACTGAAGAAGTAGTGGAAATGAAGGATGGCAAAAAACGAAAATCAGAGCGTAAATTCTTTCCAGGCTATGTATTGGTCGAAATGGAAATGAATGATGAAACTTGGCACATTGTTAAAGAATGTCCAAAAGTATTGGGTTTCATTGGCGGTACAGCAGAAAAGCCTGCACCGATTACGCAAAAAGAAGCTGATGCGATTCTTGCACGTGTACGCAATACTGGTGAAGCGCCTCGTCCTAAGACGATGTTTGAGCCAGGCGAAGAATTATTGGTAATTGACGGTCCATTCACAGACTTTAAAGGTGTGGTGGAAGAAGTTCTTTACGAAAAATCGCGCTTAACGCTGACGATTAATGTATTTAACCGTCCAACACAAGTTGAACTGGAATTTCGCCAAGTCGAAAAATCAGTTTAATTCGCGTTGGCAGGTAAACGCCCGATTTTAACCAATCGGGCATTGTTGTTGTAACGGTATCGTTACTTTAAATGCATGGGGAGCCTAACGGCGTTAGTACCCAGAGGTAATTGAAATGGCTAAGAAGATTGACGGCTATATCAAGCTGCAAGTTCCAGCTGGTAAAGCAAATCCATCTCCACCGATTGGTCCTGCACTAGGTCAACGTGGTGTTAACATCATGGCATTCTGTAAAGAATTCAATGCTGCGACACAAAAAGTTGAAGCTGGTCTTCCAATTCCAGTAGTGATCACTGTGTACAACGACAAGTCGTTCACATTCATCATGAAAACTCCGCCTGCTGCGATTCTTCTTAAGAAAGCTGCTGGCATCGCTAAGGGTTCAGCTGTACCTAACAAAACTAAAGTTGGTAAGTTGACTCGCGCTCAATTAGAAGAAATTGCGACTACTAAAGAACCAGATTTAACTGGTGCTGATTTAGACGCACGTGTACGTACCATTGCTGGTTCTGCGCGTTCTATGGGCTTGGAAGTGGAGCTATAAGACATGGCTAAATTAACTAAACGTCAAAAAGCCATTGCTGCTGCTATTGAAGCGAACAAAGTTTACACTTTGGAAGAAGCGGTACAAGTTCTTAGCAGCCTTCCTGCTGCAAAATTCAAAGAATCTTTGGATGTTGCGGTAAACCTAGGTGTTGATCCTCGTAAATCTGACCAAGTTGTTCGTGGCGCGACTACACTTCCTGCAGGTACTGGTAAAACTGTACGTGTTGCTGTGTTTGCTCAAGGCGCTGCTGCTGAAGCTGCTAAAGCTGAAGGCGCAGACATCGTTGGTTTTGATGATCTTGCTGAAAGCATTCAAGCGGGTAATCTTGACTTTGACGTAGTAATTGCAGCTCCGGATGCAATGCGCGTTGTAGGTAAGTTGGGTACAATCCTTGGTCCACGCGGCTTAATGCCGAACCCTAAAGTGGGTACAGTAACTCCTGACGTAGCTGGCGCTGTTAAAAACGCTAAAGCTGGTCAAGCGCGTTACCGTGTAGACAAAGCGGGTATCATCCACGCTGCGATCGGTCAAGTAGGTTTCTCTGCTGAAGCTGTTCGTTCAAACGTTGAAGCACTTGTTGCTGACCTTAAGAAAGCAAAACCTGCTACTTCTAAAGGTATCTACATTCAAAAGATCACTTTGAGCTCAACTATGGGCCCTGGTCTTGTTGTTGAAGTAGCTAACGTTTCTAAATAAGTTTCGGCTTATTACAGAATTTTAAAGCCCTGAGTAAAAATCAAAACGCTGTTTTGATTTTTACGCAAGAAAACCTATTTTGGCTTCTTGTAACTTAGGCAAACTTTGAATTGATAAATGTAAATTTGTCAGCGTCAAAGACCTCGGGCGAGGGGAGTTTTATACTCTCTTCTTAATTGTCCAGCCCGAGTAGACGCGGTGGTGTGATTTGTTCATCCTCCGCGTGTAAATTCAGCGATGAATTTACGAATTGGGAGTGTGTCTTTTTTAAGGCGCATAAATCACCGTTAGGAGGTTTTACAATGGCTCTTCTTATCGAAGGCAAAAAACAGATCGTAGCTGAAGTAACTGAAGTTGCTTCTACTGCATTTGCTGCTGTTGTTGCTGACTATCAAGGTTTAACAGTTGAGCAATTAACTGCTCTACGTGTTGAAGCTCGTAAACTAGGTGTTGCTACACGCGTTGTACGTAATACTTTGGCTAAACGCGCTCTTCAAGATACTCAATTCAATATCTTGAACGACAACCTTGTTGGCCCAACAATCTTAGCTTTCTCAACTTCTGAAGACGACATGGGCGCTGCTGCTCGTTTGTTCGAAGAATTTGCTAAAACTAATAAAGCATTTGAACTTAAAGCTGCTGCATTTGACGGCAAAGTTTATCAAGGTGCTGAAGTTAGCGTTATCGCGAATCTTCCAAACCAAGAGAAAGCGCTTACTATGCTTGCAAGCGTTCTTCAGGCTCCTATTTCGAAATTGGGTCGCTTACTTACAGCGCTTCAAGAGAAAAACGAGTCAGAAGCTGCATAAGCTCAAACTTACACACACATCATTCAATACCCATTTGGAGTTACTCTCATGGCTTTAACAAACGAAGAAATCCTAAACGCAGTTGCTGAAAAAACTGTTCTTGAACTTGTTGAACTTATCTCTGCTTTCGAAGAGAAATTCAACGTATCTGCTGCTGCTGTAGCTGTTGCTGCTGGTCCAGCTGCTGCTGCTGCTGAAGAACAATCTGAATTCAACGTTGAGTTGACTTCATTTGGCGCGAACAAAGTTGCTGTAATTAAAGCAGTTCGTGAAGTAACTGGTCTTGGCTTGAAAGAAGCTAAAGACATGGTTGAAGGTGCTCCAGCGATTCTTAAAGAAGGCGTTTCTAAAGAAGAAGCTGAAGAACTTAAGAAAAAACTTGAAGAAACTGGTGCTACAATTACTGTTAAGTAATTTCGCCAGGGGGCAAATATTAATTTGACCCCAAAAATTGGCTGATGGCTCTTGGGTCATCAGCCTTTTTGCGTTACAATAATCGGCTCGATTTTTGTTTGCATGACATAAAAATCATACAAATTGAAAATAAAGAAAAATATCAAACGCTTACCAATATTTTTCCGTTTAAAAAATATTGTTAAGCGTTTTAATACCACTATAAATTGCAGCATTTGTCAAAGTGGTGGCCATATCGGCCTGCGTAATTCCTTCTAAATCCGTTCTGCAGGCGGATTTAGTTTACTTTCCGAGGACTCCAGATGGCATACTCATATACCGAAAAGAAACGGATCCGTAAGAATTTTGGTAAATTGCCCAAGGTAATGGATGTTCCGTACTTGCTCGCGATTCAAGTCGACTCGTACAGAACTTTCTTGCAAGATGGCAAAACTCCAAAAAACCGCGAAGATATCGGTCTCCAAGCCGCATTTCGTTCAGTTTTTCCTATAGAAAGTTATTCTGGCAATGCTGCTTTAGAATTTGTTGAGTATAGTCTTGGTAAACCTGAGTTTGATGTGCGTGAGTGTATTCTCCGCGGTTCAACTTATGCGGCGCCAATGCGTGTAAAAATTCGTTTGATCCTGAAAGATCGCGAAACGAAATCAATCAAAGACGTGCGCGAGCAAGAAGTCTACATGGGCGAAATGCCTTTGATGACGGATAACGGTACGTTTGTGATTAACGGTACTGAGCGTGTAATCGTATCTCAATTGCACCGTTCACCAGGTGTGTTCTTTGACCACGATAAGGGCAAAACACACTCAAGCGGTAAAGTGCTGTATTCAGCGCGTATTATTCCTTACCGCGGTTCATGGCTGGACTTTGAATTTGATGCCAAAGACCTTGTATATGTGCGTATTGACCGCCGCCGCAAATTGCTTGCGACTGTTGTTCTTCGCGCATTGGGTTATAACAATGCTCAAATTCTTGATTTGTTCTATGAAAAAGTACCTGTGTACTTGGATATGGGCAGCTACCAGATTGATCTAGTGCCAGAACGCCTGCGTGGTGAAATGGCTCAGTTTGATATTGCAGACAAAGACGGTAAAACAATCGTAGAGCAGGGCAAGCGTATCAATGCGCGCCACGTGCGTCAAATGGAAGCTGCGGGGCTTGAGAAGCTTTCAGTTCCAGATGAATACTTATACGAACGCATCATTGCTGAAGATGTAGCATTGGTTGGCGGTGATGTCATTGCTGCTAATACTGTATTGAGCCATGAAATCATGGTGAAATTGGCAGAAGGCGGTGTGAAGCAATTCAACATCCTGTTCACCAATGACATCGACCGCGGATCATTCATTGCAGACTCATTACGTGCAGATACAACAACTGGCCGCGAAGAAGCGCTGGTAGAAATCTATAAAGTAATGCGTCCAGGCGAGCCGCCAACAAAAGAAGCTGCTGAAAACTTATTCAACAACTTATTCTTCTCTTCTGAACGTTATGACTTGTCTCCTGTAGGCCGCATGAAGTTCAACCGCCGTTTGGGCCGTCCTTACGAAGTGGGTACAGATCAGAAGTCTCGTGAAGTTGAAGGCATTCTTTCGAACGATGACATCACTGATGTTCTGAAGACATTGGTTGAAATCCGTAACGGTAAAGGTGAAGTCGACGATATCGACCACTTGGGTAACCGTCGCGTGCGTTCTGTCGGTGAAATGACAGAAAACCAATTCCGTGTAGGTCTAGTTCGTGTAGAACGTGCTGTTAAAGAACGTCTATCTCAAGCTGAAACAGATAACTTGTCTCCGCAAGATTTAATTAATGCGAAGCCAGTTGCTGCTGCAATCAAAGAATTCTTTGGTTCAAGCCAATTGTCTCAGTTCATGGACCAAAACAACCCGTTGTCTGAAATTACACACAAACGTCGTGTATCAGCGCTTGGTCCCGGCGGTTTAACGCGTGAGCGTGCAGGCTTTGAAGTACGTGACGTACATCAAACGCATTACGGCCGTGTATGTCCAATTGAAACGCCGGAAGGTCCAAACATTGGTTTGATCAACTCATTGTCTGTATACGCGAAATGTAATAATTTCGGTTTCCTAGAAACACCATACCGTAAAGTGGTAGATGGCCGTGTAACAGATGACGTTGAATATCTTTCTGCAATTGAAGAAGTAGGTACTGTCATTGCACAGGCCGACTCTGCAGTAGATAAAGACGGTAACCTGCAAGAAGATTTCGTATCTGTTCGTCACCAAGGTGACTTCGTACGTATGCCTCCTGAAAAAGTAACGCATATGGATGTATCTGCTCAGCAGGTTGTATCTGTAGCTGCGTCACTGATTCCGTTCCTTGAGCACGACGATGCCAACCGTGCATTGATGGGTTCAAACATGCAGCGTCAAGCTGTGCCGACGTTAATTGCTGACAAGCCGCTTGTAGGTACAGGCATGGAAGCGAACGTAGCGCATGACTCAGGTGTGTGTGTGATTGCGAACCGTGGCGGCCGTATTGAATTTGTTGACGCATCACGTGTCGTGATTCGTGTGAATGAAGATGAAATGATCGCGGGTGAAGCAGGCGTAGATATCTATAACCTGATCAAATACACCCGTTCGAACCAAAACACGTGTATCAACCAGAAAGTTCTCGTAAAACTGGGTGATAAAGTTGGCCGCGGTGATGTATTGGCTGACGGTCCATCAACGGATGGCGGTGAGCTGGCGCTGGGTCAAAACATGCGCGTAGCGTTCATGACTTGGAACGGTTACAACTACGAAGACTCAATCTTGCTTTCTGAGCGTGTGCTTCAAGAAGACCGTTTAACGTCTATTCACATCCAAGAATTATCATGTGTAGCGCGTGATACTAAGCTGGGTGCTGAAGAAATCACTGCGGATATTCCAAACGTCGGTGAAGCTGCACTGTCTAAGCTTGATGAATCAGGTATTGTTTACATCGGTGCTGAAGTTACAGCAGGCGACATCCTTGTAGGTAAAGTAACGCCTAAAGGTGAAACGCAGCTGACTCCTGAAGAAAAACTGCTTCGCGCAATCTTCGGTGAAAAAGCGGCTGATGTGAAAGACTCATCTTTACGTGTATCTTCATCTGTGAAAGGTACGGTTATTGATGTTCAAGTGTTTACACGTGACGGTCTTGAAAAAGACGAACGTGCTCAAGCAATTGAAAAAGCGCAGTTAGATGCATACCGCAAAGACTTGAAAGAAGAATACAAAATCTTCGAAGAAGCTGCGCGTGAACGTATTGTGCGCTTGCTGAAAGGCCAAGAATCGAATGGCGGCGGCACCACTAAACGCGGTGACAAACTTTCTGAAGACGTATTGTCTGGTTTAGAGCTTGCTGATCTGCTTGAAATTCAGCCGACAGATGAAGGTATTGCTGAGCGCCTAACTCAAATTCAAGTGTTCTTAAAAGAGAAGAGCTTTGAAATTGATGAGAAATTTGCTGAGAAAAAACGCAAACTTTCTACAGGCGATGAGCTTACAACTGGCGTCTTGAAAGTTGTTAAAGTTTACTTAGCTGTAAAACGCCGCATCCAGCCGGGTGATAAGATGGCGGGTCGTCACGGTAACAAAGGTGTTGTATCTAACATCTTGCCTGTAGAAGACATGCCGCATGACGCAAACGGTGTACCTGTTGATATCGTGTTGAACCCACTGGGTGTACCATCACGTATGAACGTGGGGCAGATTTTAGAGACTCACTTGGGTATGGCTGCGAAAGGTCTTGGTGACAAGATTGATAAGATGCTTCAAGAGCAACGCACTGTACTTGAGCTTCGTGAATTCTTAGATAAGATTTACAACAAAGTTGGTGGCGAGCAAGAAGATCTTGATAGCTTAACTGATGATGAAATCCTGAAACTTTCTGGTAACTTACGTGCAGGTGTTCCTTTAGCGACGCCAGTATTTGATGGTGCTGAAGAATCACAAATTAAAGAATTGCTAGAGCTTGGCGGCATTTCACGTACTGGTCAAACAGTATTGTATGATGGCCGTACTGGTGAGCGTTTCGACCGTCCTGTAACTGTAGGTTACATGTACATGCTGAAACTTAACCACTTGGTTGATGACAAGATGCATGCGCGTTCTACTGGTTCTTACTCTCTAGTAACGCAACAGCCGCTTGGTGGTAAAGCACAATTCGGTGGTCAGCGTTTCGGTGAGATGGAAGTCTGGGCACTAGAAGCATACGGCGCGGCTTATACACTGCAAGAAATGCTTACAGTGAAGTCGGATGACGTTGAAGGCCGTACTCGCATCTATAAGAACATTGTAGATGGTAACCATTATATGGACCCAGGTATGCCTGAATCGTTCAACGTATTGACCAAAGAGATCCGTTCTTTAGGTATCAACATTGAACTGAAAAATGGTGACTAATTAGTTCCATTGAATCTCCCTTGCGAAGCAGTGCTTCTCACCTCTTTAATCAAGAGGGGCAAGGGGGATTTCTCAGTTAAAAAACAATATTTGTGACCCAGTTGTTGAGTGAAAATCTTAACAGCGCACGGAGAAAAAAATTGAAAGACTTGCTCGATATCATGCGCAAAAAGACGGATTCAGACGGTCACGCTCCTGTAGAGTTTGACCGCATCCGTATTGGTCTTGCGTCACCAGAAATGATTAAGTCATGGTCTCATGGTGAAGTTAAAAAGCCAGAAACCATCAACTACCGTACGTTCAAACCAGAACGTGATGGTTTATTCTGTGCCAAAATTTTTGGTCCAGTAAAAGATTATGAATGCTTGTGCGGTAAATACAAGCGTATGAAATACAAAGGCGTCATTTGTGAAAAATGTGGCGTTGAAGTAACAACTGCGAAAGTTCGCCGTGAGCGTATGGGTCACATTGAGCTTGCTTCTCCAGTTGCGCATATTTGGTTCTTGAAATCACTTCCTAGCCGTATCGGTCTTCTTTTAGACATGACGCTACGTGATATCGAACGCGTATTGTATTTCGAATCTTATGTCGTTACTGACCCAGGTATGACTCCATTTGAGAAATACCAGCTTCTTAACGATGAAGAATACTTCAATGCGTTAGAAGAGCACGGTGATGAATTCACAGCGAAAATGGGTGCGGAAGCTGTTCAGGACTTGTTGAAAGACATCGATCTTGAAGCTGAAATTTCTCGCCTGCGTGAAGAGATTCCTGTAACAACTTCAGAAACGAAGCTTAAAAAAGCGTCTAAACGTTTGAAGTTGATGGAAGCGTTTAAAGAGTCAAACAACAAGCCAGAATGGATGGTGTTGACTGTACTTCCAGTACTTCCACCAGATCTTCGTCCGTTGGTTCCTCTTGAAGGCGGTCGTTTTGCGACTTCTGACTTGAACGATCTTTACCGTCGTGTGATTAACCGTAACAACCGTTTAAAACGTCTTCTTGACCTTGCAGCGCCAGACATTATCGTACGTAACGAAAAACGTATGTTACAAGAGTCTGTAGATGCATTGTTAGACAACGGTCGTCGTGGTCGCGCAATCACAGGTTCGAACAAACGTCCTCTTAAATCTTTGGCCGATATGATCAAAGGTAAGCAAGGCCGTTTCCGTCAAAACTTACTTGGTAAGCGTGTTGACTACTCGGGTCGTTCGGTAATTACTGTAGGTCCGACTTTACGTTTACACCAATGTGGTCTTCCGAAAAAAATGGCGCTTGAATTATTCAAGCCGTTCATTTTCGCTAAACTGCAGGCATCTGGCCAAGCGACAACCATTAAAGCTGCGAAGAAAATGGTTGAGCGTGAAACTCCAGAAGTTTGGGACGTTCTTGCTCACGTGATCCGTCAGCACCCAATTATGCTGAACCGTGCGCCGACACTTCACCGTTTGGGTCTTCAAGCATTTGAACCGACTCTGATTGAAGGTAAAGCGATCCGTCTTCACCCACTCGTATGTGCTGCGTTTAACGCCGACTTCGATGGTGATCAAATGGCGGTACACGTACCATTAACACTTGAAGCTCAATTAGAAGCTCGTGCGTTAATGATGTCTACAAACAACATCTTGTCACCTGCGAACGGTGAGCCAATTATCGTACCTTCTCAGGACGTTGTCTTGGGCTTGTATTACATCACGCGTGATGCGATCAATGCCAAAGGCGAAGGCATGGTGTTTGCGGATACTGACGAAGTAAACCGTGCATTGGCAACAGGTCAAGTTGACTTGCATGCCCGTGTTAAAGCGCGTGTGCATCAGACTGTTATCAATGAAAATGGTGAGCGTGAGCATCAAACTATTGTTGTTGATACAACGCCTGGCCGCTGCCTGCTTTGGGAAGTTGTTCCTGAAGGTATGGACTTCCAGCAAATTAACGTTGAGATGACGAAAAAGAACATCTCTAAAATCATCAACTCTTGCTACCGTAAATTGGGTCTGAAAGATACTGTTATCTTCGCTGACCAATTGATGTACTTGGGCTTCCGTCAAGCGACTCGTTCAGGCGTATCGGTTGGTATGGAAGACATGTTGATTCCGCCGACTAAGCAAGCGATTATTGAAAAAGCTGAAGTTGAAGTTCGTGAAATCGAACAGCAGTTTGAGCAAGGTTTCGTAACTGCCGGCGAACGCTATAACAAAGTTGTCGATATTTGGGCGCGTACAAACGATCAAGTAGCGAAAGCGATGATGGACAACTTGTCTTATACCACTGTGAAAAACAAACAGGGTGAAGATGAGAAGCAAAAATCATTCAACTCGATCTATATGATGTCTGACTCAGGTGCCCGTGGTTCGGCAGCTCAGATTCGTCAGTTAGCGGGTATGCGTGGTTTGATGGCTAAGCCAGATGGCTCGATCATTGAAACGCCTATTAAAGCTAACTTCCGTGAAGGTTTGACAGTACTTCAGTACTTCATTTCAACACACGGTGCGCGTAAAGGTTTGGCCGATACAGCATTGAAAACTGCGAACTCTGGTTACTTGACTCGTCGTCTTGTAGACGTAGCACAGGACTTGGTAATTACTGAGCCGGATTGCGGTACTTTAGACGGTCTGGTAATGACGCCATTCATTCAAGGCGGTGACGTAATCGAGAACTTAGGTACTCGAGTACTGGGCCGTGTATTGGCTGAAGATGCGAAAAAACCTGGTTCAGATGACGTTATTCTGCCGCGTAACACGCTTATTGACGAAAAACTGGCTAACTTCCTAGAAGAGCAAGGTGTCGATGAAGTGAAAGTGCGTTCAGTTGTAAACTGTGCATCAACTTTCGGTGTGTGTGCGAAATGTTATGGTCGTGACCTAGCACGCGGTCACTTGGTGAACCCAGGTGAATCTGTAGGTGTAATGGCTGCTCAATCAATTGGTGAGCCAGGTACACAGTTAACCATGCGTACATTCCACGTAGGTGGTGCTGCAAGCCGAACTTCTGCTGCGAACAGTGTACAAGTGCGTAACAAAGGTACAGTACGTTTCCACAACGTGAAAACAGTACAGCATGCGAAAGGCCATTTGGTATCGACTTCTCGTTCAGGTGAAATCGGTATTGCAGATGACATCGGTCGTGAGCGCGAGCGTTACAAGATCCCTTACGGTGCATCTATCTTGCTGAAAGATGGTGAAACCATTGATGCAGGCGGTATTGTAGCGACTTGGGATCCGCATACACATCCATTGGTTACAGAAGTTGCCGGTAAAGTACGTTTCAGCCAAATTGCTGACGGCGTGACTGTGACATCTAAGACTGATGATGCAACAGGTATGACAACAATCGAAATCTTGCCAGTGACTTCACGTCCTGCGTCAGGTAAAGATTTACGTCCAGCTGTCGTATTGGATACTGTAGATGGCGGTGAACAGTTCTACTTCCTGCCGCAAAACACGATTCTTTCTGTCCGTAATGGCGAAACTATCGGTGTGGGTGATGTTATCGGCCGTGTACCGCAAGAAACTTCACGTACCCGTGATATTACCGGTGGTTTGCCGCGTGTAGCTGACTTGTTCGAAGCGCGTAAACCAAAAGAGCATGCAATTCTTGCTGAAATTTCAGGTGTTGTAAGCTTCGGTAAAGAAACCAAAGGCAAAAACCGTTTAGTGATTACTCCGGATGACGGCTCTGAGATCTACGAAGAGTTAATTCCGAAATGGCGTACCATTAACGTGTTTGAAGGCGAACATGTGAACCGTGGTGAAACCATTTCTGACGGCCCGCAAAACCCGCATGATATTTTACGTCTGAAAGGTGAAGTGGCGTTGACGAATTACATCGTGAACGAAGTTCAAGACGTATACCGTCTGCAAGGTGTAAAAATCAACGATAAGCACATCGAAGTTATCGTGCGTCAAATGCTGCGTAAAGTCGACATCACTGATGGCGGCGATACAAGCTTCATCAAAGGCGAACAAGTGGATTACATCCGCGTAATGGGTGAGAACCAAGCTGTTCTTGCACAAAACAAGTTCCCTGCGAAATTTGAACGTCAATTGATGGGTATTACGAAAGCGTCTCTTTCTACAGACTCGTTCATCTCTGCCGCATCGTTCCAGGAAACAACTCGCGTGTTAACTGAAGCTGCTGTAACAGGTAAAGAAGATGACTTGCGCGGTCTGAAAGAGAACGTTGTTGTAGGCCGTCTGATTCCAGCAGGTACAGGTCTGGCTTACCACTTAGAGCGCCGCCGTCAAGAAGCGGAAGCTGCTGAGATTGAGCTGCACAATGACTTCTCTGATGTGGATCAAGCGTTAAGCCAAGCATTCAGCGATGAGTTTAACGGTCTTTAATTAGCCCTTTAAACAAAGCATAAAAAAAGCCGCCTTCGGGTGGCTTTTTTTATGCAAAAAAATAATAAAAGTGAATAAGAATCATTTGCTATAATACTGGGTATTTAAAGTGTGAATAAAGATGCTGAACATTTACAGGGGAATTTGCTTTTTGATTTTAAGCGCATTGATGTATGGTGCGAGCGCTAAGCCTATGATTGAGCCCTTAGGCCCGAATATTGCCGATGAAAAATCTGCCTATTATGATTTTAAAATAGAGACTTTCCGCTCCGCAGACCAATTGCGCACTTATAAAGTCTGGCTGGCAGTGCCGAAAGAGAAAAAGAGTCAAGCCAGAGCCGTACTCTATATGCTGGATGGCAATGCGGTAATGGATCGGCTGAAAGAACCGATGCTGAAAAAAATGGCAGTTTATGATGCGCCAGTTTTGGTCGCTGTTGGCTATGACACTCAGCTGCCGTTTCTATCCGAAGCGCGGTCTGTGGATTATACGCCGGGCAAGGGGGATGGAATAATCGAGCCTGATCCCAGATCACCCAGCCGGATGAGCGGCGGCAGTCAGGCTTTCCGTGATTTTGTCACAGGGCCATTGGCGGCTTGGGTCGATAATGAGGTCAAAATTGATTCTCAGCGCATTGGCTTAAGGGGCCATTCATATGGCGGCTTATTTGTGCTGGATAGCATGATGAACAGTGATTATTTTACACACTATTTTGCGGCGAGCCCGTCTTTGGCATGGGCGGATCAGCGGATGCTGAATCAAATCATGCAGGCAAAAATCAGCAATGCTGAGCATAAAAAACTGTGGCTGATGGAAGGCGATTCGGAACAGGGTAGTCAGGTGCCGCTAAGTGCCAACATATCTTTGAACGGGATAGATCAATTGCGTAAAGCTGCGCTGCTGCTGAATCAGCAAAAGGTTCAGAACAAATTAATCATCTATCCGCAATTAACGCATGGTGAGGTTTTTATTCCTGCAATGCAGGAAGCTTTTGACCAAAAGTTAAGAAATTAGCGCTTGGCTGAACTTGAAAATCTGCTTATAGTAAAATGATGCTATTGAAAATAACATTGAAAATTAATCATTTTGAGGGGTAGTGCTATGGTTTTACGTTCATTGATGGTGTCTGCTGTATGGTCAGTAATGGCATTGCCGAGCTTGGCTTTGGCTGCGCCCATGCCAAATTCGATTGTGGTACAGGATAAGGCGGTTGTCCCTGTATTGAAAACTGAAGTGATCCGCCGGATAGCAGGTCAAGAACCAGTGCGTCAGGTAACTGCAACAGTTCTAGAGATGACAAATCAGGGCAAAGATATTGTGGCGCGTGAAATTGAGCTCCAAGACCATCAAGCACAATTTTCAGAAAAACAGCTGTCTATTCCTGTCTTGCAGAAAGGCGGCGTCATTGTGCCGACATCCAAAATTCAAGTGGATAAAACGCTGAAGCAGGATGGTCAGGTCATTTCTCAAAGCAAGCAGATTAATGCAGAGGGTGTTGAGTTTAAAAAAGGCCAAGAGCCAATTAAGCGCACATTAAAATTAGATCAGGCGCAGTCACCGAATAGTGGCGCCAAACTATCCCATGCTGTACTGACTGAAAACGGTGAGGTCAGTAAAGATGTGACGGTGTTAAGCGATGCGGAATAAATCGTTACAAATTACTGCAATTGCAGCCTGAGATTTAACACTTATTCGGATGTGTTTTCATAATATAAAACTATGCTGAACATGTAGGCAGAAAAAAGGAATATGGATATGAAAACATTCGTAGGTATTTCAGGTGCGGTGATGCTGTCGATGATGTTGCTGACCGGCTGTGAAAGTATGTCTCCAAATGAACAGCGTATTGGCGCAGCAGCTTTAGGCGGCGCCATTGGCGGCGGGGCAGGCAGTCATGTTGGCGGTACAGCAGGAGCAGCTATTGGCGGCGGTGCTGGCGCAGCGGTCGGCAGTAAAACGCAGCATGGCTCAAACAAGAATGCAACTTATAGCGGTGTTGGCGGCGCAATTGGTTCCGCTGTGGGCAAAAGTGTTTTTGGCGGTGACGCAGGCGCAGCCATTGGCGGCGCAATCGGCGGCGGCGCTGGTGCTGCAATTGAACAAAAACGCTAAATCTTAAGCAATTAAAAACGCTTGATCATTCAGGCGTTTTTATTTTTTAGCGGTTGATTTTTTACGGCGGATATACAGTGTTTTTTGCACTTCTGCGATGCGCAGCCCTGCTTCATCAAAAATATTCAATGAATAATTCCGAATGACGGGCGCGTAGTTTTCTGCCAGCATTTTAATATGCTCGATTTCCTGAAAATCTAGGCGAATATCAGCATACACAGTACCATGGCCAGGCGATAAGAACTGAATGGCTGCCGCTTTATCCCAGACAATATATTTATTGCCCAGATGATGCATGAGCAGCAGCATATAAAAGGGATCGACCATGGCATATAGGCTGCCGCCAAAATGCACACCTACGACATTGCGGTTTTTAGTCGTGAGCGGCATTTTGACTTGGATATGATAGTTTTTGAGATCAATTTTATTAGTTACAATGCCTGCACCTTTAAAGGGCGCATAATGGTTCAGCAAGAATTTCGAGACAATTGGGATTGTCATTATTTTTTGCTTTAGGCTCATATGGGTCAATTTCTTTTTATCCTCAGATCACCATACTAGAACAGAATATACACGCTGACATTGATCAGATTGCCAGCAGATTTTCAGAAAACGCCAATAATAAAGGGCCAGAATATGGAAGCACGTACACAGTGGGTGAATACCTCAGATCAGCAGCGTTTGTATGTCAAAGCATGGGGCGATGAGCAGAAGCCCGCTTTAGTCTTGGTCCATGGCTATCCCGATAATCAAGAAGTTTGGGAACTGATTATTGAACAGCTGATCCATGATTATTTTATTATCACCTATGATGTGCGCGGTGCAGGCCAGTCCAGCATTCCTCAGCGCATTAAAGACTATCGCTTAGAGCAGCTATCGCAAGATTTGGAGAGTGTGGTGAATGCGGTGTTGCCTGATCGCGCTTTTCATTTAGCAGCGCATGACTGGGGCTCAATTCAGTCGTGGGAGTCTGTGACTGAAGCAAAATTCCGCGGCCGCCTGCTGTCGTACAGCACCATTTCAGGCCCATGTTTAGATCATGCTGCTTTACTGCTGCGTGAGCAGTTTAAAAATAACAAGGGAAACGTGCTGAAACTGCTCAGCAAATCTTGGTATATCGGAGTCTTTCAATTGCCATTTCTGGCGCCGGCTGCATGGCATTTTTTTAATCCTGAGCGCTGGGGAAAAATCGTTAATGAGCTGGAGCGTGAACAGCAGCTGCCGCTGAATCATAATATTCAGAACGACGGCAAATACGGTATCAGCTTATACCGTGCCAATTTTATTCCACGGTTAAGCCAGCCCAGACAGCGCTATGCGGTTTGTCCAGTACAAGCAATTGTTTTAAAGCATGATAATTTTGTTAGCCCAGACTATATTGCGGCTTTGCCGCAATGGGTGGAAGATTTATCGATCATTGAAGTTGAAGCCAACCATTGGGCGGTGTTAAGCCAGCCCGAAAAAATCGCGCATTCTATTGCTGAATTTGTCAAGAGCCACCAGCCTGCTTAATCTGCTGGAAGCTGGGCTCAGCGCTTGCGTTTTTAGTGGCGGATGAAAGCTGATCAAATTACAGTTTATGAATATTTAATCTGCTAAAATGTCGGCTTTTCATCTTCTTAAAATTATTCATGAATGCCGTAGTAATCGCGATTGCGGTGATGTTTATTCTCTCCATCGCACGAGTTTCTGTTGTCTTGACTTTGGTCATTTCAGCAATTGTAGGCGGTTTGGTCGCTGGACTAAGCCTGTCAGATACTATCACTGCTTTTAATTCAGGTTTAGGTGACGGTGCCGAAGTTGCACTGGCTTATGCCGTACTGGGCGCTTTTGCCCTCGCATTGTCAAAATCGGGCTTGCCTGATCTTTTGGCGCATAAGCTGATTGGCCTGTTAGGTGCAGAAGTTTCACATGCCCGCGCCAAAAAAGTGAAATACCTGATGCTGAGTATTTTACTGGTTGCAGCGATCTGCTCACAAAACTTAATCCCTGTGCATATCGCATTTATTCCAGTTCTGGTGCCGCCTTTGCTGAAGGTGATGAACCATCTGAATTTAGACCGTCGCGCAGCTGCCTGTGTGTTGACACTTGGTCTGGTAGGTACGTATATCTTCCTGCCGGTCGGTTTTGGCGCAATTTTCCTTGAGCAGATTCTCATGGGGAACATCAACAAAATTGGCGCAGCCTACGGTATGCACGTTGAGCGCTGGATGATGCCGATGGGTATGGCAATCCCTGTGATTGGCATGGTGATTGGTACGTTGGTTGCTGTATTTGTCAGTTATCGCAAACCGCGCGTATATGTTGACCGTGCCGTGGCAAAAGTAACTGCAATTGATTTGGATAAGCCGATCCGTGCTGGCGAAGTACAGCTTTTGGATGATGCTGAAGAGTTAAAGCATGAAGCAGAAAAAGCGCCTGTGATTGCGAAAAAAACCATGCTGATGGCATTGCTGGCAATCGTTTTGACTTTAGTTGCGCAGCTGTATTCTGGTTCGATGATTTTGGGCGGTTTAGTTGGTTTTGCGGTATTGTCAGGCGCCGGCATTTTTAAATGGCAAGAAGCGGATGATGTCTTTGTACAAGGCATGCGCATGATGGCGCTAGTCGGCTTTATCATGATTTCTGCTGCAGGTTTTGCTTCAGTCATGACCCAAACGGGCGACATTAACCATTTAGTGAATGGTGTTGTACATTTGATTGGTGACAACCATGCGCTGGCAGCATTTCTCATGCTGTTTATCGGTTTATTTGTGACGATTGGTATTGGTTCTTCTTTTTCAAGTGTGCCAGTGTTGGCAGTTATTTATGTACCGCTTTGCGTACAGTTCGGTTTCAGCCCGCTGGCAACAGTTGCTTTAATTGGTACAGCTGCAGCTTTAGGTGACGCGGGTTCGCCAGCATCAGACTCGACATTAGGCCCAACAGCGGGCTTGGGAGTCGATGGTCAGCATGACCATATTTGGGATACGGTAATCCCAACTTTTATCCACTTTAATATTCCACTTTTAATTTTTGGCTGGGTTGCAGCAATGGTTCTGTAATCTTGCAAATACAGGAAAAGGCGATTTTATATCGCCTTTTTTTATTATTAATTCAGACTAAAAATGTTGGAATAAAATAGTGAAAAATTTATTTAATTCTGAGTAGAAAGGTTGGTTAATAAAATGAATTATATATTATTTAATTGAAATTTTTTAAACCAACCTTTGAGCTTGGTTTAAAATAAAAAACATTATAAAACATATAATTATAAAATAAATAAAATTATTTAAAATAATAGTGTTGCAGAGTATTTAAATATTTGGTTAGTATTTAATTATTCATTCTAGTAGGTTGTTTAAAATGTTGAAACAAGCTGTTCTAATTGCATTATTGGGGATGTCTGCTTCTGCAATGGCAGGTCAATGGCAAGTAAAAGTGGGTGGTTCGGTAATTTCACCTACAGGCGATTATGCACTTGCACCAGGCGCAGTTGTTAAGGCGGATGATGAATTGGCTTTCACGCCTTCAGTTGAATACTTTTTTAATGATAGCGTGTCTACTGAGTTGCTTTTAGCTACGCCAATTGGCCATGATGTTTTGCTGAATGGTGAAAAAGCTGCAAAAATTAAGCATTTGCCGCCAACAATTACAGCTAAATATCACTTTAAAAACTCAACTCGCTTTACGCCGTATATTGGTGTCGGCGGTACAGCATTTATTGCATGGGATGAGTCTGGTGTAGCGAAAGACGTGAAAGAAGATTTTGGTGTTGCGGGTCAAATCGGTTTTAACTTCCAGCCTGCAGATGCGAAAAATTGGGGCGTTTTCTTTGATGCGCGTTATGCGCAATTAAGCCCAGAAGTCACTTTAACGGATGCTGCTGGCGGCGGTAAATTCGATTTAGACATCGATCCGATGGTTTATACATTGGGCTATAGCTACAAGTTCTAATAAAAATAATAATAAATCAGCGCTTAAACCTCATTTTCGGATGAGGTTTTTTTTATTTGCACTGAACAAAATGATAACGATTGCAGATGCATATGCACTTGAGGCAGAAGCTGATACAACGTACTGTACAGTGATTAATTCTAAAAAAATTTCATTAAAACTTTAACCCGCAAAGGATGGCTGGTATGAATATTCAGCAAATTTTGACCGCAGTTCTGCTTTGCAGCGCAAGTTATTGCGCCAATGCCGCTTCTTATGATTGCCAGAAGGCGAAAACTGTTACTGAACATGCAGTGTGTGATCATCGGGCGCTCAATGATGCAGATGTCAAAATGGCGACAACCTACAGCATTATTAAGCGGCTTGTGCCTATGGGAACGCGCGGAGTCATTCAGGATGAACAGGTCAAATGGCTCAGCATGCGTGACCAATGCAGGGATAACGTCAATTGCCTGAGAGATGTTTATAAAATGCGTCAGCAAAAGCTGGATTTGTATATGGATCGTATTTATCGCCAAGGGCCATTTTAAAACTGCAATTTTTCATGAAGTTGGGATTGAAAATTTATCAAGTTGCTCCATTCATATAGCAGTAGAAAAATTGACTGTTCATATGTGAGGATTAACTGATGAGCGAACAAAACGCAAAAAAACACAGCTTTCAGGCAGAAGTAGCGCAGCTGCTGCACTTGGTCACCCATTCTTTATATTCTAATCCTGAAATTTTCCTGCGCGAATTGATTTCGAATGCTTCGGATGCCTGTGATAAATTGCGCTTTGAAGGCATTAATCATGCTGAATATTATGAAAACGATCCGGAGCTGCATGTTCGAATTCTTTTTGATCAAGAACAAAAAACACTGACCATTTCGGACAATGGCATTGGCTTGAACGAGCAGGAAGCCATTGATAATTTAGGCACGATTGCCAAGTCAGGCACCAAAGATTTTATGTCTAAATTGACTGGAGATCAGAAGTCGGATGCGCAGCTGATTGGCCAGTTTGGTGTGGGCTTTTACTCGGGCTTTATTGTTGCGGACAAAATCACGGTGGACTCGCGCCGCGCAGGCGCTGATGCCGCTGAAGGAGTGCGCTGGATTAGCGGCGGTACAGGCGACTTTGAAGTGGAGCAAATCAATAAGCCTACGCGCGGCACCGATATTATTTTGCATTTACGCGATGATGCTTTGGATTATTTGGACTCCTACAAAGTTAAGCAGATCGTAAATAAATATTCTGATCACATCAGCTTGCCAATCGAAATGCAAAAACAAGTCTGGCAGGAAGAAGAGGCTGCAGAAGGTGAAGCATCGCAAGGCGGCCAATATGTGAAGACGGATGAGTGGGAGGTGATTAACTCTGCCAGCGCGCTGTGGACCCGTAACAAAAATGATCTGAGTGAAGAGCAGTATATCGAGTTTTATAAAAATACCACGCATGACTATGATGCGCCTTTGGCATGGGCACATAACCGTGTAGAGGGCAGTACTGAATATACGCAGCTTTTGTATATTCCGAGCAAAGCGCCTGGCAACATCTTTACCCGTGAAGCGAAAGCCGGCATTAAGCTGTATGTAAAGCGCGTCTATATTATGGATGATGCGGATAACCTGATTCCAAATTATCTGCGCTTTGTTCAGGGTGTGGTCGATAGCGCAGATTTGCCGCTGAATGTCAGCCGTGAACTGCTGCAGGAAAGCCGTGATGTGAAAACCATTCGCGAGGGTAATGCGCGCCGTGTCTTGAATTTGCTGGATGGCTTAGCAAAGTCTGAAAATGAGCAGGATCAAGACAAATTCAAAACCTTCTATGCTGAATTCGGTTCAGTATTGAAAGAAGGCTTAGGCGAAGACATGGGCAACCGTGAGCGCATTTTGAAGCTGCTGCGCTTTGCCAGCTCAGTCAATGATGAGGTTGTCACTTCGCTGGCGGATTATAAAGCGCGCATGAAAGAGGGCCAAAAAGCCATTTACTATGTGACGGCGGATAGCTTAATGGCTGCTAAAAACTCACCGCAGCTCGAACTGTTTAAGAAAAAAGGCATTGAAGTTTTATTGATGTCTGAGCGTGTTGATGAGTGGGCGATGGAATTCGTCAACGAATTTGATGGCTTGCCGATGCAAAATGTTGCCAAAGGCGCAGTAGATTTAGGCGATTTGCAGGACGCTGAAGAGAAAAAAGCGCTGGAAGCGGCTGCAGAGCAATTTAAGCCAGTCGTTGATAAGCTTTCTGATGCTCTCAAAGGCAAAACCAAAGAGGTGCGTGTAACAACGCGTTTGGTGGATTCGCCTGCATGTTTGGTGACGGGAGATGGTGAGCTTTCACCGCAATTGATCCGTATGCTCAAACAAGCGGGACAGCCTGTGCCGGAAATCAAACCGATCCTGGAAATTAACCCAGAGCATCCTTTAGTGAAAAAATTGGATGGTGCTGTGCAGTTTGATGATTTGGCCAATGTGATATTTGATCAGGCTTTGATTGCAGAAGGCGGGCTGCCGGAAGATCCTGCTGCTTATCTCAAACGGATTAATAGCTTGCTGCTGAAATAACATGCTGTTTAACTAAAAAAAGCCCCTTTCTAGGGGCTTTTTTTAAAGAAAGTTGGCTAGAACAAGGCTTCTAAACGGACTAATGCACCGATGAAATGGCTGCGGTCATCACGGTGATTATTTAAATAATTGAGATCGCCCTGAATATAGAACCATTCCCTTAAAAATGGCTGGCGCCATGAAATATAGGGGCCCCAGCTGTTGAGTCTTAGGTTGCCATCATTGTAATAGCCGCCTGTATAGACGCCGTAGTTAAAGCGGTTGCCATAAAAAAACTGATGCTGGCGGAAGGTGAAATTGTCCCAAGTCAGGTCATCATCCTGTGAATCAGCATAGGTTAGGCTGAACTGATCAGACAAAAAGGCTTGGTTGGGACGCGCATGTACAAGTTCCAAATTGGTCCGCAAATAATTCTCGCTGTCTATGCCATAGCGGTAGATTTGCTCTGCATGAAACTTGAAATCATTTTCAAGCTGCCAATCTTTTTGCGCTTTGAAACGGGCGTAGATGTCATCTCCGGAGCGGATACCCAGGTCAAAATCTGTATCAAAGGGCAATCGTTTGGAAAAATTGGACCAGCGCAGCGCTAATGAGCTGTTGTCTTCACGGGCACGTTCCTTATCAAAGTTTTTATCGGAGGTGCTTGGGGTGTTTTCATTGGTAATGGCATTGTTGTTCTGCAGCTCATTATCTAAAGAGTCGTCACCGAATACGAGACTGACTTTGCGTTCGAGCGTCGGCAGTTTAATTTTGCCGCGTATGCGCGGTTTAAATTCATAATCATCGTGTTTATTCCAGCTGCTGTCTAAAATAACGCGTAAAGTCGCAGATGCTGGCTGATTGGGATCGGGATCACCAAACCAATTATCAATTTTATTGGCTGTTCTATCTGCCCAGTTGCGGATGGATTTTTGCTGGCGGTCGGTCCAAGTGCTGTCTTCAGTTTCTGCAGTTACTGGAACGCTGGGCGCATTGGACTGGTCAGGTAGAAATGTCGGCACGGCATCAACCATGCGCGGAATGAAGAACAGCAGGCCGTGATCATCCTGCGTTGCTGGGCTAACTGCTGAAGCGCCATCTGCTGCGGGCTGCACACTATCGTTGGCTAAGGCCAAAGAGCAGTTCATTGCGAGAGCAGCAGAGATCAAAACAAATTTAGCCGTGCAGTTTTTATTTTTTGTCATCTTCTAAAGCTCTTATATATCTTTTATTTAGCTTTAGTTTTGTTTGATCTTCACATAAAAGCAATGCACTGCTGCAATAATAATACCATTTAAATGCAGCGGCTTTGGCTAGATGGGCTGCTGCTCCTGAATGGCTTTATGCAGCTCAAGCACATTGATAGGCTGTGAAAGGACGGAAATGGCAGATTGAATCATTTTCCAGTTTAGCCCATGCCTGCGGTGCAAAATCAGGTAGGGATAAGCCGTCTCATTATCAGCCAGCGCTAGGCGCTTATGGCCATGAATCACGCGGATTTTTTGGCGTTCTTCCAGCAGCAGGATAGGTGTGCTGAAATCTGCATCCTGTTCATCAAATTGAATAAATTTTTGAGTATTAATGGCTTCCGATGGAATATAGCTATGGTATTGCTCCATTTTCCAGACAAACTTGGCCTGTTCGACACAGCATTTGAACAGCGTATCAATGCTTTGATAAGCCGTGCCCAGCGCATGCAGGCTGACTTCCTGCACAGAAGCCAACTGACGTTCAGAGTGCTGGCAGAATAGGCCGCAGAGCTCTACTGCCTGTATTGGATTGAATGCGCCAAGCAGAATCAGGTGTTTTTCAAAGCGGCCCTGCAGATTCAGCTGCTCTGCAATATAGACCGGCTGGGTATGCCATGTTTCCATTTTTTCGCCATACAGTACAATATCATGCAGCTGAGAAATTGTTGGCGCATCTGGAAAGTGCGCAGCATAGAGCTGCTGATTTGAACTGGCATTCAAAGGCAGTTTATACAGCTGTGCCGGCGTCAGATGATCAAATATTTGCAATTCAGCATCTGGATTGAGCGCTGCGGTATCTAAAGCATTTGAATCTGTAATTGTATTTTTTTCAATTTGGGATGTTTCAGAACTTGGCGTCAATGTTTCTAATGCTGTTTCAGGCACATCATGCGGCTCGTTTGCAGAAGATGGCACATGATTTGAAAGTTCAGCTGAAGGGATAGGCTCAAGTAAAACAGACTGTGATTCAAGTTCTGCGTCGGTATACAAGCAATCATAATACTGCTGCATTTCCAGCATCCATGCATAATTGTCTTCAAAAGTTCCCCATTCGCTGATGAGCGCAGTGCGGTTGGGGGTAGGAATGAGCCATGTTTGCCAGCCCTTGCTGCGGTCGTGCAAAAAAGCCCAGCCAGAATGAGGCAAGGTATAGAGCTGCGCTTCTAATTCGTATTCATCCTGAAAATAGCCACGGAAACTGAGTGAAAAAGGCGTGTCTGAAGCAAAAAACTGCGCGGCAGTTTTGGGTTCCATTAAGGCTCTATAGGACAGAATCTGCTTTTGAAAAATAGGTTCATCGCACAGCGCAAAAATATCTTTAATGCGCTGTTTGGCTCTCGCAATTTCATAAAACGAAAGCGTTCGATGCTCTAAATCTAAAGTGAGCTGATGCAGCTCTTTAATGAGAAGCGCTTTTTCTAACGCATTCATTGATGTGATTCCCCTAGATAAATTTTTGTGCTTTTTCTAAATGTTTTGCTAACACAATATTTACCGCCATTTCTATTAATTTGTATTCTGCGGAATTTTCTTGTTGATGTTTTTTTGCCATTTCAACCAATTCATCAATATTGATGGATTGCGGTGAAATTTTACCTTGTATAAGCGCCTGAAGATTTTGCATAGGAAGACCTATGTAATTGACAAAAAAAGTAATGTTGTTTCGATTATATAGGGGATTGCTGAGTAAGTGCATGAAAAAAATGGTCACATTTTGACGAATGGTTGACTAAAATGACTTAAAAAGTGCATTTAAGCTAAAAAATAACCCGATTTTTCGCGCATAGAAGGGAGGGAGAATTGCGCAGCCAAACGGCATGTATCGATATAAAGGCCTGGAAAAAGGCGCCAAATGCTATACAGGCTGCATGTTAAGATAAATTGAAAAATAAATCAAAAAAATGGCAGTTCAGAAAAATTGAACTGCCATTTTATGTACGAAGAAAAAGAGTTTAAGCCGCTTTTTCTGATTGCGCTTTATCTTGTGCTGCAGCTTCTGAAGTTGGCGCAGATGAATTAGTGTTGGCCATTTGCTCCGCCGCAGCTTTTTTTACTGGAAAGTCGAGCGTGTAGACAATTTGGGCTGAGGCAGTTGCAGAAATAGCAAAAAGTGAAACAGCAATTGCAGATTTAAACAGATTCATAATGCTTTTCCAGAGGGTATTAAACCCATAAAGTGCGGGAGATGGATAGATAAAAGTTCTATCGAGAATGAATAAAATAATAGCAAACAGGCTATTTTATAAAATGATCGTTTCGGCAAGAATATCGTTTTTTTAGTATTTTTACATATGTAAAACAATAATTTAGAGTAATTATTCTAGCATTTCAATGTGCTTGTATAGGATTTTCTCTCTCTGGTGTGATGTTTTAAGAAATACTGAAATGAGGCTGTTTTTGATAAGCAGGACTCTGCATCTTGAATGTTGGTTAAAATAAAAAGCGTTGGCTGTATTGCAGAAAATTACACAATCCTTAAGCGCTCAACGCCAAGCACAGTGCTTAAAATATAATTTTTAACGCAATTTCCTGAACTTTTTTTTGAGAAAGTGAAGCTTTTCATCATTTCAAACTGAAAAGAAGCAGTCATTTTTATCTATAAATTTGACGCAGGCTTGGTTTCTTGCTGCAGATCTTGAATTGCATCGCTGTTAATTTAGGGAAAAAATTATTCATTTATTAAAAAGTATAATATTAAGATAATCTTAACTGTTCTCTTGTGTAAGTTTTTGCTGTGCATGTTTTAATATCACTATTATTGTCTGTTTTTTATACTAATATAGATGCTCAAAAACAAAAAACTGAGGAAGCATATCCATGGCAATTGCAAAAATTGTAGAAGTAAATTCGAGCAGCAGTAAAAGTTTTGAGGATGCAATTCAGACAGGTATTGCTAAAGTGACTGAAACTGTTAAAAATGTTCAAGGCGCGTGGATCAATGAACAAAAAGTCATTGTGAAAGACAATAAAATTTCAGAATACCGGGTCAATTTAAAAATCAGTTTTCTGGTGGACTAAGGCAGAATCATTAAAATTTCACATAAAAAAATCCCCAGTTTGGGGATTTTTTTTGCACGTGAAATTTATTTTTCTGGTGTTTCGCAACTTTCATCTTTGCATACAGGGGTTGGCGCAAGCTCAGGAAGTTCAGCTGCTTTATCCATCACCTGTTTGAACACATCTTTAGGCTGAGCGCCTGCCAATGCAATACGCTGTTCAAAAACAAAGAAGGGTACACCTGTCACTTTGAGTTGATCACGTGCCACTTCTTCATCATATTTAACAAAATCGGCAAATTCATCTGAGTCAAGCAGGTCATCCACTTCAACTGGGTTTAAGCCAATACGGGATGCAACGTCTTCTAAAGTCTCACGCTCACCAATCGGCAAACCTTGCGTCATATAGCTATAGAAGAAAGCTTCTTCGGCTTCACTGCCTAAGCCTTTGCTTTGTGCAAGGTGAATTAAGCGGTGTGCGTTCAATGTATTGCCTGAATTGGCTTTTTGCCAATTAAATTCAATGCCTTCAGCTTTTGCCATTTCTGCAATATTGCGCTGCATTTCTTCAACTTCGTCAATGCTGCGCCCATATTTTTGAGCTAAGCGTTCAGTGTTGGAAATTTCTAAGCGGGCAGGTGCATCTGCATCAAGTTGATAGCTGTGCCAAAATACCTCAAGTTCTACACCTGATTCTTCTGCTGCAGCTTCAAGGCGTTTTTTCGCAATATAACAAAATGGGCAAACCACGTCTGACCAGATATCTACACGCATGGGAAATCTCTTTTCTATCTTCTGCAAAGTTTATGGGGGCAAATCCTAAAATTTAAAGCCAAGCAATGCAATCCATTTTTTGTCTACAACTCTGCAAGTTGAAATTTTTAATGACGTTTAAAACAGTGAAAGATGATCCGTCAGGCCTTCAATCTGTAATCAAGAATTTACCTAAACACATCGTCTTAACTTCTTCAACGCGTATAAAAATAATCGATCTCGGTATACCCGTTTTAGAAAAATATCAATCTCAAGATTATTTCATGGATGTGGCAGAGCATACCGTTCAAAAGTGCAATCACATCATCTGAAGTCAGGTTTGAGATCAGGTCGGCTCATCAACACCGTTTTTGTTTTAGAATTTATTTTGATCAATTTGGATGAGCCGTGTTTTTCACATTTGATCAACCCGATTTAAAAATAATGGTCATAAAAAAACGCTCCGAAGAGCGTTTTGATTTTACTGTCAATTAAGCAGATTTCGCTTCTTTTTGTTCAGCTAGCATGTGGCCAGTTTCTTCGAAGTTGATGTGCCAAGACAGTGCTTCACGAAGAACGTGCGGCGTTTGACCGCCTTTTTCGCATGCACGGTCAAAGTAATCGTTCAATGCATCACGGTACATAGGGTGAGCACAGTTGTCGATGACAGCGCGGGCGCGTTCGCGTGGCGCTAAACCGCGCAGGTCAGCTAAGCCCTGTTCTGTTACAAGGATATCGACGTCATGCTCTGCGTGGTCAATATGCGATGCAAATGGCACAACAGAAGAAATGTCGCCGCCTTTCGCAATTGATTTAGTCACGAAGATTGCAAGGTGAGCATTACGCGCGAAGTCACCTGAACCGCCAATACCGTTCATCATTTTTGTACCGCAAACGTGAGTTGAGTTTACGTTGCCGTAAATGTCGAACTCAAGCGCAGTATTGATGCCGATAATGCCTAAGCGGCGAACCAATTCAGGGTGGTTCGAAATTTCTTGCGGACGAAGAACCAATTTGTCTTTGTACTGTTCAAGGTTGTTAAATACTTTTTCGCCGTATTTAGCAGAAAGCGTAATTGAAGAACCTGAAGCAAATTTCATTTTGCCTGCATCAATCAATTCAAATGTGCAGTCTTGAAGCACTTCTGAGTACATTACAAGATCTTCAAAGTTTGATTCTTTCAAGCCAGTCAATACAGCGTTTGCAATTGAACCGATACCTGCTTGCAGCGGGCCAAGGTCTTTTGGCAGGCGGCCTTCTTCAACTTCTTTTTCAAAGAAAGCGATCAGATGGTTAGCAATGCCTTGAGTCTCGTCATCAGGTTCAGTCACTGTAGATGGAGAATCGTGGTATTCGCTGTTGAAAACGATGCCGACAATTTTAGACGGATCGATATTGATTGCGCTTGTGCCAATGCGCTCATCCACTTGAGTCAATGGAATTGGCTGGCGAGTCGGGCGGTAAGACGGGATGTAGATATCGTGCAGGCCTTCAAAAGCAGGGCTTAAGTTGGTGTTGATTTCTACAATCACTTCTTTTGCAAAAATAGCAAAGCTTGCAGAGTTGCCGACAGAAGTAGTCGGGATGATGCCGCCGTCTTCTGTAATTGCAACAGCTTCAATCACTGCAACGTCTGGCTTTTTCAGCTGCAGGTTGCGCATTTGTTCAACAGTTTCAGATAAGTGCTGATCGATGAACATCACTTCGCCTTTGTTGATGGCTTTACGCAAAGTGTTGTCTACTTGGAAAGGCAGACGGCGTGCAAGAACGCCAGCTTCAGTCAATTGCTTGTCGAGGTCATTACCTAAAGACGCACCCGTGATCAACGTGATTTTCAATGGGTTTTCTTTCGCTTGTTTCACTAATGCAAGAGGAACCGCTTTGGCCTCGCCTGCGCGCGTGAATCCGCTCATACCTACCGTCATGCCATCTTTGATAAATGCAGCAGCTTGTTCAGCGCTGATGACTTTATCGTGAAGTGATGCTAAACGAATGCGATCTAAAGACATGTTTTACTCTCTGGGAAATCTCAAAACTGATACGGATTGTACCGATCAAAAAGCCATTTTGCATACCTGTTAGGCTAAGGTCTAATTTTTTGCAAAAATGCGGGTATAAGATATTTTTATGGTTTTTAAGATATTGTTTTAAAAAACAAAAACTAAGGCTGTTTAATCCTTGAACGAAACTGTTTGTCTAAAAAGTGAACACTTGCTAAAAGCGTTCACTGAAAGTTTGCTTGATTTTTCCCAATGGGCTGCTGTTTAAAACTTCGTCAATTTCATTTTTTGCGAGAGGGAGGGAAATGATGGCTTCTAAGCCGCCTTGCGGGCGGTTATGAATTAACAGTTCACCTTCATGAATATCGACAATCCGTTTCACAATAGCGAGGCCTAAGCCGCTGCCTTGCACAGTGCGGGCATCATTGCCGCGCACAAACGGCTGCATCAGATCTGCAATCTGATCATTAGGAATACCTTCACCATGGTCTGCCACGCTGATCATCAGTTTTTCTGCTTCGACATGCGCGGAAAGTTCAATCGGCTCTGCGCCATACCGTTTGGAGTTATTGATGAGGTTGCCAATCAAACGCTTGAGAGACAGGCTGCGGGCTTGAATAATCGGCAGTTCCTGCGCTTCAAAACGGATGTCTAATGGCTTGAATTGAATAATCAATTCCTGAAGCAGCATATTGATGTCCGTATCTTGCGGCACTTCATCAGAGCCGTCACGCATGAAGGAAATAAATTGATCTAGGATGGCATCCATATCTTCTACATCGTAAATGAGGCCTTCTTTCAGAAAATCATCATCCGGCATCATTTCCGCACTGAGCCGGATGCGGGTCAACGGGGTGCGCAAATCATGCGAAATACCTGCCAGCATAATGCGGCGGTCTCGTTCAGTTTGATCCAGCGTGTAAATCATATGATTGAAGGCTTGGTTCACTTCACGGATTTCCTGCGGCCCGTGATTGGTTTCCAAATAGGGGGCCGTGCCAGTTTTGCTGTAGCTGTTGGCGGCATGCTGCAAGCGCGCTAGGGGGCGGTTCAGCTGGCGCACCAGCGTTAAAATAATGATTGCGGCAATAAGGGGAACGCCCAGCAGCCATCCAAAAATAAGTTCAGCACTGTAGTTGGCATAGGTTTTTAACGGTTCACGCACCCAGTTGCCGTTCATTTCTGGAGTTTGAATCCAAATGCGCGGGTCGGGCTTAAATTGGAAATAGACGGTAGCATTGTCAATGCGCATTTCATTGGCCAGTTTTTTTTCAATTTGATTGGTAAAAAATTCTGCAATGACTTTGTCTTTGACGTTGGGAAATTCTTTCGGATTGGTAATGTATTCAATACCTACACGGTTTTTCATCCAGGTATCGACATCGACTTCAGCATTGTTGTGGAAAATGCGCAGGTCAGGATTGTTAATGATCTCCAGCTCGACAGCCAAATAGCGCGCATGCTGCTGGATTTCAGGCAAATAGAGTGTGCGCCAAAAAAACCACAGCGACATAAACAGGCTGAAAAACACAATAAAAAGCACCAAAACCGTGGTGCGCATAGCGGCGGAACGAGGTTTGATTTTGTCGAGAAAGCGTTCCCAAGGTGTGCGTTTTTTTTCTTGGTAAGCTTCGTAGTCTGTAAATTCTTGCGGGTTGGTGGGTTCAAGTTTCACGCAGAAATCCTTTAAAAAGCAAATTTTCTGAAAATGCAGTTTTTTATTCTTTGTGATGGAATCTTACTGCTTGAACATTCATTGGGAGGAGTTCGTTATGTTACTTTTTAAAAAATGAGTAACACTGTTACGCAAGTAACTTTTGCCATTCGCTGAGCTACTTGCACTTTTATTTATAAATTCAAAAGCAAGTAGCTCCAACAGCAGCGAATGGTGTGTCCGGACATTAGATGAAGTGAATGAACTTCAATGTACCATTTAGTTGTGGCTTACTCCGCACCATCTGGAACAAAGACATAGCCTACGCCCCATACAGTTTGAATGTAGCGTGCGCGCGCAGGGTTTTCTTCCACTAGGCGGCGCAGGCGAGACACCTGAACATCGATTGAACGCTCCATGGCGCCCCATTCACGGCCGCGGGCTAAATTCATCAGCTTGTCGCGGGTTAAAGGTTCACGCGGGTGCTGCACCAGCGCCTTCAATACGGCAAATTCGCCTGTGGTTAAGGTAACTACTTGGCCTTCACGGGTCAGGGTGCGGGTAGATAAGTCCAATGACCATGGGCCAAAAGACACCACTTCCATTTGCTGGCTAGGCGCTCCAGGCACTTCACGGACTTGGCGGCGCAGTACTGCACGAATACGTGCCAGCAACTCATTTGGGTTAAATGGTTTTGGCAGATAATCATCTGCGCCGGCTTCAAGGCCCGCAATTCGGTCTGAGTCGCTTCCGCGGGCAGTCAGCATGATAATCGGCGTATCGATGTTGGATTGGCGCAAGCGGCGGCAAATACTTAAGCCGTCTTCGACTGGCAGCATAAAATCCAGCACGATCAGCGAGAACAGTTCACGCTGCAGCAGGCGGTCCATTTGAGTCGCATCATGCGCTGTTTTGACCACAAAGCCTTTATCTTCTAGAAAACGCTGCAAGAGCGTACGCAGACGCACATCATCATCCACCACAAGAATGCGTTCTACACGGTCGGTGTCGGTGTGTACGGCATCAGTCTTTTCAGCAGGTACCACTAAACTCATGATGTGCTCCTTATTCTTTATTGTCGTCGTAACAAAAGTTAATACACTTGAGTATACGATTCATTTGTATCTGTTGACTATGCTCTAAAGCAACAAATATTGCAGATAAAATCAAGACATAGATACCAAATGTATACAGGGTTTGGCGTGTATTTTGCGTGTGTTTGCAGCGCTAAATTCATGTTTCCGTAAAACTTTAAGGCAAAAATGTGAATTTGCAGTGAATTGGCAATAAAAACCGCCTGTAAATTTATAAAAACAATTGTGGATTTTATGGTCTTGGTCTTTATAATCATGGCTTTTAGAACTTATCCTTGTGGGATCACATACGATGACTGACTTAGTTCAGCAGTTGGCAAAAGAAATTGCCGTACGTCCAAATCAAGTTGAAGCTGCCATTAAATTAATTGATGAAGGTGCCAGCGTTCCATTTATTGCGCGTTACCGTAAAGAAGTAACTCAAGGCTTAGACGATACGCAGTTGCGCCAGCTTGACACGCGCTTGTCATACTTACGTGATTTATATGAGCGCCGTGAAAAAGTCATTGAGTCACTGAAAGAACAAGATAAATTATCAGACGATCTGCTGGCGCGCGTGAACGGTGCGGAAACAAAAAATGCATTAGAAGAAATCTACGCGCCTTACCGTCCAAAACGCACCAGCAAATCATTTAAAGCAAAAGAAGCCGGTCTTGGCGCAATTGCAGAAAAAATCTTTGCGGAAGCAGTCGATCCAACAGAAGCTTTAGCGGGCTTTAGCCATGAAGACTATCCAGATGCAGAAAGCCAGCTGGATGCTATTCAGCACATCTTAATTGATGGCTGGGCGCAAAATATCGCGCTGACAGCGGATTTAAAATCAGCATTTGCTAAAACTGCTGTGCTGAAAAGCTTAGTAGCGTCAGATGAGAAAAAAGAAGTCGGCAAAAAATTCCGTGATTACTTCGATTTTTCTGAAAATCTGAACAAAGTGCCTTCACACCGCCTATTGGCGATGCTGCGCGGCCGTCAAGAAAACGTATTAGGTTTAAAAGTGGATGGTGAAGATACAGCACCAATTACACGTATTGAAACTGAATATGATCTGGAAACGGTTCAGCCGCAAGCACGTCAAGATTTCTTAAAGCAAACAGCAAAATTGTTCTGGCTCGGCAAAGTTCGCCCAAGCATTGAACATTCGTTGCTGACTGAAAAACGTTTGGCTGCTGAAACTGAAGCAATGAATGTATTTGCGGAAAACTTACGTCATTTATTGCTTTCTGCACCAGCGGGCGCACGCACCACTTTAGGTATGGATCCAGGGATTCGTACGGGTGTGAAATTGGCAGTGGTAAACGCATCAGGTGATGTGCTGGCTCACAGCACGATTTACCCATTTGCACCTAAAGATGATAAAGCAGGTTCAATTGCTGAGTTGAATCGTCTTTGCCGTGAATTCAATGTTGATTTAATTGCAGTGGGTAATGGCACTGCCAGCCGTGAAACTGAAGCGCTTGTGGCTGAAATGATGGCTGCAAATACGGATTTGAATTTAACACGTGTGTCTGTTTCTGAAGCAGGGGCATCGGTGTACTCAGCATCTGAATTGGCATCTCAAGAGTTGCCTGAGCTTGACGTTTCAATTCGTGGTGCAGTATCGATTGCACGCCGTTTACAAGACCCACTTGCGGAACTTGTGAAGATTGATCCGAAATCGATTGGTGTGGGTCAATATCAGCACGATGTGAACCAGACGGGCTTGGCACAGACACTTGAAGCTGTGGTTGAAGACTGTGTGAACTCAGTCGGAGTTGATGTAAATACAGCATCAGCAGCTATTTTGGGCTACATTGCAGGCTTGAATAAATCAATCGCGCAGCAAATTGTCGATTTCCGTAAAGAAAATGGCCGTTTTGACAACCGTCAAGCGTTGAAAAATGTGCCGCGTTTGGGCGAACGTACTTTTGAACAGGCAGCAGGCTTCCTGCGCATTCAAGACGGTTCTGAGCCATTGGATGCTTCTGCAGTGCATCCTGAATCGTATGGTTTGGTCAATAAAATTGTTGAAGCGAAAGCAACAACAGTCAAAGACATTATTGGCAACAGCGAAATTATCCGCCAAGTGGATGCATCAGCTTTTGCTGATGAAAAATTTGGTTTGCCAACCATTCAGGACGTATTATCTGAGCTGGAAAAACCAGGCCGTGACCCGCGTCCAGAATTCCGCACAGCGAAGTTCCGTGAAGACATTACAGACGTATCTCAATTGACTGAAGGCATGCAGCTGGAAGGCGTGATTACCAATGTCACTAATTTCGGCGCATTTGTCGACGTAGGTGTACATCAGGATGGCTTAGTGCATATTTCTGAGTTGGCCAATGAGTTTGTGTCTGATCCGCATAAAGTGGTGAAACCGGGTCAAATTGTGCAAGTACGTGTACTGACTGTGGATGCTGAACGCAACCGTGTGAATTTGTCGATGCGTCCTGAAGGTTCAGAAGCGCCAGCTAAAGCGCCGCGTCAGCCGCGCCGTGAGCACAGCAATGAGCAGCGCGGTGAACGCAAGCCTCACGGAAAACGTCCGCAACAAGCGCGTGGTGAGCGTCCTCAGAGTGAGCGTCCACAAGGTAAAAAACCGCAGTCTGCTAAACCGCAAGAGCAAAAAATTGGCGGTTTAGGTGCGTTATTATTGCAAGCAGGGATTAAAGGTTCGAAGTAATCTTTAAGTTCTAATAAAAAACCTCCCGATTGGGAGGTTTTTTATTGTCTAGGTTTATGAATGAATCATTGGCACAATCCAGCTGACTAAAATCAGCATAATGCCCAAATGACCCAATTTTCGGGTCACATAAACCAGCTTATTCGGAGGCTGTTCCAGCTGTTTCGCATAATCTTCCAAACTCATGCCTTGCTGCTTTTTACTGCTGAATAAGAACGTGGATAAATCGATGCAGATTAAAATGGTGCCGACATCTGCGACAACTTCCATTAAGTCATAATGCGGTGTACTAAGCGTCATACCCAGCTGATAGCAAAGGAACAGCGCAAAAGCGACGCAGGCAAACTGCAAAATCAGGAGAAAAATCCGCATAAGTATCTTAAATATTCAAAAGTGGTTCGATTATACAAGCCAATTGCGCCTGCTGCATTAATCCTTACATAGGCTGCATAAATTGCGGAAAATTCTGCTTTTGCACCATCTCCAAAAATTCATCACCCAAACGCTGGCTTTCATCGACGGACTGCTTCCACATTTTAATGCGCTGCTGTGTATCTAATCCTTTCAAAATAAAGTCTTTACGGTCTGGTAAACGGCCTAAAGGCAAAGTATTTAAATAGTCCTGAGAGGGCGAAATCAATAGCGTGCGCGCTTGATTTTCAGGATTGGCTGTTCGTGATTTAAACATTTTGTCAAACCATCCAGGAATAATGCTGTCGCTAAAATGGGGGTATAAAACAATTCCTTGGCTTTCAAAGGGTAAGTCAATGTGATAGTCGATTAAGCCGCCGTCACGGTAGGCGCCTTGCGGTGCATTTGAAATATTTTTGACGGCAGGCGTGACGCCCGGAATCGAGCCTGAAGCCATCAGCCAATCCGCCACATTATCTTGATTAAAATTCAGATAATGGGTTTTAAAGGCATCTTCTTGAACTTTAAATTGCGGGAAATGTTCGGGCTGGCAAATCACCCGCTGCATAAACTTATTCAAATGATTGCGGGACAGCGCATTGCTGCCGATTATGCCTAATAGCGAACTGTATAATGCTAAGCGCTGATCGCTTTGGAAGAGGTGCTCCGCTTTCGCCGCGATGATCGTTAAGTGATAATCAGGGTGTTCAACTAATTTTTGTGATTGATTGCCCAAAATGCCAGAGAGCATATCTCTGGAAATTTTTTCAATCTCGGCAATTTTCATTTTTTGATGAAAAGGCAGATTAATGTAAAGGTCTGCCAATTGTGCAGGGCCAATATTTTCACCTTGCGCGACAATGCCTGCAAAGCGCCATGCGCCAACAGAAGAACCAATTAAGAAGCGGCGCTGCTTGGCTTGAGGCAGAAATTTACCGAATATTGCCAAATCCAATCCTGTCAGCCCAATGCCTTTTGGACCGCCGGCCGCGCCCGGGATCATATCGACTTGGCTGGCCTGTAAACCTTCTTTTGAAATCAGCTGCTGAGCGATGGCGCCAGCGCGGAGGCTAAGGGTGGGAGGCCGCTTTTGCAGAATTTGGATCATGTTTCTTCGCCGCTATACACTTGTGCATAAATTTTAAAAGAGAACGTCAGGACAGCAATGGCGAGATGACTCAGTCCGTGACTGCTGAGTCATTTGAATGTATTTTTAACTGCCGCTAAAAGTTATGGAAAGTCACTCCTATTGAGGCTAATCCATAGCGCTTGTCTAGCCGTGATGCTGTCACGCCGTTGTAGATAAAAGGGATAGTCCCGACAAAATTATTTTGATAAATTTCACCTTGTAAAAATCCACGGACTTGAGGATGAAAGTCGTAGCTGAATTTAAGACCAAGGCTATGGTTGTCTTCAATCGCGGCGTTGCCAAAACTGCTGATGCGGTCATCAATATCATTGCGCCATAAGTGCTGATATTGATAGGCAAGCTGACTTTCAAACTGTTTATAACGCCAGTTCCAAGACCCGCCAATGCTTGCAAAATAGGCGTCATAGTTCAGATCTTTTTGCATATCGATGCCGTACTCGCTGGCATTGCCTGTGACTGTTAACTCTGTCAGCAACAGATTGCCAGAAGTGCAAGGCTTACTCAATTGACCATCAAACTGATTATTTGAATGGATGGAAATATCCATTAAGCAGCCGTTGGCAGTCGCTTGAATCTTGAGCTGATCAACTTTGACTTGACTATAGCCTACGCTGGCGAAGGCATTGAGTATATTCATATGATCTAACTGGCGTGAAAAAACAGCATCAAACTGAAGTTGCCAATCTTGGGGTTTATTGACCGTTACTTGTTCTAGGCGGCGTTTATTTACGAGTGTTGCTGTGGATTTTCGCAGCTCATCTGCACGATTGCCCCAAATGCTTAAGCGGAAAAACAGCGCATCTTTAGCGTCTAAGTTTAAATCGGGAAAATAGCGCACGCCCAGCAAAGGGCTATGAATAGCATTGGTGTCCTGAGTGTAGTCAATCTCACGGTACCAATAAGCGCCTTGCAGCGTCCATTGTGGTGCGAACTGGTATGCTGCGCTGATATGCCCGCCCAAGTAGTCACCCGCACCAGAAGATACGCCTTCTTTTGCGCGGAGATCGAATACATCAATGGTCTCGTTTACCGCATCAATTCCAATGGAAATGCTGGCAGGGGGGGAGTTTGAAAATGATTTGGCTTGCAAGAAAAGATCTTCGGGAGCGGCATAAATTGAACTGGCGCTGCAGATGCCAATTCCCAAAATAAGAGCACGGTGGTTCATAAATAAATATCACTGCTTCAATGAATTGACATGAAAAAAGCCAGTGCGGGCACTGGCTTTGTTTATGAATGTATTAATTCAATTTGAAATAGCCGGTCAGCGCATTACCTTTAAAACTGCTGCCGCCAATACTCACGGTTGCTGTATCTAGTCCAAAAGATGGTGCAAGCGTATAGGTTGTAGGTGACACATAGCTGGTGATTTGAACTAGATCACCTACTGATAGCGCGTTTTCGTATTGGCTATAGAAGGTTTCAAAAGCAGGATTGCTTTGAATTAAATCCAGCAAAGAAATTTCACCTGCAGATTGGATGTCAATATCACTTGTTGTTGTGAACGATGAGCTTTGTACGCCGCTCAGCGTGGTTGCAAATTTAATCACTGTTCCTGCAGGAATTGTTGCATCCAGAATTTCGCCAGTATCACCAAAATGAACTTGAATGTTGTTGACGAGAACGTCAAAAGTTTCTTGTTTTGAACCGCGAGAACCCGTCACTTTAAATGCTACTTTAAATGTATCTCTTAGATCTGATTTGCCATTTATTAATTTAAAACGCAGAGATAAAGCCTGATCAATATTGCTGAGTTCAAGGCCTAATGGTGCAGTGCTTGAGGAGCTTTGCACTTCTGCAACGCTGTAGCCTGCAAGATTAAAAGTGTCATATAGCGGGGCTTTTAAATTATTGCTAATTTCTTCAAGTGCAGCCGGTGAATTTGATAAAGCTTCTTGCAGGTGTGCTGCACTGCCGCCATTCGCCACAAGGGCAGTAATTGCCGTTGATACATTTTCAATGCTTGACGTGACTTGAGAAGCCAAAGATGAATCGATGGCCACGTTAGGATCATTAATTGTCGCAGCGGCAGTTGTAACAGCATTATTCACAATATTAGCAAGCGCAGCGGTATCGATTTGGGCAGATGTGCTGCTGAAAAGCGGCTGTGTGCTGGCATGGCTGATCAATGCATTAAATGCAATGGCTGTTGCTTGTTCTTGTGTCAGTGCATTTGAACCGTCGTCTTTGCTGATTGCTTGCAGATTGTCTTCAATTTGTGTGATCAGCTGCTGTAAGACAAAGATGACGGCCATGTCATGCGCAGTTCCGCTTTGAATTGGATCATACTGTGACAGGTCACCAGAAATATTCAGGCCAAGATTCGCCAGTACTGTGCTTAAGCCTGCTGAATTGCCTGATTTTTCAAAGTAATATTGCAAAGATGTCAATGGAGTGACTGCTACGCTGCCGCTGCTGAGGTTTTGCAAATCAGTTTTCTTCAGCTTTAATGTGCCTGTAAATGGCAAGTTGGTGACAATGTCTGTACCGCCAGTAATGGTCATTGCTGAACTGGTGCAGTTGGCCGTGGTTTGGAAATTAAATTTTCCGGCAGTGTCCGTTTTGAAGCTGATAACATTGCCTGAAGAATCTTTACAGTCATCCAATTGAACATCTGCATTGGCCAAATAAAAGTCAACCGCTGCGCCAGAAACAGTTTTAGGCGCAAAAGGTGTAGTAGTCGAAGAGCCAGAATTACCGCCTCCTCCTCCGCATGCTGTAAGTAATGCAACAATTGAAGTGACCAGCAGTGTTTGTTTTGCAGTTGTATTGAATAACATTAATTTCCCCAGGAAAAATAATAGCGATTTTTTATCTCTTATAGCAAATTAAATATTTAAAAAGAATTAAGCTTTATTTTTCATTTAATATTTTTGATTTATTTTAAAATAATTAGTTTAAATAATAAACATCTTGTACCAGAAGGTAAAAAAATATCAATATCTGGAATAATGTGTATGTTTTTTATGAAATTTTAATATATTTTAATAATTATTGAAAAGTATTTTAATTATTATTTCTAATAAAATTATTAATATCCCTTAAAATAGGGATATTAATTTTTAATGTAATGTGATTTTAGTGTTAAATGTAAATTAAATAAATATTTATTTTAAAGCATTAATTGGTGTGCGATTGTTGTTTTTTGTTTAATTAAACGAAAGTTGTTTTAATATGTTTGATGAATGGTGATGTGATTTTTAAAGCAAACAAAAAACCCCTATTCGGGGTTTTTAAACATGCATGATATTCGGGGAAGGTTATTTCGTTATACGCCAGAGCGCCAGCAGGCTGGAAAATATAATCAATACAATTGATACATACCAAGGCGCAATAACGGCAATGGATAAGAAAATTGCCATCATGCTGCCGAAGATCCAGCTGCGTTTTTGCTGGTGTTCCATTTGCAGGCGCATGCTTTGCAGCTCATTCAGCTGTTTGGCATGCCATGCAGATTGATTTTTCAACCCATTCAAGCTATCAATCAGCATAGTTGGAAAGTCCTGCGCACCGAGCAGTAAATCAGGAATTTTTTGACCTAATTCTTTGAGATTTTTCTGCGGATTCATTTGCGCTTTAATCCAATCCGTCAGAATTGGTTTCGCCAAGCTCCAAATGTCCAGCTCAGGATACAGGTCTGTGCCAAGGCCTTCGACATGCACCAAAGTTTTCAGCAGCAGCATTAGCTGCGGCGGAATTTCCAAATGAAAACGGCGGGCAATATCCATGACTTCAATCAGAATGCCGGCAAAGTCCAGCTCATGCATGGGCTTGGAAACCATCGGGCCAACCGTTCGGCGCATTTCACGTGCCAAAGCATCTTGATCTGTACCTGGTGGAATCCAGCCCGCTTGATGCACAATCTGAATCAGCTGCATAAAGTCGCTGTTCATGACCGACAGCAGCATGCGCGCTACGGTCATTTGGTCATGTTTGGACAGCTCGCCCATAATCGCGCAGTCCAGTGCAATAAAGCGTGGATTAGCAGGATTAATGGTTTCTACAAAGACATTGCCGGGATGCATATCGGCATGGAAAAAATTGTCGCGGAAGACTTGCGTAAAGAAAATGGTTAAACCTTTTTCTGATAAGTCTTTACGGTCCATGCCCAAGCGGTCAAAAGTAGCAATGTCAGAAATCGGTACACCTGTGATGCGCTCCGCCACCATCACATCTTTGCTGTCCATATAGACTTCGGGCACATACATCATGCTTGAGCCAGTAAAATAATGGCGCATGCGGCGTGTATTGTCTGCTTCAAGTGTCAAATCTAATTCTTTGAGAATGATTTGGCGGTAGTCTTGAATAATTTCAGAAAGGTGCAGTGCGCGGGCAGCTTCAAGGCGCTTTTCTAAATAGTTGCCCAGCCATTCTAAAATTTCAAAATCTTGCAGAATTTGGCTGCGGATATCTGGACGGGTCACTTTGACCACCACTTCACGGCCATCGTGCAGTGCAGCCGTATGCACTTGGGCAATGGATGCCGCTGCTAATGGCTGTTCGTCAAAACGCGCGAAGAGTGTGTTGATATCAGCTTTTAATGACTCCTGAATGCGCATTTTGGCAACATCAGAACCAAATGGCTTCACGCGGTCCTGCAATAGCACCAGCTGCTGCAGCACTTCAGGCGGAATTAAATCACGGCGGGTCGACAGCAACTGTCCGAGTTTAATCGCCAGCGGCCCCATGTCTTCCAGCGCCTGCTTTAATTTCAGCGGGTTTTTACGCTCACGGCTGGACCATGCAGCAGGGTGCATGCGGATCAAACTCAGCACATGGCGCGCTTTTTCTGGCAGCTCTTCCGCAGGAAACAACGTGTCGAGTCTATAGTGCGCGGCAATGCGCCAAAGGTCGAGTAAACGTGTAATGTGCGGAATCATATGAGCAAATACCTAGTTTTGAGTTGTATCGTGTAGAGCATCAATTTTAGCCTGCAGCTGCTGAATTTTGGCTTCTGCGCGGTCTAAATTTTGATTAAGCAGGCGGGTGTCTTGATTTAAGTCATCCATTTGCCAGCGCGGCGCCAGCAGTCCGGTGTCTTCTTTTAAGGCATCTTCGGCAAAGAATAAATGGCTTTGCAGGCTGCGCTTAAGATGTTCCGGCGCCAGCTGAATTTTGCCGAGTTCATGCGCCAGCGCAGGGCCTATCCACGGCGATAAATGCGCTGCTAAATCGGGTTCAGCTTGAGCAATAATGCGCTGAATATCCTGCAGCAGGTGATAGTCGCCTTGTACTGGAATATTGCCAATATCATCGGACAGCAGTAGTTTCAGCAGCTCGATGGTATTTTTAACATGCAGAGTTGCTGTCGCTTCTGCTGCGGCATGTTCAGAATCAAAAGGGCGCTGTTCAAAGATGGAAGGCTTTTCGCTATGACCTGTGACTGTAGGCTCTAAGCGGACTTTGGCGTCATCGAAGAAGACATCTACAGACAGCTGCGGTGCATCAATGACGACCCGCAGCATTTTGCCTTGCAGCTGATTGAGCTGGATGCGGGTGATGGCATCCAAATCAATCACATGATGAATTAATCGTTCAGCTGCACCCAGTGCAAGAATTGACCACATAATTTTGACCTGAACCGATTAAAGTTTAAAGCCGCGATGCACCGCTACAATGCCGCCCGTGAGGTTGTGGTAGTCGCAGTTTTGGAAGCCTGCATTTTCCATCATGCCTTTCAGCGTGCGCTGGTCTGGGTGCATGCGGATCGATTCAGCTAAATATTTATAGCTTTCTGAGTCGTTGGCAATGATTTTGCCCATGATTGGTAAAGCGGTGAATGAGTACAAATCATAAAGTTTTGAGAATGGCTCAAATACTGGTTTAGAGAACTCTAAAACCAATAGGCGGCCGCCTGGCTTCAGTACGCGGTACATGGCTGCAAGCGCGGCATCTTTGTCTGTCACGTTACGCAGACCAAATGAAATGGTCAAAAGGTCAAAGCTGTTGTCGGCAAAAGGTTCTAAGGTTTCAGCATTGGCCAAAACAAAATCGACATTGGTGCAGCCCGCGTCAATGAGGCGGTCACGGCCAACGTTGAGCATCGACTCGTTAATATCTGACAAGACCACATGGCCTGTTGGGCCCACTTCACGGCTGAAAACTTTGGCTAAGTCGCCTGTACCGCCAGCAATATCCAGCACATGCTGGCCGCGGCGCACACCTGACATGTTGATGGCAAATCGCTTCCAGAGGCGGTGGATGCCGAAAGACATCAAGTCATTCATGATGTCGTATTTGCTGGCAACAGAGTGGAATACTTCTGCCACTTTTTGCGCCTTATCTTCACTGCTGACCGTTTGATAGCCGAAGTGCGTAGTTGCGCCCACATTGCCGGTATTGGCGCCGCGAGGCAGATTGTATTTGGGTACAGAACCCGTCACTGGCGTATCGGTCAAGCGCTGTTCTAATGACTGCTGCTGGCCTTGCGGTGCGCCTTGCGGAAGGGGTTCGGTTAAGAAAGGACTCGCTGTGTCTTTGTTTTGAGCCGGCTCTGTAACGTTGGCTGGCGTTTGATTTTCATTAGACATAGGGTCGCTCCTAACAGAAAAATAGGGTGAATGCTGTATTGCATGCATGATGACAGATTCTTTGATGTTATACAGCAATCATCATGCAAATTGTTATGAATAATATACAGAATTCCTCAAAACCTGGATGGATTTGAGCAGAAGCGCGCTGTAGGGCGCGGCCATGCTTCAGGCAAAGGGCTGCGGTTCGCCTGCATGCACTTTATCAATAATCTGGCGTTCAACGGCAGTAAAATCTTTGACAAATTTCTCTGCTGACTTTAAGGGTTTCATCGCTAAAAAACCGTCCTGCATAAATTCATACATGACCTCAAAATTGTATTTGGCCGCGGCGCCTTTACACATTTTGAAGGCTGCATACACCACAAATGAGCGCATATATTTATCGAGGCTTTTTCCGAGCAGATCCAGTAAATCCAGCTGTTTCAGGCGGTTTGAGCCCTGATCCAGCTTAAGGTAGGTCAGGCGCATCATCTCATCTGTCAGCTTTTCATAGGGATGATAATCCTGCAGCAGCTGCATGGCGACCTGCTCATCCAGCTGAACGGCTAAAATTGCCAGTTCGACGCCAGCAGTGCCGGTTTTAATGGCATTGTCTGGAATCAGTTTTTCCGCTTTGTGCGCATATTTGCTTAAGCGAGCAATCTGCTGCGCCAGCGCATCAAAGTCTGGCCCGCCATACAGGCGGTTTAAGAAATATTCCGCCATCAGCACATTGTGCTTTTCGGCAAACTGTTTGGCATGGGTGCGCTGCATGCGCTGTTTTTGCCATGCTTGTACATCTTGCAGGCGCTGAAAAATTTCTGGATTTTTATGATAGTTCAGCTGGTAATACAGATCTAACAGATCATCTAAAACTGCAAGTTTCGACATTAGGTGTCTCAATAATTTCAGAGTTGCTTAAATATTATCGGCAGTTATACGCGCCTGCTATGACAAATTGAAATAAAAATGCAATTTAGACAGTCAGTCTGCCGAGCTTTTACACAATAAAAATGCAGCATAAATATGGACTCGGGTGATTTAGTCAGCTGGCTAGCTTGGTTATACTGCAATGAAGAGCAGAACAATAGAGAACAATATGGCGGCGCAGGATAATCAAATTCAGGATTCGAGTTTTCAGCTGATGGATGAAGATCAGCTCTCTGTGAAATTAATTGAAGCGCAATATGCTTTAAAAGATAGCAAAGACAAGGCCAATGCTAAAAGTGTATTGGTGCTGGTCAGCGGCATTGAGCTGGCCGGTAAAGGCGAAGCGGTCAAGCAGCTGCGCGAATGGGTTGATCCGCGCTATTTGCGGGTGAAAGCGGATGCGCCGCAAAGCTTTAATCATCAGCAGACGTTTTGGCAGCCCTATGCGCGGTTTATTCCAGCCGAAGGGCAGATTATGGTGATGTTCGGCAACTGGTACAGCGATTTGCTGACCACGGCCATGCACGTGTCTAAGCCTATTGATGAAACGATGTTTGAAACTTATATCGAACAAATGCGCGCGTATGAGCAGGATCTGAAAAATAACCATGTTGATGTCATTAAAGTGTGGTTTGACCTGTCGTGGAAATCGCTGCAAAAGCGTTTAGATACAATTGATCCAGGGGAAGCGCGCTGGCATAAGCTGCACGGTTTGGACTGGCGCAGCAAAAAACAGTATGACAGTCTGCAGAAACTGCGCCAGCGCTTTACGGATGACTGGGAAATTATTGACTGCGAAGACGAGACGGAAAGGGATCAGCAGTTTGCGCAGCTGGTTTTGCAGACGCTGCAGCATTGCCCAGCACATCTAAGCAAAGCGAAGGGGCGTTGGAAGCAGAGTAAAGTTCCTGAACTGCTGCTGAATCCGAATGAGGGCGGATTAGAAAACGGCGACTATAAAGATGAACTGAAAAAACTCACTAAAAAAGTGGCGGAGGCTTTACGCTTTGATACACGCAACATCGTCATTGCTTTTGAAGGGATGGATGCGGCAGGGAAAGGCGGCGCGATCAAGCGCATTGTGAAAAAACTTGATCCGCGTGAATATGAAATTTATACCATTGCGGCGCCAGAAAAATATGAACTGCGCAGGCCGTATCTGTGGCGGTTTTGGAGCAAAATCCTGCCCGAAGAAAAAATCAGCATTTTTGACCGCAGCTGGTATGGCCGTGTACTGGTTGAACGGGTTGAGGGCTTTGCTAACGCCGTGGAATGGCAGCGCGCTTACGATGAAATCAACCGTTTTGAAAAAGATTTGTATGACAGCCAGACGCTGGTAATTAAATTTTGGCTGGCGATCAGCAAGGATGAGCAGGAAGCGCGTTTTCAAGCGCGGGAAGAAACACCGCATAAGCGCTTTAAAATTACAGAAGATGATTGGCGCAACCGCGGCCGCTGGGATGACTATTTAAATGCCGCAGCCGATATGCTGGAGCGCACCAATACAGCGTATGCGCCGTGGCATGTGATTTCGACCAATGATAAAAGTACAGCACGCCTTGAAGTGCTGCGCGCAATTTTAAAGCAGCTGAAGGCTGAATAAATTTAAGGCTTAGGCTGCATATTGCGGCCTAAGCCTTATTTGAAAAACACCCTTACTGCGCGGCAACGGTTTGCGCAGTCTGCTTTTGCTGAATGCTTTTAGCCAGTTTGTAGGTCTCTTCAATATGCGCTTCGGCGACTTTTTTCATCACAAAATAGCCGAGGCTGGCTGCGATGGCTTGACCGCCCAGCGGGATAAATTTCGTCACTTGCTTGGTAATGTATTTGGCCGCAACATTATTAATCGATTTTTTGACGGCGGTGCGGGCAACCACCAGCCCAGAAAATTCTACACCGCGTTTGCGCAGTTCTTGCCAGTGAACCTGTTTTGTGGCTGGGTCATAGACGCTGATCTGCTCTGGAGAGAGTCCGAAGCGTGCATTAATTTCAGGAATCAGCTGCGATAAGATGCCGACATCAATCACCACATCAAAAAAGGGTACCGGAACGACCGCTGCGCCCGCAGAGAAATATGCCCGTTTTTTTGCTAAATCCAGGCACTCTTCGCGGATGGCTTCTAGGTTTAAACTCAGATCGATTGAATCAGGAATATTATCTATTTTCATCTGCACATACCTTCAGTTTTCTGCTGATTTTTTTCGTAAAGGATCATTAAGATACTTGTTTCAAAGTATTTTTTGAACTGCATTTATCTGTCAAATTCGCATAGACAGGCATAGAAGTATAGTCAATAATCTTTGTGGTTTTGTAGTTTGAGCGCAAGGAAATAAAGAAAAGATGGCCATTCATGTGATTCAGAGTCAGCGTGTTGAAATCTTGCTGGAAGAAATGCTACACGCTGGACATCAGCCATCTGCCAATCCTTTTGAAGCCTTGAAAACGCAGCACTTTATTGTGCCGTCACCCGCTGTGCAGGCGTGGCTGACCGTCAAATTATCTGAACATCAAGGGATCAGCGCCAACCGTTTATTTCATCAGCGTATCCGTGCCTTTCAGTGGTTTGCCTATCAGGCAGTGCTGGACAATAAAGAAAAAGTCCGTAAAGCCAACATTCCGCGCATGATTATTAAATGGCGGACGTACCAAGTGCTCAAACCCTATATTCAGGCGGCAGACAACCCGCTGGGATTGGAGCATCCGCTGCACAGTATTATTCAGCGTATTTATGACAGCGCCTCACGTTTAAGATCAGGTACAGAGCAGCAGCTGAAAAAGCAGGGCATGCTGTATTGGGTGTCGGAGCAGGTTTCGCGGTTATTCAGCAACTATATGGAATACCGTGGACATTGTTTTAAACAGCATGCATTTGGGCAAGCCTGTGACTGCAGCAGCAATTGGCTGCAGAGCTGGGGCAAGGATCAGCCCTTAGATTTGGATCAGCAGTTTTTTAGTGTGCAGACAGGTTTCCCAGGGCTAGATTCTAAAGAGCAGCTGGCGCAGCAGCGGCAGGTTTCAGATTTTGCCAAAGATCAGGCCGAGCAGCTGGAGCATTGGCAGCGCTGGCTGTGGCATCGTGAATTTCATGCCGATTTTGAGTTGATGCAAGGCATTGATGATGATTTCTGGGCCATTATGGATGATCCTGCAACCCGCAGTGCCGCTTTAGCCAAATTGCCCAAGCAAGTCACGCTGTTTACTGTTTTGGATTTGCCGCCCAGTCAGCTGGCCTTTTTGCGCCGTTTGGGGCAGTACATGGATGTGCTGATTTTGCATTTTAACCCTTCGCAGGAATATTGGGCAGATACGGTCGATGCCAACTGGAAAAAACAGTATGACGTCAAGCTCAAGCAGCGTTTTAAAGATCAGCACCCACAGGCAGATGACCAACAAATAGATGCCTTCTTTGAAAAATATACGCTGGAATATGGTCAGCTAAAAGAATCGCGGCATCCGCTGCTGACCCGATTTGGCAAGCAGGCGCGCGACCATTTTTCGCTGCTGGTGAACTTGGCTGCAGGAGAGAACGGCGAGCAGTGGGATGACCAGTTTCCTGCGGATTATGAATATCATTTGCTGGGCAAAGTGCAATACGACATTTTGAATTTGGCAGAACCCGAAGCGGACAGTTTTGCTTTGGCTGAGCAGGATGATTCCATCCGTATACATGTTTGCCATTCGGCGCTGCGCCAGCTGGAAGTGCTGAAAGATCAGCTGACCTTTTGGCTATCCGAAGCTACGGCCGATGCGCCGCGCTCGCCCAGCGATATTTTGGTGCTAAGCCCGAATTTAAAAGATTTAGAACCTTTAATCCGCAGTGTATTTGCGCCGCCGCCCAGAGAGCAGTTTTTTGATGATCAGGCGCAGGCAGATGCTGCCCGTAAAGACAGCGTGTATCTGCCTGTCAAAATTGCAGGGGTCGCGCCGCTGGATGTGCAAAATGCTTGGCAGGCGGTGCTGGGACCTATTCAGCTGCCGCAAGGGCGCTTTACTTTAGAAGATTTTGCCGACTGGCTGAATTTAAGCGCTGCGCAAACCCGCTATGGCATTAATGCAGATCAGAGTGCGCGGATGATTGAGCTGTTAAGCGAAGCTAAATTCAAACGCGGACTGGACGAAGATCATTTTCGCCGTACTTTGGCGCCCAACGATACCGACTACCGCTACAGCTTTAAGTTCGCTTTATATCGTCTGGCGCTGGGCATTGCAGTATCTGAACATGCGATGTGGCAGGACACCCTGAGTTATGCTTTCGTGCGCCGTGATGATTTTGAACTGGTTAATATCCTGATTGAAATTTATCAGGATTTTGCAGAGCGCAGGCATTGGATTGTAGAGCATGAAATGGGCCAGCTGCGCAACGTGGAAGAATGGCTGCATTTGCTGCTGCGTGATTTGGAGCGTTATCAAAAGCAGGGCGTGACAGTACTAAAATCTGTCCGTGATGCGATTCGTAAGCAGATCACTATGCTGACCTTATCTTACTATCAAGAGGAAGATGCCAGCGCCGCAGAGCATAGTGATGTGCTGAAAGACATGCAGCTGCCACTGCCTTATGTCTTGCAGGAAATTCAAAGCACGCTTGACAGTCAAATGGATCAGGCTATACCTTCAGGGCAGATTACGTTTAGCCAAATTGGGCAAATCCGACCTGTGCCCTATAAGCTGATTGTCATGCTGAATTTGGACAGCGGTCAGTTCCCAAGCCGCAAGTCTCACTTGCCCTTTGATTTGATGGATGTCCTGAAACCGCATTTAGGCGACCGTTCACGTTTAGAAGATGACCAAGGCGCATTTTTGGATGCGCTGCTGTTGGCCAAAGATAATTTATGGCTATTTTATAATGGCTTTGACATTAATGATGGCGAAATTCGGGAACCTTCCAGTGTGCTGCAGGAATTTATCCGTCATTTGGCGCTGATTGTGCAAGGCAGCAGTGCCAATCCGAACTTGCCGCAATTGGCAAAAATAGAAGGCGATGTGGCGGTGCCAGCCAATTTGCAGTCTATTTATAGTGTGCATGAACTGCAGCCTTTTGAACTGCATGGTTTTGATGCCCATAGATCGAGCAGAAAAATCCGCTATCAGGATCATTGGTTTTATGTGGCGCGGCAGCTGCAGCAGGCGCAAGGTGCGCGCCAGCCGTGGGCGGCTCAGGCGGTAACTCTGCAGGCGCCTGCAGAAACACTATTGGACAGCGCACAGTGGATTAAACAAGTCACCTTCCCCGCAGAGCTATATTTAAAAAGCTTAGGCATCAGCAATTTAAAGATAGAGGATGGTTTGGCAACCGATGAGCCTTTACTGCTGGATGGTTTGGAGCAGTATGCCGTGCGTCATTTTTTGCAGGATCAATCTGTTAAAAATGAATCTTCGCAGGCAGCCCAGCCTGAATTGCTGCTGGATCAATTGCCGGTCGGCAAGTTTAAAGATGCGGCGTGGTCGGTCGGTCAGCTGCAGCATGAGCAGCTGTGGCAGCGTGTACAAGCCTTAATGCAGCCTAATCCACCGAAACTGACCGCAGTGACGCAGCGCCAGCTCAAAGTAGATGATCAGACTTTGATGCAAATTACTGTACCAGCACATCCTGTAAGGCAGTGGCTGAGCATGACGCCATCGAGCGCGCGGGGCAGACGCCGTGCGCAAATTTGGCTGGAATATTTGCTCTGGCTAGCATCTTTGCCTGCAGATGCATCCGCTTTGAATTATGAGCGTATCGAAGTTTGCAATGATGTGACCATCCGCTGCTCGGGTATCAGTCCAGAAGATGCGCGTGTGCATTTGGCGCGCTGGATGCAGGCATGGCGCTATGGTCAGCAGCAGCCTTTGGTTCTGCCAGCTGCGCTTATGTTGGCAACAAATCCTAAAAGTATTTTACTGCTGCAAGAAGGCAAGAAAGGCGAAGATTTAGACGTGAAATGGCAGGAAAATGAGCACGGTGTTCAGGTGCTGCAGCAGTTTGATAAGTTAATTGCCAAATGGACAGACCCTGGTGACTACGCGGCATTTGATGTCCGCCAAGATGAAGCCAACCAGGCACATGCAGACTGGGCATTCATTTTACGTGATCAAAATAGCCTACAGCTGCTGACACAAAGTTGTGAGCAGTTTGCCTATGCGCTGTATGCGCCAATTTACAGCAATCAAACAGCGGAGTAAGTGCATGCAGATTAAGGAAATTGAAAACCCAATCAGCAGCATGCAGTTTCAAGGGCTGCATTGGATTGAAGCTTCGGCTGGGACGGGCAAGACCTTTACCTTATCCAGCCTTATGGTGCGCATTCTGCTGGAAAAATATCTGCCGCGCCAAGTCATTGCCACCACCTTTACCCGTAAAGCCGCAGCTGAATTAAAAAGCCGTATCCGCCAGCGTTTATACAGTATGTTGCAATTGCTGGACAGTCTGCGCACAGAGCTGCCATCTGATATTGAAGCTAGAGCAAAGACCGAAAAAGACGAGCTGGTGCAAGTGGTTTTAACACGCAATCCTGCACAAATTGGGTATGCCTGTGAACGTTTGCAGCTGGTGCTGGATCAGCTGGATGAACTGTTTGTCGGTACGCTGGACAGCTTTAGTCAAACCTTGCTGCGTGAGTTTGCTTTTGAGAGCGGAAAAATAGAGCGCGCTGACATTACCAGTGATGATAAACAGTATGTGCAGCAGCTGGTGCACGATATTTTACGTGAATGGGTGCAAGAACAGCCTCAAGATGCCGTCACGAGTTTACTGCAGCATAAGAAGCTAAAATCGGTCGCGGGCTATGCCGATGTCATGGAAAAAAGCCTGAATTTCAGTTCGGCAAAACTCAATGCAGTAACAGCGCCTGAATTTTCCCTCAGCGCTATACAGCAGGCCGTGGAGGTGCTGGCGCAGCAGCCGCTGGATGATTTCAGCGCTTTTGAAAATTTTACGCCCAATGGCGCATACGCCAAACTGATCAATCAGCCGTGGTCTAAAACTTCGATTGTTGAAGTCTTAAGAAAACTGCCCGAATCGCTGGAACAAATTCAGCAGCAGGGCGTGCAGATTTTGGTGAATGGTCAGCTGCCAGAAGCCTTGCAGCAGCTGCAGGCATTTATCAAAAAATCTGAACCGCGCAGCGCCAGCGGTAAAAAGAAAATTGACGATGCCGACGTGAACACCCTGCAGCACCATCCTGTGTTCAGCGCGGTGCAAAATGTATTGGCTGCGGTGCAGCAGGCTTCTGAAGACTTAGAAGCTCTAGATCGTTATCTGCAATACCACATTGCGATAGAAGTCAAAAACCGCTTGCCGCAGATGCTGCAAAGCAAAGGTGAAACGACCTTTTCACAGCAGATTCGGACCTTGTCTGAGGCGCTGCAAGGCGAGCAGGGCAATCAATTTGCCACTTTTGTACATGCGCGCTATCCGCTGATTTTAGTGGATGAATTTCAGGACACCAACCTCGATCAGGACACCATGCTGGCGGAAATCTGGCGTCATCCTTCACGCCTGAAACAGGGTTGCATGATTATGGTCGGTGACCGTAAACAGGCGATTTATGGTTTCCGCGGCGGCGATATGCTGACCTTCATCAAAGCGCGTGATGATGTTTACCGTAAACAAGGCAGTTTTTATCAGCTGAAGAAAAATTTCCGTTCCATCGCGCCATTGGTGGAAGCGGTAGATGCGCTGTTCCAGCAGCAGATGGATTTTGGGGAAGATGTGCTGTATGTGCCCATTACTGCGGGCGCGGAACATGCGGATTTGCATGATCAAGAACAGATTAATCCTGTGCCGCTGCGCTGGTTGCAGCTGGAGCATAAAGATCAGGAAGCTGAGCAGGTTGCATGGAAAATTCAGCATCTGCTGCAGCAGTCTGCACAAGGCCAGCTGTATTTGACTGAACCCGATGCATCTGACGCTGAAAAACAGCCTTTAATGGATAGTGATATTGCGGTTCTATCCAGCGGACATAGTGCGTTGAATGCGGTGCAGCAGGCTCTGCTGTCTTTAGGCATCCGTGTGAATCGGGCGGCTAAGCGCAGCGTATTCAGCAGCGCCATTGCGCAGGATGTCGGTGCGGTACTGGCAGCAGTGCTGTCACCTTATCAGGAAGCGAAAGTTAAACGCGCTTTGCTGGGACGCTTGCTGGGTTTGAAGCTGAATGATTTGTGGCGCGCAGATTCACAAACATTTGATCTGAGCCACTATATTGCACAGTTTGATCATATTCGTGAGTTATGGCTGAATCAGGGCTTTTTGCCAGCATGGCATTATTGCTTAAATTATTTCAAAATTTGGGAACGTATTGTTGCGCTGCATAGCCGTGAAAATGAACGCGATGTGGTGAATCTGCGGCATTTAACTGAGATTTTAAGCGATCAGAGTGAGCAGCTGCAGGGCGCACAACATTTATTTCATTGGTATTTAAAACAGCTGAAAGCGCCTAAAAGCCATGAATGGGAGTTGGAACGGCCTTTGACCAATGCCGAAGGCGTGAAGCTGATGACCATTCACCAGTCGAAAGGGCTGGAATTTAAAGTGGTGTTTTTACTGAATGCCGATGGCGGTCCAAAAGCGGATAACACGCTGATTTTTTCTTATGAAAATGTGCAGCAGGACGAGCACAGTGAAAAGCGCCGTGTCATTGATATTGGCGGTACTTCTGATGAGCTGAAAAAACAGCAGCATGATGAACGCCGTTATGCTGAGCAGCATCGTTTATGGTATGTCGCGCTGACCCGTGCCAGTCACCGCATATATGCTGTCCTGCGTACACAGGACCATAAATCCCTCTACAGCCTGCCATTTTGGGCGGGGCAAGGTGAGTTCAGTTTTCAGCATCCGCAATGTGCAGTAGAAAGATTGATTACTGAGCCTTCAGCGGCAATACATACTTTGGCGCAGGCTGAACTGGTTCTAGACGCTTTGCCTTTGCCTGAAGCGCGTTTTTATCCGCGCAGCAATACCAGTTTTACTGGGCTGTCGCAGCATTTGGCTTATCGTCAGCTGCCGCAGGATCAGTTGGCCATTCAAACCGTTGCTGAAGACAGTGCCGATGATGAAACGGATCAGGTTGCTGAAGCGGAGTTGCCGGCTGATGAAATTGACTGGATTAAGCAGCAATTTCCGAAAGGCACCGTGGCGGGAACATTTCTGCACAGCATTTATGAACAGATTGACTTTCAGGGTGCGGCCGGCTGGAAACTAGAAGTGCTGCGGCGTTTTAAGAATGACGGTCCGCAGCTGCTGATCGAGCTGCGACTAAAAATGCAGGAAAGTTTTGCGGTCTGGAAAACGTTTGCACAGGCATGGAAATCCAGCTATATCCAAGCGGTACAGCCTTTGCATCACCAAGCCCAGCAGCTCTTTGGCGCACAGCTGGTTTCACATGAACAGCATAAACTGCTGCGCAGCGCATTTATGGATTTTAACCATATGCTGATGCAAGCCCTGAGTGCCGATGTCCAGTCTTCATCGCAATGGGCGAGTATTTTTCAAAGTACAGTGCGCTATCAGCCAGATCAGCTTTTAACCTTACTGCGGCAGTTGAGCACAGGTTTTCAGGCGGCAGATTCGACAGAAATTCGCGATTGTTTGCAGCAGGCCGTGACTGCAATAAATGCGCAGCAAGCAAAACTGCAGCCTAAAGATGCGCCTGCCTATGAGGCAAAAAATATCGATGCTTATGTGGATATGGGGTTTGGCGCTTTGGTTGAAAGCATGCAAAATGAAATGCTCTACGCGCTTATGACTCAGTGGATGCAGGACGTGGTGCAGGCGCCATTGCATGGTCCATTCAGTTTGAGCTGCATGCCGTTGAACAGTCATTTGCCTGAGTTTCCATTTCATCTGGCATTGCATGATCAGCCAGTGCAAATCCGCAAAATTCAGCAGCTGTTTAAAGAGCACCGGATTCAGATTGAAGCTTTAAATGAGGCCAATTCTGCCCGTTATTTGGTTGGCGCAGTTGATTTGGTCTATTTTGATGGCGAGCGTTATCACATTGCAGATTACAAAAGTAATTTCTTGGGAAAAACCGAACAGCATTATGCGCTGGATGAAGTGAAGAACAGCATGAGTCAATCCAGTTATTGGCTGCAGGCGGCATTATATCTGGTCGCGCTGCACCGTTATTTAAAGGTTAATTTGCAAAGCTACAATATCAATCAGCACTTGGGTGGCGCCAGTTATTTATATCTGAGAGGCATGAGCAGCCAGTCCAACTCAGGCACGTGCCATTGGCAGCCAGATGCAGAATTTATCCTGCAGCTGGACCGTATTTTGGGTTATGCGCATGCGGATAAGTACGATGAAACTGCCTGAGATTTTTAAAAAAGAACAGCGAAACAATCTATTATCCTGTGGATAAGTTTGAGGATAACCGTGTGGAAAATTTACCCAAACGCTTGAATATGCAGGCTTGGATCAAGAACTTGATTTCTTTGCATCTTGCAGCGGATGCGCGCGAATCATCTGAGGCTTTGCTGCAGCAGGTTTTTCAAGCCATTGAACAAGGTGACAGCTGTATCATGTGCAGTGCAGAGCAAGCGCAGCAGCTGCAAGGTGTGAGCATTTCTGCTGAGCAGGCGGCAGCTCAAATCATTGCGCCCTTTGTTTTTGATGGGCGGCTTTTGTATTTATACCGCTATTGGGCTTTAGAGCATCAGTTGGCGCAGGCGCTGCTGCAATTGAAGCAGCAGCGTGTGCAGTCGGTAAATTTAACCGCGCAGCATTTGGCCTTGTTAAGCGACGGCCAGCAGCAGCTGGCATTGCAGATGGTGGCAGAACAAGGGCTCAGTATTATTACCGGCGGTCCGGGCACAGGCAAAACTTATACGCTGGCGCGGATTATTGCCGTGCTGAATCAGGCTATACCCGATATCCGCATTGCCATGGCTGCACCCACAGGGAAAGCCGCGCAGCGTATGAAAGAGGCGCTGCAGAATTCATTTAATGACGTCAAATTGCAGGATTTGGTCAGTGACAACTTAACCCGCCTAACGCCGATTACCATTCACCGTTTGCTGGGTTTGGGGGAAGATCAGCGTCCGCGTTTTCATGCCAAGCGTCCCTTGCCTTACGACGTTATTGTGGTGGATGAAGCCTCGATGCTGGACTTGACGCTGGCGAAACTTTTATTTTCAGCCATAGCGCCATCGACACGCTTAATCTTATTGGGAGACGCCAATCAGTTGGCTTCAGTCGATGTCGGTTCGGTACTGGCTGATTTACAGCAGGTACCATTGCTGGCGGAAAACCGAGTGAATTTAATCACCAGTCACCGTTTTGATGGTGAAAAATTGATTGGCCGCATGGCGGATTTTATTCAGCAGAATGAAACTGCGCAGCAAGTGTTGATGCGTTTTGAGCAAAGGATTGCACCTGCAGGCTTGCTGCAAGCTGTTGCGTTAGCCGCAGATATGCAGGATGTGGTGCAGCTTCAGTATTTGCAGGAAGATCTTCAGCGCGATCACGGCAGTACTGCATTATCTGCTTATTATGATCAGCTGATGCTGGGGTTTAAAGATTATGCATCTGCATTAGATGTCTATTTGGCGGCTGAGCAGGATGAACCGTCCATCAAAAATATTGTGCATCACTTTGATGATTACCGGATTCTGGCTGCGGTACGGCATGGCGGTCTCGGGCTGACGGCATTAAATCAGCACATGGAAGAACGCATTCTTAAGCAGACTCAGCAGTCCAAAGCTGGGGATTGGTATACAGGGCGGCCTGTCATGATGACTTATAACGATTATCAGCTGGGGCTGTCCAACGGGGATATTGGAATTTGCTTTGGACGCAGGCAGGCAGGAAAAATAAACTATTCTGTGTATTTCCCAAGCCTGCAGAAATGGGTGGCCGCAGCGCGCCTGCCCAAAAGCATGGAAACCGCTTATGCCATGACCATTCATAAGTCGCAAGGCTCTGAATTTAGACATACGGCAGTAGTGCTGGATGCCAATGCAGAGCAGCTATTGAGTAAAGAATTGATTTATACCGCGATTACTCGGGCTAAAAAAGCAGTCAGCATTTTGGCGGCACCTGCTGCTTTGGCTTCTGCGATGACGGTAAAAACAGTGAGAACCAGCGGCTTAATTGGTCAGATTGTCACAAAAAATGATACTTTATGCCAATAATGAGAACTGATCGTGTAAGTTTTTGCTTACATCATTTCAAGATATTTGCGCATAGAGCTTTTATTCAGTTTTTGAGAAGATTGCATCACACAATAAAACGCTCAATATGGAATGTTGAGTACAATCGCAAAAATATAATAATAACGTCATATAGACAGCGAACTTACAGAGACGTAAGTAAAAGAGGAAACTTACAGCCGCTAAGCCTTGCAGTTTTGGGAGAGACTGCAGGGCTTTTTTATACCTGATTGTTTTATAAATAGATGAAAGTTCAAGAAGCTGATGATTTATTGTACGAAATGGCTTACATATAGATCAGATAAAGGCGACTTTATTCACACTGCTATTGTGGCAAAATTTATCGCATAAGGAAGTGTTAAGTTTAAACATGGAATGTTTGGCTAGAAGACGCGGAAAGCGCATTGAAAACACAATAAATAATAAAATTATAATGAAAAGAGAAGAAACTACAGCGCAAAAAAAGCCCGAGCTTGCTCGGGCTTTTTTCTTTTCGGGCTTAAGACAGCTGGGCGGGATTGGCATAATCTTTCATCTGTACAGAACAATGCACTATTTTCATTCAAAAAGTTGAAAGTGGAATATTTGACCAGTCCATACGGTATATAGGGAGCCATGTAAAATTTGCAGCCAGTTGAAATTTATTAAATAAAAAACATGAACAGAGTTTGATCAATCATATGCAGCAAGATTTATGTGAAATGCGGATGAAGCATTCATTAAAACTGATGATCTATTTTTGCAATCGGGGCGTTTTTCCCTTAATATAATGCACTTGCTGTAGTGATGCACGGCAGTCAAATTGGTTTTGAAGAATCAATTTGATTTGTATCAAATGTAATTTATTAAGCATCTCGGAGAAATCGAATGGCTTTAACAAACGCAGATCGCGCAGAGATCATCGCTAAATTTGCTCGCGCTGAAAACGACACTGGTTCACCAGAAGTTCAAGTAGCTCTTTTAACTGCGCAAATCAATGATTTGCAAGGTCACTTTAAAGAACACAAACACGACCACCATAGCCGTCGCGGTCTTATCCGCATGGTTAACCAACGTCGTAAGCTTCTTGACTACCTTAAAGGTAAAGATGCTACTCGTTACAGCGCATTGATTGCTGCTTTAGGTTTACGTCGTTAATTCGATTTAAACTTTATTTTCGGATTATTGCATGCTAAGTGCTGTATTGCTGAAAACTGAAGTCTATCCGGCCTCGGCTGGATAATGGGGAAGGGGCGATGTTTCGCTCCTTCTTTGTGTCTTAAATTAGTGTTTTACTCATTACGAGTATGAATTGTCTGGTGAGGTCGGCTTCTAAGCTTTGTCATTTATTCCGCAGGCTCATGTACAGCCGAGTGAATGCCAAACCTTAGGGGTCTCCACTAGAATAATTGTTCACAAGAACTAGGAAAAAATAAAACATGTCGATGTTTAATATTATTCGTAAAGAATTCCAATTCGGTCAGCACAATGTCGTGCTTGAAACAGGCCGTGTTGCTCGTCAAGCAAACACTGTTGTGATTACAATGGGCGGTGTTCAGGTTCTTGTTGCTGTTGTGGCTCAGCCTAAAGCAAAAGCAGGCCAAGATTTCTTCCCATTGACTGTTAACTACCAAGAAAAACAATATGCAGCAGGCCGTATCCCTGGCGGTTATGGCAAGCGTGAAGGCCGTGCCTCTGAAGCTGAAACTTTAATTTCACGTCTGATTGACCGTCCAATCCGTCCGCTGTTCCCAGAAGGTTACTTCAACGAAATCCAAGTTACAGCAACTGTTATTTCTTCTGACAAGACTATGGATGCTGACATTGCTGCAATGTTAGGTACATCTGCAGCAATGTCTATTGCTGGCACACCGTTCCGCGGTCCAATCGGCGGCGCGCGCGTTGGCTTGATCAATGGCGAATACATTCTGAACCCGAACCACGAACAATTGAAAGAGTCTGATCTTGATCTTGTTGTTGCGGGTACAGAATCTGCAGTATTGATGGTTGAATCTGAAGCGAAAGAGCTTTCTGAAGACCAAATGCTGGGCGCTGTATTGTTCGGTCATGACGAAATGCAAATCGCGATCCAAGCAATCAAAGAATTTGCTGCAGCTGCTGGCGCAGTTGAGTCAACTTGGGTTGCTCCAGTTAAAAACGAAGAACTTCTAGCTAAATTGAAAGAAGCTTTCGAAGCGAAAATCTCTGAAGCGTACACAATTGCGGTTAAGCAAGACCGTTATGCAGCGCTTGATGCACTTTATGCGGAAGCGGTTGCTCAATTCGTTCCAGAAAATGACGAAACTGGCATTGCTGACGAAGTGAACGAATTATTCGAAGATCTTAAATACCGCACTGTACGTGACAACATCTTGTCTGGTAAGCCGCGTATTGATGGCCGTGACACTAAAACTGTACGTGCAATTGACGTACAAGTGGGCGTATTAGGTCGTGCGCACGGTTCTGCATTGTTCACACGTGGTGAAACGCAAGCGTTGGTAACAACGACTTTGGGTAATACACGTGATGCTTTAATGGTTGATACCCTAGCTGGTACTAAAACTGATAACTTCATGCTTCACTACAACTTCCCTGCATACTCTGTAGGTGAAACTGGTCGTGAATCTGGTCCTAAACGTCGTGAAATCGGTCACGGTCGTCTTGCACGTCGTGGTGTTCAAGCTGTTCTTCCTGCAGCTGATCGCTTCCCGTACGTGATTCGTATCGTATCTGACATTACTGAATCTAACGGTTCATCTTCAATGGCTTCTGTATGTGGTGCATCACTATCACTTATGGACGCAGGTGTTCCGCTTAAAGCGCCAGTTGCGGGTATCGCAATGGGTCTAGTAAAAGAAGGCGAGCGTTTCGCAGTTCTTTCTGACATCTTGGGTGACGAAGATCACCTTGGCGACATGGACTTTAAAGTAGCAGGTTCTGCAAACGGTATTACTGCACTTCAAATGGACATCAAGATCGAAGGGATCACTGAAGAGATCATGGAATCTGCATTGAACCAAGCTTATGCGGGTCGTATGCACATCTTGAACGAAATGAATCAAGTGATTTCACGTGCCCGTTCTGAAATCTCTATGCATGCGCCAACATTCCAAGTGATCAACATCAACCCGGACAAAATCCGTGATGTGATCGGTAAAGGCGGCGCAACAATTCGTGCGATTACTGAAGAAACTAAAGCTGCGATCGATATTGAAGATAACGGTACAGTTCGCGTATTTGGTGAAACTAAAGCGGCTGCAGCTGCGGCGGTTGCAAAAATCCAAGCGCTTACGGCTGAAATTGAACCAGGTACAATCTATATGGGTAAAGTGATCCGTATCGTTGAATTTGGCGCATTCGTAAACATCCTTCCAGGAACTGACGGCTTGCTTCACATCTCTCAAATCTCTAACGAACGCATCGCGAACGTTTCAGATGTATTGACTGAAGGCCAAGAAGTGAAAGTACAAGTTGCGGATGTTGATAACCGTGGCCGTATTAAATTGACAATGAAAGACATCGAACAAGCATAATTGTTTGAAGATCTGAATTTGTAAAAAAAAAGCCTGCTTGATGCAGGCTTTTTTTATGGCATGATGCAGAGAAGTAAACATAAAAATATCAGGGCAATGCAAATTTATTCTTTTTTTCAGCCGAGTGCTGAGGCAAGTGTCTGCGTGCAAAAAGGCCGTTTGGATGAAGCGCTTGAACCCGAATTTATTTGGGTAGACTGTACGCGTGAAGATGTGGTGAACCGGGCAGAAGCGTGGCAGCATGAAATCGCCGAACAGACTGGGGTCTGGCTGAACGAGTTTCATCTTAAAGATATTTTGAATTTAGAACACCCTTGTGTTTTTGATGCCATGGATGACTATGATCTGCTGATTTTCCGCAAGCTGATTACACCTGATGATGAAATTAAAACTGGTGAAAAAGCGCTAGAGCAGCATGAGCGCGTGTTTGGATTGGCCACAACACCCATCAGTTTTATTATTACGCCGCAATTATTGGTGACAGTGCGAGAAAAGGGAAATAAAGCGGTAGAAAATTATCTGCAGCGGATAGAAAACCTGATGAACCGCAATCTAGATGAGCAGAACAAAAATCGAAAATTGCCCTCGACATCTTTAGATTTAAGCCTGCGGTTGCTGAACAGCATGATTGATGGTTATTTGGATTTACGTATGCCCTTAACACGCAGAGTGGAATTCTGGCAGCAGGAGCTGCTGCAAGGGCATCGCAGATTTACCCAGTGGCAGCAGCTGCTGCAGGAAAATATGGCATTTCAGCAAGTGGAAAACCTGTGTGAAGAGCAGATCGAAAGCCTTCAAGAACTGCGTGATGAAATCGTGGAAAATTATCCGCATTTAAAAGGCAAAAAGAAGTCTGAACGCCGCGATATTATGCTGGTGCGTATGGATGATTTAAGCAGCCATATTGAGCGCATACAAAAGCATACCATTCGTCTGCGCAGCGCGGTTCAGGCGGCGATGGACCTGCATTTTTCCGCTATAGCCAACCAAACCAACGAAAACATGCGGATTTTAGCCATTATTACTGCTGTGTTTGCGCCTCTGACGTTATTGACAGGGGTTTACGGCATGAACTTTGAGTTTATTCCGGGGCTGAAATCACAGCAGGGATTTTGGATTATGCTCGGCATTATGCTGATGACGACGGCATTGCTGATTTATTATTTTTACCGCCGCCATATGGTGGGGCGCGGTGAAAAAAGCGTGATTGATATGCTGGCGCAGCAGAATCAGGAACAGCATCTTGGGCTGTTTTGGTTTTTAGATTATGCGCCGTTAAAGCAAACGGTTAAAGGGACTTTAAAAGAAGTCGAAAAACTGACGCGCATCAAATAATCCAGTTTAGAGAGGCCGATATAGCCGCACGCAGTCAGACCTGATCATTGCGGTTTAATTATCTTTTGCCTTTTATGAGCCTGCTAGAAAGCGGATCTAAGACCTATCCTTTAAGATAACAGGAAGCTATCGGCAGACTGCTTTAGGCCTGTGATCATTTTAAGGCCAAGATGTGGCGCATTATTCAAAGTCATCGTTAATTTTGTGCAAGTAAAGATCCGCGGCTTAGTGCGCAGAAGGTGAGTTTCACTGATTTTGCCAAGTGCGATGCGACATGATTTTAACTAACGATGGCATTGCAACCAAATATTCATTGGAGTAAACAGGCAAAGATCAGCACAGCTGGGCTAAACAGCGGGTGTATCATTTTGCGTCAGCCTGAGAAGGCGGTAAATCTCATCTTTTAATTTCAGCTTTTTACGCTTTAAACTTTCAATATCAATATTAATTTGATTGACGGGATCCTGTTCCAGCAGGCAAATTTCCTGATCCAGTTCTTCATGCTTCTCGAAGAGGTGGGCGAAGTGCGGATTATCTGCGCGAAGCTGTTGAATCAATTCCCGGAATTCTGGAAACATATTTTTAATTTTCTTATTGCATTCTTTGGTTTTCATACGCTTGAACAGTTCTCTCAATGAAAAGAAAAAAATACTCTGCTTCCCTGCAGATGCACTGCTGGGAAGAGATATATGCAGATTAGTGAGATTGGAATTGTTGATGTTTGACTTGGCGCCGTAAATTTTGCACTTCATCAATTAAATCCAGCATCATCGCTACAGCTGTAAAGCTGGCGTCGAAGTCGCGCTGTAAACGGTAAGCGCGGCGGGCGCGGGATATATCATCGCCAAAAAACTGATGCACTCGGCTATCCGGCCGATTAGGCAAAATATCATATTCCAACAGCTGCAATACCCACTCAGGACTTTGTCCGCAGGCTTGGGCAAAATGCTGCAAATCAAAACTGCGCTGTTCATCGACCACTTCCGGGTGATCACAGCCGTTTGATACAATTTCTCGATAATAAATTGTTGTCATGTGAGTACTCCTTAAGGCTGTCTAGGCTTAAATTGCTGAAATGCTTCAGCAAATGCTTGATATGCCTGCTGCTCTTCTGCGCTGTGAGCAGGAGGGTTAACTATATTTAATACCAAATACAAATGTCCGAGTGTTTTATTTGGTATCCCTTTATCTTTCAGGCGCAGCTGCTGTCCATTCTTTGCATTCTTTGGCACATTCACTTGCACGGTGCCGCCATCTATAGTTCGCAGCTGAATACTTTGCCCCAGCGCGGCCTCCCAAGGGCTGATGTCTACAGTCATATAGATATCTGCGCCGTCTGCATATAGGCGGGGAGTGCTGCGGTAATGCACCTCAAGATACAGATCGCCGTTTGCACCTCCATTAATACCGGATTGACCTTGGCCGCTGAGGCGGATTTGCTGTCCGTCTTTAAGCCCTTTCGGGATTTTGACCTGCAATGTTTTACGCTGTACTTCTGCTTCGCCATAGGCATTCAGTGTAGGAATCTGCAGGGTAATATTCTGTGTAGAGCCGCTGTAAGCAATGTCTAAACCGACTTCAATACTGGCATGCTGATCTTCACCTTTATAAGGCTGAGCGCTTCTGCGGTTTTGCTGATAATGCTGCTGTCCGCCGCCAAAGCCAGTGCCGAATCGGCCAAATAAGTCTTCAAATCCGCTGAAATCCTGCCCCTTACCTGTGCTGTATTGGCGGAATTGAGTTCCATCAAAGCCGCCATTGCCAGCCGAATGTCCAAAACCTTCAGGATGGTCTAATTGAAAATCATATTCTTGTTTTTTATCTGCATGGCTTAAGGTGTCGTAAGCAGTATTCAGTTCCTGCATCTGGGCTTCAGCATTGCTTTCCCTGCTGATATCCGGGTGGTATTTGCGCGCAAATTTCCGATAGGCCTTTTTCAGTTGATCGGGTGACGCATCGCGAGATACACCCAGCACATCATAATAATTTTTTGCCATATTCTTGATAGGGACTCTGCTTAAAATTTGATCATGTTTTATTCAATATATGAGTCTTCTCCTAAATGAAACAGTATTTATTTGAAGCATATTGTTTCAAATTATGACAATAAAAAAGGCCTCAATTCGAGGCCTTTGAAAATACTGTATAGATTAATACTTAACCCAAGTCACACTGCGTCCGATCACCGATACGCCAATGTAGCCGCGTAAAGTTAAACGCTTGCCAGTGGCATTGATTTTGGCTTTGCCTTTATATACTTTGCCGCTGATCGGATCGAGCACTTTGCCATTCACGAATTCACGCGGATTGCTGGTGGCTTTGAAGTCCCAAATAAACGGCAAGCCTAAAAATGGTTTATTTTTTAAAGCGCCTGGGCAGTGTGTGCAAACTCCTAACTTATCTGAACCAGGAATACTGCGGGTTTCTACAATAATTCCCTCATAAGTGCCATCTGCTTTTTTTCGGATTTCGACATCTGCACGTGAGTATCCAGTTTGGTCATCAATGGTTTTCCATTTGCCGACCAGCAGATCTTCATTGGCAGCAAAACTGCAAATCGAAATCGAAGACAGCAGTAATGCTGCAAATACATTTTTCAAAATACTTTTCATGCTTTTCCCCGTAGCAACTTTATAATTAATTTTAGAGTAAGCGCACTAAAATATAGATAAAAGTATTTAAATTCAAATGTTTGATACGATTTTTTTTACAAAAATAGATTTTTTTATGTGATGTTATTCATATTAAATTTATTTTTTGCCAAAAATAATTCAAACATTCGGCGGCAATCAGTATTTGACCCACGTCAGATTGCGCCCTACAGCTGAACCTTCTGGTCGGCTATGAATCAGTAAATGTTTACCGCTGTTCATTAAGCGCGCGCGTGCAACTGAGCGCTGGCCGGACAGCGGATCAATCATTTTGCCGTCAATATATTCACGCTGATGGGCTGGATCTGCGTTTAATCCTGTCAGCATTGCCATGCCGACAATGGGCATATTCTTTTGCGCGCCGCTGCATTTGATGCAGGTTTCCTGCAGAGCTGTCCCTGGAATGGCCCGTGTGCGAATCACTTTTGCAGTGTAATGCTGATCTTTATCTTTGCTGATGGCGACATCTGCCAGTGAATATCCTGTCCGTTCGTCTATAGTTTTCCATGTTCCAAGCAGTGGATCGGTTCCAGCTGAGGCGTAATGACCGAAGCTGCAAAGACTGAGAAAGAGGGCAGTAATTAAATTAAATTTCATGAAAATAAGCTCAAACTATAAACCGTTAAATTAAAAGTCATAAAAAAAATAAGGATTTAATATATAGTGAAATATAGTTTGATTTCTAGTGCTCGTTTTAAATAAAGCTAAATTATTTCAATGTATTGCGCCTTATTAGTGTAAAGGTGGAGTAAATCGCTGTATATGCTTAGGCAGAAAATGCATGGCTAAAAAATAGCAATGGGGCGAATGTGTAACATGCTATTCATGGATTGAGATGAATCTGTTGACTGCTTGCCTAAGCGCTGCAAAAAATGCAGCAGCCTAAGCGTCAACAAGAAATGGCTGATCAGTCGATACGAATCCAAGAAACTGTTCGGCCCAGCAAGGTGGTGCCGACATAGCCTCGAATAGTCAGGACATTGCCGCGGGCATTCAGCTGGCCTTTACTTTGATAGGTATTGCCTGAAAGTGGATCAATAATTCTGCCATTGATGTATTCATTCGCCTTTTCAGCACTTTTTTCAAATCCCGAAAGAATGGCCAAGCCCAGCAGAGGCGTATTCTTTAAATTACCTTCGCATTTTTCACACTTAGAAATGGCTGGACGGTTGGGAATGGCATGAATTTTAATAATTTTCCCTGCATAGCGGCCATCTTTAAGTTTGCTGATTTTGACTTCAGCGCGCGCGTAACCTGTTTGATCATCAATTGTTTTCCATGTGCCTGCAATATCTGCGGCATAAGTCTGAAAATTGAGGGCAAAAAAGGCGAATAGGCTGAAGATAAGAGTCTTATTCATTTGGAGGTTCCATGTATTTTTTAATTTTTTGTATTGTTCAAAACAAAGCTGTTATTACTGTTGTCGCTTTAGTTCCGCGCAGATTTTACAAGATCAATTTGAGATAGCAAGTTTATTCATCTATTTGTTAAGTGCTCATTTATGTGAATTTCAGATGGTTTTTTTATGCTTCCTCCACGCATAAAAAAGCATCCCGAAGGATGCTTTCAAAAAAATCAATCTGCTTAGCTGAGATGCTCGCCAAATAAGCTTAAAGCCTCTTCCGCAGTAAAAGAGTATTGCGTATTGCAGAACTGGCAGTCCATGGTGATTGGATTCTGATGTTCCAGCGTTTCGCGTACGGCAGCGGCGCCAATCTGAATCAAAGCATTGGCGCAGCGTTCTTTAGAACAGGTGCAGCCGAAATGCAGTTTTTCAACTTCAGGTAAACGGACTTCTTCTTCATTGTATAAGCGGTACAGAATTTCATTGCTGTTCAGCTCAGTCAGTTCTTCTGTTTTTAATGTTTCAGTCAGCATGGTTAAACGCGGCCAAAGGTCTTCGTCTACAAAGCGCTGCTCTTCTTCGCTATTGCGCGGCAGCAGCTGGATCAGCAGGCCGCCAGAGCGCTGTGCTGTGCTCGCCAGCACAATGCGTGTCGGAATCTGTGCTGAAAGATCATAATACTGCATCAAACAGCCGGCTAAAGTGGGCTGATCAAAAGGCACGATGCCTTGGTAGCGTTCGCCGTGTTCCGGTTCAATATTAATAAACAGCACAGGGTTCTGCAGCGTTTTTAGCACGGTGCTGCTGTTTTCGGCTTGAAGAAAGTGCGGATCTTCTTCATAGTCTGCCAAAGCCCGAACTTCACCTAAGTGATTGCATTCCGCCATGCCCCATTTAAAAGTGCCTGATGCCTGAATTTGCAAGCTGATACGGCCTTTGATTTTTAGTGTACTGGCCAGCAGCGCAGTTGCGCTCAGCATTTCGCCTAATAAAATCTGCACAGCAGGGGCGTAGCTACGCTGCGCAAGAATAGTCTGCAGAGCTTCTTCAAGGTGAACAACTTCACCGCGCACAGGGCTATTTTCAATAAAAAAACGTTGGCGTAAATCAGACATAAAATTCTCCATAACCCTGCATTAATGGTGACACTATTGTAAAACACAAGTCATTCAAGATCATCTCTTGTGACATCAATGCGGCTGCGCTGCAAACCGCGCTGTAAATCAACGCCTGTTGCGGATTGGCGGATTTGCGTATCGCTTTCAAATAAATGTTCCAGCTCAGCTAAAGCGTTACGATGTGTTTCGTAAACTTTCTGCTCATCGGTATAAATCTGCTGCTGCTGCGACAGCAGTTCTTCATCAAAGTTGCGGAACAGCTCGATGCTTTTATAGGCATCGTCTTCATTTACACCTACATCACGCAGCAGGTGGTAGGCCATGCCCAGTGACGATAAATAGGTTTCGCGCCAGATATGCTCTACGCCAATATCGCGCAGCAGATGTACATGATGGCGGTCGCGTGCGCGAACCAGCAGTTTTAAGTTGGGATAATTCAGACGGATATGGCGCGCGATATTCATTGAGTCTTCAATATCATCAATGGCCAAAACAAAGGCTTTGGCATGTTCAATGCCTGCCGCCCGCAGAATATCCGGCTGTGCAGCATCGCCATAATACAGCTGGCCGCCATAGGTGCGGACAAAATCGACCTTATCTAAATTGCTGTCAATTGCGGTAAAAGGCTGATGCTGAATATGCGCCACACGGGCAATGATCTGTCCAAAACGGCCAAAGCCGGCAATGATAATGGGTGGATGATGATCTGGAATATCGTCATATTGCGGCGCTGTGTCGGATTTTTGAAAGTGCGGCAGAATCACAGCGCTCATCAGCCAGTACAGCACAGGTGTCAACACCATCGATAGGGTGACCATTAAAGTCAGCGGCTCCATCATGGCTTGGGTCAGCACTTTCTCACTCACTGCAACACTGAAGACGACAAAGGCAAATTCACCGCCTTGCGCCAAGCAGGCGCCCAGCATCAGGCTATTGCGCCATGATTGCTGAAAATAGCGGGCAATAGCGGTCAAAGACAGCAGCTTGACCAGCAACAGTGTCAAAGCGCCGCCAATAATCAGCGCTGGCATATCTATAAATAAGGACAGCTTGGTGGTCATGCCGACGGTCATAAAGAACAGGCCGAGCAGAAGGCCTTTAAAAGGCGCAATACTGGCTTCCAGTTCATGGCGGAATTCAGAATCCGCCAGCAGTACGCCAGTTAAGAAAGCGCCCAAGGTAGTGCTGATGCCGAGTATATCCATCAGCCCAACCACGCCAAGCACAATGAACAGTCCGACAGCAGTGATCAGCTCATGCGCGCCGCTTTTGGCTACAAAGCGGAAAAAAGGGCGCATTAAGTAGCGGCTGAACAGGAACAGTCCGCTAAAGGTCGCGACGATGGCAGCAAAATAGGCGATGCCGTGATGTGTGGATTCAGAGCCGGCCAGCATGGGAATAATGGCGATCAGCGGAATGGCGGCCATGTCCTGAAACAGCAGAATGGAAAAAGACTGCTGGCCAAAGGTGCTGTTCAGCTGCTGTTTTTCATTGAGCAATTGCAGGATAAAAGCGGTTGAAGAAAGCGCAAGGGCAAAACCAATGACCGCACTGGCTGCAATGCCCTGCTGCAGGGCGAAGAAGCTGATAACCGCCAGCAGGATGCCTGCAATGCCGACCTGCAGGCTGCCCATCACAAAAATGGAATGGCGCATTTGCCACAGGCGCTGCGGACGGAGCTCTAAGCCGATAATAAACATTAATAAAATAACGCCAAATTCTGCCAATTCCTGAATGGCTACTGCATCGCTGGCAATATTCAGCACGTTGGGGCCGAGCAGCATGCCCGTGAACAAATAGCCCAAAACGGTTGCAATGCCAAAACGCTTCAGCAAGGGCACCAGCAGCAGTGAGGCGCCTAAAAAAATGGTGATTTGCAGCAGTAGTGACATGCGTCCGTCCTAATTGATTGCGTTTTGTGCAGCAGGGCTGCAAGGCGTGTCGAAGGCAGCGCCTTAGCTGAGTTCTTGCGGATCTATATCCAAACTGAGTTTCATACTGGAGGGCTTCTGCTGCAGCATGTTCAGCCACCAGTGCCGAATATAGAAGTGCAGTCTGGCGCGGTCTGCGGACAGCAGTACCATATGCGACTGATAGCGTCCCGCTTTGCGTTCCATCGGTGCGGGGATCGGCCCCCAGATATCCACGGTATTTTCAGAATTTTGCCTTAAATACTGTGCATGCTGCTGTAAAAAATCTGTATTGATTTTTTGATCTTTTGATTCGCAGCGGATCAGCGCAGCATATCGGAAAGGCGGCATCAGCGCGGCTTGGCGTTCCTTCAATGTCAGTTTGGCAAACTGGCGGTAATCTTCCTGCACCAGCGTATTGAGCAGCGGATGTTCAGGGCGCAGGGTTTGCAGATACACATCGCCTTTGCGTTCACCGCGTCCTGCGCGTCCAGAGACTTGCACCACCAGCTGCGCCGTGCGTTCTGTCGCGCGGAAATCGACACTGAGCAATCCAGAATCAATATCCAGAATAGCCACTAAAGTAACATAGGGAAAATGATGGCCTTTGGCCAGCATTTGTGTTCCCAGTAAAATTACCGGTTCGCTCTTTTGAATTTTATCGTAAATTTTCTGCCAGCTGCCCACCCGGCTGGTTGAATCCCGGTCAACCCGGATCACTTCAAAATCTGGGAACAGTTCATTGAGGCTGTCTTCAACTTTGGCTGTGCCCATGCCTATTGATTTTAACTCAGTATGATTGCACTGCGGGCAATGATCCGGCATGCGGTGAATGGTGCCGCAGTGGTGGCAGTGCAGGTGCTGATAAGGTGTGCGGTGCACAGTGAAATTGGCATCACAATGCGGGCATTTGGCTTGCCATGCGCAGCTTTCGCAAATCAGCACAGGCGCATAGCCGCGGCGGTTTAAAAAGACCAAAACCTGTTCTTTTTTCTCCAAGCGTCTTTTCATTTCGTCCAGCAGCATTTGGCTGATGCCGTGTTGCTTTTGCGCAATTTTTAAATCTAGAATATGAATTTTCGGCATCAATGCTGAGCCTGCCCGTTGATTCAGCTCCAGTACGCTCATTTTACCGTTTTGCACTAGGGCGTAACTGTCTATGCTGGGCGTGGCAGATCCCAGAACCACGGGACACTGTTCTAAATGTCCGCGGTATAGGGCAATATCGCGCGCATGATAACGGAAACCTTCCTGCTGTTTAAATGACAGATCGTGCTCTTCATCTAAAACGATTAAGCCTAAATTTGGCAGCGGGCAAAAAATAGCAGAGCGTGTGCCCAAAATAATCGAGGCTTTGCCTGTTTGTGCCGCTTGCCATGCCTGCAGGCGTTTGGAATCATTTAATCCGGAATGCAGCAGCGCGATATTGCAGTGAAAGCGGGATTGGAAACGGCTAATTGTTTGCGGCGTCAGTCCAATCTCAGGCACCAGCACCAAAACTTGCTTACCGTGTTTCAATACATCCTGCATGATCTGCAGATAGACTTCCGTTTTACCGCTGCCTGTCAGGCCATCGAGCAGAAAAGCTTGATATTTTTTTTGCGCTTTTATGACGGTATCGATGGCTTTTTTCTGTTCATGATTGGCTATTAAAGGCATCTGCGCCATGCTGACCGGCATGGGGCTGAAATCCTGTGCTTCCAGCACACATTCACAAATGCCTTTTTTTTCCAACGCCTTTAAGGTTGCAGTTTCAACTCCTGCGAGATTCAGCAGGTTTTCTGATGTGCCTGAAGGATGCAGTTTCAGCACTTTATAGGCTTCTTGCTGGCGCTCTGAACGCTTGAGCTTATCTTCGGCCTGCTGATCCAGCAGATTCCATGTGCGCGCCAGTAAGTTATAGGGTTTTCCTTGGCGCAGTAAGCCCGGTAAGGCGCCTTGAATGACTTCGCCAATGGGAAATTGATAATATTGCGCAGCCCATGTCAGCAAACTTAAAACTTTGCTGTCTAAAATCGCCTGATCATCCAGCAGTTCAGTAATGGCTTTGAGTTTTATTTTAGGATCAAGCGGAGCATCAGGCGCCAGTTTTTCAGTAATGACCCCGACCAAGTTCTGCCGCCCAAACGATACCGCGACCCGAGCGCCTGCTTCAGCTTGCTGATATTGTTCAGCGCTGAGGCTGTAATCAAAGCAGTCATACAGATAAACTGGAACGGCAACGCGAACGCGGTATACAGCATGTGAAACAGGGTTGGAAACTTGCATAAAAAAGCGATCTGATCCTATTTTAAAGTCGTCGTGATCGAACGGGAGTTGTGGTAGAGTAATTAGATAATTTATATCTAAGAATATGAATGATTTTATAGGTTGGGCGCAACAGCGCGAGTTAATTTTTTGGACAATTAGAGCATACCAATGCCAGCATATCAGTTTACGGCCATAGATGCTTCAGGGAAGCAGCAAAAGGGTGTACTTGAAGGGGATTCCGCGCGTCAAATCCGTCAGCAGCTGCGTGACCAGTCGCTGATCCCAGTCACAGTGGACCCTGTAGAGCAAAAGGACAAGCATGCGCAAAACAGCTGGTTTCAAAAAAGCATCACCTCTTATGATTTGGCCCTGCTGACCCGACAGCTGTCAGTTTTGGTGGCCGCCGCGATTCCTTTGGAAGAAGCCATCCGCGCAGTCGGCAAGCAAAATGAAAAAGCCCATGTGCAGAATTTATTGATGTCTGTGCGTTCAAAAGTACTGGAAGGCCATTCCTTAGCCAATGCGCTGAGTCAATCCGGCCGCTTTCCTGAACTGTATATTGCAACCATTGCCGCAGGCGAACGCTCAGGCCATTTGGATTTAATTTTAGATCAATTGGCGGATTACACCGAAAACCGTTTTGCCATGCAGAAGAAAGTGCAGGGCGCGATGATTTATCCGGTTATTTTAATGCTGATGTCTTTCGCGATTGTGATGGGGCTGATGACCTATGTCGTGCCGGATATTGTTAAAACCTTTGATCAGGATAAAGGCGCATTGCCTTGGATTACTGTGGCGCTGATGAATGCCAGCGATTTTATCCGCGTGGCCTGGCCTTTTTTGCTGGCTGGAACGGCTGTCGGCATTTTTCTGCTGGCGCGGTTTTTAAGAACAGCGGCGGGGCACTATGCCTTTGACCGCTTAACCTTAAAGCTGCCCCTTTTCAGTAAATTGTCCAAGGGCATTAATGCTGCGCGTTTTGCCAGTACCCTGTCTATTCTAACCAAATCCGGCGTGCCGCTGGTGGATGCCTTAAAAATTGGCGCGGCGGTCAGCAATAACTGGGTGATCCGCGATTCTGTGAATTTGGCTGCGGAAAAAGTGACTGAAGGCGGCAATCTGGCGACGCAGCTGGAGCGCAGTGGATATTTCCCACCAATGATGGTACAAATGATCCGAAGCGGTGAAGCTTCAGGCGAATTGGACCGAATGCTGGAGCGTGCATCAGACATGCAGGATCGGGAAGTCACAACGCTTATTTCAACCTTGCTGGCGCTATTGGAACCGCTCATGCTGGTGCTGATGGCGAGCATTGTTTTAGTGATTGTGATTGCAGTGATGCTGCCGATCGTCAATATGAATAATATGATTTAAACAAACTTTTTCAGTGCTATAGAACACGAGATTAAATAGATGCAATCAAATGGATTAAACAGCAGGCAGAATGGTTTCACTTTAATTGAAGTCATGGTGGTGATTGTGATTTTAGGCGTATTGGCTGCGCTGATTGTGCCGAACGTCATGGGCCGCGGCGAAAAAGCCAAAGTGGATACCAGTGCGATCACCCTGAAAAGCGTAGCTGGCGCTTTGGATCAGTACAAAATGGACAACGGCAAATATCCTTCAATGCAGGATGGCGGCTTAGGCGCTTTAGTGAATAAGCCTGAATCAGCGAAGAACTGGCTGCCGGGCGGCTATGTGAAAGGCGGCTATCCAAAAGACAGCTGGGAAAATGACATTCAATATGTGATTCCAGGCTCTGAAGGCCGTCCTTATGACCTGTATTCATTTGGCGCAGATGGCCAGTCTGGCGGTGAAGGCAATGACGCCGATATTTTTTATCAGCATTAATTGAGAATAATTATTTATTCGGCTTTGATGGAAATAAACACTTCACTTAATAGGTTGTTTCAATATTGAGTGAAGTGATAATCTTTCTTAATTATCTTTTATAATATAAATGACTGAAAAATATAAAATTTAAATAATATTTCTATTTGATAGTTATAATAAGAATTATTCCCAAGATTATTGATTACAATAATCGTAAAAGATGAAGAAATATAAGCTTTTAATTTAAATAAAACCTTGCATAATACTTCTTATGGCGCTTATTTATTTTAGGAGGATAGTATGAAAGCATTAATGTTAAACGATGAAATCAATCAATTTCATTGGGCTATGCTGAAATCTGTTCTTTTAATTCTCAGCATTCTTCCCGTGAGCCAAGGCATTGTGCATTTATGGCAAAGCACTGAAGGCAGCAGCCAAATTATGGTGGGTTTCTTTGCTTTGAGTATGATGAGCACGTTATTGGTTCTCAGTTTCTGGTCCGCGTTGCAAGCCACTGTAGCCAAATTAAAACAGGCGCATGAGTCTGTGTTTGAGCAGGCAGTGGTGAAAGTCTACCGCTATATTCCTATGCTGTCCCTAGCGGCAATGATGTCATATATCGTCAGCCAGTTTTAATCTGGGCAAGTTCTAAAACTGCACAGATTAGAACTTGCAGTAAAATATTCAAAACCGAAGTCATCACTTCGGTTTTTTATTGCCTCTGAACTCCGTTGACCCTTGCTATGCAGGCAGCATGAATTGTCTGAATTACAGCACGTGTTGTCTATTTCAGCGCAGCGCAATCGGTTTTTCTTTTTCTATACTGATCATGAAAAATAAATAGGAGCGTGCGGCACCATGCAGCAGATTGAATGGAATGACTTTTTTAAAGTAGAGATCCGTGTTGGACGGATTGTTCAGGCAGAAATTTTCAAAGAAGCCAGAAACCCAGCCTATATTTTACATGTGGATTTTGGGGAGGAGCTGGGCATCAAAAAATCCAGTGCGCAAATTACCGAGCTGTATCAGCCAGAGCAATTAATTGGCAAGCTGGTGGCAGCTGTTGTGAATTTTCCTAAAAAACAGATTGGGCCGATTCAGTCCGAGTGCCTTGTGACGGGTTTTCATAACGCATCAGGGCAGGTGGCATTGTGTGTGCCAGATAGAGACGTGCCTTTGGGCACCAAACTGCTTTAATCTGAATGGTCAAATAAAATGTGAAGCGTTCTTGACCTGCAATAAAAAACCGAGCATCGGCTCGGTTTTTTATTGCATTATTTGAATTTTAAAGACGGCATTTAACGGCGTGATTTAAACGATATGTCGACTTTGCGTGGACGGTAAACCCAGCCCAAAATCAGCAGCAATACGGAGAACCCGAGTACAGGCCAGTCACTGAGGCGGGTATACAGCGTTTCGCCCTGCATTGCCGGCAGATTGCCGCGCAGTACCGCTTCTTTATCCATCGGCGCCTGTTTGACGATATGGCCATTATGGTCAATAAATGCAGTTACACCTGTATTGGTCGCACGGATAAACCAGCGGCCGTTTTCTTTTGCGCGCATCTGCACCATTTGCAGATGCTGCAATGGGCCTGCAGTACCTGTGAACCATGCATCATTGGATACGGTCACTAAAAAATCGCTTTGCTGCGCATTGCGCCGTGTCAGATTCGGATAGGCCACTTCGTAGCAAATCGCTGCGCCTAGATCATGATTTTTGATTGATAAAGGCTTCTGGTCGCTGGCGCCGCGGGAAAACCCGCTCATTGACGGATCATTCTGCAGTGCGGGTAGCACCCAGCTCAGCAAACCTGATAATGGAATATATTCACCAAAGGGCACTAAGCGTTGCTTTTTGTATAAGCCTTCAGATTCATCGCCGCTGGCCATAATGCTGTTGTAATACATCGGGTAGCCTGCACGGCTGGATTCTGCCAAGTCCCAGTAGGGAATGCCAGTCACCCAAGCCGTACCGGTTTTTTCCGCTTGTGCATTCATGGCGTCTAAAAAGGGTTCGATATCGGTTTGAAACAGCGGAATGGAAGATTCAGGCCAAACAATCAGATCACGGCCCCATTCTGTGCGGCTGAGCTGGGCATATATCATCAAGGTTTTGGTTTGATATTCGGTCAGCCATTTTAAATCTTGCGGAATATTGCCCTGAATGAGGGAAACGGACAGCGGTTTAGTTGCTTTGGGTTCGACAAAATCCAGCTGAGCGGCGCCCCATGCGCCCAGCAGCATTACAGCAGCAGGAACAATCCAAAAGACTTTTTTATTGAGAATTTCGACCAGCGCGCAAGCCAGCAGAATGACTGCAAAGGATACGCCGAACACGCCAAACAGCGGCGCGTAGCCATCCAAAAAGCGTTCAGTAAAGGCATAGCCTGCAAACAGCCACGGGAAGCCGGTGAACACCCAAGTTTTAGACCATTCAAACAGCACCCAAAGCGGGGCAAAGGTCAGCGGTGTTTCTGGAAAAAAGCGGCGGTAAAGCCATGTTTGCACGGCAGTAAACAGCCCCATTACTAGGGCCATGATGGCAATCATCAAGACGCTTAAAAATGAATTGGTATCACCATAGACATGAATTGAGGTATACAGCCAAAATGCGCCGACAAACCACAGGCCGATGCCATAAGCCCAGCCAATGCCAAAGGCCTGTTTAGCGCTGCGTTTGCGCAGGCAGGCATACAGCAAAGCCGGTGAAAGGATTGCCAGCCACCAGTAATGATAAGGCGCTAAGGCAAAACTGAAGATTGCGCCGGAAAATAGCGCAATCAGCAAAGGAAAAATTAAAGGCAGCTGTTTTTGTTGTTCTGCGGAATTTAACAGCTTGTCAAAATAGGTTCTCATTTACGGACAGCTCGAATCAGATGAATAGTGCGCGCATCTGCTTCTAGAATCGTAAATTCCCAATCTCCAATTTCAATCACTTGACCTTGCAAATCGCTTACTAAACCAATTTCCTGAAGCAAAAGGCCGCCCACAGTTTCTACTTCATCATCAGAAAAGTCTGCATCTAAAACATTGTTGAAATGTTCAATTGGTGTAAGCGCTTGAACCAGCCATGTATTTGCGGTTTTCGGGTCAGCATCCAGCACAATGAACTCAGCTTCTTCATCGACATTGTCGTGCTCGTCTTCAATTTCACCGACAATTTCTTCCAAAATGTCTTCAAGCGTCACTAAACCTGAGGTTGTGCCGTATTCATCAATGACAATGGCAATGTGAGTCTGGGTGTTTTTCAGCATGCGCAGCACTTGGTCTGAACGCGCGCTTTCCGGGACAAACAGCGGCTGACGCATTAAAGCGCGGATATCTACTTTCGCTGTCCGGTCTGTCAAAAATGGCAACAGGTCTTTGGCCAGTAAAATGCCGACCACGTTATCCGGCTGGTCTGAAGAGAAAACAGGGAAGCGCGAATGCGCAGATTCAATCAGAACATGCAAAATATCCAGCAGTTCATCATCTTCCTGCAGGCTGATCATTGCAGTGCGCGGGGTCATCACTTCACGGATTTTTGTTGCCGGAAGGTCAAGAACGCCTTCAAGCATGGCAACAGTATCGGGTTCTAAGAAACGACGTGAATCTTGTACTAATTTTAACAGTTCGTCGCGGGTTTCTGGCGCAGTGCCTAACCATTTTCGTAAGCCGCGCATGCCCCACGACGGGCCTGATTCCTCGTGCATGATGTTTCCTGAAGACTCTTAATATCTAAAAAATAGGATTTTATCATACCGCAGAAAATACAGTTGTCTATGTCCTTTGCGCGGTGAAAATTGAATGATCAGATCAAAAGCATATTTGATGTATAGCCATCGGGCGCATCTTGAGGGTTGCAGACTCATCTTTACAGTGATCTTTTTAAGCGGCAGCGTCATCGTTTGGATGCGGCAAGCACTGGCTATAATACAAAAGCGCCGAAGATGCGGCATCAGGGGAGGCATGTTAAACTAGCAGGGTTTTTATCTTCTGAGTTATGTAATGTCTGAACCTGCAATTACGCCGAGCATTCAATTAAACACCCGCGGCCTGCGCTGTCCTGAGCCTGTGATGATGTTGCATCAGGCGATTCGCAAGTCTAAATCGGGCGATGTGGTTGAAGTTTTTGCAACCGATAACTCAACCTCTTGGGATATTCCAAAATTCTGTATGCATTTGGGCCATGAACTTTTGCTGCAGGAAGAACGCTTAGATGAAAACGGCAATAAAGAATTTCATTATTTGGTGCAGAAAGGTTAAACCGTTTGCTCAAATAAAAAAATCCCTTCATCAAGCAGGGATTTTTTTATGACCGTAGTTCAGTCATTCTTCAGCAGAGCCGGCTATGCAATGTGCTGCCCGCTCTGTGAGGATGTTCCAAATTACATATTTGGATAGTTCGGACCACCGCCGCCTTCCGGCGTTACCCAAGTGATATTCTGAGACGGATCTTTGATGTCACAGGTTTTGCAGTGCACACAGTTGGCCGCGTTGATTTGGAAACGCTTCGAACCGTCATCATTTTCCATGATTTCATACACACCAGCTGGGCAGTAGCGCTGTGCAGGCTCATCCCATTTCGGCAGGTTTACATCTACAGGAATAGACGCATCTGTCAGTTTCAAGTGAGCAGGCTGGTTTTCTTCATGCACCGTATTGGATACGAATACTGAAGATAAACGGTCAAAGGTCAGCTTGCCAT
>NZ_NEGK01000013.1 GCF_002135435.1 Acinetobacter sp. ANC 3813 | reverse complement strand
ATGTATCTGAATTTTTGCTTAAACCGCCGCATCAGCCGCAACCGCAGCCTTTGGCGGATTGGCAACGTGAATGGGGCGTCGATCCAGCAGTAAATTATATTTCTGAAGGCGGTATGCAGCCTGCTGAAGTGCATGCGCCTATACGTGAAATTTATTTGCTACAGCGTAAAGCCACTGCACTAGGTGCAGGTCTAGGCAAAACATCTGGATGGGTGCACCGCGCACAGCTAAAAAAACATCAAGTCCGCATGCTGCGCGGTGTGCAGTATAAGTCTGTTACGGATGAAGGTTTGTGGATTGAGATGGGAGGTCATGACCAATTGCTGCGTGTCGATACCGTTGTTGTTTGTGCAGGGCAGGAGTCCATTAAAGATTTAATGCCCCCAGAAAATGAAAAGACATTGGCGAATTACCATATTATTGGCGGCGCAAAACTGGCTGCAGAACTTGATGCAAAACGTGCAATACGTGAAGGCGCAGAATTGGCAGCACGTTTGTAAGGCTTTTTGGTGAAACAATATTCATTTGAAAGGCTTAGTTGTAATTTTTTCTTGTCATCATTGGAAAAGCTCCGTATGATGGCGCACATGGAAGCGTGGCAGAGCGGTTTAATGCACCGGTCTTGAAAACCGACGAGGGCTTATACCCCTCCGTGAGTTCGAATCTCACCGCTTCCGCCAAATATTTAAATAAGCCCTTGTTTTTACAAGGGCTTATTTTTTGTCTATGGTTTTACCCCACAACCTACCCCTCATCAAATTTTGGATTGGATTGGCTTCTTTTAGCCGTATTTAGAAGATTAAGGAATGTAGTTTAAAAAACTGTATTTAAATCTAACTATATTCTTATTCAAACATTTCATAATTCTAAATATTTTCACTATTCATTCGCTTAGCTTGCTTGACGCTCTATAGCGTGCAGATTATCCTTAGCCGGCTGACCTACATCGTCAGTCGGTTTTGACAGACCGTTTTCATCTAGAACATCAAAAAAGTAATTTTTTGGTGGCGAACTCGTTCGTCCCTCCAGCGTTGCGGTAGGACGGGGGAGGGACGCCTTCGGGCGTGCCGGTTCCTAGATGACTGGTCTGTCAACCCTTTCTCGTTCTGCCACCATCATTTGACAGTGATTTGGTAGAACTTCTATATCATCTAGGAGCATGCCATGCGCTTAAATTATTCTCGTCTTTTGTATTTTTCTTTTTCCATATTCGTGCCGATTGGTTATTAGGCCGCGTGCTGTGCTGTGCTGTGCTGTTGCGCATAGCTGTGTCTGTGACTTTTTAAGAATAAAACTTTTTCAAATACATATTACCGATATGAAGATGAATCTCTAATGCTGTTTTGAGCTAAGTAGATCTGTACGCTTTATCGTCTATAAAAAATTCAAAAACTTAGATATTCATTCCAACAAATATTGCATGGGGGACACTGGATCTGCTGAAGACCGGTGATGCCTGTAAAAAGAGAAAATGACTATGTTAAAAACTTTCCTAAAAACTGCCCTGATTTCTTCACTGCTTGCAGGCGCGTCATGGGCGCAGGCGGGCTGGTTTGCGCAAGCCAGTGAAGCCTATTTTGTTAAAGCTCGAAATTTGGGTGGCGGGGTGTATCAGTGCATGTATAAAACCAATCCTGGCAACCGTGGTTGGCGTAATTTCACCGTGAACTTTCAGGGTGGCTGTCCGCGCTTTGTTCACTTTAATGCTCAGAATGGTCAAGTCACTGTACCCAACTAAAGACGGGGAGCATTTGAGATGAACCAAAAAACCATATTGGGCTTGGCGGCAATCTTAGCCCTGACCCTGATCAGCATCGCAGGCTTCTATTTCTTTAGCCTCAAACACGTATCTGAAAAAACTGTTCAAGCGGCTAGTACTTCGGAGGCCAGCTCTGCACAGCCATTGGAATCTGCCAGTTCAGAAGCAACATCCACCGAGATTGCAGCGGTAGAAGTGGATGGGATCGATGTCAAAGAACTGACCACGGGAAGCAAGAGTCTGAGTCCATCAGCTCATGAACCTGAGCTGCTCAGCTTTGAGTTTGATAAAAACTTAAAGTCTGTCGATACCTTATTGTCGATGCTGCCTTATGACGAACTGCCTCAGTTTGAGCAGGACAACATAGACAAGTATCAACGCTATGTCTTCGCCAAAGCCGCAAAAGATACAGGCAAATCAGTGAAAGACTTCAGCTTGCAGGAACACGGAGCACTGGAATCGGAGCAGGCGGGTAATCGTTACTACGTTTATAAATTTGATAATGGTACAGACTGTGAAATTCATCTGGTCAGTATTGATTTAAATACGGGCGATTATGGCGTGAGCTATAACTACTGCTGAGGATAAATTTATGAAGCAATTTTTTAAACCCATTCTACTCGCAGTGACTGCAACGACAGGGATGTTGTTGAGCGGGTGTAACTCTGGCCTAGATCCAAATACATTTACGGTAGAACTCGATGTCAAAGATACCAGTAACTGGTATGCGCAAAATCAATCCGCTACGGTATTGACGATTCGTTCCAACAGTGCAGATCCGATTAATGTCACCAACGTTTTAATTAATAACGGGGAATGCAGTTATGAAGGCTATCGCAGATCGCTGGAATACCCGCAGCACTTTAAAATGGGCTTGCGCTTAAGGCTGAAATTAACCGGCTGTGGTTATGATAATGTCGTGCGCGTGGATGTTGAAACGGAACAGGGAACAGCGAGCTACAGCTTTAACTAAGCGCGTTTCAATCTAAACTTTAATTCTAGAACTGACTAAACCGCGTCCTAAAGGGATGCGGTTTTTTTATACCTGCTGCACTCAGAGCTCTAGAGCTGAACTCATCTACAAGGAATATACCGTGTCCTTAATTCAATGTCCCTACTGCAAGTCGGGTAATGTCAAACAGACAGCATCTGGAAACTCAAACTCAAATTACTTTGAACAGCTGCAGCGCTGCATCTCGCCTGCACAAATGGCTTTGCTTGGAGCAAGGCTCGCCAAGAAGGCCGGCCTTTCACCTGCGGCAGGTGCAGCTGTGGGTGTCGTAATCGGCGGTGTGCTGGTGGTTGTCAGTCAATACTGCTTTGAAGCCTATTACAACCAAGCAGATCAATATCTCTGTTTGGGTTGTCGGCAGCATTTTGCTTGGGCCAAGCCTTAACCGCTTTATGGCTCATTACTTCTAAATATTTTATTCAATCAATTTCAGGAATCTTTACTATGGCGCATCAAATTGAACAAATGGCTTATGTCGGTCAAACCCCTTGGCATGGCCTCGGCAACCGACTCACGCATAATCAGCCGATTGAAGTCTGGGCACAGCAGGCCGGCATGGATTGGCGGATTGAATCCTCCAATGTCAGCTATATGGTGCAAAACGAACGCGGGCAAAGTATCATCATGCCTTATGAAGAACAACGGGTCTTGTACCGCTCTGATACCCATGCACCGCTATCTGTGGTCAGCCAACGTTATCAGGAAGTTCAGCCCAAAGAGATTCTGGAGTTTTACCGAGACCTCACTGAACAATCAGGCTTTGAATTGGAAACCGCAGGTGTACTGAAAGGCGGTAAGAAGTTCTGGGCATTGGCACGTACCGGACAAAGTACAGCACTGAAGGGCAAGGATGTCAGCAATGGCTATATTCTTCTTGCAACGGCTTGTGACGGAACATTGGCGACGACAGCGCAATTTACCTCTATCCGTGTGGTCTGCAATAACACTTTAGCCATCGCTCTCAAAGGACAGAGCAGCAGTGCTGGCGTTGTTAAAGTTCCACACAGTACTCGCTTTGATGCAGATAAGATCAAACAGCAGCTGGGAATTTCAGTACGAACATGGGATGAACATATGTATGAAATGAAACAACTCAGCCAGCGTAAAGTCACCCAGGGTGAAGCCGCTGCCTATTTTGATGCTGTGTTTAACAACACCAGCTTCGGCAGTCAGGATCAGGAAGAAAACATTATCCAGTTTTACCGTAATGTCGCATCTCAAGCCAATCCAGCGACAAACAAGACTGAACCGAATGCACGTGCTATGAGCAAAGCCATGAATATGTTTAATGGTCAGGGGCGGGGAGCAGATCTTGCCTCAGCTAAAGATACAGCTTATGGCTTACTCTGTTCAATTACTGAATTTGTGGATCATGAGCGTCGTGCTATGAGTCAAGATCATCGACTGGATTCTGCATGGTTCGGTGCAGGAGCAGGACTCAAGCAGCGCGGACTGGAATTGGCCTTACGATTGGCCATTTAAGTTTAGCTTAATGTTTAAATCTTACAGTTTGGGTATGTGATTAGTATGATCCTCTATATCCCTTTATTAATGACACCTCTTTGCCACATCTCTAGATGTGGCTTTTTTATGTTCAAAAATAGAACTCAGCAGTGAACATGAGTTTGTTATGAATTAAATAGCCTTCTAGCGATACAAACAAAATAGGATATTCCATCAACATTTTATGGATTTTTGTAGAGTAATTTTTCCCTTTTGGTACAATGGCTTAGTTTTTTTTGTGATTAGGTCAAATTGATTTGAGATCACGGGGAATGTAAAAGGTATTAATAATAATGGCTCATAATGTTGGAATAGAGACTGGCAATGAAAATCCAGAATTTGAAAGTTTATTTAGAAATTTAAGACTTGTTAGTAAAAATATTGAGAATTTAAAAAGTGAGAAGTTCAATGAGGAAGATAAAAATAGTTTTAATGTAGAAAACTTTATAAATGAAAAAATATATGAAATTGATCATTGCTTTAAAATAAGTAGAAGGTTTATAGATGATGAAAATAAGAATTTAGTAATGTCAAAAATATTAGAAATTGAGAAAATTTTATCTGATTATAATGCTGTGTTAAAAGATAATAATTTTTTATTTAATTTTTCTTTTAAAAAAGAAATTAATAATATTGTGGATGAGTTGACTTCCATAATAAGAGGGGATGTTGATAATAAGCTAACTGAATATGCTAATTATTATGAAAAAATTGAGCCTCTTATAAATATTGAAAATAATTTATTAAAGTTGGAAACGCTTTTTATTCAAACAGATGATGGAAGTGATAATCTTGAAATAAATAAAACATTAAATAATATTAGGATAATTAATAGTTTTTTTAAAAATAGAGAAAAGTATAAGTTTTTTATAATTTTGCCGTTAGACTATTTGAAAAAATTTGCTGATAAAACCGAAACTTTTTTAGGTTTCTTTAGTGATAGAGGTAGCCAAGATAGTATTGAGCTAATACATGCATTTTATGATGTTTTAAATGCTATGAGTTTTGTTGGTCCTAGAAATAGTTGGAGTAATGATTATTTTTGGGGAGCTACATATAAATATCAGCAATCTAAGGAAATTAATGAGAAATCTAAGGAAATAAGTGAGCTATCAAAAAAACTTACAAGTAAAATTAAAGAGATAGATAATTTAAAAGAACTAGAGAACCTAATTATAGAAGGATATGAATCATCTCTCGGTGAAAGCTTTTCATTAATGGATAAAGTAAAAAATGATATTCGTAGTGAATTATCATTGGCCAAAAATTATGTTACACAGCTAGAAAAAGAGAAAAATGCTGTATTACAGTATTCTGAAGATGTAAAAAATACTGATGCTGTAAAAGTTTATTCAAAATTATATAGTCAAGAGATATTAATAGCTACATGGTTTAGATTTTTTACACTATTAATTTTTGGAATTTTTTCAATTATATCATTGATTTGTTTAATTGCTTTATTTTTATTTCCAGAAAATAATTATATTGTTAAAAATTTAATTAATACGGATAAAATTTTAGGGAAAATTCCTTTTATTATTACTTTCTTTATTTTTGGTTTTTATTTAGCTAAAGAGGGAGAAAAACATAGACGAATTGCTAACCAAGCAAAGCAAACGGAAGGTGAATTGATTGCTTTAGCAAGCTACACTAATGGTTGGGATAGTAAAGAAATTAGAGACTTGAAGGCTAAACTAGCTGATAAATATTTTGGTAAAAACTTATATGAAACTGAAAAGTCTTTACCGCCTGATGGGGATATGGTGAAAAGTCTAATAGAGCAGACCAAAGTGACAACTGATTTAATCAAGACTCTGAAAGGTACAATTGCCCCTTCTACCTCTAGTCAAGATAGTGGGAAAAATAAATCCGGTACGGACCAAAATAACTAAATCTAATTTAGCATAGCGTGAAAGGCTCAATCAGTGATTGGGCTTTTTTGTACGAAAAGATATGTCGCTTTACCTAACACAGTTATTTAAATAGTTTTGTTAAAATGGTATAAGTGCATGCATAAAACCTAATAATTTCAATATGTTTTTTTGAGGGTAGAATGGGAATCCAACACATTATTATTCATGAGATACGCAGGGCTAAAGCTGATGATGGTCAAGATATAATCATTTCGAATATTAAAAATGAAGAAAATGATGTATCAAAGCTGGATGCAGAGTTAGCTGTTGGCCTCATACGAATGTTTGCTAAAGCGAATCTTTATGTTGGCGAATTCGCATTGAATGACGATACTTCAGCATTACCAGCTTTTGAGCAAAAGTTAAAAGATTTCTATGATGAGATTGTGGATTGTTCAGATTTTGTTGAAATGACAAAACAGCTTGCACAGCATTTTGAATCAATCCTAACGAAGGATAAAAGGATTAATGGAGGATATTTAGTCTTTTTTGAGTATGAATCTATGGCTCAGATCAGACTGGCTGTTGCTGTAATTAACAAGACCAAGGGAACTGATGTTGATGGTGAATTAAACTTTGTTGTTCGTGAAATATTGGATATTGATAAATTACATATTGGAGCGACTATTAACATTTCAGAATGGTTAGAAGATATTTCCAACAGATATATTCGTTTTAAGAAAGGTCATGCTGATGAAGTCAGGGACTATTTTCAGAGTTTTATTGGTTGTATTGTTGATGCAAATGCAGCTAAAGAAGAAACACAGAAGCTTAAGACAGCGGTTGAAGACTTTGTAAAAGAAGAGTTTAGTCATATCCCTGATGAGAATCCTGAAAAGCTTATGATGATTCAGGATGAAGTTGATAAGAAACTAATGGAAACCCACGCTTATGTATCTGACTGCTTGAAAAATAATAATGATGTTTTACTTGGAAATATAGCCAAGCGTGTTTTTCCTGAAAAGAGTGAAGACTTTTTTATATATGCATCCAATACACATAACATCTCTGACAATATTTCAATCAGTAAAGGTGTGCTCAATGGTTTCAAAAAAGTAAGCAGTCGTAACAGGGACGTTTCATTGAGCATTGCTCGCCATCTTATAGGACGACGTATCTTCCGCAAAAATGGTAAACTTGAAATTGACGAAAGCTTGTTAACAGCAGAATTTTTAAATGATATTGACAATGCTACAAAAAACCTTAATCAGGCAGATCAGAAATGACAGATAGCCAATTACAAATTTATCGTGAGATTTTACTGTCCCTAAAGGACAGGGAAGACTTTCATGATAAATTTGTAGGTTGGTTTAAATTTGATTCAAATTCTATTTTAAAATTTAAAATGATCTGTGAAGCAGGATTGGCTGCTTCAAGTATTAAGGTTCAAAAAATAACATCACAGAATGCCACATCGATAGATATTAATAATGTTATTTCAAAGTTTGAAAGTAAGTTTTCAAATAATGACTGGTTATTTCAAGTTGAATTAGAAAAAAATAATCTCAACAAAGGAGACGAATTCCTTATATGTGCAGACTGGAATGAACTACTTAGTTTTGAGCATTATGTGACAAATCCTGTGCATGAAATTTATTTTACAGCTTCAGATTCTTATTTTGATAAGTCCTCGCAGAGTGAAAAATATAAAAATTATTTGAAAGTTGGAAAGGTCTTTGAGTTTATTCAGTTTTTGACTGAACAAACCAAAAGTGATCCTGGAACTATTTTTTTTAATCGTTCCTATAAATTTAATTTTTATTTGACAGAAAATTGCTTGGAAAATTCTATAGACAGCGAATCGCTGGAAAGTTTGATGAATAAAGATATGCATAGAGAAGCAATTATTCATTTAATGACTAAAGAAGTTACTAATTTTGTTAAAGATCAAGATGAGAACATTCGCTTTATTCATATTATAAAAAATTTAAATCCTTTAATTCATAATATTAATCATAGTTATCAAAGTTATGTAGATAATTATAGTTTTGATAAAGTTAGAAAGGAATACCTTGAAAAAAGAACAGAATATATCAAAAAAATGAATGATTCATTTGATTCTGTTGCTACAAAAATGTTAGCTGTTCCAGCGGGTATCTGGTTTGCTATAGCTCAAATACAGCAAGTAAACCCCAATGATCAAGTTATTGTAACCAAAAATATAGTAGTATTAATTACTATTACATTTATGGTTGCTTTATTAATTATGAATATTTGGGGGCAGAGAAATATTCTGGTCTCAATGATAAAAGAATACACAAATATTTTTTCTGCATTGTCTTCAAAATTTGAGGATGAAGCAATAAAAATATTATCAGTTAAAGAAGAATTAGACCATAATGCATTTGTTGTAAAATTAAAGATGTATTTTTCAATTTTTTCAGCAATCGCCTTATTAATAATTACATTATTCTTATTTATGCAAAGTAATTACGGTCTAAGTATTTCAAAAATTCTAAATTAATTTTTGCTTTGGTTATCATATGGTTGATTTAATTTTAAAATTATTGCCAATACTTGTCGCACTTGGTCCTTTATTTGTATGGCTTGATAAAACACAGAGATTTTCTCATAGACGAAAATTTTATGCAAAACGAATTGAGGAAGTTAAAGCGTACATTAGCAAATATTATAAGAAAGACGTTCAACAAATTGAAAAGGATTGCGCAGCACAACTTTTAGTTGGATCTGAAAAAGTAGGACATCTTGAAGTAGACTATGTTATTGAAAATTATCCTCAGCGTTTTTTTTCAGTAATTGAAGAGGTTATTACAGCAAGAAAATTCATAAAAATAGAAGTTACTGACGGAAAAACTATTTTTGTCACTCGTTACACTAAATCTCAACTGGTTAAGTTTTTGATTATTCTTGCTATTTCTTATTTTTTATCCTTATTGATTTTGTACTTAAATGATATATTTGTTGCAATATTAACTTGGGTTCCATATCTAAATCCTATTCCTGTAAATTCCAGTGTTTATTTTTTAGGTTTTATTTTTTCTTTATCATTATTCATTCTGACTATTACTTCTATTTGGTTATTATTTTGGGGAGCGGATTCTGCTTGGCGTATTTATGATAAATTAAATGTGCAGTATCGACCTGAAACACCTGAAACACAGAATTCTGCTTCTAAATCCAATTGAGTAACCAAAACGGCACTTTTAGCTTAGCATTGAATAATATTAATAGGTTAGCTATTTAATATAAATCCAACGAGCATATAGCTCGTTGGATTTGTTAAGCCTATATCAACCGTATTGATGTTCAATTCGTACAGTAGCTCTATCCCCATCAACACGCATCCAATAGTCAGTACCGTAAAGATGAGCCTTTAAACGGCTTAACCTCGGTGCAATGCCTGACTGATTTAAATCGTAATAATTTAAATGTTGTCCTTGGAACATTGGAGCTACGCCAGCATTCATTGATGGCACGTCACCATAAGAAATACAGTGGGTAATCGTATTTTCCAAAAATGGATGAACAGTTTGGAATAATTCTGTATCAGTCCAATTATCCATATCTGTGTATTCTTTTTTCACAAAGAAAATCAGTCTTTTACTTATATCACCGATAATATCGATCTCATTTTTCGACAAGATGCCAATCACATCATTTGAATCTTTGTTCAGCCAGACCGCTTTTATGATTGGCTCTACAAGATCAGCCAACATTTCATTCTCCGTTTGACCTTTGAAGTGTTCATCACCGAATTGAGGCATTTTCCCTGAAGCTGTTTTCAATTGGACAACAATGGAATGAACTTCGAACCTTGGAGATTCATCAATCATTATATCGATAAAGCGATTGATATCACCTTGAGATTTTACATACATGGCTCGCCAAGAGTTAAATATGGTGGTGCTGTTTCGCGTACCACATCGAACCTTGAAGTCTGAAAAACAGGTATCTACAGCTTTTTCATAGTATTCACGATTTAAAAACTGACCACTGGAAAGTTGGTGTGCAGTCAAGGTTTCAGCCATGAGTTTAATCAAAGGATTGACCGTCATATTCCTAAAGCGTCCATTCACAAAGGGATTAAAGGTGTAATCGTGTATAACTGGTATCACCAATTGCCCTAACTTGGTGAGGTATAAATCAGGAAACCCAGTTGGCATCCCAGTGGGTTGATGCGTAAAAATTTTTAGGTTCTTTGCTGAACGTATTTTTTTTGCCATGGTGTTATACATTGAAAGTGCAACTGGCTGTATATGCGGTGGATAATTGGTAAAGCCTCGATTTCCAGCTTTGGTCACATGATTCAGCATTTCCAGAGAATCAAATTGTTCTTGGGCAGTTAAAATATCACGGGCATGGATTGGCATGAGTGTCTCCCATATCATAAGCATGATTTAAAAATTTAAATTGAGTTGCTGAGCATATTTACGTGGACGACCAGTATTTGATTTTTTTTCTGGCGCTTCACCGAGTTGGAATCCCCGTGCGCCTTTCATATTGGTAAAATCAAACAGCTGTTCAGTTTTGCAGATGTAATCAAAGGTTTTATACAGATATCCGAGCTTTTCAGTATCTGCATAATGAACCATGCCAATCGCACAGTGCCGATAAGAATCCTTCTTCATGTTGCAGATATAGCTAGTGCCTTGGCCCTGTGTAACTTTGTTCCACAATTTGCCAATGCCTTGGGCGAGGGTAATATCTTGTAGTTGCTTATCCCCATTGAAGAGAAAGTAACAGTGCACATGAAATCCAGAGCGGACGGTGTATTCGAAGCGAAAGATATAACCCACAAGCATTTTCATGACTGGATTATTCCGTTTGTTATTCAGCAGCTTTTGAGTACATGCTTTGATATAAGCCAAATCATGCTTGGAGCGAATTTCTTTCAGGCTATAAGCATTTTTCAGTAAAGTCTGTTGATCTCGCATAAGGGATAAATCCATTCGAACGACCAATAACCTAGAGTAGACTTCCAGCAATTGTTGAATGTATCCAACGCAAACCATTTTCATATTTTTGCAATGGTTATTTTGGTCACGGACTTTTTTTTTGACTTTAGGATCATTCATATACGACTTAATCAATTCTACAAGGTGTAGTAAGGCATCAACAAATGGCTGAATAACTTCAAGATGATGTGATGATCCAACGCCCTGAGTTGCCAGTTCATCGAATTCATCTTGAGTGAGTTGAGATCGAGCATGATCAAAAGCAAGACAGGCCACACCAGGCTCTATCTCTGGAGGTGTGTATGCATGAAGCAGTTCAAAGAAGCTTTTCATTAAAGGTTCAATGGGTTTTGCAAATTTACGAAAAAAACGATCAGTTAAACCGTGCTGTTTTACAGGTACAATCTTAACAATAGGGGACTTACATGCCATGACAGCTTGCACTAACTCAATTTGCTGCAATAGTGGTGTGACAATATTGTCTTGATGATGAATAGCAACTCTCTGCTCTTCACCGTGATTCAGTACTGTGTGTTGATGATCAAATTTCGCTTGCTCTAGGAGCTCATGATCGAGCATCGTAAACAGTCCAGCTGTATTGGATAATTTGGGTTTAGTCATGTCTAAGCCTTGAATTAAATGGAATTGACTTAAAAACACAACGATTAAGTAAAGCTCTCCCTTGGACACGGTGCTAAGGCAGTGTCCATGCGGGAATATCATTCGGTCAAGTGATAGATGCTAACGAATTGGGGATTCATACATGTATTTAATTATATAAATACAAGTTATAATTTATATGGGCATTGATCCAATCATTTAAACTGTATTAAATACATTTAAATAATTGAATAGTATATAAACTATATAAATGATATAAATACCGTAATTCAAACCTTAAGCTAATCCGAAGAGCTAAACTCAAAAGTTGCGTGAATCGTGCATGTTTTTGAGAAACTGCTTGTACAGAATTAGCTCACCGAAGCAGCTCGATCTCGGCAGGACATTTTGTTTCTAATCCACTCTTCAACCTCGCTGACTAACCAGCGTGAAGCCCGGTTTAACTTTACTGGTTTGGGGAAGTTAGGGTCGTAACGTTTCGAGCGTGGGTTTAATCGGTCATAAATGGATGACCGAGATAAACCAATCAGTTTGATAAGCTCACGAAGTCTAAGCATTTGGATTGTATTGATTGATGTGTTCATTTTTACTCCTTATAGATTAGCTTTGGACTAATCAAGGAAAAAAATAAAACATTAGAGATCATCAAAAGTTCGTCAACGGGGGAAATGATAAAGATATGCTAGGATTTTTTATTAACTATGCATTTTTCCTTGAGTTTTTCTTTCAGGTCGGGCCTTTCATTTAGGTAAGCCTTGCTTCTTTCAAAGGGGGTATCTGGATTATTAAAAGTTACTAGTTCACTTTTTAAAGTGTTAATTTTATTTTCAATATTCTCTTTCCAGTCATTGAACGATTCGAACTGTTCTTGAAAATCAGTAAGGTCCTGCGATGAATAGAATGACGTAGATGAAATAGGTTTGCCTTGCTTAAGTAACGATATTTGTTCAGCAACAGATAAAGGTATAATGGCTTTGCGATGGTTGAATATTGAGCATCCTTTATGTTTGTTTACCATAATTTTTAATAAATCTTCTAAATGATTGATCTCATCTTGGATAGATTGAGAAATTATTGCAGTCACTTTCAAATCTAAGTCTTTGTATACTTCCTTTAAACTACTAAATTTTCGGCCTCTATAATTCTGAATATAACTTTCCAAAAAGTTGTAAAAGGGTTGTTTGCGTATGCGCTGAAAATTATATTTTTTGAAGGACTTAGAGACCCCTTGTTCTAAAAAATTTCTTAGAATAGGGGGTAGCATTTTCTGATTCATGCAATCTACATGTGATGAATAAGCAGTCCGAATTTCATTGAATTCACTTTCAATATTTTCTAAAGCATTAGCTTTAAGTGAGAATCTAAATTTACGAATAGCTTGAAGTACTTCGTGATAATGTTTGAGGCGATATTCGAAATCAAGCTTTGCAACTTGATCATTCCCATCTTGATCTGGAAAAAATACCTTAACAGGTTTGTTACAAAGTCTTTTTATTTTATCTTCTTCCGACTCTTTGAAATGACCTTCGTCAATTAAGGTATATATTGCCTTCCTGAAATCTTCTTCATTAGATGCCATGAGGATAGATTTATGGAAACTCAAAAATGGAGACGAGCGGATTTTTTCAAATATAAATTTTTCTAGTGCATTCACTATCAGTATTTGTTCTTGTAGCTGAGAACTTGGCATAAATAATCCTTAAGTAACCCCTTGATTTCTGTACAGACTTAGCCATTTTTATGTACATAATTAATAATTAATATATGTTTTATCAGTATCTTACAATATGATTCAGGAAATATTAGATTTGTGCAAAATCAATTTAATTAGATGAATCCGATGAACTTGGGACATTCATCTTTAGAATCACGGGGTTTAACAGCACACGAACGTTGGCCACACGGCTCAACTACCACCTACTACCAGCAGCCTCCAATAGCTTGCTTTCATATTTTTCACTACAACTGGCTCTTCGAGGGAAAAGTACCACACAAAGTTATCGTACCCCAGTGTATTACGTGGATTTAACGCTACGGGATGGAGTTCATTTACCAGAAGCCATTCATACGGCTAAAGAGATTGATCAAAAAAGTAAGTTGTGTGGGTTTAATCAAGCAGCTTTAGATTAGATGGTAAGACAATGTTTTGCTAATACGCAGTTTGAGATGAATGTAGAGGAAGTATTGGATTTGGTGGTGAAGTTTTATACGGATGAACTTGTTGAATCTGAAAAGGTGCAGGCTGAACCCAAAGGTAAACCTAAATTCAATCAGCGAAAGGGTTTTGTACAGAATATTCATAGAAAGGATTACAGGGGAGTGTAAAAGTTGTTAATTAATAAATTCAATAGAGCCATAATGGCTCTATTGAATTTTATTTTTTAGGCATCGATTAGAACTATAAAACTAAACTTGTAGAAGAGTTAAAGAGCCGGCTCATAATTTGTTTATATTTAAGTGGCTTTGTTGCACAAAGATTTGAAATGCAAAGCGCCCCTAATTGAGCCAAATTTAAGGCGTAACTTGGGTAAGTGGTCGACCTAATTCCGTAAATCTGTTGAGCACTGCTACACGTGCATGAATCTCATTCACTTGGCTATCTAAACTCCTTGCACTGAGTTTATCTCCTAATAATTTAATGCAGTACATCTTAGTTTCAACCAAACTTCGCCGATGATAGCCTGACCATTTTTTTCCATAGTGTCCTGCCTAAACGTGTAACTGTTCGAAGTAATTCATTTCGCTCTAGCGAGCTACTCTTTGTATCTTTCCATGGTTTCGCATTTTTTCTAGGTGGAATCACCGCATGTGCTTGCCGATCTGCAATGACCTGACGGCATCGTTTTGTGTCATAAGCACCATCTGTATAGACAGAATCGATTTGTTCATCTAAAGGGATTTGAGCAAGTAAATCTTCCAGTACCTGTGAATCACTGACATTATTTGCGGTGAGTTGTACAGCACGTATTTGAAAGGTTTCAGCATCGATACCAATATGAAGCTTACGCCATTGGCGACGATATTCAGGTCCATGTTTCTTACGCTTCCATTCACCTTCACCTAAAAACTTTAGGCCAGTAGAGTCTACGAGTAGATGGAGACCACCACTACTTTTTTGATAGCCAATTGCAATATCGATATGCCTTTGTCTTCTGCACAGTGTGGAGTAATATGGCGCTATCCAATCTAATCCACAAAGCTTAATCAGACTTTGGACAAAGCCTTTGACCATTCGCAAAGACAATTTAAATAAAGATTTGATCATTAAGCAGCATTGAATAGCAGTATCGGAGTAAGTTTGATTTCGTCCATGTTTGCCTTGTGATTGTGCATACCACTGGGTCTTTGGATCGAACCAAATAGCAATATTCCCACGATTAATGAGGGCTCTGTTATATGCGGGCCAATTGGTTGTGCGGTAGATTTTGTGTGTAGACTTCTTCATTTGAAAATTATATTGCTGAAGAAGCCCTCAAGAACAGCTTTGTGCAACAAAGCCTATTTAAGTTATAAGTATACAAAACGTTCTTTTTATAGATTTTAGTTTTAAGTCTATTCTTTTTATTCATTCAAGACTAAAAAAAATTGTTTCTGTTAAATTTCAATATGCAAGTTCTAGGATTTGAATGATACCAATAATTTTAAAGGAAATTTATTTATGAGTTTAAAGTTTTTATTAATAGTTATTTGCTTAATTAGTACCATAAGTTACGCAGCTGATCTTTCAGGGGATTGGAAAATTATTGATGATAAAACAGGAGTTTCTTTAGCAAAACTCAAAATATCTAAAATGTCTAATGGGAGTTATGAGGGAAGGGCCATTGAAGTATTGAATCCGCAAGGGATCAACTCGAATGAGTTTAAGAACTTTTTGATACTTTCAAACTTAAGAGAAGATCCTAAAAAATACGGATATTTTACACATGGCTTAGTTGTGGATCCTATTAGAAAAGTGACATACAAAAATATTAGCGGAAAATTAAATTCAAAAGAAACGATGATTATTTTAAGGGGGAAGTTGGATGAGTCAGCTGTGAGCCGAAGAATGTCGTGGATTCGAATTCAATAAATAATTATTGAATAGGTTATGAAGAAAGCATCTTGCTTTAGTGCTTTCTTCAGTTTCGTATAAAATATTACGCTAAGTTTTTAACTCAATATTCTTTAGCTTTTGTAAAAGAGGAAGAATGATATTTAAGGAGCTGTTATTGCTGCGTTTTCTATAGTTTGCATACAAAGGTGCGCTGAGTTCCAATTTTTTGACATTGTATTTGCCTTTTAAAAAACTGATGCTGTATTCAGGAATGATGCTCCAGCAGTTTAGTGTGTTCAAAAAGTTAATATGCTGCATGATATTAGAGCATAAAATCTTATGTTGAGGATGTATGTTGCTTTGCTTTAAAAAGTTGACTGTTTTTTCTGCAAGTATGGGGGCTTCATGAGCGGAAAATGTGATGAATTGGGTGTTTTCGAGCTTTTGTACATTTATGCTGTCGTCTAAGTCTTTATAGTTTTCTCTGTAAAATAAATACATAGACTCATTCTTAATTAAAATATTTTCATATTCAGGGTCTTCTAGTTTATGTCGGGTAAAAGTTAAATCTAGTTTAGAATTTTTTAAAGCATGAATCTGATCTCCGCAGTTCATGCTTTTCAGTTCAGCGTGATAGCCATTATTGCGCATCAAACTTACGATATGTGGCGCAATCAATATTTCAGCAAGAGGATTGAAACCAATTTTCGTTTGTTTATTGCTAGATAAAATAATCTGTTTAGCGGTTGCTATGGCGCGTTCCGAACTTTCAATGGTCTGATATGCATGCTCTAAAAAACCTTTGCCAGCATTGGTCAAATGAACGTTGCGTTTATCGCGCTCAAATAAAATAACGCCAATTTCATCTTCTAAATCACGTATTTGTTTGCTAAGAGATGGTTGTACAATACATAGCTTCTCAGCAGCCTTGGTGAAGTTAAGCTCTTCAGCAACGGCAATAAAATATCTTAAATGTCTTAATTCCATAGTTCCACTCCTTGGATATTCATTCATAACTTTTAACTATTTCTTTAAACTCAAAAACTATATTAAAACATATGTAATGAACGTTACATACATGATTATTAATTGTTCATGAATAATTTGCAATTAAATTGGACGAAAGGCGTATGAAAGGAATTTCAAAACTAAGCTACTTGGAAATCGAGGCAAGTGATTTGCCAGCTTGGCAAGCTTTTGCAGAGCGATTAGGATTTCAGGTTATTCAAACTAACCCTACAGAATTGCAATTGTGTATGGATGATCAGTCTTACCGAATAATTATTTCGCAAGGCCCTCTGGATGATCTAAAAACTATTGGCTGGGCATTTCCAAATGTAGACGTATTATCAGCATATGTTTCTGAACTTGCACAGAAGGGTATTACTGCAGTCATAGCGAGCACAGAATTAAAAGAGCAGCGTCAGGTAGATGAGCTCTATATTGTAAGCGATTTAAACGGCCTCCAGCATGAGTTTGCTGCGGGATTAAAAAAGTCTAATGGCACATTTATTAGCACTCAGCTCCAATCAAGATTTTTAACAGATGAAGGCTTAGGGCATGTATTGATTTCAACGCAGGATAAGGCTACTTCTGTTGATTTCTATCAGTGTTTAGGTCTGTCTATTACTGATACTATTGCTCAAGAAATTGCGCCGGGTATTGTGATTGATGCAACGTTTATGCATGTGAATGAGCGACATCATTCATTTGCATTTGCCCCTATGCCGCCTGAAGCGAAACGTCTGCATCATCTGATGATAGAAGTCGCATCAATTGATGATGTTGGATTGGCTTTTGATCGCTGCACTAGTGCGCAAGATCCGATTGTAATGTCTTTAGGTAAGCATCCAAATGATGAAATGTTCTCGTTTTATGTACAGTCGCCAAGTGGTTTAGCTGTAGAAGTTGGCTATGGCGGAAAGCTGATTGATTACAAAAATTGGCAAATAGAAAGCTTCTCAAAATTAAGTTCTTGGGGGCATAAGCAACATCGAGCATAATAAGCCTTTAGGTTGTTTCAAAAACAAGGCCGTACATGCAAAAAGAAAGTGTTCAAATTGCGCCTAAAAGGCAAAGACGCAGGAATGAATCTAATCCGCTAAAGATCTTAGAAACTACGCTGGAACTGATGTCAAATCATGGTTATTCAGGTACAAGTATTTCAATGATTAGTGAGTTGAGTGGCTACCCTGTAACTTCAATTTATTGGCATTTTGGCAATAAAGAACAATTGCTTTTAGCTGCACTTGAATATGGTGCAATTGAGGACTTGAACAGCAAACTGAAATATTCACCTGAAAACAGCATAGATATTGAACAGCAGTTAGCAATGATTGACGCAGATTTCTTTAAAAATCCACCGAAGGTCCTGCGCATGATGTTTATGATTGGTCTGGAAGATGATGGTAGTAATGAGAATATTCAGAAAGCTATAAAGAGAATTCGTGGGCATGCACGGCAAATTTTGATTCAGCATATTGAAGGTTTAGCAGCTCTGGAAAGCGCTCTTTTATCAACTAAAATGATTTATGCAATTGCCGATATGGCATTGGCAATTGGTGACGGATTTATTCTTGCAAATCAGATTGAGCCTGGACAGGTGAATATCGAGCTTGGTTGCGAGATGCAGGTGAAAATCATTAAACAGTTGATAAGGGAGTACAAAAAATGATTTTCATTTCTTGTGAGTATCTAAATGGAACAACTCAATCTCAGCTCCAACTTTGTAGACGTTGACGGCGTCAAAATTCATTATTCACAATTTGGCTCTGGTCCGTATTTAGTTTGGTTGCATGGCGGTGGCCCTGGAGCTAATGGTATTAGCAATTACTCGAAAAATTTTCCGAATTTTGAAAATTTCACCAATATTATTTTTGATTTACCTCGCTATGGGCAGTCAGATAAACCCTTAATTAATGGCTCATTTTTTCAATCGCTAGGTGAATATATCTATAAAGCGCTTAAGGCTTTAAATGTACAAAAGGCTTCTTTTGTAGGTAACTCATTGGGGGGTGCAACAGCCATTAAAGTGGCACAGTTAGATGAATCGATTGTTGATAAATTGATTTTGATGGCACCAGGTGGTTTGCCGGGTAAAGACAACAGGCTGTCACCTGCATTAATGCTAATGCTGAAAGCATTAGGCGGTGATCCATCTCGAGATAATGTCTATGGTTTCTTAAAGCAAATTGCTTATGACCAGTCTTTACTGACAGAAGAATTGCTACATGCGCGCTACAGTGATGCTCAAAATCCAGAAGTGATTTCTACCGCTCGACAAAGCAATTTTTTGCCTGAGAATCTTTTGCCCATTTTAGAAAATATTAAAGCACCAACCTTATTGATCTGGGGTAAGCAAGATGCCGTTTTACCAATCGAAGGAGGTTATAAGGCAGTCGAAAAATTGGAAAATTGTGAATTTCGCGCCATAAGCAAATGTGGACATTGGGTGCAATTTGAATATCCAGAATGGTTTAACCAAGCTGTTCAGCAATTTTTAACAACTAACAGATAAGAGGATTCAAGGATGAATTCAATGCAATATGATGCTGATGTAGCGATTATTGGCTATGGCCCTACAGGTGTAGCTGCAGCAAATATTCTAGGTAAGCATGGAATCAAAACGGTAATTTTTGAAAAAGATAAAGACCTTTATTCAAGAGCTAGAGCAGTAACTGTCAGTGATTGGACTATGCGCTGTTTTCAATCGATTGGTTTAGATGATGCGATTGCCAAAGATATGGATGAAACAGCAGGGTTGCGCTGGATAAAATATGATGGTACTGAAATTTTACGCATGGGTTTCCCACCAAGTATTTTAGGAAAACATCCAACATCTTATGCAATTTATCAGCCGAAGATGGAACAGACTTTACGTCAAGGTGTTGAGCGCTATAAAGAGAGTTGCCAAATTTTCTTTGGAACAAAAGTCGATGCTATTGCACAAACAGATGAAGCAGTTGAGTTGACGGTAACTGATCAAGATCAAGTGTCCCAAATAATACGTGTCAAATATGCTTTAGGTTGCGATGGTGGTTCAAGTCGTACTCGTGAAAGTTTAGGCATCGCACTCATTGGCGATACAGTTGATACCAAATGGGTGGTTATTGATGCAAAAGTAAAACGCTGGTGGAAAAACCGAAATTTATTAACATTCTGGTCAGATCAAAAACGACCAGTTGTTGATATTGCATTGTCATTAGGTAATCACCGGTGGGAAATTCCATTAGAAAGCCATGAGTCAGAGCAGGACTTTCAAACTAATGAGCAGATTTGGCCATTGCTTAACTCTATGGGTGTAACAGATAAAGAGGTTGAACTTTATCAACATGCATTTTATAAACATCATGTGCGTCGTGCGGAAAAATGGCGTGATGGTCGTGTGTTTCTCCTAGGTGATGCTGCACATATGATGCCACCTTGGGCTGGTGCTGGCATGCAGTCAGGTATTCGCGATTCTTTTAATTTATGCTGGAAATTAGTAGAAGTATTGAATGGACGTATGCCTGAGAGCATTTTAGACAGTTATGAAGTTGAACGTGCACCAAACGTTGAATTTTACACGCAAGTTGCAGTACAGTTGGGCCGTATCATTAAGCAGCAAGTGACTGAGGAAGAAATGGCTGCTATAGCTCCACAACTCAGTGATGATCCTCCTGTACTTAAATTGCCTGTAATTGAATTGGGCTGGGTACAATCCTCTGAAAATACTGCTGTAGGTAAAATTTTACCGCAACCACGTGTAACAGATTCACGTGGCAAGCTAGCATATTTGGATGACATTACTCAGGATCAATTCTTTGTTTTAGGCAATCAAGTTGATCCAAAAACGTTAATGAGTGCAGAACAAATTACTCAGTGGGATGAGTTGAATGCGCAATATTTCACTTTGCTTGATACAGCTGATGATGGCAAAGGCTTCGATGATATTGTTGATATTAACGGCAGCTTAATCGAATGGATGAATCAGCATCAGACACAAGTTGTTGTGGTACGTCCAGATAAGTTTATTGTTGCGGCAGGCCAGAATTTAAATCGTCCTGCATTTAATTAATTGTGTGATTCATAGAGATCGTTTCAATTAAGCGATCTCTAAATCCATCTTGTAATTGGCACGTTGAATCCGTTCATTGGATGGATTGTATTGCTTCAGGACCTCATCTGAGAAAGGGGTTTCTTCACATAATTAAAAGTACCTTTCCATCAGTGTTTTACCTTTCAAAGCTGAATGTGGTCTCATTCAGTTATAGTAATGCTGCCATTCGGTTAGCTTGGCTTGGATAGCTTTAGAATTAATACCTACAGTAGCATAGAACTCAGATTTATCAGTTTTTTGTGAGCACTTTACCTTGCCATTCAGATGAGGTGAACCTGGTTTATTTGGCCTAAATTTGATCCCATGCTGCATCATTTTTTCTGTACTTTTTCAGCAAAAAATTCCCGCCCTCGATCGGTCTGTATTCGCTGTATGGGAAAAGGCATTTCTTCAATTACGCAGTCTAAAAAGTCGAGAGTATTCGCTGCTGTTCTGCGTTTATATATCCTTAAAATGCGATATCGTGTGCAGTCATCGATAAATGTGTACTGATATAGCCCAGGACCCAGTTTACAGGTATCCATTTGAATTCTATTGCCTGATAGTGGGCGTTCATAACGAATGAAATCTACTTTACTACGGAATTTTTTAATTGGTTTGACTTGATGAGTGGATAGTACTTTATGGATAGTCGCTAAGGACAACGAGACTCCGCAGCCTCATCAATTCTGTTTGCAAACGTCGAGCACCAAGATCTCTAGCCGATCGCATTTTTAATATTAGGGCTTCTAGCTCAGCATTGATTTTAGTATTTTGAGATTTTAATGGACGTTTACACTGACTACTTAATCCATTAATATCTTGCTCAGAATATCGGTTCCACCACTTGCGTAACGTTGGTCTAGAAATGCTGCATCTCCGACATACTAGGCCAGCATCATTGGTCTCTTCAAATAATTTAACCCATACAAGTCTTTGTTGAATTTCTCTGGTCATAGACACTAATTATATTGAAATGATGTCTATGAATTACACAAATTAATAAATAAAAAATACCGCAATTATTATTGCGGTATTTTTTATAGTTTTTTCAAAAAGGTAGAGCTGCTTTTATCCAGATTGAATCTCCTTTACTTTTATTTTCAGCTACAATTTCTTTTTCCCATTTAACAGTAGTAAACCAATTTTTTCCTTGATATTTAAATGATGGTCCAAGAGCAAAACCATTTGTTTTACTGTTTTTAATTTCTTCACCATTTATTTTATCATTGTTGATTTGCGTTGAATAATATCCACCAATGCCAAAAGTCATGTTCTTAAAGTTTTGACCTATAGAATAGTCTAAATGGAACTGGTCTCCACTTGAATAGTTAGTGTCGCTATTTTTACCATTAAATAAGTAACCTAATTTCAAATCAGCACTTAACGAATTTTCTTTAAGATATGAAATTGTATACATTGGTTCAATAGTTGTACGGTTTAAACTAATATTAGCTAAATTGTTTTTGTCATAATCTCCTGCTGGAAGGAAGATATCAAATCCAATTGCACTATGCAAATTAGGTGAATGATGAAAGCCGAGTGCGCTTCCAATAGTTATATCGCCTAATCCTTGTTGTCTTTCACTCATATTTAAAGATTGAACCTTTAAATCGACAATTGGAATTAATGCTTCAAATATTAGATCACCCCCAAAAAAATTCTGATTCGTTACCCAAACTAATCGGGAAACTAAGGCTGTGGACTGAACTTCAAAATTTGGTACATTTAAATTATTTCCCTTATAATCATTTAATTGATCAGAGTTATAATGATTCAAATACACCATTCCGTAAAATCCTGGAGGAGGAACGACTGCTGACATGAAATTTTCAGCTCCATTTGCATAGCTGGAGTTTCCATTTTCTACTGCAAATAAACTTGTGCTTAATGTGCATAGAATTCCAAATAATATTTTTTTGTAAATCATAAATTTCCCTTTTGATGATTATTGCATATGAGTATGCAATTTATAAATTTATAATAATTTTTATTTTTTTTAAATATTTATAGCCATATATTATTGCCATATATTTTTTAACTATATATTGGTTTTTTTTATTTTGTTAATAAATTATTTTTAAATTTTTTTAATAAAAGAAAACCAAATTTTAAAATTATAAATTTGGTTTTTAATTTTAAATCTATATTTTATTAAGCATTAAGAGTATTAGAGGAAATAGAGGATTTCATAACTTGACATCTAACATAGGCAAAGCAACAGATTTGTGTGAAAACTAGTACAAAAGCAGCATAACCTATTGATTCAAATCCAATATATTTAATGAGAGTGCCCCCTAAAATAGGTGCAATTGCAGATCCAAACATAAGCATTGCTGGTGTGGCTGCAATAGCTCTGTTACTACTATCGAGTTTAGAAAGTAGTCCAAATGCAAAAATATGAGTAAATAGAATAGTAAAAGCCATAAGCCCACCACTAATGCAATACATAACTGCACTAGTTGTATGGGTAATAATTAATGCAAATAATGCTTGGAATAATGGGCCTATGCAAATAACAGTTAAAGCATTTAATTTGTTCTGTAAAAATACAGCTAATGGACCTGGCAATATACATACGGAAACATAAATCATTAAAGCAATCGATATCATTTCGTGACTAAACCCCCTAAATTCACCAATACGATCAAAAAAACTAACTGTTATTGCTTGAGTCATTGATAGCAGAGAGATTCCTATAATACAAAGCCATATATATTTTTTGAGTTTAGGAAACATTAAATTATTCGATATAGAGCGCGGGGCATGAGATTTAGGGAAGAATAAAAAACTTATTAAAGATGCAAAAATCATAATAATTCCAATTAAAACAAAAAGATTATTTGGTCCAAATGTTTTAGTTGTAAAAATCGCTACAGCCATAAAAATAATTCCAAAGACACCTAGAGCCATACCTAATACGGCGAAAAGTTTGTGTGGATTATTTGATTGACCTACAGTGCCGTGCGTTAAACTGAGGCCTGCACCTACGGCTAGACCTGCATACAAATGTAAAGATGCTATAATTTTAAAATCTGTATTTGATGAAATAAGGAAAAAAGCTAATCCAGCTATAAAAAAACTAGAAAATATTATAATTTTCTTTGGTAAATTATTGAAAAGCGGTGCTAAAATTATACTAGATGATGTTGCGCCTATTAAAAAAAGAGTGACTAACAAGCCAGCTTGTTGTGTGTCGAATTGATAGTAACTGATTAATATACCAATCCAGATTGGTAAAGCAATAATATCAACCATTCCAGCACAATGATTACTCATTAATGCTGTGATCCCCATTTTACCATTTGAAATCTTCATATTATTCAAATCCTTTGAATGTTTTCTTGTATTAGAATACGTCGCTTATGCAATTATTTAGAGGAGCTTGGGTAAGTTTTTGGAGCTCATTAAATTGAAGGCCTTTAACTATTTCAATGACATTTAATCCATTCTCAGTAATGTCAATGACGCAAAGATCAGTATAAATCCGATCTACACATTGCTTTCCAGTTAAAGGGTAACTGAGCTGCTTGACGATTTTGGCCTCGCCAGTTTTGGTAATGTGTTCCGTAGTAACGAAGACTTTTTTTGCACCAACAGCTAAGTCCATTGCTCCGCCAACAGCAGGTATGGCATCTGATGCACCTGTATGCCAATTTGCCAAATCACCATTTTCAGCAATTTGAAAAGCGCCGAGTACGCAGATATCTAGATGCCCACCTCGCATCATGGCAAATGAGTCACCGTGATGAAAATAACAGCCGCCGGTGAGCATGGTGACAAATTCTTTTCCAGCATTTATGAGGTCATCATCTTCATCACCTGCTTTTGGTGAAGAGCCAAATCCAAGCAGGCCATTTTCAGAATGTAGAAAAATTTCTTTATTCTTAGGGAGGTATTTGGCAATCCGTGTAGGCACGCCAATGCCTAGATTCACATAGGAACCGTCCGGAATATCTTGTGCAACGCGGGCTGCGATTTGATCTCGGGTTAGTTTTTGATAGTTCATATTTATTCCATTAATAGAATCATTTGATCTTTAATAAAGTCATTGAAAAAAGTATTTTCATAATTCTTAAGATAAGATCGGATACTCAACAATGTGCTGGACAAAAATACCGGGTGTGACAATATGTTCGGGATCGAGTTTGCCCAATTCCACTACTTCAGATACCTGAGCAATGGTGGTGGCTGCAGCCATCGCCATGATTGGCCCAAAGTTACGGGCAGATTTGTTGTAAACTAAATTGCCCCAACGGTCGCCTTTATGTGCTTTAATCAAGGCGAAATCGGCTTTGATCGGCAGTTCGAGTACATAGTCTTTGCCCTCGATATGACGTGTTTCTTTGCCTTTGGCGAGCAAGGTGCCATAACCGGTCGGGGTAAATACGGCACCTAGGCCCATGCCAGCTGCTTGGATGCGGCAGGCCAGATTGCCTTGCGGTACTAGTTCAAGTTCAACTTTTCCTGCACGATATAATCCATCAAACACCCATGAATCGGCTTGGCGTGGGAAAGAACAGACCATTTTTTTGACGCGCCCAGCTTTGAGTAGCTTGGCCAAACCATATTCGCCATTTCCAGCATTGTTGCAGACAATAGTTAGTTCTTTTGCACCGGTTTCAATCAGTGCATCAATCAATTCTGCCGGCTGCCCAGCAGTGCCGAATCCGCCAATCAGAATGGTTGCCTGATCGGGAATGGATTGAAGCAATTCATGAGCTGAATGATGAATTTTGTTCATATTAAACGTGTCCTTTAACCGCAAATTTTTGAGGAGCTTTTTTCAGTGCGAATGTCAGCATGATGATTGCACCCAAAAGCATTAGCACACTGCCGTAGATCATGCCTGTCGCAAAGGATTGGGTCATGTCTCTAAGAAAGCCGATTAAGAATGAGCTGACAATGGTTGCTGAGTTGCCGAAAGCATTAATGAAGGCGATGCCAATGGCTTTGTGATCGCTGGATAAGCTCTCATCGGCAAAGGCCCAGAAAATGCCCATGGTGCTGAAACCTGCCATACATGCCAGACATAGGCCGATAATTTGCAACATAGGTGTTTGTAAATAGGCAGCCATGAGCCAGCCGATAAAGCCCAGCATCATTGGGAAAAAGGTATGCCAATAGCGTTCGCGGGTTTTATCGGAGTGATAGCACAATAAAAATAAAGCGATGATGGTGACCAAATGCGGAATAGCGACAATAATGCCATGTGTCACTGAATTTAAATTCGGCAGTGCGGCAGAGACAATTTGTGGCACCCAAATATTGACCATGCCGCAGGTGGTCACAATACAGAAATACACCACGGCGCAGCGCAGCACAGAGCTGTTTAAAAACGCCCATGCAGATGCTTTTTGAGGTGTATTTTGATTCATGTTGATGGTATTTTTTTTGCTATTGAGCACGTCATTTTTTTGATTTTCATCTTCAATGGCTTGAATCAAAACCTGTTTTTCTTCTTCATTTAACCACGCTGCATCTTTTGGGGTATTCGGCAATTTGGCATAGACCAATAATCCCAAAAAGACACATGGTAAGCCTTCTAATAAAAACACCCATTGCCAGCCAGTAAACCCATGCCAGTCATGTAGATTTAAAATGTAGCCCGTGATGACTGCGCCGAACATGGCTGTAAAGGGCATCGCCAACATAAAAATGGCATTAGCACGGGAACGATGAGAAGATGGAAACCACTGGGTTAAATAGAGGAGCATACCCGGCATAAAGCCAGCTTCCGCAATCCCGACAATGGCGCGGATAATATAAAGTGACTTTTCATCTGTAGCGAAAGCAGTGCAGCTTGAAGCGATACCCCAGACAATAATAATGGAGCCGATCCACAACTTAGTACCGAATTTCTTCAGCATCATATTGCTTGGAATGCCGAAGCAAATATAAAAGATATAGAAAATAGTATTGGCTAAACCGAAACTGAGTGCAGTTAATCCTAAATCAGCACTGAGTTGTTTGCCGACAAAACCGATATTAATACGATCCAAAAAAGAGAAAATAAATAATATCAGTAGAAAATATAGAAGTTTGCGGCGTACTTTTTGTACTGTGTCTTCCAGTTTTTTATTTTTTTCAGGCAAATCCGTCGCCTGAATTCCAACTTGTTGAGAATCCATAGTTTCTTCCTTTGAACACGGTATGGATAGGCGGTAAATTACCGCCTAGGGGTTAGTGTGTGATCACGTCGTATAAATGTGCTGCCTTCATCAGTTGTTCTATGCTTTGTTGTGCAGACGCTTTGCCAAAAATATAGCGGTCAGGGCGGACTAAAATGGCTTGTGCTTGATGTTGATGTAGCCAATTTACAATCTCTGTCTGCTGGGCAGTAATAATGCTGAGTCCTTCAATATCATTGAGCTGCAATTCTTCAACTTGCGCTAAATGATCAGGTAAAACAAAGAGGCTGAATTGATAGCCAATCTCATCGTCACTCAGGGTCTGTTTGTCCAAAATGAATTGTGGTGCAATTTGTCCATTGCCTTCATCCGTACTTTGAATAAAGCCAGTGCCTAACTTTGGTGTTGGGGTAATGAAGTTTTTAAGCTGAGAGACCTGCTGCTGATATTCATGATCGGCACAATAGTTTTGGATAATGTTTCCAAAGTGTACTGCGCCTTGAATAAACTCTTTCACATGTGAAATGCGCTCAGAATGATAGCTTTCCGCTAGTTCAAAAGCATGCTCATCATGGACTAACGCTTTTAATTTCCATGCTAGATTGGCTGCATCACGAATTCCCGCTGCCATCCCTTGTCCCATAAATGGTGGCGTTTGATGCGCTGCATCACCTGCAATGATCAGGCGGTCTTTTTGCCACTGTTTAGCCAGTAAGGCATGGAATGTATACACTGCTGCGCGTTCAATTTCTGCATTTTCAGGTTGAATATAATCTTTTAATAAGTTCCAAATGGTCTCTGGACGTGTTAGGTTATGCACATCATCTTCCGGCATGACCATGATTTCCCATCGCAGGCGGCGGCCTGTACCTTTGATATAGCTCATCGGACGCTGAGGATCACAATACTGAATACTGTAATCGCCTAAATCATTAACATTATTTTTGGTTATAAAATCAACTACTAGCCAACGGCTGTGCAGATTTAAATCTTCAAAAGTTGTGCCGATTAGACGGCGGATTAAAGAACGCGCGCCATCACAGCCAACCACATATTTAGCAGTTGCCAGTTCTAAACTGCCATTAGTTAAATTTTCAAAATACAGTACGCAATCTTCAGTCCGTTCATCAATTTTATATACTTCATGGCGCAATTTAACGGTCAGCAGTGGATGATCTTCAACTTGCTGGCGCAAAACTGCTTCTAGGTCTGGCTGATGAATCCGGTATGCCGAACTCCATTGTTGCGTACCTTTTTGCGTTGGGCGTTCCCAAGTGATCAGTAAATTGCCTTCGGCATCGACAAATTTCATGCCTGGACCGGGTTCAAGTTCTTGCTGTAGCTTGTCTGAAATGCCGATGGTTTGGAAAACCCGCATGCATTCGGCATCAAAACGGATTGCGCGCGGCAATTGCAAAATGCCGGCTTCACGTTCGACCACCAGAACTTTTAAGCCTTGTTGCACTAACAGATTGGCAAGAGTTACACCTGTAGGGCCATAGCCGACGATTGCAACGTCATAATGTTGTTTTAATTCCATTTCTTACTCCTCCTGAGCAGAAGAGGCTTTATAGTTAAAGCCTCATTTCATATCGTCATGATTTATTGATTAACCATCATTTTTTACGATATTTTTCAGGATGCCGATTTTATCTACTTCAATTTCAACTACATCACCTTCGCTTAGCAACACCGGCGGCGTGCGTTTCAGGCCAATGCCACCTGGTGTACCGCTGACAATGACATCGCCTGGCTGTAACGGGGTGAAGGTTGAAATGTAGTTAATCAATGACGGAATATCATGAATTAATTGTGTAGTTTGAGCGCGCTGCAGTTCTTTACCATTCACACGTGTGATTAGGGTCATGGTTTCATTGGCTTTAATTTCATCACTAGTGACTAACCATGGACCAAAACCGCCCGTCTGGAAGAAGTTTTTGCCAGGACCCCATTGCGCAGTGTGGCGCTGCCAGTCACGGACTGAACCGTCGTTATAGCAAGCGTAGCCCGCAATATGATCCCATGCATCTTCTTTAGAAATACGGCGGCCACCTTTGCCAATCACTACAGCAATTTCACCTTCATAGTCAAACTGGTCTGCTTCTACAGGGCGAAGCAAAGGCTGATTATGTCCAACTTGAGATGGTGCAAGGCGGAAGAAAATCATAGGTTTTTCAGTTGCTTCACGCTGAGTTTCTTGTACATGTTCTGCGTAGTTCAAACCAATACAGAAAATTTGTTCAGGGTTTGGAATCACTGGTTCAAATTGAATGTCCGCTAAAGCATAGTCGGGTGCTGCATGCTCAGCTGATTTAACGATCTCAATAAAATTTTCTTGAGCTAATAAGCTTTTTAGATCTGCATATTTATTTGCAAAGTGCTTTTTTAAATCTACGACCGATTGATCTTGAACTAAACCAAATGATTGCTGACCTTGAATGCTGAAACTTAATAATTTCATAGAAACCTTCCTTGAAGAATAAACACACAGTTATTTTTTGATAAAAAAATTATTATCAATAATTAATAACAATTGACATAATATTGGCAATTAATATATGTTGTGTCAACATTTTTATCAATAATTGAGAAAAATATATGAAAGGACTTAAATTCAGTCATGTTGGTGTTTATGTCAGCGACATTGCTCAAATGGAAAAGTTTTATACTGAAATTCTCGGATTCTTTGTGACAGATCGAGGATTTTTAAACACGCCACGCGGGGAAGTGAAACTCGTGTTTTTAAGCCGTGACCCTAAAACGCATCATCAAATTGTGTTGGCTACAGGTCGTCCTGAAGAACAGATCTTTAATCCAATTAACCAAATTTCTTTAGAAGCGGATAGCTTGGAAACTTTGCAGGAACTGTATGCCAAATTTGTAGAGTTGAAGATTCCGCATTTAGATCCGATTACGCATGGCAACGCTATATCATTCTATGCACCTGACCCTGAAGGCAATCGTTTGGAATTATTTATTGATACGCCATGGTATGTATCTCAGCCGATGAAAATCCCTTTAGATTTAAGCAAAGATGCAGAAGTTTTAATGACTGAAGTTGAAAAGCATGCAAAAGAACTTCCTGGTTTTTGCCAAAGAGCGGAATGGGAAGGTAGAATGCGTGAACTTATGTCGATGAATTAAATTAAGTTGAGCTGATCATGTCTACATCCAATAACATGTTAAATATTCTGACGTTATTCTCGATAGAAGAACCTGTTCTGGATGCAGATATCATCTGCGAAAAACTGAATTTTTCTAAACCCACAGGTTATCGCTATATTAAAGATTTGGTTGCGCACGGGCTTTTGCAACGTTTGCACGGTGGTCAATATACCTTTGGACCTCGAATTTCGGTGATGGATTATATTTCGCAAAAATCTAACCCTATTCTTCGTATCAGTATTCCTTTGATGCTCGAGATTGTTGAACAAACGGAACTCAACTGCTGTTTGACGCAATTTTATGAAGATTATTGTATTGATATTCATCATGAAAGCTTTAAGGATTCGTCTTTGCTTGGTTATGGCCGTGGCCGTCCAAGACCAGCCTATGCAGGGGCGGCGCCAAAAATTATTTTGGCGAATACTGGAACGAAGATTCAGAAATCCATTTTTGAAAAATACCAAGTCCAGTTTATGGCCAGTGCTTACGCGCAGACCGAAACTGAATTTTTAGAAAAATTGAATCAAGTCAAAAAGCAGGGGTTTTATGCTTCTCAAGGGGAGCTGGAAAACCACTTGGGTGCGATTGCTGTTCCAATCATTTATTCAAGTAAAGCATTTCCTTTAGCTTTAAGTATCGTGGGTTCGGTCAAACGCTTTAACTTGATTCATGTTGAAACCATTGTGGATATTTTAACGAAAGCAGCGAAACAGATTGAAAATGAATTTAAATCGCTGAACCATGAGTCGGATCTGTGATGAGATTTTTAGAGTGTATGTGTTGTTAAAAGTAAATGCTTTAAAAAGCAGATGCTGATCAAAGCAAAACTTTAAATCAGAAGCATCATAGGCCTGTAGAAGGTCAAAGAATGATTACACTTTGGGGGCGTTCTAATTCCACCAATGTCCGCAAAATTTTGTGGTGCCTACATGAGTTAGGACTTTCATTCGAGCATATTCAAGCTGGTGGCGCATTTGCCATCGTCAATACTGCCGAATATTTACAACTAAATCCCAATGGACTGGTTTCGTGTCTGCAGGACAGTGATTTTACACTTTGGGAGTCACATACCATTTTGCGATATTTGGCAGAAAAATATGGGAAAAACAGCCTATTTTTTGCTGATATTTCACAGCGGTATGATGCTGAAAAATGGATGGATTGGTGCATAAGCAGCATCAGCCCAATGTTTAAAACTATTATGCTGCATGCCATGAAATTGCCGGTAGAACATAGAAATCCAGCACTGCTTTCGCAAGCCATTCATGAACTGGAAGTAAAACTCATGGTGTTTGATCAGTATTTGCGGCAGCGATGTTTTATTGCTGGTGAACATTTCTCCATTAGTGATATTGCTGCTGGTAGCTATTTCTATACATGGAAAACCCTGCATTTACATCATCAGCTAGAGCAGAAGAATGATTTCCCATCCTTGGACGCATGGCTAGAACGGCTATCGAAACGTCCTGCTTTTCAAACTGCTTTGCTTAGCCAATAACTGAGTTACACCCTTTAAAATTTAACTTGAGAAAAAGGATTTCTCGTCATGAAAAATGCTTATATTATCGATGCTGTTCGAACGCCATTTGGACGCTATGCTGGCAGTTTATCTAGCGTGCGTATCGACGATTTAGGGGCGGTTCCTATACGAGCTTTAATGCAACGCAATCCGCAAATTGATTGGCAGTTGGTGGATGATGTGATTTATGGTTGCGCTAATCAAGCTGGTGAAGATAACCGTAATGTTGGCCGAATGTCAGCACTGTTAGCCGGTCTGCCGTATCAAGTACCAGCCACTACAGTCAACCGTTTATGTGGTTCATCATTGGATGCAGTCGCTATGGCGGCACGTGCCATTAAGGCAGATGAAGCTGATTTGATCATCGCTGGCGGTGTAGAAGGCATGTCGCGTGCACCTTATGTGATGGGTAAAACAGACACAGCTTTTGGACGTAGTCAAAAAATTGAAGATACTACTATGGGTTGGCGCTTTATCAATCCTAAACTCAAAGCACTGTGTGGTGTAGAAAGCATGCCACAGACAGCAGAAAATGTGGCGGAACAATTCAATATTAACCGTGCCGATCAGGATAGCTTTGCTTTAGAAAGTCAAAAAAGAACAGTATCTGCACAAATCAAAGGCTTTTTTTCGCATGAAATCGTGCCTGTATCAATTCCACAGCGCAAAGGCGATGATGTCTTGATTGAGAATGATGAACATCCGCGTTCATCCACTACCTTAGAGGGGCTGAGCAAACTAAAGCCAGTTGTCAAAGCGAACGGCACTGTTACTGCGGGGAATGCTTCCGGCATTAATGATGGGGCTGCTGCAGTGCTTATTGCTTCTGATCAGGCGGTGGAGAAATATGGATTAACACCACGAGCAAAAATTATCGGGGCAGCTGTTGTTGGTCTTGAACCGCGCATTATGGGTTTTGGTCCTGCTCCAGCTATTCAAAAGCTTTTAAAGCAAACAGGTCTAACTTTAGATCAAATGGATGTGATTGAGTTAAATGAAGCTTTTGCGGCGCAGGCTCTGGCTTGTACTCGGGATTTGGGGCTAAAAGATCTCGATCCAAGGGTGAATCCTAATGGTGGGGCGATTGCTTTGGGGCATCCGCTTGGCGCATCAGGTGCTCGATTGGTGACTACGGCTTTGAATCAATTAGAGAATATACAAGGGCGTTATGCTATTTGTTCAATGTGTATCGGCATAGGACAGGGAATTGCTTTGATAATTGAGCGTCTTTAAAATTTATTCGAAATACATTAATCGCTTAATCTTAATATAGAAATTAAAATAGAAGGTTCTTAATTTCTATATTAATTGGGTGAGTAATTAGATTGTAATTTACTTCAAATGTACGCTATTTAATTTTTACATGTCATCTGTTTGACTGATAAAAAATTTCAATACATCCGAATATATTTAATTCTATTAAGATTTGATCATTGATAATTAATGTAATTTTGAAGTATATCCGTAAATGGATTACTTATATCTTAACAAATAAATGTACTAAAACTTCTGCTATTTAAGACAGAGGCACGGGTATTCTTCTAATTATTTTTGTACATTACAAAATTCAGCCCAGTCCGCCATTAATGCTTTACGTTTTTCAAGATATGCTCCACGTAGGTAAGCAGCTTCGACTTCATCTGGTAATTTATGCGCAAGCACATGTTCGCACACTTCACGTGGATAATCTGTCTTATCAGCTGACCAATCACGAAATGTAGACCGAAAGCCATGGGTGGTGATCACACGATTTTGTTTCGGATCAATATAGCCTAAGCCATTTTCTTTCAGCTTTTGCTCATGCATGCGTTTAATCAATGTGGTTAATGACATATCAGAGAGCATTTCACCACAACGTGGGGCAGGGAAAATGAAATCTTGTGGTTGAGTATAATCTTTGATTGACTCAAGCAAAGTGATCGCTTCTTGAGACAATGGAACACGATGTTCCTTTTCGGCTTTCATACGTTCTTTAGGAATAATCCAGACTTTATTTTTAAAATCAATTTCCTGCCATTTAGCCCCAAAGATCTCACCAGAACGACACGCAGTTAAAATTGCAAATTCTAGGGCTTTAGGTGAAATTCCTTTTTTCTGTCTCAAGTGATGGATAAATTCAGCAACTTGTTCATATGGTAAGGATGGGTGAGGGCGCGATTCATGCTTTAAGTTACCCAATATGGGTTCAAGATTACCTTTCCATTCAGCAGGATTGTCACCTTCAAAATATCCCATAGCTTTCGCATAATCGAAAATGGTTTCTATGCGACCACGAATGCGTTTGGCAGTTTCATTTTTTTCAATCCAGATCGGCTTGAGGGCTTCTACAATATCTACTTTGGTAATCTCGCCAATAGTGAGATTACCCAGCGTTGGATAGATATAAGTTTCCAGTGTCGATGACCATTGCCCAATATGCTTTTGATTTTTAAGTTCACGGGTTTTATTGGCAATAACAACTTTTGCACACTCCATGAATGTTTTGTTCCGTAGTTGCTGGACATGAAGCTTGTCGAGCTGTTCCTGTTTATATGCAATTGGATCAATACCATTTCGTATTTGTAATCTTAATTCGGTTGCTTTGGCACGGGCTTCAGCTAAAGAAACTTCAGGGTAGGGACCGATTCCAATATCACGGCGATGAGGTTTTAATTTTCCATCTTTATCCAGACGTTTTCCCACTACTGCACGCAAAATCCAGACACGGGAGTTACCTTCGACATTCAGGCAAAGGCCATCAACGCCCCCTACAGAATGTCGCCCAGTCTCCTTAATTTTTGCTACACTGAGTGCAGATAGTTCTTTAGACTTCTTTGGCATGTCTTGATTTACCCCACAACCTACCCCTCATAAAATACTGGAAATGGTAGGATTAGACAAGATGGCTTAGGATGGTAAAATTATTAAATTTTTGAAAAATATATATTTATAATATTGGTTTGGATTTCTTAGGACCCCTGTTATACGGACACCGCTTCCGCCAAATTCAAAAAGCCCCTGTAGTGATACAGGGGCTTTTTTTATGGGCTAAATTATTCGTCTTCTATTCTCTTTTGATTGTGTTCTTGTACGTGTATAAATATTTGTGAAATAAATTGAATATTTTTTAGATGATTGATCAGATCTAACGATAAAAATATTTGCCATATTTAAGTTTTATTTATATGATAGCGCCCATGGAAGCGTGGCAGAGCGGTTTAATGCACCGGTCTTGAAAACCGACGAGGGCTTATACCCCTCCGTGAGTTCGAATCTCACCGCTTCCGCCAAATTCAAAAAACCCAATCATATGATTGGGTTTTTTTATGCCTTTTTTTAGATTTTAAATAGAAATAAATAAGTGGTTCATTTGTTCTTATATATTTAGCGTATGTGATATTTATTTTTTTTGTATTTTTTAAATAAATATAATTGAGCGAAATGATCATTTTCGTCATCAAAAAATCAGGCATCCGTCTCAGGGAGCGGTTGAATACGGCACAAAATAAACGTGATGTATATCTCAAAATAATATATCAAATGATTACAGTAGTCTTATTAATAATAAGGAAGTTGCTATTTTGAGCGTTTTTTGAAAAAAAACAAACTTGACTTTAAATTATTTATAACTGACAAAAAATGTCACTCATGTTTAAAATTTAAATGGAAAATTTAATCTAAAAATGAGTCTTATTTTTAGATGTAATTAAGTTTTTGAAATATAAATAAATTTATAAAAACCATAAAAAATATAAGAAATTCGGCTAAGACTGCCAAAAAAAGATACCGAGTTACATTAATTGTCACTTCTGTAAACTGTAAAAACAAAATATAAAAAAGTGTGAACTAATTAGCAAAAAAACGTACCAATATTACATAAAGTATGCAAAACTTATACAAAATCGTATGCAATTTGAGCTGTGACCATGCTGAATAAAACTTACCAACCGATCGTCTCTGCATTTTGTACATCTGCTGTATTGTTGTTCACATCTGCTGCTGTTCATGCAAATAACAATTCATTAAATGCACAAATGCATGTTTTCCAAATTATCGACGCTTCAAAAAATATCCAAAAAGAACTAAAGGCGGAAGACCAAGTCAAGCCAAATAGTGTGCTGGAGTACCGTGTCGATTATTCAAATATTTCATCTGCAAGTTTGAAGAACTTAAAACTGAATTTGCCTCTGCCAGCCCAAGTTTCGTATATGGGTCAGAGTCTTCCTGCCAATGCCTATGCTTCTACAGATGGTGTGACTTTTGCTAAAGCACCCTTAGAAAAAGTCGTCAATGGAAAAAAAGTCAAAGTCCCTTTAAGCGAATACCGCGTTCTGCAATGGAATGTCTCTGAATTGAAACCGAAGCAAAAAATTTCGATTTCAGCTCGAGTAAAAGTGAACGCATCAGAATAATTTTTTTGGTCTTTAGAAGATCTCATCCGTGGACTTTTGTATGAAAAATACTTTTAAATTAAGTACAGTAGCTGCTGCTCTTGCAGTTGCTGGCGGGGTTTCACTCAGCAGTCAAGCTATGGCAGCAGTGCCTTTGGCGGGAACAAACATCAGTAACGTTGCAACAGCAAGCTATACTGACAATACTGGCAAGGTTCAGGTTGTTACTTCGAATGAAGTGAAAACTTTGGTTGCGCAAATCGGCAGCTTTACCTTAGAAGCTGACCGCGAAGCGCAAACGACGCCAAATGGCCAGGTAACTTTCTCGCATATTTTAACCAACACAGGTAATGGCACAGATAAGTTCAGCATTTCATTAAATGATATTGATGAAACAGGCGTTACGACATTTGATTTTACCAATGGCGGAAAATTTGCGATCTATATTGACCGTGACAAAAACGGTGTAGCGGATAACAATACGGCACTTACTAGTGCGAGTTTGATTGAACTCAATGCAGGTGAATCTGTAGGACTGGTTGTCGTTGCAACCACGCCAAGCACGGCAACCCAAGGCCAGCTGGATAAATTGCAGGTCACTGCTACAGCTCAATCTGCTTCTTTGTACACAGTCAGCACAGTTTCAAATATTGATACGACTAAAATCACGACTGGTGCAGTACTGCAAATTACCAAAGCAGCCAGTGTCAGCGTGACTCAAGCAGGTAAGGAAATTGAATACACCTTAACCTTTAAAAACACGGGTAATGCAGCGGCAACCAATGTTGCAATTTTTGACGTATTGCCAAAAAACGTTGTATTTGTTACTGGATCTGGACGTTTTAACGGCAGTACAACAGCATTAACAGATGCAAAAGATACTGCAGATAAATTTGAATATGATGCTACCAAACGTGCTTTTTTATTCAATTTAGACACTTTAGATGCCAATACTTCACGTAAATTAACATTTAAAGTTAAGGTTTTGGAAACAACCAACGCAGGCGATATTAAAAACACTGCATATGCAGATCCAGATGGTAAGCCGTCTATTCCAAGTGATCCGACCAGTCCTAAAGTTCCTTTGGAAATGACGGATGTTCCTTCGGAGCCGAATACTCCTCCGACTACGACCGATACCACAACAGTGCCATCAAACCCGTCTATCGTAACGGTTGAAGGTACTTATGACGGATCATTAAACGATTCTAAAACTGATGCGTTTAAAGATGGTCAAACTTCTACAAATGGCGACGACTTAATTACTGTAGCAGGCAAACAAGGCTTGCCAGTGGTTTTTGGCGACAGTTCAACGGATCCAGTGGTCGTGCATAACCGCGGCAACAGCACTGACACTTATAACTTAACTGTAGACAAAACTGCACTTACTGGTTTTGGTATTTTGCCTACAGGTGCGATTGTAGAAATCTTGAAAGCGGACGGCAGTACGCCAGTAACCGATACCAATGGTGACGGTATTGTAGACACTGGTCCAATTGCTGCAGGTGCAACAGGTCAGTTTGTAGTGCGCGTGACTTTGCCTACTGGTGAAAAAGTTGTGCAACCGGGTGTGGGTGTGACTTTAGTCAGCACATCGGTTAAAAACGCGCAAAAAGATACATTGAAACTGGTTATTTCTGAACTCACTGAAAACAAAGTGGATTTGGTTAACCGTCCAGACAAAAATGATCCAACTAAAGACAAGGGTGTGGGTACAGGTACATCAACTCCTGTAGAAAGTGCAGTTACCCCGCCGGCAACGCCTGTAACTTTTGATGTCACCATTAAGAACCAAGGCAATATTCCAGACAACTATGTCATCACAGTTCCAAATATTCCAACGGGCTGGGTTGCGGAAGTGTTTGAGAAGGATTCATCTGGAAATTGTACAACTGCAAAAGCAGCCAATTCAGGCAATATTGCAGCTGGCGGCTCACAAAGTTTCTGCTTGGTCGTTACACCGCCAGCAGGCACGCCGGCTGATACTGCAAAAGACATTAAAGTTGAAATCCAATCGCCGTCTACAGGTACAAAGGATGACATTACCTTTAATGTAAAAGTAGCTGAACAGCGTCAATTGACCTTCACGCCAGACCGTCAAGGTCAGGTTGCCCCAGGCGGTACAATTGTATATAGCCATACGCTGACCAATACTGGCAACGTGCTGGAAGCGGAAACGAAATACCCGCTGGAAATTGACTGGACTTCTACGCTTCAAGGCGTGAACACATCAGTTTATGTAGACATCAACAACGATGGCCTCATGACTTCTGATGAGTTGATTACGGGTGCATCGGCTGCAGATCGCAATACATCGTTGACCAATATTTTGAAAAAAATCAACAGCTACAACACAGCTTCGGGTTTATCGCAAAATGAAGCGGTAACGATTCTTGTCAAAGTTGAAGCGCCAGCGACTGCTACAGCTGGTGAATCTGATACAACGATTGTGACTTTCAAGCCGACAGGCGGCAACAAGCCAGCAAATGTATTGGTGACAGACCGTACCGTGATCAACTTAGGTCAAGTGCGTTTGTTGAAAACCCAAGCGCTTTCGGCTGACTGTACGACTGCCCCAACGACTTATGTAACGACAGATTTGAAAGCAAAACCGGGCGAGTGTGTGTATTACCGTATCGTTGCGACCAATGAAGGTAATGCTGAAGCGAAAAATGTCACATTGACTGATATGGTGCCGAGCTACACCGTGCTTCAGGCTGGTTCGATCAAACCAGCTGCTGCAACAGAGAGCAATGGTCAAATCAGTTATGCCGTTGGAACATTGACGCCAGCTGCTTCAGCAACTTTAGACTTTGCTGTAAAAGTTCAAAATAAATAATGTTTATATTCACAGCCTCTTTTTAGGAAGGGGCCGTTCTTCTGTATTTCTTTTTTTAGGTTGGGGTTATGTCAAATAATAAAGTTATGAATGTAAAAATAGATGCGCTCTCTGCATCTGCTTTTGCGTCTGCTTTGCTTTTTGCACAACAAGGTCATGCGGCAATGCCAATGGCAGGTCAAGTGATTCAAAACGTTGCTTATGCAAGTTATGAAGTCAGTGACTTGAATGGCGGTCAATTGCTGCGGACCACCCAATCTAATGCTGTAAATATAGAAGTGGCTAAATTTTATGGCTTAGAGCTTTTCCCAGATCAATTAAAACAGGTGGAAGCAGGCTCGAAAGTTGTTTGGCTGAATCAAATTACCAATACCAGCAATACCGATGCATGGTTTGATTTTAAAATTGCATCAATCAATGATTTAACAAATGTCAAAATTTACATCGATGCCAATAAAGACGGTGTCTACGATGTTTCAGATTCTTTAATTACAAATGGCTTGCAGCTGCAGCCCAATCAGACCGTTTATCTTTGGGTGATTGCAGATACATCGCTGCAAACCAAAGACCAGTCGACTTTAGAATTGCCGCTGACGGCGCAAATTCGTGAAGAGCCTGAACAGCAAAAAACGGTTCTAGATCCAGTTGCGGTCTATACGCCGAAACTTAAAATAGAAAAAGAAGTTGATCAGCAGCGCCTGACAGCAAATCATCAGTCACAGCGCATTAACTATACATTGACCGTGACGAATGCGGCATCTTTGCCGGTATCACCTGCACAAGTCATGGTTGATGGTAAAAAAGAACCGTGGGTGATTGTTGAAGATCCGTTGCCTGCCAATACTGTTTTTGAAGACATTCAATCTGCAGAACATGATCTATCAGCTGTGGCTTTATATAAAATCGCGGAAGGCCAATATTCCACTGCATTTCCTGCAGACAAAAGCAAAGTTGATTATGCGGTCATGGGCTACAACAAGCCTTTTGCTGCAGGGCAAAAAAGCGTTATCAAACTGACAGTAAAAACTGCTGCGGATTTAAGCGCGGCAACGTTAGTCAACGAAGCCTATGTTTTACATAATGTCGCTCAGAATGATAAAAAAACAGTTTCAAATAAAGTTGCAACACAGGTGCTGGGCAAGGCAACCATTGACAGTACCACAGCAGATTTTCAAAACAGCCTGTATTCGGGCAAAGTCAATGCGCCAGTTTATTTAAAATCCAATGCGGCGATGTGCAATGCGAACCGTTTTGAAAAAGAGCAGGTGCGTGTACAAATCCAGTCCAAATTAACAGGCGATGTTTTGGTGGTTTCAGCACTGGAAAGTGATGTGAACTCCGGCATTTTCCAATTCAGCTTTGATACTGAAGAAAATGCGCAAAAGAATTTAGCAGATGCAAAGCTGCAGACTTTGAAGCGCGATGAAGTGAATGTCAGCCTGATTGAATGCCTTGATGCGCAAGGACAGGTGGCTGGCTCAATCCAAGATGTGTCTACTCAAGTTTTAATTGATCCATATGGCATTGTTTTTGATGCTAAAACACTGCAGCCGATTGCAGGCGCGACCGTCATTTTGGTGGATGAAAATGATCAGCCTGTTGGCAACAATGTTGCATTTGAAATTGACCGCAGCACTGGTGAATTAAAATCAATTCCTGCCAAACAAGTCACCAATGCGGCAGGTGAATTTATTTACCCGCAAGTGATTCCAGGCAATTATAAGTTTTTAATTGATACGTCGACCATTGCAAGCAAACACTATACTTTTGCCAGCGATCAGGGTTTGTATCCGATTTCATCTTTCAATGGCATGGCAGTACATTCAGCATATTCATATGGCGGCGTTTTCAATCTTTCCGCTATAAGCCCTGCATTAAATATTGATATTCCGCTTGACCCGATGCAAACCGAGTCGGGTTTGATGGTGAAAAAAACCGCTTTGGACAGCAGTGTTGAATTGGGTGATTTTACCAATTACAGCATTGAAGTGACCAATCACAGCGATATTTTGGCGCGCGATGTTAAATTGCAGGATACACTGCCGCGCGGTTTCAGCTATGTGCCAAATACCATGCGAGTTGACGGTAAGCCAGTGTCTGACCCTTTAGGCGGCAAAGGGCCGTATTTAACACTTGGCTTAGGGGACTTGGCAGTCAATAGCAGTGCAAAAATTGAATACCGCGTATTGGTTGGGCCAAATGCCTTAAATGGCGACGGGATTAACCGTGCGCGGGCAGTTGATGCGGCAGGTTTAAGCTCAAATGAGGCACAGGCTAAAATTAAAGTGCGTGCTGGAGTGTTCGGCGCAGATGCTTTTGTTGTCGGTAAAGTCTATGCAGACTGCAACCGCAATGGCATGCAGGACGCAGGCGAATTAGGCGTACCGGGCGTGCGCCTGTACATGGAAGACGGCAGTTATGTGATTACCGACCATGAAGGGAAATATGACTTTTACGGCATTTCGCCTAAAACACATGTATTAAAATTAGACCGAACTACTTTGCCTGCAGGCAGTGAATTGATTCTTCAATCCAACCGCAATGCCGGTGATCCATCGAGCCGTTTTGTGGATGTGAAACGTAGTGAGCTGCATCGTGCTGATTTCGCGATTGCTGATCAGGCAGGCGAATGTTCTGCGCCTTTAAATGCGATGATTCAAAAACGCCAAGACAAAATTAATCAAAGCAATTTCAATTTGGAAAAAGCGGTGACTAAGCAATTGTCGATTGATGCGCCATCGTTTATTGAAAGCAGCATCCGCAATGAAAACACGCAAGGCTGCTTGGCAAATGACAATGATCAGAACTGTTTGCTGAACCGTGAAACAGATTCGGCAGCATCTAAAATGCAATTGGCTATTGATCCAGTCAAGCCGCCTGTTTTAGTCAATTTAGAAGAATACCTAAAACGCAGTGACAGCAATGCGCTAGAAATCCTGAATTTGAAAGAGGGGCAAATTTTACCCTTTGCGCAAACGTCTATTCAGGCACAAGGCGCGGCTGGCGCAACATTACAAATTTTGGTCAATGGCGCGGCGGTTCAGGACAAGCAGCGCGGCAAATTGGCAGTATTGGATGAACTGCGTAAGCAGGGCGTTGAATATGTGGGCGTGGCCTTGCGGGAAGGCAAAAACACGATTCAAGTGCAGCAGCTGGACGTTTTTGGCAATGTGCGTGAAAGCCAAAGCGTGAATGTGATTGTACCGGGTGAAATCAAAAAACTTCAGCTGAAGGCTGCTCAGCCTGTGATGGCCAATGGCCGAGATATACTGCAGATTGCGATACAGCTGCAGGATCAGCACGGCGTTAAAGCTGCAACCCGCACAGCGCTGACTTTAGAAAGCGATCTTGGCCTCATCGATCTGCCGGATTTAAATCCGAGCGAACCGGGCATTCAAACCTTTATTGAAGGCGGTGAAATGATTGTGCCTGTCATTGCGCCGAATGTTCCCGGCCGCGGCAAGCTGCGCGTCACAAGCGGTCTGATGTCGCAGGAAATTGATCTGCAATTTCAAGCCGATCTGCGTCCTTTAGTGGCTGTGGGTTTAATTGAAGGCGCAATCAACTTTAATCAGTTTGACCGCAATCAGCTGCACAGCGTCAATAAAAATGACGGCTTTGAAACTGAGCTGAATGAGCTGGCAGATTGGGGTGGAAATTCGGTTACTGGCCGCGCGGCTATGTTCATTAAAGGCAAAGTGAAAGGCGACTACTTGCTGACGTTGGCTTATGATTCAGACAAAAGCTCGAAACAGCGCTTATTCCGCGATATTCAGCCAGATGAATACTATCCAGTCTATGGCGATGCCGCAGCCAAAGGTTTCGAGGCGCAGTCGACCAGCAAATTATACGTGCGTTTAGACAAAGGCCGTTCGTATGCCATGTATGGCGATTATATGACCCGTACAGAAAAAGATGAGGGGCTGGCATTAGGCCAATATAACCGTTCACTAACCGGTATTAAGCTGGGGCATGATGGGGATAAGCTGCAAGCGTCTGCCTTTGCGGCGCAAACCAAGTCACGCCAAATTGTGACGGAAAACCGCGCTATGGGCATTACTGGCCCATACAGCTTGGGTTCAATTGCAAATGATTTGATCTTAGAAAACAGTGAAAAAGTTGAAGTGCTGACCCGTGACCGCAATAATCCTGGACTGATTATTGCCAAGCAAACATTGACCCGTTTCAGTGATTATGAAATTGACAGCTATAGCAACAGCATTTATTTAAAACAGTCTGTTGCCAGTGTAGACAAAGATCTGAACCCAAATTACATCCGCATTACGGTAGAAGCAGATGAAATTGGTGAAGAGTATGAAGTTGGCGGCCTAAGCTTCAGCTATGCCCTCAAAGACAATATGAAAATCGGCGGTTCTTTTGTCCAAAGCAATGATCCTTTGCAAGAAGAGCAAATTGCCAGTGTAAATACTGTGGTTAAAGTTGGTCAGCACGGCAAATTCATTGCAGAAGTTGCGCAGTCTAAAAACACCGATAGCACTGCAGATCAGCTGACAGAAATCAACAGCCAAGCATCTAATCAGAATGATGGTACAGCGGCGCGTGTTGAATTTGAGTACACGCCAAGCTTTGCCAATGTGCGCGCTTATCATCAGCAGGCGGATGCAGGTTTTCAAAACGATGCAGCGACCATCAGTGCAGGCAGAAAAGAAAGCGGCATTAAAGCATCTGTGCCTGTTGAAAAAGTAGGTTTGGCACGTTTAGAAGCCATCCGTACAGAAGACCAAAACAATGCTGGCATCCGTACAGGCCTTTCTGCAAGTTTAGAACGCAATTTATTTAAAGTGTTGGCGGTAGAGCTGGGCTTGCGTTTTTATGATGAAACTGAAAAGGGCGCAACGGTAGCCACTGATGGTCTAGGCGCATATAAAGGCACCACGGGCCGCATTAAATTTACAGGTAAACTGCCGTGGAAGGGCGCAACGGCTTTTGCAGAATATGAACAGGATTTGTCAGATTCTGAGAAGCAAGTGCTGTCGGTGGGCGGAACAGTAAAAGTACTGCCAAATACTGAACTGTATGCCCGTCATGAATTGATTTCTGCTATTGATGGCCTGTATTCCATGAATACCACGGAAGAAACCAACAGCACCGTATTTGGTATTTCCAGCAATTATATGAAAGACGGTTCTGCGTTCAGCGAATACCGGGTCGCAGACGGTATGTCTAACCGTGAAGCGGAAGCGGCGTTGGGTTTACGCAACCGCTGGCAGATTAAGCCGCGTGTATACGTGAGCAGCAGTTTTGAGCGTATCCAGACTCTATCGCAAAAAGCTGAAAATACAGGCAATGATGCAACAGCAATTAGCTTAGGCTTAGAGTATTTAGCTAAAGACAATTGGAAAGCGACAACACGTATTGAAGGCCGCCGCTCTGACAGTTCGGATACATTGCTAAACTCGATTGCATATGCCTATAAATTGTCAGAAGTGGCAACTGTGCTGACCAAAAATACCCTGAACTTTATAGACAATAAAGACCAAGGGGATCATCTGCGTGACCGCTTCCAGCTGGGTTTAGCATGGCGCGATGCGGAACAGAACAAATTCGATTTATTGTCTAAATTTGAATACTACTATGAAGACAATGCGACCGATTTAGAATCTGAGTTTAAACGCCAGTCTTATGTCGCTTCTGCGCATGTGAATTATCATCCAGAACGTAAACTGATGCTGTCTGGGCAGTATGCCGCAAAATGGTCAGAACTGGATGAATACAGCATTAGCAGCAATGCTTTAACACAGCTGTTAAGTGGTCGCGTAATTTACGATATAAATGAGAAGTGGGATTTCAGCCTGCAGACAGGTGCCTTATGGGCGAATCATGGCGGCGGTATCCGCTACTTAGCGGGTGCAGAGCTCGGCTATTTGCTGGCCACCAATCTTTGGGTATCTGCAGGCTATAACTTTTTGGGTTACCAGGATGATGAATTGGCAAATACCAGTTCAACAGGTGAGGGCGCGTATCTTAGATTCAGATTCAAATTTGATGAAGATTTATTTGGCCGCCGCGCTGCGCACAGTAATTTATCTCTAGAGTCAGGTCAGGAGCGATAATCATGAGAATTCGATCATGGCTGCTGGCGGGTTTGTTGATAGGTGCGGGCTGGGCACATGCGGGTACAGCCAATATAGGCTCAGTGCAAACTGAAATTGATGAACTATCTGCAGACTCGGCTTCTTTTGAGCCCAAAGATGCAATTCAGCGTTATCACCTTTATAAAGCTAAAATGTGGCTGGCATATGCACAGCATGAATATGCTGAAACCAGCTTAACAGTTGCGGGCAAGGAAGCGCTGCAGCAGGCGCAAGTGATTATGCAGTCGCTGAAAGCAGAACAGCCTTTAACATTGACCACGCCTATTCTAAGCGTTTCGCAAGTGATGCGCCGTGATTTATGGCAGCAAATTGAATGGTTGAAGGAGCAGAATGCTTTAGCGCAGGCGCCAGAAAGTGTGGCGCATGCAGAAGTCATGCTGGTATGGGCGGCAGCAGAATATTGTGAAATGGGCTGGCGGCATGCCAATGAACACTTTAGAGCCGCGGAGCAAGCGCTGCATCAAGCAGCAGAGCAATCAAATCTTTCAACGGTGAATACGGGCGAACTAAATAAGTTTTGGCCAACATTGGCTGAATTGAATGGGCGGGGCTGTCGCGGTGTAAATTCAGATTATTGGCTTATGCTAAAAAAAACTGCAATTGATTCACCCCAAGTAGTTCATAATGTTGTACATTTTGCATCAAACAGTGCGGTGTTGAGCGCAGCTAGCCAAAGTATGCTGCACCACTTAGCAGACGTTTTGAAACAGCAGCCCTTGCTTGATGTGAAGTTGCTGGGTTATACCGACCGCCGCGCCAGTGAAGCATATAACTTCGAGTTGGCGCAGCGCCGAATCAATGCTGTTCAGCAGTATTTAATGACGCAAGGCGTAAATGTTCAGCGGATCAAGTCTGTTGCCAAAGGCGCGCAGGCTTTTGAAACAGATGTAGATGAAAAAATTGCACAGGCAAAAAGCCGCCGTGTAGTGATTCAGCTGAGTGATGATAGAGAGCTGCGCATTGAACCCCAGTGGCAAGATTTACAAGTAGAGTCAGACGCTCAAAAAGTGAAGGTGAAATAAGATGACGATGAAGCAATATTGGGTTCGCGCTCTGGCATTTTCACTTTTTGCATCAAGCTCTATTTCACATGTGAATGCTGCAGATGCGGCAGCCAGCAGCAGTGAAGTGCAAATTCAGCGCAGTTTTGTCAATTTAAGTTTTAATCAGCCTGCCCTCTCAGCGAATGGCACGACAATGCAATATGCAGAAAGTGCTGTTGATGGCTGGCTGACAACACATTCGGCTCCTAAGCTAATTGAAATTTGGCGCGGCCGCGGAGCTGCACCAACTAGTTATACTGCTTGGAATACTGTCAATAATGGATCACCAATAAATCAATATGCGGAATTAAATGCAAGCGCTCGTTCTGCGCTTTACCAATCAGTTTGTTTATTTAAAGATGAAGAGTTTTCATGGAATTTTAGGCATGCTGCCCGTTCAGATACAAATGAACAAACCACATTTTATATTGGCAAAGTTTCGGCAGATCGTTTTTCATTTACAATTAATCAAACTATTGGCGCCAGCCAGCCAGTAACAAGTTTATTTGAGTGGAAAAATGCAAATGCAACTGGAGCAAAAGCAAAAGTGACTGTTGCGAGCGGCATTTATCAGTTTATTTTTGATGCTACAAGATTTGGTTCAAATGCCACTTTAGGTAACTTCATTGATGATATTCAATTAGGCTTAAAACCTGCAGTAGAATTCAGCGCCAATTCAAATAAATACTATGAAGGCAGCAATACCACTACAGGTAAGCAGCAAGCTGTGCCATTTAATATTGTTGGGCAGATTCTAAGCCAAGCTGATATGCCGACATTGAAGTTCAAAATTGAATATCCTTCTAGCTATAGCGGTACAAAAGCGGTATACGGCAAAAATTATATTTTATATAAGCAGGCCGCGAATGGTTCTCTGACAGCTCTAAATAGTAGTGACGGTTTAGAGACGAGTAACCCAAACTCGGTGACGTTTAATTATACGCCTGTTTACAATAGCGCTTTGGATTATACCCAAGGGGTAACGGTCAATGGATTGGTGATTGGTATTTTAGGAAATACCACAGTCAATGCAGATATTACCGTTCCATTTGCCTTTGCACTCGACAGCGCGAGCAATGCCATCGCAACATCTTTGCGTGCATGCGGCAATAGCCAGCCTGCTATAAGCTTTGATTTGAAAATTCAAGAAGATGACGTTGATCTTTCAGTAGTAAAAGCGCTGACAAGTGATTCTAAAGTCATCAAAGATGGATTGGTGGCTTATACTTTGGATGTGGAAAATAAAACTGATGTGCAAGCAGACAGTATTTTTCTTCGGGACAGCTTTAAAAATTTGCAGCGCGTGACTTCTGGTACAGCACAGACCAGTTTAGTCTGTGAAGATTTAACCACCGGCACAAGTAAAAGCTGCCCAGCTGCATGGACAGATGCCAATGCGCTTACAAGCCTATTGAGCACTACCGCGGGCACAGGTTTAGCTTTGGGGGATATTCCAGCCAAAGCGAAATACCGCTTTACTGTCAAAAATTTATTGGTGACGGATACATCTTCAAATGGCATTGCTGAAAATACAGCAACCATTGAAACCACAGCGATGTCAGACTTTAATCCTGCTAACAATACGTCTACTGTGCAAAATCCCATTTATAATAAAAGTGATTTAGCCAATTTTAAATCCGCCGCAGCGGTAACAGAAACTGGCGTGGGATTGTTTAATATTGCAAAAGAAGGCAGGACAGGCACTACGCCCTTAATTACGCAAAATGCAGACAGCAGCAAGAAAGTCTATTTTCCGCTGACCATTCAAAATTACAGCAATTCAGCGCAAGATTATCAACTCTATGCCTCAAGCACTGCAGTCACGCCAGTATTAAGCGCAGGCGATAATTCTGCCTTGGTCAGCAGCAGCATTACGCCATTTACATCAGGTTTAAAAGTCGATTTTTTTCAATTGGCTTCTGCGCAATGTAAAGCTGGGAGCAGCGGCCAGCAAATAACACAAATGAATGTGGCGGCCAATCAGACGGCTTTCGTTTGTGCTGTGATTACGGTACTGCCTTCTGCATCCGCTTCGACCAATATTTGGTTTGCGATTGAATCGTTGCAGACAGGCTTAGGCGATGTCATTTTAGATGCGGTGACTTCAGATCATTTACAGCAGCGTTTAATGGAATTGGTGAATGACCAGTCTGCACAGATTAATGTGGGCGGTACATATGTATTTTCACATCGCCTGATTAATCAGGGCGTGATTGAAGAGAAAGGCGTGAAGTTGAATTTAACGCCGGTGCGTGCAGATGATTTCTTGTACAGCTTATTTGAAGACAGCAATAAAAATGGTGTTTTAGATGCCGCGGATACTGCGATCAGCACGCAGAGCTTTAATATTTTGGCCAAAGCCGAACTTGCTTTACTGGTAAAAGTACAAGCGCCAGCGAATGCATTAAATGGCATGAGCAGTCAAGTGAAGCTTTCGGCAACACCAGATAATACCGGTCAAAAAACTGCACTGGCTGTTTTATCCAATACAGACACCATTACCGTGGGTTCCAACCAGCTGAAAGTGGTAAAAACGCAATTCAAACGCGCAGCCTGCAGTTCTATTACTGCAGACGGGGTAAAAAATGCAGTTTACAGTACGCAAAGCGCAACGTTGAGTGCAGCGGATTGCTTAATTTACCGTATTTCAGTCACTAATTTAGGCGATTCTAAGCTGAGCAATGTGGCAGTAAATGATATGTATCCAGCGTATACCATGCCTTGGAAATCAGGAGCCGTATTGCCGCTGACCAGCAGCGGTGAAGCAGTGCAGGACGACGGTTCAAAAGTAAAAACCGTATTTTCCACCTTACTGCCTGCAGAAGAAAAGTCGCTCTACTTTGGCATTCGAATGCAATAATAAATAGTGAAAAAAATGCCCTGCTTTGCAGGGCATTTTTACGTTATAGGCAGTATTTTTAATTTCCCTATTTCGATTCACTTCAAATATGGAACAGCAAAACTCTGATATAGCGTGCAAGGGGAAAACTCGTGAGGATCATTGGCTTCATGCAGTATTTTGCTGCCTCCATCGGCTTGGAACGATCGATGCAGTGGATGAGTCAAACAGCAGAATACTCCCTAGCTGCTAGTTATTGATGCAGACGTCAAAACATGAGGTTTTATTGACATGAAGCAATCAACTCTAATAGATTTGCTATAACTCATAGTTATGTTCGTCATTATGAATCTTCGCCACCTTGAAATGTTTTATGCAATCATGCTTTATGGATCACTTTCTGAAGCGGCTTCATCACTATGCATATCACAGCCTGCCGCCAGTAAATTGCTGAAACATGCCGAGCAGCGCTTGGGTTTTTCGTTATTTAAGCGAATTAAAGGGAAACTGCAGCCGACCAATGAGGCATATATTTTATATGAGGAAGTGAAGCCAATTTATCAGCAAATCAATAAATTAAATAAGCTGACGCATAATTTAGCCAAAAATCCGCAGGGCAAAATTAGCCTTGGCTGCCTGCCGAGTTTAGGCTTAAGCCTAATACCAAAGCTGACGGCGAAATACCTAAAAAAATATCCTGAAGTGTTTGTAAATATTGGCACAGATCATACTCAGTCACTGGAGCAGAAACTGCTGCAGCGGGAAATTGATTTTGCCGTAACGTTTGAGCCGCAGACGCAGCACGGCATTATTGCGACGCCGATTTTGGATGTTCCATTGGTATATATTGACTCAAAACAACTCAAATCAGCTCAAGATATTGCATCTATCGATGAAAAACGCTGGATTCAGCCCGACGCATCATCGCTCATGTCTGTCCTGACTAAACACCGTGAATTTAATGACAGCATTGCCAGTGTGCAGACCTATTACATGGCCAGTGAGCTGGTGCGGCAGGGCATCGGCTGCAGTATTACAGACATTTATACCGCAGCTTATTCCTTGCCTAAAGAGATGATTCATAATTTGAGTCCAAGCATGCATACCACTATTTATATTTTGCGAAATGCCAGTGTCAGCACCACGCAAGCCGTTGAAAATTTCATTGAATTGATTCGCTCTGATATAGGAAAGATTACTCCATCACTTAACTCAAGGTTATGACTGGTGCTCAAATACTCATTTGTTAATGCATGAATCTTCTTCTTTAATGAAGTGGTTTTATAAATGAAGCTGAGTAGGCATGAAAAAACATATAGTGGTGATTGGGGGCGGTGTAATCGGTTTAAGCACAGCTTATGCACTTATTCAGTCGGGTCACAAAGTGACGCTAGTAGAAGCCAATGACCAAGTGGGCTGTCAAACCAGTTACGCAAATGGCGGTCAGCTCAGTTACCGCTACGTGGCTCCTTTGGCTGATGCGGGTGTGCCGATTCAGGCGCTGCAATGGCTGGGCAAAGCGCATTCACCTTTAAATTTTAAATTGAATATTTCTCCATTTCAGTGGTCTTGGCTGCTGCAGTTTTTATTTGCCTGCAACCGTAAAGATAATGTGGTGAATGGAAACCATATTTTGCGATTATCTCTTTATAGTCAAACTATTATGAAAAAATGGCGGAATCAGCTGGATGATTTTTGCTGGGTAAAGTCGGGCAAGATGGTTATTCATCGAGATGAACAAACCTTTAAAAAAGCCAGTGCTAATATCGATCCTACAGTTCAGCAAGTTCTGAATAGTGCTGAAACAGTAGCGATAGAACCTGCTTTAAAGGGGATTGAGTCTGAATTGGCAGGTTCAATATTCACGCCAGATGATGAAACTGCCGATTGTTATAAATTCTGCTTGGCATTGTATAAAGCGATGGAACCGCAAGCAGATTTTGAATGTCTGTATGAACATAAAGTGACAGATTTTTTTGCGCAAGATAACAAAATTTCAGCTTTGGAAACATCCCAAAAAAGAATTGAAGCGGATGAGTTCGTGGTTGCTGCAGGCAATGGCAGCACCGCAATTTTTGATTTGGCGGGTATTTCTGTGCCGCTGTATCCGCTTAAAGGCTATAGCTTAACTGTGCCGTTTCCGAAGAAATTGCATGCTGTGCCAAGCATTAGCGTGACGGATTATGCCAATAAAATTGTCTATGCCAAATTGGGAGACCGCCTGCGGGTTGCGGCAATGGTGGATATTGGCTATCAGCATGTCGACATTCGTAAAGAACGCATGGCTGCCTTGAAGCATACGGTGAAAAAAACTTTTCCTGATCTAGACGGCGTAGATACCGCAATTGAATGGAGCGGGCTAAGACCTTCTACTCCGAAAGGGCCGCCTATTTTAGGGCGCACAAAATATAGCAACTTATGGTCAAATGTTGGGCAGGGCAGTTTAGGTTTTACATTGGCTGCCGGCAGTGCCATGGTTATTGCAGAGTTGATCAGCAATGCGGAGTCACCTATACATTTAGAGGGTTTGTGCATGCGCAAATGTGCCTGAGCAAAGCCCTATTGGGAAGTGTTAAATCAATACGCTAAGGTTTACATAAAACTTATAAATTAGCTTGCAGGGACCACTGTATAAAGTGTTTAAAACACTAGGTCTGTTGCTATATTTATTTGAAAAAGGTGCTCAGGGTATTTAAAGATGAATAGTGCTTCTGCCCATAAAAGCGCTATCATTGCTGCAGTAATATTTTGGATGCTGTTATGAAAATCATTGCGGATGAAAATCTGGCATTTACCGATTATTTTTTTGCCGAATTTGGTGATATTCAGCATCAGGCTGGCCGTACATTAACGCATGATGATGTGCAGGATGCTGAAGCGCTGCTGGTGCGTTCAGTGACCAAAGTGAATGCTGCATTGATTGACAATACCCAATTGAAATTTGTCGGCAGTGCAACGATTGGTACTGATCATCTCGATATTCCTGCCATTGAAAAACAAGGTGTTGCTTGGTCAAATGCGGCGGGCTGCAATGCGCAGGCGGTTGCTGAATATGTGATTACAGCATTATTAAAATTAAAGCCTGAATTGCTGGACGCCAATGAAGCGTTTACTTTAGGAATTGTCGGTCTAGGCAATGTCGGTTCACGTTTGGCCACCATGGCACAGCTTTTGGGCTGGAATGTGATTGGCTATGACCCGTTTGTTCAGCGTGGACATGTAAAACAAGTTGAATTAGCCGAATTATTAAAAAACGCAGATGCAATTTCAACCCATGTACCTTTGACTCAATCTGGTGAGCATCCGACTTATCATTTAATCAATGCAGATGCGTTGTCTCAGATGAAGCCAGAAGCCATATTAATTAATTCTGCACGCGGGCCAGTGGTTGCAGAAGCAGATTTAATTGCAGACATTCAAAAGACTCAGCGTCAGGTCGTGCTAGATGTCTTTGAACACGAACCAGAAATTTCTGAAGCTTTACTAAACTTGATTACGATTGTTACCCCGCATATTGCAGGCTATAGCTTAGAAGGTAAAGCGCGCGGTACGCAGATGATTTATAACGCATTTTGCAAAACATTCGAACATACGGCGACAAAACGTTTTGAAACGCAATTGCCTGTTTGCGATGCCTTATTTGCCAATCAGCCATTAAAGGCGGTATTGAAACAGCATCTAGCCGAAATTTATGATATTGCCCGTGACGATGCAAATTTAAGAGCCACCTTAAAGGATGGCAAAGTCGATCAAAAAGCCTTTGATTACTTGCGTAAAACCTATCCGCTGCGCCGTGAATGGGCTGCGCATGGAGGGCCTAAAGCATGAGCCAGTCTGGAATTCAATATCAGCCAAGCTGTGATTTAAAAGCCATGCGTGCGCGTGCAAAAATGTATGCTCAAATCCGCCAGTTTTTTGCTGAGCGTGAAGTGTTGGAAGTAGAAACACCAGTACTCTCACAAGCGGGTGTGACAGATGTCTATTTAGCCTCAGTACAGGCGCAGCGTCATGTACAAGGAAAAAAACAAACGCATTATTTGCAGACTTCACCCGAATTTGCCATGAAGCGTTTACTTGCCAGCGGCAGCGGACCGATTTATCAAATCTGCAAAGTATTCCGTGATGATGAACATGGTCGAAAGCACAACAGTGAATTCACCATGCTGGAGTGGTACCGTCCAGGGTTTAGCTTGAAAGACTTAATGTTTGAAGTGACGGACTTGCTGAATGTAACTTTAGCGCAGCGCTTCGGGGCAGTCCGTCCAACCATCTTAAGTTATAAGCATGCTTTTATGGATCGGTTGGAATTAAACCCGCTGCAGGCAACACTGCAAGAACTAAAAAACTGCTGTAATCGAGTGGGTTTGAATCTAGATTTAGGTGATGACCGTTTAGGCTATATAGATCTGCTATTTTCGCATTTTGTTGAACCTAGCTTAGGTTTTGATACCCCTGTTTTTTTGACGGATTTCCCGCCTGAATTGGCCTCATTAGCAAAGACGCGTATTGATGAAGATGGTGAATTGGTTGCGGCGCGTTTCGAGCTGTACATTGAAGGCTTGGAGCTGGCAAATGCCTATGATGAACTGATAGATGCTCATGTGCTGCGCAGCCGCTTTGAGGCGGATAACCATGAGCGTGAAAAACTTGGTTTGCATGTGATGCCGCTGGATGAATATCTTTTGGCCGCCTTGCCGAATATGCCTGAATGTTCAGGAATTGCTTTAGGTATAGACCGTTTATTGATGGTTGCGAATGAGCAAATGAAGCTTGAAAAAGTGATTACTTTCCCTGCAGATGTGTCTTAATTCTTAAGCAATGATCGGCTGATTTCAAAATGAGCCGATCACTTTAAGTATTTCGTAAAGCCCAAACTATAGGCTTCAAAGCCTAAATTTTTATAAAAAGCATGGGCTGCATAGCGTTCTGGACGATTGCCGCTGTTGAGTAAAATACGCTTTAAACCTTGTTTGATCGCCATTTTTTCAATAGCCTGCATCAGCGTTTTGCCTAAGCCAAGACCTCTATACTGCTCATCAATAACAAAAGCCTGAATCCGAATAAAACCATCCTCAAATTCCCAGCTGTATTGTTTGATCAATCCTGCATAGCCAATGACCTGAACGTTAGACTCGATAACTAATGTTTGATAATTCGGATCTAAATGAATGAGTTGCCAGTGCTTTTGAATGCGTTCAAGCTCAATTTCATAACCAAGTTGCTGGGTAAGACGGTGAATGTCGTTAAGATCAGTGTTTAATTGCAATGGGCGTATAGAGGCTTGCATATAGTATCTGCTTCATTGTTAAGTTCGAGCATAAATGTTTTATTGGCAGATTGACTGTAAAGATTGTTGCAAAAACGATGAACATTAACGTTGTTATTATGTTTTTTGCATCTTTATTACTGTTTCGCCAAAAATAAAAAAGCTCCCAAAGGAGCTTTTTTATTTCAGAATATGCTTAATCAGCAAGAGCAGTGTATTGAGCTTTTAAAACGCCAAGCGCTGCAATTCGGCGCTCAATCAGCATTTCACCAATATCTGGCCCTTGAATCTCAGGCGGCAAATCTTGTGCTTTAATGCTGCGCACAACTTGCATTGCATCCAGCACATACTGCGATTGAGGATAGTCACGGTCTTCTAAACCGAGACGTCCGCGGGAATCGCATTCACAAGCTTGTACAAAGGCTTCAACCCGTTCAGGACGGCGCAGAACATCCAAACGCTGCAGCAGACGCCATAAAGTGCCAGGTTTTAACGTAAGCGCCTGATGGCATTTCAAATGTTCTTTGCAAACAGCTAAGGCCAATTGTTTAGTAATGGTCGGCACGCGAAGACGGTCACAGACTTCTGTCACAGGCTTTATGCCGCGCTCTTCATGCATGATATGGCGCGGAAGTTCATCAACAGGAGTCAAGGCTTTGCCCAAGTCATGCACCAATACCGCAAAGCGCACATCTAAAGAATAATTAGCGCGGCAAGCCTGCTGCAGCGACATCATGGTGTGAATACCGCAGTCGATTTCAGGATGATACTCAGGGCGCTGAGGAATGCCATATAGCGCATCGATCTCTGGAAACAGAACTTTTAAAGCGCTGCATGCACGCAGGACTTCAAAATATTCGTCTGCATGATCTTCCATAAGTGCGCGAGAGGTTTCTTTCCAGACACGCTCTGGTGTCAGCGCTTCTAGCTCACCTGATGAAGCCAGTTCTTTCATCAGCGCTAAAGTTTCATCTGCAACTTTAAAGCCTAAAGTTTTATAGCGGGCCGCAAAGCGGGCAATGCGCAGTACTCGTAATGGATCTTCTACAAAAGCTTCAGATACATGGCGTAAAATCCTCTGATCTAAATCTTTTTGACCGCCATACGGATCATATAAATTTCCGTCATCATCTTTTGCGATGGCATTAATGGTTAAATCGCGGCGAATTAAATCCTGTTCAAGGGTAACCGCGACATCGGTATAAAATTCAAAGCCGTGATAGCCGTGACCAGACTTGCGTTCCGTGCGGGCTAGCGCGTATTCATCTTTGGTTTCAGGATGTAGAAAAACAGGGAAATCTTTACCCACGGGCTGATAGCCTTGAGCAAGCATTTGTTCCGGCGTTGCACCGACAACAACATAATCTTTTTCGTGATAGGGGTGTCCGAGCAGCTGATCACGCACTGCACCGCCTACTAAATAAACTTGCATGAAAAAACCTCTATTCTTGAAGCCATCATGCAACAGAATAGAGGTTTTCTCAAGTCACAAAGTGTGATCTAGCGAGCTAAATTACAGTGCGCTTTTCTCGTTTTCTTGAATCTCTGCAACAGTTAAAGCAGTCATATTCACTAAGCGGCGTGTTGTCGCTGTAGGTGTTAAAATATGAACTGGTTTTGCAGCGCCAAGCAGAATAGGACCAATAGTCACGTTACTGCCTGATGTTGATTTCAATAAGTTGAATGAAATGTTCGCTGCATCCAGATTAGGCATAATCAGCAAGTTCGCAGAACCTTTGAAACGTGAGTTCGGGTATGCGAAATGGCGAATATTTTCATCCAGCGCGGCGTCACCATGCATTTCTCCTTCAACTTCAAGCTCAGGCGCAATTTCTGACAAAATATCATAAACCTTACGCATTTTTTGCGCGCTTGGATCATGCTGGTCAGAACCGAAACTTGAATGTGAAAGCAGTGCTACACGCGGTGTAATACCAAAACGGCGTACTTCTTCAGCCGCTAAAATAGTCATTTCAGCAAGCTGTTCAGCTGTTGGATTACGGTTAATGTAAGTATCAGCAATAAACAGGTTGCGATCTTCAAGCATCAATGCATTCAGCGTGAAGAAGTTATTGCGGCCTTCTTTTAGACCAATCACATTGCTGACGAAGTCTAAGTGAATGTCGTAGCTTGAATATGTACCGCACAGCATGCCGTCAGCAACACCATGGCGAACAAGCATTGCCGCGATAAGTGTAGAACGGCGGCGCGCTTCGCGCTGCGCATATTCAGGTGTAACGCCTTTACGCTGCATGATGCTGTAGTAATCTTCTGCAAACTTATCGTAATCAGGGTTTTTTTCTTGATCGACAATTGTGATATTCACACCATCTTCAAGGCGAAGGCCTAATTTTTTGATATTCGCTTCGATTACAGCAGGACGGCCAACCAAAATTGGTTTTGCCAAATCTTCATCTACTGCAATCTGCACAGCGCGAAGTACGCGTAAATCTTCACCTTCCGCATAAGCAATGCGTTTCGGATCTGTTTTCGCTTGTGCAAAAATTGGCTTCATCATGAATGCTGAGTTATAAACAAACTCAGACAAACGCTGACGGTAAGCAGAGAAGTCTTGGATTGGACGTGTTGCTACGCCAGAATCCATGGCTGCTTGCGCAATTGCAGGCGCAATTTCTAGAATCAAGCGCTGATCTAGTGGACGCGGAATAAGGTAATCACGGCCAAATGAAGCAGATTTTTCACCATAAGACGCTGCGTCAGCTTCAACATGCGCCATGCGTGCAATCGCATGCACACAAGCAATCTTCATTTCTTCATTAATGGTGGTTGCACCCACATCCAGCGCACCGCGGAAGATGTAAGGGAAGCACAGCGCATTGTTTACTTGGTTTGGATAATCCGAACGGCCAGTTGCCATAATGACATCTGAGCGCGCTTCGTGTGCATGTTCTGGCAGAATTTCAGGATCTGGGTTTGCAAGTGCAAAGATAATCGGATCCTTAGCCATTACTTTAACCATTTCTTTGGTCAAAATGCCTGCTGCAGAAAGGCCAAGGAACATGTCTGCGCCTTCCATAACATCCGCCAGCTGTGAGCCTTCGATGTCTTGTACATACGCTTTTTTAGATTCATCTAAGCCTTCACGTTTAGTGGTCAATAGACCGCGTGAATCCGCAACAATGATGTTTTCTTTGTTTGCGCCTAGCGCGCAAAGCAAATTCAAGCATGAAAGCGCAGCTGCGCCAGCGCCTGAAGCAACAATTTTAATTTCATCAATTTTTTTGCCGTTCAATTGCAAAGCGTTGAGCAGTGCAGAACCCACAATAATTGATGTGCCGTGCTGGTCGTCATGGAATACAGGAATATTCATGCGTTCGCGAAGTTTCTGCTCGATGTAGAAACATTCTGGCGCCTTGATGTCTTCAAGGTTAATACCGCCAAAAGTAGGCTCTAGCGCTGCAACAATATCAACGATTTTGTCTGGATCATTTTCTGCAATTTCAATGTCAAAAACATCGACACCAGCAAATTTTTTGAACAATACGCCTTTACCTTCCATTACTGGTTTAGATGCTAAAGGACCGATGTTGCCCAAGCCAAGTACGGCTGTACCGTTACTGACTACTGCAACTAAGTTGCCGCGTGCTGTGTAAAGCGCTGCGGTTGATGGGTCACGTTCAATTTCTAAACATGGTGCTGCTACACCTGGAGAGTATGCGAGAGCTAAATCGTGCTGGTTGACCAATTGTTTGCTTGGAGTAACGCTGATTTTTCCCGGTGTTGGGAATTCGTGATAATACAAAGCCTGCTGTTTTAAAGATTGATCGTCCATCTGTATCTCGTTTGTTCTGAGTTGCCCAAAAATGCGGGTGGTGTTTCTAAATTATGCTTGAATATATCACTTGTTAGACACTTAGCCCAGTCGCTAAAGTGCCTTTTTCCAACAAACTTATTCCTAGATCCGTTTGACTTATATTAAGTATGTATAAGTAGGAGCGGGCAGATTTTGCTTTAAATAAGTGGTTGCTTCGGCTTCTGGCAGCGGCTTAGAGAAGAAGTAACCTTGGGCGATGTCACAATCTAAATCTTGCAGGTATTGCAGCTGCTCCTGTGTTTCAATTCCTTCTGCAACCACTGTGAGGCCCATCGCTTTGCCCATGGCGACCATAGCGCTCACAATCGCTTCTTGTTTAGTTTGCCCAATTTTAGAAATAAAGCTGCGGTCTATTTTTAATACATCAATTGGAAAATCAGCCAGATAGGAGAGTGAAGAATAGCCAGTTCCAAAATCATCCAGTGAAATATTGATTTGACGGTCTTTGATTTCTTTTAATAAGTTTTTCACAGATTCTGAGTTTTCAATTAAAGAGGATTCTGTGATTTCTAACTCAAGACTTGTGCCTGAAATCTGGTTATTTTGAATAGCGGCATCTAAATCTGTCAGCAGCTGACCGCGGCGCAATTGCTGCGCAACGACATTGACTGAGACACAAATGTTATTAAAGCCCATTTGATTCCATTTCTTGATCTGTTTTGCCGTTTGCTGAATAACAATACGGCCAATATCAGAAATCAGGCTGGTTTGCTCCGCAAGCGGAATAAATAGCCCTGGCGGAATAATGCCTTTTTCAGGATGATTCCAGCGCACCAGTGCTTCAAAACCATAGACATTTTTGCCTCTAAAATTTATTTTTGGCTGGTAATACACGACAAGTTCATTGCTCTGAATGGCTTTACGCAAATCGCGCTCTAAGAAAATGCCTTGTTCGAGCAAGGCAGTATTTTCATTGGAGTATAAGCGGATGGTGTTGCCGCCTAAATTTTTGGCTTCAGTCAGCGCTTGCTCTGCGCAGTTGTTTAAATAGTCCAGCTGACGGCCATGTTCAGGATAGAACGCAATACCCATAGACAAGGTAATCACATGATCTTGACCGAAAATATTAAAGGGTACGGTAAATGCTTTTGCTACGCGTTCACAATGCTCGATCACTGAGGGGCGAATATGTGAAATTTCATACACAATAGAGAAATCATCACCGTTGAGATGCGCAACAAATAAGGCTTCAGCATTGGTCAGACGCAGGCGCTGCGCAACTTGGCGCAAAAGTTCATCACCGCCATTATTGCTCAGATACTCATTCAGCGGACGGAATCTATCGATATTCAGGCGAATAACAGCCAGCTGCTTGATGGAATCCTGCTGTGAAACCAAGTACTGATGCAGCTGATAGTTATAGTAAAAACGGTTAGGCAAATCCGTTAAGGTGTCGTAATTTTCTAAATATGACAGGCGTTGTTCTTGCAGTTTGCGCTCCGTCAAATCGGACACAATGCCTATATAGTGCGTTACACGGCTTTGATCATCCAGTACGGCATTAATATGCATCCATAGCGTCAATTCCTTGCCTGAAAGAAATTTCTCTGCAATTTCACCATCATAAAGCTGATTCTGATGAACTTGCTTCAGGATGCTTGAGTGTATGCTGCGCTGTTTAGTTTTATAATTTTCTGTAATATCAAAGATATGCTTACCCATGATTTGTTCATGGCTAAAGCCCGTCAGCTGCTCATAGAATGGATTCACATCGATAAAGCATAATTCTGCATCTAATATAAATATGCCTTCTGCGGCTTGCTCAACCACGCTGGCAGCTAACTTTAAACGTTCCTGAGACGTACGTTCCTGATGAATGTCCCTGCGGATACCCACCATACGGATTGGGCGGTTGGTTTTTGGATCACGCGCAATGACGTGGCCAATATCATGCACCCAGCTCCATTTACCTGTCAGATTGTTTTGCACACGATACGTGGATTCGTAGCGGTCATTTTGCCCGCGAAGATGCTGTTTCATGGCATCTTTAAATGAAATCACATCATCTGGATGTATGGTTTGCAGCAATTGATGATGATGTTCTTTTGAGCCGCGCTGGGTTATTTCTTTATGATTATTGGTAAGGGAAATTTTCCGTTCTTTAATATTCCAATCCCAAGGCCGCAGACCCGCCATTTCATGCGCCAGCTGTAGGTTCTGCTGCTGATCCTCCAAGTTTTTATTCATTTGCTCAATATCAAAAGTCCGCTCTTTGACTTTTTGTTCCAAGAGCTGATTGTTCAGCTGCAGTTGCATTTCAATATCTTTGGAATGATTGATTTCATTTTTCAGCTGCTTGCACAAATCATCCGTCCAAACCACTTGCTGTTCTGCCTCGCGGACCAGCAGGCTGTTTTTGGCATAGAGCGTAGAAATGCGGCGGTGTATGCGAAAAGACGTTGTGGCACAAAGCAAAATGACAATTAAGGCAAAATTGATGGTGAGGCTGAATAAAGGGTTGGTTTGTTCAATTAAAACAAACTGCGAAACCAGATAAGGCACAATTGACGGTAAAAATGCCAAACAGAAGTAATTCAGTTTTTGGGTTAAATACGTCAGGCCAAAGGTTTGAGTCACGATCAGCAGGAGGGCTGATACCGTTAATGCTTGAATATCTGTGAAGTTTGGATTTACAGCGGGTAAATAATAATAAAGTATAAAAATGCCGGCGGCGATCAGGCTGCCCACACTGAAGCACTGAAATTGCAGCCAGCGATGCGCCATTTTTAGGCTGTATTGCTGCGGTTTAAAATAAATGGTGCTAATGAGCCAGCAAAAACTGCTGAATAACTCAATCGTAATAAACCAGACATTAAAATATAAATCTGATCTGTTGAAATAAATTTGGTAAATGCAAAAGATATAAAGACAGATAATAAGAATACTAATGAGAAAATAACGGCTCAAACGCAGTGTATTCTCAATTTGGGCAGCATGGTTATACTGCTTTATGAAGACATATTGATCATCTCTCATCAATATAATGGCCTTATATCAGTGTATTAATTTTAGCTTTTTTTCTTGTAGTCCAAACGCTATTGTTTTCATTGCATATTTTTAATCTGCTGCGATTAAGACTAATTACCTTAGGCATAAAAATCAATCAAATTGTATACAAAAATATAATATTCAGATGAACTAAACTTTTAGGCTGTAATTCAGAATTGATAATGCAACAATTGGCGCTGTTTCGGTGCGTAAAATACGTGAACCAATACACCAATTTTTAAATCCAGCGCGATTTGCTTGCTGAATTTCAGCTTCACTTAAACCGCCTTCTGGGCCAATAAGCAGTGCAATTCTGGCAGTTGCATCTGCTAATACATTAATCTCATCTTTATTCGGCGCTAGGACAAGTTTAGTCTGAGGTAATTCTGTTGCAAGCCATTTCTCTAAACTGATCGGTGCAAGAATTTTTGGCACAATATTCATGCCGCATTGTTCGCAGGCAGCAATTGCAATGCCTTGCCAGTGATCCAGTTTCTTTTGGTCACGGTCGTACTTTAAGCGCATCTCGCAGCGCTCAGAAGTGAGCAGTTGAATTTCAGAAACACCCAGTTCTACCGATTTTTGAATGGCGTAGTCCATTCGGTCGCCTTTGCTCATGACTTGGCCAAGCAAAGCGTGAAAAGCAGGGATGCGATTGTCTGGATTAAATGTAAGGACTTGAACTGCAGCTGACTTTTTTTGAACATCGGTCAGCTGCACTTCATATTCACCGCCTTGTCCATTGAACAAGGTGGCTTTTTCACCCGATTGCGCACGTAAGACTTTGACCCAATGATGAAAGACTGTTTCAGTTAATTCGACAACCGTATCAACAGTTAAATCAGCTTCAATAAAAAAACGGGGCATTGAATATTACTCGTGCAATGAGGTTTAAGCTAAGCCAAGGTCAGTAACAAGCTGACGAGTTGGATCTGTGGTGTTCATGGTGTAGAAATGCAGGCTTGGCGCGCCGCCAGCGATGAGGCGTTCGCAAAGTTTTACAATCACTTCATGACCGAAGGCTTTGATCGACGCTGTGTCATCGCCATAGGTTGCAAGCTGTTTGCGGATCCAGCGCGGAATCTCAGCGCCTGTACCGTCTGCAAAGCGAATCAGGTTGCTTGCATTGGTAATTGGCATGATGCCTGGAGCAACAGGAATGTTCACACCTTCTTTTTGAATGCGCTCTACAAAGTAGAAGTATGCATCTGGATTAAAGAAGAACTGTGTTAAGGCTGCATTAGCGCCTGCATTGGCTTTGTCACAGAAACGTTTGATATCTAGGTCAAAGCTGTCCGCTTGCGGGTGCATTTCTGGATAAGCTGCAACTTCAATTTTGAAGTGATTGCCTGTGTGTTCACGGATGAAACGTACAAGGTCAGTTGCATAAGGCAATTCACCTAAGCCAACTTGACCCGACGGTAAATCACCGCGCAGTGCAACAATACGGTCAATCCCTTGTGATTTATATAAATCCAGCAATTCAGCAATACGTTTTTTGCTGTCACCAATACAAGACAGGTGAGGCGCAACAGGTGTGCCTTTACCGTTAAAATCGTTCAATGTAGATAATGTGCGTTCACGGGTAGAGCCGCCTGCACCATATGTTACAGAGAAAAATTCAGGATTAAGCAACTGAAGTTCTTGATGTACAACTTTAAGTTTTTCCGCACCAGCATCAGTTTTGGTTGGGAAGAACTCAAACGAAATAGGAATCTGTTTAGACATGTTCAAATCCTTTTTTATAAATACTGTTTGTTTACCCTCTCCCTGACCTCTCTTGCGCTTCACTTTAAAGCAGTGCTTAAAGTTCGCTCAGGAGAGGAGTATTCATTACTGAATTATGCAGGGTTAAACACCCAGCTTATTTAAATTGATATGATTTTAATCTTGAATTCAATTTAACGAAGCCGTCACCCTCTCCCTATGGGAGAGGGATGGGGTGAGGGTCAATTAATATTTATAAGCCTCAGCTTTGAACGGGCCTTCAACAGCAACGCCTAAGTAATCAGCTTGTTCTTGAGTCAAAGTCGTCAATACGCCACCGAAACCAGCAACCATTGCTGCAGCAACTTCTTCATCTAATTTCTTAGGAATAAGTTCTACACGGATTTTCGCAGTTTTTTCAGATTCTGGAAGATCAGCAAATTTCTCAGCGAATAAGTGCATTTGACCCAATACTTGGTTGGCAAAAGAACCATCCATAATACGTGATGGGTGACCTGTTGCATTACCAAGGTTAACCAAACGACCTTCAGATAAAAGGATTAAGTAGTTGTTTTCGTCTTCTGAACGATAAACTTGGTGAACTTGTGGCTTAACTTCAACCCACTTGTAACCACGTAAGTAGTTTGTGTCGATTTCAGTGTCAAAGTGACCGATGTTACAAACCACAGCGCCTGCTTTTAATGAATCAAGCATTGCTGAATCACAAACGTGGTAGTTACCCGTTGTTGTTACGATTAAGTCAGTATTTTGAAGAAGATCAGCATTTACGTCTTCTTTCTTACCCGTTTGCACGCCATTTTTGTATGGAGATACAACTTCGTAACCGTCCATGCATGCTTGCATTGCACAGATTGGATCAACTTCAGTTACACGTACAATCATACCTTCTTGACGAAGTGATTGTGCAGAGCCTTTACCTACATCGCCATAACCAATTACAAGTGCACGACGGCCAGATAAAAGCATATCTGTACCGCGTTTGATTGCATCGTTTAATGAGTGGCGGCAGCCGTATTTGTTGTCGTTTTTAGACTTCGTTACAGAATCGTTTACGTTAATCGCAGGAACTTTTAAAGTGCCATCACGAAGCATTTCATACAGACGTTGAACACCTGTAGTCGTTTCTTCAGTTACACCGTGGATTTTTGCAATCACTTCTGGGTATTTTTCGTGAACAAGCAGTGTTAAGTCGCCGCCATCATCCAGAATCATGTTGGCATCCCAAGGTGTGCCATTTACATTGATTTGCTGTTCAAGACACCAGTTATATTCTTCTTCAGTTTCGCCTTTCCAAGCAAATACAGGAACACCAGCAGCAGCAATTGCAGCGGCAGCGTGATCTTGAGTAGAGAAGATGTTGCAAGATGTCCAACGAACTTCAGCGCCTAATTCAACTAGTGTTTCAATAAGAACAGCAGTTTGAATCGTCATGTGGATACAGCCAAGGATTTTCGCGCCAGCAAGCGGTTTAGCCGCAGCATAACGTTTACGAAGACCCATTAGCGCTGGCATTTCTGCTTCAGCAAGTTTGATTTCTTTACGGCCGTAATCAGCTAGAGTGATGTCAGCAACTTTGTAATCTGTAAATGAAGCATTAACCGCGTTCATTACGATCTCCTATATTAAAAAATTGATCAGTATGTTCGCGGATGCCGTTTTTGGTGATTCAGAGCAGAATACCGATGGTCGAGCCTAGCGATCTTATATTTAGTGCCTATAAGAAAGTCGCAGCATCCCTCGACTAGCGCTGTATTGTACTTGGAAATAGAGTGAGTTCCAATCCGAAAATGCTTAATATCTGACTTATAGATTTCTTGATCTGTAAAATTAGGCTGTGAGTATTTAAATTTAATAAATCAGTTGGGAGTATAAGAAGAATGATTAAACCCTTAATGGCTATATTGATGTTTTGGCCAGTTCTTGCCATATCCAATGACTCAACGGGCTACGTAGCAACTGGCGGCGTACAGTACCTGAAAAATAAAGACATACAAATGTTCAGTGAAGACCTATTTATTAGTAAAAAAATGATAAAAGTCGATTATCAGTTTAAAAATCTGAGCAATAAAGATGTGACTGAAACGATTTTGTTTCCGTTGCCAAAAGTTGAAAATTTCTTTGAATCAGATTTTGCGGATACAGATAAACTGCTTAAAAGTTTTAACGTTCAGGTGAATGGAAAATCAATTCAGCCTGAAATGCATGTGCGCGTTTTTATACAGCAGGATGACAAATCAGCGCCTGTCGATTTGACCACTGCATTTAAGAAATGCGGTTTTAGCGAAAAAGAATTGCTGAATCCATGGAATCGCTTGGACTATGAGTACGAAAATTTTGAGAAAAAAATGCGCAATTGTAAAAATAGAGAATTACAAAAAGTCTTGCCCAAAGACAAAGAGCAGGCCATCGCATGGTCTTCACAAGTCATTTACAGCTGGAAGCAAACCTTTAAAGCCAATGCTTTAACTCATGTGCAGCACCAATACTCACCATTGGTGGGCGGCTCTGTGGCTTTATATCCGGAAGAAGATAGTAAAGCGTACTGCATGGATCAAAACTTTAAGGCAGGACTAAAAAAGGCCAAATCACAGCATGCGCCATTTCAAGCGTTGGGCTATATCTTAAAAACAGGGGCGAATTGGGCAAAACCTATTCAAAAATTTAAATTAACGATAGAGCGTGATGCAGGAGAGCTGGTCTCTTTTTGCTGGGCAGGTCAAGTGAAGAAAATAAGTGCCACGCAGTTTCAAATAACAGAAAGGAATTTTGTACCTAAACAGGATTTGAATATCATTTTTGTGCATGTGAAATCGGGCAATGATTAAATCTTGCAGGCAAAACCGCCTTGATTTGTTTATCATCAGATAAAGCAAATTTTGAGTTTTGATTATGTCGATGGAAATACCTGATGAATTGGCGAATTTAGAAGCCAATGGCGGCATTTATGCTGTTTGGATGCTGCTGCAGCATTTAGGTATAGATGTAGACATTCAGCAGCTGGTCGAGGTTTGCTGCTACGAAGCTGGACATGGAACAACGACCATCGGTTTGGCCGTAGGACTGAAAAAGTTTGGCTTTCAGGTGCAGTTTCACACAGAGCATGATCCAGATTTGCAAGACAGTGAAAAACGCAGCTATGCAGAAGCTGAACAATTGGAATTACCTGTCCTGCCTGCAATTGGCTATGCAGAAATTCAGCAGGCCTTTGAGCAAAATCAGTTTGTGATTGTCTATTACGATACTCTAGAAGGAGTCGGGAATCATTCTTTGGTGTATGACATCGACCAAACAGAAATCAGTTTTTTTGACAGTTTTGATGCCATGCCAGCAGAAGTGTTTGAACAGCAGCGTGGCGCAGAGGGCATTTGCCGACAAGTTATTACTGTGGATGTAAATGACTATATGGCGAACTGAGCCGCATTGTTAAATGAATAAAGCCCATCAAGAGATGGGCTTTATTCATTGAGCTTTAAGCTTCAGGTTGTTCAGCTGCATTGGCTTTTTCATTCCAGAAATCAGCTTTTTCTTCATCAGCGTCAATGCCTAAACCATTGGCATAAATAAACGCTAAATCTCGCATAGCTTGAACTTCACCCAATTTAGCTGACTGTTCAACCAGTTCAATCGACTTGGCAACGTCTTTTTCAACGACATCGCCGCGACGGTAAAAATTCGCCAGTTCTAAAAGAGCGGTAGGGTGGTTATGTTTTGCTGCCTGCTGAAGCCAGCGGTGCGCATGTTCAAAATAAGTTTTCGATTCTTCAGGATCTTCTTCAAGCATATCTTTGGCATAGACTGCATAGCCTTCGCCCAACCAATACATCGCTTCAACCTGACCCAGCTGTGCAGCCTTCAATGCCCACTCTTCAGCCAATTCAATATGCTCTTCTTTTTCACTTTGCATATAGATTTCAGCCAGTTCAAATTGGGCGTCTTTATTGCCCGCCATCGCGCGGTTAAATAAAGCTGTAGAAATAGGAAGGTCAGACATAGGAGTTCCAAAAGTGCAGATTTGGCATAGCCTAATGCTTTGCCATCAAAAAAGCCAATCCGAAGATTGGCTTTGGGCTGCAGCAGAATATTTATAGGAAATAAATTAAGGCGAAAGCAACACTGAGTATGGCTAAGATGACGGCTATCACTTCCAATTTTTTGTCCAGATAGCTCAGGCAAAGGCCAATAAACAAGGCGGCAAAGCTTAATGCGCCTATCCAATAGCTGATCATATTGCTGATTGGGCCAGAAGCAAGGCAAATTACCAAACTTAAAAGCAAGAGTATCCATCCAACAAGAATTGCTAGCTTTGTTTTGCCAGCAGTCAGTTCTTGACCGTAAATTTGCTTTTGGTGTTTAGACATTGAACTTGCAAGCGCAAAGAAACCGAGGGCAGTTAAAGCCCAATTCAGAAGAAAGAACATCATGTTTTAATCTCCTGAGCCGCAACTTTGCCTTTTTTGGCAGGCAGGCCTTTATGCTTTTTCACTTTATAGAATGAATAGGCAAATAACAGCGCTAAGATCCACAAGGCCAGATCAAAACAGGCAATGACCCATTGACCATTGGCAATGGTATTCCAAAGCGGCTGTCCGCCCGTCATAAAGTTAACAATTGGAAGCAAAGCGAAAGCAGCGGCTGCAAATGCCAGAAGTTCTAGCCATGCCTGACGGTGCTTGCGGATGGCTGCATAAATTAGTGTAATGAGCCAGACCATAAAGAATGCGCGGATTTCCAAATCTGCACGGTTTTCTGCACTGGCGGAAATTAAGCGGTTTCCATAGAAATAACCCGCGCAGGCAATAGGCAAACCAATAATGGCAGCAATATTGGTCACTTCTGCAGTACGGTAGCCAAATGATTTATAGCCTTGTTTCTGCTGCTGAGGCGCGCGTTTTACACACCACAGAATGAGGCCTGTCGCCACCATTAAAGTGCCGATAATCCCTGAAAGGAAAAGCAGCCAGCGCAATGCAATGTCTACACCGCGTGCTTCATGCAGTGTGGTCACTACATTATAAATACCCATGGGTACTGAAGGGCTTCTCAGTTTTGCTGATTCATCAGTCGTATTTTCTCCGCTGACACCATTAAACTGCATGCTCTGATAGACACTGCGGTAGGCAACGCTTTCGCCATGCAATGCTTGCAGTTCAACTTTGGCGCGGGTGGTATTGGGCGCTGTAATTTTAATGTTGCCAACAGGATTGTCTTTCCACTCCAGCTGCGCATAAGTCAGCATAGGCGTTAAGTCAGCCAATGGCGCAGGCTGAGGTTTTTGCTTGCGGCGGTTTTCACCGCGCTCTCCGCGGGCCATTTGGCCTTGAGCATTATTGTCCCGGTTTTCACCACGGGCATTTTGGCCTTGAGTATTTTCACCACGGCCTTCACTGCGCGATTGCGCTTGTTCGGGCGTTTCGACTAAGGCTTTGCGTTGATCCTGTAAAAAGGCGCCGCGGTTTTCATAGATACGTTCAATACCCCAAGGCATGATGGTGAACAGCAGTAAAAGCAAGCCGCTGAAGGTAATCATGATATGGAAAGGCAATGCAAATACTGCTGTTGCATTATGTGCATCCAGCCATGAACGCTGGCCTTTGCCTGAGCGGAAAGTAAAGAAATCTTTAAAGATTTTTTTATGGGTAATCACACCGCTGATCATTGCGACCAGCATCAGCAGCGTTGCAATGCCAACAATCCAGCGCGCCCAGATGCGCGGCATGCCATAGAGTTCAAAATGGAATCTATAGAGGAAACTGCCGCCGCGGGTTTCACGCGCTTCCAAAACTTCACCTGTTGCACTGTCAATGGTAATCCGCTTTCCGCCGCGGCGGGCATTTAGATCTTCACCTGCTTCACGGACCGTAATCAGCGTAGTATTTTGACGCGTATTCGGCAGCTGGATATTCCAGCTGGCTGCGTGCGGATGATTTTGCTGTAAATAATCTAAAGCAACTTGAGTTTGCTGGGTTTGCGCGGCGTGCGGTACAGATTGATGCAGCTCAGGTTTCATCCAAACGGTGATTTCATTTTGAAAGAAGCTGAGTGTGCCTGTGACAAAAATCGCGTACAAAAGCCAGCCTAAAATTAAGCTGGCCCAAGTGTGCAGCCATGACATGGATTGACGCGGTCCTTCCGCTTTGGCATCTGGACGCATCTTAATTTCCTAAAAATTTGATTAGAAAGAAAATAACCAAGCTTGGTATAAAGATGCCTAAACTTGCTTTAAGGGTTTTATTGACCATAAAGACCCAAATAAAAGCGCCTGCCTGCACGCAAAATGCAATCAGGGTAGAGGCCATTGCTGCGCTTGAGCGATGGTCAGCAAAGTATTGCGCAATGAGTACAGCACTTAAGCTTGCCAAAATATAGCCGCCAACCAGTGCGAGTATAAAACGGTAGAAAATCATAAAACGGTAGCTAAGCAGAGATGATCCAGCTTTGCTTTTTTGGGCAGGAAACGCTTTAGCTAAGCTTTCTGCAGCATCAAGTGGCGGGCTATTCATAAGACAGACTGTGAAATCAAAAAATTAATACATATTATTGGAAATGATAACAATTAACATTTAGATTTAAAACAGTAAAACTAAAATTTAAGCAGATTTATGAGTATTTTCTGAGATTTAGCACCCATTGAAACTCTTTTGCATAAGCTTTTATCCTACCCGCAGAGATTGAGCTGACAAAAAAACAGATTTATTTCTTTATAAAATCTTCACAAACAGTTAATTTTTATTTCAGGCACCCTTACGAATAAAAAGTAGAAAACGAATGGGCACTGTATTTCAAAATCAGCAAGATGTTTTGATTGATCTCATTTATCAAATACCTTCTGACCCCACGGCATGGGATAAATTTGCCAAAATTTTGCTGCATATCTTAGATGCCTCCTATGTGCATCTTCAGGCCATTGATTTTTCGTATAATGTTTTATCCTTTAGCCACGGCATGGGCGATTTGGCGCGTGAGCTTTATGCTCAGGCAGAACTGAATTATCTGCGTTTCCCGCTTGAAGCTGATCCGCGCTGGCCTGTATTTTTAAATCCGCAGCGGCAGGGCTGGTATCAATGTCATACCCATGTCACGGAAGAGTTTGTGCAGTCTTCGGATTTGTATCAGCTGATTTTACTGCCGATTGGGCTGCGCTATGTGGCATCGCATGAACTGATACGCGATGAAAAGCTGTGCATATTTTGGAGTGTAAGCACGACTGCAAAACGCAAGCCTTTAAATGCAGAGGAGCTTCACTTTTTAGATACTTTAAATATTCATCTGCGGCGTCTGGTTGCTGTACAGCGCCATCAGTTTGAATTCGAAGCGCAGTCTATAGCTGGTTATACCTTGATTGATAAATTGCCTCAGCCCATCATGCTGCTGAATTTGTCTGGTCAGATGGTGCACAATAATCAAGCGATGCATCGGATTATTCAGCAAGGAGATTTGCTGAGCATTCAGCAGAAAACCAAAATGCTGCAGCTGGCCGAACCATTTAATGCGCAGCTGGAAGAGCATTTTTACCATATCGAATTTTTACTGCGCAGGCAGATTTCAGATCAGCTTCTCAATGAGCGCTGCATTCAGCTTATAGATGATCAGGGCAGGGTGGCTTATCTGTTTTTAAACCTGCTGGTCTCTGCGCAGGAAAAATTGACTTTTGGCACACGCCCTTTGGTCATGCTGACGCTGTATCAACCCCAAAATAATGAATACCACTCACAGCTGTTTAAGATTTTTGACTGCTTTAGCACTGGCGTAATTTTACTGACGCATGACCAGAAAGTTTTTTATCAAAATGCCTATGCATCGCAGCTGCTGGAAAAGTCATCTTTATTAAATGTCAGCCAGAAGCACGTTTTAAAAGCGCAGGGCGAGTTTCAAAATAAGTTAAGCAAGCTGCTTTTGGAAGCGCTGGCGGATGACTCTGGATTGGATCGCAATTTAGTGATGTACGGACAGGACCAGCAAGAAATATTGACCCTGAATATTAGCGCGATTGATCAAAACGCAGTGCATCAACGCATTGGCGCGGGGCCGAAAGTGCTGGCAGTATTTTTTAAGCAGCTGAACCAAAAGCGCAGTCTGGAGGCAAAATATTTAAAGCAGCTGTATCAGTTAACACCTAGAGAAATACAGGTCTGCATGCATTTTTTTCAGGGGCTGGATTTAGCTGAGATTGCAGAAGTCAGTCATTTAACCTTAAGCACTGTGCGCACATATTTAAAGCAAATTTATTTGAAAATGCATTGCTCCTCACAAAGTGAATTGATGAAGCTGCTGATGAATGCAGTGATCGATTAACTCTGAGAATCTCGGTAAAACTTGCAAAAAAAAAAAGCAGCCGAAGCTGCTATTTTTTTTTAAATTGGGCGTTAGCCTTCTTGCTGAATGCCTGCTACTTTCCAGTCTTCGCTAGAACCCGCAGGTTTAACAAAGTGCCAGATTTCAGCAAATGGCTGCGGCAAGCTGTTTAGATCTTCACTCACTGTACCAGTAAAGCGCACGCTGACAACATATTGACCATTTTCAGTCGAAGAATCAGCAACCATCGCATTTAAATTAGAAAACTCAGCTACGTCCTGATCTTGATTCGCCATAATGTCGTTATACATTGACTGGTATAGATCTGGTGTTAAGTAGCGTTGAATTTCTGCAATATTGCTTGCAGTATTCATTGACTGAATATGGTTAAAGCGCTGACGGGCAACACGTAAAAATGCAGCAGGCTCAGTACCGTCTGGCAATTGGCTGCCAGAATTGGTATATACGCCGCCAGCAAAAGGCGCGTTGTTTACAGGCGCTTGAGACGCAGTAGACCCGCCAACAGACTGACCAAAAATATTGGTATTGTCGCCAGATGCTGAACGCGGCGCAGCATTTTGCTGACCAAAAGGTCCGTTATTCACAGAACCTGTACCTGGTGCGCCGCTGTTCGGTGCATACGGGTTATTGGTTAGTTTTTTTTTTGCGCCAAACTTACGGAAAATAAAGAAGGCAGCGGCTGCAGCAAGTAAAATCCAGATCCAGCTTGGAATGCCGCCTTTTTCCTCTTCAGCTGCTTGAGCTTCAGAAGCTGCGCGGTCATCAGCCATTGCATTAGCAGCGACTGCGCCAATAGCAGCACCAGCTACACCAGCAGCAACCATACCGCCAACATTAGAACCTGATTTTGCTGGAGCACCCGCTGTTGCAGGCTGTTGAACTGGAGCAGCTTGACGCGGCTGTTGGTAAGACTGAGCTGGAGCAGCTTGACGGCTCATACCGTGGCTTTTACCGCCACCCGCACGTTTTGCTTCTGCTGCTAAAGGCGCAACCAATAACGCTGCAGTTAAAAAGCCTGCAATCAAACCACGCTGTCGAACTTCCATTAAATTTTCCTATTTAAAAATAAAATATCGCCCTGTATTTATGCAGTCTTTAGCGCTGAATTTCAATAGAAAAATCGTTTTTTTTATTAAAAAAACGATTTAAGACATGAAATAGCGATTAAGTCAGTTCTTCACTCAGGTTCATCGCTTCGGTCAGCGCTTCATGCAAACGCGCTACAGATACAATGTTTACACCCGGAATTGGACTTTGCGGGGCATTGCCGCGCGGTAAAATAATATGTTTAAAGCCATGTTTTATCGCTTCTTTTAAGCGTTCCTGACCATTCGGCACAGGACGGATTTCACCAGACAAACCCACTTCGCCAAACACTGCCAGCTGCTGCGGCAGCGCTTTGCCGCGGATGCTGGATGCGCAGGCCAGCAATACAGCCAAGTCAGACCCTGTTTCGGTAATTTTTAAACCGCCGACAATATTGACATATACATCTTGTCCAGAGGTTTGCACGCCGCCATGACGGTGCATCACGGCAAGCAGCATATTTAAGCGGTTTTGTTCTAAGCCAAGAGCAACACGGCGCGGCTGCCCCTGAGAATCATCGACCAGCGCCTGAACCTCGACCAAAAGCGGACGCGTGCCTTCACGGCTGATCATGACAATTGAACCGGGGATGGCTTCATCATAACGGCTTAGGAAGATTGCAGAAGGGTTGGAGACTTCGCGCAGACCTTTATCGGTCATGCCAAATACGCCCAGTTCATTGACTGCGCCAAAACGGTTTTTGACTGCGCGGATCATTCGGAAACGAGAATCGGACTGCCCCTCAAAATACAGCACGCAGTCCACCATATGTTCCAAAACACGCGGGCCCGCTAATGAACCTTCTTTGGTCACATGCCCCACAATGAACAGCGCAGTGCCGCTATTTTTAGCAAAACGGGTCAATATTGCGGCAGATTCACGGATTTGTGAGACACCGCCCGGTGCAGATTGCAAGGTTTCGGTATAGAGAGTTTGAATGGAGTCTAGAATCGCCACAGCAGGCCGTTCATGCGCCAAAACCTCGCAAATGCGTTCTACACAGGTTTCAGCCATGACTTTCAGCTGGTCTGTCGGCAAATCTAAACGGTGCGCACGCAGGGCAACTTGCGATAAAGATTCTTCACCTGTGACATATAAAGCAGAACTCTTAGCCGCCGCCATGTGGGTTGCTGTTTGCAAAAGAATAGTGGATTTACCAATGCCGGGATCGCCGCCAATCAGCACCACTGAGCCTGTGACCAAACCGCCGCCCAATACCCGGTCAAATTCACCGATGCCTGTTTCTAAACGAGATTCACGTGAAACTGAAACTTTATTTAAGGTGGTGACAGCTGCAGCTTGGCCTGCGTAGCCTCCGCCTATTTTTGGCTGCGCACGGTGACTTGCCGCAGGCGCAATACTGACTTCTGAAAGCGAGTTCCATTCTCCGCAGTCCGAACATTGACCTGCCCATTTAGGATGGTCTGTCCCGCATTGTTCACATCGGTAAACAGTTTTGACTTTACTCATGTAGCTTGTGTATAAGAATTATAGATGGAGAGAATGTAGCAATAGCGGCTTATAAAAACAATTTTTTGGGCATTTTCTCTCCAGAATTAAAATTGGCATGCAAACTGCTAATTCATCAAGGACAGAGCAAATTAGAAAAGGAAACTGGTGGTATTGTTTAAAAAAACATCTAAAACGTGATTAGACGTCAAAAATATCAGCTAATCGCCCAAAAACCTTTTTTTATTTTTATTTTTTTGGGCTACTTTTACACACTGAATTCTGAGAGACAAAATAACAATGTCAAATGAAAACCTCAGTTCGACTACCGAAGATAGTGAACTACAACGAAGTTTATCTAACCGTCATTTGCAATTAATCGCCATTGGCGGTGCAATTGGTACGGGTTTATTCATGGGGTCAGGTAAAACGATCAGCTTGGCTGGTCCATCTATTTTGCTGATCTACATGATTATTGGTTTTATGGTGTTTTTCGTCATGCGCGCGCTTGGCGAATTGTTATTGTCTAACCTTCATTACAAATCATTTATCGATTTTTCAACTGATTTAATTGGTCCATGGGCTGGCTATTTTGTCGGATGGACCTATTGGCTGTGCTGGATCACGATTGGTATTGCTGACTTATCCGCGATTATTTACTACCTGCAGTTCTTTAATGGAGGCAACCCATTCTCGCCAGAAGAAGGAGTGATGATCAGTATTGCGGCCATTGTCTTTATTATGGGCTTGAACTTGGTGACCGTGAAGCTGTTCGGTGAGCTGGAGTTCTGGTTTGCCTTAATTAAGATTATTGCGATTGTCGTCTTAATTGGTGTCGGCTTATGGATGATCTTTACAGGCTTCTCATCAACAACAGGTGAGATCGCTTCATTTACGCATCTTTGGTCACATGGCGGCTTATTCCCGACAGGGGTAACAGGCTTCTTGGCGGGTTTCCAAATTGCGATCTTCGCCTTTGTGGGTGTAGAGCTGGTGGGTACGACTGCTGCGGAAACTAAAGATCCTGAGAAAAACTTGCCGAAGGCGGTGAACTCAATTCCAATCCGTATCATTATTTTCTATGTATTGGCATTGGTCATTGTAATGTCTGTAACGCCATGGAATAAAATTGATCCAACCATTTCGCCATTTGTTAACTTGTTCAGCCAAGCGGGTATTGCTGCTGCGGCAATCATTATGAACTTGGTGGTGCTGTCTTCTGTAATGTCTTCAATGAACAGCGGCGTGTTCTCTACATCGCGTATGCTGTTTGGTCTGTCTCGTGAAGAGCAGGGCCCAAAAGTATTTGGTCACCTGAACAAACGCGCAGTTCCAGCAAATGCATTGTACTTCTCTGCAGTATGTTTGCTGCTTGGTGCGGCGCTGCAGTATTTTGTGCCAAATACCGTTGAAGCTTTCACTTTGGCAACGACGCTATCAACCATTTTGTTTATCTGTGTATGGCTGATGATTATTTGGAGCTATATCGTTTACTACAAAACCCGTCCAGAGCTGCATGCGAAATCGACCTTTAAACTTCCTGGCGGTTTGTTTACCTGCTGGGTGGTGATCATCTTCTTTATTGGCATGATTTATGTGCTTTCTTTAGAAGCAGACACCATGAAGGCATTGATGGTTAGCCCAATCTGGTTTGTAATTTTGATTATCGGTTATTTTGGTTTCTTCAAACCGAAACATAAATAATCCAATTAAAATAAAAAAACGCCAGCCTTAGACTGGCGTTTTTTTATGACTAAAGCTAATCTCTAGCGTTTAGCGCTTCGGTCATGAACATGATTGCGCTATACTTCTTTGAAAATATGGATAGGTGAACAGATGCGCCAAATCATTTGCTGCATGAGTTTATGCGCCCTAGGTTTTGGACTTACGGGCTGCGGTCAGTCTGGTGCTTTACAGCTGCCAAATGATCCAAACTATGACAAACGTGCTAAATATCTGCTGTATTCAGACACGGAAGCGCAGCCAAAATCTGAGCAAAAAAGTGAGCAGCGTCCTGTTGAACAGCCTGCTGCACCTGAAGATACGAATTCAACCACTACACCTTAATTGTTTTAAAGCAAGGATACATTCATGAGTTTTACCCGCATTAATGGGGTTTTGCACGCTGAGCAATGTTCATTACAGCAGCTCGCGGAGCAATATGGCACGCCGCTTTATGTCTATTCCAAAAATACTTTAGCCAAACATTATTTGGATATGGACCGTGCATTTGGCTTTATCGATCATCAAATTTGCTTTGCGGTCAAGTCGAACTCTAACCTTGCGGTATTGAATGTATTGGCTAAGCTGGGCGCAGGCTTTGATATTGTGACTGGCGGCGAATTGGCGCGGGTCCTGAAAGCTGGCGGCGATGCGTCTAAAATCGTATTTTCAGGCCTAGGCAAAACTGAAGCGGATATTCAAAAAGCGCTGGAAGTCGGCATTGCCTGCTTTAACGTAGAGTCTTATGCAGAACTTGACCGCATTCAAAAAGTTGCGGAAAAACTGGGCAAGCAAGCGCCAATTTCATTGCGTGTAAATCCGGATGTCGATGCAAAAACGCATCCGTATATCTCTACAGGCTTAAAAGAAAATAAATTCGGTATTCCATCAGATAGCGTATACGAAACGTATCAATACGCTGCGTCATTGCCAAATCTAGATGTCGTTGGCATTGACTGCCACATCGGCTCACAGCTGACAGAAACACAGCCATTTGTAGATGCTTTAGACCGTGTGATGGTGATGATTGCGCAGCTTAAAGAGCTGGGTATCAATCTTAAGCATATTGATATTGGCGGCGGTTTAGGTGTGACTTATAAAGATGAAACACCGCCATCGGTTGAAGAATATGCCAATGCGATGAAGCCGGCTTTAGAAAAATTAGGCATGAAAGTCTATATGGAGCCGGGCCGCAGCATTTCTGCCAATGCAGGCGTATTGCTGACTAAGGTGGATCTGCTGAAACCGACCAATCACCGCAACTTCGCCATTATTGATGCGGCAATGAATGACTTAATCCGCCCGGCTTTATATGAAGCATGGATGGATATTCAGGAAGTGACGCCGCGTACTGATACAGAAGCGAAAGAGTGGGATGTGGTTGGCGCGATTTGCGAAACTGGCGATTTCTTGGGTAAAGAGCGTAAGCTTGCGATTCAGGAAAATGATGTGCTGGCAGTTTTAGGCGCAGGCGCATACGGTTTTGTGATGAGTTCTAACTACAACAGCCGCGGCCGCGCAGCTGAAGTGATGGTCGATGGCGATCAGTCTCATTTGATTCGCGAGCGCGAAAGCATCGAATCATTGTGGGAACGTGAACGTCTGCTGCCTTAAGGAGGAATTCGAGATGTTATTAGAATTTACCAAAATGCATGGCCTAGGCAATGATTTTTTGGTGCTGGATATGATTACCCAGCGTGCCTATTTAGATACATTGACCATTCAGCGTTTGGCTGACCGCCATTTCGGCATTGGCTTTGACCAGCTGCTGGTGGTTGAGCCGCCAGATATGCCCAATGTAGACTTCAAATACCGCATTTTTAATGCCGATGGTTCTGAAGTGGAGCAGTGCGGCAACGGCGTGCGCTGCTTTGCGCGTTTTGTGCATGAGCGTCAGCTGACCACAAAAACCAAAATTAAAGTGCAAACCAAAGCAGGTATTGTCGAACCTGAGCTGGGTCAAAATGGCTGGGTGCGCGTGAATATGGGCTATCCAAAATTCCTGCCGCATGAAATTCCATTTTTGGCTGAAGAGCCTGAAAATCTATATGATCTCAGTTTGCCAGACGGCAATGAGCTGACGATTGATGTGGTGAGCATGGGCAACCCGCATGCGGTGACTATTGTGCCTGATGTCATTGAAGCCGATGTTGCGCGTCTGGGTCCACAAGTGGAAGCGCACGCGCGTTTTCCTGCACGTGTGAATGCTGGGTTTATGCAGATCATTGACGAAAAACATGCGCGTTTGCGTGTATTTGAACGCGGTGTTGGCGAAACATTGGCATGCGGTACAGGCGCTTGCGCTGCAGCTGTGTCTGGCATGCGCCGCGGTTTACTGGCAAATTCAGTGGAAATTGAATTGGCTGGCGGCAAGCTGCAAATTGAGTGGAAAGAAGGCGATGTTGTTTGGATGACAGGACCTACCGCAAATGTCTATGAAGGCCGTTTGGATTTGAATTATTTCCAAGGCTAAGTGAAGACTCAATTTTAAAGAAAAGCACTATCATTGGATGGTGCTTTTTTATGTGCGAAAATCAGTTATGCTGTAAATTCAATGGGCTTTGTTCGGCCGTGCAATGACACAACTTATTTTTCTACCCGGCGCATCTGGAGATACCGCATTTTGGCAGCCTTTAATTTCACTGCTGCCGGAAGCGTATGCTAAAAATAGCGTTGCTTACCCCGGTTTTGCGGGCGAGCCAAATCATCCTGCAGTGTTTGATTTCGAAACGCTGAGCCGTTATGTTTTGTCACAGATTGAACAGGAATGTGTGATTGTGGCGCAGTCCATGGGCGGAATTTTTGCTGTGCAGGCTGCCTTGCAAAAGCCCAAGCTGGTAAAAGCTTTGGTGCTGATTGCGACTTCTGGCGGCATTGATTTGACACCATTTCTAGCTGAAGACTGGCGCAGTGCATATCGGAATCAATATATAAGCAATCCAGATTGGTTTGTGGATGTACAATTAGATTATTCTGCGCAATTATCAGACATTAAACAGCCTGTATTGCTGCTGTGGGGCAGTGCAGACTTGATCAGCCCGATTGAAATAGGAAAATATCTGCATTTGAAATTTGAACGTTCAATTTTAAAAATGATTGACGGCGGAGATCATTTATTTGCATCTAAACATGCATTTGAGACAGCAGCTTTAATCAATGCGTTTTTATTGGCGCAGCAAAATAATGAAGGATAAAGCGATTTAATGTCTTTTGAACAAAATGCTGCAGCACTTTTGGCCATGTGGCTAAAAGAACGAAAAATTCAAAATCAATCGGAGCATACCTTGCAGGCTTATGAACGGGATGTTTCGGATTTTATGCAATTTTGTGCAACGCGCAACTTGCCTTTAGCAGATGTAGAAACTTCAGATTTACGCGAATATTTGGCGCATAAAGTTGAGCGTTTTCAATTAAGCTCCAGCAGTTTGCAGCGTATGCTGTCTGCCATCCGCCAGTTTATGAAATGGGCGGAACAGGGCGAATACATGAGCTTTAATCCGGCAGATGATTTTCAGCTCAAGCGCCAGTCACGGCCTTTGCCGGGTTTGGTCGATATAGAAACGGTCAATCAAATTTTAGACCAGCCAGAACCTGAGTCTGAAATTCAGCAGCAAATGTGGCTGCGTGATAAAGCCATTTTAGAATTGCTGTATTCTAGCGGGCTGCGCCTTGCCGAGGTTCAGTCACTGCGGATTAAAGATGTGGATTTTAACCGTCAGCTTTTGCGCATAACAGGTAAGGGCAATAAAACCCGCATAGTGCCTTTTGGCACGAAAGCCAAAGATGCAGTGATGAACTGGCTGCAGGTTTATCCCTTATGGCATGGCGATTTTGTACCCGAAGCCAATGTCTTTATTACGCAAAAGGGCAATCCGCTTGGTGCACGGCAAATTGAAAATAGAGTGAAATTTCAGGCACTGCGTGCTGGGGTAAATGTAGATCTGCATCCGCATTTGCTGCGGCATTGTTTTGCCAGCCATATGCTGTCCAACAGCGGAGATCTACGCGCCGTGCAAGAGATGCTGGGACACAGTAATTTAACCACTACGCAAATTTATACGCATGTTGATTTTGACCATCTTGCGCAAGTCTATGATCAGGCGCATCCACGAGCGCAGCAAAAGAAATAGGAGCCGAAGCTCCTATCTGTAACCATTTTAAATATGTGCTGGTGACTAAGTTTTAGAGTGCAGGCGTGTGAACAGGAACTTGGCGAGCTGGATTCACTTGCTCAAAAGCGACTGCAATTTTAAATAAAGTCGGTTCATCAAATTCACGGGCGATGAATTCAATATTAACATTCATTGGATAAGTGCTGCGTGTTGATGTCACTGAGGCAGCAGGCATGGAAAGCGCTGGAAATCCGCTGAATGGACTTAAGCGGTTGTTGGTGCCAGCGGATGGACCTTTTCCTAAGTCAGATGCTAAAGCCGTCATGGTTGGATAAGCCAAGGCATCATAGCTTAAGCCTTTAAACTCGCCCGCAGCATCGGTATTGTCTAAGGCGCTGTTTAAACTGCCGCGCACATGCGGAGCACGTGTAGTGGTGTTCAAGGCATAGCCATCTATGAAGGTTTGTGCTGTTGGATCTCGGTCATAATTATTGAACGTCGCAATCATTAAACCACTTTGCTGCAAGTCTGCATAAGATTTGAAGATACTCTGTGTGCTTTGCAAATAAACTGTAAGTGCTGTTTTAAACTCATAAGACGATAGGCTGGAATAGGTCGAGAAAATTTTCGATAAATCGTTAATTTCGACGACTTCTACCGTTGCGCCAGCCGCGGTTAATTTGGCAATGGCTTGTTCCATGGCCTGATTGACCAGTGTGCCGTCTTCAGTCATTACACCGCTGCTATTGGGTTGAGCATACATGGCTTTGACTATGCCAATGCGTTTGCCTTGAAGGGATTCTGTTGCTGCAGGTACATAACTTTCTGGCACAGAATACATGGTTTTATATTGCGCTGCAGAGCTAACTAGCGGTGATAATCGGTCAAAATCATTGCGCTGATTAGAAGAAGTTGCGGCGTCATAACCCGTTAAGCTGTTCATTAATATGGCGCAGTCAATCGCTTTTCTGCACATCGGGCCAGCTGTGTCTTGTGTTGGCGCCAAAGGAATAATCCCATCTTGGCTGACTAGGCGAAGTGAGGGGCGTAAGCCAACCAAGCCTTGTACTGCAGATGGAATACGAATAGAACCGCCAGTATCTGTGCCAATGCCAATCAATGCCAAGCTGGCGTTAATGGCAGCACCCGTACCTGCAGAAGAGCCGCCTGGACCTTTGCTTAAGTCATAGACATTTTTAGTTTGCCCGCCATTGGGATTGCTAGAGCTGCCGCCAAAACCAAAAGCAAATTCATCTAAATTAGCCTTGCCTAGAATAATCCCGCCATGTGCTTTAATATTTTTAATCATATACGCATCATCAAGCGGGAAATTATCAGTTAATGCCTTGGAACCCGCAGTATTGGCCATGTCTACAGCATCAATATTATCTTTAGGCAGTACTGTGACGCAGTGCAAATCACCTTTTAATTGTCCTGTTTTAAGATAGTAATCATCCAGTGCTTTAGCTTCTTGCAAGGCTGTAGGGCTAACCGCAATAATGCTATTTAATGTAGGGCCTTTTTTGTCGTAGGCTTCTATACGGTCTAAATAGCTTTGCACAATCGAAACGCAATTTGCGCCTTTTGTGGTAATTGAGCGGTGTACATCGGCAATGGTCGCTTCTACAGGGTTGAAGGGAACAGGCGTTATATTTTCTGCACTTGAATTGGATTCATTGGAGTCATTACAGGCAGCCAGAAGACTGGATAAAGATACGAATAATAGGGTTTTTTTGAAGCCTGACATTGAGTTGTTCCGCATTGATTTAAAGTTAACTTCATCAATGCAAGCCCTGTGCCATAGATTTTATTTAATTTTTTGGAAGATTATTGTGAATTTAATCGTATTTTGAGTCAAAAAGGTTCAGTTATTAAATGCGATGCACAATCAATTAAACATTTTGATTGATAGGCGGCTTTATCGCTTTGCAACAGATGTCATCAACCTGCAACAAACAGGTGGCTATCTTATAGCCTCTGCAATCTCTTCCCAAAAATGGCAGAATGAGGTAAAAAGAAACAGCAGATGTATGCAATATGAACTAACGTAGAATAAAAAGAAGTCAATTTTTCACGTATAAATAGGTTTATTGATGCATAGCGGACAGCGGCAATAATCCGCTTAGGGAACAAATGATGTTCCGCGAACTGTATATAAAAATTTTATTTGAAACTAGGCAATAGACATGATTTTGGATGTTCAGGAAAAATATGACAGGCTCAGTGCGAAGCAAAAAGATATTTTTGCAGGCTATGGCCTTCGTCAAGTTAAGCATTTTGTAGAAATTAGCTTGCCGAACATGGAGCCGTTACTTCCTGCGAATACTGCAGTGCAAGGCGTGAATGCCAATGGTAAAGTTCAAGCGCTGAATGCTGAAACACAGCAGTATTATTTGTGGATTTCAGATTTGCAGTGGCAAGAAAGCAAATCACCAACAGCAAGCTTTGACACAAAAGAAGACTTTTTGGCTGTCTGGGAAATTTTTGGATTGGCTGAGTTTGAGCTGATTGATTTAAGTCATATTCATCGTGATTTTTTAGAAAATCAGCCTGTTTAAGTGCGATATTGTGCTAAAAAAAAGCGGTTTGAATATTCAAATCGCTTTTTTATGTATGAGGCTTTTGAAAACATAAATATTGGTGTTGCTGACGGAGTATTCGTTATTTTAATGATTACGTAATCACGCCAATCGATGAACAGTGACTCTTATACTAATTTGGCACCTTAATAAGGTTCTAAAATTGGTATATCGTATAATCGCTATGATATTAAAAAGGATTCAATCCTGCTGATTTTTCCCTTTTTTTGGCATTCCACAATGCTGGCAGTTTCTTCTAAATATAAGGCTTATTCCATCCCCTGAAGCAGCTCCATTAAAGAAACTCTCTTTACACCAAGGACAAATGTCTTTCGATAGAAAAAATAAGGTGCTAAAAAGTATAAGAAATAAGCATGTAATAATTAAAAGCAGCGTAATTACTGAAACACCGAAATTAAAAAAAACCATGATTTGAAAAAAAACTAGTAAAAAAATTGGAATGCCAATGAGGATACCAATGACATAATATTTTCTAATTTTTAAAAGAGTTATATATTCTTGAGACATTAAACAATCCAAACTTTAAAGTTTTTCTAAAATTAACCTATTACATACACGTCATACAAAGCTTAGAAAATTAGTCTATAAGATTAATTTATATATATTTTATAATTTAAAGTCTAGCGTCTGCGCTTTTTGGTTTTGTAGATCAGCCATAATCTTAAATAGAAGAATCTATACTTTCTAAAATTAATTCATCCTTTAATTTTAAGTAAATATCAGTATTGTCTAAAGTGTAGTAGAGGTCTTCATACAGAATATTACCTTCTATTGGTTCTATAAAATCATGATTGATAAAACAATGATTCACAACTGTATGTAGCCTCATGAAACGTCAAAAAACATGTTCAAATGAAATAAGAATAGATGACCAGCTCATTATTAATAGTACAGTTCAGAGCGCAACATTTATAAATCCTCCAGTGGCAGCTGATAGCTTTGCTTAACAATTTGACTTGGCACATCGGTTTTTACACTGGTAATGCCGTTTTTCTTGGTCAAATGTGTAGACTGAAATTTACGGTAACTTTCTAAATCAGGCACCACCACTTTTAGCATGGCATCGCATTCGCCAAGAATAATGTAGCACTCCATGACCTGAGGCAGCTCTTTCATCGCTTCTATAAAGGTATCAATCGTTTCAGCATCTTGACCTAGCAGCCAAATACGAGAAAACAAAATCAATTGAAAGCCAATTTTTTGCGGGTCGACTACCGTGGTATAGCTTTGAATGACACCTGCTTCTTCCAGCAGTTTTACGCGGCGCAGGCAAGAAGACGGAGACAGGCCAATGGTTTTGGCAAGATCATTGTTTTGCATGCGTCCATTATTTTGTAAAGAAGAAATGATACTTTTATCAATGCGGTCAAGCTTTACTAGAATTGATTTAGAAGAAAATTTCATAAATTAGAATTATATTCTAAAATTAACATTAAAATTAGAATAAATGAAATCCTATTTTAGTTCAATTCGCAGATACTATTTTTGTCCATCAATACAGTGATAGGAAAAGGAAATGTCTGTATTAGTACTCTTTGCGTTAACGGTTACTCCGCTAATTTTTACCCCTGGGCCAGATATGCTGTTTATTCTGTCTCAAGTGATGGGCAAAGATGCAAAAGCAGGCATGATGGCTACTGTTGGTGTATGCACAGGCTATTTGGTGCATTCGATTTTAGTGGCATTAGGCATTGCGGCGATTATTGTCTCTTTCCCAATTTTGTTTGAAACCATCCGCTGGCTGGGTATCGCTTATCTTTTATATTTGGCGGTGCATTTAATCAAATCTGTGTTCAGCAATAAAAAATTGAGCATTGAACAGCAAAGTGCGTCAAATCCTATAAAAAAAGGATTCTTTACCGCTTTGTTAAACCCGAAAGGCATGCTGATTTATTTTGCGATCTTGCCGCAATTTATAGATCAGTCAGGCAACACGGTAATTCAGGGGCTGTATCTATCTTTAGTCTTTATTACTTTGATATTTATTGTGTACTGCAGTTTAAGTTTGGTTTTTGCCAAGATTACGCAAAAAACCGAGATTGATGCACGTAAACAAAAATGGATCGATGGCACCTCAGGCGGATTGCTCGGCCTTGCCGCGGTATGGCTCATTTCCAACTGAAATCTGTACAATCATTTTAATAAAAAGCCTGCTTTAAATGCAGGCTTTTTATTAAAAAATAATCAGGAGCGCTGCGCTTTAAAATAAATGTCCAGAATTTTTCAGCGCAATAACGCCAGTTTTAATTTTGAATCAATTATGGATTGTATAAATTCGCTACAAAAATATGTCATCTATCTTAAATGACACAAACCCTATGATATGCGCACCAGTCATTTCTGCATAAAAAAGAATCACGACTGATCGGAAAAAGATATTAAATCAAATCTTTTGATGATCCTAATCAAGTAAAAATATAATAAAAATCAATGCTTAAAAAATAACTAAATAAGTCGTGAAAACAAATAAATAAAACCATTCTGAAAAAGTGTGAACGACAAGTTCAAGGAATTTTACGGATTTTTACAGGTCTTTCGATAATTGTGACTTGACCCAAATGCCAATCACATTGCAAGATAGGGCACCTAAAAAATTTAAAGTGAAGAGTTAATATAACTTTTCTCAATATTTACATTTGCTAAAACAGCCGAGGATTACATGAAGGCTCTTGTTGCTGTAAAACGTGTGGTTGATGCCAACGTTAAAGTTCGTGTTAAACCGGACAACAGTGGTGTTGACTTAACAAACGTTAAGATGTCAATCAACCCATTCTGTGAAATCGCAGTGGAAGAAGCGGTTCGCTTAAAAGAAAAAGGAACTGTTTCAGAAATCGTTGTTGTTTCTATTGGTCCTAAAGAAGCTCAAGAACAAATCCGTTCTTCTATGGCGCTTGGCGCTGACCGCGGTATCTTAGTTGAAGCTGATGACAGCCAGCTAGGCGCGCTTGAAATTGCTAAAATTTTAAAAGGTGTGGTTGAAGCGGAACAGCCTCAATTAATCCTTCTAGGCAAACAAGCCATTGATGATGACTCAAACCAAGTCGGTCAAATGCTTGGCGCTCTTCTTGGCGCAGGCCAAGGGACTTTCGCTTCAGAAGTGAAAGTTGACGGCGATAAAGTACAAGTGACGCGTGAAATTGACGGCGGTCTGCAAACTGTAGAACTTGCGCTTCCTGCAAT
>NZ_NEGK01000012.1 GCF_002135435.1 Acinetobacter sp. ANC 3813 | reverse complement strand
CCGACAGTGGACGCCGTAAAAGAGCTGACAAGTGTTGTTTCGCCAGTCGGGAAGGTTTTCTGGGGGATGAGCGCCAAGGCTATCGGATTGATACGCGGCCGTATCAGGAAGAGCAAGCAGGATGAAATATTGCCTCAGAAACAGGAGGAGGCGAATAAGAATGAAGCGCGCAGCAATAAAGAACGCAATCGCTTGTTATTGCGCCTGATTGACGCCGTGCGCGGTTCATCTGGCGGCGGTGATGGCGGTGGGCTGGCGGGTCTTTTGGGAGGCGGAAAAGGCGGTAAAGGCGGAAAGCTGGGCAAACTGGGTAAGCTGCTTGGCAGGGCTGGGAAAAGATTGCCTCTTCTGGGTGCATTGCTTGGCGGCGGGATGCTGGCAAGTGAATGGGGGGATTTAGATAAGAAGGGCAAAGCGGGAGGCATAGGAGAGCTTTTAGGGGGCGGTGTTGGCGGTGTTGCGGGCGCTTTCGTTGGCGGTCCTGCTGGCGCAGTCGCTGGCGGTGTGGCAGGCGCCTATCTGGGCAAGATCTTTGGTGAAAAGGTCAGTGTCTGGGTAGATGAAATGCGTAATGAAGATTTCGCAGGGATCTTTAAGCGTGTTGTGTCAGATATGTTCAGCACAAAAGCCAATGTCACAAAGAGCGCATTTGTTCCATTCAGCCTGCCTGCTATGGCAATGGGCTGGGGCGCAAAGGTCGGCACAGGCGTCCGCAATTGGGCCTCTAACACCTTTGGCGGCGGTTCAAGCGCTGGGGTGACGCCGTATAGCAGTGAAAACTTTGATTACAGCAATGCGGCAGGAAATAAGAACGCTGCGGGCAATGTGGCAAGTGACCGCAAAGCGCGTCAGCTGGGCATGTTTAATGCGCTGCGCAAGGTTGGTATTGCGGATGACCGTGCCTTGGCGCTTGTGGGCCAGATTGGCCGTGAGAATGATTTCAGCGACAAAATGTTCAGCACGCATATAGACCCTGCCAAGGATAAAAAAGGCAAGGATATTAAAAACGGCGGTGTGCTGTCTTGGAATGGCGACCGATATAAGAAATTCTCAGCATTCATGCGTGAGCGCGGTCTGATGAATGCAAACGGGGAGATGCCAAAGACTCAAGCGGCGCTGGATGCGCAGGCAGCTTTCATTAAGCAGGAAATGGGCAGTTCAGACTATAAGGGCAAGATGGGCAAGTTCCACGACGGCAAAAAGCGGGATGCGAGAGACTATGCGCAGGAATTGGCAGCCTATATCGGCTGGGCGCGCGGCCAAGATACGATCAGGGGCGCAAATGGGACCCGTGTGTCGTTTGACTGGCTTTCACAGGACAAAAAAGCCAATCGCTATACAGATGATACGGCGGAACTGGCAAAGCGTCAGTCTGATCAAATCAAAGCAGCTGAGGCGCCAGCGAAAACTATGCCGAATGCCAAGGGTAAAGCGACAGCGCCAGTCATATTTAAGCCTAATGCAGCCCGTCCGCCTGCAGTGAAGGTCCCAGCGATAACGCCTGAAATAGCCAAGATCGGCAGGAAGGATAAACCGCAAGTCACAGCCCAGAACACGGGCGGGATTGGTCAGACAGTTTCAGACAGAGGATTAGCGCATATTTTGTCTGGCGGACTAGGTTATAACGGTCAAAACGCATGAATTGCCCGTTTTTGAGCATAAAATTATACTTTAGAGCATATTTTTAATGAATGGTTATGCGATAGTGAGTAATATTGTGCGTGCTGATGAGGTTTTTAGCGGATATATGCGCTGCAGTTTATGCATTAATGCAAAAAGTTTAAAAAAATCACATGGCGTCTGCATTCATTGTGAGCGCCGTGTATTTGAGTACGGCGTTTTGCATAAAGGTAAATTTGTACCGTATAGGGAAATTATAAACAGCATACGGCGAGGGCATAAATATATAGACGGTGCGAACGGGGGCTTGCCGATTTCAAGCGCGACGTTCAGGACAAAAAATGCAATTGATAAGAAGTGCAAAAAGCGCAGAGGGATTTAAGGAGGCGTGCATTAAATATGAGGGATTTGATGCACGTTATGTTCATACAGAAGATCAGCAGGGGGTGTTTAAAAATGATTTTATTGAATGTGCATACATTGTTTATCTATTGCTGCAGCAGGCGGAAGATGATTCACCCTTAAAAAAAGCATTTGATATCTGGCGGGAATTTTATTGCGAAGGCTCTAAAAATTTATCGGTATTTTTTCGCTATGTAGATCATCTGTTTTGTGATGCGGTGACAGGGGTATGGCTTTTTAAGTGGGACAGCAAAGACAGGAAAATCGCCAAAGAGCGTGAAATGATTTGCCGTATTTTTATTTTAAGCGGAATTACCGCAATTGAAAAATTCTACAAATCGGGTGCTTTGTCATGACACAGGAAAAAAGCAATAACGTCGCAATCATTGAAGTTTCTGGCCCAGATCAGGCGGCAAAAGAACTTCTGAAACAGATCATTTTCCCAATGCTAAGTTCGATTCAGCAAAATTTTGGCGATGCTTATGCAGATCAGGTTTATCAGGTGCTGCTGAGTAATTTGATTGGTCAGCGTATTGAAATGGCTGGCTATGGTGCAGTTCATGAAGCGTCTGGGATTATTTCTGAACTAGAAGAGCAGTTTTTCCCAGAGCAGTGTGAAACGGCTGAACAATTGCTGACTGCGATAGATGATTTTGACAGTGTTTGTCAGCCTGTAGGCACGGAATTTCTGCTGCTTAAAGGGATGCCGAGCTAATGCAGCATCCCGATGATCAGAAAACTGATGATTGGGTATACAGCCAAACTGGAATGAAGAGAGATAGAGATGAGTACATTAAGCAGCATGGCAAAGCTCATGATTCAGATTCACGGCGCGAAGCCAATGAGCATGCTTCTCAAGCAAAAGCCAAACGAGGCGCGCTATATCGCCGTATCAAAAGACAAATTAGCTTCGATTTTTTATAAAAATATCCGAGGCGTGTTCTATATGGACAGCTTAAGAGGCCACGGCTGGGAGTTAAGCCGGCAGAAGAGCGAAAAGCAGCTGATTAAAGAGCTGCGCAATATTTCAATGCTGTTCACGGATCTTGCTTCACTGGAAGAGGCTTTAAGCAAGGAAGCATTTGAGGATCTGGATGACGCCACGCCAATGTCACTGCTAAAGAACCGTGTAGATTCTCAGATTTCGCGTGTAGCGCTGCGCCGTGATCATGACAGCGAGAAAAATGGATATTGGCAGGGCCAGTATGAGGCTTATGAAACAGTGCAGCACATGATACGGGAATGCGCTTGCTGAGCGCATGACGCGCATAAATACATATAAAGCATGGGGGCTTTATGGAAGTTTTGGAACTAAAAAAAGAATCAATAGCCGTTAAATACACGTTGAACTATTCGGCTATTTCCACTTTTGAAGACCTGAAAATTGATATTCAAAATGCAAAAGAGTATGCGGAAATTGTCCGCTTACTTTTGGCGCTGGGGTATGCGTGGAATGATGATAGAAACACGTTGAATGAACTGTATTACGGCCGCGTGCCTGAATTTATTTACGTTTGCCGTGATGCCTGTATCTATTTCGCATCGCCTAGCAATTACAGCTTTAAGGCGGTCGGGATTTTGTACATCCGAAGCTTATACACCAATAAATTATCACTACAGAAGGCGGGTTAATCATGAGTTATGCATGTTACACAAGTGAAAAGAATGGACGTGAGCAGGGGCATGGCGTTCCTGCTGTCTGTGATCATCCAGATTGCACTAATGAAATTGACCGCGGCATGGGTCATTTATGCTTCGAGAATCCGAACATTGAGGCTAGTTGTGGCGGGTTTTATTGTTCAGATCATTCAGATTTATCTGTGACTATCACAGAGGATGAATTTGATGGTCTGGATGATGATGAAGCGCTTGAACTGGCGCAAAGCTATGGCTTGGATGAAGTGCCTGTATTTGATGAAGACGGCTATTTCTATATTTGTAATCACAAGCCGATTGAATACAAAGAATCGCGCAAATGGCTGCAGTTTATCCATGATGATGAATCTTGGCAGACATGGCTTGAAAAAGAGCCTGTGCGTGCTGCGCGCATTAAAGCATGGCTTGAATCTGGCACGGCGCAATTTTTCAAGGTCAAGAACCTGACCGAAGGGGATATGGAGGATAAGAAGGATATAAAAATCCGACTGGAAAGCCATGCGCAGTATTTAGAAGCTTGGGACCTGATGGTCAAACTGGGTTATGAGAGCGATTTAAAGCCCCATGCCTGTCAATTTCTATACGGCCATGCAAATGGCCGCTTAGGCGTGGATTATTTTGATGTAGAGGGTGCAGATCTAAGCAGTCCAAATACTGCAGAGGGCTACTTTGTTCGTCATGATAATAAAGAAGTGACCTTGGGGGAATTACGGGAGATGGCAAATGAAAATAATTAAGCGTGGAGCGGTCCAGAGTCCGACGCATCAAGCTACATGCCGTCATTGTAAGTCTGAACTGGAATTTCATGAATCAGAAGCAAATGTGCAGACTGATCGTAATGAAGTTGTATTGTCTGTGGAATGCCCTGTTTGCAAGCAAACTGTGTGGGTGAGTCGGTAATGCAAATAGAAATCACTGCGACAGGGCCATATTACCGTCAATACGTTGCTATCGGTGACATTGTTGAAGTTGAAGGCTTCACGGTGCATGGGCATCCATACATCACGTCAAAACACAAAAACAATCGCGGTCATATGGTTGTCTTTCAGGTTGGAAAGAACTGCAAGGCTGTGCCTGCAGTGAGTGATTAAACCCCTAAATTGCGCCGTATCTGGCGCATTCATCTGCATATTAAAACGATTATAAGGATTTGATTCATGAGTAAATTAACGCATAAAGCGGCAACAGCTGCGCTTAGTGATTTAACCCGTGCTGTGGCACAATTTACGGTCTTAGAAGATAGTGTCAACGAAATGACTGATGCGGGTGAAAAGGAGAGCATTCAGGACACATTAGCAGAAGCTAGACGCTATGTGACAGATGCAGTGGATTGGATTTCGGCCATTGCTGAGGGTGAAAAACGATGAATAAAGACATAAGCATTAATCAGTTTTGCAACTTCATGGGCTTTCAGATTACGCCAGATCAGCATAAGACGTTTAAGTCTGTGTATCAGGGTGCTGGTGAAATAAACATTGGATACAGCGCAGAAAAGCGTGAGGATACGGCGGCTTTAATCGCCGTATGGAATCTGCTCATGCGTGAGGATTCTGCCACGGTTGTTGTATTGCCTCATGGTAATCGGTTGGATTTAGTTATTTTTAAGAAGGTGCAGCAGTATATTGAAGAGATTGCCAATGGCCCGCTTAAGAGCTTAGTCAAAGATATTCAATATGACTATATGAATACTTTTAATCGCGGTGTTTCACGGCTGGTATTCTTAGATGATTGCGCTGTCATTCCTTCCCCTGAGAAAATGGCGGGATTCAATTTATCTAATTTAATAATTATTGCACTGGATGCGGATAATTTGGCCGCAGAAAGCATTCAATTGGTACGCACAATGCTAACGCAAGAACGCTATAGAATCATCTTGGCGACGCCGTATCTGGATGACGTGGATTGGAGTAAAGCCCCTGAATCTGCTTTTCATTGGGAGCGTTTCCCGAATGGGAAGTGTGTCTGGCACTGCAGAACTGAATTATCAGGAACTTTTACCCGAAAAGCACCTGATTTCCATGTTGAATACCGCTCTATCTGGCGGAATAAGGAGCATGCGCCATGCTAACTAAATTGCGGTGCTGCTCAAGCTGTAATGATAAATTTATTGATCTGGCGCATATTGTCAGCGTCGAGGTTAATGATACTGATTTTTGCGGCGGAATGATTACAAGCAGAGGGGAATATGCCCGCGTTACAATCAGCTTAAGTAACGGCCATATAGTCAGCCTGACTATGGAAAATACCAAGCTGAAAGAACTGATAAAAGCTGAAAATTCTGTTCCTAAGAGCATTACATTTCCTGAATTGCAATAATGTTCAAATAAACACAGTGTTCAAATGAACACAGTGTTCAAATAAACACAGTGTTCAAATGAACACAGTGTTCAAATGAACATTGTGTTTGTTTTTTTTATGTGGTGTATAATATTCTGTATAAGGTAGAAGTTTTGATTAGGTTGAAATGGCTAAAATTATATTATCGAATATACCGCTGAATTATCAGGATTTAGCAAAGGAATGCGCTGAACTTCCACATGTTGAAGATGAGCTGGATAATGTTGCTATTTATGGTACAAATCCACGCCTAGAAATTGACTTGACCTTTGAAGCTGCCTGCAATGGTTATACATTATTTTATATTGGGTACTTTGATTTCTGGTATGTGCATACACCAGATGGGCACTGGAAGCGTGCGTCTATTGGGTATGATGATGCATTTATTCAGACTGTAATAGAGCCTAAGAATAAGAAAGAAATATTCAAGGCGCATATTGCATCATTTGATAAAGTTCACAGTGTTTTTATTGATAGGGCAATGTCTTAATATGAGCAGATTAAAAATTATTGGCCTTGGGCTTTTTGGTAGAAATTGGAAGATTGCATTAGCATCGCATTTGATCAATGAAAAAGGGGAGCCATTGCGCCGTACAAGAATAGAAAGCTGGGATAAGGCGGACATATTGCCTGACTGGGTTGTGGAGCAAGTTAAAATAATGATCCTTGAGCGTGAAGCTGAGTTTGAAGAGGCTAAAGAACTAATAGCATCTTTGAAAGAATAAAACCCGCATTGCGCGGGTTTTTTTTATGGATTGTATATTTAAATCAGATCTTTAAGCGTTTCACGACTTGCATTAAATGGTTCGGGTCGGTCGCAAAATATTCCTGTGTTGTCTGTATTGAGCTGTGCCCCATAAGCTGCTGAACTGAATAAATATCTGCGCCGTTTCTGATCAGATGGGTCGCAAAAGATCTGCGGCCAGAATGAGAGCTGGCATTAATACCCGCATTTTTATAGAGCTTGCCAATTGCCCGCTGCATAGTGTTGGCGCTGAATGCCCCGCCTTTCTGGGATAGGAATAGAGGCGCATCTGCATCCATCGGCCGCTCTTTTGAGATATAGGACTGAATAACGCTGCGGGCATCATCATCCATTAAGAACACTTCACGGAACTTTCCGCCCTTGGTGTATGCGGCCAGCAGGCGGATGACTTCTTTCACGCGCCTGTTTTTAATGTCGTACACGTCCCCTATTTTCAGCGCGGCCATTTCTTTTGCGCGCAGGCCGAGGTAGTGCGAAAAAAGCAGGATAGATTTATTCCTGAGTGAGTTTAGTCCGTCTAGGTGTTTTATGGTCGCTGTGAGGTCATCACTGGACACAAAAGGGGCTTTTCCTGTCTTCATAATATTTTAGGGCATTTATTATTAAAAAAAATCGGTATGAAAACAGTCTAGCACCTTCCATAAAAAATAAAATGCCCTAAAAGATGGATTTTAGGGCATTTACAGCTTTTTTTTAATATTAAGTGCATAAGTTAAATTTCAAAAGCTGGAATCCCGTCAGGGGGACCTGATTTTTAGTGTGCAAAATATAGACGGGAATTAAGCATAACAGGATTGCACCTATGTTGTTTTTTTTAATTGTTGCGCTGATCATCTGCGCGGTTATCGGGTATTGGACTGCTTGCTGGCGGATTACAGGAAAGTGTGATGCGCATGGGAAGTTTACGGCGTTCGGGACTGAATATCTTGTATTGCACTCCATTGGTCCAGATGGGGAGACTTATACATTTTGTCCGCCATTTGCTGACGGTGTGCTGGATAAAATAAAGAGCCTGCCCAAAGCGGACGGCGTGAGTAAGAGCTTTTCTCTTAATGGGGAGGTCAAAGAGTATGATTGCGCACAGTGCTGCAGGGATGCTGGTGATATTAAGCGCACCATGATTGTATGCAGGAAGTGCGGCAATAAACGCTGTCCCAAGGCGCAGGATCATCGCATGACATGCACGGGCAGGAATGATGTTGGTCAGGTAGGTGTGCTGGACCGATCTGCAGAAAGCGACGTATATACACGGAATGTTAGCGGTAATCCGCTATTACATGCTGCTTTATATGGTGATGCTTCAAAAAGTGAGCAGTCCGTGCATATTGGTGCTGGATGTCAAACCAACGAGCATTACTCAAGATCGGCTGATACTGGTCATTCAAGTTCAGGCTGTTTTGATAGCAGCTCAAGTACAGGCGGCGGTAGCGGGTCATACGGCTCAGAATGACGCTAAAACACGGCGCATAACTCATGCAGGGTTATGCGCTTTTTTGTGCCTTTAATTTGCGTTAAAGCATTTATTTTTAGCTTGTTCATGCAATAAATTCGCTATTACGCATAATTATTTTATCTAATATGCATAAATAATGCATAAAAACTATAAATTATGCTTTTGCGCATAACGAAAACGGTTTATGATTCTTTGGCGAATTAATATTCTGATAAGGATTAGAAATGCGGGATTTATTTATAAAAACAGTTGTGATGGCGCGTAAAGGGGCGCTGAGTCAAGAAGAGATTCAGCGGAATTATGCGTTTTTATGCACTGTATTTGATGACATAGAGCGCGGCAAGCTATCAGCCAGAACTGAACAGTATGTACAGACTTATGATGCTGTGCGCGCTGTCATGCAAGTACAGGCCATAGAGCTTAGAAATCAAGAACAAAAAATTAAGCGCCGTATCTTGCTGACTGCGATGGAAGCGCGCCTAAATGGCAAAAAAACCTTTGTGGTCTGCAGTGATGCCTATGAGCTTCAAAGGATGCGTGAGGACTTTTTTGAACTGGCTGAAAAGCATATTAAGCATGCTTTAGAAGCAGATCAAATTACCCGTTTGCTGGAACGCGGTGAAATACGCTTCATTATCAGCAGCAGTGATTTACTTGATTTCGGATCTTGGCGAATCAAGGGGATTTCTAAAGATCAATGCTGCCTGCTGGCGACCGATAAAGCCATTGCTGAATATTTTAAGTTGCCGTCAGGATACAAAAAATATGCTGATGATTCAAACATTTCCGCGTTTGTGAAAGTCGCTGAATATGCCATTGAAAACCATATTCAAGATACTGAAAGCAAGATGCCTGAACTGCTTTTACAGTCTTATGGCGTGATGCCATATAGCAATAAAAAAGTGGGGTCTTTCATTACTTTGACGGAGCAGGCGGATAACCATAACCATATTTTAGGCATTGATCTTTCTGGAATGAGCCTAGAGCAAAAAAACATGTATATGGACCAATTGAGAGAGCGCCGCCAAAAAGAAGCTGCAGGGTGTGGCGAAATTGAGAAGGAAGATCCGATATTGGTTTCTGTAGAAGCTTTGCGCGGTTTACCAAAACTTTGAACGGATGATCTATTTATGAAAGCACAGGAGTTTTTAGAGTCATACGGCGCCAGAACTGCGCAAGTCATTGTTCAAGATGCGCCAGAAGATGCAGACAAGTTTTTTTATGCCTATGCCCAGCAAGCGGTTTTTTACTTAAAAGACGACGGTGTGGAATGGCGTGTATTACATAACGGCGCTTGGCGCATTGTTGCGGGCTTTATGATGCGCTCTTTTAAAGATCTGGCGATAAATATCGCTGAATTGCGTGAAGCGCTGGCCGAATGTGAAAAAAAAGGCTTAGTGGATCTTGACGGCAAGGAGGTCAGATTCTGGCGTGAGAAAGGCCGCCAGATTGCTGAGCAGGAAATCCAAAATGCATTTTCAGGCTGTCCGCTTTCTCAGCCTGTAGATGGTCTGGATTTAGCGGTTTTATTCAAAATATCTGATGCGCATGAGCTGGTTGATTTGCATGGTGGAATGTCTGAGGTAAGTGAATTGCTTAATTCCCCGCTTAGCTTTTTGACGGCATCCCTGCAGAGCCGGCTTAAGGAATCTTTGATTATTTATGAGGTGTGCGCTATGCCACTGGTCGGGGCTGATTTGACATGAAATTTGGCTCAGTTTGTTCGGGAATAGAAGCGGCCAGCGTCGCTTGGGACCCGATAGGATGGAAAGCAGAGTGGTTCGCAGAAATTATGCCATTTCCAAGCGCCGTATTGGCTCATCGTTGGCCCGAAGTGCCGAACCTTGGGAATATGACCAAGATTGCGGAAATGATCAAGGATGGGACCTGTGAAGCGCCTGACGTGTTGGTCGGTGGAACGCCCTGCCAAGCATTTTCGATAATTGGCTCAAAAGAATCTCTAAATGATGAGCGTGGACGCTTAACTTTAGAGTATGTAAGGATTTTAAATGAAATTGATTCAGTTAGATCTATTCGAGGCGATGAGCCATCCGTCGCCGTCTGGGAAAACGTCGAAGGTGTGCTTAAAACCTCAGACAATGCTTTCGGCTGCCTTTTGGGAGCGCTTGCAGGGGAAGAATGTGAGCTTAAGCCGACAGGGGGAAAATGGACGCACGCTGGTTGTGTGTATGGACCACGGCGGACCGTTGCATGGCGAGTCTTTGACGCTAAATATTTCGGGGTCGCCCAGCGGCGCCGTCGCATCTTTATTGTCGCAAGTTCTGCAGACTGGATTAATCCCGCAGAAGTATTACTTGAGTGCGAGAGCCTGCAAGGGAGCGCTGCAGAGGGCGGAAAAGAAAGGAATGACTTTACCGCCAGCATTAGAGCAAGCGCTGCAACAACGGGCGGACAGTCCATAGATGATTTAGGGTATTTGCTTTTTGAACCGCGTTCGCCAGATGGCCGTCCGCGAATTATGAAAGATCAGTCTGTTAGTCCGACATTGACGCGGATGTCAGGCGGCGGGCGCCGTCCGTGTGTGTTGATTGATGGAAAGATTCGCGAATTTTTGCCGACTGAATGCGAAGCCTTACAGGGCTTTCCAGAGAATTACACAAAAGTACCATTTCGCGGAAAGCCTGCAGATAAATGCCCTGACGGCCATCGCTATGAAGCCTGCGGGAACTCAATGCCTGTGCCTGTGATGCGCTGGATTGGGGAGCGTATAGAAGCTGCGGTACAGCGCAAGCGTGAAGAAAAAATACTGGGGTTAATTAAATGAAAAATAACACTAATACGGCGGACCTGAAATTTATCAAAACAGACGCTGATTCATCTCTTTTAGGGCGCCGTATAGCGATTCTATTGCACTTGCTTAAGCACGGCGCATCAAGCGTAAACGGCATGCTGGATGCTGGCACTGTAAGCATGACGGGGATTTCCTTAACACGGCTGCTTAAACAGATGGTTGCTGATGACTTTATCAGTGTGCGCGGCCATATAAAACAGCCGCATATCTATGAAATTAATCCGATGCTGGCGCAGGCCATTGCGCAAAGCAGCCAATCATATATTCAGGATGAGGAAATAACAGCATGATTAAATTTATTACTGTCTGGGTGCTAACCGTTTCTTATTTAAATACAAATAACAAAGTGTCATTTTCATATCAGCTGCAATATGCCGACCAAAAAACCTGTATAGCTCAGATTAAGAAGCATTCAGCACACTATACCAATGAAGGCGCAATTTTTGATTCTGGGCTGGTGAATGAGTACAAGAAAGCCCGCTGTGACTTCGCTCAAGTGCCTATGGTGATCAAATGAATAACAGATTTTATTTGCGTTCATCGCACGGGGATTTAGGGTCGAATATTGTATGGCACCGCCATGAAGGGTGCGGCTATCACACGGATTTAGCGCAGGCCCATGTCTATACGCTGGAAGAGGCTCAAAAAGAATGGAATTATGGCACTTGCCAGCCTATATCTGCAGATCATGTCGATGCTTTGGCCGTCTGGAAAGTGGACCATCAATACATCTCTAAAGCGACTGTTTTAGCGGATGGTGTGGATGCTTATGTGCTGTACCAGAAAGGCCGATTTGATGGCAATGACGTGTATTTCATGAATTTGGATGCACTTAATTCCTTTACCGACTTCACCAAAGCATCGGTATTTACACGGCACGACGCAGAAATAAAAACCCAGAATAACAGCGCGCTTATCGCTATTCCGCATGCAGATGCAGACAAGGTGAAACGCCGTGTATTTGAATCCCGTTTATTCGATCCGCGTCAGATGGTGCAAGGTGCTGGCCTGCGCGTTCCTGATTCAGTTAAAAAAGAGCGCCGTCGTGTAACAGACCCAAAAACACGCTTTAACTGTCCATCCTGCGGCCGTATCACATGGCAGAACAATCCTTATGATTTTATGGGCTGTAGAAATACAGATTGTGATGAATGGAGTGTGGACGCATGAATAATGAAAAAAAATGGGGTCATGATGAGCTTGCAAAAGATTTGGCAGCGCATTTGGCCGCCAATAATGACCGCATGATTTGGCTGGATATGCAGCTGGGTCCTGCTGGCTCACCGCGCCCTGATGTGTTCACGGCGCCAAAGTCTTATTCAGGCTTTAAGCCGATTGCTTATGAATGCAAGGTATCGGTATCTGATTACCGCTCAGATATTACATCGGGTAAATGGATGAGTTATCTGAAATATGCGTCTGGCGTCGTTTTTGCGGTGCCAAAGGGCTTGATTCAGGTAAAAGACTTGCCAGAAGGGTGCGGGCTGATTGTACGCAGCGAAAATTGCTGGCGCATGGTAAAGGGTCCGACCTTGAGGCCGATTGCCAATGACTTGCCGAAAGACTTCTGGATTAAGCTGCTGATAGACGGTGTGACCAGAACTGTGCGGGATAACCGTTATAAGCAGAGTTTTGAACATATAACACAAAAGAAGATTACCGAAAAATACGGCGCAGAATTGGGCGAGGCTTTGAGACGCCGAGACAATGCTGTCAGCAGTCTGGAATACAAGACACAGCAGCTTAAAAAGCAAATAGGAGATGTGAACTTTTTAGAGAGTGCAGAGCGCCAGCGTAATAGCTTGGAGACTGATAAGAAATATCTTGAAAAAGCGAATGCTGACCTGTGTGAACTGCTTGGCTTGCCTGCGGGGTCGCATGTTTGGACCATTAGGGATGCATTAGACAAGCAAAAGAAAATGCTGACGGAAAGCAGCCAGATTCAGGCTGTGCAGAAGTCATTAAACAGCGCCGTGAAATCTTTGCATAAGCAGCTGGAAGAGCTGGAAGAGTTAAGATTTTTGGCGGGTGTTGGAGATGTAAAACCATGATGATTTTCATTCTGTATTTCTGGCTGTTTACTGATTATGACATTCCATTTGTCAGTGTTTATGGCCTTGCAAATTTGGTTGTTTGCGGGCTTTATGCAGGACTATATGTTGGTGTTATTTCGACCTTAAAGCGCATTTTTAAGGATTCTGTAAAGGAATATACACACATGATTTTTATGGACATTTTTTTTATTACTGCAGCGAAACTGCTTTATAAAAATATGCTTTTAGTTTTGGGTTTAGGCTTTGATCAGACTCAAGATTTAGATGACATTTTATATATTTCATTCATGTTCTATTTGATTGTATTTAGAGTCCCTTCATGGAGGGTTGTCTAATGAGTTTTGAATATATCAATAAGAATTATGGCGTAAATGCAGAAGTCGGCCGCTGTGTCATTGCTGACGGTGAAGCTGGTGTGATTGTGGGTTATAGCGGTGCGCATATTGTGGTGAATCTGGATAAAGATAAGCCAAACGTGCGTTCTAACTGGCATCCGACTTGGCACATGGTATACGGCGAAATGGGCAAGGTTCGGCCGCTGACTGCAGGCCAGAAGCGCTACCAAGAATTTTTAAATGCGGATAGCGGCCTGTCATTTGCGGAATGGCTAGGCGTGGATAAGGCGTCAAAAGCGCACCGCGAATACATGAAAAGTGTCGGATATTAAGGAATAAAAAATGAATAAAGGTCAGCAATACTTTAAAGAACATGGAAGCCTGCCAGCTGGCATAAAGCACAGAACATGTACTGGTTATCAATACGGTTGCAGATGTGATTTATGTACAAATGCAGCAATAAGTGCATCGGCAAATAGTTTGAAAAAACAAAAAGAACATTTTAAAGAGCATGGTGTTCTTTTGAGTTTTAATCATGGTGTAAGTGGATATGCAGCTGGGTGTCGTTGTGATGTATGCGCTAAATCTGGCGGGGCTGGGGTTAAATTAGCTAAAGAATATTTTCTTAAGCATGGTGAGTTTAAAAGCAGCAGCACAAAGCATGGTTCAGAAACTGGATATAGGTATGGGTGTCGATGCGATAAGTGTGTGGATGCCATACGGCGCCGTGATCAATGTCTGAGAAAATCAAAAAAACAATTAGTAAAGATGTTGCCTAAAATAAAATAGCTATCGAGATTTAAAAAATGAAAGAAGTTACAGAATTTGATTTGCGCCATCCAGATTATAAAGACCCTGATCTTAAGCCTGAACACTTTGAATTTGATGGAGAGGGGAAAATCGCGCGCAAAGACCGTTTTGAACGCGGCATGCGTCGTGTACACGGCATGTTAATAGATCTTGGTCTGTCCAGCAGTCGGGATGCGTGGACAGTGAAAGAAGAGCTGCAAAAGCTTAAAAAGTACATAGAGGATATGCAGCGCTTAAAGGATCTGGTCTGCATTGTTGAGCAGGCGCCAGAAGATGCTGAGTATTTCAATTTGGAAAACCGCGAGTATGTCAAAAATATTGATGTGGAGCATTTGGATATAGCGAAGGCTGAGCCTTCTGAATCGCATCTTATCAATCATGATACTTGCGGCAAAGATGGGGTGTGGACTGAAAATTCTGCATGGCTGGAAAATATCCATTCATTGGTGATGCTGGCAGATATGAAAGAAGAAATTCTGGTTATGTCTGGCGCAATGGAGGCTTGCAAATGACGCCGAAAAGATTCTTAAAAAAATATGGTAAACCCCGTGTTTGTGAAATTGTAGACAGCATGCCGAAAGTAATTAAAGGCAATGAAAAGTTCATCATTTACAACATAGAAAAGAACCTTTTTTACTTGGACTTTAATGTGGACCAAATGGACTACAGCGACGCAAATGAAAAGGAAATCAGAATTATTGACTTGCGCCGTGTCAAAGATCAAATAGAAATGATTTTGGGCTTTGGCGGTATTCGTAAGGCACAAAAAAGAATAAGAACTGCAAAGAATTTTGACGAGATGAAACTAATTGCAGATGCCTTGGCGGTGTTTATGGAGTGCCGCAGACAATGAGAAAAAATACAGTCTCTAAAAATAACGGCCAGATTTTCCTGATGTATATGGATGTTGTTTTATATGCGACGCACGCTACACAGCCTTTTACATCACGGGACCTATCCCTGTATGTCATACAGGGCAATGAGAAAGTAGCTTATCACTGTGTGGCGTATTTGATCGAATTGGGGTACTTGGAAGCTGTAGGCCGCGGAATTTACCGTGCCACGCAATACGCAAAAGACATCATGAATGTTGAACGCAAAATTGTTGTCTAACTGGGGGAAATTATGCATTTACATAAAAAGATACGGCGTTCACGTCCGCCACGCATATTTAAGAAGCTGGCCCAGCGCGCAGCTGAACTTCTGGTGAAGCATGGCGAGGTAAAAGAGGAGCATATAGGCACAGAGGACGGTGAATACGTTGTCTGGACATGCAGCACAAATATGGACGGCACTGAATGGGACTATACGGATGCGTATGACTATCTATGTATGACAGTTGCAAATTATGACTTTGAATGCGATGCCGAAGGGAATTATATTCCATCTGGCAAGCGCTATAAAAATCCATCGGCATTCTTTAAAGCCTTCATTGCATGTATGAATGCCGAAGCAGAAGAGCAGATGGACCGTGAGAGGTTATGCGCCATGATTGAAGTTGAGCTGTCCAAGATTTCAGATGGTCCTAAAATACATATGATTGCTGGTGCTGATGGAATTTTCAGACCTGAACACATTGTTAATTCAACAGGTGCGCCGTAAAATAAACAAGTTGTTCAAATGAACATAGTGTTCATAATAAAAAGGTATAAGCTATGATATTGACAGAACTGCAGATAGAAAATGCCCGTGAAAATGCACGGCGCTTTTATCGTGAATCGGATAAAGAGTCCGTAAAAAAGGTATTGGAGACAGCTGCATTTCTAGGCAGTTATGTAGAGTTCTGCCATGTAGAAAAGAATGTATTTTTTGTGCAAACTAATGAACTTGGTGAACTGCATAAGTGCTTGTATGACTGTACGGGGGCTGGGTATATATCTAAAGTGACAGAACACAGCGGCTGGGGTGATCGTATTCCTGATTTTATAGATATATTGGAGCTTAAGCGCCTGCATAATGAGGGTATAAAACATTTAGACATCGTTATAGAAGTTATTGAGTGATCTGAAACTAGACCAGTCTATTAGACTGGTCTAGTAGAATATTCGTGAAATACAAGATTAGGAAGACTGCCAAAGGGCGGTTTTTTTTTGCGTTAATGTTTTTTCATCAAGCCTTCCGACTTGTTCTTAACTTTTTAAAATGGAAAATTACAATGAATGTAACGTATACCAAAGAGCAGTATGATCAATTTATTGATGCTATTCGTTCAAAAGCTTACGTGGGATTTGGGCTGCATATATGCAACTTGAATTGGCGTGCTTTGCACCATAAAGAACATAGTTTAGAAGATATTAAGCAAGCGGATAAGGAATTTATTGAGCGTGTTTATAATTTCTTAGATCAATTGGCAGATTATATTGAACTAGAAAGACGCACCATTATTGATGTATTTCTTCTGATTTGTTTGGATTTAGAAAATAATTTCTATCGCAAGATGCTAATTTCACGAATTATGCCTGCTTGTAGCTTCGGTGAATTGCAGCAGACAAGCCTTGAAATTCAAATACTGAATTTCAGTCTTGTGAATGGCCTTGACCCGTCAGGTGAGCTTGAATATAAGGGGCATAAATTAAGTAAAAAAGGGTTTAAAGAATTATTGGAAGATTATTCATTTTCAGCGAAATAGAATCAGGAAGACCGCCAAAGGGCGGTTTTTTTTATGCCTCAAAATAGCCCTAAATGAAACTTTGGGGCTTTTTTATGGCTACTGGACGCCGTACACGGGAAATTACATTCAATATCAATGATCGTGGCCGAACTTTTACAGGGGTAGCCCGTACAAATGTTGATATTCAAACATGGATTGATTTAATCAATTCACCTCAAACGCAGGAAATGATTGCGACAGGTTCAATGCTTGGCTATTACGGCCATCAAGTGCGCGTCCTTTTTGGATTGGATGTGCCTGAAACGGCATTTGTGGGCGGGAAGCAAATCAGTATCAGCCCAGCTGTACGCACGATTGAAATGAAGTGTGATCAGGACGGGAATTTAACGCACCGTCAAGAGTTTCTGGATACACCAGAAGGCAATCAGGCCATGCGCAACTATAAGGCCAAAATCGGCGGTTTTTCCGCAGCCAATGATTATAAGAAAATCAATAATATTATCTATCCAACGATTTCATACGGCATGGATTACGTTCTGCAGCAGAACTATGTTCAGAACACTGGTGATGGCATGCTGGATAGTGTTGCAGGCTCAATTGTCCGTCAGGAGATGGAAACAAGCCTGCTGGCGATGTATGACAGCATCTATTCAACCAATTTCGCCGCGCATATTGCAGATGAAAATTTAATGCGGGCGATCAATGCTGAAAATGCCCTGCTTGAAGACCGCGCCAAACGTGCCGAGACTTTACGCCTGCATGCGGAAAATCGTAATGCAATGCTGGACAGCGCCCTTTGTCCGACCCTGAGCTTTGATGATTATATGAATCAGGCCAAAGAAGGCGTGAAGCTTTTGGATTCTGTTAAGCAGCCAGATACGGCGGAAAAAGAAGTCAGCCAGCCAGTCGCTAACCCGACTGGTTGGTTTAATTTCTTTTAAGGGGCAAATATGAATACACGTATTTTAACCCCGCGTGAGTGCGTTAAAGAGGCGATTGCAGATTTTTTGCTGGACTTCCGCAAATGGATAACGCCAGACACGAAAAGCCTGAGCCGCTGGAAGTCGCAAACATTTGCTTATGCGGTCGCTGAGGGCCGCTTAATTGATCAGTTTGAAAAGATGCTGGATTCATACCGCAAAAAATCAAATGAATTGCCTATTTTGATTATTGCGGTAAAGGAGATCAGCGCGCCGCCAGATGTATCACAGCTGATGGGCGTGCCGTATGAGCTGGATACAGTGATTAAGGCTGACCCATTGCAGCGCCGTGTCAAATTGCGCACTGAGCCTGCGGCGTATCACGTTCAATTCGCCTTTGTTGTTAATGATCCAGATTCAGCAACGTCCTTGACTACTCAATTTTGCAGCTATATCCGCCTGATGGAAAAGCGCCGTGTTTATGTGTCGTATTTTTTGGCGCCAGATTTCCGCCATAAATGGCCTTTAACGATTTTGGATAACTCCATTTTTCCTGATTCAGTCGATATTGAACAGGGAAATTTGACCGTTGGGCTGCTGGATTTTGATTTTTACGGCGTTACACCGCGCATTTTGGCAGGAATGCCGCCTTTATACGGCGATGAATTTACTGACGGCCGCGGCACGCAGGCTGATGGCACTGTGGGCGGCGGGAATAACGGTGGCGGCGGTGGCGGGAATGGAGGCGGAAATAACGGCGATGAAGAGCCTCAAGGCTGGGACGTTGTTATTCAAGGCGACATGTTTAAAGAGCGCCCAGAAGACACGTATACGCATGTTGAAGTAGACCTGAACACAGGTGAAAAAACAGATGAAATTATAAAAGAATAAGGAAGACGCCATGACTGTTCAATTTTTAGATGCGCGCGCCGCTGGCTCAAGAGAGGACCCGCTGCGCCTGTTTGCTGATTTCGATTCTCAAAATGGACTGCTGACGATTTCTGACGTCATGCCATACCGGCCATCGGCCAATCCATTAAAAGGCAAAACGCCGCAGGAAGTTGCTGAAATCAAGCAGCTGATGAAACAGACAATCATTCTCACAGATATTGGTGAAGCTTTCAGCAAGTGGGATATGTGTTTTAACGTCAAGGAACACTTGGATGAAGCCGTGAAGGCGTTTTATTCATTCCAAGCAATGAAAGCGCTGGTTTTGGAAAATGAAGTTCAGTCTCAATACAACCCTGAGCATGTTGTTCAAGTGCGCGCAATGGACATGTCGGGACAGGTGTATGAGCTGAATAGTGAAGAGGTCACAAACGGGCATATTGCGGTCCTGATGATCTGCTGGGGCGCGCAGAAGATGCGGGGCCAGCTGAGCTTGATTCAAGAGGATCATGAGCCGACCCAAGATGATGAGGATGCCTGCAATTATCCATTCTGTCTGTGAATGGGTGATGCATGGCGCTTAAGGATATAAGGAGCCTTCCACAATGGAAGGCGGCCTGCCTGCGATACCGTTATGACATCCCGCGCTTTGCAATTGAAGTGCTTGGGATGGACTACACGATGCATCAAGAAGAGCTATTCAACAGTATTGCTTTTGACGGCAGCAGGACCACTGTGTCATCTGGACACGGCTGCTTTGCTGCGGGTACGCCGATCATGCTGGCGGATGGCTCAGTTATTCCCGTTGAGGATGTTGATATTACGCATTTCCTCATGGGGGATGACGGCAAATCATGGCGGGAAGTGGAGTGCTTGGCGCGCGGCCGCGAAAACATGCACCGCTTTAGCTATGCCGACGGAACAAGCCATACATTCAATGAATCACATATTTTATGCCTGCAGCATCTAGGAACAGGTGCGCGCCGTGATATTACCGTGCGCCGCTGGGTGACTCAAAATGCAGTAGAGAAAGCGCGCTGGGGCATATACCGTCTGGAAATGCACGGCGCTAAAGCTGGGGAATATCATGCGGTCCCGATTGTTGAAGCGGTGTGCATTGGCGAGGGGGATTATTACGGCTTCTTAGTAGACGGCAATCATAAGTTTTTATGCGGTGACGGTACTGTATTCCACAATACAGGTAAAACCCGTTCTGCGGGCGTGGTCGCGCTATGGCACCTATGCTTTTTCCCGAACAGCTTCACCATGTTTACGGCGCCGCAGATCCAGCAGCTGAGAAAGCACGTATGGAAAGAAATTGAAACGTGCGTGGGCTTAATGCGAAATGGCCGCTTGTCATGGATGGCGGAATATATCACTGTCCTTAGTGAAACTGTTTACATCAAAGGCCATCAAAAAGAATGGCAAGTGTATGCAAAGACCGCGCCGAAGGGCAATCCGCAGGCTTTAGCGGGGAACCATGCCGATAACTTGCTGATCTGGGCGGATGAAGCCTGCGCCGTGGACAATGGCGTTTTTGACGTGCTGACAGGCGCACTGACGCATGCCAATAACCGCATGGTTATGACAAGTCAGCCAGCTAAGCCGGCAGGATTCTTTTTCGATTCGCATCATAAGCTTTCAATCGCGGCAGGCGGGGTCTGGAACAGCATTATTATGAATGCTGAGGATTCAGAAATTGTCGCTGAATCCAAAATCCTTGAGTCATTGATTCAGTACGGTTCAAGGGATGATCCGCAGTACATGATCCGTATACGCGGACTGTTCCCTGATCTGGCTGGCGAATTTCTGGTTACGCACGGTATGGCCGAAAAGGTCTACAAAGGCGCAGCGCTGCATAAGACGAATCATGCAAACTATGGCTATTTCATCTTGGTGGATGTCGGCGGGGGCGTCGGGCGGGATGATTCGACTATCTGTGTGGCGAAAGTCTGGGGGAATACGCAATGGGGGAAAACCGCGCGCCGTGCAGAAGTCGTCAAAATACCACTGTGTAAAAACAATGATGATATACATCAATTAACAGCCAAGATTCAAGAATGCTTAATTGAGTATTCCAATGCCACGATTTTGCTGGACTCCAACGGTGCAGGCGCAGGCTTGGCCCAGAACTTGAAGTCGCTGGGCATCTTTTTCAAGCCGATGCATTGGGGCGGCCAGTGTTTCAGCAACAAAAACCGCAAAGAGTACGTGAATAAGCGTGCGCAAGCCTATGTCTGCCTGTCACGGGCAATCAGCCAAGGGCGCTTTAAAGTCAGAACGGTTTATCTGAAAGGCAAGGCCACGGAACAGCTGACGCGCATTCCGTACACATTTGATGATCAGGCGCGGTTCAAGATCCTGTCTAAGAAAGAAATGAGCGCAAAGGGCATTAAATCCCCTGATATTGTGGATACATTCGCCTTTATTTTCCTTGAAGGTACGCACTATACGCCTGCTGATGTTGTGTCTACCGTGGACCCTGAAACGTATGATCATGGTGAAGAGCGCACTGAGAATGGCTTAATGCCGCCGCCGTCAGAGCCTGCATCTGGTGCCGAGCGCGTGAAGCGTGCTGCTAGGCTGCTGCAATAAGCTGGAATATCAAGAAAGCGGCCAAAAAAAAGACGGGTATAACTTCACTAAATCTTAGTTTGGTGAAGAACATGAAAAATAAGCTACGCATGCGAAATATTCTGCCAGCAATACTGCATCTGGGAACCGCTATTGCGGTGGCAAAAAAAGAGTTTTCTGAAAACTTGCGCTGGCATGATACGCCTGCAGATGCGCCGTATACCCGCCTATTTGACGCTGAAACCATTGCACGCGCGTACAGCGGTCATATAGCACCTATTGTACGTGAGCGCCTTGCCCAAGCGGGCCATTTCATTGCAGTGAATAATTCCCGCGTGTGTATCATGCGATGCATAGACTTTGAACACGGCGCGCGTCATGTAGAGTTATTCCGCATCTATCCGAAATGCCCTGACGTGATGGATACGCTTTTAAAAGCGATAAATGATTATCCAGATTCCAGCATACTTGTTAGCAGTAATGGTGACGGCAATTTAGTGGTGAATGAACTGCGCAAGCGCGGTATTTTTCATACGTCTATTCACTGGGGCTGCGGCTGTTTTGGTGAAAAGAATTATAAGCAATACGCCAATAAACGGGCGCAGGCTTATGGCTATATGGCGCATGCGATGTATCTGGGCAATGTGCGCATTAATACTGCAGAGAAAAAAGCAGACATCCAAGCGCAGTTAGCCAGCATTACCCAGAGTCAGGACTCACTTTTACGCATCAAAGTTATTTCAAAAAGCGATTTGATCAGCGCAGGGCATCAAGAGCCAGATATTGCCGACGTTTTAGCGTTTGCCTTTCTTGAGGGAATGAATATGCCTAAGCCAGTTCAGACCGAAGGGGTATAACATGGCTGATCCCGTCAAATTAAAAATAACCAAGCAGGGTTTTCAGTCAGCGCTGAATGCCCAGTTGCGCGGTATTAAAATTTCACTGGATAAAGTGAAATACAGTTCAACAAATTTCGTATCAGTTCCCAATGATGACCGTACCACGATTGGAAATATCATCCTTGAATCAAGCATTGCAGCAGGCGGTATTTCAACTTCGCAGAATACGCTGCGCCTGATGACGCTTGTGGATGCATCCAGTGATACTGATGTGGCCAGTCTGGGAATTTATACCGATGACGGTGTTTTATTCGCCGTGGCAAGTGCTGAAAGCGGCACGCTGCTTAAAATCCCGTCCAGCCTGTCTTTTGTGATGAGCTTCGGCATGACGGTTAATTCCTTTGTGCTGGAAGGTATTAATATCGTTATTGATCAAAATACGGCGCTGGCAATGGCCTTAATCCTTGAGCATGAAAACCATCCAGACCCGCATCCGCAATACGCGCTTAAAACGCAATTAAGCGCGCTGGAAAGAAACTTGCTAGAGCAGATTGATGATTTGATGGGAATGACAGAGCTGTTCTTCCCGCCGCTGATGCAGGCGCAGTACAGCCCGTCTGGAAGCTATTCATTTGTCCGCAAAGAAACGGCCAGTTATTCATTTGCCAATACGAAAGTAGCATTTTTGCTGACGCCAGAGGGCGCGCATGAAGCATGGGGCATTTCGCGTTCTGCGAATCAGATTGATGCGTCAATCTTTGACCGATCAGGGACTAGCCGTGTCGGATACGGCGGCCGTGTAAACTACTTGGCGATTGATACAGACCGCGAACTGATTAAGCGCGGCTATAAGCGTTTGACTGATCAGCTGGACAATGAAATTAAAACAGGGGTGATTAAGGCAGGGGATGCGCTGAGCATTGTTAAAGGCGGCAATGAGGCCCTGAGCTATACATCGGCTGATGTTGTGCTGCTGATGACGCCAGAGGGCGCGCATGAAGGCTGGTCCATCAATCGCGCTGTAGATAAGTTCACTATTGATATTTACAACCGTTCAGGGACTGGCCGTGTCGGATACGGCGGCGGAAATGTCAATTATATGCTGCTGAAAAAAAAGAGCGCCCCGACAAATCTGTCCAAGTACCCAAACTGCTTTCTTGCCGGCTTAGGCAGCGGCAATACTGTTACCGTTGCTGCGCCAGCGAATGTTAATTTTACAAACCCATCTTACATGATTCATATCACGCCAGAGGGCGGGCATGAAGCATGGACCATTGCCCGCTATACAGACCGCTTTGTCATCAATACCTATCATCGGTCAGGGACAAGCCGTGTCGGATACGGCGGGAATGTGAACTGGGCTGTATTCCTGACAGAAGAGGCAATGCGCCGTATATTTTTTACTGCTGCAGAGTCTTTCTATACTGTTCCAGCTGGCAAAAAAGTCCGCTTTGACGTGTTTGGCGCAGGCGGTGCAGGCGGCGGCTCTATCTGGGATGTTTGGGATAACCGCGCCAATGGTGCAGATGGCGTCTTGTCGTCCGTTGGTCCATATTCATTTTATGCGCCTGCTTTTGTGGCGGGCGGCGGTAAAGGCGGGGTGCGCGGGGTGTTTGATAGCGGGTCTGCGCTGATCAATGGCGCCAATGGCGCAGGCGGCGTGAATATAGTGCCTGACATGTTTGCAGGCGCGGAACTCATTGCAAATATTAACGGCAATATCGGCATAGTCGGCAGCCGCTATGAGCCTCAAGTCGGCGGATTGGCGACTTCTGTAGAAGTCTATCCAGACCGCAGCAATCAGGGCGGAAATGGCGCTTTAGGTGTGGGCAGTGACCGCCGAGGCTATGGCGGTGCAGGCGGTTCAGGCGGCTATATCGCTTTTGAATATGAAAACACAACGAGCGAAGGCGTTGTTTTCTTGATTACCGCTGGCGCAGGCGGTGCGGGATATAAGGGAACAAGCGGCGGGAATGCGTCAGAGGACGGCGGCGCAGGCTTTGTCGCGGTTACAGAGCTGAATTAATCAGGAATAACCAGAAAGGCCAAAAAAAGGACTGCTTCATAATTGATGCAGTCCTTTTTTTTGTGCATAGCCATGCGAAATGAATTTTATATAGCGATACGGCGACATATTGAAGTCAATGCCAAGCGTACAGGGTACGGCGGTTCGCTGACGGCGTATGAAATTGGTGAAGATGAAATTAATGACCCGTCTTTAGTCAGCCAGCGCCTATACGGTACACGCCAGCATAGCGATATTGTCCGCTTGTCTTGCGGGACATCGTTTACTCATGAGCCGCTGCCTCAGAAAGTGTTCTTATTCCCCAGCCTGAACGCCATTATTCAGCTGCAGAAGCGCTATGAGGTGACGAATGCTTAACGGTGAATTTGACCCAGATCTATTGCGCGCAGAGCTGCTGAAAGGCGGCCTGCATAAAGACATGAAGCGCCGCCAAAAAGAAGCCAATGCGCAGCGTAAATGGGCTGAGGAAGAGCGCGAAAGCAAGTCCGATAAGAAGGGCAGCAAGCCCACATTTTTACGGCCGTCTGACATTGCTGGCGATTATGATTTTAAGCGCGCGCTGCAGACGACGCTGGGCATGCCAGAGGGCCAAACGCGGATTATTACTGCAGAGGACATGAAAGCATTTGCGGCCAATGTGGAGCAGATGCAGCAGGCGTACAAAGGCGGCATCACGGTTGAACAGGTAATTTCATTCAGCCGTCAGGAAGATATTGACCGCGCGAATAAGCAGATCCATGTCGCTATCGCTACACGGCGCGTGAATAACGTGGTGTATTTCACGACAAACGCCAGCAGGGAGTCCATCGAAAAAAGCAAGGACGCCCCGCGCTATCATCACGTTCAGGTCGAATTTTTAGCATTCAATGAGCTGGTATTCCATCCTGATCGGGTCCGTTCAACCACGGTGCAAAACCGCCTGTCTAAAGGCCGTGTCCGCTTTGAATGTGACTGCGGACGCTTTAATTTCTGGTTCAGGTATCTCAATACCGTTGCTGGCTCAGTGTATGGACGCAAAGAAGGCGGTTTTCCGAAACTCAGAAATCCGAGCATGACGGGGATTGCCTGCAAGCATATTCTGCGGGTTATGCATTACATCAAATCAGCAACGGGCCGTTATTACCTGAGCCAAGCGCTTGAAAAAGAGCGGACCAAGCAAGTCGGGACCCGCTATAAAACAAGCAAATCAGAGATTTCCCGCGAATTATCAGAGCAGATTGTCCGTGCCAATACCAAGCGCAATGAAATCAAGCCGAATCTGCAGGGCGAGATTGCCAAAATTGAGGCCAGAGCCAAGAAAGCGGCCGCACAGCTGCTCAAAAGGCAAAAGGAGCGGCAGACTCAATTCCAAGCCAAGCAGAAGCTAAAAACGCTGTATGAGCAGGGCATTTTGACTCAAGAAGAATTTAACGTATTGAACAGGAAATAAGCATGCTAAAGCCAATTAATAGCGCTGCAGAGCGCATAGCAGCAGGACGCCGACATGCATCGCGTTCAATCGTCATTACCAGTCTTTCCGCCGTGTCATGTTTTGCCTTCCGCCGTGAAATCATCCCAGCGGAAGACGGCAAAACCCGTGCGGAAACCGTTTGGAAAGGCGGGATGGTACTAAGTGAGCAGGATGAACATGCCACGGAATATGTAGAACTAGGCTATGCCATGATGCTTTTTAACAAGCTGCTGGGCGGTTCAATCCGCAGCGGCGGGGATGATATGAATATCGGTGAAGCTATGCTGTATGCGCAGATAGAGCCGTTTCATTTTGAGCATTACGGCTCAGCGGCAAATATGCTGCGCAATATCCCAGAATGGAAGCCTGAGAAGGGCGATATTTTTGCAATGGTGATCAGTGAGGATATTGTCAAATGGGTAGAGTGTGTCGGCATTACAGGCCAGAGCATGCACGCATCGCATGGTGAAACCTATGTGCTGAATGTCCGAGACAGCTTGATGCATTTAGAGCCGTTTAAATCGCATGAAAATGTACTGGTCCCTGCTGCGTCTATTTTCCCGCTGCAGCTGTCTGAACTGAATTACAGCGAAAAGCCGATTTACAACATTGATGAAAATGACCCTGCGCTATTGTCGGATGATGAAATCACAGTGCGTAAATTTAAGCTGGTCAATATCAGTGACCCGAAACTGGTGAATTACAGCTCTATTATCGCCATTAAGCACATGGCGAAGCAGTCAGGAAGTCCATTCATTTTAAGCGCCTCAGATGCTCAGAATCTCACGGTTGAGATTGGAGGCGGGGAAACCTTCATTCTCAGCTCAATTGACGCTGTGCGCGCAGTAGAGGCTAATTCTGAATATATTACTTACATGCTGATGATGACGGATCATGTCAGCACGGTGCAGAAGATTGAAAGCAGCCTGATGGCAGGCCAATTTGTGCGGGTCATGAGTGAAGGGAATATCGCTTTTGAAGTGCTGCCGATTCACTATGATGAATTGAGAAAAGCATTCCATTTTGTCGTCAAAGTCAGCTTAAGCCGGCAGAACAATTTCAGCCTGAATTTTGAAGATGGATCTGAGTACCCATTTAGCATAGACGCCAATGAAGTTGAGGTGACAGCATGAGCAACAGCACACTAATGCAGCGCATGCTGGATGCAGGCGTAAATATCAGTAATATGCAGGAAGTCTATGAGTTTTTTCATAACTTGGGCAATGGCGGAACAGGCGGCGGGCTGACAGAAAATGAAGTTATGCTGATGATCAATACGGCGATTTCTGGCATGGCGACAAATGCCATGATTCAGCAATTGGAACAGCAAATCATCCTGATGAATGAAGATGTTGAAGCGCGCGCCCTGCTGGTTGATTTTCAAACCCTGATCAGCAATGTGCAGTCTATTAGCGCCGTATTGGGCCAGAAAGCCAGTCAGAACGCTTTAGATCAGCTGAATGCTTCTAAAGCCCCAGTGGCCGATTTGGAGGCCCTGCGCAGCGTTTCTGCGACCCGTGATGAATTGCAGGCGCTGGACAGCCAGAAATCCAATAAAGCAGACGTGGAAAGCCAGCTGAATGCCAAGCTGAACCGTTCTGAATTTCAGCAGCATTTCCGTGGCCTGTTTTCATCTGAGGAGCTTTTGGCGTCAGGGGTAATTGATCCCAAAGCAGGCGATTACGCCAATGTGGATGCGGGCGTGGGCAACCCAACAAAGATGTATGCCTATGACGTGGATGACGGTATCTGGCAGGAGCAGGGCAGTTCTGGCTTGACTGTATCTTCTACAGACAGCGTGCCAGAGGGTAACAGCAACTTATATTTTACGGCGGCGCGGGTTGTTGCAGCGCTTAATGCACTCAGTACCACGGATTTGCCAGAAGGCCAAAATCTGTATTTCACAGCGGCGCGGGTCGCCACTGCAGTGCGGGCATTGACTACTGCGGACTTGCCAGAATCCCCGACACGAATGTATTACACGGATGAACGTGTACTGGCGGTCGTCAATCCGATTCTAGGCGATATTGAAACTGCTCTAAACGAAATTCTGGGGTGATGCCATGACGATAGCGCAAAAAATGCAGGCATTGGCAAGCCTGAAAACCCAGATCATGAATGCCATTAAAGCCAAAGGCGCGGCCATTGATGCCAGCACGCCTTTTAGTGAGTATCCGCAGAAAATCACGGCGCTGGCATCCCCAGATCCAGCGCAAGGCAGAGCAACGGCAGTGTACGGTGTTAGTAATACGGGGATTACGCATGTCACTGTCCCGTCAACAGCAACCTATATTTCAGCGGGACTTTTTAAAAACTGGGCGCTTAAAGAAGTGGTTTTGCCAGAGGGCCTGCTGCGGATTGGTGGGGAGGCATTTTCGGGCTGTGTTGAACTGGCAGTTATGAATATTCCTTCGACATTGACAACCATAGAATATTCCGCGCTGAGTGGAGTAATTGTTCCAAAAGTCGTGATTCCTGCATCGGTCACAACATTAAGCTCTTGTCTTTCGTCTTTTGGCGGGAGGGAAATTATTGTGCAGTGCGCACTGCCTATTCCTTCATCTTTTGCAAATGGCTCAAAAGCAGTCAGTGTAGAGCTGAATCCCAATATAAAATCAATTGCAGATAATGGGTTTTTTAATAACCCAAATTTGGTAAATATCAATCTGGAAAATATTGAATATCTTGACGCATATGCACTTGCGCAGTGTAAAGAATTAAAAGAAGCCAATTTGACGTCTTTAAAGCAGGCCGCAGCCAGTAATTTCAGAGGTTGTTCAAAATTGGAAAAAATAACTTTTGGCAATAAGCTCAGTCATATTCCGTCTGTATTTTTATCAGACGCTTATGCGTTAAAAAAATTGGTACTTCCTGCGGTTAGTGAATTGAGTATTGCAAACAGTGCAATTACTGGGCTATCAACGCTGGAACTGCTTGAAATTCCTGCTGTTAAGTTATCAATGTCGTATTTTTCGATAACAGATATGCTTGTGGTTAAAACTATTGTAATTCATGCACAGACCATCCCTGCTATATCAGGTTCAACCGCAAATTCAGGGGCGCCGTTCACAGCGCTGACTATCAATAATAAGACTGTAAAAATTTATGTGCGTGATGAGCTGTTAGAGGGCTATAAAACTGCAAATGGATGGTCCGTTATAGATCCGTCCTGTTATTACCCGCTCAGCAGTTATGTTCCAGCGTGAGGCTATTATGACAATTACCAGTAAACTAGCAAACATTGCAGCCATAAAGTCACAGTTGAAAGCGGCCATCCGTTCCAAATCTGTTAGCATTTCAGATGCTTTGCCGCTCAGTCAATATCCTGTCAAGATTCAAGAAATCCAAATGGCAACAGAGGCCAATATTGAGATTACATACATAAATCAAGCGTCTGGATTGATGATTGATGTCATTACGCTAAAGCCGCCATGTTCATATCTGCAAAACTATGCATTTGCATACAGTAAGGCCCGCTTTATTAATTATCCCAGCACAGTTAAATTTATCGGAAACTATGCATTTGCATACAGCAGTTCGCTGGAATTTATGGAATTTAAAAGCACACTTAATACTGTGGGCGCCGCTGTTTTAAGAGCATGTACTGCGCTGGTTGAAGCTGTATGCAATCAGCCTGAGAATATGTTGTCTTTTGAAATGTTTTATGGATGCACCAAGCTTAAAAAAGTGACGCTAGGCCCGCAAATAAAAAAACTGGGCAACTCTTGTTTTAGTGGATGCACAGTGCTGGATACGGTGAATACAGAATATCTGGAAGAAATTGGCGGATCTAGTTTTAGTAACTGTTCGACGTTGATTAACTTAAGCTTTCCGTCATTGACTGCAATTACAGGAAACTATGCATTTTCTACCATGTCGAACTTAGAAAGCATCAATTTTGGGAATCTTGCCAATTTTTCAAGTTCATACATGCTGGAAAAATGCCCTAAATTAAAAAAAATCATATTCAGTGATAAGGCTGTGACCTTCGGAAATTCAATATTGTATTTTCTTACTGGGCTGAAATACGTTGAATTTAACGCCTTGGGGACCATGAATATTGCGAATAACGCATTTGTGGGCATGTCTGCGCTGGAAGCCGTTGTATTTAAGTCAAGTACACCGCCGACCCTTGGCGGAACCGCGCCATTTGCAGGCTATCCAACGGCAATGAAAATCTATGTTCCTGACACGGCGGTCAGCGCGTATAAAGCGGCCGCAAACTGGGCCGTACTGGCGCCGTATATTTACCCGATGAGTGAATTTGTTATGCCTGCCCTATAACCCGCTTAATGCGGGTTTTTTATCGGGAATACGGCGCAAAAGGCGCCTGCCAGATCCTTCACAATGAGCCATATTTTACTGTGAGTGAAGGCAATGCCGAACATTACCGAAATTTTAGCGAATGAGAGCGGGCTGCAATATTCAGGTGTAGAAGATGCCAGTTCTAAAACTGGCTCTTATCCAAATATTGGCGCTATTACAGGCGTATTTAAGCGCGGCTGCTACAACAAGCCAATGACCATCACAAAGGCCAATCAGCGGGCTATGCTGGGCTATGATCCTGAAAACCCCGCTTATGCGGCCATAGCCGATGCGCTGGATGCTGGCTTGCCGAGTGTTCAGGTCCTGCGGATTAAGGGACAGGCTGGCGGTGGGGCACTTCCGCCATTTCCAGATATGTCAGAAGATGGTGCTGCGGATTTCATTCAATACAGGGGCTGGTTCGGCCTAAGTTGGATGAGTGATATTCAGTGGAATCTTGAAATTGACGGGGTTATTTATACTCAAACCAAGCCGATACCGTATCCATTTAAAGACACGCTAGACGGCTCAATTCATCAAATCTTAATTGATCATGGATTGGAAGAAATGTTTACCGTTACGGAAGACAGTTCAGGCGGCGGCTATATGTATCTGAATGAAATTGGTGTAAAGCGTATCCGCTTTATTCCGCTTAGCTTAACGACGGAATACCCTGATAAATATCCATACCGTGTTGAGGGTGCAGAAGTAATCGAGGACCATGTAACAAAAGTCTGGTCATTTATTCTTAAGAAATTACCAGAAGAAGGATGATCATTTCATATTGCACTGTATGCGGCGGCCGTCTTTGGCAATTAAGGCGGACGCTAGAGCATAACCTGAGCTTCACAGAGGCTGGCCGCTTTGAATTGTGCGTGCTGGCCTACAATGACAGCACTATAGAGCCTTATCTGCGGGAATACTATGCAGATTATCTGCTGGATGGTCGCTTAAAGGTGAAAACGCATTTTGATAATTATCAGCCTGCAGACGGCAGTGATTTTGCCTGCGGGTATGTGAAAAATTTATCTCATGCAATGGGTACAGGTGAAATTCTTTTTAATCTGGATGCGGATAATTTTATTGGTGAAGCGCATGAGCTTTTACAGCACCTAAAACCAAGTCAGGTGATTAAAAGCAGGGATTTTAAGCAGGATGGCCGATCTGGCCGCATCGGGGTTTACCGTGAGCTGTTCACTGCAGTCGGCGGATATCGGGACACTGGGCGCACTGATGACGGCGATTTTATTTTGCGCTGCTTGAGGGCTGGCGCAAAGTTGGTTCACATGAATTGCTCTATACCGCCATTGCCCAATGTTCAACCCTAATTTAAAAAGCTGGAAAACCGCCAAAGGGCGGTTTTTTTTATCTTGCAAAATATGGTCATCGGTTCGCCATAACGGCACTTATAGGAACAAGACCATGACCAAAGACGTATCACAAGAAATTAAAACCGCCGCTATGCTTGGCGCTGTAACCGCAAAGTTTTTAGGCCTTATGGGCTATGGCAAACCCCTTGCCAGCGGTACGGTATCATACGGCGCACAGTATGACAGCATTGTCGCTAATGCTCTTGAGCATAAATTCCGCAAAGAAGCGCTTATTCCTGAGCCTCTTTTGCAATTAGAAAAAGCCTTAGAGGGCAAAGTGGGCGCAGATGGCAGCCGCGCATTCAATGCAATTTTGGATTCAATCAATATCGGTGTTGAAGCCCATCGAAACCGCAATGGCGGTGATATGCCGCATGCGAATTTAGTCGCTACCGCGCTGCTGAATGCCGCACAGCAGTACACGCTTGGTTCAAATGAAACAGACGGGATTTTTGATTCAGCCAGCAATACTAATCACTCAGCAAAAGAATACTTCTTAGACAGCGTTTCTTCTCAGCAATCTGGGCATGCTGCGGAAGTTCCGACACTGGCGATGGTAACGATTGCAACAACGATTGCGAACGCATTGCCGCTGGTGGCTTACTTGCCGAACCCGAAAGGTTCACAGACTGTTCCGCTGGTGTATGTGCGCCAAATTGCAGCCAATAACTACGGCCAGACCCGAAAAGGCGATTTTTTGGACGGTGTGACTGCTGCGAAGCAATTCTTTGATTCTGTACACCGTCTTGAAATGACGTCTGCAGATCAAAAAACCTTTACCGTGAAGGCATACCGCTGTGTCGAATCAGGAACATTAACGCCTGACGCTGGTTCGGGTGATTTGCCATTGGTCGCAGGCGCAACATTCATCACTATTGCAGGCCAGCCATTCGCAACCGATGAGCATAAGAATCAGACTAGCGGAAAAGCTTCTGGAACATTGCCAATCTATCCGCAAGATCATGACGGCCTTGTTCTTGATGGCGAGACTTATAAGCTGGTTAGCGGTACGGTTGATTTTTCAACAAACACCGTGACGATTACGCTTGATAAAGCTCTTCCAGCTGACGTTAAGGTCGTTTCGCATGTTATTGCGAACTATGAAGCAAAAGACGGAAATAACAAGGCGATTCTGCCGACGCCTTCGGTAGATGCTGACTTGGATTACGGCTATGTTTCGGCTTATGGCATCCGTGCTATTTATGTCGCAACCATTGATGCATTGACTCAGATGCAGAATGAATTGGGCGTGGATATGCGCGCTGCATTCATTGCTGTGGTGATTTCTAAGCTCATGCTTGAGCAAAACGTCAGCTTGCTGCAGCAGGCGCGTGAACGCGCTGTGGGCGGCGGCATGGTTCGCGTCGTGGACTTATCGCGCGGCTCTTCAATGACACAGGCATTCAACCGCACAGCCGACCTTGCTGGTGAATTAATTCCTGCTGTGGAAGAAAGCAAGCGCCGTATCATTGGCCGCACAAATCATACGCCAGAAGGCTTTGACATTTTTGTCACTGGCTCACTAGGCACGCTGGTCCGCACACTGGCGGATGATACTAATTTCATCCCGTCTGGCCTGACTTTAGGTGCGCCGAACAGCATCGTCCGCATTGGTTCACGCGGTACTGATCATTACTACTATGTGCCAGAAGAGGCGGAAGTGGTTGAGTTCGGTTCAGTTGCTGTGGGCGGTGCGCAGATCCAATTCAGTGAAATGCTGATTACTGCGCGCAACAGCGTGGCGGCTAAATCAGTATTTGTCGGCCATATTGCGGTCCCTGTGGTGACGGGCGATGTGCGCGCGCAAGTCTTTGAAGAAGGTGTGACGTTCTATACGCGCCAAGCGTGTCAAATGAACCGTAACAAGCGTTTTGGTGATCAGGTCGCTGTACTGCGGGTTCAGAACTTGCCAGCGTCTTTAACGCAAGACGCATAAATTTTGGTTTAGCAAATGGCGTGAGTTTCACGCCATTTCAAAATCCCTTTAGTTATTGGTGAATGACATGACCACAAAAACACAAGAGACAGAACCAAAATTAACCGCTGCGCAAAAGCGCGAAAAAGCAGCGGCGGAAGCAGCCGAAAAAGCAACGGCTGAAAAAGCAACGGCGGAAGCGGCCGAAAAAGCAACGGCTGAAAAAGCAACGGCGGAAGCGGCCGAAAAAGCAGCAGCTGAAAAAGCGGCGGCGGAAGCGGCCGAAAAAGCAACGGCCGAAAAAGCAACGGCGGAAGCGGCCGAAAAAGCAGCAGCTGAAAAAGCGGCGGCGGAAGCGGCCGAAAAAGCAGCTCAAGGTGTTTCTGCAGATCAGTCTGATGATGATCAGCAAGGCGAAAAAGACCCTGATACGGCGCAGGATGAGCAGTCCAATCTTGGACCTAATCAAATCCGTATTCAAAACCTTGGCCGCCGTGCAATTTGTCAAGTGACCCATAAGATCATCCCAGCGGGTGAAACATTGGTGATTACTTATGAAAATGCAGAGCAAAAGCGGCTGGCTCATGGAAACTTTGCTCAGCTGAACAGCTTTAGCGGTATGAAACGCTTCATCTTGGAGGCATAAGCTATGCTGAGTTATATCCTGACTTTGTTGACAAGCGGTGCAATGGATCTGCGTTTAGCAGACACTGAGCCGTCTTATTCAGAAGACCCAGTTTTTGAATTGGCTTTTTCTTCTGATAACTATTTCGATTCAGCTGTCATGATGGCGGTTGGATTGACTCAAACAGCACCCATCAAGGCGCTGGATGAATTGTCATTATCTGTGCTGTTTTACGATGATACAAATAATGACGGCATTTACTTCTTTAAGGGCATGCTGAGTGCTGATGAAAATGAAGTTAATTCAATTGTCGCGGTTATGGATGCCCACGGGGATTTCAGCGATATTGAGCTGAATCTATTTGAGAATAACCTCCCTGCTGGTCCGTCTGATTTCTTTGACGAAGCTTTGGCTTCTGACAGTGCGGAATCATACAACCCTTATGCAACTTTGGGTAAAAAACGCCAGCTGCTCACTGTGCCGACAGGACAGCCAAGCAGTGTCCCAGATATTTATCAAACGCTGATTCGTCAGGATGATCAGGCCACGGTCCTTTATTATCAAGTTGGCGATAATCTGCAGGATTATACGGCATTGGTGCGCGCGGCAAAAAAAATGCGTGTGCGCTTGATTGTTGAGCTGCCGCCGACCCTGACGATTGATCAGGCTGTAGCTATGGCGGAAGACCTGACGCTGGATGAGCATTTTGTAACGTTCATCTGGGCGCCAATCATTGCCCGTCCTTTTGATGCAAAAAAACTGAAAGGCAAAAAAGTTGCGCGCTGGTGCGGCGGTACATTGCTTGGCCGTTATGTGCTGCGTCAAGGCAATAAAGACCGTAACGGCATTCCTGCAATTCACCGTCCAATCGCAGGGCATGACTACCCTTTCAGCTACTTGGGTATTCAGCAAAACCCTGAGATTTTTTTAGATGACCCTGACTTTAAGCGTCTGGCGAATGCAAAAATCAATATGGTGAAACGTGAGCGCTATCCAAACGGCATCCGCTTCATTCTGGACGACAGCCTGACCACATACAATGACAATCAGAGCCTTTTAAAGCTGTGCAATGCCAGTGACATTTCCATGTTTATTGACAGCCGCCTGATTGATATTTGCAAGCGTCATCTGCAAAAGCACATGACTGGATTCATTGAAGATGCAACAACGGAATGCACGGAATTTCTTGACAATTGCACGTCTAAAGACCGTCCTCTTCTGGTGATGTCTGATGAGCTTGGCGGGTATTACGATTTAAGCATTGTCCCTAGCACGGACCGTCCACATGACACTTTTGAGCTGGAATGCGGATACCACACACAAGGCACAGCGCGCGCTGGCCGCTTAAAAACACGAATTTCAGCTTAATAGGTGTAGCTATGAACACACAACTTTTTCCATTTCTTCAAATTCAAACCGATGCTCAGCAGCTGCTGATTGATAGCGCTGCGGGCGCCGCTGCTGCTGCAGTGCTGGATAGCGATGATATCAATACGGGCGCGCTGAACTCAGAAATTCAGGGCTTGCGCCGTATGGCATTAGCGCTGTCTTTAGTCTTGGCTGACGATATTGTTGAAAAAAATCTTGAAGAAGGTGAGCTGCCTACAGACCGCCTTGATACGCTGATTGCAGGCGTATCCAGCGGTGATGATGAAGAGTTTGAAGCGGATCAGGCGACGCTTGACATCATTATCGCAAACGTACAGGACGCTATGGCTTCACTGGGCGTTTCTGATGATTTAATCGCTACTATTTTCAGTGAAGATGTTGAAGCCAATGAAGCGATTGAGGCTGCTGCAGAGCAGATTCTGTCTAATCTTCCAAGCAGTGAAGATCTGCCTGAATTTACGGATATGTTCGTATACGGCGAGGCGGAAGATGAAGATTCTGAACTCATGATTGACGGCGTTTCAGTCGGTAAAACCACGACGAAATCAGGCAAATTTGGCAAGCTGGTTTATAAAGCCGTGAAAGCTATCCGGAATGGCCGTGTAACCGTGGTCAATAAGCGTGTATCTGGCAAAGTGAAGCTGTCAGCTGCTCAGCGTCAGGCTTTGAGCAAAGCCCGCCGCAAAGCAAGCTCTAGCAGTGCGATTAAAAGCCGTATGCGTTCGATGAAAAAAGCGAAACAAATGAACATTTAAACAAAGTGTTCAAATGAACATATTGTTCATCAATAAAAATCAAGGCCCTTAACGGGGCTTTGATTCATCAAGGATAAGGATAGCGATAATGTTTAAGAAATTAGAAAACCTTGTATTGGATATTCCGCTTGGGGCTTATGCGCAAACTGCGGCAAATTGCGTTACAGCAGTGCTGAATAAGCCGATTGGCGTGGATATGCTGAATATTGTGACGACAGGACCGCAGCGTGATGCGCAGATTTATGGCTGGAAATCGCCAATAAATGAGCATACGGATGAAACGGGCTATTTCTTTTTTATGCCGATTCAAATGGAAAAACCAGATGCGATATGCATCGGCGGCCAGCGCACTGAACTGCAGCTGAATCAGCTGTATTTGCTGGATGACCGCCTGCCGCACAGCACCGACGGCGAAGGCAATACGATTGCCCTGTTCAGCGGCTCATACAGTGAAGAGGAGCTGAATGATGATTTGTATCAGTGCATATTTGCTCAGTTCAAGGAAATGGCAGAACGCGAATAAAGACCAAAGCGCCGTATATTTTACGGCGCTTTTCATTAGGAATACCGCAAAACCCCGCTTTTTTAAATCATCCAAAATACAGCCATAGCAATTCAATTTTTGAGCATAAAACTATGGCTAAATTCGTACTGGCAGAACTTGCAGAATCTCATCCGCTGGTGATCAAAATCCGTGAAGTTTTGGAACAGGCAACAAAGCAAAAAGTCGCTTTAATTATTGTTGACAAGATGATTAAGCGCGGACCCGATCAGGCGACCAAGAAAATCACTTTCAGCATGGAAGAGGGGCAAACGCTTTCATTTGTGCTGCGCACGGATGGCGATGTGGTCCAGCACTTTATGAACAATAAAAACATTCCGCTGGTACGTGTCATGGACTATGACAATATGACGGGCTTTATGGAGGGCTTGGAGAGTCTGGCTCTAAAGCTGAAAGCAAATCAGGATAAATTCAATGTGAAACGCCTGTCTGCGCGGGTCATCATTCCACGCACCAAGGCCCCAGCGCCTACCGTCCGCAAGCGCATTGAAATGACGCGCGCATATCTAAAAGAACAGGAAGAGATCCTGCAGGCGCGCCGTGATTCACTGGCGGCTAAAAAAGCGGAGCTTGAAGCTATTAAGGGAGCAGCTTAAATGAGTTTTTCAGTCTATTTGTGCGCAGTTATAGCGATTGCTTTTTTTATTCAGTGGGGATTGATTCTGCACTGGACGAATGGTGCCCTGATTGCGGAATTTGCAAAAAAAAGAAGCGTTTTAAGCTTTGCTGGTTTTATTCAGGCGCATAAGTATGCATTTCGCTTCATGCTCATGACGTGCATTTTTGAAGTCGCATTGTTTGGATTTTGCCTGCTGTACTTCATAGAGGCGTTTTATCCTGATTATGCTGGATATATATGCTGGTTGGGTACTTTAATCATGTATGCCAAGGCGCGTATTTATTTTGGCATAGCGGCTTTTACAATTCTTAAGGTCCAGCACCCATGAATTTCATTTTTCGCGTTTCGGATATTCTGCGCATGCTGGAACACTGGATGGCGACGCCGCCAAACGGCTATATCGGCGTGAATTACGGCAGAAATCCGCGGCAGATCCTGCAAAAGCCTATGACGGAAGATTCAGCAGATTTACTTCTGCAGTGGGCGCGTGAAGACATTCCAATTCTTAAAAACATCTCAGATTCTGAGCTTTATATCGCGCATGAAAAAGTGAACTTTGAAACCAAGCGCTATTACTTTGTTATCGGCGCAGACCGTCTGAAAATCAAGACGGAAACCGCTGAAACTGTAGAGGTTTAAATGTATGCCTTCATTGACCAAAATTAAGCAAGTGACTGAAATTGCTTTACAGGATTTTCCTGAAATTCAAGCCCGCTATTTAGCGGGGGACCCAACAGTCACAGCGCCAATTCAAGTGATGCAGCACATGCTGGCAGAGCTTGGCCGTGATGTGGATGTTTCTGAATTAGAGCCATTCATTAAGAGCCGTGAATCCACAATTCTAGCGGATGCCAGCAATAAGGGTATTTTGCCCAAGGGTACGGCGACACAGCACCGTGTATCAATTAAAAACAATGGCACAGAGCGCGTGACGATGCAAAGCGGCCGAGTGTTTGAGGATGGTCAGGGGCGAGTCTGGCGTTTTATTCAGAATGCTGAAATCCCTGCAGGCGATGAAATCCGTGTACTGGCAGAGCAGTCGCAAGAGCGTATTGTGGTTAAAACCATTACTGAAACCTTGCCGTTTTTTTCATTCCAGCTGCCCATCACAGAAGACATGGCGCTATGCTCATTGAGCGTTAAAGACAATGAAGGGGATTTATACAGCTTTGTAACGCGCTGGATGAACGCGCAGGCGGGTGAAAAGGCCATTACCCTTAAGACTGATACCCTGCGCAGCTTAACGCTTGAATTTGGCGATTCTGAACGCACTGGGCATACACTGCAGGCCAATACAGAACTAAGCATTACCATTGTTGAAACAGACGGGGAATTGGATGCTGCGAATTTAAGTGATGCCATGCTGGTTGAAACCTATACGGCGAAAGAAGGCAAGCTGCGCATTAAATTTGAAGCGGGCGGCTTGGTGCGTATGGGCGCGAATCCGCTAAGCATTGATCAGATGCGCCTGCTGGCGTCTTATCCGACGCATGATGATAACGCCGTATTTTTGGGTAATTTTGAGTTTTTAGTCCGTAAAAACTTTATGTCGCGCTCATATTTCCTGAACGTCTGGAATGAGTCTATTCATGAAACGCATTACGGCGCAAGTGTGGCGAATATTAACCATTTGTTTGTCAGCATCACGCCTAAAAACAGCGGCGAGTATGCGCTGATCTGCGGTGAAGTTGCCAATTTGATTGCGCAGGCAGACAGCCTGTACGGCAATTCAAACATTGTATTTAAGCCGGCAGAAGAGCGTAAATTCAGAATTAAAGTGAATGCCGTGCTTTCGCCTGTTCATGATGTGGATGCGGTCAAAGAGCAGATTAAATCGCTATTGCTGAGCCATTACGGCAAAGAGCAGATTGCAGCCAGCTACTATCTGCAAAACGGCTTTAACTTGCTGGAAATCAGCCAGCTGCTGCAGCGTGATGTTCTGGCCTTTCAGGACCGTCAATCTAATTTAAGTATTGAGACAGAGGATCTGCAGGAAAACCCAGTCAAGCCGCACCATTGGCTTTACATGGATGCCAGCACGATTGAGATTGATATTCAGCGATCTAGTTTATCTGGGGGCAGTCGATGGACAGTTCTATAAGCCTTTTAGAGCCTTATAAATCATCTTTTGCTTATGATGATACGGAAAGACAGCTGCAGGCCCTATTTATCAAGCTGTTTGATGATCTTTACGGCATGCAGATTAAAAATATTCACGACTATGGCATGCCTCATTTTGGCAGCGCAACCGTCGTGGAGCGCTTCACTAAGCAGGATGGCTTAGTGGTCCTGCGTAAAAGCGAAATTTCAGACATTATCATGCGTGTGATTTATGCGAACTGGCGTTCACTTGGTTCAAAGCGCGGACTGGCATTTCTGGAATTTGTGCTGACGATGATCTGGGGCAATCAGTGGGAAATCAGCCGTCTATATCACAGCATTGAGCGGTCGAATGAATACCCTGCTTTGGCGACGACTGAACCAACGATTAATTCATTTTTGACGTCCCGTATTGCCATTACGATTAATCAAGAAGTCAATGCAGATAAAATCCGCGAAATTGCGCCGATGATTGCCAAGCTGGTGCCTGCAAATATCGTGTCAAAGATTATGGCTGGCATGGACTTTGATGATATTGATGATATTGGCATGGGCATGGCATACAAAGCGTATGCTGCGGCAAATTATCAGTATTTTGAAGATCTGATCGTGGACCGCATCCCGTTCACGGATTGGGGTGTGGCTCGAACTTTTGACATTGTAGGCTTTACCGTTGAATACAATGGATTCAGAACGGATTTGGTTGATACAGTCTATGCTTTGGCTGTGGTCAATCTGGCGCCTTTGGCACTGTCTGTGATGTCTATAGCGAAGTATCAGCAAATGCAGGCCGTTGCAAATGAAATTGCGCGGCTTCATCCAAATTATGACGCTTATGCATTTGATAATGCGGCCAGCGCAGTACAGATCCTGAAAGTCCCAGCGGATTACACGGCGAATACTGCGGATACAGCGACAGTGCTTATTGCGCGTATAGAAGCCAGCGCGGATGTGTCTTACACAGGCAGAGCTGAAATGAATGCGGTGCTTGACTATTTGGGATGGCAGTATTCAGACGGCGGACTGAAAAGAAGCGGCCCTGCGGGGATCAGCCGCACACAGCCGCACATTTTTAAAGCGGGCGCTTTCAAAAGCTTTGATACATATCTGGACGCTGCGCAGAAGCTTATGCAGGATCTGGTGCAAAACAGTCCAGAATGGGCTGAGCGCACTTTGGATGGCGGCTTGGTGCTGGACGGTTCAACCGAGAGCAGTGAAACCTATCTGCAGAATTACAGCTATATGACGCCTGAACCGACTTACACCGACGGCATTATGGATGCGGCTGAGTTTTATTTCACCTATGCCTATGATTCTCAGGCATGGAAAGGCGAAACAGCAGATGCGGTTTTTGAGGCGTTTAAAACCTATTGGAATGACGGCCATGCTGATGCCAGCGGGAATATTGACGGCTTGCGTTCAGCAGAGATTCAAGCCAATGGCGATGTGGTGTATGACCCGATTTATGCCAGTGACCCAGACTTAATTCAGCTGATTACTGTGCCGCGTCAAAGCAATCCGAATTATGACCCATCGGCTGCATCTGTTCCGCCGTATCAGGTCGATGATCAATTCACCATAGTTTCAGAGAAAGTTCCGAACCCTGATTTTGCTGCGGAAGATGCGCAGGAAGTTTATGACGTGACTGCAATAGAAAAATCAAACGTATTTTTATTGGCTTTGGCTATTGCGGATGAAGAGGAAAGCGCCAGCAATCGGGAAATGATTTATGCGGCCATGAAGCAGGCTTATTTTCAGGATACGGCGCAAGCCGCGACAAATGCGCTATATACGGCGAATATTCAGGCGCTTGCCTATAGCGCTATAACCGGCAGCATGCAAACTATATTTGCGGCCGCTGTGGCTGATACGATGGATTACATCTGGATACATGCCTTTTTATCTGAAATTGCAGAATCGGTATACAGCAGCAATCCTGCAGATCAGCTGATTACCTTGACCCAGCTTCGGGTCCTGTTTAATGCGAATACTGGCGGATAAAAATCAGGAATATCGCAAAAAGCGGGATCTGTAAAAAAGGCAAAATGACTATAAATCCATATAGGTTTTATAGTCATGAAACAGAGCTTTATTCAAACCCTACACGATTACACAGGTGATGCTGTTCTGGCGCAGAACTTAAGTGCGCCGATGCTGCAATGCAACGGCATGTTTGTTCCAGATGCGATGCCCAGCATTGCCCTGCTGATTGTGAATTTCAGCCGTCCCGTAATTACCAATAATGAAAGCGCCGAATTTAACTTAGCAGGCGGTTTTCAGGGCCATGTCGCAGGCGCGCCGAAAAACCGCTATGACAGCCAGCTGCAGATCATTGAAACCGACACGGGGCAAATGACCGCATTCAGTGAGCTTATGCAGAGCAATGGCGGCACGACGGACGGCTGGATTTATGACGGACGCAAAGGCCGTTTTGTCAATGCGCACCGCATTACCAATGTCACAATGACTTTTGAGGCGCTGGATTATGATGCAGAAGGCGTCAGCACCATTCAGCGCGCGTCCGCCAATGCGAAATACAACTATTACGGCTTAGTGAATAATTTGGGCGCCGCAACTTCGGTTGGACAAATTATCGGCTCAGCAGACGGCACTGCTGAAATTTTCGCGCAAGCCAAGTCCCTGCTGAACAGTGTCTTGTCTGGCAATCCGCTAATGAGCGCAATGAAGAATCTATAATGAACTTAAAACCATTTGATGATCAGGGGCAGCATCAAGACAGCGAGGCGGGAACAATCGCCACGCTGTCTGAAAAGCTTGCTATAGAGCTGGGGCTGTGCGGCTATTCTTTAACGTCAGAAGATATTGAAATCGCACTGGCTGCGGATTTTCTTTTCTATGCAGGCTGGAACAGCACATACACACAGCGCAACCGCCTTAATAGCCCAATGGACGAAACTCAGCTGATTTCTGTCAATGAATGGGTTGTGATAGAGCCAGTCATTCGCGCGCATTGTGAACTGATGCAGGCACAGCGCATGGAGGGTACAGGGTCGCTGGGGGTTGAGCGCTTCGGCATGAGTGTTTCAGAGGCTCAGCCCGCTTATGCGGCGGCTAAGATGGATTTGCCGAAAATTAGCTTTGTAGAGCCGCCATTTATTTTAGATCTGGATTGATTTATGCGGATATTTTTATCAGATGGCACGGCGATTGGGACAGACCGATTTGTCAGCGGCACTTGCCGAACGGATTGCGTACCTGTTCCTGCATCACTTGAATTTCAAACGATTCTGCATGACAGCATTGACGAGCAGCTACGGGAAGGCTGCATTTTACGTGTGGGCGATGATTATCTGGAAATGAAGATCATTAAGCGCGTGACAATGCAAAGCGGAATCATCCGTGATGATCAGCAGCTGACATTGGCTGCCGTTGTTGCTGTGCTGAATGGCTGTGAAAATTTGATTAAGCCGGCAGCGCGCGCCGTATACTTGAATGAATCATCCATTGGCGCTGCAATGCGGGCCAATGGGAATAAGCTTAAGGTCACAGAAGATGTTCCGCTGGTAAATTATTTCTGCGCCGTGGGCGCCACGCCGACTTATGAGCTGGCCCGAAAATGTTCAGAAGAGGCATGCGTCATTTTTTGCGACAAAAACAGCAAAATCATTGTTAAGCGCCTGTCTCAAATCATGAATCAGGAGCCAGTTTCATCACTTGCGGGTGTAAATGTGCAATGGGTTGAAAACCCGACCCAGCTGAATCACAGCATCCCAAACTATCAAACAGTCAATTCTGACGGCAGCACCATTGAAGGCAGCCTGTCTGCTGGAAAACAGGCATCTTTTTATCCCAATATTGATGCGCGCCGCGCTAGAAATTTAAGCACTGTGCTTGTCGTTCGCGGCACCATCATGCGGGCATATACGCCTGAATGGATGGCTGGAAATGTGGTGCTGATTGATCAAAAAAAATATGTAATTTTAACGGCCGCGCACCGATTTGATACGGGCGTACTGGGCGGGGCGACGGCATCTGCTTCAAAATTCTGGATTGCAGAGGTAGTGACAGCATGAATAAGCAGTATTTAGGGGATTGGGCGGCAACGATCTTGAGTTATGACGCTGCGGCGCGCACGGCCAGAATCAGCATTCCGACGGTGACGGATGGGCTGGATGAAGGGATTATCGCTACTTTTGCTTATCCCGTGGGCGATGATGATAAAGACACAGAGCGCGAGATACTGGCAGGCGCAGAATGCTATATCTTTTTCCTGCAGGGCCAGCCAGAAGCGCCTGTAATCTGGGCATACCGCTCACATGGAAAAGGCGCAGTCATTGATACGCGCCGTATACGTCAGGAGAACATTGAGCTGCTGGCGCGGACGAATATCACGGCCAAGGCGAAAACTATTGAGGTTGATGGGTCAGAAGTGGTCAATATTCACAGCGCCGTACAGGTCAATATTTTATCTGAGGCTAAAATCAGCCTGTCAGCGCCTCAGATCAGCATGAACGGGGTTTAATATGCCTCAGATCTGCATTTCCTTCCCGCCGCCAAGCTATGACGAATTAGTCAGCCAGCTATACGGCGCAATACCTGATTTACCGACACTGGAACAGATTAGCGCCTTAATTGGCATACCCTGCCCGATTTATTTAGATATCAGCCAGTATACAAATGAAATCTCACAAATCATTCAATACTGGCAGAGCATGCTGTCTGTAAAAACACTGCTGGCGATGATACAGCCGATGGTCAATCTGCTGGGCCTTAACTTGGCTGCGCTGCTGCCTAAGATCCCGTATTTGAATCTGAATATCATGGATTTAATTGCGCTGGATGCAAACGCGGTCAGGGCGATGATTGCCGATGCGCTCAAAAATTATGGACAGGAATTTAAAAATGCGCTGGCCGCCTTTTTACCGTTGCCGATTTATATAGATCTGAATATTCCGTCATTTGAAGTCAATGCCATCCTGAAAGCCATTTACAGCATGGCTGTCAGCAGCTTGATAGAAATATGCACCAATTTAATCGGCAGTGTACTGAATAAGCTGAAAATCAATGCTTTGCTAAGCCTGCCTGCCCTGCCGACACTGGACCAGCTGCAGCAGATGGTCATGCAGATTGTTCAGGATAAAATTGCAGAGAAAACAGGAGAGCTGGCCGCTCAATTCGATGATGAGATTCAAGCATTTCAGCAGGCTGTATCAATGCTTGATTTCAGTATTGATGACGTCTTTGCATTAATCCAATTTCCCCAGCTGCCCGTTATTAAATTTCCAAAGCCGCTGTTTCCTGATTTCAGCTGTTTATCCTTTGAGCTGCGTGAAGCGATTCAGATTTTTATGCAGGGCGTTATGGCCGCTGTCATTGAAAAAATAGTCAGTTTTGTGAAATCAGTGCTTAGTGTGCTGGGCGTTCAATTTCCAAGCATCTGCATAAGCATCTGATTGCTGGAATATCGCCAGAGAGGTGATTTTTAAAAGCCTGAAAATAGAGCCTGATATAAATTTTAAGACGGGCTTCATGAATGAGTAAGGTCGGGCGTTTCCTTTCAAATATATGGCAAGAACGCCAGCTGAATCAGAGCATGAATGAATCAGCTGGGCTTAAAGACATTAATGCTGCCTATGCTGGGCTAGAGCCTTATTCGCTAGGGACTTATGAAACAGAGGGTCTAAAGCGGCGGGACAGAAAATCTATTTATACCGCGTATAAAGTCATGATGCAGGACCCGACTATTCATGCGGCCTTAAATCTGCTGGTCGCGGCTGCGCTGGGCGGCCATGAGTCGCGCGGTGAAATTGTTTTTATCAACCCGTCTGACGAAGTGACTGGTGAAGGAAAGCGCGCAAATGAATTGCGCAATATGGTGATGAAAGAAGCGCCTTATCTGCAGAGCCTATTGAATAAAAATGTTTTTACGCTGTGCCGAAATGCCATTGGACACGGCGACGGCTATATGCGTGTATATCCGAAATCAGGCGTCGGCATATCTCATGTTATTTGCAATGAGCAGCTAGATCCGCCGCTGATTCAGGCGTATGAGCGCGCAGGCAGGACCGTCGGCTTTCATGTCTTAGAAATTAACAATATGGAAATCCGCAAGATTTCTGAATTGAGTACGCATCAAATTTTGCGGATGAAGATGCAGCGCACACAGCCGCTGCCGCAGTTCCGCATGGACAATATTCTAACCCCGCAGCTGCTTCAAGAAGATGATTTGGATAAAGTGGGCGTTATCCCGTCCCCAGTGGGCGGCTCTTTTTTGCAGGCGGTGGAGGAGCCTTGGACCTCATGGGCGCTGAACTTTACGGCGCTAAATACCCAGCAAATTGCCGATTCAGTTAATCATCAATTGCTAACGCTGGATATGTCAGGGATGCCAGAAGATTCGCGCCGTGTGTATAAAAAGGGCCTGCAGGAAACGATTCAGAAACAGCAGGAAAAAACCAGAAAAGCACTGCAGGGCGGAAAGGAAATTTATGAAACGCATTACACGCTTTTCCCTGTCTATGGTGAAAAACAGCTATTGTCCCCGCTGGGCAATTTTACACAGCGCACGGCGCCAATGAGCCTTGATCTGGTTATGACCCATTTGAAGCGCGGTATCGGCGCGCTGGGGCTTGATTTGTCTCTAGTGGGATGGATGGAGCTGATCAGCGGCGGACTGGGCGATGGCGGCGCTTTTCATACGTCTGCGCAAGTTGCCACATTGAGCGTTTTGATTCGTCAGGCGCTCACTGAAACGCTGAATCAATTCTGTATAATGCATTTTGCGTATAAATACGGCGTTATATACGATGAAAAAAACCTCCCTTTTAAAATCGAGTTTTACAGCGATATCAGCGCAGCGGCAACCGAGGCGCTGAATAATAAAAATACCCGCGCCAATACGGCAACATTGACAGCCTCAGCAATCCAGATCATTAAAGACTTGGGGATGTGCAAAGATGCCAATATGTATTTCTTGGATGAACTGATGGGTATTGATCAGATTAAAGCGCAGACCATTGCTGACTCTATTGATAAAGCCCAGAAAAAGGCAGAAGCGGCCCAGCGGGAAGAGGCAGGCGGTGTTCCTGCGCATCACGGCCAGCAGGAAGGTGAAAACAATGACGATGAGGGTATTTAAATGGCGTTTAATGTCGGCAAATTTAATGAAATCAGCGTCAAAAGCACAAAAAATGCGATTAGCGGCTTTGTAGCCAAGCAGACTGATAAAAAGCTGAATCAGACGTTTAAGCAAAAGCGCTGGTTCGGCCATAGCGGGGATGAAGCGCAGGCCATCTTAAAGCAAGTCTATGCGCTTGGGCAGCTGCTGGCCGCGAATTACTTCATTAAGTTCAAGCCGTATCGGAATAACAACCTGAGCAGCTTGCCGATGATGCAGGACAGCCTGACGGGATATTTATGCACTGAGGCCACAATTCCCCTGCTGAATCTTAATTTTGAACAGGCTCAAGTGGGCATGTTCCAGACCAGCCGCCTAGTCGGCACCAATCTGCCAGAAATCCAGCTGGTTTTTATTGAGACTGGTGATGGCCGCATAGTCAATTCAATCCTGCTATGGCTGAAAATGATGGTGAATGAAGACGGTACATTGAACCCGCCTGCTGAATACGCTATGCGCTTAAATGCAGGGGTATTTTCCAAAGATTACGGATTGGACTTAAAGCCGATTGATTGTAATTTCTTGATCTGCCCTTCTGTTTCAAATCTTGACGCCCTTAATGCAATGTCAGTCAGTGAAGTTTTGCTGGTCCCTGTCACTTTTCAGGTACTGCGCACATTCATGGAATAACCCGAAAAGCGCCTTTTGAAATTCAGCGAAAATAAAGGAAATAGCTGAACGCATAAGGCGCTTAATCATGATTTACCCAAATATCTTTATTCCTGAATATAAAACAGGGCAGACAATCCGCCTGACCACGCCGACAGGTCAAATGCTGGACTCATGCGATGGCAATCTAGGCAAGCTGAAAGGCTATAAACGCGAAATTAAGGCGGTTATGTGCGACGGCGCAGAAGATTCAGCACAATGGCGCATATTCAATCTGGTGAATGACAACGGCTATTTTCTTGATCATGCGGCTGTATACGGCGCAGTCAGTGATTCGCAGGCTCAAATGCTGTGTATGAAATACTTAGCCCCAAGCTTCGCATGCAAAATTCACAGCCATAGCGACCTGACAGACAATGCGCTTAAAACCTTTCTGGATGGCGCAAATCCGACGCATTTAACGCCGTATCTATTGCAGAGCGATGTTGAATTTTTGGATAGCGTCGGCACATCCAGCGCAGTGCAATGGGACGGGGAAACGCTGATTTCTCATAATGGGTTAATTGCTAATGTCATGCTTGATATGGCCCGCAGTGATGTATCAGGGCAATTGGTTGAGCAGCTGACTGCAAAAGAGGCTGCAGATTTTATTCTGGATGATCAATGCAGCTTTGCCATGCTGGATGCAATGATTATTAAAAACAGCCAGCTTGATCGTGTAATTGAAAAAATGGCTGAGGCGCTGCGCACCAAAAATACAGAAGAGTTTTTTGTCAAAAATGTCACCCTGATTGAGCCGTTCAAGCGCCTTGGCGTGGTGAATGTTGGCGCAATCTTTGAAATGAGCGATTCTCAGACTCTTACTGTCCTGTTTAACAATCCAGATGCGACCCCTGCCAAGCTGACAGGCGCGGATATCATTACAAGCTGGAAATGGATTCTAAATAAGCGTGATGTCACTGCTGTCCTGCAGCCGCGCGCCGTGGATGCAAAAAAATACCCTATGATTGCGGGCCGTATATTTAAACTTCTGGCGCAAAATCATGACCGCTTCAAGCGTGCTCAAATGATGAAAAACCGTGATGAATTGCTGCTGAATGAGCTGGTCACACAATTAGAATCAGGTCAAAGTGAAATGAGTCAGCTTGACGGCCAAATTCAGGATGTTCAGCATGAAATTGATGCTGAATCAGAGCGCAAACGTCTGGATGCTGAATCAGCAATGGCGGCTGCCGCTGGTAACAATCCCGACGATACTGGTAACAAAACTGGTAACGCGGACAATGCAGAATTTTATTCAGATGACTTTAACCCGACCGCTGCGGAAAACTATCAAAAGATCCTTAGCAATGGTGAGGTTTTAGAACATTATCAAGACCATCTGGATTCAATGTTCCAGAGCCGTATTATCGCCGTTCGCAATGCGCTGCGGGAACTAGGCTGGGATGGCGAAAAGCACAAAACCCTTTCTAAAAACGGCTTAAGTCTAAGCTTTGATTATGTTCAAAAAGGCGGCGGCGGCAACATTGTCGGCATGACTTTAGAACTTAAAGAGGTTGGTTTTTCATATCAGGATGATTTGAGCTTAACGCCAGAAGAACTTGCGCAGAAAATCAATGATGCTGAGGATCAGGATATGGCCCTGCAGTATGCATTCAACTTGCTGACAAAAGATGATCAGGCGTTTATTGCGCAGCTGAAAGGCAAAGGCATGGGTAAAATTTCCATGACCGATACAGGTGTAATTGCCGCCAGCCGAACTGCAGAAGGTGAAGCCGAAAGCCTGAATTTCACATCTGAAAATGGCCTAATGACTGATTTCTTACTGCGGTCTATGCAGTTCGATGATGTTGATAGTCTGATTGATACGCTTCAAATCCCAGAAGTACCGCAAGTCACTGGCGCTGAATTTGGCGACCCTAATGATACAGCAGCGATTCGTAAAGCAGTTAAGCAGGCAATGCTTGAAATGACTGGAAAAAGCTATCCATGCCCTGCTCTTGGTGCTGAGGTGGAAGTTCGCAAAAACGGCACTAAAAAAATTATTAAGTTTTCTGCCGATGTTCGTAAATTACAGGCGATTTCTGCGCTTAAAGAGCTTCTGGAAAATGCTGTTAAATATGATGAACGTCCGCCGTATAACCCAGAGGAAGAGCAAAACATTAAAGCCTATCACTTCCTGCATTCAGCATTTTTATTAAATGGTGAATCTTTAATTGCGCGATTCGTTGTGCGTGAAGATGATAAAGGCCATTACCATTATGACCATACAATTCATGGCGATTTAGTATCGCTATTGGGTATGGCTAAAAATGCAAAAAGCCCGCTTTTAGACGGGCTTTCTACAGCAGTTTTTCCAACGGCAGGAGTGTCACAAGATGAACTTGCTAAACTGACCCGCTTAGCAAACTGCCAGCTTGATGTCAGTATAGAAAACGATCAAATAAATGTCAACAGCATGCTAGATGGGGCGAATGGCGATGATGCAGAGGTTTTAAACATGTATATCGCCAAAAATGAACAAGATGAACAAAATGTTCAAATGAACAATGTTAGCCCTGAGCCGTCCGAAAATGAACAATTTTTGAATGCGGTTATCGCGGGTACTGCAGACATGCTGGCGGATGCGACAGGCGACAAATTAGAGCAGATCGGTGAAAACCTAGATGAAGCGCTAACAGACCTTTTTGAGCAGGCTGTGAATGCTTATACGGCGGCAGCTTTAAACAATGCTAAATCATTCAACTAAGAGCAAAAATCATGAATAAATTAAAACTTGCGCGTGAACTGAATGCCCTAGTTGAACAGGTGAAATCAGGCGAACTAACTGGATTAAATAAAGTGCGCGTCCCGCGCCGTATCAATGCCATTATTATTGAATTGGGCGGCCAAGTTGCAGCGGCTGCAGATAATACTGCGGCTGCTTTAAATCCAGATGGCTTATCCGATACAACAACAGATGAAAATTACCGCTGGCGTGATACGGCGTACATCGCTGGCGCGCGGAAATTCCTGTCAGCCACGTTTGCCGATGCGAAAAAAGAAGGCCGTAACGTCAATATCAATGATATTGACTGGCAGGAAATTGAAAAAGATATGCGTCTGGCGCAGTCGCTGGTGAATAAAGCAAATGTCTTTGGTGTTGTGGATTGGGCGGGCTTGCGTGAAGCGGGTATGCCGTCAAATGTGGCCTATCTGATTAAGCGGGTTTATACGGCGGTAGGTAAAGAGCCTTTAGTCCCGACCAATTCAGACAGCATGCGCAACTATGTACGTGGCATTTCTGTGTTGCGTGAAACATTGGAAAAATGCAGATCTTATGAAGATATAGAAGATGCACTGGTTAGCATTGGTAAGATGTGTTTGCGGCCGAAATATGCAATTGAATACTATAAAAACCCTGCGATTGCGGATTCATACGGGCCTGCTGGCATCCTAGAAAATCGCTGTATGGCTGAACTAGGTGAAAGTTTCCGTTCATGGATATTTAAGACAGGCAATAAAGCATTGTCTGAATGCAGAAGAAATAAAAATCCTGATACCTATCACGAATCCAAGGGCGCAACATGGGACTGGGCAAATCTGGAACCTAAAGTGAAGGATGAAGAGGGCAAGGAAGTTAAGCCGAAAAAGGCGACCTTCCAGCTGGAACATGCGTCAGATATTGAACGTACAGGCGGTACAGAAATAGATCTGCAGTCATCTAAACAGCTTGAGGAAATTTTCGGATTCCGTGGTATTCAATCAGGCAATTGGGTCCTAAAAGACAAATCAAGCGCTGAATTTCATATGAAGGCCACGGCCGAAGCTATGCTGGATATGTCGGATGTGCTGGGCATTGATGCCAAGCATTTAGGTCTGGGCGGAAATTTGGCGCTTGCCTTTGGCGCACGCGGGAAAGGCGGCGCCTTGGCGCATTATGAGTCATCAACCAAAGTCATTAACATTACTAAGATGAAAGGCGGCGGCTCATTGGGCCATGAATATTTCCATGCAATTGATAACCTGATTGCTGATTTAATCGGTGAAACTGGCAAAGACATCCGCTTCTTTGCAAGTACCGATTATAATCAGATTCAGGATGAAGAGCTGCGCGCTGCTTTTGAGGGGTTGAATGAGGCGCTGACAGTACGCAAGGACCTATTTGCATATAAATCGCAGTATGTAGACCTGTCTTTGGAAACGCAAACTGAACGCACGATAGAATGGATTAATCAAAATGCTCAGCAAATGCCACGTTTGCTCAATCTATCAATGGACGAAGCAAATGCACTGTCATTGGCTGAGCTTTCAATCCGCTTTCAAAACTGGGCAGAGGATTTCCAGCGCAGGAATGAGCGGATGAATGTGCGCAATGTGGCAGAGCGTCATTTAGGTGATTACTTGCTTCAACGTCATTTTTCTGTACAGGATGTTCCTGTTAATACTGATGGTGAAGTGGAAATGCCGCTGACAGGCGCTAAAAGCACGTCACAATTTAAGCGCAGCGCTATGTTTTTGGATGGTGGCGGCAAGAAATCCTATTGGGCCAAGGATTATGAAATGGCCGCACGCGCATTCTCAGCGTATCTGCAGGACCGTCTGGCAGAGCAAGGCCGTAAAAATGATTACTTGGCTTATGCGACACAGGGCGGCAATGGCCGTATAGGTGAAGTGGCATATCCGCAGGGCAAAGAGCGTGAAACGGTGAATGCTGCTTTTGATGAGCTATTCCGTGTCATCCGTACTAAAGAAATTCTAAAAAAGGCATCTGAAAATCAGGCGCTGCTTGATTCGATCTTTGGCGGTACACCAGAGCTTTACGATGAAAGTGCTGCTTATGACGATTTCTTTGCTGATGTTCAAAAAGAGCTTGAAGATGAAGAGATGCAGTCTGGCATGCTGGACTCAAGCAACTCTTCTGATGCGACTCAAGCATGCGCGAACTATCTGAAAAGCCAGCTGGTAGAAAAGGGCTGGATTATTGGCGAAAAAGGCATTTACAGCAATGCTGATGAAGAGTTCCAAGTCCGCATCAATCAGCGCCGCTTATACACCTTTGATATTGAGATTTATCAGGGTCCCAAGTTCATTCAGTGCGTGACAGAAAACGGCATTTTCATTCAGGATTGTGTCGATTTCATTAATGCATTTATTGTGAAAACTGAAAATAAACTGGAATACATGGCCGAGCTTAAGGCAGATCCTGAACTGAATCCCGATGATCTGGCTGCGGCCGCGAATACTGTGAATGTTATCCAGATTACGGATGCTATTGCTCAAGGTGCGGCAACCAGTCAGCTGAATGAGGGTGAAAACCCGACACAGCAGCAGCTGATTGCAAATGACTATAAAACGGCAAAAGTGAATATTGCCGGCTTAAGCATTGCGATTGAAAATCCTATCGGCAGTATCCGTTCTGGAACCGATGAGGCTGGGAATGCATGGGAAACCCAGATGACCGCGCATTATGGCTTTATTGAAACCACGCTGGGCGCAGATGGGGATGAGCTTGATATTTTCATTGCATCTGATGTGCCGCATGATTTTGACGGGCGTGTGTATGTAATCAGCCAGAATGACCGTAATGGACGCTTTGATGAACACAAGGTCATTATAGGGGTGGACAATAAAACGCAAGCCGTGGAGCTGTACCGTTCGCATTATGATGAAAATTTTAATGGCGTAAGCGCCGTGCATGATCTGAGCCTAGAAGACTTTAAGGCGAAAATTTACGGCGGCCATACGGCAATGTTTGACAGCATACAGGGCGCAATGCTGGATTCATGGCTGAATGACGGCAGTTTTGATCTGCTGCCGATTAAACGCTTAAAACTCGATAATCTGGATGATGGCAGTAAAGATGCTAAACCGACGCTGCGTGAGCCGATTGTCGTTATTGAGCAGGGCAATAATTTCAATGTGGTCCACGGCCGAAAACGCTATGAACAGGCCCTTAAGAATGGTGAAAAACTCATTCCAGCCATTGTTTTTGATGGTGAGCATATCCCTACACTGTCAGAGGTTAAACAAGCGCGCCAGAAGTGCGGAAACGCCGTACATTCAGAGGCTTTCGCAGTCATTCTGGAAGAGCTGGCGGCAGACCGTGCTGAGGCAGCTTTAAGCTAAGTCCCCTGCCCTGTAAAAAGCCCGCTATATGCGGGCTTTTTATTGATGGGTAATACGCATTGACAACAAATGAACAAAATGTTCAAATGAACAAAGTGTTCATAATTATTGAGATTAAAAAATGTTTAGATTGCCACGCGGGAAAGACTTTAAATTTTATGCATTTCAATATGATGTGTCTGGAAATATGTGCCGTGACAGCATTTATTTTGAAAAAGAATCTGAGATTGAAATGTTCATAGATAGTCAAATGGAAGCTGGTGAATCCCTAATGGTCTATCATGTTGATGATGCATTACATTTAAATAAAACTAAATCTTAATAGAATTGCCAAGGGGTTCACATGGAGCAAAATACTATTTTAATTGCATATTCATTTAATACTGATATTTCAGAAATTGATATGGATGCAATGATTCAGCCGAAACTATGGCCTACTTTAGAGGGTGATGAATCATTTATCGCTGTAGAGCGTGAGATTATCGAATGGCTTGAGCTGAATGTGCCTGAAACCTATAAAATTGCAGTGGAAAGCTCAAAGCGAAAGTCTCATGATAAAATTTTAATCAATGCAATTAAGGCAAAATTACTTTTAGAGCAATCAGAGCTTACAGGTTTGCTGCCGCTGCAGAAGTCCCGCTTTTTTAGTCTGTTTTCCCCTATCTTTGAAAATGTTTTTAAGGCTGTAAAGCGCGCCCAAAAAACACATGATGTACGCAGTGAATTAATAAAAAGCACAATGTCCTTAAAGCAAAATATTGATGCATCTGTTTTATACGATTCTTTTGGTATTACTGAATACCCTTTGAAGCGTGTTGAAGAGCTGCTGAAAGCACAGCCAGAATCAGAATATTTAAACTTTTGCAAAAGCTTGATTTTGGAAGCTGAACTGCTGGACGACATACGCCGCAGCGTGGAACTGGTTGAGCGCTTACCAAAAGATCACAGCAATTATCAGACATGTTCATGCTGTTTTAGATGGATTCGGCTGCAGCCGCATGACCGCACTAAGATTGCTTATCATGGGTATAAGATGGATAGGCATAGCAATACGGAAATTATTGATCAGTCATGCATAGGATCTAAATTCATGCCGTTTCAGATCAGCGCTGATGGCACGATGGCCGCTATTCAAAATCAGAAAAATCGAATTAATAGCGGCAATACTTTTCTAGATTCATTTAAAAATAAGAATTTGACCCGCGACATGCAGCGCAAGATTTCTGGCGTTAAATCTGAAATTAGAAGCGCTGAGCAGTATATTCAATATGCTTTGTCAAAGATTGAAGCGAATCACCCAAGCAGATTAGATGAAGCAAGAAATTTAAAATAGGATTTCAAATAAAAACCCGCGCGCCTTCTGAGGTGCGAACGGGTTTTTTGAGGCAATTTACAGTTGAATTAATGGGTCTGTTTGTAATTCCGCTGCCAGTCCATTAAACGAAAATATCAGCGGAATCGCAATAAGCACTGTGCCAGATTTGCCCGTTTTTAAGTACGGCGCATATTGTCTAAATGAACAATGTGTTTAAATGAACATATTGTTCATTTAAACAATTCAATGGGGCTAAAGAGGATGTGAAAGTGGGAAAAGATCAGAAGCTAATCGAGAAATGCCCTGCATGTGGTCATGATGAATTTTATAGAAAAGGGACTGTATCAGGCTGTTATGTTTATCGCTATAGATTTGATGGTGAAGAAACTTATAACGGGGAAATGCATGACACGATCACATATAAAGAAGGTAAAACATGTTATTGCGCTGAATGTCATAAACCTTTAGGGGTTTTTGAGATTAAAGTCGACCGTGTTAATAAGTAAGGCTAATCTTAATACTATTTCTGAGGCTGAGAGAATAAATGAAATTTGAGGTATGGCCCGCAGGCAACTTCTGGGAAGTTGGATTCTTTAAGGACAAAAACCGCATGAACTGGGTGGGCTTAAAAGCGTTTAGCAGTCAAGCTGAGGCCGATGCTGAACGCTTTCGCCTGATTGGCGGAAATACCCCGCCAGTCAACCCAGAGCCAGTATCGGAAGACATGGAATAAGGGCGCAATGCCCTTTTTTATTTATGTTTAAATGAACATAGTGTTCAAATGAACAACTTGTTTATTTAGGTGTGATATGCGACTTAGAACCAGAGGGCACGATTTAGAGAATGAACGGGAGCTGCGCGCACTTGGGGAAAGCCACGGCGCTATCCATATGTTTTTTATTAACGGCCATTTCTGCCATTTCTACAAGAAGGGGGATGCAGATTCTAAGCATAGCTGGCTATTTATGCCGATCAAAGATCAGAAGTGCCTAGAGTGGAAAATAAGCTATAACTTGGCGCTTGAACCTGTAGTGAAGTTTTACAGCAATCTGGGATATGACGCCGTACTCATGCCGATTAAGCTGGAAAACGGCGAATAGAGCGTTTTTAAAGTCATTCAAACTACCCCTGATAAATAGGGGGTTTTTTATGGCTTATAATCCTGTAAAAGTTGAAGACGTTGTATCCAATAAGACAAAGGCTGAGAAGCAATATAAAAATCCGTCTAATTTTGGAAAGCTCAGCGACGTCTATCAGGCGCGTATACGGAAGTGTGATAAAGAAGGTGCGCTGATAGACAGTGATGAACAGGTAGTCGCTGTGGCTAGTGAGGGAGAAGTCCATTTGGAATCCCAGTATTCCACGCCCTTTGAAAACTCAAATCCAGAACAGCGCCTGCCCACTCTAATCGGCATGCTGCAGTCTGGCGACTGGACAAATACAGCATCAAGTGTTTTGGGCGGTGTTTTTGGTACAGAGCTTTCTGCAGATAAACAGGAAGCTATGAATATATTTGAAGGCCGAAGCAATTTAACAAAAACTAATTCGACCCAGATCTTTGTTTCCAGCGCGCCATTTTCAATGAATATGACCCTGTATTTTGAGGCATGGGAAAACGCTAAATTTGAAGTTGAAAATCAAATCAGGCTTTTGATGCGCTGGACCCTTCCTGAAAAGTTGGAAAATGGCAGTTTGATTGCCAGTGTTGCAGAAAATAAAAACCTTCAATCGTTATTCCCGTCAATTATACCGCCGTATCTGGCGCTTTATCACGGCGGCAAGAAATATGCGCCGATGATCTTAAATAGCCTTTCTGCGCCCATTGCGGTGCCAATGGATAGCGAAGGAAATCGAATGGCTCTTCAAGTGCAGGCCAGCTTCTTATCCCGCACCGCTTGGGATGCGGAAAATATCAATCAAATTTATGGATGATCAGCATGTCATATCCAATTATAGAAATTGCCAATCAGCGCCGCTCATTTACTGATGCAACAGTAGGTTCACTTCTCACCATTGCAAAGCTGAATAAATCGCACTATGAGTCCCAGCTAACAGCGTTTTTAAGTTCTATTTTGGGGCCTAATATAGATTTCATGAAGATGACTGCAGAAGAACGCTATTGTCATTTGCTGGTGTATCTAGATTTGACGCAAGACCGTAACGCCCTGCGCGGGAAAACTAATCCAGCTGACTACATATCTAAAGCCCTGAATGATTTCAGCAAAGAGCGTGTTAAGTCAGAAAAAATGGATATGACGGTGCGGCACTTAACAGGCTTGGAGGTTACGGCGCTAGAAATCGGCTGTGAAACGACAGAAGACTGGATGCTGGGTGAAATGGGGCTAACAATAGGGCTTGATGAGCGTCTGCCGCCGCTGGATACGCCTTCGACGCTGGATTTTACGGCCAATGTCATTCACAACAGGATAGAAACTATTAAGGGTTTTTCAGCCTTTGAATTTAATGAAATATATGATGAATTTTTAGATCTGCAGGGCCAGCAGCAGCATCTGGTCAATATTGCATTTGATAATGGCATTGTTCTGGAAAAAATAGACAAAAGAGGTACAGATGATGCGCCGTGCCGATTTCGGCCAGATCATGCATTCACAGGATACGCCCAAGAGCTGCTATCAATTGCACTGGGAGGAGCTGCAGCAGTTCAGTATTGATTCAGGCGTAAATTTGCATGACGCAATGAAATTGCCATATTGGGTGATAGGGGATTTTTACAGCAAAGGAGGCTGGAAAATCAAAAAATTGCAAAATGAAAACCATGTTCAAATGCTTTTAAACATTCAAACGCATTTAGAGAATATTTCTAAAAAAATCTAAGAGTGTTTTAACGGCAGGCGAATATGATGATTGAAAAACTAGGGATTGTGTCAAAGGCTATCGGATATTTTCTAATGGTGGCGATGCCTTTGGCAGCTGATTTGGCACAGGCTGGCAGTACACGTTTAGCGCAGACAAGCGCTATGCATGGTCATGTATTGAGTAATGACTCACTGCGCAGTTTTGCAGTGACGTACAGCTATTTCATGCTGATCTTGGCAAGTCTGGTTTTTCTGGTTATCGGTTCAATTGTCGGGGTTTTTTATCCAACGCCTAAATACGGGCCACGTCCTTATCCAAAATGGATAAAGCTTCTGCTGTCTATTGCTGGCGGGAGCTTGGCTTTTATTTATTACATTTCAACAAAAAAAGATATTGGGCCAATCATTCTGCTATGGGTCGCCGCCGTATCTTTTGTATTTCCTGCAATCGCGCATCTTATTCACGCTGCTGCCATTAAGGCTGCTTCGCTGCGTCTATCGGTTAATCAATCGGATATAGACCAGATCAATAAGAGCTTTGATGATCGGGAGGAATAAGCTATGACACTTCATGTAATCATCGGTTTAGCAATTGCGCTGTCTGCGATTGCAGTGGTTTTTGTTTCTGACAAAGTTATTGATACGTCATCTTCATGCAAGCGCAATTGGATTATTGTGTGCGTGGTCCTGATCGGTGCATTTATTGCGATTGAGTCATACACGGCGGCATTGCTCTTAGGCAGCGCGCTATTAGCTGGAATCCTGACAAATCAGGCATTTTTATTCCTGTTAAATACAGTAAACGTGTTTAACAGGAAAAGCGATCCATGAACCAAAAAGACGCATTAAAAGAGATTCAAAAGATTCTGAAAACGGCGGGTTTATACGGCGGCGCAATAGACGGGCAAATCGGATGGATTAGCTATAGCGCCGTATTGGACCTGAAAGAAAAGACCAAACAATTCAAAAAACAGGCCCGTGAAATTCAGGGGATTCTGGCTGAACAGCGCGTATATTTCGGTGCCATTGATGGGGATTTTGGCGGCGGTTCAATGTCTGGCTTCAATTCACTTCTGCCAGCGCCCCAGCTGACGGATGAAATGCTGAAACGCCTGCATTCTAAGGCTGTTTCTGGTTTTGCAGTTATGATTAATGCGGCCGTCGCAACGTATCATGTCAAAACCAAAGCCGATCTGTGCGGCTTTCTAGCCAATGTTCTGCATGAATCGTCAGGGTTCAGTGAATTGCGCGAAAATATGAACTATCGGGCAGAGCGCCTGCTGAAAGTATTCCCTAAATATTTTAAAACAGCACAGAGCGCACAGGCAATTGCGGCCCGTGGCCCTGCTGCTATCGCCAATACTGTTTACGGCGGCCGTATGGGTAACAGCAAAGATAATGATGACGGATTTAATTACCGTGGCGGCGGTCCAATGCATTTGACTGGCCGTGATAATTACAAGCTTTGCAGTATTGGCATAGGTGCAGGGGATACCTTGCTTAAGAGTCCTGAACTTATCGTTAAACCTGAATATTCAGTAAAATCTGCGCTATGGTTTTGGTCGCGAAATTCCTGCAGCGGCGCAGTCAATAAGGGCGATTTCAATCAGTCCTGTGTCATTGTTAATGGCGGTAAAAATGGGCTGGAAGAGCGCCAAGCGCTGTTTAAAAAGGCATGGTCCGTCCTGCCTTAATGATTGGAAGAAAGCCCGCTTAATGCGGGTTTTTTTATCTGGAATACGGCGCAAAAGGCGCCTGCCAGATCCTTCACAATGAGCCATATTTTACTGTGAGTGAAGGCAATGCCGAACATTACCGAAATTTTAGCGAATGAGAGCGGGCTGCAATATTCAGGTGTAGAAGATGCCAGCTCTAAAACTGGCTCTTATCCAAATATTGGCGCTATTACAGGCGTATTTAAGCGCGGCTGCTACAACAAGCCAATGACCATCACAAAGGCCAATCAGCGGGCTATGCTGGGCTATGATCCTGAAAACCCCGCTTATGCGGCCATAGCCGATGCGCTGGATGCTGGCCTGCCGAGTGTTCAGGTCCTGCGGATTAAGGCAGGGGTAGAATTGATATGCCAGAACTTTGAGTTTGCTTCAATTTATGTGAGGCTGACGCCTGTACCGCCTATCAGTTTGGCGAAGCTGCTGGCTGATGCGAAAAATAAAATTCTGAATGTGAGTATCTCAAGAGACGCGCAAGGTCCGTGGGAAACTGTCAATTATACAGTCAATAATGAAACCCCTGCGGGAACAGTTAGCTTCACAATTCAATCTAATAATGAATTTAACTATGTGAGAGTCTGTGCGCCGTATCAAGTAGACCTATATGCGGTGTAAATATTAAAAGACCGCGTAATGCGGGTTTTAACGGCGGGATAAAACAATGCCAAACATTACCGAAATTTTAGCGAATGAAAGCGGACTGCAGTATGAAGGTGTTGAAGATTTCCGCACTGATACGGGTGCATATCCAGACATAGGGCTGATAGTCGGCCGCTTCAAGCGCGGCTGCTATAACAAGCCAATGACCATCACAAAGACCAACCAGCGGGCTATGCTGGGCTATGACCCTAGAAATCCGCACTATGCGGCTATTCAAGATGCTTTGGAAACGGGCGTCAGCAGCGTGCAAGTGCTGAGAATTGCCGAAATATTAGAATAAAATCCAGATCCAGAACGCAAATGAAAAAAAGTGAACAATCTGTACGACGGTTCACTTTTTTCATGCATGAAAGCATAAATTAATGCAGATATGCATATTTAAATAAATTATTGTTTTTACAGTTAATTATAAAAATCTTTATAGCTTTTGCGAATACCTTGGCAGACTGATTTGCGCTCATAATTTTCTAAATCGCTTTGCGCGGCCTGCATGCCTGCCAGAGTTACGTCATAGATGCGGTCCTGCCCCAGTTTATTGATGCAGACTTTATTAATGCCGCCAATTTGATTGTTTTGACGTTTACCCATTGTGAAATTGCATGTTCCATTCATTACCGTCAAATAGCCGATCAGATCTGCATTTTTTTCACAGTATTCTTTGCTTAAATCGCTGGGCTTGAGCAGTGAAGTGTCAATTTTTGGAAGTTCGGCCAGTGCTGAACATGAAATAAAGAGCGCTGCGGACAGCATGCAGATTGATTTTTTCATTATATTCCCCGTTTTATACAGTAATTATTTGATCTTAAACGATCAATTTAAAAAAGTATTCAGGGAATGGATAAAATGCAGACAAAATTATGCCCGCATGACTAGCCATAGCGATGCGGGCAACTTTCGCAGAAATTCTGATAAGGATAATCTTTGAAAGGAATCTGCATTTTATAGAAATAAATCAATGCAGTAAATACCGTTTATGCAATAACTGTACAGTTTGTGTACTTGAAATCGCCCTTTTATCATTTTATGCGTTCAATTATGCATAAAGTTTTAAGATGTCGGTACTTTGCTTTGTGTGCGCCTCAGAGGTCCTAAGAGGCGCTTTATTTTACATAGGCTAAAGTATGCAATGGCGCATATGAAAAACGCATACAGAGCATTCTGTATAGTTTTACACGCAATCAAGCATTAATTGTTCAGTGGGCATGGCGCTTAGTTCAAACTCATCATTCAGCCAGCGCTTAAGCAGCGTGCGCATGCGTGAACTAGGAACATAAACATTAATTTGATGGCCTTCACGGATGGCTGAGCGCCAAATCCATTGCACCATTTCAGAGAGTGCAAAAATATCCTCTTTTACGGGGAAGCCTTTCATTGCCGAGGCTTTAACAACCATTGGATTCGGGTACAGGTTGAGGAGGTAGGCAACATTTTTACGATCTTTATAGTCGTTAGTCGCCTTGGTGTTGAATGCCAGCCATTCGTCACGATAGCGCGTACCAGCAATGGCCGTGCATCCTTCTTTGAATGACGTCCAGATGCGGTCATTTTTCTTTGATTTGCACTTATTTCGGAAGAAATTGTCTAAATTTTTTGAAAGCTGGTCACAGACGGCTTTTTTATTTGACTTGTACTGGCTGGAACTAAGCGCCGTGGTTTTTTCACCAATCGAGTTGATAAATTTATCATCTGACAGATTAATGAGATGCGCTATTTCAGATGGTTTTGTACCGAAACGAATCATTTCACACTTAACGCCGTATGAGCTGAGATAAGCGGACATCTGAGATCCGTCAAACATATACGTCGCAATCCAGACCTCCTTAAACGCGGTCAGGGTATCTATGCTGAGTTCCCAGACGATTAATTTCTGGTCCACATAGAGCAGCTGGCCCAAATCGCACATGGTCGCCAATGTTTCGTATTTAGTCCCAGTCGGGTCGCCGCCGTTATCGCCAAAGTTTCCGCGCTGAAAGCGCAGCGTTACATTGTCATCATCTATCTTAATCCAGCCCAGACGAAATAAGGCTTCAAGTTCAGTGGACGTATATTCAGAATATACGTCATAGACCTGAATTGTTTCGTCAATGATTAGAATATAGTCCTTTGCTTCATTCAGCATGGACGGGGACAGGTTCATAAATAGCTGGTGCGTGCTGACAATATTTTCGCGGTTTTTAATCAGGTACTGCAGACTTTCAGCTTTATTCCCGCCTTTGTAGCTGGGGTGTTTGAATCTTCTGTTCTTAAGTGGCGAATCTTCATATTGATAATGCACACTTGTATCATCATGCGTGGCGATCAGCGGGCGCTTAAACGAATCTTCTGGATCGTATTTAGTACCTGATATGCGGTGACATTCATCCAGCAGGGGAGTGATATATAGAAAATTCTGAGCATGGTCCGCATTGCGGATGCTTTCAATAATGGCTGTGGTTTTTCCGCTGCCCATCATGGCATCAAAAACTTTAAACCCCGTTTGGCTTTTAGAATCCTGCATTTTTTATTCCTTCGGACGGGCTGTATGCCGCGCACCGTATAAGGTTGGCTGTATATTTTTAAGATTGAAAGACAATAATACTTTTTCAAGACAAAATCTAGTTTTTAAGACAAAAAAGTGAGTGTTTTTGTCTTGAGACTATTTTTCTGTCTTGGATTTAAAATCCTGTCTTTGTAAGCAGCTGTTTTTTTTAAATTTAAAACTGTGGATATCTAAGACAGCTTTTTGTCTTGGCGAAAAGCCTTGAATAGCACGGCTTTCGCGGTAATTGCCATCACGAAAACACTTGAATTTTAGCTGCATAAAAAACACACTCAAGACAAAACCTTGTCTTGGGAGTTTTGTAAATTATTGATTATGTTATTAAAAAAACGGAAAACCTTAAAACAAAAAAAATTAAAAATATTATCTAAAACGCACACACATATACACTGATTCGATTTTTGCATTTGTGCCATCCTTCCGCGCTTGGTTGAGGCTGTTTGTGTATCTTTTTTCGTCGTTCGCTTGGATGCTGACAGAACATGCAGCGCTTTTGAATTTAAACTTTTAACCAGAAAATGGCACGGCGCAGCAAGTCCTGTCCAGCTGAAAACTTTTTTTATAGATTCTTTGTTTTCACTTAAAACAATATGTGAATTATCATGTTAAAAAATGAGCTTAAATTGCTTTAAAAAAAGACAGTAAAAAAACACTCCCAAGACAAAACCTTGTCTTGGGAGTGTTATAACTTATTGAATATGTTATTGAAAAAATGAAAAACCTTAAAATAAAACATGCCATTTTTGCAGTGAGTTTTTCAGCATGTTTTTTGATCTTGATTTGAGTAAAAAATAAGCTTAAATTTTACTTATTTTCTGGCAGTTCAATTGGCTCTTTTTCTTCATTAATTTGGATGGTGTATATGATTGAATAGTTGACGCCGCCATGAATTGCAAAGAGGTCATTTAATTTATCCACAACATTATTGTTGTATGAGTCCCTTGCCTCCATATTGTCTTCAATGTCCATAATATCGCGCTGTTTGGATGCAAAGGCAAAAAGATTCAATTCTATACCGCTTGGATTGGATGATTCAAATACGCCAAATGAGAGCGAATTAAAGCTATTTTCACTGCATTCAGATGCAAAAAATACAGGTATAAACTTCCGCTGATGAGCCAAAACGCACATTTTGCTGATCTGTTCCATTGGTGCGCTGTCTGGATCTATAAGATTAAAATCTGTATTTCTGAATAATTTATTGATGGTTCGCGTGTCATACCGCGAATTGTTTATTTGAATCAATCCTGATGCAAGCTGTGCGGCCGTTGGCGGTTTTAAAATGAAGCGTCCGTTATCCTTTGCCGGCTTAAGCAATTTGCTGAAAATATTTTCAGGTAATAATTTGGCTATTTTACTCATTTAAAGCTCACTTGTTATAAAGGGCCTTGCGGCCCTGTTATTTTATTGTCCTTTGTACTTTTTCAATCCGTCTGCTACACACTGAATAAGAAAATCACGCTTGTAGCGGAACTTTTTAGAGTTCACCAGTAGTTCAAGCATTTCTTGACGCTGGCTGATTGGCATATCAAAGTTTTCGCGGGTTGTCTCTTCCAGTTTTGGCTGAGTTAGCTTAGGCCGATCCTTTTTAGCAGTGGCGGTGTTCTTTTTTTCTTTAGCCGTTGCTGCAGGGGCAGTGTCTTCTAAAGCTTCTGTTTCGCCAGATGCAAAGAGCTTGGCGCCAGCGAAGCGGTTCGCTGCGGGTTCATTTTTTGCTGGTTTTTTGATTGCGATATTGGACATGGGGGAGTTCCTTAGTTGATTGCTGCTAAAACTTCTTTTGCAAATTGAGTGAATTGCTCTTTTGGTTTATGGATACGGTATCCAGCTGCATGCAGGCCCTTGCCAATGACAGCCTGATATGTGTCGTATTCATAAAGTGATGTTTGAATGTAAGGGAGGTCAAAAGTTTTTAAAACTAAACTGCGTGTTTGCCATGCGTTTGCTTTGTCTTTTAAGCCGTTAATAACCAGTTTTAAATTAGTATCTGGCTTGGCTTCTTTGACTTCATTTAATAATTCTATCATGTCATCCAGCGCCCAAATATCAGGTCCTGTCACGTTAAACGGAATAAGCGAAAGATCTGATACAAAGATAATCGCGCGCATTATTTCGGCCATTCGAGGCGGTGAATCAATGAGGATAAAGTCAAATTTCCCGTCATTTTCCTGCAGGACCGCAATTAATTCGTCTGTGGTTAGAACTTTAACTGCAGTGACCTTATCAGCTTCTTTCAATCCGCTTTGAGAAAAAAGCGCAGTCCATGAATAAGCGGTGTATTGTGTTGGCCCGTCTGCATCAATGATTAGGACGGTTTTGCCTGTCATGGCAAGATACCCTGCCAGATTGGCTGTTATTGTGGATTTCCCTGTGCCGCCTTTAAGCTGTGTGGCTGAAATAATTTTAGTCATCATTTTATCCTTATCAGTATTTTATAAACAAGATGTTCAAATGAACATTATGTTTAAATGAACATAATGCATAGTATATAAAATAAAAAAAGCCATCAATAGATGATGGCTTTAAAACGGGCAGGCTGCGTTATTTATTCTTAAATTTCTTGCTGGACTCAGTTTGGATCTGTACCAGCTGCTGACGGGTCAAACTGTTAAAATTTAAATTCCGCGCTTGGATGCATTCAATCAAAGTGGTCCCGTATTTGCGCAGGCGCTCATCCAGTGCATTTTTTGCATGCAATGAGGCCATTTCTGCAAGAGGCTGTGCGTTATTCTGCGCGGGTTGTTGCTGGCTGTTATTGTTCCAGCTTTTTTTCTGGCCGTTATTGTTCCAGCTTTTTTTCTGGACGCTGCTTTTATTTTGCTGATTTGCAATTGTTCCGTTTTCAATTTCAGACGTGATATTGAAAGTTTTTTCATACAGGATTTTTTCGGCTGCTGTGGTCGCTTTGGCGATAGCTTTGTCACTAGGGTCATTCGCTTCACCAATTACACAGACTTCAAAGCTTGAGCCATCTGTGGTGCTGACAAATATGAAGCGCATAGATACAAAAACCTTGAACATAATATCGCCTTTTCCATTCACATATTTACTGCAGGAAGCAGATTCTGTATGCGGGAAGCAGATAACATTATGCATATCCATAAGCGGATTAATCACTTTGTAAATATCACCCATACTTCGGTAATTGTAATTAAACTTATCATTATTGGATTCAGTGCGCCGTGATTTGTTTACACCGCCATGAATAAGCAGGTCGCGCTTGATATTCTTAATCGCATCCAGCACGGCGATACCGTGGCTTAAAGACGGCTTGCAATCATCTGATGCGGTGAGTTGCAAGAATGGAGCTTCATTGCCAATAGGAGCTGATACAGCGCTTTGCTGTGATTGGTTATATTGAGTATTCATTTTGATTAATCCTTATCAAATCGGTTGGTTTTAATCATTGATTTATCATCATTTTTAAGCTCAACTTTATAATCAAGCATGACCTGTTCCTGTGCGCTGGCCTCAATATCAAGCGCGCGCATGATGCCGAACCAAAAACCAAGGCAGGAAACAGTAAGAAATGCGCTAAAGCAAAAGATTAATGTGATTTTTTTTGCAGTTAGGCCGATTTCAGTGAAGAAAACAGAAAATGCGCGGATTGTTAAAAGCACCTTCTGAACCGCGCTATACTTGCTTTTGCGGGTTTTTTTAAGGTTTTCTTGCTGTGGAGCAATGATTTGCACATCATTGGCGTTTGTTGCTGAATTTAATATATTTTTCATGTTTGCTATGGCTAGATTTGCTTAATGAATAACCATTATGCATAAACGCATAAAATTATGCAATAGTGTATAATAAAATTGCGATAAGTAAGCCAGCTATGCGATAGAGCATAAAAAAACAGCCTGTATAAAGGCTGTTTTTTTCTGTTAAAAATTGTTCAATGTAATAATGGCTGCTAGGAAATAACCATTTAAGTCGATTTATGACAATTTATTGGTGACAAATATAATCCTGCCAAGTACATATTTTTTGGCTTCGATATTGGGGATTGTGAAATCAGGGAAGTCTGATTCTTTAGCACGCATTAAAATATCGCCGTTTGGCTGAGTGAATAAATTGCGCGCTGTGATCTGGCTGCCTATGCGGACGGCGTATATATCCCCGCTGGCAATCGCAACCCAATTATTTTCAAAATAAACCGTTGCGCCGATAGTAATGATCGGATGCATTGCGCGTTCACTTTCGATATAAAAATTCAGGCTGTCTTTGTCTATAGTTTCAGGTATTGAGCTGGACAGCAGCATGCGTGTGTCATCTGTTTCAATATCACGGCCAATGATATGCCCGTCTTCCCCATCTTTATATCCCTTATATCGAGGCACCAAAATGAACAGGTTTTTATCAATAATCAGTTTATTGCCCGTGATAGTCGCTGCGCTAGTTTCTGCTGTATTTGCGCCAGAAAGCCAGTCAACCCCTTTATTCAATGCTAAGGCGATTTTCGGCAGATGTTTAGAATTGATTGTTTCCCCATTGATGATTCTGCTGATCGTTGTTTGTGTAACCCCTGCTAATAGAGCAAGTTCCGTTTGATTGATCCCTGCGGAACTCATAGCCATTTCAAGGCGGACAGCTCCAAGTGGGCGCGGTGTTGTTTGAACCCCATACCCTTTCTTTGCATAAGTTATTTCATGAGAAAGCTTTTCAGGGCTTTCAGTTTCGCCCAGATCATCAAGAAGTGTATTCCCTTCATGATCTTGGGCTGCTGTGCGAGCGCTATTCATTTATGCAATCCTTGTTTAAATTCTTAAAAAAAATGCAATATCACATATAAAACAAGGACATTATGCAATATTGCGCATATTAAACAATTGGCTAAGGTTACGGCGTGTAAATATTTAGCTTGTCACTTTATGCGTTTACGAATAATATTCTATGCGTAAAAGTATAATTATTTGCATTAGTGCATAGGGTGATTATGAAAGCCTCAAAAAGAGCCTCAAAAGAAACCATCATGTATGACCGTTTGCCGCCAGAGGGTAAGCAAGCGGTGAAAGCCTTTGGTGACGCAATACGGGTTTATTTTAAAAATCAGACACTAGCGGGACAGGTGCTGAAATGCCATCAAGGAAAAATCAGTAAATACATGCAGGGGGTGAATTTGGTCCCCTTGGAAGTTGCCCGCCGTTTCAGCCAGTACACCAACGGCGTTTTATCGGAAGAATCCATCTTTTTTGACTATTGGGAATGGGTTTATGACCAAGCAGAAGCCAAAAAAGAGGCCGATTTAAAAGCAGCATAAATAGCACATGCTTTAACGCATATTAACAAAGTGTGATATGCGTCACATAAAAATACGCCCGATTTTAGGGTATGCAAAGCGATAAAGGATTCATCCACATGACTAGCCTCATTAACGGCAGCATTATTGAAAAAATGCTGTCTGATGGTACGCCTGACCGTCATAAAAATATTTTCAGGGCGCCGCACGATAAAACCAATCCATACACGCTTATTTCTAACCGCATGCTGCGGGATAAGAACTTAAGACATTCAGAGCGCGGACTGCTTTGCCAGATCCTGTCATGGACCGACTACCATTTTCTTTGCATCAATGCCTTGGTGAAGTTCAGCAAAGAAGGCCGCGACGCTATACGCGGAATGATAGACCGACTGATAGCCGCAGGATATATCCGTAAATTCCAGCAGAAGGACGTGCAGGGCCAATTCAGCCGTGTGGTGTATCAGGTCTATGAGCAAAGCACAGGTGAAGTGCTGGCCGAGCTGGACATGGCGGGAATGAAGGGTAAAGAAGAGCAGGAGGATTCGCCTCAGCTTTCATTGGCAATTGATGGAGATAGCGCTGTGAGTGATCAGAACAATGGAAACGTGAACCAGTCCGCAAACGGAAAACCCGTAAGCGGAAAACCCGACACTAAGAATAACTATGATTCAAGAAATACTAATATTCATAGTAATAGTGAAGTTTCAGCGGAAGACAAAAAGCCAGAAGCAGGCAGGGTCGATCTTTTAAAGCGCTGGCATCTGCAGATGGACAATCCTGATTTCAAAGCCCGCCTATGCATGGCAGGAATGCAAACATTCTTAGTCAGTCAGCAGCAGCTGGATAACTTTCTGATTGACTTCAATCAGGGCCATGAAAAATACGGGAATGTGAGCGAATCACAGCGTATTAAAAACTTTGTTGTTTACCTGATTGGCATTAAAAACACGCCTGCCCAGTACGCTAAACACGTTGCCCGTCTGCGCGCATTGGGTGTGTATATGCAGATGCCTGCCAAGGCGCAAAGCAAGCCAAAGCCTGCAAAATCAATGAATCCTTTTGACGTTAAGCCGGCAGAAAACTTTCAAGTCGATTCTGTATTTCAGCAGACGCTTGAAGATGAGGGTTTTTAGAGATGGAGCCGAGGCAATATGACACTGAGAGAGTGATTCATTCATGCCTGCTGCATGGTGAATACCAGAAGTTTAAAGCTGAAAGTGTACAGGGCTGCCCTAAATGCCTGTCAGAAAAAGAGACTGAGCAAGATCGGGAATTGGTGAAAAAGCAGAGTTTCAGCGGCGCCAAGATGCTGAAAAAAGTCAATGTGAAGTGTGATTTGCATAAAAACACCGTGTTGGAGGTCCCTGTATTTTTATCGGATATGGATATTGTTTGCCCGCACTGTGTCAAAGATAAGCGTGAGCGCAAATTAGGTCCTGCAGAAAAGGCATTTTATAAGCAGGCGGTCAAAAGCGCAGGCATTCCTGAAAACCATTTGGGGAAGCAGTTTTCTAAAGTTGATATGGGGCGCAGTGAAAAACAGGGCCTTATAGCGGCGCGGCTTATTAATTATGTCAAAGATGTAGTGAAAAAAGGCGATTGCCGGAATGCCAAGAACATTTTGTTCAGCGGGAATATGGGGACTGGCAAGACTTTATTCGCAAGCATACTGATGCAGGAAGTTGTGCGCCGTTCGATGGCCGCCAATATCGCAGATGAGGCAGATTTTTCGCTGAAAGGCGGGCTTTCTGTGCAGTTTCTGAGTGAGCCGGCTTTGAAAGATGAAATCACGGCCTCATGGGATAAAGGCAATACGGACACGGTGCAGAAGATTGTCAGCAGATACAGCGCAAAGGGCATTTTGTGCATTGATGATGTTGGCTTGGTCAGCAGCGGTCATGCGCATCTGCTGGATGTATACGCAAACATTATTGATGAGCGCTATAAGCGCTGCCTGCCGACGATTATCACGACGAATCTGCATTCTGATGATCTGGTTCATGCAATCGGCGCGCGTTCTGTAGATCGTTTTTTTGAGAAAAACCGCATTATTGTTGCGAATTTTGACTGGTCTGGCTATAGAACGGCAGAACGCGGCACTGATGAAATAGAAGTGTTTTGAGGGGCTATTTATGAAAAATACAAGTGCCGTACTTCGATGCCAGCGCATTAATAAATGGGTTGCTGCCCGCCGTGGCCGCATGACTTTGCTTGCTGATTCGCTTGGCCGTAAACGTGATGATTTATATAAGCTGGTCGCTGAAAATCGCCTGTCAGTGGAACTGATCAATGCTATTGAGCGCGCGCAGCTGGATATTGAAGCACTGGAATCAGAATGCACCAAAGAGTTTCCAAAATTTAAGCGATTCGTTAAAAAAGGCGGGGGCCGTATTGGCCGTTTATCCAAGAAATTGAATATTCCTGTTCATATCCTGCGCGGGCTGGCCGATGCTAAAGGTGATGGCATCTATCTAATGATTAAGTACCAGACGCATAAGATTGCGTCAGCGGTGCGGGAATGCGAAATAGAGTCCAAAACTGCAGTGTATAGCGTGGAGAAAATAGATGTCCGCGTATACATGGAAAAAAACATAAAAAATAAGCTTCACACTTTTGAAGAGGTTATCGAGCTGGCTGATGCTGTGCGTGATAACGCGGACAGGGGAAATCATGACGGCGCATTGATCTGCAGACAATACGGCGATAAATACAAAATCCTGTCCATTGGCTTCGATTTTGGCTCATCAAACATGGCGAAATCACACGTATGCGACAAATTGAATCCGCATGTCCATGCGCTGCTATTCGCTTCGCTGAATCTGCCTAAGCAGGACCCTGATGCGACTGGGGACATTGTTTCATTTGGACATCATGCGCCGTGTCCAAACTGTGCGGACCGTTTGCTGAATGCAGGCGTAAAACGCGCTTATTGCCTGTACGAGCCTGAATTGATGGGCGGGATGTCTCAGCTGGCGATGCATTTTGTCCCAGTCATTAAGTACAGTGTGGCAGAAAAAACATTTAGAACCATGAATGAATGCGGTGATGCTGCGTAAAGGGGGGAATATGGAAATATACAATCCGCATAACATGCCGATTTCACAATTTGCATCTGGGTTTAACCGCCATTTGGTCGGTATTTTGGGCGGTAAAAAAGTAATATCAGAGATTTTGAATTATCAGCCTGACGGGGCTAAATACTTTGAAATGAATACAGGGCGCTATGCAGTAAATGTCGGCCTAATGGACAGTCAGGGCTTTTGTATGGTCAGGTTTATCAGTAATGGAATTGTCCAGAATGAGCGGGTCTTATACCCAACAGTGGTGAAGCTGTCTGATCTGGATTATGGGATGAAAGCAGACAGCCATAAAAATTCCAGCTATGGGCGGGAGCGCCGTACACCGTACAGAAATTCAACTGGTTTACTTTGGAGCAAGCATTGATTCAAAAAAAACAGGAAAATTATGCGATAACGCATAATGCTTATAACCCTGTGCATAAGATTGAAGAAATTGTGCATAAGTTTTCTTATGCACTGACTTATCAGCACAAAGGACAAAAAAAGCAGCAGTCTGGTGTGATTGAAAGCACAGATGCCGCCGATGCAATACTGCGCCTGCTGGAACAATTCCCGCAGGCAAAAGGAACGGTAAAGAAGGCTATTAAATGATTAACAATATAATTTTAAACGAAATTTTAAATAATAAAGATGAAACGCTGCAGCTTCTTAAGCACTTGCCGAAGTGCGCGGGCTTCATTAATTTTAATGAAGGTGAGCCGATTTTTATCTGGCATGAGAAGCATATCGGCAGCATCGGGCAAAAGTCTCCAAAGTGCTATAACCCTGATACTGATGAATATGAATCAATGAATATTCTTTATCAGCACTGGGATGAATATGTTCTGACAAATGGCGTTTTTTCAGCAATGGATTTCAGAATGATGGCCGCAAAATGCTATCCATTGGAAATTCTGGGCATGGATAAGCTGCGCCAGCTGCTTGCAGAACGTCCTTTGCATGGCGATTTTTATAACGCTGTATCAGATCATTATTACCGTATAAACAGTGATTTAAGTCGTGTTGAGTGGTGGACTGGCCGCGCTGTAGGCGTGCGCATTTGGATAGATTCATACCATAGTATTGAAGAGGCAATACAGATTTTAATTAGTCTGGATGATGTACGTGAAATTGTAGAAAAGCAGGGTACGGACGCCGTATTTGAATGCTGATTCAAAAAACAATCTAAAAACCTTCCAAAGCCCTTTAAAAAAAGGGCTTTATTTTTTAATTATGCACTTGCGCATAATATTTAATTCAAATTATACTCTATCGCATAATACAGCCAAATAAGAACTGCCGAAATGAATAATATTTTATTGCTGTTTGTGTTCCTTCTGTACTTCGCCATTTGTTCGCTTAATTTTGCGGAAACGCATGATTTTGCTCATTTGCGCGGCGCGCTTTCAGTGGAATTGATTCTTTTTGTTATGGCAATTGATTTTGCAAACAAGGAAATGAAGCGGGGCGCCAATGAATTTTGATCTTAGAGCGCCGTGTGGGAATTGTCCTTTCCGCACTGACGTAAAAACTAATTATGACTGGCTTGGAAAAGGACGTGCAGAAGGAATTGCGCAGACCCTGAATGAAAATGTATTCCCGTGCCATAAAACGACGATACACGACGATGACGGCGAATATGACGCCTTTAATCCCAAGGAACAGGCATGTTACGGCGCAATAGTCGTACTTGAACATGAAGGCAAGCTGTTTCAGAACCAAATGATGAGAATTGCCGACCGCTTTGGCATGTATCAGCATCATCAAATCAATTTAAGTCTGCCTATTGTGCGCAGCCGTTCGCAATTTATTGCTGTGCATAGTGATGGTCATTATGCATCGGCAATGCTGACGATTTTTAGCATGGACAAAGCTGAAAAAATGGCTTTGGCAGCGACATATCAATTCTGACGGGGCTGAAATGGAACTGGATAAACAGCAGAAAATGAAAGAGCGTGGCCGCCGTATTGAAGTCATCCGCAAATCAAAGTATGTCAGCGCCACTGAGATTGCCGCGTATTTAGGGATTAGCCGCCGCAGCTATAAGCGAGTTGAAGACGGTGTGCGGGACATGCTGTGTCATGAGGTGCAGTCTATTTGCACATACCTTGGGATTCATCCACTGCGGGTTATGGCTGTGCAAGAGCCGAGCATTCCGCAGGACCGCATCCGAAAGATGGCGCAAGAGCTTGGATTTAGCGCAGCGGAAAGTCATAACCCGCGCATTTATGCATTGGTTCAGCGTGCTTTGAGCGCAAGCCACAATATTTAAGGGATAAGGCTATGAGCATGGGGAAAGGGTTAGAGGAATTGTTTGCCAAGATTCCGAAAATAAAACCGAAGTCTTTAGCAAAGTCTATACGCAGGATTTATAAAGCGCGCATTCGCTTGGCTAAATTTAGTCAGCGTGAGGGCTGCTTTGTCGTCTTGACGGACTATACCAAATGCTTAGCGCCAGCATGCGGGGCGGTATCTGGAATGACACGGCTGGGATGTCCTGTCTGCAGAGGGATGAATATTTCATGGGGTGTATGCATAAACACGGGGAAAATTGAAAAAGACCGTATGAAATGCGCCGTACAGGAACACGAATTTATTACTTACAAGGAATTAAAAAAGCGCCTGATCAGCGGACAGCGCTTTTTAGATGGCGGGCAAATTAAGCCTGTAGAAATCACACTGAAATCACACTTTAAAGACTGATAAGGAACCACACATGGAACACATGGAACAAGCAGCACCAATGGAAGCGCAAACAAAGACTTTAGAGCTTATAGACCGCCATTTAGGTGCTTTGATTAATGAGAACAGCTTACTGTTTCAGCAGTTTCTGGAACAGCATGAAGGTACGGCCAGAAACAAGCTGTTTGATGCTGTAGATCGTCTGCTGATTGATGGCGCTTTGAAGATAAACAAAGGACACCAGACCGATACAGCTGAAAAACTGGGTATGAACCGCGGCACTTTGAGAAAGCGCATTACTGATCTGGATCTAACAGGCTGGCGCTGGACGCGCGTTTAATCCAATTAAGAACAATTTAGGGAAGGGGAACAATATGTTATTTGAAATTATTAATCCAAGTGATAAATGCACATTGGTCGCAGATTCGCTGGAACTGGCCGCCGTGGCGGTATGTTTTCTGGGTTCAGGGAAATACGCTCTAAAGGGGTTGGACTGTGAACATGAGGTGCCAATGTTTTTTTTTGGCGGGCATGATGAATGGTTTTTAGAGCAGTTCAATCGAAATTTTGAAGAATGCAGCACGGCGGCTTTTGAAGAAAAAGCAGTCGAAATGATCAAAATTTTTGACGGGGTAATGATTGGCGGTGCGGATCAGCGCGAATTGTTTGAATTGAAGCAGAAAGATCTGAATGAAGCAGATAAAAAGGCATTCCGTGATCAATGGCTGAATGAACGCCGCACATCTATGAACAATATTTGCGCGCGTGCATGGGGAATTGCTGAAAATGTTGCGGCTAAACAAAAAGAAAAGGCAGGACAGGCATGACTGATATTCAAAATATGAAAATGGGTCCTGATGTTGTTGGGCTAACAAACGCCGTATGTAAAGGCCAAAGCTTTATTTTTGCGGAAAACTTCATGCAGCGCATGCCAATACTGCTGAATACCATGATTAACATGTATTGGCGCAAAGGAAATAAGCCTGATGTTTCGGAAGGTGGGCAAGAGACATTTCTAATTGTCTTTGAGAATCTGGATAGCGTCATAGAGCAAAAGCTGTTTGTGCGTGAAGCAACATATTTCAATGGCTATGAAATGAATATTGAAGACGCTTCTGAATATGCGGCTCAAGGATACGGCATTAAGCCCAGATCAGATGAGTGGGATGATGTGACGTACTTCTATACAGGCTGGGCCTTTGATACAAGCAGCGAATGCGAGTCTTTTTATACATTCATCAAAGATGAAGATGTAAAAGCATGGCGTGATCATCCTGCAGTTCCAAATTTAAACGAATTGGAAGGTTGAGCCATGATTAAAGATTATGAAGCGCATTTACTGGCTGTATACGGCGTTACAGAAATTCTTTGGAAGAACCAAGAGGCGACTATTTTTAGAAATTTGCCGAATTTCCCCAAAATCACTGCAGAGCAAATTACTGCAGGCTGGGTGCAGTGGCAAAAAGGCACTTGGCTGGATGCAAAAGTGATTCTGCCTGCCGAGGGTGAGGAAGTCTTAGTGCATCGTTCTGGACAGGTGTTTCAGGCGACCAAGGCACAGGCATATATGGGCGGCTTTAAAGAGCGAAATTGCTGGGGCTGGCAAGGTACTGGATATATTGATTTTTGGATGAAAAGAAATTTCCGTCTGCCGAGTGAGTTGTATTACACAAAACCGTCAGGGGAACCCAATGTCTGAAATTATCAGCAAAACCAGTGCAGACGTTTATCACGTAAGAGGCGGACAGTATGCGGACTGGATTACAGTGATCATAGAGCCTTGCAATAAGTACAGTGCTGGCGGTGGCCGAATTACTGTGAATATTGGTGATGATAATCAAGGCAGCCATTTTTTCCCGTGTGTAGGCCCTAAAACCTTTATTGAATTTATTGCGGGTGTGTCATCGGAATATCTGGAAGACAGGCTTTTTAAGTCTGAATGGACCCGTCCGCTGCAGACACTGGGTGAACTCATGGCGTGGCTAAAAACCCATAAAATGAGCGAATTGAAGGAACTTAGACGCAAAGGTTTAGTCAGTAAAGAGCGGCTGCGCAGTGTTTATGACTTCTTAAGCCGGCAAGAACATTTTGAAGGGGTCGGGGAGCTGTGGCGATACATGGACGGCGATGATTGCGCCGTGATGGAAGCCATCTGCGGTGATGAATGGTATTACGGGGAAACAATGTGTTTGCCCAATGAGCAAAGAAAAAAGCTTTTGGCTTGCGTTCAGCAAGTAATCAATGCGTTTAAGACTGAACAAAAAGTAAAAGAAAGCCTGATGGAGATCAGTTAATGGAATTTAAAAAAACGTATGCCGTCCGCTATAAAGATCTGCGGGCGTGTCTGCTGATGACTGCAAATAAAGACGTGCGCAAATACTTATGCGGTGTTTATGTGGGTCAGGGGATGGTAGCAGGATGTAATGGGAGGATGGCTTTAATTTGTGAAGAACCAGATTTAAAAGATTTGGAGCTGGTCATCCCGAAAAGTTCAATTATTTCACTGGCTAAAAAACTAGGCCAAAGAGATTCAATTGAGTATGTGCAGCTGCATCAAATAGATGAACAGTTTTGGCTTCTGCAGCATGAAAACAATTATGAATTGTTTGAACCGATAGAGGGGAAATATCCAAATATTAGAGGGGTAGATATTCCAAAACCCGAAAAATATACAGCTGAGGCATTCCCAGTCTTTAATTTGGACTACCTTTTGGCATTTCGCCAAGCGGCCGCAGTTTATCTGAGGGTTTTAACCCCAAAGCTATACCCGACCACAACAAACGGGTCTATGTATATCGAAATTAATGAACGTATTCACGGCATATTACTTCCAATGAGATCAGGCGAATGAGTGAATTAAATGAATTGTGGTGCGTAGGGATACGCCCAGAGGGTGATAGCCCGCATGAACAAGAGCCAGCTATCAGTAAAGAGATTGCAGAGCGCGGTTTAGAGCGTATCCGCAAGATGATAGAAGCCGAAGGCAATAGACTGTTAATTGAAAATTTTGACGATTATTGTCAGGTGCAAAAATGGGAGGGTACGGCGGAAGAGCATGCGGCCAATATGTACTATACAGAAGATTGGTTTAATGAACCTATATATCAGTGCAAAAACATGGAACAGGCTGAAATTGCCTTTCAATTTGGGGAAATTGTCCATTGCTTAAGATCTGATGGCGCTGAAATAGTGACTGCAGATTTTGAAGAGGCAAAGCAGTTTTATTTAGAGCCAGCCATTCATGACGTTCTGGCTGAGCGTAAGCGCCAAATAGAGAAGGAACATTATTCATCTGAGCATGACGATGATTATAAAGAGAATGAGCTGCCAAGAGCTGCAGTTAGCTATGCGGGGCATGTTATTGCACGGCAATGGACTTTTAAAGATTCAGCGCCTGAAACATATCAATCAGAGGAAGCGCCTGATCTTTGGCCGTGGGACCTTGATTTTTGGAAGCCAAAAACACCGCGTAAAGATTTAGTGCGTGCAGCGGCTTTATTGTTGGCTGAAATTGATCGTATGGACCGCAGTGCAGGAATAAAAAAATGAGCAAAATTAAAAAACTTAAGCCAATTCGTTTTAGCGATACGTTCAACAGTGCAGAAAAAAACCTAGCAGCTGGCGTGGTGAAAAAAAGCGCAAAAATTCGCGGGGATTATCAAGAGCATGGCCGCTCATATTATGCCGTTGAATGTGGTTTTTGCTTGGGTCATTTTGATGCTTACAAGTGGTCATTGCGTGGCGGTGGGAAGCGCTGTCCGCACTGTGGCGCATTAATGGGGTCATTATTTGATATGTATCAATGGGCGGCATTAGTGCCGAATCAAACAGAAAAAAACAGGGTTAAAAAATGAACATAGAACAAAATCAAGATTTAGCAAATGAGCCAAAATTCCGCGAATTGGTTCAGAAATTGGCACTGGAAAACGGCTTTAAGCTTAAGGCTCAAGAGGATGGCCGTGAGGACCTGAATGAATACGTTTACCAGTTTGCGGCCGCACTGATAGATAACCAGTGGATTGATGCGAGTGAACCGCCTGAACTCTATGAACAGGAGGACGGAAGTAATGATATTTCGCGTGAAATCATATTTAAAACACGTTATGAGGGCGGAATACATCACGGCTGGTATATGCGACGTGAAGTAGCAGAACCAAGCAATCCATGCGAATGCTGCGGGGAATGGGAATGCGAAAACGATAATGAGCGTGAACCTGAATACGAATATGTTTTCGTAGCCAATTACGGTGATGAGGTATTTGATGAAGACACAGTGGAATGCTATGCGTTTTTGCCTCATTTAAAAGGGGCTGAGGCATGAATTATATAGATCGTGATAAGGCGCGCGATACATTGGCTTTAATGAAGCGTGGTAATTCGACGCAAATTAATGGCATGCGTATTGAATTTGATGAAAACGGGAATTTTATTACTTGGAGTGGGCTGAAAAGTGGGATCTGTACCCCGTCAGTTAAGAAAGTAGTTGGTTATTTATTTGGGGATTTTGAGAATCAGAAAAAGGGAATAGGCATTGATCTATTGCCAAACGATACATTGCTTAAGATTGCTAAAGCATTTTATCGCCGCGCCCGTAAATGGGACAGTCAAATAGCGGATTCATTTAATCATGACGAATACCCAGCTGATGACGTTTTGCTGATGGAGATCATAAATTCACTATCATGGCTGGATTTTGACGGGTTTGCTGTGATTGATAAAAGTGCCGTATCTGTGCTGTATCAAGATGCAGAAGAACCTGAAAACTTTACCCATGATCCGAAAGAAGTGCCAGCTCTTGTGAGTGAGCATGAATTAGGGTGTGGAGGTATTGTTCAAATAGATTGCATTAGCACGACCAATATCAGCAAAAAGCGACTTTACTGCATCTATGAGATGAAAACAGACGGTTCAATGGAAGGCGCATTAAAAATGTGTGAGTCCCCAGAAGAGGCAGAAAAGATTCTGGCGGCCAACATGGAACAGATCAATGCGCATGAAGCAGATCAATGCGCAAGTTATGTGGAATATGAGGAAGAACAGAAAAACGCTTCAAATTATTTTCTCAATTTCCCGAATATACGCCGTGCAGCATTATTGCTGTGGACGGATAACGGCATGATTAATCGTGAAGAGCCGCTATCTGAAAAAGAGGTGTTGCTGTGGCGCTGGATGACTGGATTAGATCAGGAGTATTTGGCCCGTGTGAATACGGCTCTTAATTTCTCAGATGAAGATTTAGCCACGATTTGCAACGGGGAAGAGACAGAGGCGCAAGAGCTTCTAGCGAATGAAGAGGCAGAAGCTTTTTTGAATCTAGTATTTAATGAAGAATATGAGCCAAAATAAATTAACTCAGATAACTGAGGCTGATTTAGCGAGTGCAGATCATGACCGATGGGCGGCCGCCGTATGTAAATGCAAAAGCGGCTACCCAACGGCCTGTATTGAGGCACAGGCTTGCGTATTTGGCGGGTGTTTTGATGAACCTAAGTCTAAATCAAGGGAAGATCTGGAACGCGAAATAGAGCAATTGACGCAAAGACGTGATGAATTATCAGTGACGATAAATCAGTTCAGTTCATTGCTGGATAATCATGTCATGGAGTATCAGCGCATTTATGATCGGATGCTCAAACGGGGAAATCAAAACAGTGCGTTTATTTACAAGGCTGTTTTAAACGATACCAAGGAATTTAAACGGCTGATTGATGCGGTGTACAAGGCATGAAAAGTTTTAGCGGATAAGCGCTTTATGCTGGGCGAGAATGATTAAAGCATAGACAGATTGAGCAGATAGATATAATGTTCATTTAAACATGATGTTCATATGAACACGTTGTTCATTTTACGGCAGAATCAAAATGACTAAAGAAATACGATTCAAGAAAGAATTTGCGTACAAAATCCGAAATAAAAAAAAGACAGTAACGCGCAGGCCAATTAAAGGCGATTTGTTAGAAGCGTTATTGTTTTTCGTGGGGATAACCGAGATACATGCATTCATGACGGACCGTATTGTGGGGGTATGGCCGTGAATGAGAATAAAGAAAATTTTGCTATAGGCGAATTTGTCTGGCTGACTAAGGATATATTCGATGACGGTGGAGATTGCCATCCTGCGGGATATGTTGGCCGCCGTGGGGATTATATGCGAATTACAGGCTTACCAGATTACAATCCAAAAATGATTCATGTTGTTCACTTTGATTACAAGGGAGAGGGCGGAATTTGTGCCTATCCGCATGAGATATCTAAATCAACGCCATTGATTACCATATTGGAACGCCGTGAATATGTTAAGAAATACGGCCTTAAAAGAAGTGGATTAACTGAAAAGGATTTGCGGCAAATATGATTGAAAAAATACAGGTAAGCCAGATAGCAGGCAATATTCAAAAGATGAATACCGCTAAAGATTGTACATATTATGCGCATGAGATGAGAGAGGGTGATTTAAAAGAAATTATTTCGGTGCTTGCAGTGTCAGAAAATGGCCGTGTATATGAATCATATGCACTGACTGGATATATAAACTGGGTTTATTTAGGCCGTGCTGGCGGGAAACTGCTTCAAAAATTAAAAGATAGAAATGAACTTAAGCTGATCGACTTCAATAGCGAGGATGGATAGCCATGAATGAGTTCAGACGCAAGCAGCGCCGTGAAGAGGTGCGCTTTATTTATCAAGTCATAGCCGTGCTTTTAATTTTATTAATTTTGGTCCTTGGACAGCACTGAACCAAATAGCCTAAGCGGTAATCTTCCCTTCTTTTTCCCAAAGCCATAAAACGGCCGCATACGCGGCCTTTTTTATGTGTAATCAGGAAGTGAAATGCTAGAAATGCCCGAATTAAGCATAAATTATGCGTTATTTATGCGATAAATAAACTTTATTGCATAAAATGCATTATCATTTTATGCGTCATCGCATAATAAATGGAGTTCAGCTAATGCCAGCACGGGAAAGAGGCTCTTACAGAATGACTGAAACTGATTTGAAGCGGCCGCGTGCTAAATCAGGTCCAAGCAGTATGAGCAGTGCAGAATACCGGTCCATAGAGTCTAAAAATAAGTCGGAATCACGCATACAGTGTTCACTTATGCGGACGCTGGGGGAAATTCCGTACAAAAAAGGGTTTATTGCTGATTACACCTATTCAATTCCAAACGGCGGTAGCAGAAGCGAAAAGACGGCTGGGATTATGAAAGCGGAAGGCGTAAAAAAAGGTATGCCAGATTTTAATCTATTTATTGCACGCGCGCCGTATCACAGCCTTTTCGTTGAAATGAAAACAGAGAAAGGGCGTTTAAGTGAATCGCAGGAGGCGGTTATTTCGCTGCTGCGCCAAGAGGGCCATAAGGTTGTTGTTTGCCGAAGTGAACAGCATGCAGTTACAGAAATTTTTAAATATTTGGGAATAGGGCTATGAGCGAATCAGAAAAAAATGCTTTAACGATGAGCATAGAAGCGGAAACAGGGCAAAAATTTGATAATCAGTATAAGTTCGGAACGGATGCCAAGGAATTTGACCGCCGCCTGTATGCTTGTGTTGGTCATAATCTGCAGTTGGCGCGTGAAATTTCAGGATTAAGCCGGTCTGATGCTATGTATCAAATCTGGGGATATAAAAATAAAAATATGTCGCCTAACCGCATTTCGGAAATGGAAAGCGGGACGAATAAAATTGAGCTTCGATCAGTGTATAAGGCGTGTGTCGTTTACGGGTGCAGTCCAGAGTTTATTTTTGGGTTCACTGATGAGTTTGAGATGGGGAATATTGAGGCCAAGATGGCGGGGCTTGTATTCCGTTCTGTGCGTGAAAGCGTGATGGATGCAACGAGTACAATTTGTGAGGGCATGGCTCAATCGCTGAGGCATTTACCGCCGTATCAGGGCGAATTGCTTCGACAGTCAGCCAAGGGCTGTGTAGATCTGGCGCTAAAATATGCGCATGACATGGTTTTCCGCGCACAGTACGGCGATCTGCTGGACGCTATATATGACTTACAGACCAAAACCCAGCAATTTGACCGCTATTTTGCGCGCCAGATGCGTCAAATTGAACTGAATATGGCTTCGATGCTTGATAAGGATCAGGATACAAGCGCCACAAAAAAAATGACGATGACAGTCGTTAAAGACGAAACAGTATCAGTATAAATTGGGATAGGCTTAAACATGCCAAAAAAGCATGAAGTTTCAATAAATGTGAGCAAGCGCCATGACTTTGACGTGTGGCGCGAAATTCGTTCGCTTTATGAATCAAAAGCAAGCCCGTCGTATGAGCGAATTAAAGAATTACTGACCATAGAATATGATCTTGAGGGGCAGCCATTTCCTTCAAAAAGCACGGTTTTGCGCAGAAGAAAAAAAGAGGGATGGATTAAGTTAAAAGATGATGGAAGCGTAAAAGATACTAAAATTCATTATGATACAGACTTTTGGCTGTGTGTTAGAAATGTCTATGAAAGCAATCCAAAGATAGCGTATAAGCGCTTAAAAGAGACTGTCCAGAATGAACTGCAGTGCGTAGACTTTCCATCTGTTCAATCCATAGCCGCCAAAGCGAAAGCGGAAGACTGGAAGAGCGTAGAACACCTTCTGACGAAAAGTGACGCAGCTTTAAAAAAGATCAAAAAAAATGTCACTAATGCAATAAGAGTCACTCAAAGATTGGCGGATGATGAAGAAGAAAATTATCTTGAAATTCAATATAATGACCAACGTTATGTAGAGTGTTCTGCGGATGACTATTACGCCATGATTGATGCGATGAAAACCGAAAAATCGCAGATTGAAAAACTCATGGTTAGCGGCAATACAGCCATTGCTGACATGGCCGAAGTGATCTTAAAATCCCGCAGGACCATGCAGTCAGTAAATGGATACGGCGGCGTGCTGCTGGATAATTACATGCTGAATACTCAGCTGCTGACTTCTGATAAATTTATGAGGCATTGCCCGTCCCTAGTAATCAGGGATTTGGAAAAGCAGGGGACTGCCATATCACGGGCTATTTCAGTATTCAGTGACTTGTCTTTTGCGCTGCGGGAGTCGATTAAATTCGAGCTATCGCTGCGCGGGGTCGGCATTGATGATCTGCGGGATGTGGATACGACGAAACTGGTTGATGACCTTGAGGATGAAGAGGCATTTGAGGCACAGCGCGAGAGATTGCGCCAGCGCAGGGAGGAGCTTATCCAGAAGCGTCGTCATATTGAATCAGGCGGACTGCAGGCGGAATGTGATAGCGAAGTGCAGCGACGTATGGCCGAAGCAAATCTGGAAAGTGAAGAAGTTGAGTTTGATGAGATGGAGTAAGATGTACTTATTCCGCAGCTGGCAAGCATGCGGAATACGCTTAAGGAGTTAAACGGCCTTTAAGCCTATACAATGCAAATGCATTACCCAGTCCGAAAAGGCTGGGTTTTTTTTATGGGAATTTCAGCGGGGCGGGCTTTTTCATTCAGCGGATAATATGCAAAACAGCTTTGACTGAGGCGCTGACATGGCGATTAGAGCAGATTCACGGGGTTTTCTACTTGGAGAACGCCGTATTGCGGAAATGACGGACGGGATTGTCAAGACTGAGGACAATACCAAGCAGATTCTGAAAATCATCACTGAATCTATGAAAAATTCCGCGCAGACGATGGAGCAGGCTTTCACGTCCAGCTTTGAGAAAAAGAGCCGAGGCGGCAAGTCTGTCAATGCTGGCTCATCTGGCATGGTGAATACGGCGCAGCGGGTGCGCAAATCCGTGGATGCGGCCGCACAGGCGATTCAGACTGCAGAGCGCGCGTCGGATCTGGCTGAACAGGCAATAGACACGGCGCTGGATGTTGTGAATAAGACGGCCCCGCGTCTTAAGAAGAAATCTAAAGATGCGGCGGATGGAGTTGCTGCAAATAGTTCAGGAGCGCCCCGTGGCACGCCTCAGCGTGGCGCAGATGGCCGTTTTCTGCCAAAGGGCGGCAGGGATGATAGCGGTGCTGGCAGTTCGTCCTTTTTCGGCAGAATGGAGAAATACTGGAAGGCATTTCGCGGTGTGGATGGGATGCATGGCGATGTTGGCGGGGTTGACCCGACAGTGGACGCCGTAAAAGAGCTGACAAGTGTTGTTTCGCCAGTCGGGAAGGTTTTCTGGGGGATGAGCGCCAAGGCTATCGGATTGATACGCGGCCGTATCAGGAAGAGCAAGCAGGATGAAATATTGCCTCAGAAACAGGAGGAGGCGAATAAGAATGAAGCGCGCAGCAATAAAGAACGCAATCGCTTGTTATTGCGCCTGATTGACGCCGTGCGCGGTTCATCTGGCGGCGGTGATGGCGGTGGGCTGGCGGGGTCTTTTGGGGGGGGGGAAAGGGGGGGAAGGGGGGAAG
>NZ_NEGK01000011.1 GCF_002135435.1 Acinetobacter sp. ANC 3813 | reverse complement strand
GCGCAGGCGCAGGCAATGCACCGCTGGAAGTGTTTATTGCAGCCGTACAGCGTATGGGTTTGAACCATGGCTGTGATGTGAAAAAGCTGATTGATGCCGCCGAAGATATTGTGCGTCCATTGCAAGAACGTCCGGTACGAGTCGACCGTGAGACTTTGGCGCTGGGCTATGCAGGTGTGTATTCAAGTTTCTTACGCCATACCGAAACCGCTGCGCAGAAATATGGTTTATCAGCATTCGATATTTTGGTTGAGCTGGGCAAGCGCCGCATGGTGGGCGGTCAGGAAGATATGATCGTCGATGTCGCGCTGAATATGCTGAAAGAGCAGCAGGCGGTATAAATGCCTAATGAATAGAGGAGTCGAGCGCTTCTCTATTCAATTTTTTGTGATTGATACAAGTGCTGCAGTGATGAATCTAGAGAAACATCATTAAAAAAGAGCAGCGATATGTTAAAAAGCGGTGTTTAAATGGAATTGCGTGCGCTTTATTACCCATCTGCAGAAAGCAATTTAGAAGCGGTCAAAGAAAATGGCATGTATCTGCAATACATAGAAAAACAGACAGAATCATTGTGCATCGCGGCCTTAAGGCAAAACCCGCGAGCGATCAAGTTTGTTAAAAAGCAAAGCCCTGAGATTTGTTTGCTGGCAGTCAGACAAAATGGTGATTTATTGCAGCATGTGCATGAGCCAACTGAAGAAATCATTTTACAGGCAGTAAATAATGAAGGTTTGGCTTTAAAGTATGTGCTTTTTCCAAGTCATGAAATCTGCATGGCGGCAGTTAAGCAAAATGGCTTTGCCTTAAAATATGTGAAAAATCAAACCGCGGCACTATGTGAAGCTGCAGTATGCGCACATCCATTGGCTATAAAATATGTGAAGTATCAGACTGATGAATTGTGTTTGAAAGCGATTAAGAAGAATGCTTTGGCGATACAGAATATTAAAACGCCAACTGAAGTTATGAATATGATTGCTGTAGAAAAAAATCCTATGGCAATTCAATTTATTGCAGCGCCTAATTCAGCGCTATGCCATTTAGCCGTACAGCTAAGACCCTATGCTATTCGATACATTCAACACGCAGATGAGGCACTTTGGCTGGAAGCCATAGCGTGTAAACCCAATGTCATTCAATTTTTAGATTTTTATTCTGAGAAGCTGTTAAGCGCAGCATTAAAGCGCAATCCTTTAACTTTAAAGTTTATTCCAAAACAATTTTTAACTTTAGAGATTAGGAATCTAGCTCTATCGCTGGATTCAGGTCTTGCCAAGTATTTGAAGTGATTCTATCGTTCAAATCGGCTAACTTAAACTATTTATAAAATGTTTTATGCGTGATCAAAGCGAGTATAAAAATTGATATTGGAATAATGCCAATTCCTTTGTGATTTATGGGGCAGAAGCGGGTCTGCTGCAGTTGATAAAAACATTCCATTCTTTAAAAGTTCAATAAAGCAATACGTTATAAACGCGGGTTAACACTGTGGCTTTTATGGATTTTAGGATTAATACACTGTTATGGCCTTATTTTTTTTCTTTAAATTTACAATATCAATGCGATATACCGCTTAAAAGAATTGAATATTCATTCGCTTACAGAGTGTAGTTTTTTTATAAAAAAATGAGTATCTTATCCTCTAATTAAAAGGGGGTAGCATGAAAAAAATATTATCAATCGGGACTTTATCTTTAATTTCTACTTTTGCGCTGGCAAATAGCCCTGCAATTTTGCAGTCAGGGGAGCCGCTTCCAGCGGGTGCTCAAATTGATGCTCCGCAGAATTTGGGATCAAAATCCAATGTATCTGTGCCAGTTGCAGTGGCAGCAGGCTATGCAGGCTCTAAAGTTGGTTCCAGTGATTTGGGCGGTGATGAACGTTTCAATGGATTCTTTATCAATGTTTCTGTACCGGTTTACTCAAAAACTAACTTTTATACAGAGTATGAATATCAGGATGCTTCTGATATGGATTTCAATGAATTTTCAGCGGGTATGCAATACAAAGTTTTAGAAAACGATAAGACTTACCTGACTGCAGGCTTAGGACTGGGTTATGCATGGATGGATGAAAGCGCTGAAGGTTATTCTTTAGAACTGGGCTATTTAACGATTCCACTGCATTTTGAGCTTGGCTATAAAATTCAGCCCAATATCGATGTATTTGGCAATTTAGGCTACAAGTGGTTCATCAACCAAAAAGGTGAAGCGTGTATTTATGGCGTGTGCGCTGAAGGCAGCAGTTCAGATTTGAATATTGACGGCATGACTTACAAGGCAGGCCTTCGCTATACTTTCTAATGACATCAATGAGAGAACCGCCTTAAAGGCGGTTTCTTTTTTTAAAACAAGCTGTTTTTCTGAAGTTAATGTTTAAATCTAAAAAATAATGCTTTTTTGATCAAATCCAATATAAATATGATCTGGCAGATTATGGTCCAAGAGCCATAAATCCATGTCATGGCTAAGGTGGGTGATCCATGTTGATTGCGGTTTCACTTGTTCAGCTATTTCAATAACATCCATCAAGTTGTTATGATTTCTGCCTGAGTAATGCGGCGGATGGCTGCAGTCCAGAATCAGGTGCTGGATATTTTTCTGCGCTAAAAATGCTGCTGTTTCCGGCGGCAATCCTAAAGTATCTGTCAAATAGGCAATGTTATGGCCTTGCGGCGTTTCAATAAAATAGCCAAAAGTCAGCTTTGAATGAATGAGCGGCAAAGCAGTGATGCTTAAGTCACCGACATTAAAACTCTCGAATCTTTGAATCTGCTGAAACGCCAGCAAACCGTGATTTTTATATAAATCTGCACAGCCAATAGGGTCGGGCGGAGCAAAAACATCAATACTTTCACCAATGCCCCATCTTAAATGAAATAAACCTTGTACATGGTCTGGATGAAAATGAGTCAGCAAAATTGCCGAAAGGCTCCCAGCAGGGAATCTTTCGGTTAAGTCGGTTATACCCGCATCAATCAGCACACGTGTATGAGCTGTTTCAATCAGTGCGCAGCTCGCGCTGCGACGTAAATGTGAATGCGTGCGCGCCTGCTGGCATGCGGCGCATTGACAGCCGTAGAGCGGGACACCGCCTGCATCTCCCGTTCCCAAAAAAGTAAATTTCATATTATGGTTGTCCTGCAGGCAATCTCAAATGCTGCTCAATTACTTGAATGAGTTTTGCAGATGCTTGGCTCAATTCGGCATTGTTCTCAATAACGGTCAAGCCGAGTTCAGTCTGCGCAAATGCTGCGGCGCGCTGAAGCCGTGCGTGAATCTGAGTTTCAGATTCGCGGCCTCTGGCGTGCAGCCGCTGCGCTAAAATTTCAGGACTGACACTAATCAATACAGGCACTAAATTTGGAAAGCAGGATTTAGCCTGCTCCAAATGGCCTCTAGACCCATTTACTAAAACATGATGTCCCTGCGCCAGCCATGCATTGACCTCGCAGCCAATGGCATAATGCAAATCATGGCTCTGCCAGTGCAGGGCAAAAAGCCCTGCGTTCTGTCTGGCATGGAACTCTGCCGGTGTTAAAGAAATGTGGTTCTCATTCAAATCTATCGGACGGGTAATATAGCGGTGTGCAAAGAACAGGGAGGCATTTCCTTCAAAATGCTTTTTTGCAGATTGGATCAGCGAATCCTTGCCAGAGCCGGAAGGCCCCATCAGATAAAATAAACAAGCTTTAGGCATAGCAGAACTCAGCTTGATAGACTGGCTTGCCTGCCGAAAAGACATACTGCGCCTGAACCTGCTCTTGAATATTGCTGACACAAACCAAATCAGCGCGTTTTCCAATTGCAATTTCACCGCGGTCAGCCAGCCCAGCGGCTTGAGCCGGATTGTATGTAACCAAGCGGATGGCTTCAGGCAAACTGATTGATGAAATTTCTGGAAGACGGAAAGCCGCCGTCAGCAGTGACGCAGGATGATAATCTGAGCATAAGCAGTCTGCGACATTTGCAACCACCGCATCCAGCGCCCGCATTGACCCCGACTGGCTTTTGCCTCTTAGAATATTAGGCGCGCCAAAAATGGTGCTGATGCCTTTGGCTTTGGCCGCTTGAGCGGCTTCTAAATTAATCGGGAACTCAGAAATTTTGACCCCTAAACCGTGCAGCAGATGAACTTTATCTGCTGTATCGTCGTCATGCGAAGCAATGGCGATATTGCGCGCGGCAGCTTTTTCAATCAGGGTTCTAATCCGGTCCATGGTGCCTTCCGATTGCGCGAGTTTGTTTGCAATCAGCTCATCGAGTTCCGCTTCGGTTTTTTTATAGCTGCGCGCTAAGTAGTCTTTAAAAGCAGCCACATCCTTGAATTGCCCTTGGCCTGGCGAGTGATCCATAATTGAAACCAAATCAATAGCATCACGTTCAATCAGTTCCAGCAAGTAGTTGAGCGCAGTTGGATCTGTAACTTCGTAGCGGCAGTGAATGCGGTTGTCTACTAAAGCTGAGGCATTCCATTTACGCATCTCGTGCACAATAGATGATGCAAATGCGTTATTGCGCACACCAAACTCATCATTGGCAAATGAAATTGCATGAAATACAGTGGTGATGCCATTGCTGGCATTGCGCTTATCGGCCTGCGCACAGGCAAAATTTAATGGAAAATGCACTTTTGGGCGCGGTTCTACTTCTTTTTCCAGCGCATCGCAATGCAAATCAATCAGCCCAGGAATCACAATGCCGCCTTGCAAGTCTATATTTTCGGCCTCTGGCACATAGGCAGGATTAATTGCAGAGATGATTCCATTTTCGATCAGCAGCGAGCCGTTCTCAAGAATTTGATCTTTTAAAACAATTCGCGCATTGCTTAGGCAGTATGAACGGTTCATGCGATATCCTTTAGAAATTGGGTAAGAGCTGGCGGTGGCGTGAGTTCAACAATATGGTCAGCAAGCTGCTGGGTGATGGCAGGGTCATGGAAAATTGCCAGCATCGCGGTGCCTTGTGATTTAAGGTTTTGAATGAGGCCGGTCACTTTGGCGGCCGTAAGCGGATCAAGACTGGCCGTCGGTTCATCCAGCAGCAGCAGGCGCGGTTTAGAAATTAAGCCGCGGGCAAGATTGACCCGCTGCCGTTCACCGCCAGAAAAGGTAGAGGGTGAAAGGGTCCATAAGCGTTCAGGCAAATTCATGGCGCTCAGCAATTCTGATGCAAGCTGCTGCGCTTCTTGGCGCGCTGCGCCCATTTTGATGAGCGGAGCAGATACGATATCTAATGTGGACTGGCGCGGCAGGCAATGCAGGAATTGCGTTACAAAGCCAATTTCATTGCGCCGCAAAGCCAGTATTTGATGTTCTTCGGCGCGGGCGAGATCAATTCTTTGCCCTTGCTGATTGCAGTACATGATTTCACCAGCACTGGGCAGATAGGTACGGTAAATCCCTTTGAGAATAGACGATTTGCCTGCGCCAGTCGGGCCAGTTAATGCAGTAAGCTGTCCTGAAAATACTTGAAAGCTAATATCGTGTGATGATGGAATAATTTTATTCTGTTCATGCAGGTTAAAGTATTTGCTGTATTTTTTGACGTGAAGAATAGGTGTGTTCATCAAAGTATCCTTATAGCGCTGAAGCGACCAAGCGCTGTGTATACGCATGCTGCGGGTCTTCGAGAATCTGGTCTGTCAGTCCTGTTTCAATAATCCGGCCATATTTCATGACTAAGGTGCGACCAGCCAGCAATCGTATGACGCCTAAATCATGCGTAACCACAATCATTGCTGTTTTGAGTTCTTGCTGGATTTCCAAGATGAGGTCTAAGATGCGCGCCTGAACGGACAAATCTAAGCCAGTGGTGACTTCATCTAAGAATAAGAGCGGCGGCTGTGTGGCCAATGCTTTGGCGATTTGCACACGCTGCTGCATGCCGCCGGAGAAGTTTTTAGGCAACTCATCTACACGGGAAAGCAGGACTTCAGTTCTGGCCAGCAGAGTTTTGACCCGTTCACGGATTTCGCCATAATTCATCAGGTCACTCATAAGCAGGCGTTCCGCGATATTGCCGCCAGCAGAAATATCAAAATTCAGCCCTAAATGCGGATTTTGATACACCATGCCAAAACGGTGGTTTCTTAGCCATCGCTGCTGCGCATTATTTAAGGAAAAAATGCTGTGGCTTTGGGCGGCATCATAAAAATTTGCATACCCTGAATCTGGAATTTGATCAAAATACAAATTTTTGACAATTGTCGATTTACCGCTTCCAGATTCGCCCATAATGCCCAAGATCTCACCTTCATACAGGTCAAATGAAACATCATGAATGGCGACAATGCTGCCGCAATGCGGGCAGACATTGGTTTCATTTTCAGGCCCTGTAGATACAGCGCATAAAGAGCAGCCAGAACCGTAAATCTTGCTTAAGTTTTTGACTTCAAGGATTTTCTTCATTTTTTCATTCCTCGTGAATCAAGTAATGCCTGCTGTTCTTCGCACCAGTCGCTGTCTGAACATTGATAAAGCTTAAAGCCTGAATCCTGACTGAACTCATCTAAAAAAGACGTGGTGCAGCCGCAGCGTGTACACGCGCGGCGCTGACCAGTTTCGTCATTAAAATTTTCTACACGGAAGGGCTGGTCTTCAAATGCCAGCGGCTCTGCATGAGTAAATGGGGGAACGGCATAAATTTTCTTTTCACGCCCTGCGCCAAACAAAAGCAGCGCTTTTGATTGATGCAGTTTCGGCACATCCCAGCGCGGGATGGGTGAGGGGTCAATGACATAATGGCGATTAATGCGGGTTGGGTAGCGGTGCGAGATGGTAATTTCATTAAACTGCACAATGTCTTCATATAATTTCACCAGCAAGCGCGAATAGTCCGCCTCGCCATGCATGGTTTTGCGCTTATCTTCCGAAGGTTCCACAATCACCAGCGGATCTGGGTAAGGCACCTGCAAGACAATGATTTGTTCTGCTGCTAATGCCAGTTCAGGAATGCGGTGGCGTGACTGAATGAGCGTGGCTTCAGCAGTTTTTGATGTTGTCGAAATACCGGGGCAGGTCATTTCAATAAACTGGCGCAGATTCACTGCATTGACTGAATCATCTGAGCCTTGATCAATCACTTTAATGTTTTCATTTTTACCCATTAAAGAGAGCGTCAGCTGCAGGCCGCCTGTGCCGAATCCGCGGCCCATCGGCATTTCACGAGAGGCATACGGCACTTGATAGCCTGGAATAGCAATGGCTTTTAAGGTAGCGCGGCGAATTTCTTTTTTTGCAAATTCATCTAAGAAACCAAAGTTATAGGCATTTTGCTGTTCTGTTTGAATTTGAGCATTCATTGTGGAGCTTCCTGTTGCTGCTGCGCCATGCGCAAACGGTCCATATCTGATTGAAAGGTCACGTAATGCGGCATTTTGTAATGCGAGGCAAACCCCATGGAGTCCACACCGTCAATGTGCAGCAGAACAAATTCAGCATCTTCTGATGGATTGCTGGCGCCATCCTTCATGCCTTTTTGCAATGCGCGGTCTAGAATTGCCATCGAAATTGACTTCACTTCGTTGTGGCCCAAGCAGGCGCCGTAGCCAATTGTAAAGACGGGTTTTTCGTTTGGGCTTGGTTCAAACATGGCAATAACTTCACATTCAGTGACCAAGACTTCGCCTGCTTCAATCAGCTCTCCTGTAATGGCATGCGGGAGCATGACAGGAACATAGCCGACCCGCAGTTCTGCGACAGTAGGGTGAATATCGCCGTATCCGCGCATGTTGGAATAAGCAATGCTTAATAAAGAGCCAGTTTCCGCTCTGGCCATAGTGGCCAAAGCGGCCGAGCGAGATACAGGGAAAATGAGCGGTTCACGGGTAATATCAAAAGCTTTTAGATTCGATTTTTTTTCTAATACAGGTAATAGGCCTTCTTCACGCAGCGCGCTGACTACCTTTGGAAAGGTGTATGGAATTTGTTGACTCTCTGCTGTCCCGCTTAGCCATTTTTTTGCAAATCCACGGAAGGCCTCAGAAGATTCATCCATCAATTCCATTCGCAGCAAACGTAAGGCGTAGTCTGGTGTAGCCCCCAGCATTTGCCCGCCGGGAATATCTTTAAATGCAGCTGAAATGCGGCGAATAACCCGCATATTAGAGGTATCCAGCGGCGGCGTTGCGCATAAGCGCGGGCGGGTGGATCGCCAAGCGCGCAGGGTAAAAGCCGCTTCCAGTGTATCGCCAAGGCTTTGCTTAATGGATAAAGCCGCCAGTTCTGGGTGGTATACACCGCCTTCGGAAATTACTCGATCCACCAAGTGGCGCAATTGAAATTGAATGCTTTCAATATCAAGCGGAGCAGATTTTGGGTTATTCAGCGCCTGTTCAGTCCGCAGAAATTCGGTGACTGAGGCTGCGCCAGCAATGGCCTGACCGCCGCCTTTAATTGGAACATAACTCATATCATTGTACCTGCGGCTGGAATTGAATTTTGGTGGTGCGGGGAAGCACCGCGATTTCACTAGGAGAGATGAGGATGCAGTCAATCCCGAGCGGAAAATGACTATTCCAAATAAGGCGCTGATTCAGCCATTCCTCATCTAAACCCGCAACATGCAGGCAAGTCTCAGCTTCAATTCCCGGTCCGCTGAGTATGAGTGGAGCCTCAGTGCCGGATGAGCTGATTTTTGTGACTGAAATACAAAGAGTTGCGCCTAATTCAGGTGATTCCAGACTGCCAAGTGATGGCGTGAAGCGCGGCGGAGTCATGCCATCTGCCAGAATAAATTGCGCATCTTCAACAGGTCTCGGCTGAGCTTGAAGCATGGACCATTCAGTACTGCTCAAAGAGCCAGCGGTATCTGCCAAGGTCGATGCGCTGTCCAGCAAAGTTGCTAATACGGCATGCTGTGCATGCTCACTTCCAGCCAAATGCTGAAGATTGTGCACTGTGCCTGGAAATGAAAAGGCATTTAATAATTCACGGTAAATCTGCTGCTGAATTTCGGGCTGCCAAATTGCTTCAATATTCATTCGGCATTCTCCGTTTGATCGAGTGTGGCAAAGTCCACGCGTGTTCTTAAAAGCATGCTGCTGCGAATCTGATCCTGAGCTTGGCGTTTTTCTGTTCCTTGCTCTATCAGCTGAGCAACCTGCAGCCAGCCACTCAGTTGATGGGCTAAAATTGCATCGAGCACAGCCAGCGCTTTTGCCAGCTCTGCATTGTCTGCCATCACTTGTGCGTTGCCTGAGCCTTTTTGACCATCTGCACAGGTGACTGCAACACTGCAGCTAGACAGGGGGAATTCACCTAAATAGAAGGGTTCATTTAAAGCGCTTTCTTGGAGAGTGATTAAGCCTAAGCCTGCTTGCGCTAATTGCAGCATGGAGACATTGGCTGTTTCAGTTAAAGATGCGGCAAGCTGGATCAGCTGCTCTTCTGGATGTGCGGTCAGCGCCCGAATCCAGTCTTTTTGGGGTACTGTAATCATGTTAATTTTTTCCGCAGCCATGCTGAAATATAGTCAATAATTAAAATTGTGAATAAAATGATCAGAATCAGCGCTGCAGCTTGGTTGTAGTTGAATAAGCGCAGGGTATCGTGCAGCGCCAGTCCAATGCCGCCTGCACCAACCAGCCCCAATACAGCAGCCATGCGGACATTGCGGTCCAAGATATACAGTACATAGCCAAGGGCTTCGCGTGAAATACTTGGCCAGCCGGCATACATGACCATTTGCGGGAAATTGGCGCCAGTTGAGGCGACTCCTTCGTGAACGCCTTTATCAATCTGTTCCAAGCTTTCTGCAAAGAACTTGCCTAAGAAACCGGCAGTATGCAGACCTAATGCAAGCGCTCCAGCCAAAGGGCCCAAGCCGATCGCAGCGACAAAAACTAAAGCGAGCAATAAGTCGGGCATAGCGCGTATGAAGTTCAGCAGTTCACGTGCGGTGTAATACAGCACAGGGTGCGGTGTGAAATTCTTGGCAGCAAAGGGCGCTAAAATAAACCCTAAGAAAACTGCGATTGCTGTGCCCCAAAGTGCAGTGGCTAAGGTTGTGCCTAGGAGTTCTAGATATCTAGACAAGTCTGAAAAATCGGGCTGGCCATATCGGCTGAAATATTCAGCCATATCTGAAACACCGTAAGTCAGTGTTTCAAATGAAATATCTAAGTCCCAAATAATGAGCCATAAGATAGCAAGGAGCGCTGTCACCCAGACTGGGAATGGATTTGCAGGCTTTTGGGGGAACTGCAGTTTGCTTTGATTCATACTTTCGCCCCATGAATAATACGGTTGCGCAAATAGCTTGAAAGATGATCAAGCAAGGTCACCACCAGATAAATTGACAGCGCAATCAGAATTAAGCGGTCGTACTGGAACAAGCGCATAGACATAACCATGTCATATCCGATGCCGCCTGCACCGACCACACCCAGAATTGTCGCAGCGCGAATGTTGTGATCCAGCACATACATCAAAGTGCCTGTTAAATTTGGGAAAGCCTGAGGGAATATGGCAAAGAGTCGAACTTGCATGCCATTGGCGCCATGGGCTTGCACGCCTTCAATTGCTTTGGGGTCCACCGTTTCAATGGCTTCTGCAAAAAATTTGCTCATGAATCCGACTGTGACAAAGGCCAGCGCCATGATTCCAGCCAGCGGGCCGAGTCCAACAGCAGAAACAAAGACCAGTGCCCAGACTATTTCTGGAAGTGAACGCATGAGGCTGAGCAGGTCTCGAGTCAGGCGATACAGCAGCGGATGCAAGGTGGCGTTTCGTGCAGCTAAAAAGCCGAGCGGCAAACTGATGACTAAGGCAATGGCCGTCGCGAGAAATGAAATTTCAAGTGTTTCCAGCATTTTTGAGGCTAATTGCGGCAAATATTCAAAATTTGGCCAGACCGCCATATGGCTGAAAAATTCAATAAAGTTATCGATAGATCGTGTTAAGCGGATGAAATCAATTTCAACAATAGGCGCTGTCAGGAATAAACTGATGCATGCCGCAAGCAAGCTCAGGGTTAAACCTAAAGGGGGGAGCCCGTTAGGCGTTGGCCAGCGCAGCGTGAACATTTTCATATTCGGCACCCTCTCTATGATAAATCTTTTGCAAAGCTAAACTTGTCAGCTGTTCAGGAGGGCCATCAAACACAATTTGCCCTTGATTCATGCCAATAATTCGGTCTGCAAAACGCTTTGCCAGCTCAACTTGATGTAAATTCACCACAACTGTGATTTGGTCGCGTGTGCATATTTCACGAAGTAAAACCATGATTTCTTCACTGGCTACAGGGTCTAGGCTGGCCACAGGTTCATCCGCAAGAATAATTTTCGGCTGTTGAGCCAATGCGCGCGCAATACCGACCCGCTGCTGCTGCCCGCCCGATAATTTATCTGCCCGGTTCCATGCTTTATCCAGTAAGCCGACACGCTCTAAAGCCTGCTGAGCAATTTGCATATCGCTTTGGCGAAATAAATAGAAAACGCTTCCAAGCCAAGAGCGGTGGGCCAATCGACCAGTCAGCACATTGGTCACTACAGATAATCGGTCAACAAGATTGAACTGCTGAAAAACCATGGAGACGCTATGGCGGATTCGCCGTAAATTCGATTTGCGTACAGTTTCGCTATTGATCGATACTTCGCCGCTGGTTGGGGTTTCAAGCCCGTTCATTAAGCGAAGCAGCGTAGATTTTCCAGCGCCGCTTGGTCCAAGAATGACTGTGAAACTGCCAGACCCGATTTCGGCATTAATGCCTTTTAAAGCTTCAAAACCATTGGCATACCGCTTTACCGCCTGATGAATTACGATTGAAGACATCAACTTTTCCTTATTGCTAAAGACATTTTGGGGTTCCTCAGTTACTTCATCATTTGCTGTTTATTGATTCCCAGCTCTTTGACCATGTTGCGGATTAATTGATAGTCTGCAGGTTTAACGGCAACGTAGTGGCTTAGCGTGCCATAGCCTGTGACTTTAATTTCTTTATGGGCATTTAGGATGGTGCTGCGGATTTTTGCTTTCAGCGCAGGATCAAGATCTTTACGGTAAGAAAGTGGAGAACCTGGCAATGGCGAAGACTCTGCAATCACACAGTTGCTGCTTTTTGAGATCATGCCCGAGGAGAGCATTTTGTTGTAAGTGATGTCACTGTCTGCGGCGACATTGACAATTTTATTTTTAACCGCCAATTGCGCAGCATCATGTGATCCGGCATAAGTGAATTTGCCAAAATACTGTTCAGGCATTTTGCCAGTGGCCTTTTTAATCATATACGTCGGCATCAGCCCGCCAGACGTTGAAGCTGGGTCTACAAATGCGGCGCTTTTGCCTTTCATGTCCTGAATAGATTTAATGCCGGAATTGCAGGGAGTCACAAAAACGGTTTTATAAGTATGGGATTTACTTCCTTGGCGCACACCGACTGCAAAAGCTTCAGCGCCAGCTTCCTGTTCTGCCAAATAATAAGAAAGAGGGCCGAACCATGCGATATCTACGCGTTTTTTACGCATGGCTTCAATGACACCTGCATAATCGGTTGCTGTGAACACTTTCACGCGTTTGCCCAGTTTTTTCTCTAACAGCGCCCGCATAGGCTCAAATTCTTGAATCATTTCTTCATTGTTTTCAGCTGGGATGAGTCCCATCACAATGTCTTTAGCCATGACTGTAGAACTGGCAGATACTAAGCTCAGTGTTAGAGCGCTTGCTGCAAGGGTGTATTTCAAATACATTTTAAAGATACTCTCGGAAGGTGATCGATTGAACGCTCAAAGGTTGATGCGCAGTTGGATGCTGTCTGAACGAAATCGAGTTAAGGCATATTCGAGCGGGGTACCATCCTGCTCGTTGACATTAATGCTTTTGACTCGCAGTACAGGCTTGTTGTGCGGCATAAGCAGCAGTGAGGCATCGTCACCTTGCGGGAGTGATGCGCTCACTAAACTTTCAATGCGCGTTAATTTAAATTTGTAGTGCTGAGTGATAAATTCGTGCAGCGAACCAGCGGTATACTGATTCAGCAGGTCTGGAAAATGCTGTGCTGGCAAATAATGCGAAATCACGCAGATTGGTTCCTCATCTGCCAGCCGTAAAGTTTCAATCCAATAAACAGAAGTGTGTTCTTGAACATTCAGCTTGCCTGCAATATTGGCGCTTGCAGGAATGCGGGCTTTATTCAATACCCGTAAGCTGGTTGTTTTACCTAAAGTCTCAAAGGTTTCTGTAAAGCGGGTTTGCGAACCTAGCGTATAATCTATTTGCTTGTTTAATACGCAGGTGCCTTTGCCATGGCGGCGCTCCAGCAATCCTTGCTGAATTAAGTCATCGACTGCGCGTCGAATCGTATGCCGATTCACATTAAAACGGCCAGCGAGCTCATGTTCAGAAGGTAAAAACTCACCAGGCTTGAACAATACAGAAATTTCTTTTTTTAATAATTTCGCAATCTGACTGTAGATTGTTTCAGTACTGTTTCTTTGCAATACGGTCATGGTTGTCTAGACATCTGTACACTGTTGGAACTTAAGGTACAGCGTCTTTATGACGGGAGGGTTAATGAAATATTTAAGTTCTATGAATTAAAATACAGGTGTATTGATGGGCTGTATTTCTGCCAAAATGTGTTGGATTTGGTTTCATCTTTAGATAATAAATATGAATTCATCTATGCGGCATAAACTGGAATTTCTATAATGTTTGGTTTGTTTATAAATTATATTTTATTAATCAATACTATATTTGTTTTTAAATGGAATGTGGAGACCCATGGATCATTGAAAAACAAAAATCAATGATCCACTGCTCGCTAGGGCAGCTATGCGTATGGATAGCTGTTTTCTCAGCTGTCTAAATTAAAAGCTTGCGGATTTTTTCAATCCTGCTGCAGTGATCTAAAGCTTGGTTTTCGGTTGAAGTCATTTACCTTCAGAATAAATATAAATAAAAGTGGGGCAGCAAAAATGCAGAGAGCAACCAAGCCGATGCTGTTTCCCATTTGCCGGGTAAGAAGGAAAAGCGACATCAGCAAGCTTACATAAGCGGCTATTTTCGTTGTTTTTGAATGTGAGGCGAGAAACGAAAATCTTGATTGCCGTGTTTGATTAATTTTCTTTGAGCTGAGCAGATAAAAAATGAATATGGCAGTACAAATCAATGTAAAAGCAAAGAACACATGCATCAGCTATTCTCCAAACTATTCTTTTGCTTAAGTCGAATTTTATGCACGGCTTTTTGCTGGATGGGAACTATATTTTGATGTAAAAACAAGGCTAACAGTCCAAAACACAAAATCATCAGATCCACCCGCAAAAAGATCCAATATTGAGTCCATGAATGGATGTAGCTGTGCGCTGTTAAATAGTAAATATTAACAATAGGCAGCAACAGCGCGCCGAGGATAAAAACTTTCAGCTGCATTTTCCACAGCAGGCGTTGCGGCGTAAATAAACCCGAAATTAAACTGAAAAGCCAAACACCAAAAAAAGCATAAACTTCATAATTGACGGAGTTGATTTGAACTTCAAAAAGACGGTTCGCATATAAGTAGCCCAGCATTGCACAGGGAAGGCCCCAAATAGCGGCAATATTGAGCCTATTCACGGTATAGTGGCCTAGATGAAAACTTTCAGATTTCCTCTGCATTTGCCGCTTTAAACTCCACAGTAATAAGCCTGAAGCAATCATGGCGCAGCCTAGAATGCCTGAAAAAAAGAATCCTAAACGCAATAGCGGCTGAGCAAACTTTGCCATATGCAATCCATAAACACCTGCATTTAAGGTGGCAATAGCGCTGTTATTACGTGTAGAGCCCAGCACTTTTCCATCGGCTGCACTAAAGCGGATTTGCGCATTATTTCGAGTAATCGATTGATCTTTCAGTTCGGTTATTGTGAACCGTGCGTCAGCGGTATTGGGCAGATTGACACTGATATTGTCAATGCTGTGATTTCCCCATTCGCGCTGCGCCGCTGTTAAAAAATATTGTGCAGGCAGCATTTCTGTTTTTTCTAAGCTTGGGCTTTTTGGTAATGTTACTGTAGTACGTATTTCTTCAAAATATTGGAAAGGATTGTCTGGATATATTTTTTTCATGCCAGACGGCAGCAGAATATAGAAAAAAATAGCCAAACCAGTAAAAGTTACTGTCAGAAAAAAAGGCAGGGCTATGACAGCTGAGACATTGTGAAAATCTAAATAGGAGCGCTGCCCTTTAAAGGCTCTTAAAGTAAAAAAATCGGTAAATATTTTTTTATGCGTTATCACTCCTGAGATGAGCGTAATCAGCATAATAAAAGCCGCTATGGTGGCAATGAGCCTGCCGATGTAATAGGGCACGCCGTACAGCTGAAAGTGAAAACTGTAAAAGAAATCTCCGCCTTGAGTGGCTGATAAAGCGAACTCTTTGCCTGTGGCAGCATCGAGCGTTTTACTGTCATAAGCGCCATCGGCCTTTTGCCAGTAAATTTTATTTACGGGCATGCTTTGATTTGCTACGCCGATGTACCAGCTTTTAGCATCAGGCGCATTTTTTTGCAGATAGCTGACTGCAGATTCAACCGCGGTTTGCTGATTGACTTGCATGCTTGCAAATTGCGGCTGCATCCAGAGGCTGATTTCTTGGCGGTAATAGGTGACGGATCCTGTTAAAAAAATCGCAAATAACAGCCAGCCAAAGAGCAGTCCAATCCATGAATGAAGCCATGCCATCGATTGACGTACAGATTTATGCATGAATTAGCCTATGGATTGTTCAAGTAGAAATAGCCCGAATAAAAGCGCGAAGCTGATAACAGAAAAGCGTTTGATATGCGGCGTACAAAATGCACAGATGACGAAGCAGGTATAAAAAATTAATGCGCAAAAACCTGCCAGAAAAACAGATTCAGCCTTGGGCCAAAATGTGCTGAACAATTGGGTTAAATTCAGCGCGACTAAAGCACAGCACAAGAAGCCTATGCCAAAGGTCAGCAATAGCCGGTAAAGAAGGAGGAGTGGCTGGAGAACAGAGATCATGCTGAGTCGTTTTAATTTACTTGATGTGAAAACAGATTGATCCTGCAAGCCAAACGAGAGGATCAATCAGGCAATTATTGGCCGAACTTACTGAACAAAACTTAGGGTTGTGACCAAATACTGCTTGCTGTAATTCTGCTGATTAAATTTTCCTGCTTTGTCAGACTCTTTGCTGGCTTCAATTACATATTGGCCTTTCCAAGGCGTATCTATGGTGATTTGACCTTGAGGATTGGCAGTATATTTCTTTTGCCAAAATTGAGGGGAAAATACAGTCAGTTCCAGTCCAGCTGCAGGTTTGCCTTGATAAAATACAGCGAATGTATTGCTGTTGGCTTGAACTGGAACAATATCCAGGTCAGAAACCGCTTTTAAATCTGATCTTCCTGCTTTCGCATGGTAAGAGAGCAGTGCTTCACCATACATCAGTTCACTGCTGAGTTTTACATCAGCCGCGCCTTTGGAGGCATAGGCCAGATGATCGGGCTGAACCTTGGCCTTGAGCTTCTGTTTATTTTGCTCTGCCACGGCTGAATTAAATGATTTGAGCGCCGTGTCTTGTGTTTCTTTCACCTGTTCGCTGTATTCGCCAAAGTAGGCGCGGGTTTGATTATCTGCACCGCGTTCCAGCCAAAGCATATGCGCTTGTGCAGAGAGTGTGAATGTGAGACCAGCGCAAAGCGCAATGATTTTTTTCATGGGTCAACCTATAATTTTGAAAATCTGTGAACGGCCTTAAGGCAAATACTTAAGGCCTGTATGGAATTAATATTTAACTCTGAGAGCTACACTGTAATTTGCTGGCGCGCCGTAAAAACCTTGCTGGTCAGGAAAGCTGTAGAGATATTTTTCATTGGTCAGGTTGTTGCCATTTGCTTGGACAGTCAGATGATCATTCACCTCATAGCTGACCATGGCATTCAGCAGGGCATAAGCATCCTGCTTAATCACACCCGCTTTTTGTGTAATAACGCCATTCGCACTTGCTTCAGGAACATCTAAATAGCTCTTGTCCTGCCATTGCAGGCCGAATCCGAGTTTTAATTTTGGCAGCTTCGGCACTTGATAGGTTGTTAATAAATTAATAGCTTGCGTCGGGTTAAAGGTGCGGGCATCACCGCCATTAATTAAATCTTTAAGGCTAAATTGGGTATAGCCGAAACTGAGATTTAAATGATCTGTGAGCTGCCCAGCCAAGCCAAATTCATAGCCTTGCGAGCGCAGATCGCTGACCTGAGTTTTACGTAAAGTCGGGATGCCATCTGAGTTGCGAAGCGGGTAGTTGCTTTCTTCGGTAAGGAAAACGGCCATAGTTGCAGTTAACTTATCATCCAGCCATGAACTCTTAAGCCCTATTTCATAGCTTTCGCCTTCAATCGGTTTATTGATGCTGCCATCGAGTGCTTTTGTTGTTTGCGGGCGGAAAATGGAGGTGTAGCTCATGTAGCCTGTATATTCAGGCGTAAAGTTGTAGGTCAAACCTGCATATGGCAATACTTTGCTTTCATCATAAAACATGTCTGTGCCGTAACTGTTGCCTTTGCTTTGCGCTTGAACGTAATTGGCGCCTAAAAGCAGCTTCAGATCATCATTTAAATGCAGGCGGGTTGCGGCATATGCGCTGCGGTTTTTTTGCTTGGTATGCGTTTCGCCCGTAATTGTAGACATATCCCAATCAGGTTCATCTGGTGTCAAACTGGCTAAGTCAGATGTTATTGGGTTGGCATAACTGCCGCCATGCGCAATTTCATTCATATTATTGTCTGCCCACGAATAGCCAAAAGAGGCTTCATGGCGCTGACCCCATAAAGGATAGGTCCCGCTGATATTGAGGCTGGCTTGACGTTCTTTATCATCGTCTGCGTACATGCCTGGCCATAAATAAACACCTGATGTGCCATCAGCGCTTGGATTGCCTAATAAATATAGAAGTTTTGAGTCGCGAGTGGCCTGCTTTTCATCATAAGCCAGTTTGGCTTTCCAGTCGCCGCCCAGCTTCTGTTCAATTTCGGCGAAGTAATTTTTGACATTGGTATTCCAATAAGTCCAGTCTGGGGTGTAATTGTAACTGCGTGGAAAATCGAGCTGCTTACCCTCGGTCGTGATTAGCGGATTTGCTCCCCAGTTATTGCCATTCGGTTTATGGTTGGTTTCGGTGTATCCGGCAGTTAATGTTGTGCTGTCTGTAAGATCAGCAGCAAACACTGCGCCAAAGCCACTTTTCTCTAATTCATAGTGGTCTAAATAACTGCCGCCTTTTTGCTCAAAACCAAATACCCGCGCGCGGACAGTGCCATCTTGATTCAGGGGAGAGGAGACATCCGCTTCATAACGTTGAGTATCCCATGAGCCATAGCTGGCGTTTACAGAAGCTTGAAGGTCCTGAGCAGGCCTTTTTCGAATCATATTGATACTGGCGCCGGGATCGCCAATACCGTTGTTTAATGAATCAGAACCTTTAACCACTTCCACACGGTCAAATAAGAAACTGTCTGGATTATCATTATTGTAATTGTAGCTGCTCAGCGGAAATCCGACACCGTCGAGCATAATATTTGAGATTTCAAAACCGCGCGCTAAATAGGAAGAGCGTTCGGTTTCCTGATTGCCCACAATAATGCCTGGTGTGTTGCGCAGCACATCACGAGTATTATTCAGCGCAAAATCATCCAGCTGCTGTCGGGTGACAACATTGACCGTTTGCGGGGTTTCTTTCAGCGCAATATTCAATCTAGAAGCTGTAGATGAATTTTGAATGATATAGGCTTTGGTTTGTTCAGAACTTTCTTCTGCTTGCAACTGCTCTACAGCGACGGTAATGGTTGGAAGCTGTTGAGCATTTTCAGCATAGCTTTGATTGCTGATGATGATTGCGAGGCTGATGAGGGATAATTTAAACGCTGGGGTATGATGGAATGACATTTATTAATGATAATGAAAATAATTATCAGTAAGATTATTGTTTAATTAGTTGCATTACAACCTAGATTTAATAGGAAATGTGAATGAAATATGAACCTATGATTGGTTTAGTGCTTTATATTCGGCTGTATTCAGCAATTTATGGCCAAACGGATGCTGTTGAGCCGAAGGGTTGTGTTGAAATTTAATGAGCTGAATGAGCATTTTATTTCATTGTTCTTAGGCATAAGATAAATGCAGACAGGATAGTAAATAAAAACAAACGCGAGGGAAAAATCATGGGAGAGTGGACCGCGGCATTTTTACAAACCTGCTATCAGGCAGTTCAGCTGAATAACCGTCCTGTTCCATATTTTAAAGCGTTTATTGCTGGCCTAGCTGCGGCGCTGCCTGTATTGGCGGGACTGCTTTTGGGCAATTTCAATAACGGCCTGATTGCAAGTCTTGGCGGTTTTGCTTTTTTATATGTGTTCCGAATGCCTTATGCGCATAGAGCTAAAAAAATTAGCGCGGTAATATTCGGTTTAAGCCTTTGCGCTTTTTTAGGCAGCCTTTTGGGCGGCTATCCCTTTGCTTTAGCGCTGATGATGGCGGCAATTGCCGCTGTAATGGTATTTTGCTTTGGCGCTTTGAATATTGCAGGACCATCTGCAATTTTTATGGTTCTGGTTTTTGCTATGACTTCCGCCATGCCGCAGACCGATTGGCTCGAAGCGGCCGAACGGGCTGGGCTGATTGCAGCGGGAGGTTTGCTGTCTTTATTTTTCGCATTGATGGGCTGGTTTGCAGATCCGTATAAGCCGGAACGTGAAATGACATCCGTGCTGTATGGTCAATTGAATCTGCTGCTGCAAGCTGTAGGAACGGCTGAATTTAAGCAGCGGCATAGCATGTTTATTCAGTATTTGAATGACAGCAGCCAGATGCTTCAGGCCAGTCAGAGCGGCTGGAAGCAGTCGGCCGAATTTAAAAAGCTGTATCTTCTGAATCAGCGCGCAAACCGTATTTGGCTGATTCTAGGTGAGGAATGTTTAGAAGCAGAGCAGCCTTTATCTGCAGGTTTGCTTCAGAATTTTCAAGTGATTGAACAGTCCTTGCAGAACCCATCAAAAATTCAGCTTATTCAATGTGCCCACTCCTTGGCAGAAAGCCGGCTGGAGGAGCAGTTTCAGCGCATTTTAGGTATTCTTCAGCAGAAAGATCAGCCTGATATTGCGGTCATGGCGCTGAAATTGCCAATTTCGCAGATATTGATTCAATCATTGAACCGGCATTCTATTGTGTTTATCTCGGCATCGCGTTTTGCGCTGATTACATTTATTTCTGCATGCATTGCTTATTCTTTTGAGCTGCCGCGAAGTTTTTGGGTGCCGCTATCGACGGTTTCTGTATTATCCGGCATGACCATTGTGGCGACGCTGCACCGTTCGCTACAGCGTGCTGCGGGTACAATATTAGGGATTTTCATTGCTGCCGGACTGCTGGCTTTATCGCCTAATGAATATCTGTTTATCTTTTATATTTTCTTTTTTTGCATGATGGGTGAAATTTTCATTGTTAAAAATTATGGGCTGACGGCTTTATTTTTTACCCCAAGCGCGCTGATCATTGCCGTTGCCAGCAGCGGTATGATGGATGCCGCAGCTTATTTTGCTGAGGTTAGAATTTTGGATGTGCTGCTGGGAACTGCAATTGGGGTTGCTGGCATATTGCTAATCAGCCGTGATGCTGCATCAAAAAGGCTGGAACATACCATGGCTGAACTGATTCGCGCGCAGTCAAAACTGAGCTATGTCTTGTTTAATAGCAATACGTGGCATGAGGAACAGCTGAGAAAATCGCATTATTATCCGATGAAAATGCGTTGGAATAACTTAAATATTATTCATCAGACTGCGTTAGGCGAGGTGCCAAAACCCGAGAAAATACTGCAGAAAAACTGGGAACTGCTGTATGAGCTGAAACAGCTCAGTTATTTGCTGGAGCGGGTGACTTTTTCAACAAAAAGGCAGAGCCTGTCTAAAAAAGAACTCTCAGATTTGCTGCTGATTTACGAGCAATGGAGCGCCGCGCTGGAACTGCAGCAGTCGATTCAAGATATTCAAGTGCCTGAGACACCGCAATTTCCTTTAGTGGGAAATCAATTGAAGCGGGTGCAATCAGCAATGATGCAGCGCGATATGATTTAAGCGGCAGCGGCTTTTAGGTTCTGCCATGATTCAGCTTTAAACCTATTGGCAATAACAATATGAGTGATCAAAATTAGGATATAGGTGTGTTAAATCTCTGACAAGCGCTATAGCGCTGAACAGATGCAAATGCAATTGAATATATGCAAACAGATATTCAAGCCTATTTGAAGAATGAGGTTTACTGCCCAATTCCAATCAAGATGGATAAGATGCCTGCCGCAATTAATGGCCCAACGGGTACACCGCGCAGCAGCGCAACACCAGCGACTGTGCCAATGAGTAAACCTGCAACAATATCCGGCTGATTGGACATCAACTTGACACCACGTCCGCCTAGCCAGGCAACTAAAAGGCCAATAGCGATTGCCAATAATGACTTCCAGCTGAGGAAAGATTTCAGGATGGCGTCACCAGGGATTTTCCCGCTGGCAATAGGCGTCAGTACGCCAATGGTTAAAATGATAATCCCGATATTCAATCCGTGCTGCTGCAAATATGGAAAAAACTCACTGAGCGGTGTAATGCGAAATACAATCAGCACGCCGGCTGCAACGGTAATAGCAGTATTGTGGCTGAATACACCGCAGGCCAAAAGCACGATTAAAACAATAAGATTTAAATCTAGACTGGAAAATGTCATGAATTTCTAAAATTAACTTTTGATGGAATTATAACGGATTTTTAGGCACTGCTGTTTTGTGTATTTACCGTGCAGATATAGCGAATGATCTATTTTAGCTTCAAGACGCTATGTTTGGGTTTCATCGCTTGATGGATTAGAATGCGGTGTAATTTTTTGAGATGTATTTTATGTTGTTGGAAAAAATGCTGCAGTCGCAGGGCTTTGGCTCACGTAAATATTGCCAGCAGCTGATTAAAAATGGTGCTGTGCAGATACAGGGCGAAGTTATCGACAATTTAAAATACAAAGCAGATCTTAAAGATTTGGAATTTTCTGTGCATGGTGAAAATTATGCTTATCGTGAAAAAGTTTATATCGCACTGAATAAACCGCAAGGCTATGAATGCTCTCATCAGGCGACGCATCATTTCAGTGTGTTTGAACTGTTTGATGAGCTATTGCTTAATCGTGGCTTGCAGTGTGTCGGGCGTTTAGATCAGGACACCACAGGTTTGCTGCTGCTGACTGATGACGGCCAGTTTTTGCAGGCGCTTACTCATCCGAAAAAGCATGTAGCAAAGGTCTATCAAATGCATACAGCAGATCCTGTGACATCTGAACAGGCTGCTCAGCTAGCACAAGGTGTAGAGCTGCGTAATGAGAGCGGTATTTTTGCAGCGACAGATGTAGAGATTCTAGCAGACCATCAGCTGCAAATGACCGTGCATCAAGGGGTATACCACCAAGTCAAGCGTATGCTGGCGGCTGTAGGCAATAAAGTGGAACAGCTGCACCGTACGCAAATTGGAAAACTGAATTTAAACGATTTATCGGGTTTAAATGAAGGTGAGTGGATGTACTTGTCGCTTGACCAGATTGAGCTGGCGAAGTTTAGAGAGAAATAAAATCTGGAATGCTGCTGTTTTTAAATACCAGTTGAAACGCGCTTAGCGCGTTTTTTTTTGAGCATTTTGCGCTTATTTGAGGAAACAATGGTAGGTCTGAAATTCATCATCTTTAACAAAGCCCATGGCTTCATAAAGCTGATGTGACTGGTGATTATTTTTTTGAGTCTCTAGCGTAATGCGCAGTGCATTTTCATGACGTGCAAACAAAATAGCAGTATCAATCAGCTGCTTGGCGGAACCCTGACGGCGGTAAACTGGGCTGACATAAACGTCATCTAAAATATAGTAAGTTGAGCAGGCAACAGAAGAAAAGCCTAAATACAGCAGGACAAAGCCTGTAAAGATATCGTCTTTAATATGAATAAAAAATACACTTTGCTGATTGTCAAAACGCTGTTTTAAGAATTTAAAAGACAAGTCTAAATTGCAGGAAGCGCCATAAAATTGACGATATTCATCAAAAAGTACCGCGAGCTGCTGCAGGTCTTGTTCTTGGGCGCGTCGGACAATCATCATTATCTCCATACATTTTTGAGTCCTTGTATGAAGAATAACGAATATTCAGAAGTGAATGATTTTTAAATTGTTTGGAAATGCGACAGTGTTAACTTTTGTCACTTTCGCCTAAAATTGCATTCAGCTCTTCAAATAAATCGATGTGTTCATCATCGATCACTAAATCATTTTCTGACATATCGGTCAGTTCTTCCGCTCCGATTAAATCAGGCTGAACGGATTTAGCATCCTGCTGTTTTAATTTACGCAGGCGAATCAGCTGCTCTAAATTTATATTTTGATTTTCTATAGAGAAGGGGATGGACTTGGTGAGCACCACTTGCTTAAAAAAAAGGCGAACTGCTTGAGCTGGCGTAATGCCTAATTGCTTAAAAACAGCAAAGGCTTGCTTTTTCTCTTGGGAGTCCAGACGGATTTGATAAACTTCGGTTTTTCTCATATTTTTAGAAAGCTTTTAATTACGTAACTTTTCGCATTTATTCTAATCAAAAACCATCGAATTTCAACAGTTAAACACAGAAAAGCAAAAAAAAATGTAATGACAAGGGTATTACATCGTAATTTAGAGATTCAGTTCCTGTTTTGAGCTGAAATTCATCGGCTTTAAAAGTACAGGGTCTATAAATTCAATTTGCTTGGCCAGCAGCTGTAGAGGTGAAGAGAAATCATTATCTGCTTTATGAGCAACGCAGGGGTAAAAGGCATCATTCTGAATAGGAAGGCCAAGATGATTGAGATGAACACGCAATTGGTGCTGTTTGCCTGTATGCGGTTTTAATAAGTATTTTGCCCATTGATCATTATGCGCGAGCAGGTGTATTTCAGTTTCAGTGTTGGCTTCCGCTTCTTTTACTTGCATGGTGTAAAATGGCTCGCCTTTGTCCATATGCAGCCGCAGGGTCAACGGAAATTGAATGTCTGATGTATAGGGCGCAATCGCATGATATGTTTTTTGCACTTTGCGCTCTGCAAACATTTGCTGATAAATCCCGCGTGTTTCAGGCCGTTTTGAAACAAGCACCACGCCCGCAGTTTCACGATCCAGTCTATGAATAGGTGTTAGCTGCTCGATACCTGTTTGGTTTTTGAGCCTTACCAGTAAGGTCTCCTGTACATATTGGCCAGTAGGGCTCATGGTCAGGAAATGCGGCTTATCTACAACAATCAAGTCATCATTTTCAAATAAGATTTCATGCTCAAAAGGTACATGAATTTCATGCTTTAAAAAGCGGTAATAAAATACATGGCTGTTGGCCTGAAAGAGACTGTCTGACAGCAGTTTTGTGCCATTAGCGTCATAAATCAATCCATCCCTAAAACGCTGCTGCCATTCGGCAGCGTCTATATGCGGGAATTGAACGCATAAATAATCATAAATACTGCAGATAGATGCCGCCGAAGGCTTTAGAAATACTTTGCTGGCGCTGACGCCGTGCAGCATGGGCGGGGTAAATTCGGCAGAGCTCATGGTGGTCAGCAGTTCACTTTAGGCAGGAGTTTAAACAGCTGGAATATAAAAAATATACAATCCAGCATTGAGAAATAGGCTTTTTAAGCTGTGCGATGCTATCATATTTGCTCTTTAAGTACATGTGTGAGCGGTATGCAGCATTCATTTAATCTGGCTTTAAATAATGAAGAAGATACGCAAAATCTGGCAGCGGTTTTAGCGGCTCATTTTAATGCGGGCGTCATTTATTTAATCGGCGATTTAGGTGCAGGCAAAACCACACTCACGCGCTATTGGCTGCAGGCAATGGGGCATAAAGGCGCGGTAAAAAGCCCAACTTACACTTTGGTGGAGCCTTACAATATTCAAAATAAAGATATTTTTCATTTCGATTTATACCGACTAAACGATCCGTATGAACTGGAACTGATGGGTATCCGCGACTATTTGGAAACGCCGAATGCGCTGTTTTTATTTGAATGGCCGTCTAAAGGCGGTGACGAAATTCCGCAGGCCGATTTAGTGATTAACATCGAAAAATCTGAAGACGATTTAACCCGTATTGCAACATTAAGTTCATCTTCTGAGTCTTTGCAGCAGGCATTAGAGAAACGTTTTGCATGATGAATGACATTAGCGCCCGCCGTATCCACACACTTGCTCCCGCCTTAGCCAACCAGATTGCGGCAGGGGAAGTGATTGAACGCCCTTCATCCGTAGTGAAAGAATTACTGGAAAATGCAATTGATGCAGGTTCAACCGAATTAACGATTCGGGTGGAGCAAGGCGGCAGTACGCTAATAGAAATTATTGATAATGGCCGAGGCATACACCCAGAAGATTTACCTTTGGCTGTTATGCGACACGCCACCAGTAAAATTCAAACTGCAGATGATTTGCAGGCCATAGTAAGCTTGGGCTTCCGAGGCGAGGCGCTTGCTTCGATTGCAGCAGTTTCACGCTTAACTTTAACCAGTTCGCAAGATGATGATGGCGTGGGCTATCAGGTTGAAGTCAACGGTACTGCATTTGATCATCAAGAAATTCAAGCGGTTGCTTCGGCTAGAGGCACGCAAATCCGCGTGCAGGATTTATTTTTTAATGTACCTGCCCGCCGTAAATTTCTAAAAAAGCCAGGTACAGAATTTGGCCATATTGAAGAAATTGTCCGCCGTTTGGCCTTAACACATTTTGATATTCGTTTTGTCTTAGAACATAACAATAGCATCAAGTTGAATTTACCTATTGCTGATAGCGGTGAATTACGCTTTCAGCGCGTGCAGCAGCTGTTGGGACGGCAATTTACAGAAAATGCCTACTGGATGGATGCAGACAGCGTCAGTATGCGTTTAAGCGGCTGGCTCGGGCATCCGTCTGATGCGCGTGCGCAGGCCGATTTGCAGTATGTTTATGTGAATGGCCGTATTGTGAAAGACAAGACCATTTCACATGCACTGCGTATGGCTTATGACGGTATTTTGCATGGACATCAGCATTCTTCTTATTTGCTGTTTTTGGAAGTTGATCCAGAAAATATTGATGTCAATGTACATCCGACAAAACATGAAATACGGTTTTTAAATCAGCGTGAAGTGCATGAGTTTGTGCGCCATTATGCCAAAGCTACTTTATCGCAATTTCAAACGGCTTCCGCGGACTTATCCTCTGCAATGAAACAGGATGAGCATGCGCCTGCAACAGAGCCATTTCAGTCTCAGCCGCGCTATCAGGAACAGTTCCAGCTACATAAGCCATCAGTTGATGTTGGCGCTATGCAAACACAGAAATCATCTTATCAATCTGATGGTTTAACAGATTTTGATTCTGTACAGCCGCAGTCTGTCTCTTATGTGCAGCCTGCACAAAACAATTCATCTACAGGTTACGCCTCTGGCTATTCATCTCAATACGCTGGCTCGCAAAAGCTGAATAATGCTTTGCAGAGCTATTTGGCACCAGTACGTGATGCGCCTGCAGACACGGATCTAACAGCTTCACTTGAAAATCATATTGCCGCTAAAGTTGATGAGCATCCCTTAGGTATTGCCATTGCTCAGCTGCATGGCATTTACATTTTGGCCCAAAACACTGAAGGGCTGATTATTGTGGATATGCATGCGGCGCATGAACGCATTGTGCTGCAGCAGATGAAAGCAGCCTGGGACAAGCCTGAATTTTGGATGTCGCAGCAATTGCTGATTCCTAAAGTTGTGCCGATCAGCCGTATGCAGGCGGCACGTATTGATGATTTGAAAGAACAGCTGGAGCGTTTAGGGCTGGAAATTGATCAATATGGCGATGAGCAAGTCATTGTGCGCGGTGTGCCTGCCATTTTGCATAAGGCAGACTTCGATGCCTTAATTCCAGAGTTGCTGAATGATCTGGATCCGAATGATCAGGCGCAAGGCATATTGCAAAAGCGCGATGAAATTTTAGCAGGTATGGCTTGCCATGGCGCTGTGCGCGCACACCGCCTGTTAAGCCTATCTGAAATGAATGCTTTGCTCCGCCAGATGGAGCAAACTGAATTTGCCAGCCAATGCAATCACGGGCGCCCAACATGGCGTGCATTTCCTTTGGCGCAGCTCGATAAATTATTTGCTCGGGGAGAGTAAGCTTCAATGTCAAATCAACTGCCGGTCATCAACTTAATGGGGCCTACTGCAAGCGGAAAAACAGCTTTGGCATGCCAGCTTTATGAACAAGGTAATTTTGAGCTGATTTCCGTCGATTCTGCGTTGGTTTTTAAAGATATGGACATTGGTACGGCTAAGCCGACCAAGGAGGAGCAGGCGCTTTATCCGCATCATCTGATTGATATTATCAGCCCCTTGGAAGTTTACTCGGCTGCGCAATTTGTTGAAGATGCCAGCAGACTGATTGACGATATGCATTCACGCGGAAAAACACCGATTTTGGTTGGCGGAACAATGCTGTATTTCAAAGCATTGCTAGAAGGGTTATCCAGTAATTTACCAAGCGCTGATTATGCCGTGCGAGCTGAAATTGAGGCCAAAGGCGAATCCGAAGGCTGGGAAGCTGTATATGCAGAATTATGCCAAGTCGATCCATTGGCTGGTCAGCGTTTTAATGTCAGTGATAAACAGCGCATTATCCGTGCTTTAGAAGTCTTTAAGCTGACAGGTGTGCCAATTACCAAATTACAGGCAGAACAGCCTAAAAACTTACCATATGCCTACAATTTTCATAATTATGCTTTGATGCCAGATCGATTAGAATTGCATAAGCGCATAGAAAAAAGATTAGAAATTATGTGGGATATCGGTTTTTTGAATGAAGTGAAAATCTTGATGAAAAAATACGATTTAGATGAGAATCTTCCTTCAATGCGATCTGTTGGATACCGTCAAGCAATGGAATTTTTGCAAAATAGTGATCAAAGTGACATAAAAAGAGTTGAAATGGAGGATAGGGCGCTTTTTGCGACACGACAACTTGCTAAACGTCAATACACATGGTTAAGATCGTTGCAAGAAAAGCATAAATTTACTACATTTTTTAGTATTGAGCAGGCACAAGAAGACTTGCGAAACTGCCACGGATAAAGCAAAATTTAGGTACTGCCTTTTTTATAATTTTTAATTGAAAAATAAAGGTAGTTTTTGCGCTGATTTTTAAATTTTTTTGGAGTTATAACATGTCTAAAGGTCAAACTTTACAAGATCCGTTCTTAAATTCTCTCCGTAAAGAACGTATTCCAGTTTCTATCTTCCTTGTAAACGGTATTAAATTACAGGGTCATATCGAATCTTTTGACCAGTATGTGGTTTTGTTAAAAAATACAGTAAGCCAAATGGTTTACAAGCATGCAATTTCAACTGTTGTTCCAGCGCGTAATCCTCGTCCTGCTGGCGCTCCTGCTGGTGCACAAGGTGCAGGCGGCTTCGGCGGCGCTCAAGGTCAAGGCGGCTTCGGCGGCGCTCAAGGTCAAGGCGGCTTCGGCGGCGCTCAAGGCGGCTTCGGCGGCGCTCAAGGCGGCTTCGGTGGCGCTCAAGGCGGCTTCGGCGGTCAAGGCGGCTTCGGCGGTCAAGGCGGCTTCGGCGGTCAAGGCGGCTTTGGCGGTCAAGGCGGCGGCTTCGGCGGTCAAGGCGGCTTCGGCGGTCAATCTACTGGTTTCGATGGCGAAACTAAATTTGAAGATTCTCAAGACGACGAAAACAATCGTTAATTGAAGATCTAAAAAAAAGCCCCTTTTAAGAGGCTTTTTTTTACGTGAAATTTTTGAAACATGTAAAAAAAACCAGCACTGAGGCTGGTTTTTTTATTTTATGCATTGATTAAGATTTATTCTTTTTACGGTCTAAGCTTGGATCTTTAATATCAACAAAGGCGTTATTGCGGATTTCACGCAGCCAGCTGTCAAGTTCGGCATCAAACTGACGTTCACCTAATATTTGACGCGCCATACGCTCTTGATACTCTTTGGTCATATCTTGCTGACGTGTGTCTGTGACCTGAAGAATGTGCCAGCCAAACTGTGATTGGAATGGCTCGCTGATTTCACCTTTAGGTGTATTTTTCATGCGTTCTTCAAATTCTGGCACCATGACACCAGGTGTTACCCAGCCTAAGCTGCCGCCATCACGTGCCGAGCCTGGGTCATTTGAATAGGTGGATGCCAATACAGCAAAATCTTCCCCTTTTTTCAAACGGCTATACAGGCTGTCAGCCATTTGTTTGGCATTTTCAGGACTGACTACTTCAGAGGGCTGAATCAAAATATGACGAGTTTGGTATTGAGCAACCAGCGCTTTTTGTTCACCGCCTTTACGCTCAATCAGCTTTAATACATGAATGCCGTCACGCACTGGGATCAGCTCAGTGGTTTGACCTTCTTGAAGTGGACTAACACGTGCTGCTAACTCAGAAGGAATGTCTGATAAGCTGCGAAAGCCCATATCAGCGCCTTCAACTTTTACGTTTGCAGTTGAAAACTTCTTGCCGATCGCTTCGACATCATTGCTTTTAGCCAATTCAACTTTAACGTCTTTAGCAATTTTTTGTACGGCTGCTTCATCACCAGATATGCGTACATGCAATACATGCGCTTGATTCCCCATAGACGCTTGACCTTGCGGTGAGTTCAGGAAGTTCTTAACATCTGCTTCACTAATTTGAATGCGTGAAGTGACGATTTGCTGACGCAGACGGCTGAGAGATAAATCTTCAGCAATACGTCCGCGCAGTGATGCATAGGTGTTTGGCGCAATTTTATCCAGTTTTTGCTGGAAAGCTTCGAGGCTTGGCGAACCAGAGTCTTTTGCTACCTTTAAAACGGCTTCATTTAAGCTCTTTTCATCTGGCTTAATATTATAGCGTTTTACTTGCTCTAGCTGCGCCTGGCGGATAATCAATTGTTCAAGCGCTTGCTGCTGCAAATATTGCTCAGGTGGAATAGTTTTCTTTTGTGCTTCGAGTTGATGCTTAACTTGAGCAATGCTTTGTTCTAAATCACTGCGTAGAATTACGCTATTGTCCACAACAGCAACAACTTCATCTTTAGGCTGAGCAGCAAAGGTTGGTACGGATGCAGAAAGGCAAATAGCAAGTGCTGTCGCTTTAAAAACGCGTTTTAACTGTAGTGTCTTCATTAACGTTCTGTCCAATTTTGATTGATATTATTAAAGCCTAAAACACGATTTTCCAATAATGAGGAAAGCTTATTATTGAAACCGCCTAAGCCCTTCAGGGTAAATTCAGCCATAATTGCGCGTTTAGGCTTTACGCTGTCATCATTGACGTTGTCTAAATCGTTAAAGTACGAGCGGCCGTAAACTGAAACACCCCAGCAGCATGATTCATAGTTCACGCCGAGCAAGTATTCACGCGCAACGTTATTGTCCAAATCATATTGAGCATGGCCGACTAAGCGCCAATTGTTGTGGACTGGCTGAATGAAGGATGCAACAACTTGATCATAGCTGTCTTGACGGTTGGCAAGATAGCGGCGGTTAAAGTAGCCTAAATTATAAAGGTTGCCTTTTTCACCTGTGTAATACATTTGCACATCACGCTGTGCGTTATCGCCATTTGCCATCCAAGCGCCGTTTGCGCTGACTCTGAAGTTCTCAGACAGCTGACTTGATAAATTGATCACAGGGCCTGTATGGCGTTCGCGGTCAAACTCATCTGCAGCGTTGTTTAGCGTCACGCGGCGGTCTTCAAAGTAATAGCTTTGACCTACACTGGCTTTTAAACGCTCTAAACCAATTTCATCAAATAGGCTATAGCTTAAGCCGAAAGATGCGAAGTTATTGTCTTCTAAGCGGTCATGGCCGTAAAAGCGGTATGGGCTAAACAGCTGATCATAACTAATCGATGCAGTTGTTGAATCAAAGTTTGGATGACTGCTCTGATCGCGGTAAGGTGCATATGCATAGAATGCGCGCGGTGTCAGAGTTTGCAGGTATTTACCTTGCTTTTCAAAGATTAAGCCAGCATCTAATGTGAATTGCGGTACGACGATGGACTTAGTTTCATCAGAAGAAGTTGAGGCCGTGTCTGTTGCGCCATTATTCTGATAATACTGAACTGTATTTTTGTCAAAGAATGTATTGACGTTGCGGACAGATACTTGCGGTATCACAAATGACCACGGTGTTAAGTGGTTGTAGCGGACTGTGAAGTCATTATAAATACGCGTGCCGCTTGGTTCAAAAGTTCGGTTTTGATTGCTGGCATATGCGCTGTAATCAGTTATGTCTTTTTTGAAATATGCAGTATCGTTGTTAAATTCGTATTGCAGGCCAATCGGATTGCCGTGTTTATAGTTCAGCAGGAACTGCGGCAGACGCGCATAAGGGCGGTCTTCGTCTCGAACCGTTTTATCCAGTGTCTGGAAGTCTTCGACCTTTAACTGTGCTTTTAAGCCGGGAATGCCATTCTTATAATTCAGCTCCCACGCGCGGCGCAGGTTAAGATCTGTTTTTGAGTTTGGATTGTTGTTTAAGTCGGTAAAGTAATCTTTGTCCGATGCGTAATTGAAATCCAAGTTGGTGCTGAATTGATCGTTCAGATCCCATTTATGCAGCACATGCAAATCTTTACGGTCTTGCTTGTCATATTTTTTATCTGAAGGCAGATATCCGCCCCAGACCATGCCTTCACCAAAATTTTCAGTCAGGAAGCGGAATTCGCCTTCCATCATTGGGCCGCGGTCACCAATAAAACGCGGGGTGAGGGTTGCATCATAATTTGGCGCAAGGTTGAGATAAACTGGTACAGCCAGCTCAACACCGCCGTCATTGGTGAAGCCGAAACTAGGGCTTAAAATCCCCGTTGTACGGCGGTCATCAATTGGGAAATTGAAGTATGGCACAGCCATCACAGGTACATTTTTTACATACAGCTTAGTGCCTGTCGTTTCGCCGCGGCCTGTTTCTTGGTTCAGCTTAATTTTATCGGCTTTAATTTTCCAAGTAGGTGTTTCACCAGGCGGACATGTGCTGTAGGTTGCATTTTCTAATTCAACCGTTTGTCCAGAAGTACGCGCAATTTTTTCTGCTGTACCGTGCGCATTTGACTGTTCAGAAATATAAAGGCTGTTGTTTAAATCGCCTTGCTGAGTTTTTAAATTGTAATTGATGGAATCACTTTGTGAAATCAACCCAGACTGCGCCATTTGCACATTGCCTGATGCTTTTGCAAAAGTTTGGGTTTTATCAATTTGAATTTGATCGGCGCGGATTTGGCGGCCTTGCTGATCAATTACCACATTGCCTTCTAGAATGGAGTCGCCATTCGGGTCAAAGTGGCCATAATCTGCAGTGACCGTAGAGGTTGCTTGATCCGCAGGAACGGCAGCTGCGTCTGGCGCAATTGGCGTAACCCAAGCGCCTTGGCAGTAGGCGGCATTTGGATGCAGGCCTTGGCGCTGCTGTGCTTCGGGCGCAGATTTGTCTACATAATATTTTTCAAAAAAACTTTGACCTGGGTATGCTTCAGAAATCGTTTGTTTTAATTGCTCTGCGTCATTTTCCGCAGTAGCTGGCGATGCCGCATAGCTTGATACTGAGCTGCCGCAAAGAAGGGTTAAGATCGCAGTCGCTAAAGGATTAAATTTAAACTGATGCTTCATTTGTCTCATTAACCAAGAGTGCTTTATCGCAATTAATTATTGTCGCATCATAGAGAAAAAGTTGATAAGTAGCTACACTTAGCACTTTAAAAACTCAGCCTGTATTAGAATTTATCGCAAATGACTACACAACGTGAACAATCGATACAATCATGGATTGCATCTGTACTTGGTTCGGATCAATTTGAAACTCATTTTTTAGCAGGCGATGCAAGCTTCCGTCGTTATGCACGAATCAAATTGAATAATAAAACATTTATGCTCATGGATGCACCACCAGAAAAAGAAGATTGTGTGCCTTTTGTGACGATTGACGAATTTTTTGATGCTAATGGTGTGCGTGTGCCGCATATTGTTGCCAAAGACTTAGAGCAAGGCTTTCTTTTGTTAGAAGATTTTGGCGATGTTTTGCTCTCGGCGCTGCTAACTGATGAAACAGTAGACAATCATTATGCGCAAAGTTTTGCGCAATTGAGTCAATTGCAGTCAATTGATGGAGTCAATCATTTTCCGGAATATTCGTATGAAAAGCTGATGTCTGAAATGGCATTGCTGACAGATTGGTTGCTTCCATCTCTAAAGATTGAAGCAACAGCAGATGAAAGCGCTTTAATCAAACGTACTTTTGCCATTTTAGCCAACGCTGCCTTGGCGCAGCCGCAAGTGATTGTACATCGTGATTTCCATAGCCGTAATTTAATGGTGCTGGCAGATGAACAAGAGCAGGGTGTGATTGATTTTCAGGATGCCGTGATTGGCGCAGATACCTATGACCTGATTTCAATAACCCGTGATGCCTATGTGCAGTGGAATTCTGAACGCGTCTACAGCTGGTTCCAGACCTTCTATAATTTACTTCCTGCATCCGCCAAAGATGGCCGTGATTTTGAGCAATTCAAAAAAGATGCGGATTTCATGGCGATTCAGCGCCATATTAAAATTTTAGGCATTTTTGTGCGTCTGTTTGAGCGTGACGGCAAGTCAGGTTATTTGAAGGATTTGCCGCGCGTGATGTGGTATTTGCTGGAAGAAAGCAAGCCGTATGCAGAATTACAACCGTTTATGCAGTTTATTCAAGCTAAAGTATTGCCAAAATTTGAAGCCAAATATGGCGCTTATGAGGTTGCAGCATAATGAAAGCGATGATTTTAGCGGCAGGGTTGGGCAATCGCATGCGTCCGCTAACATTGTATAAGCCAAAGCCATTGCTTGAAGTAGGCGGTAAGCCGCTGATTGTCTGGCATATCGAAAAACTCCAAGAAATTGGTGTAACTGAAATTGTCATCAATTCTGCATGGCTGGCAGATGTGCTGATTGGCGCATTGGGCGATGGTTCACAGTTTGGTGTAAATATACGCTGGACGAGAGAGTTAGAAGGTCTGGAAACTGCTGGCGGCATTATTAATGCTTTGCCGCTGTTGGGTACGGACCCCTTTATTTTGGTCAATGGCGACGTCTGGACGACTTTTGATTTTAGCTCGCTGCTGGATATTCAGCTTGAAAATGATCTGGCGCATTTAGTTTTTGTGTCCAATCCGCCGCAGCATCAAGAAGGTGATTTCACCTTAGAGAAAGGGCGCGCTTATACCTTTGAGCAGGCACATGATGGTGAAGCGCTGACCTATAGCGGTGTCGCTGTTCTCCATCCAAAAATGTTTGACGGGCTTGCGCAGGGCAAGCGCCCTTTGGCGCCATTATTAAAAGAGGCCATGCTGCAGGGAAAAATTTCTGCAGAAAAAATGCAGGCTGCTTGGGTGGATGTTGGCACTCCTGAGCGATTAAGCGCACTAGATCTCCAGATTCGTGAGGGGATGTACGCTTAAGTGCATATTCGCTAAACACATCCTGCTGTGACAGGCAGGATAAATCGGTATACTTCCATCTAACTTTTTCGAGACGTTATTGTAATGCACACGTTTTTTAAAGAACTTAAGCAAGGCAGTCAGGCGCTGGGTTTAGACCTGAGCGACGAGGCATTAAATTTATTGCTCAAGTATCAGGATGCACTGGTGCTGTGGAATAAAGCCTTCAACCTGACTGCAATCCGCGATCCAAAAGAAATGCTGGTCAAGCACCTTTTGGACAGCTTAAGTATTTTAAAAGATTTGCCGCAGGGCCGTCTTTTGGATATAGGTACAGGCGGCGGTATGCCGGGTATGATTATTGCTTTATGCCAGCCAGAACGCGAATGTGTTTTGCTGGATTCTAACGGCAAGAAAATCCGGTTTTTGAAGCAGTTTATTGCTGACTTAAAATTAAAAAATGTGATTGCTGTACAAACACGTGTCGAAAATGAAGACAGCATTAATGAGCTGGGCAAATTTGATGTCATTACCAGCCGCGCATTTGCATCTTTAACAGACTTTATCAATGCATCTGTTCCGTTCATGCATGAGCAAAGCATTATTGCTTCAATGAAAGGGCTGATTCCTAGTGATGAAGTCGAAGCGTTTAAGGATCAATTCAGCTGCAATATTGTCGAGCTGAAAGTGCCGCGCTTGGATGAGCAGCGTCATTTGCTTTTATTGAAACGTATTTAATTATTTCTAAGGACTGGGGTTTACCATGGCACAGATTATTGCGATTGCGAACCAAAAAGGTGGTGTCGGTAAAACTACAACCGCAGTAAATTTGGCTGCATCTTTGGCCGTGCTGAAAAAGCGTGTGTTGCTGGTGGATATGGATTCACAAGGCAATGCGACGATGGGCTCCGGCATTCAAAAAAATGAATTGCTGTACTCTATTACTGATGTGCTATTGGGCGAAATGCCAATTGAGTCTGCAATTACCCGTGCAGAAGTAGGTTATAAAGTTTTAGGTGCAAACCGCGATTTGGCTGGTGTGGAACTGGCGATTGCGGAACAGGAAGGCCGTGAATTTATTTTACGTGATGCACTGAAGCAAATTGATGATAAATTCGACTACATCATTGTGGACTGTGCGCCAAGTTTGAGCTTAATTACAGTGAATGCTTTGTCTGCTGTAGATGGCGTTCTGATTCCAATGCAATGTGAATATTATGCGCTTGAAGGTTTGGCAGACTTAACGCAAACCATTGACCGCATTCAGCAAGCGCTTAACCCTGAATTGCAGGTGATAGGTGTACTGCGCACAATGTTTGATGGCCGCAATGCATTAACACGCGATGTGTCTGCAGAACTGGAACAGTATTTTGGCAAGAAGCTTTATGACACGGTGATTCCGCGTAATGTACGTCTTGCAGAAGCGCCAGCGCATGGTTTGCCAGTGATCTATTTTGAGAAAAGTTCAAAGGGTGCAGTTGCCTATCTTAATTTAGCAGCTGAAATGTTAAAAAAAAGCAAAGTAAAGAAAGGAAGTAACGCATGACCACAAAAAAACGCGGATTAGCAAAAGGCCGTGGTTTGGATGCCTTACTTGGTTCAATCCAAAAAGAAAAACTACAATTAGAAGCACAAGCTTTAGACCATGGTCAGCTAAAGCAAATTGATGTGCATTTGCTGCAGCGCGGAGAATATCAGCCGCGCCGCTTTATCAATGAGCAAGACTTGCAAGAGTTGGCGGCATCAATCGAAAAGCATGGTGTCATGCAGCCGATTGTGATCCGCCCAATTGATGATGAAAAGCATCCCTACGAAATTATTGCCGGTGAACGCCGCTGGCGCGCTGCGCAATTGGCTGGGCTGACTGAAGTTCCTGCGATTGTCCGCGATTTGAGCGATCAGGTTGCAATAGCTTTAGCATTGATTGAAAACATTCAGCGTCAGGATTTAAATCCTATAGATCAAGCGATGGCATTACAGCGTTTCCATGAAGAATTTGGCTTAAGCCATCAGGAAATTGCTGATACCGTCGGCAAGGCGCGTACCACGGTCAGCAACTTATTGCGTTTATTAAGCTTGGAATCAGAAGTAAAAGATTTTATGCAGCAAGGCCTGTTGGATATGGGGCATGCGCGTGCAATTTTAACACTGAAAGCTAAAGATCAAATGAAAGTAGCAGAACTGGTGATTGAGAAAAGCCTTTCTGTGCGTCAAACCGAACAGTTTGTCCGCGATTTAAGCACGCCGAAACAAGCCAAAGAAAAACAGGCGGTGGCTTCAGATATTCAACAGCTTTCACAGCGTCTTTCAGACCGCTTTGGCGCTGATGTAAAAATAGATCACAACAAGCAAGGCAAAGGCAAACTTGTGATTAATTACCATTCGCTCGAAGAGTTAGATGGTATTTTAAATATATGTTTAGCTGATTAATTTTATAATTCGATTTATTGGGGAAAATCAAATGTGGGAATTAGTCAAAGCTGGCGGATGGTTAATGCTGCCGCTGGTTTTATGTTCAATTTTTACCATTGCTATTTCAATTGAGCGTTTTATCCGCTTAAAGAAATCTATGGTGCTGCCAACAGCTTTGCTGATGAGTCAAGATCAAACAGCAGAGCAGGCAGTTCAAGAGCTGAAGCAAGATCAAAACTTGCAGCGCAGTACTTTGGGCCGTATTTTTGCTGCAGGTAACCGCAACAAAAACAAAACTGAAAAGTTTGCTTTGGCGCAGATGGAAGTTACAGCATCTCAAGAAATTGGTTATTTAGAAAAAAATATCAATTTCCTCGGGACGCTCAGTGCTGTTGCGCCGCTGTTGGGTTTATTGGGTACGGTCATTGGTATTATCGAGTCATTCTTGATGATTGATATTGGCACCAATAGTGATCCAGTATTGATGATGCCGGGTATTTCGAAGGCGCTGATTACGACTGCAGCAGGTATGTTTATTGCTATTCCTGCATTGTTTGCGCACCGTTATTTCCAGCGCCTAGTGCAGGAATATGTTGCAGAACTTGAGCAGCAGGCGACACTGTTTCATGCATCGCTTTTTTATCGAAGCAAAACGGATGTAGATTCAGAAGATTTGCAAAAAGCAAGCTGAGACAGTCGAATGAAATTTAAGCGCAGGCAAGTTGAAGATATTCATATTAACTTAACGCCAATGATCGACTGCTTATTGTTTATCTTGGTATTTTTACTTCTTTCAACCACCTTTAGCCAAATGAGCCGAATGAATCTGACTTTACCAGACGCGCAGGGTGTACCGCCTAAGCAATTCGATCATAAAATTGAGGTTGTTGTAGATTCAACTGGGCATTACTCTGTGAATGGTCAGTCGCTGTCGAGTAAAGAGGCATCTGATTTAAATACGGCAATTAAACAGATTGCGAATGATCGCCGTGATTTAATGTTTATTATTGCCGCTGATGCGAAAGCAACCCATCAGGATGTTATTCGAGTGATGGATGTAGCAGGCCAATTAGGCTTTGTGAATGTAAATATCAGTACGAAAGTACCGTCCCGAGGTTATTAGTGAAGCACGATGTAAAAGTTTATCTGCGCCTGTTAAGTTATTTAAAACCTTTTTGGCCTTTGGCAATATTGGTCGTCATTGGTTTTACGATTAATGCGGCGACGGAAGTTTCTGTAGCCAAATTGCTTGAAAAGATTATTAATGCAATTCAGCACGGTGACCAGGGTTTTACATCGCTATTTCCTATCCTTGTGATTCTATTAATGTTCTTCCGTGGACTCGGTACGTTCATGGGAGGATATTTTACAGCGGTTATTTCTCGAAATTTAATTTTTAATATCCGCCAAGAAGTTTTCGCAAAACTTATGCGTTTGCCTTCTCAGTATTATTTAGATAATTCCAGCGGACATATAACCGCCAAAATTATGTATAACGTCGAGCAACTGACGGCAGCGTCGACGGAATCACTGCGTACCATTGTACAGCAGGGTTTAATTACGTTAGCGCTGATCGGTTATCTGGTTTACAGCAACTGGCGCTTGACCCTGATCATCATTATATTTGCGCCAATCATTGGCTTGCTGATCCGCAAAGCGTCAAAACGCATGCGCAAGCTTTCCAGCCAAGTGCAGGATACCATGGGTGATGTCAACCATGTGGTGCAGGAAACCGTTAACGGCAATGTTGTAGTGAAAGGTTTCTCTGGTCAAGATTACGAACAAAAACGCTTTTATAACAGCTCAATGGAAAACCTGCGCCGCGGCATGAAAATGGTGGTGGTGCAGCAGCTGAACAGTCCAATTGTGCAGCTGATCATGTCTATTCCGTTGGCTATTGTGATGTATATTGCGCTGCGTCCAGAAATTATGCAGGACACTTCTGCTGGACAGTTTGTTGCTTATATTACAGCGGCAGGCATGCTCAGCAAGCCAATCAAAGCGCTGACTGATGTGAATGAGAAAATTCAGCGCGGCATGGCAGCGGCTTATTCTGTATTTGAATTGCTGGATATGCCAGAAGAGAAAAATACGGGAACTTTAACGCCTGCACTCAAAGGTGATGTCGAATTTAAAGATGTCGGGCTTGTGTATTCAGATGGCTATCAGGCGCTGCAAGATTTTAATCTCTCAGTGAAATCTGGCGAAACAGTCGCTTTGGTCGGGCGTTCCGGCGCGGGTAAAACCTCTCTAGTGAATTTGCTGCTGCGCTATCAGGAAATCAGCTCCGGACATTTGAAGCTGGACAATATTGATATTCAGGATATTGAAATCAATAACCTGCGTCAGCAAATTTCAATGGTGAATCAGCAGGTTGTATTATTTAACCGTACAGTACGGGAAAATATTGCTTACGGCCAGCTGGAAAATGCCACAGATGAGCAAATCATCGCCGCCGCTAAAGCCGCGTATGCGCATGATTTTATTATGCGTTTGCCGCAAGGCTATGATACGCCTTTGGGTGCGCAAGGTCTGAATCTCTCAGGCGGCCAGCGTCAGCGTCTTGCGATTGCGCGTGCGATTTTAAAAGATGCGCCAATTTTAATTTTGGATGAAGCAACCAGTGCGCTGGACAATGAATCTGAATACTTTATTCAGCAGGCCTTTGATGCGGCCATGCGTAATCGCACAACAATTGTGATTGCGCATCGATTATCGACCATTGAAAATGCAGACCGTATTGTGGTGATGGATAAAGGTCAAATAGTTGAGCAAGGCTCACATGCCGAGCTTATTGAAAAACGCGGTGCATATTTCCAATTGCATCAGCGTAATTTCGAGGAGTAATCCATGTCAGCTGCACAAATGATTCAGGATGCTTGGAATAGCCAAGCGAAGTGGCTCATTGTGCTTCGGCCGCTATCATGGCTGTATCGTGGCGGTTTTTTGCTGAACAAAGGTTTGTATAAGGCAGGCTTAAAGCAAAGCTATAAAGCGCCTGTACCGGTTATGGTGATTGGCAATATCACTGTTGGCGGCAGCGGAAAAACACCGCTGTTGATTCATTTGGTTAAATATCTGCAGGCTAAGCAGGTGCGTATTGGCGTCATTAGCCGAGGTTATGGCGGTAAAGGGCCATTTCCAGCTTATGTCGGGCTAGATGTTGAAGCTGAAACGGCGGGTGATGAGCCTGTGCTGATTGTGCAGTCTACCGGTGTGCCCATGGCTGTGGGGCCGAACCGTCAAAAAAGTATAGAGCTTTTGCTGTCGAAGCATGTTCTGGATTTGATCATTTGTGATGACGGCCTGCAGCATTGGGCGCTTGAACGGCAGCTGGAATGGATTGTTTTGGACAATAACCGCGGCTTAGGCAATGAAAAAGTGCTGCCAGAGGGTTATTTACGGGAACCTAAAGCGCGTCTGAAAAGCGGTACGGTGATTGAACATGCTGCACATCCTCATATGCCGCTGAATATGCATTTGGCAGAGGCTGCACCTTACTTGCTGAATGAAGATTTGGTTAAAGTATTTGATCCCGATGTGGATTTTTATGCAGTGGCGGGCATTGGTTTTCCGCAGCGCTTTTACAATACCTTAGAAAAAATGGGAATTCATCAGTTCCAGTGTCATGAATTTCCAGATCATTATGAATATGAAATTACGGATTTGCAGTTTGAAGATGCAAATCCAATCATTACCACAGAAAAGGATGCGGTGAAAATTTTACCGCTGCTCAAGCAAAATCCAGATTTTCAGCGTGAAATTTGGGTGGTGCCAGTCGATGCTGTACTTTCAGAGGCATGTTATGAAACATTGCACCAGCAGCTGAAGCAATTGGGTATTCCATTAGATGAAGGCATAAATTGATGAAACATATTGTTATTCCAGCACGTTTTTCCAGTTCACGTTTGCCGGGCAAGCCCTTGCTGGAAATTCATGGCCGCCCAATGATTTTGCGCGTTGTTGACCAAGCTAAAAAAGTGCAAGGCTTTGATGATTTGTGTGTTGCGACAGATGATGAGCGTATTGGAGACGTCTGCCGTGCGGAAGGTGTTGATGTAGTCCTGACCTCTGCAGATCATCCATCTGGCACAGACCGCTTAAGTGAAGTTGCTCGTATTAAAGGCTGGAATGCAGACGATATTATTGTCAATGTACAGGGCGATGAGCCTTTGTTGCCTGCACTATTGGTAAAACAAGTGGCACAGCTTTTAGAAGATCAGCCTGCATCATCTATGTCTACGCTTTGTGAGCCTATTCATAGTTTAGATGAGTTTCAGCGCGACAGTATCGTAAAAGTGGTTATGTCTAAGCACAATCAGGCGCTGTACTTCAGCCGTGCAACGATTCCTTATGACCGTGATGGCGCTAAGCTTGCGGAACCAAAACTGCATGATCAGTCCTTCCGTCATTTAGGTCTTTACGCTTACCGTGTGAAGCTGCTGCAGGAATATGTCACTTGGGATATGGGCGTACTGGAAAAATTAGAAAGTCTGGAACAGCTGCGTGTGCTTGAAAATGGCCATCGTATTGCCATTGCAGTGGCGGAAGCGAACTTGCCGCCAGGTGTGGACACACAGGCGGATTTAGACCGTTTAAATCAAATGGACGTTTCTTGCTTCGAATAAAGGACGGCATCCATGTCAAATGAAGTGCAGGCGCAGGTATATCCTTGGCAGCAAAACGTCTGGGATACACTCACAGGGCGGTTTCCTAAGCTGGGCCATGGTTTGCTGTTTTATGGCAAAAAAGGCTGTGGCAAGCATGCATTTGCCCAACAGTTTTTGGCATGGATAATGTGTCAGAACCGTCATGAAAAAAACCAGCCTTGCGGTGTTTGCGGCAGCTGCATGTGGCTGAAGGCGGATACGCATCCAAATTATGTGCATATCAGTACAGATGATGACAATAAAAAGCAAAATGCCAAAATTAAAATTGAAAAAATCCGAGAGCTGCAGCCATTTGTGCAGCAAACGGTAGACGGCTGGCGTGTTGTTGTTATTGAACCAGCAGAAGCGCTTAATACCGCTTCTGCAAATGCACTGCTTAAGACACTGGAAGAACCGGGTGACCGCATTGTGATCATTCTGCTGGCGGATCATTATCTAAAACTGCCAGCCACCATTCGCAGCCGTCTGCAGCATTTCGCGTTAGACCGTATCAGCGCCAATCAAGCAGAAACCTATATGCATGAACATCTGCCTGACAGTGATTTGCGGATGCAGCAGCTGCTGATGAATTTATCAAATCATATGCCGCTGCAAGCTGTTGAGCTGGCGCAAAAGGAATGGTTGAATTTACGTCAGGATTTTATCAATGATTGGCTGAAATTGGTTAAGCAAAAGAATATGCCCATGGCGATTGCGACCAAGTGGAATAAAGCGCTGAGTTTTAGTGATTTTAGTCAAATGTTTGAATACTTGTTGTCTGATTTGATTTGTGTCAAGCTAAATCAAGCCATTAAAAATATTGATTTAAGTCTTTATGATCTGCCGGATCAGTATGATTTAGAATCATTATTTGGTATTTACGCAGAGCTGCAGCAATCCAAAAAGTTTATCGAACAAAACGTACAAACTAACTTAGTGCTGGATCAGCTGTGCATTAAATTGATGAATATTTAAAGGGGAATGACAATGCAGCCACGTATGGGCGGAATTATTCAGGCTAATATTCCTGATCAAGAAACACTATATGCCAGCTATATGCCTTATGTGGTAGGCGGCGGGCTTTTTGTCCCATCTAAGCAGGCTGTTAAAATGGGTGAGGAAGTCTTTATTTTAGCCACTCTGCCGGATCAGTCTCAAAAAGTTCCACTAACAGGTAAAGTGATTTGGATTTCACAAAAGCAAAATGGCATTAAGCCGCAGGGTTTTGGTATTCAGCTTGCTGGAGAAAAAGGCGTTTATTTCAAAACAGAAGCAGAACGTATACTTACGGGGCTTAAAACTGAGGGCCGCAGAAGTTACACTATGTAGAGTTACACCTTACTCAACATAGGTACTTATTGTGTTCACAGATACTCATTGTCATTTAACCCTGCTTGATCTTGCACCCTATGGCGGCGATTTGGATCAAGCATTGGCGCAGGCCCGTGAAGCTGGGGTGTCCCGCTTTATGAGTATCTCTGTAGATTTGGATGATCATATTGCATTATCTGAAATTGCAGCCCGCCATGCAGATGTAGGCTATACCGTGGGTGTGCATCCTTGTGAAGATGTTGCCACAATGCAGCGTGCTACAACGGATTATTTGATTGAGCTGGCACAGCCAGAAAAAGTCTGGGCACTGGGCGAAACAGGCTTAGATTACTATCACAGCACAGATTTTATTTCAGAACAAAAAGAATGTTTTGCACGCCATATTCATGCGTCGCAGGCAGTCAAAAAACCTGTTGTTGTGCATACCCGTTCAGCCAAGCATGATACGGTTGATATTATTCGTGCAGAAAAATCAACACACGGGATTTTGCATTGTTTTACCGAAGACTGGGAAACAGCAAAAGCGGTACTGGACTGCGGTTACTACATTTCTTTTTCAGGGATTGTGTCCTTTAAAAATGCGCAGGATTTGCGTGATGTGGTAAAACAGGTTCCATTAGACCGTGTATTGATTGAAACAGACAGTCCATACTTGGCGCCTATGCCCTATAGAGGAAAGTCTAATGAACCTAAATATGTTCCCTATGTAGCCAAAGCCTTAAGTGATGTATATGATAAGTCACTAGAAGAGATGGCTTTAATAACAAAGCAAAACTTTGAAAACCTTCTCAATTTAAAGTAAAGCAGTTGAATTGATATAAGAGCAGAAGAGAGTATAGGGTGAAGATGGATCGTCAGGCTCAGTTTCGAGCAAGGGAAGCGTTGATTTTTCAAGTTGCAGAGCAGCTTCTTCTAGAAAATGGTGAGTCTGGCATGACGCTGGATGCACTGGCTGCTGAGCTGGATCTGGCTAAAGGGACCCTGTATAAGCATTTTCAGAGTAAAGATGAGCTGTATATGCTGCTCATCATCCGCAATGAACGCATGCTGTTGGAAATGATTAAAGATACAGACAAGCAATTTCCAGAGCACTTGGCGTTTTTTATGCTTCACCATTTGCATCATCCAGAGCGCACGGTACTGTTTCATCAAATTGAAGAGCGTCTTGCGACCACGGGTGTCGGCATACAGGTGCTGTTCAGCGAATTATATCAAGTACGCAAACAGCGCCTGCGTTTAATTATCCGTATGACTGAAAGCTATTTAGAGTCTATTGGCAGCGCGATGTCTGTGCGTGATTATTTAGCGTCTATCTGGTCGCTGACGCATGGTGCTGCTGCCATTTTAAACTCAAGCTTCTATCAGCGTTATTTAGGTTCCCGAGATACTTTAAGGGTCGCTTATATTGATCAGGCTTTGGCTTTGCCAAAACAGATCAGCGCTGCTCAATTTGCTTAATATAGGCTTGCTATGACATTTAAGCCATCATCAATGCAGGGCTTCACCTTAGTCGAATTGATGGTGGTCATTGTGATTATGGGCATTATGGCCTCATTGGTCATGATGAACATTGGCGGGACAGATCAGCGTAAAGCCATGCAGGCGCGTGAAGTGTTTATTATGGATGCGCAGAAAATTCTGCGCGGAGCCAATGATCAATCCAGAATTTTAGCGCTGAATGTACAAAGTGCGACCGATGTTGCAGATTTTCGTTACGATGTTTCCGAATATTTGCCAAATAAAAATAATGAAAGCTTTTTAAACTCGACCAATAATCAAAATAAAAGCTGGCAAAATTATAAAGATTTTCCGCTTAGAACTTTGCCTGCGCAGGTCACTTTTAGTGTTCAGTCTTTAGAGCGCCGTTATGACAACGCCAATAAGAGTGAATTGCTTAATCAAAATGCGCCAAAATTAATTTGGCTGGGCAATGGTGAAGTTAAACCTGTGCGTATTCAGTTCTATTTTGAAGAGCGCCCAGTTGGAAATGAAATTGAAATTGACCATCTAGGTAAAATCAATGAAATCTAGATATTTCAAGCAGAGCGCTGGGTCTGGTGTAATGAAGCCGTTTAAGGTGAGTATTACTCGACTTAGCCGTGTGCATTCTGAACAGAGTTCATCATCTTGCGCTCGGACAAGACGTTGTCTTGTTCATCCTCACTCAGGTTTTACTTTATTAGAAGTGATGGTTGCGCTTGCGATTTTTGCAACGGCAGCCATGGCTTTAACTAATGTCGCGATGCAATATACGCAGGCGACGTCCAATGCAATTTTAAGAACAAAAGCGCAGTTTGTCGCGCTGAATGAAATTGCAAATATGGAAATTAATCGGGAGTGGATCTCAGGCACATCATCTAAGCAAGTGACGCAGCAAGGCGAACAGTGGCAGATTGATAAATCTGCGCAGGCGACGGTCAGTCCTAATGTGCAGCGTGTAGATGTGCAGGTCAGTTTAATGAATGCGGATACCAATAAGGTTGAATCGGGTGTTGCCAGTCTGGTGTTCTTTAATCATAAGGCCAAAGTTTAATGCAGCCAGAAAATAACAATAATAAAACTCAATCTTCTGAACAGTATTTTGTCTCTGGTCATTCTACAAAGAGATGCGATATTAATGCACGTGCAAGCATTGCTCAAAACATAGGTGCTAAAGGCTTTACTTTGGTGGAGCTTTTGGTGGCAATCGCAATTTTTGCAGTATTGTCTGCTTTGGGCTGGAAGGTTTTTGACTATATTTCTAAAGTAAAAGAACGCAATACCATGCATGAGGCGCGCCTGTCTCAGCTGCAGGAAGCTTATCAGCAAATTCTGCGGGACACGGTGCAGATTGTACCGCTGACAGCCAATATCAACGGCAATATTCAAACAGCCTTGTCTTTGCAAAATGGGCGTTTAAGCTTTAGTAAAACTGGTGTAACCGATCCATTAAATCAAGGCATAGCACCAGATGAACGGATTGAATACGAATTTCGTGCGGATGAGCAAAAAGTATATCGGCATAAATATAAGAATTTAAATCAGACGGGTTCAGATCAGCCGGATAGCAGTGTTTTACTGGAAAATACTGAGCAATTTGAAATTTTGGTCTTAAATCCAAATGAATTGAATAATTGGCCTGATCCAGCTGCAGATTTATCTCAAACCAGTGAACAGCAGCGGCTTCCGCGCGGGCTGAAAGTTAAGCTCAAAGTAAATGATATAGAGTATGAATGGCTGTTTAGCCTGTTAAATACCGATTTTCTTGAAAAATCTACGGCTGTTTCTAATGGAGCGAATGGCGGCAGTTCAGATGGTTCTGCGAATGGAAGTATGCCTCAAGGGGCAACGCCATGATTTTAATGAAAGCGCCGCTTGGAATTCGACAGCAAAAGGGAATCGCTTTACTCACGATCTTGGTGATGGTTGCATTGGCGACGATTTTGGCAGCCAGTATCGCTAAGCGTCAAAGTAATACAGCAGAAGGCACAGCCTATTTAATGCGCCAAAACCAGTCATTGCTGTATGCCAAAAGCGCAGAAGTTTTTTTTGCAGAAATGCTCAAAGATGATGCGAAAAACGCTGGTGATGTGGATTCTTTGCAGGAAAATTGGGCTAAGCCTATGCCGGCATTTCCAGTCGATGATGGCTATGTGTCTGGCATATTGGAAGATCAATCAGGCAAGTTTAATTTAAATAGCTTGCTGACTTCCGAAGGCGCGGTTAATGAAAATGCTAAAAAATGGTTTGAAAAAATTTTAGTTAAAGCAGGGCTTCCTGCACAGCTCAGTGAAGCGGTGATTGATTGGCAAGATGAAGATGATGAGCAAACTGGCTCCATGGGAGCTGAATCGAGTTTCTACCGCGGTTTGCAGAACTCTTCCATGCCGCCAAATGCTAAGTTTCACAGCGCGGCAGAACTTAAGCAGATCCGCGGTTTTGAAGAGGGGAAATATCAGCTGATTGAACCCTATGTCAGCGCTTTGCCGAGCAATGATACGAAAGTAAATATAAATACCGCGCCAGCTTTTTTACTGGCCACGATTGATGATCATCTCGATACAGAAGCTGTTCAGCAAGTGCTGGATAAGAAGCAAGCGGCTTTAGAACAATTTAACAATGTGTCAGAGTTATGGGAAATAGAGCCTTTCAGTTCTGTATCAGTGGAAAATAAAGCCATTGCCGCGGAACAATTGGGTGTGAAATCTAATTATTTCAAAGCCAAAATTGAGATTGAGCTCAGCGGGCGTAAACGGCAGTTCAGTTCAGAATTGGTCAGAAAAGATAAAGAAGTTTATGTGGCTTACCGCAGTATGGCGCCTTTTTGAACTGTATATAAAAAAAGCCATGCATTTTACCAATTGCATTGAACTGTAAAATTAATGCTCAAGGATTTCGTTTTGCTTTATAATCCCGATAAATTCACAGGTTTTAATTGAATTACGGCATATGATAATTCGTAAGTTATTTAAGTTTGAAAATGCTCATATCGTGCGTAACTGCACGTCAGACCGCTGTAAGCGTTCAATTCATGGGCACAGTTACAAAGTTGAACTATTGCTTAAAGCTTCGAAATTAGATCATGGTCAAATGGTTTACGATTTTGGACTGCTCAAAGGTGTCATTAAAGACCTTTTTGACAGTTTTGATCATGCAATCTGTTTCTGGCAGCAGGACAATGCGGAATATATTCAGGCTTGCAAAAACTTCAGCGCACGCTGGGTGGCTTTGCCTGTGTCTCCGTCAGCAGAGCAATTTTCAAGAATTTTCTTTTACTTGGCGCAGCAAGTCATGGCATCGACCGAAACGCAAAATGGTGAAGGCGATGTAGAGGTTTATTCAGTTATTGTGCATGAAACCGATACGGGCTATGCGCAAAGCTTTGCTGAAGATATTGAAAATGAACAGATGGGTCTCTTAAGTTTAGATCAAATTGAATTTTCAGAGCAGGTGAAAGCCGAGTGGGCTGATCCTGAAATGTTTGATAAATTAATCCGCGGCATTAAATTTCAAAATCCAGAAGTGGATTTACAAGTGAAACTTTAACGCAGCAATGCAATGATAGGCTAGAAAAGGAATTAGGTAGCAAGTATGTCTTTAACAGAACAGCAGCAGGCGCAACTAGAAAAGGTGCAGCTTGAGGCCAGTTGGAAATATGGATTAAGTGAATTTTTGCTTAGTCCAACTATGGATAAGCTTAAAGACTTTCTTGTAGAGGAAAAAAATGCAGATAAAGTCATTTATCCGCCCAATTCTTTAATTTTTAATGCGCTCAACACTACTCCTATTCCAAACGTGAAAGTGGTGATTTTAGGTCAAGATCCGTATCATGGACCTAATCAAGCGCATGGTTTAAGTTTTTCCGTACAGAAAGGGGTTGCATTGCCTCCTTCTTTACGTAATATTTTTCATGAACTGCATAATGATCTGGGTTTAGCGATTCCCAAACATGGTGATTTATCCCATTGGGCTGAACAAGGTGTTTTGCTGCTGAATGCTGTTTTAACTGTAGAAGCAGGCCAGCCGACATCACATCAGAAAAAAGGCTGGGAAGATTTTACCGATCAAGTGATTGATGTACTGAATGAGCAGTGCGAGCATATTGTATTTATCCTTTGGGGTGCATATGCGCAGCGTAAAGGGCAACGGATTGATCCGAATAAGCACTTGGTGCTGAAAGCGGCTCATCCATCACCATTGGCAGCCAACCGTGGCGGTTTTTTTGGCTGCAAGGTGTTTTCAAAATCAAATAATTATCTTAAACAACATGGCATTGAGCCTATAGATTGGCAGCTGGACGCATGACATATTCTCCCATTTCTAAACACTATCATCCGGATTTGATTGTAGAAGAAGCGAAAAACGGCTGGCGCATTGTTCGCCTGAACCGTCCTAAATCTTTACATGCACTGGATGAATCCATTGCTTCGGCACTTTTGGAAGTCTTTCAGGACTTTCATACCGATGACAGCGTAAAAGCCATTTGGCTGGACTCAACAACCCCTAAAGCATTTTGCGCAGGCGGTGATGTACGAAAGCTGCGTCAGCTGGTGATCAATGACGAGGTTGAAACAGCCAATAAATTCTTTGAGCAGGAATATGCTTTAGATCTGTTGCTTCATAACTACGCCAAGCCAGTTTTAGTCTGGGGTGAGGGTTATGTGATGGGCGGCGGTCTGGGTCTGTTCATGGCAGCGCCATTCCGTTTGGTGACTCCATATTCACGTCTAGCTATGCCGGAAATTAACATTGGCCTTTATCCAGATGTCGGCGCTACACGCTTCTTGGCGGACCGTGGCGCAATTGGCCTGTTTACAGGGCTGACGGGCTCAATTATGACAGCTGCCGGCGCTTACGGTATTGGCTGGGCCACGCATATTTGTGATGCACAGCGTGACAGTGTTTTAGATAAAGTGATCAATATTGATTGGGAACATTATCCAGCAGGCGATTTCCGAGCAATCGATGATACCTTAAACAGCATGCACCGTCCTGTTGGGCCTGGACCGCTGCAAAACTCTCTTGATGTGATTCAAAGCGTGTGCCGCGGCGTACATTTTGAGCATGATTATGAGTCGATTATTGGGCTAAGCGATGCACGCAGTGATTGGTTGCGCCAAGCAAGTGAAAACCTGCAGAAAGGTTCTCCAGCGACAGCTGCATTGACATGGCTGCTCTGGCAGTGGGGTAAGAAAGTTCATTCGTGGAATGAAGTTTTTGAACTTGAAACCCAAATTTCAGATTGGAAAATCCGCCACCCTGATTTTGTGGAAGGTGTCCGTGCACGTTTAGTGGATAAAGATTTATCGCCAGAGTGGAAAGCAGGCGCTGATATGTCGCTTAAAGGCATTTTAGGCAGCAATCCTCCTGTGACCAATATTGAAAGCTGGAATGCGCTGTTAAAGCAATATTCAGTGATTGACTAAACAATTATTAAATACATGCTTGAAGAAACACAATTTAGCGATGAATACTGGATGCAGCAGGCTTTTGAGCAGGCTGCATCTGCTGCGTCACTTGGCGAAATTCCTGTTGGCGCCATTATTGTCAGTAATAATCAAATCATAGGCGCAGGCTATAACGCGCCTATTCGCTTGAATGATCCTACTGCACATGCAGAAATTCAGGCCATTCGCCAAGCTTGCCAGTCTCTTGAAAATTATCGTCTTCCAGATGATGCAACCCTATATGTTACTTTAGAGCCTTGCACAATGTGTGTAGGGGCTTTGGTGCATGCGCGTATTAAGCGTGTGGTATTTGGCGCGATTGAGCCCAAAGCGGGTTCCTTAGTTAGTACCCGTCAGTTGCTACAAAGTGGTTACTACAATCATGTGTTTGAATTTGAACAGGGCTGTCTGCAAGAGCAATGTTCTGCACAGCTTAGCGCTTTTTTTAAGATGCGGCGTGATCAAAAAAAGCAGATGAAATTACTGGAAAAAACGAAAAATACAGATCAGTCTGAATAATTTCAGGTAAAATAAAATGACAATATCAATTGTCAAATAACTAAGGGTTATTTTTATGAACGCGATGCAAGTCAAAAAAGAATTTAATGCACCGGTAGAAAAGGTTTTCGAATTACTGTCTAAACATGCAACTTATAATGTCGCATTTGCGCCTGTTCAAGTGGTCCGCGTAAAAGATTCTGCAGATCCACAGCGCCCAGATGGGGTGGGTTCAGTACGCCGCTTAGGTTTGGGCCCAGTAAAGCCAATTCAAGAAGAAATTACTGTGTTGATTCCGAATCAGCGCATTGAATATAAGATTATTAAAAATCCACTGGTGAAACATCATTTGGGGATTATTGAATTTGAGCCAGAGGCTGAAAATAAAACATTAGTGACTTACACCATCGAGTTTCAGGCCAGAGCGCCATTTGTCAGCAAATTAGTGCTTGCACAGCTTAAATCTGCGATTAAACTGGGCTTTTCAAAACTCGCAAAAACTGTATAGGTAATGGCGGAAAAGGCAATGACAGTAAAAATTATTACAATTGATGGTCCAAGCGGTTCAGGTAAAGGCACATTAGCGGCAAAACTGGCAGCGCATTATCAATTCCATCTTTTGGATTCCGGCGCGCTTTACCGTTTGCTGGGTTTGTCATTGCACAATCTAAATTTGCTGGAAAAGCTGGATTCGGAATTGACAAAATGCGCCGAAATTGCAGCAAATTTAGACATAAAATTTGTTACAACTGAAACAGGAATTCTTGTTCAGCTGGATGGTGAAGATGTGACGCAAACCATCCGTACAGAGCGTGTGGGTGAATTTGCTTCAAAAGTGGCTGCAATTCCAGCACTTAGAGCGGCGCTAATTGACCGTCAGCATGCTTTTGCGCAAGAGCCTGGATTGGTTGCAGATGGCCGAGATATGGCTACATCGATCTTTCCGCATGCTCAAGCGAAGATTTACCTGACAGCTTCTGCCCAGTCGCGCGCTGAGCGCAGAGTAAAGCAGTTGCAGGGTATGGGGCTAGATGCTAAAATAAACGACATTTTAGCTAATATTGAAGCTCGAGATAAGCGAGACATGGAGCGAGCAGTTGCTCCACTCAAGCCGGCAGAAGGTGCTTACATCATTGACAGTTCATCCTTGAACATTGATGAAGTATTCAATCTGATGACTGCATATATCGAACAGCAATTAGCAAACTAAATATTTATCAGCAGAAGCATAGCTTGATCAGTTTTATATGGACTATGTAGACGCTTAATTGAACCGGCCTTGTCTGATCCAAGACCGCTGACTTTATCGGAAATATCATGACCGAATCTTTTGCAGCCCTCTTTGAAGAAAGCGAATTAAACCTCAACGTTGAGAAGGGTGCTGTCATCCAAGGCGTTGTAGTAAACATCGACTCTGACTGGGTTACTGTTGACACTGGCCTTAAATCTGAAGGTATCGTTGACCGCGCTGAATTCCTTAACGAACAGCGTGAACTTGAAGTTCAAGTTGGCGACACTGTAGACGTAGTTGTTGAAGCGCTTGACAACGGCATGGGTCAAACAGTTCTTTCTCGCGAAAAAGCTAAACGCGCTGAGACTTGGACTAAACTTGAAAAAATCTTTGAAGACGGCGAAATCGTTACTGGTGTTATCTCTGGTAAAGTTAAAGGCGGTTTCACTGTTGACATCGGTCCAGTACGTGCGTTCTTGCCAGGTTCTTTGGTAGACACTCGTCCTATCCGTGACACAACTCACCTTGAAGGCAAAGAGTTAGAATTCAAAGTTATCAAACTTGATGCTAAACGTAACAACGTAGTTGTTTCTCGCCGCGCTGTAATGGAAGCTGAATCTTCAGCTGACCGTGAAGCTCTTCTTGCTCAGCTTGAAGAAGGTCAAACAGTTACTGGTACAATCAAAAACCTTACTGACTACGGCGCATTTGTTGACCTTGGCGGTATTGATGGTCTTCTTCACATCACAGATATGGCTTGGAAACGCATCAAGCACCCATCTGAAGTTGTTGAAGTTGGTCAAGAAGTTACTGTTAAAGTACTTAAATTTGACAAAGAGCGTAACCGTGTATCACTAGGTCTTAAACAACTTGGTGAAGATCCATGGTTAGCGATCATGAACCGTTACCCTAAAGGTTCTATCGTTAAAGCTCGCGTAACTAACCTAACTGACTACGGCTGTTTCGCAGAAATCGCTGAAGGCGTTGAAGGTTTAGTACACGTTTCTGAAATGGATCACACTAACAAAAACATCCACCCATCTAAAGTTGTTCAGATTGGTGACGAAGTTGATGTTATGGTTCTTGAAGTTGACGAAGAACGCCGTCGTATTTCTCTTGGTATCAAACAAACTCGTGCTAACCCATGGGAAGAGTTTGCTAAAGACCACGACAAAGGCGAAAAAGTTTCTGGTACGATCAAATCTATCACTGACTTCGGTATCTTCATCGGTTTACCAGGCGGCATCGACGGCCTAGTTCACTTGTCTGACATTTCTTGGAACGAGCAAGGCGAAGACGCTATCCGCCGTTACAAGAAAGGTGATACAGTTGAAGCGGTTATCCTTTCAGTTGACGCTGAAGGCAACCGTATCAGCCTTGGCATCAAGCAATTGAACAGCGATCCGTTCAATGACTTCTTAGCTACTAACGAACGCGGTGCGTTGGTTAAAGGCACAGTAACTGCAGTTGACGCTAAAGGCGCTACTATTAAGTTAGCTGACGAAGTTGAAGCTTCTTTGAAAGCATCTGAAATCAACCGCGACCGCGTTGAAGATGCAACTAAATTCTTAGAAGTTGGTCAAGAAGTTGAAGCGAAAATCATCAACGTAGACCGTAAATCTCGCTCTATCAACTTGTCTATCAAAGCGAAAGACGAAGCTGAAGAGAAAGAAGCTGTAGCTAACTTACGTCAAGTAGCAGCTGGTCAAGAAAATGGTCCTAAGACTATTGGTGATTTGATCAAAGCTCAAATGAACCACTAAGTAAGTGTTTGAATTGTATTGTTAATGTAAGTTAATAATACTTTTTACACAATTACTGTAAACGGTAGCGTAGTAAGTCATTATTACGCTACCGTTTTGTATTTAAACAGGTTATTATCTGGAAATAGATTCCAAGTAGCTTGATAATTAAAGAGGTCGCAGATGACTACGGAAGCACTTAATAAGTCAGACTTAATAGAGCGTATTTCTCTTAAAAACCCGCACTTAGCTGAGCCGCTGGTTGAAGAAGCCGTTAAGATTATGATTGATCAAATGATCGAAGCGCTATCAACAGATAACCGTATCGAAATTCGTGGTTTTGGCAGTTTTGCACTGCATCACCGTGAGCCGCGCGTAGGCCGCAATCCAAAGACTGGCAGATCAGTTGAAGTTGCAGCTAAAGCTGTACCGCATTTCAAACCAGGTAAAGCACTGCGTGATGCAGTGAATGAATCTGCAGCGAACTAAGATTCTAAGGGGTATTTATGCGTTACGTCTTAACTATATTGCTCATTGTTCTTTTTGGTTATGCATTATTTTTAGTGCTTCAAAATGGAACTGAACTTTCGGTCGATTTGCTTTTCACACAAGTGCCTGCAATGCGTTTAGGCTTATTGCTTTTGCTGACTTTATCTTTGGGTATTGTGCTTGGGCTGCTGCTTGGTGTTCAAATCTTCCGTGTTTTTCAGAACAGTTGGGAAATTAAGCGTTTACGCAAAGATATCGAACGTTTGCGTAAAGAGCAAATTCAATCAGCACAATTGGCTGCTGCTGAAGCTGCGGCGCATACAAGACATGAAAAAACAGTCTTGGATATCCATCCAGACGAACAAAAAACAAATTCATTATAATCTCGTTTTTTTAATCTGTGTTTAAGCGCAGATTTTAAATGCAGTTATATTTAAACACTCTAAATGAAAGTTTAGAGTGTTTTTTTATGCCGCGAAGTAAGAGCAATTCATACGAACTTGCTTTTTGTTCTTTGTGTGCGCAGGGATACCCACTATAATGAGCTTTCTTTTTGTCTGTTTGAAAGGGTAGTCTCTTGAGTATCATTGTTGCATTAGATGCTAAAAGCCAATTTGACGCGTTAAAAATAGCAGAGCAGTTAGACCCTGAATTATGTCGAGTTAAGGTTGGTAAAGAGCTATTTACCCATGAAGGCCCATCTGTGGTTAAAGCTCTGCATGCTCAGGGTTTTGAAGTTTTTCTTGATTTAAAATTTCATGATATTCCAAATACAACAGCACAGGCTGTATGCGCTGCATCAGATCTGGGTGTGTGGATGGTCAATGTGCATGCATCTGGCGGCCGTAAAATGATGGAAACCTGTGTAGAGCGTTTAAAAGCGGGCAATTATAAAACGCAATTGATCGCTGTAACTGTTTTGACTTCTATGGGGCGTGAAGATTTACGCGATATTGGTATAGATGCTGAGCCATTTGAACATGTGAAACGACTGGCAGCTTTAACAAAAGACAGCGGTTTAGATGGTGTAGTATGTTCTGCTCAGGAAGCTAAAATGCTGCGTGAAGCATTAGGAAATGAATTTTCTTTAGTCACTCCGGGTATCCGTCCTGAAGGTTCAAGCGCAGATGATCAAAAGCGTATTGTGACACCAAAACAAGCAATGCTGGATGGTGCAACACATTTGGTGATTGGCCGTCCAATTACTCAGTCAGATAATCCACGTCAAATGTTAAGTGATATTTTAGTAACACTGTAATAACACGAGATTGCTGAAATAGAGTAAAAAGCCTTTCATTCGAAAGGCTTTTTTATTTAAGGAATTAGATTGGCATGGTTATTTACAGGGCAGCTAATACACTGATCGCAATTGGTGCTAGGACCGAAAGTACAAAACCGCTGACCATGGCATGCGGAATAAAATCGTTGCCGCAAGCTTGCTTAACCATAGGTAAAGTGACATCCATGGCAGTTGCTCCGGCAGCGGATATTGCAGAGCGCGGATAGCGCCAGCCAATGAGATACATAAACACAATAGAGAAAATTTCCCTAAATAGGTCATTAATCAGGGCAATACTGCCTAGATGCGCATTTTTCAATTCTGTGACGACAATACCAGTCATTGAGTAAAAGCCATAACCTTGTGAAAGCATGATCAGGTCTTTGATGTGCATGTCGCTCAATATAAATGAAATGGCTATTGCCCCTAAAATAGAACCAATAATGCAGGCGATAGGCACCAATAAGATTTTCCAATTCAACCATGAGCGGTCTAATGGTGAATATGCTAAATCAAGGCCAATTAAAAACATAAAGATCAGCAGCAAATTCCATGTGCTGACATGCAGGGCAGTATCAAAATAATTGAAGACTTCCGCAATTCCATAGCCGAAAGCAAGCGCGAAAAATGCGTAACTGATATTCAGCAAAGAACTCAGCAGCAGATCTGCAGAAACTTTACCTTGCATGGGTTGATAGCCAATGGCTTTGAATAGTACATAACAGCAGATGAATGCCCCAAATGAAGTCGCGAATGCGATACTGACCGCGGTTGTGAGAATTTGCGCAGGACTGCTGATACTGTGCAATGTCTGAGAAAATTCAATCGCAATAGCAATTAATAGAATATAGGTGAAGTACGGTAAGATTTTAAAGCCGAATTGTTCGAGTTTTGCCGGCAAACGGCGGGCAAGTATAAAACCTAAGAACAGGCAGAATAACAGCTGAAAGATCAGCCAAAGCGATTGCATAATATAAATAGGCAGATGGTGAACATCTGCCTATTATGAACTTTTAATGTTTAAGCTGCATGATTTTGCGCTGATTTTGTGTAAAGCAGATAGTCCGCGGGATTCAGCTTTTTCGTATTGAGCCAATATTTCCATGTGTAGGTTGGCCAAAGGGCAAAGTTTTTGCCGCCATCCTGCTGGTACCAGCTTACACAGCCAGATTGCCAAACGGTGCCATCCATCATGTCTTGCACATTTTGATTAAATTGATCCTGAACTTGGTCTTTAACCACAATGGCTTGGCTGTGTGAGCGCTTAACCAAATCCATCATTTGCAGAATGTATTCTACTTGCGACTCAATCATAAAAATGACGGAGTTATGCGCCAGTACGGTATTTGGGCCTAATAGCTGAAATAGATTTGGAAAGCCTTTGGTGCTGATGCCATAAAAACTTTCCGCGCCATTTTGCCATGCATCTTTCAGTTCTAAACCATTTAAGCCTTTGCAATTAAAGGATTTAAGATAGATACGAGGGTCAGTGATAAAACCTGTGCCATAAATCAGGCAGTCAATTTTACGAATGCGGCCATCTTTGCTAATGATGCTGTCAGCGGTGAGTTCTTGAATGCCTTCAGTCACCAATTCGACATTTTTACGGTTGAAGGCTGGGAAATATTTATTGGATACTAAAATCCGTTTACAGCCCATGATGTAGTCTGGAATTAATTTTTTTGCAATTTCTTTGTCTTTCACTTGATGGCGGATAAACAACTCAGCAAGTTTTTGCGCATATTTCATGGTGAAAGGCTTCACAATAGGCACAACGCGGGATTCATTTGACCAATACAAGCGGGCGCGATGCAGCTTTCTAAACCAATCATATTTTGCAAAAAGTTTCTTTTCTAAGCTTTTATAGACCCGTTCATCGCGAGGAATCACCCATGCCGCTGTGCGCTGGAATACATAAAGCTTTTCAGTTTGCGGCGCAATTTCTGGAATGTACTGAATGGCGCTGCCGCCAGTACCGATAGAGGCAACGGTTTTGCCGTATAAGCTGTAATTGTGGTCCCATTGCGAAGAATGAAATACTTTCCCTTTAAAGTTTTCAATGCCCTTAATGTGCGGAATTTGCGGTACATGTAAAGGACCTGAAGCAAAAACCACGTATTGCGCAATCAGCGTGCTTTGGTCATTCAGGCTCAGCTGCCATTGGCATTCCTGTTCCTGATATTCGGCAGAAAGCACTTCACATTGCAGCTGTGTGTACTGCGCTAAATTAAACTGTGTAATTAAGCTTTTGATGTAGTCAAAAATCTCCGGCGCTTCTGCATATCGCTTAGACCAGTCGGTTTTTGGGGCAAATGAGAGGGAATACATGTGTGACTGTACGTCACAAGCAGCACCGGGGTAGCGGTTTTCACGCCAAGTGCCGCCAAAATCATTGGATTTTTCTAGAATAATAAAATCCCGTATACCGCTTTGCAGCAGGCGTATGGCCATGGCAATTCCGCCAAAGCCTCCACCGATAATAGCGACCTGTATTTTTTGTTCATTTAGTTTCTGCAGCGTTTGATCTTGCATTTGATCCATGCCTTAAGCTCTTTTTATTCCTTATGTCCGTAGCATAAATCAAAATGATTATTTGTCACTATGATTGGGATGACATGAAAATTGATCAAAACGGCAATTTGCAAGCAGGAAAATTTATAGTAAAAATGAAATACCTAAACTTGAATTGATAAACCAATGAAGCGATCAATCCTAAGCTTGATGTATTTGGTGCAAGGCATGCGCAAAGCTGGGATAGATGTAGATGAAAAGCTTCAGACTATTGGGCTGCGCATTGATGCGCTGGATGCGACGTCTATCATTCATCCTAGCCTTGAATGGGATGTGCTTAAGGTCATTGGTGAAGATGTTGCTCCTGAAAAAGGTTTATTCATTGGGCAGCATTATGCGCTGGCAGGATATGGACCGCTGCTGATGCTTTTGGTCACTAGCTCGGACATTCATACCGTACTGAAACAGGGAATTCGTTTTCAGCAGCTGACCCATTTGACAGGTCATTTAAGTTTGCAAGTCTTAGATTCAAAAATGGCCTTATGCTACCAGCCGCAGGATATCCAAATAGAATTAGGTCTATTGCTGGCTCAGTGTGAAATTTCTGGAACATATAAATTTATTCGGGATTTATACAAAATGATGGGCTTGGCATCTCCTCAAGTGCAGATCGATTTGCCATTCCAAGCGCCGCAAGATCCGGAACAGTTGGCGGTATACCATGATTATTATGGAACTCAGGTAAAATTTGGCGCGGCTAGCGCATGTTTTTGGTTTGACGAATCAGTCTTTGATGTAAAAATTCCTTCGGCAGATATCATTACATTCAGGTTATACGAAGCAAAATGCATTGCGGAGCTTGAGCGTTTAATGTCGGATGAGGATGCGCCATCGCTGATTCAGCGGGTGCAGGACTATCTCGAGCTGCAAACAGGCTTAATGCCAAGCATGGCGGAAACGGCGCAGGCGCTGAATGTGCCAGAAAGGACTTTAAGGCATCAATTGCAGCAGCTGAATACCAGCTATAAGCAAATCCGTGAAGATATTATTAAGGACAAGGCTTTAAGGCTGATGGAGTACAAGGAGTATTCAATTGAAATGATTGCAGAGTTATTAGGCTATTCAGAGCCTGCGGCATTTAATCACGCTTTCAAACGCTGGTTTGGTCAAAGTCCACGTAAATACACCAAATAGCCTAAGTATGATCATCCCAAAGTGTTATATATTACGGTTCAATCTTCGCTATACTTGCTATAGCCCTAAATAGTATTAAAGATATGTCTGACTTTCAAACTCACCACAGCACGGCTTTTACTCCCATTTCACCCGCAGAGCGCTATGCGCAAGCGCTGGCTTCAGGTCAATTTTTGCCAGATGAAGAACAGGCAATTGCGGTGCATGAACTGGACCGCGTTTGGCAGGAACTGATTCAGCGTTTCAAAGCATCTAAAAAAGCCTTTCGCCGTTTCCGCCGTCAAACATCACCGCGCGGCGTGTATATGTGGGGCGGTGTCGGCCGCGGTAAAACTTGGCTGATGGATCAGTTCTATGAATCTGTGCCGTTCCGCCGCAAAACCCGCATGCATTTTCATCATTTTATGCAGCATGTACACCGTGAATTAAACAAGCTTTCGGGTCAGCGCAATCCTTTAGAAATGGTTGCAGATCAAATTTATAAAGAAGCTGTGGTGATCTGTTTTGATGAATTCTTTGTATCCAACGTAACAGATGCGATGATTCTGAGCGATTTATTCCAAAAATTGTTTACCCGCGGCGTAACTTTGGTAGCAACCTCAAATATTGCGCCAGATGGCTTGTATAAAAATGGCATTCACCGTGACCGTTTTCTGCCTACCATTGAAATGGTGAAAAAGAACTGCGTCGTGCTGAATGTAGATGCAGGGGTGGATTACCGTCTGCGTGTACTGAAACAGGCGCAATTATTTAAATCGCCGTTAACCCATGAAAATAAGCTTTGGATGGCGCAGCGATTTACCGCATTGACGCAGACTCAAGTGCAGTCACAAGAGCCGATCATCATCAATAAACGTATTGTTGAAACAATAGGCCATACTGAAGATGTGCTGTGGTGTGAATATTCAGAACTTTGCTTAAAGCCGCGCAGTCCAGCCGACTTCATTGAAATCGCGAATGTGTATAACACGGTTCTGGTGAGTAATGTGCCGCATATGACGGACTACTTATCTGAGGGTACACGCCGCTTTATTTATCTGGTCGATGAGTTTTACGACCGAGGTGTGAAATTGCTGTTAACTTCTGAAGATACAATTATTGATATCTATCAAGGTGAAAAATTAGCCTTTGAAATTGAACGCACGCGTTCACGTTTGCTGGAAATGCAGTCAGATGATTACTTAAATTCTGCACATCGCCAAATCAGCGCTTCTGAGGTTGCTGAGTAATTTTTAGTCAGTAATTTGGGAAAAAGCGCTGAAAATAGGCGCTTTTTTTATGCAAAATAGGCCGTACAGTTTATCGACATTTCTTGTATTTCATGGCTTAATCAAGGCTTCGAGTAGATAAAATAATCAGGTTTGCTCAGTTTTACAGCATAACTCTGCACTTAAGTCTAATTTCGACATTTCAAAAACTTTATAAACTGTAAAAGAGCATTCAAGCTGGTGATATTGCATTGCCCAACATCATCTTTAGCAGGTAAATGAGGGTATTTATTTGTTAAAAAATGATCGTTATTTAGTAATGTGATAGTGCTATTCAGCTAAGTATAAATAGGTATACTGGAATCTCTTGTTATAAAAAGTAGCAATATCAGGAAAGACAATGACTGCACGTATTCAAAAAGGCAAGTTAGCGATTGCTAAAGAACTTTACGATTTCATCGAAAATGAAGCACTTCCAGGTTCAGGTTTGGACAGTGAAACTTACTGGAAAAACTTTGAACAAGTCGTTGTCGATCTTAGCCCAAAGAACAAAGCACTATTGGCTAAGCGTGACGACATTCAAGCGAAGATTGATGAATGGCACCGCAACAACAAATTTGAACTCGAAGCTTATAAAGCTTTCCTTACCGAAATTGGCTACTTATTACCAGAAGTAGAAGATTTCCAAATCAGCACAGAAAATGTAGACGAAGAAATCGCATTATTGGCTGGTTCGCAGCTTGTAGTACCTGTGCGTAATGCACGTTACTGCTTAAACGCTGCAAACGCTCGCTGGGGCTCTTTATATGATGCGCTTTACGGCTTTGACGTCATTTCAGAAGAAGGCGGCGCAGAAAAAGGCAAGGGCTATAACCCAGTGCGCGGCGACAAAGTAATCGCGTTTGCTAAAAATTTCTTAAATGAAACTTTCCCGCTGGCTGCAGGTTCTCATACAGATGCGACTCAATATGCGGTAGAAGGCAAAAAGCTTGCAGTAACGCTGAAAGACGGTACGGTAACAACTTTAGCGCATGAAGCTCAGTTTGTTGGCTTTAATGGTGATGAAGCCACTCCTGTAGAAATCGTATTACTGAACAATGGCTTGCATGTTGTTATCGAAATTGATGCAAACAGCCCAATCGGTAAAACTGATGCTGCTGGCGTTAAAGATTTAGTACTCGAAGCTGCTCTAACCACGATTCAAGATTTAGAAGACTCAATTGCAGCGGTTGATGCAGAAGAAAAAGTAGAAGGCTACCGCAACTGGTTAGGTTTAATGCGCGGTACACTGTCTGAATCAATCGAGAAAAACGGTAAAACTGTAACTCGTACATTGAACCAAGACCGTACGCACAAAAACTTGATTGGCGGTGAAACGAAGCTTCATGGCCGTTCATTGATGCTGCTTCGCAACGTGGGTCACTTGATGACAAACCCTGCGATCCTTGTAGACGGCGCTGAAATCTACGAAGGCATTATGGACGCATTGGTTACTCCTTTACTGACTTTTGCAGATATTAAAGGCGAAAACACGATTAAGAACTCTCGTAAAGGTTCGATGTACATCGTGAAGCCAAAAATGCATGGTCCGGAAGAAGTTGCATTTGCCGTAGAACTGTTCTCACGTGCTGAACAAGCGCTGGGCTTGCCTGAAAAAACGCTTAAAATCGGGATCATGGATGAAGAGCGCCGTACATCTGTGAACTTGAAAAACTGTATCGCGCAAGCGAAAGATCGTACGATCTTCATTAATACAGGCTTTATGGACCGTACTGGTGATGAAATCCATACGTTCATGGAAGCAGGCCCATTCGTGCGTAAAGGCGAAGTGAAGTCGCAAATCTGGTTCCCAGCATACGAAAACCGTAATGTAATGATCGGTCTTCAAGCGGGCTTACGCGGCAAAGCGCAAATTGGTAAAGGCATGTGGCCAAAACCAGATATGCTTGCTGATATGTACAAAACCAAGATTGAGCATCCTGAAGCGGGCGCAAGCTGTGCTTGGGTTCCGTCTCCATCTGGCGCTGTAATTCACGCGATTCACTACCATCAGTGCAACGTATCTAACCGTCAGCAAGAACTTCTAAAAACTGAAGCGTTGTCTGTAGATGACTTGTTAACTCCGCCTTTAGCGACAGATACAAACTGGTCTGAAGAAGAGAAAACTAAAGAGCTTGAAAATAACCTGCAAGGTATTTTGGGCTATGTGGTTCGCTGGGTTGACTTGGGTGTGGGCTGTTCGAAAGTGCCAGACATCAACAACGTAGGTTTGATGGAAGACCGCGCAACACTGCGTATTTCTTCACAGCACGTTGCGAACTGGCTGCGTCACGGTATTGTGACTGCTGAGCAAGTAGAAGAAGTATTCAAGCGCATGGCGAAAATTGTGGATGAGCAAAATGCGAATGATCCGCTTTACACGCCAATGGCGCCAGGCTTTGACGGTTATGCATATCAAGCTGCTTATGACTTGGTATTCAAAGGCGGCGAGCAGCCATCGGGTTATACAGAGCCGCTTCTGCATGCAGCGCGTTTGAAATTAAAAGGTTATACAGGTGACTAATCTGTAAATCTAAAAAAGCCTCTTCGGAGGCTTTTTTTCATTGCTGTTCATTCATAAAACAGGACGCTATATAGATGTATTTCTGGAACTTGCAAAAGCTGATAGAAGACTTAAGGCTCAATAAAGTAACGGCGGTCCAATATAAAAATTACTATATTGCCAGCAGTATATTAATTCTATTTTCTTTCTTTGCTGTGATTGTTAGTCCAGAGCAGCCTTTAAGAATAAATTTTGCTGTATTTTTGATTAATGTCGGTTTATTAATTAGCTGGACCAACGCCATTTTTAAAGCGAATGGCGCAGAGCAGGGCAAAAACTTTTTAAACCGATTTGTGGCGCTGTATTTCCCCATTGTGTTACGTATTGCTGTAGTGTATTTGGTCGTGTTAATGATGTTTGCAGCCGTTTGGTCTTTGGGCGCACATCTGATTGACGGTCAGGTGAAAAATTATATTGACCAATATTTAGAAACAATTTTAGATCCTATTTTTTCTTTTATCGTGTATTGGCGGATTTATAAAGCAATGCAGCTGGTCAATAAACCGCTGGCTCCCTAAGCAGGTCAGGTTGCTAGTTAAAATTTAGCACTATAAATGCCGCTGAATTTGAACGATTCCTCCTGTGCGATATAATGTTCGTCAGACAATTTGAATGTTTTAAATCATGTGTGCAAACTTCAAGCCCTTAACTTTAGCCCAACTGCATCAGTTGGGTTTGCCTGACTTGGGGTTTGAATGTCCAGATGAAATTTATCCAAATTATGAACTGCCTTTACTTTTTCAATCGCCGCTAGGGCTGGAATGGCGCAAAGTTCATTTTGGCATGATCCCGAAATGGGCCGATGACACCTCAATTGCGCTTAAAACTTACAATGCGAGAAGCGAGACTTTACAGCAAAAGCCGACCTTTCAAAATGCGGTTAATAAATGCAAATTTGGCGTGATTCCAGTTGCAGAATTTTATGAATCTAAATATATAGACAATAAACCGCAGCGATGGGGTGTAAGACGCAAAGATGGCAAGGCGTTTTATATAGCAGCTTTATATGAGATTTGCCAAAAAGGGCAAGAAATTATTCGATCATCCACAATGCTGACCATGGATGCGATAGACCATCCAATGATGAAAGAATTTCATGAACCCGGCAATGTAAAGCGCTCAGTCATTGTTATTCCGCATGAGCAGCTTGAGACATGGCTGAATTGGAAATCTCCGAATATTTCTAGTTTTATTACGGGTTTTCCAGTAGAAGAATTTGAATGCTCGCATGTTCCTAAAATAAAAATCGAAAAAATCAGCCCCCAACTGAATTTTTTCGATTAATTATTGCTTTGAATTAACGTGAAAGGTTTTTGAAAATGTGCTTCAAACTTTCCATCGTTTTTTCAATTTGCAGCGGTGTTAAGCCTTCGAATGACTGCTCTAAAACAACATTCGTTAAATCATTGATTTTTTGCGTCATCTGATTCCCTTTCTCCGTTAAGATGACACGGGTTATGCGTGCATCATCTTCACAAGAATAGGTATTTACAAAACCTTCATCTTTGAGGCGGTATACAATTTTAGTGGTGGTAGACATCTTAGAGACCACCATTTCGGACAAATCAGAAACACTTGCATTTGGTTTGGACTTCAACGCAAGTAAAATACGCCTCCGGGAATTATCAACTCCATATTTTTTCAAAGCATGATCGACATTTAACACATATTGAGCATGCACTTGAGTGACCCAATAATATGGAAAGTCTTCTAAATTGAAGTCATCGCCACTTGGCAAAAACTTTGCATATTTTTTCGTCATTAAACGTCCCCAATTTTTTTGTAATTTTATTTTAACGAGTCGACATTTTATGAAAAATATTGGTGCAATATCAATAGATTTTTATCAAATATATTAAAGAATTGCTAAGTGTTCTTGGACTTCAGCTGCCTTTGAGCTGTGTCTTAAGATTTATGCATAGAAAATGGGTAACAAAATCTGCATTTACTTATTGATGCTGCATGTTTAATGATCAGGATAATGACTTGATTGTAAATTGTATTTTTCTAATACCAGCTGTGCTGGTCGCATAGTAGCCAATTACAGCTTGAAGATGACAAGATCGATATTTTTTAAAGAATCATTACAAAAAACTAGATACAAAATTCAAACTTTGTGCATAATTAATTTATCTACAGTTGAATAGGTTATATCTATGGATCCCTCGCCGTGCGTAGGTCTGTCTAAGTTTCTTCAAGCGCGCTTCACAACTTTTAGCTTTGGAGATAAACAATAATGGAATTTTTAATGGACCCAGGTTTATGGGTTGGCTTAATTACTTTAATTATTCTTGAAATTGTATTGGGGATTGATAACCTCGTTTTTATTGCAATTTTGGCTGAAAAGCTCCCTCCTGAACAGCGTGATAAAGCCCGTGTACTTGGCTTATCGCTCGCATTATTTATGCGATTAGGTTTATTGTTCGCTATCTCTTGGTTAGTCACACTGACCGAACCCCTCATTAATATATTTGATCATAGTTTTTCTGGGCGTGACCTCATCCTTTTAGGCGGTGGTTTATTCCTCGTGTATAAAGCCGTGACTGAATTGCATGAAAAAATTGAAGGTAAGCCGGAAGTCAAAGTTTCGAATAATGTGGTCTATGCGAGCTTTGCAGCCGTTGTCGCGCAAATTGTCGTGCTCGATGCAGTATTCTCTTTAGATTCAGTCATTACCGCGATTGGTATGGTGGATGATATCCGCATTATGATGGCAGCGATGATTGTTGCTATGGCTGTAATGCTATTGGCTTCTAAACCATTAACTGCGTTTGTAAACCGTCACCAAACTGTGGTGATTTTGTGTTTAAGCTTCTTATTGTTAATCGGTATTAGCTTGATTGCAGAAGGTTTTGGCTTCCATATTCCTAAAGGCTATATCTATTCAGGTATTGGTGTGGCGATTGCGATTGAAGCCTTTAACCAATTTGGTCAGCGTAATGTTGCAAAGCATGAATCTAGAATTCCACTGCGCCACCGGACAGCGGACAGTATTCTGAAAATGATGGGCGGCAAAGTAGAAACTGAAACTGCCGATGCAGGTCAATTGCAGGCGCAGGAAGCATTTGCTGCTGAAGAGCGCTACATGATCGGCGGTGTATTGACGCTAGCAGAGCGTTCAGTGGCTTCTATCATGACACCGCGCAGCCAGATTTCTTGGGTCGATCTCAATGATTCACCTGAGAAAATCCGTGAGCAGGTCCTGTCTGTACCGCACAGCTTATTTCCAGTCTGCCGCGGCAGTATGGATAAAGTCATCAGTATAGTTCGTGCAAAAGAGCTGCTGGATGTATTGGATGATGAAGCTGAATTAAAAGATCTGATCAAAAAGCATCGCCCAATTTATATTTTTGAAAAAATGAAAGTGATTGACGCCATCAATACACTTCGTACTTCAAAAGGTTCATTGGTGATGGTGTCTGATGAGTTTGGCAATGTGCAGGGTCTGATTTCTCCGCTGGATGTTTTTGAAGCGATTGCGGGTGAATTCCCAGATGCGGACGAACAGCTGGATCTGATCAAAATTGCAGACGGCGAATGGCAGGCTTCAGGCATGCTGGACGTTTATCAGCTAGAACTTGAATTAGGCATGCTGGATTTGGTTGAAGACGATGCTGGCTATATCAGCGTATCTGGCTTGATTCTCGATAAGATGCAAGGCAATGTTGAGCTTGGCACGGAGTTGAATTACCAAGGTGTTCAATTCAAAGTGACTGAGATGGATGGCAACCGGATTAAGACGGTACATATCCAAGTGTAATTTTTAAATTTCATCATTTGATGATTTGAAAAAAACCAGCTTATGTATATAGGCTGGTTTTTTTTGACTTGATGAATTGCATTGACTGAAAAAAATAATTTAGCGTAAACCAAGCTGTTACATTTTGCTTCTATGTAGCGTATAAATTTTTCGATATTACGAATATAATCATTGGATTAAAAAATAAACAAATTCACCTGTCTGCGCAGGGCGTGTTTTTATTGCTCATACTCAATAGAGCACCGCGGCAGTGAACTAAAACAAGATGCATAAATTTGAAAATCATGCACTCAATAACAAATTTGGAAATTCTCTAATGAAAATTACAGAAACTGTGATTGATTTTGTCCAATTATCACAAGCAGAAAAGCATATCCAATTCCAGAAAATATGGGAGTTTGATCATCTGATTTTCCCAAACTCAACCATTGAACAGCTCTATAGCTATATTTATGATGTGTCAGCTGTTTCTATTCCAATCGTGCATTATTTTCATCGCGGCAAGTTGGTCGGTCAGAATATTATTCCAATTTTAAAACTGCAATTAGAGGGAGAGCCTGTATTTGTCATCAGCTCTAGAGCTGGATTTTTGACAGAATACCGCAGGCGAAATTTGAGCCTGAATTCTGCAATACGCATTGCATTGGGTTTTAAGCTCCGTCATCCAGCAACGCCGCTCTGGTTTGTAACGACATTAATGCAGCCGAAGGTATATACCTTATTTGCTTCCCGCTCTATGCATTTTTATCCGCGGGTAGGGAGGGTTATGCCTAAACAGCATGCTGAGGTGCTGTATATGATGCAGCATCATCGTATAGAGGCACAGGTGCGCGGTGACAACATTTTTGTGCATGCCTGCGATATGCCTAAAGTGACTCCAGAACAATTGGTGCGTTTGCGTAACCGTGCAGATTCACATAATCAATTTTTCCTGCAGCATGTGCCAGACTATTTTGATGGCATGGGCCTGATGTGTGTATCTAAATTAGATATAGTGACAATATGTGAAACCATCTTTAATTTAGCTATAGGCAGAAAAGTCCGCTAATTATGCAGCGCTGTACTAAAGCGGAAGTATGCTGAAATCGCTGTATTGAATGAAATCATCTTCATTGAGGCTATAGATTTCGTCTAAAAAAGCGACATTGAAGCTGCCTACGGTATTGGCGCGTTCATAAGCCTTCTTGCCTGCGATAGCAAAATGTATATGTGCCGCCATGCTTCCAGCCGTAACCGTACTGCTGACAGCGCAATAGGCTGCAGTTAAGGCGCCAAGCGCACAGCCTGAAGCTGTTATTTTAGGCTGTAAATATGAACCGCCATTCACTTGAATAACGGCTTTCAGCTCTTTAGATAATATAAAGTCAGATTCACCTGAAATAGCAATGCATTCAGCATGCTCAAGGAGGGACTGTGCCTGCAAGTAAATAGATTCACTGCTGATGGTGCTGTCCACGCCTTTAGATTGAATTTGACTGCCAGCTAAGGCCGCTATTTCGGATGCATTGCCGCGGATAATGGTGGGCTTGTACTGCAAAAGGCTGTCAGTCATTTCAGAGCGCCATTTTAAAACGGGGCCATAGCCTACGGGATCCAGCACCCAAATTTTGCCAAGGCTTTGCGCTGTTTGCGCTGCGATCTGCATGGCTTGCATCTGCTCTGAACTGGGCATGCCTAAATTTAAATTAATGGCGCTTGCAATACTGGCGAAGCCTTCAGCTTCAAAAGGATTGTCAATCATGGCTGGGGAGGCGCCCGCAGCCAGCAATACATTCGCCACATAATTGTTGGCTACGCCATTGGTTATGATGTGAATTAGCGGCTGCTGAATGCGCAGTTCTATCCATGCATCGATGACTTGCTGCAATAGGGGGGCAGTTAAATCATGCAGCTTAGTTTTAGTCTCTTGATCTAGAGTGCTCTGCAGCTGTTCAGGTTGATTCATTGGGCGTGTTCCTTGCGCAATTGAAGTGATGCACAGATTTATAATAAGTGAAAATTTTAGCGGGTAAAATAGTGGTCTTGCTGTTTGCAGTTCCTGCAGAATAAGGACACATGATTGTCTGCATCAAAGTCTACATCCAGTTCATCTGAACCGCAGTGCATACAGCGTTTGAGGGCATAGAACTTTAAACGGGGTTCAACTTTTTCCCAAATTTTCCAAATGGGCTGCACAAAGACGGATTCGTCGCAGTTTAAAAATCTAAAGAATAAAACCTCTATCATTTTAGACATTTGCAGCTGCGGCGGATGCGGTAGAGTGGTTGTTACCCATTTTTCAGCAATGCTGCGCTCACGGTATTGCTGCACTGTTTTTTTTAATAAATTGGTATTGATGAATTTTTCATTGCGCGGCTGCAGCAGCTTTTGCTGATGCAAATAATCCAAAGCTGTCTGCATTAAATAAAAAATTTGCCCTACAGCGAGACTGTCCAGCAAACGGTAGCATAGCGTCCTTAATCCGCTGTTGCCGGAAATCTGTACTTGCCAGAGCTTGCAGTAGAATTGAATGAATTGAACAATTTTTTCATACAGCAATTCATAAATTGCATCTTTGACTTCATCTGAGCTTTTGAATGGAATGCCGTGTGACAGATTTTCATAAAACCATAAGCGCAAACGATGCGTAATACTGTATAAGCTAGGTTCTGAATAGCCGTCTAAACGGACATTAATATAGTATTGTCCAGATTCTGATGCATCATCTTTTAAACTCAGCACATGCTGATCAATCAGGCGTTTTGTCAGGCTTTTTTGGTATAGGTAATTGGGGGAAATAGGCGCGTATTTTATTTTTTCCCAATCTATATACTCATTATGCTGCGAGTTTTCAAAAACTTGATCATCCAAAATAGACAATAAATATAATTTTTGAATAAAGCTGATTTGAGAAAGTCCAACTTCTATAAAGTCCTTGTCTTTCCCTTTCATTTTTTGTTTGTAGTTTTCTTGATGCAGCGCTTCTTTAATCAGCTTTTTACGGTTGTTTTGGCAGGCGCTGCAATGGCAGTTCAATGTTTTATCTAGAAAGACTTTGTGTTCGCAGTAGCTGCATTCATGGTAGTTAATCTCTTGTCCATATTGTTCTGCTTCTACCCAAAACATAGATGCACGGCACAGTGGGCAGTGTGTACTTTCATCTAAATTTCTTTGCAGTATTTGAAGCATAAGGAGGACTGTGTCTTTTTGCTGAATGGGTTTTCATTATACACAGCAATGCAGCCGGCAAAGCAGTTTGAATGCTTAAATATAGGCCGTGTACAGTTTCATGCCGCACAATAAAAAAGAGCTGAATGTTTCAGCTCTGTCTGGGATGAATAATGACAACTTCTACAAATGGGCAAACAATCTGAATAGACGGATTGTTTTATGTTAAAGCTTCAGTATGCCGCTGGGCACGGCAGTGATTCATCCTCCTGTCCAATGTGTTTTGCATGAATGAGCGCTTGGGCTTTTTTGCTCGGAACTTTTTTGACGCCTAAAACATCGTAGCTGTTAATAATGGCGCTGACCTCATAAGTTTGCATGGGGATACCTTCACAGGTCATAAACATTGCAATCACTTTATGATCAATATTCGCTGCATCAAGCGCTTGCAGGGTTTTGATGTTTTCAACGCGGACGATATGGTCTTTTAAATACATCTTGCACCTCTTTTTGTTTTCTATGGATGAATTGCTTTTGTGTACAGCTTATATCTATGCAATTACTGTGCAAGATAGGCCGATTTGCTGATGCTAATATTGGTTTTATTGAAAGTGTTGAATTAACTTAATGAATAAAAATAACTTATTAAAAGGTAACAAAACTTAAATATTGGCATCGTGCAATGAGCTTAAGAATACTAACGCTGTACTAGATGGGCACTCGTTTATTCATGGCGCCATGCGGTGGCATTTTTGCGATGATATGGTGCATAAGTGAGCTATCTATAAAAAACCATATAAATGAAATGGCTGACACTGCTATTCGCTGATAGGAGCTTATGTTATAACGGGTACTGTTGAATTCGGAACGTCCGCTGCAGATTGAGCAGCATGTTCCCCAAAATCGTCAAAGTTGAATTAATTAGGCTTAAATTATCACGCCGAAACATGGATGGAAAGACAATGTCCGATGCACTCAAGACCAGCAATATTACCCGCATGCAGCTGTATAAACGAAGCCAAGGCATGGTCGGTGCGCTGGTGATTGGACATGATAAAACACTAGAAAAAACCGCAGAATTATTAGCATTGGCTGCGCAGCATCAGGTTGCGACGATTTATGTGGCTGGGGCTACACAAGAAATTGAACAATTTTTAAAAGCCACAATCACACGTTTTAATTTTCATTTTGCAGTAGACTATGAAGGTGCTTTGGATTTGATTTTTGCTGAGGCCTAACAGACTTATTTTCATCGGGTAAGCGCAATTAATCAGCGTATACGTGGCATCATTTGCAGTTTCTAGTGATCCAAACCAGTATGCTAAAGCACCATCACGGTGCTTTTTCTTTTTTATCAAGTCCCGATGTGCGCCGCTGTACTTTGTGGCTCGTGATTATTTCGGCAGGCTTAGTATTGTTTTTAAGTACTTTATATAAAAGATTGCTTAAATAAGTGTCAGCCTGACAATTTATTCAGTGATTGCAATTGAAAATAAATTATAACGCGCCCATAGATAAAACAATGTAAAACGCAGACAGTGACTGCATGTTGCTCTAAGATCGAAGCATAGCCAAGTGCGTTATGCTCAATGCCTAAAAACGAAGGAATAGGACATTATATGAATATTGCGGCAAATCCAGTGGTCGAAGCAGACCAAACTGTTTATTTAAAAGACTATCAAAAGCCGTCCTTTTTGGTCGAGAGTATTGATTTAGATATTCAAGTCTATGATGACTATACCCATGTGCTCAGTAAATTGGTAATGCAGCGTCAGACTGCAGGTGACCTTGTTTTACTTGGCCGTGACCTAGAACTAAAATCCATTTCTTTAAACGGTAAGCCACTTTCTGAAAGTGAGTACAAATTAGACTCAGAACAGCTGGTCATTGCAAATGCACCAGAACACGCAGTGATTGAAACGCAAGTCATCATTCATCCAGAATCCAATACGCAGCTTGAAGGCTTGTATCAAGCTGGCGGCGATTTATTCGTGACTCAAAACGAGCCTGAAGGTTTCCGAAAAATCACCTTCTATCCTGACCGTCCAGATGTACTCTCAGTCTTTACCACACGCGTTGAAGCAGACAAAAAATTCCCTGTACTTTTGGCCAATGGCAACTTAATTGAAGCCGGCGAAGCGGGTTCTGACCGTCACTATACAATCTGGCAAGATCCAACTAAAAAGCCGAGCTATTTGTTTGCCTGTGTGATTGGTGATTTGGCTGTCATGAAAGATCATTATGTGACTTCTGAAGGCCGAAATGTCGCACTGGAAATTTACGCAGAAGAAAAAGACATTCCGAAATGCCGTATTGCGATGGAAGCCTTAAAGCATTCAATGCAATGGGATGAAGAGCATTATGGCCGCGCTTATGACCTAGATAACTATATGATTGTCGCAACTAGCGCATTCAATATGGGCGCTATGGAAAATAAAGGCCTGAATATCTTCAATACGTCATGCGTTTTGGCCGATGAAGAATTCACAACAGATGCTGCCATCATGCGTGTGCAGTCTGTCATTGCGCATGAATATTTCCATAACTGGACAGGCAACCGCATTACCTGCCGTGACTGGTTCCAATTGTGTTTAAAAGAAGGGCTGACGGTTTTCCGTGATCAGTCGTTCTCTGAAGATTTACAGTCTGCTGCTGTACAGCGTATTGATGATGTAGCTGTGCTGAAAGGGCATCAGTTCCCTGAAGATTCAGGCCCGCTGTCGCATCCGCCGCGTCCTGACCATTTTGTCGAGATTAATAACTTCTATACTGCGACAGTATACGAAAAAGGTGCGGAAATTAACCGCATGATGTCTACCTTATTGGGCAGAGAAAAATTCCGTGCAGGTACTGACGAATATTTCAAACGCCATGATGGCCAAGCCGTTACGGTAGAAGATTGGGTTGCTGCTTTAACTGCAGGTTCAGGTATTGATTTATCTGCATTTCTGACATGGTACAACCAGCCAGGTACACCAAAACTGGAAGCACAAGGTGAATATGATGCTGCGGCGAAAACTTACCGTTTGAGCTTTAAGCAAAGCCTGAAAACGCATCCCAAATATCCAAACCTAAAAGCGGTACCTATTCCAGTGGCCTTAGCGCTGTTTAACGCAGAAACAGGCGAGCAGCTGACCTTAAATTCATCTGTATTGTTTGAAAATGGCGTTAAAGACGGTGTTTACTTATTTGATCAAGATCAAGCCAGCATTGAATTTAGCGGTGTAGAAGCTAAACCGGTTGTTTCTTTACTGCGTAATTTCTCTGCGCCAGTCAATCTGGATTTTAACTATTCCGATGAAGAATTAGCGTTCTTAATGCAGTATGAAACCAATGGCTTTAACCAATGGCAGGCTGCGCAAACTTTACTTGAACGTATTTTACTGAATGATCATGCTTCAGAGATTTACGTACAGGCAATGCAGAATACTGTGCCTGATTTAATCAATAAAGATCCATTATTGGTATCACGCTTATTTGATGTGCCTACTGAAGGTTATTTGGGCAGCCGCATTGATGAAAACTATAATCCAGTGCTGATTCAAGAAAAGCGCAATGCGCTGCTGTCACAGCTCGCACTCGCTTTTGGCGGTTTTTGCAAAGAAACCTATTTGGCTTTAGATCCAGACAGTCAAAAAGAGTTTTCACAAGCCATGGGTGTACGTGCGCTGAAAAATATCATGCTCACTATGCTGGCGCGTCAAGGCGACACAGAAGCGTTTGATTTGGCGCATCAGCAATATCAATCCACAGGCAATATGTCTGAGCGTTTGGGCGCTTTGCGTGTACTGGTATGGAATGATGCACCGCAAGCTAAAGCTACACTGGAAGATTTCTATGCACGCTTTAAAGATGAAGCCTTGTCTTTAGACCAGTGGTTTATGGTTCAAGCGGCTCATCCTAATGCGACTGCGGAGACTTTAGCGTACCTGACTTCACATTCAGATTATGATTTGGCTGTGCCGAACCGCATTCGCTCTGTGAGCGGCGGCTTAAATGCCAATCCAGTCAATACATGGAGCTTCGGCGTTCAGCATTTTATTCAATTGGCGAAATATCTCGATGAGAAAAACCCAATTGTGGGTTCTCGTCTGCTGCAAGCGTTATCACGCTGGTATACCCTAGCGGAACCGCAGCGCAGTACAGTGAAAACTGAGTTGGAAGCGCTTAAACCTCAAGTCAAATCGAAAAATGTGGTAGAAACTTTAAATAGCATGCTAAATGTATAATTTAAAATAAAAACCTCTTGTACTGTCAAGTGCAAGAGGTATTTAAAATTATGCTAGAAAAATAGACTAAAATACCGATTGAAATAATCGGTATTTTTATTGGGCAATAATTAATTGAATTTACTTGGTTTATTGATGAAATTACATTAATTATGTGAATAGTATTAAATAAATCACATTTAAGGGGTAACATTTAATGCCTTAAGGTCTAAATTGTTTAGATTTTTGACACACTTATTGATGCTTGAAATGCGTCAAGGTGTGGAAGTTATCAAGCTGAGGCAAGCATGTTAGTTAAAGTTGAAGATGGTTTCTATTTAAACTCACAGCATATTATTGCGGTTAAAATCTCTAGAAATCCTCATGAAGGCACCTTTGTTGTTGCGGTTGAATATACGCCAAACAGTGTGCAGAGCACGGGGCTTTTGGAGAAGTCATTCAGTAATGGCGCCCAAGCAGAAGCCTATTTGCAAAGCTTGCATCAAAGCATCAGCAAGTCATAAAGCGTGTTGTATGTGAAATCCCTCATTTGAGGGATTTTTGTTTTTTACAATGCATAGAGGTCGAGGCTGGTTTAAATTTAGGTTAAATTAAAACAACAACAATAAGGGTAATAATAATGCTGGATACAGATGTTGAATATGCGGGCTTTTGGGTGCGGATTGGCGCTTCGCTGATTGATATTCTTATTATGATGGTTGCGATCTATCCTTTACTCTGGCTTTTCTACCACGGGGATTGGGATTTGATTCTTGCTACAGGTTTATCAGAACAGCCACAGGTTGTGTGGTTTGATATTCTTATGAATTATATTCTGCCTTTTTTATATACCATTTTGGTTTGGATGCTGTGGTCTGCGTCTCCAGGCAAGATTTTATTGGGCATGAAAATTGTTGATGCCAATTCAGGCAATCCGCTGAATTTGAAACAGGCACTGATCCGCTATATTGGGTATTTCCCTGCAATGCTGGTCTTCATGATTGGAATCTTTTGGGTGGCTTTTGATAAGCGCAAGCAGGGCTGGCATGACAAAATGGCCAATACTGTCGTCATTAGAACTACAGATTAAAGAGGTAAGCTCCATAAGCTAAAAATCCCTCATTTGAGGGATTATTTAGTCTTTGCGCCGTAAATTAGATTTTGACAATCAGTACGGGAATAGGAGACTGAGTCAGAACATTCTGTGCCACACTGCCTAAAAACATTTTTTGAATGCCAGTACGGCCGTGTGAGCCCATAATGATTAGGTCAGCGCCAATTTCGTCTGCTGCATGCATGATGCCTTCTGCAGGGGATACGCCATGAAGGAGTTTCGTGCTGACGGCAACATTATCACGGTCAAAAGATAGTTTAATTTCTTCCAAGCGTTCTTTGGCTTTTTTCTCTGCCTGCATAAAATAGTCTGTAATAGCAGGCGCTACTTTATAAAAATCTACGCCAACAAAAGGATCTACAGCAATCACGCTCATGAGAGTGACTTGACTGTTCAGTGATTTGGCTAAGGCTAATGCATGTTCTACAGCAGCGTAAGAAATAGGGGATTCATCTACAGGGACGAGAATGTGCTGGTAAGTGGTCATGCGCTGCTCCTTATGTACTTTGTTCTATCATTTTCAATTTTTAAGATGTTCTTTTCAGATAGCAAAAACCCGCCAAAAGGCGGGCTTAGGCCGATATTAAGATTTAATAATCAGTACAGGCAATTCAGTATTGCGCAGTACATCTTGCGCAAAGCTGCCCAGCAGCATTTTTTGAAAACCTTTACGGCCATGAGAGCCCATAACAATTAAATCTGCTTTGAGTTCAGCCGCAGCTTCGGCAATGCCTTCAGCAGAAACTTGTCCTTTAATAATTTTAGTTTTGGCGTCTACACCTTCGGCTTGAGTATATTCCAGCGCTTCTGATAGAGACTTAGTCGCATTTGCATGCGCTTGGACAAAATATTCTTTCATAATGGCAGACGAGTAATAAAAGTCTGCATCGGTAAATGGATCTTCTGCAACAAGGCTGATCAAAGTCAGCTGGCTGTTAAATGCTTTCGCGATTTGCGCTGCTTTTTTTACAGCGGAAAAAGAGATTTGCGAGCCGTCTACGGGTACTAAAATTTGATGATAAGACATGACAGAACCTCCGAATATATTGTTATGACCCTTTCATTCATTGATAGCATATTGTGTGGTGCTGTTCAATTTAATATTAGGAAAAATATTGTAATTTCATAAAATTAGCATAAATTTTTGAACTCATTTGCCAATTGGTTTGCAAATAAAACTGAGCGTAAAGATTGGTTTTCGGGAAGATTGGCATGAAAACAAAGACTTGTAAATTTTGCGCAATTTATCCTGTTTGCAGATTAAAATACCATATTTACACCATGGGTTAATGACGTTGAAAATTGCACTAATGCTGTGTGTCTGCGGCTTATTCTTGAATCTAACTGCATGCCAAAATTTGCAAAACAATACGAAATTGATTGCCGGTGTTTTTAATACTTCGACCGAAATTCAAAAAAAATTTATTGATCGGCACGCGCCAGCAGATGTATTGGTGCAAAACAATATTCAGTATCTAGATAACCCTAAGCTGCACTTTGATCTTTATCAGCCGCAAGATATTGCAGCGCAAGGGCTTCGCCCAACTGTGGTGTGGATTCATGGCGGAGGCTGGATTTCTGGCTCCAAAGAGCATGCCCGAGGCTATTTTAAACTGCTGGCGGCGCAGGGCTATAATGTGGTCGCTGTAGAATATCAGTTTGCACCTCAAGCAGTGTACCCAGAGCAGCTGCATCAAATTAATCAGGCCTTAAGCTATATACAGTCGCATGCGGCGCAATTGCATATCAATGCCAATAAGCTGTATTTGGCTGGTGATTCGGCTGGCGCCAATATGGCGAGCCATTACGCTGCTTTTGTTGCAAACCAAGCCTATGCTCAAGCGCAAAACTTCAGCCCAGTCATTCAAAGGCATCAATTACAAGGCTTAATCCTGCATTGCGGTATTTATGATTTAAATCATTTTGTAGATACCGCGCCCGATGAAATCAGCTTGCTGGAGTGGGGGATCAATAATTTAGTGCAGGCATATACCGCTGAACGTAAAAATGATGCCGCATTTTTATCGAGTATTTCGCCGCGTCAACATTTGAATGCGAATTATCCCCCTGTGTTTATCAGCGGCGGCAATAAAGACTTTTTAACAGCGTCGCAATCTTTGCCGATGGTGCAGAGCTTAAAACAATATGGCATTCCTGTAACAGAAGCTTTTTATCCAGATTCAAAAGAGTTTTTGGTGCATGAATATCAATTCATGATGGGTAAAGAGGCCAGTAAACAAACCTTTGATCAAACCATACAGTTTTTAAAAACCTATACACCGTAATCTGAATGTATGAATACGTTGAGTATTAAGCTTGCTTATTTTTTATAAAAATATAACATACCAACCATTAGGTATGTTTATGGTGTGGTGATGAATCCTATTTATATGGCTTATGGCATGCTGGCCCTCGCAATTATTACGGAAGTGACAGGTTCTACCTTTCTCGTTAAATCGGAAGGTTTTACCAAAATAGGGCCTTCGCTGATTGTGGTGATTACATTCTGTATAGCGTTTTATTTACTGTCTCAAGTGATTAAAGTCATACCGCTGGGCATCGCTTATGCAATATGGGCGGGTGTAGGCATTGTATTGACAGCTGTTATTGGCTATTTTGTTTTCCGTCAAAGTTTAGATGTTCCTGCTTTAGTGGGTATCGCTTTGATTGTTTCAGGTGTAATTGTGATTAACCTTTTTTCTCATTCTGCAGGCCATTAATGCAAAATGCTCATCAGCGTAAAAAAGAACCCGAATTGATTCGTCAGAAAATCCTCGCCTTTGCTATTCAATTGGCGGCGGAAAAAGGCGTGGCTGGAGTATCAATTCAGGCTGTTGCTGATTTAGCCGGTGTGACCAAGGGCGGGGTGTTTCATCATTATCCAAATAAGCAAAAATTGCTGGAAGCGATGGTGCAAGAAGTCTTGTCTCAGCTGGATCAGGCCGTTGATGAATATATGCAAAAAGATTCTGAATCTTACGGCAGTTTCACCCGTGCCTATATTTACTTTACGCTGCAAACAGAACCTAAAGGTATAGGCAGTTTATGGTCAGCAATTTCGATGACCATGCTGACAGACCATGCTTTTAATGCGGTTTGGCTCAATTGGCTGAATGGCCGTTTGGCAAAGCATAAGCCGACAGACAGCGGAATTGAACTGCAGCTGCTGCGTTTTACGGCGGACGGTGTCTGGCTGAATGTATTTGGCTGCAGTGAAGATATGCAGCTGATGCAAAATATGCAGCAGGAATTGCTGCGCCGTACCTATGTACAGTGAATGAAGATGATCAAAAAAAGTATCTGCAGTCAGATACTTTTTTTTGAGAAGAAGCTTATTTTTTAAACTTTAAAATGTAATGCACGGCAAAACCAAAGAGCAGTCCCCAAAAGGCAGCGCCTATACCAAAGAATTGAATACCGGAAGCGCTGAATAAGAAAGTTAATAAAGCCGCTTCACGTTCAGATACATCTTGAAAGGCGATGGCAATGTTATGGCTAATGGTGCCAAGCAAGGCAATGCCTGCAAGTGCCGTAATAAATACAGCGGGAAATGACATTAAAAAGCTGGTCAAAGTTGCTGCAAAAATCCCCATGAGAATATAGAAGAATCCGCAGCTCATTCCTGCTATATAGCGTTTTGCAGGATCTGGATGCACTTGGTCATCTAAGCTGATGGCCGCGCTGATGGCTGCAATATTGACACTAAAACTGCCAAATGGCGCAAAGACTGCTTGAGCTGTGCCTGTCCAGCCAATCAGTTGATTAACATGCGGCTGATAGCCATAGCTCTTGATCATAGCTAAGCCGGGCAAATATTGTGAAGCCATATTAATCACGAATAAAGGTAACGCTAAGCCTAAAATGGCTGTACTGCTGAACTCAGGGCTGACCCAGACCGGTTTTGCCATAGCAATGGCTATGGAAGGCATATCGAAATTTAAAAAAAGCGGGCAGAATGCAATGCCGGCAATCACAGTAATGACGATGCTGTAGCGCGGCCAAAAGCGTTTTGCCAGAATATAAGCCGCCAATAAAGACAAAATAAATGCCCAGTCATTTTGCATACTGGCGAATAATGAAATGCCAAACTTGAGCAAAACACCTGCCAGCATGGCGCTGGTGAGGCTTTGCGGAATATAAGACAATACTTTTTGAAAGATGCCTAAAAAACCAAGTGCTGCAGTTAACACACCGCAAACTAAAAATGCGCCGATAGCTTCATTTAAGCTGTAGCCGCTGCCAGTGGCCAAAATAAGTGCGAGGCCTGCAGTAGACCATGAGGTCGCAACAGGGTATTTAAACTTCCACGAAAGCAGTAAACCGCTTAAGCCAATGGCTAATCCTAATGCCCAAAACCAAGAGGTAATTTGTTCGCTAGAAGCGCCCAGCGTTTGAGCGGCCTGAATAACTAAAACAGCAGAAACACTGATTCCGACAAGAAAAGTAATAAAGCCTGCAAATACCGCGGGCACGGAAAAGTCATGAAATAGTTTTTGCATAATGTACGGCGGCAGAAAGCGCATCTTATTTATTGAAAAGCGTAATAATCATACGTGATTCATTTTTTTGCTGAAAGGTAAAACACAGCATTGAGAGGCCTTTAGTGATTGAGTATTCCTATCAATAAAGACCTAATGATTTAAAGTGAAGATGTTGCTAGTTTGAGCCCAAAACCGCAAAACAGAATCCCGACAGACGCGACACAGCAGGCTGTAAGCTTAAAGCGGTTAGAAAAATACGTTGCTAATTTCGCGCCTGAAAAAATTAATACCGTTAAATAACTCATGCTGATGATTTGCAGAATAATTGCCAGCGCAGTAAAGGTAAGCGCAGGATATTCATAAGCAGGGTCAACAAACTGCACAAAAAATGACAAGTAAAATAAAATCGCTTTAGGATTTAAGATGCTGATGGTAAGCGCTGTGCGAAAAGGATGCTGCTGTTCTAAGGATTCCTGTTTTTGCTGAACCTGTTCAGGTGCAGCTGTTGTATTCCACGTTTGATAGGCTGCAAGCAGCAATTTGATGCCTAAATAGCTTAAATATGCCGCGCCTACAATTTTCAGCAGAATAAATAGCCAAGGAAAAGCATGCAATAAAGAAGCGGCGCCTAAAGCGGTAAGCAGAATTAACACCATGTCGCCGGTATATACGCCAAAAGCCCCGATATAGCCTGCTTTTATGCCATATCGAGAAGCAATGGTCATGACATACATTGAGTTTGGACCCGGCAGCAGCACGATCAACAACGTCCCAATAATATAGGTACTTAGGTCAGTGATGCCAAACACGGAATATTCCCATAAAAAAGCTGATGAAGCATTATAGCTGCATCAGCTGTGCTGCTTGCTGAAAAATTCTAATTAAGCCTGAATTTCAGCATCTAATCCAAATGATTGACGTAAAAGTGTACTCAGCTGTTCACGCGCTTTGATAAAGCCGTCGATACCGCCTTGCAGCAGCTGGAATGACATTAAGTCATGTTCAAGCTGTTCTTTGAACGCTGCTTTAGTTAAAACTGCAATAGGGTGCTCTGTATGTGAATGCGCATGATGTTCTGAAAGCTGCTGCACAACAGTTTGGGTGTCTTGTTCCAGCTCTGCCAGTAAGTTTGGAGAGACAGTCAAAAGATCACATCCTGCAAGTCCTAGCACTTGAGCCGTACTGCGGAAGCTTGCGCCCATAATTTCAGTTTTGACACCATTCTGTTTGTAGTAGTGATAAATCTGTTTAACTGAAAGTACGCCAGGATCTTTTTCAATCGGATAGCTGTCTACATTTTCAGCTTTTTTATACCAATCTAAAATTCGGCCTACAAACGGTGAAATGAGGGTGACTTGGGCATCAGCACAGGCTTGCGCTTGGTGTAAGCCAAATAGTAGTGTCAGATTACAGTTAATACCTTCTGCTTGCAGCAATTTAGCGGCTTGAATCCCTTCCCATGTTGAAGCGATTTTAATCAAAATGCGGTTTTGATTGATGCCGTATTGCTTATAAAGTTCAAGCAGCTCTTTGGCCTTGGCAATCGTTGCATCAGTATCATAAGAAAGGGCTGCATCGACTTCAGTTGATACGCGGCCATCAATCAGTTTGAGTATTTCTACGCCAAATTTGACCGTTAAAATATCAATGGTGCGTTCAACCAATTCATCGCCCGTATAGCCTTCTTCTTTGGCTTGAGCAAAAGCATTTTCAATCAGTTCTTTATTTTCTGTCTGGTTGGCTGCTGCCGTAATTAATGAAGGATTCGTGGTTGCATCCAAGGGACGAAATTTTTCAATTGCAGATAAATCGCTGCTGTCTGCAACAATAGTGGTCATGCTTTTTAATTGGTTTAACGCTGAGTTTGTCATTTCGATCTAGTTCTTAAAGTTATTGCCTGTTTGTTCTTTTATATCACAAAGTGGCTTTAACCCAAGTAAATTGCCTACTTTGATCCGCCTTAAAATGCAGATTTCCGCTGATTTCTGACGTGATTAATCAAAAAACGAGCAGCTGCACCTTGCTGGCTTTCTCTATTCCAGACCAAATCTACAAAATATTCGAATTTAGGCGTGAAGTCTGTGAAGTCTAAAATTTTCAGCTGCTGTTGAAGATATGGATTTTCGAAGAGCATTTCTTCGGGCAATACGCCCCAGCCTAAATTCTGCAAAATCAAGGCGCATGCAGAGTGATGATTATCCGTCCGCCAATAGGTTTTGGAGTACAGTAGTTCAGGCCGAATGGTTTTGTCTCGGCTGGCGACAACAATTTGCCTACTTTGCAGAATGTGCTCAAAACTGAGCTGCGGATGCTGCGTTAGGGGAGAGTGGATTGAACTGACAGGAATGAGTGCTTGCCGTTTAAGCTCTACAAATTGTTCATTGCTTTCCAGCTGTTCACGTTCAAACATGAGCGCAAATTGCGCCGTACCGTTAATCAGCATTTTCTGTGCATCTTCCTGCGGTGCAGTAAAGATATTTATTTGCAGTTCAGGAAATTGCTGTTCAAGTACTGCTACATATTCAGTCCAGCGGGTATGCAGCAGTTCAGAAACCACCACAATATTCAATGCAGACTCTAAGCCTGAACTGAGGGCAAAAGCATGCTGTTTCCACTGGTTCATTTCAACCAAAAGCTGTTCGGTTTTTTCAAACAAGGTCATGGCTTGGGCTGTAGGGATAGGTTCTCGGCCAATGCGTTCAAATAATTTTAAATTTAAATCAATTTCTAAATTGGCAATGGACATGCTGACAGCAGAGGGAACTTTGCCTAATTTACGCGCAGCAGCAGAAAATGAACCGGTTTCTATGACGGTTTTAAAAATCATCAGCTGTTCTTGATTCAGATTCATACCAATCTATCGTGTAGAAAACATAAATCCAATCTATCAGTTAAACTGAAAGAATCTAACTCGATCAATCAAAATTATACAAATAAAATGCGCGTATCTTAAACAAACAAGCTGAGTATTTAAAAATGTTGATTTCCAAAAGAAGGATTATCCATGCGCTAAGCTATGAAATCATCTTATTGGTGATCATCGCGATAGCATTAAGTTTTATTTTTGAAATGCCGATGGAGGTAACAGGTGTATTGGGTATCGCCATGGCTGTAACATCCGTGATTTGGAATATGATTTTCAATTACTTTTTTGAAAAATTTGAAGCAAAAAGAAAGCTGAAAAGAACAGTAGGTGTGCGTATTTTACATGCCATTGGTTTTGAGGGCGGTTTAATGTTAGCCACCATTCCTATGGTTGCCTATGCTTTAGAACTGGGCATTTGGCAGGCGATTGTGCTGGATTTTAGTATGACCCTCTGTATTTTGGTTTATACCTTTGTGTTCCAATGGTGTTATGACCACATAGAAGTATATTTAGGTTACCAACCTAAATATTGATATATTTCACGTAAAAAGTGTTTAATGGCCTGAAATGATATGTTCAGGTCTTTTGGGGTATAAAAATAATTACAATTTTAACATACGATAAAAAAAATAAACAAAACTAGTTTAAAAATATGGATTAAGTAAAAGTTTATTAACAAAACAAACAAGTCTATTTGTAAATAAATCATGTCGAAAAGGAATAAGACAATGAAATTAAGCTTAGTTGCTGTACCGCTTGTTTTAATAGGCGTAACACAGGCAGGGGTTGCAGCAACATCGGGAAATTTTAAGCGTTTTTCGGTTTCTGCTGGATGGTTGCATGTTATGCCGCAAGGTAAAGCTAATCCGTTTAATATCAGTACGGCCGTAAAACAAGGAACTGTTTCTTCAGTTGGGTCAATTAGTGAAGAAGCTTTTGTAAATTCTATAGATCCAAGTGCTACTAGTATAGATTATGGAACGAATACTCCTTTCAATACGAAGAAAGTACTTCAAGATCTTATTGATCAAGATGCATTAAGAATGTTTGGTATATCTGATGCTGATAGAAATGTTTTAGCAAGTGAGTCTGGCAGTGCAGTAGTCAATGGTTTGGATTCTTGGCAGGCGGATGGCACTGGCCTCGAAGCTGATGATGTTGATACATTGGGTTTAACTTTCAATTATTATGTAAATGACAATGTTTCATTACAATTCATTGGGGGACTTCCACCGAAAGTCGATATTAAAGGAAAAGGGGAAATTACAGCACCATTATCAGGTCATGCAACTCCAACAGGAACATCTGCGGCATTATTTCCTGATGGTTTAGATTTGAAGCAAGATATTCCTATTACTAATCTGGGAAATAAATCTAAGGCAGCGACTGTACGCGCTTGGACACCAGCTCTAGAAGCACAATATCAATTTGGTAAAAGTGGCGTAAATAAATTTAGACCCTATGTGGGTGCTGGCCTGATGTATGCCTATTTTAATGATATTAAGTTGAATCCAGAAATTCGATCTGATTTGGAGGCTGCTGGACATATGATTCAAAATGTTTTAGATAATAAAGCAGGGGCAGCGCTGGATGGTAAGGTATCCTCTGGTGCAATGCGTGTAGACGTTGATGCTGATGATGCAATTGCACCTATTGTTACAGCAGGTTTTACTTATGATTTAACTGAGAATTGGTATGGTGTTGCCTCAGTTTCATATGCAAAGCTTAATAATAAAACTACCATTAATGTCATGAATGAAACAACAGGTCAGCAACTGATTCATGCTACAACTAAAATTGATATTGATCCTCTTATTACCTATATAGGTGTGGGGTATCGCTTTTAATGAGGCTTTTTTTTTAAAGCCGCTTTATCTGCATCCTTTAAATTGAATACTTTTATTTTAATTGGAAGGGTGTTTTTCCTTAAGATTTTAAATTTAAAGAATGTAGTGTTATTCAATTATCAAATCTTTCTAACTATATCAAATGGATAGACTTAAAGAATTCGATTCGGTTAATAAAACAAGATTATAGTTAGGCTCTATGAGTTTTGGTTTATACCTTTGTGTTCCAATGGATCTATGATTATATTGAAGAATCTTTTATTTTTGGGTTAAGTTATCGGAAAAATTAATACTAATTCGGCTGTAAAAAGTGTATCACAAGACCTTTTTTGCGCCATTAGTGTGAAAAGTGTATTAAAAATACGGGCCTGTATTGATGCTGATCCCAGTTTAATTGTTAGGTGAATGCCGCTTTTTAATTTATAAGATATTGATTATTTATATTTTATTTTTTTAGCGGTGGTCAGATGAAATTACGTGCATTAGCTGTAGTCGTTGCATTGGTAATGACGGGGTGTGGTGGTGGTGGCGGCGAATCTGGACAATCTGCTAATCCAGCAGAATCTACACAGAATGAAGGCCAAATTACTTTAGCGACAGGCATACGTTTAGCTGATGTTGCGTCAGAGTTAAATGCCGCGGCATTCTCTTTAGAATCATGGAATCCAACAGCAATCCAGCGCAGCGGCGATATTTTATATATCGCAAACAATCAGCCGACAGTAGAAATTCTGCGTTATGATTTAAAAAATAAGAAAGTGCTGAGTTCAATTTCCGCAGCAAGCGCTTTTGGCAATACAGGAAAAACATGGACAGATATCAGCGATTTATACATCGCTGGCAATCGCCTCTATGTGTCTTCATCCGGCAGTCACCGCGCGGATATTTTTGATATTTCAGGAACAGCACCGGTTTATTTCTGGTCGGTAGGTACAGGGTCTACTGGCGGCGGTCAGCCATTCTTTGCAATGACGAATCCAAGCGCAATCATCGCAAATGATCAATATGTTTTTGTCGCAGATAACTTAAACCGTATAAATGTATGGACTCAAGAAACTGTTAATGGCAAAGCCAGTGCTTCGTTAAGAAAGTTTAGCCGCCTTGCATTGCCAAGCTGTGGAGCAGGCTGTGTACCTCGCTTAGAAATCATTGGCGATCAGCTCTATGCAAGCACTGCAAACGGACATACCCATGTCTATAATATTAAAGCCATTACAGAAGCGCTCAATGAATCTACGCTGATTCAGCCAGATAAAACGCAAAATTCAGTATCGACAGTTGTACACAGCGCAACGGACAACTTACTCTATGCAGCGCAGCCGAACGGCAAGATATTAAGTTATTCAAAAAATAATCTAACCAATTTCACTACGGCATTGCCAAGCAGTGCAATAGATACTGTACAGCAGTACCGTTTGGCTGGACAGAATGCTCAAACTTTGCCTAAGTCTTTAGATTTAACGGTATATGGCGATGTTATTTATACACTGTCCAATCAAAAAATTATTGCATTGCCGCTGCGTAAAATTAAGCAAGTAATCTCAGATACACCAGTCGCGTCAACTGGCTTGCTCGAGTCGAAAGCGACTGAACAAACCCGCATGCTGCAAGACGGCGAAAGCTGGGCAACATTAACCAATACCACTTTGCGCAATATCCCTGTCAATAAAATATTATCGGCTTCCTTTACCGGCAACGGTATCAGTTTGCAAAGCTACAGTGCTGCAGAAGTTAATAATTTAAAAATTGTAGGCAAGCTGCGCCAAAGTGACCAATGGGTTGAAATTGCCACACTGGATCGTTTGACGCCATTTTCTACCAGCAAACTCAATTTGACCATTGATAAAAATGCCGGATTTAATTTGATCAATAAAATTGGTTCGGCCCGTATTGAAGGCCTAAGCAATTTTAGTGAAGTGCCTGTTGAACTCTTCGAAGAAGTGAAAATCACGTCAGATTCAGATACGCATGTACAGAAGCTGAATACGATCAAAGCGAAGTGGAAGCTGACCTTTGGTACGTACAATCCTGAAAGTGATTCTAAGTGGTGCCGTATTACACCGTTGTATGCGCGTGAATGGGTCATCATGATGACTAACTTTGCCTATCTGTTAAGTACGCCGGAGTTTGAAACACTGTGGTTTAACCATAAAGCGGCCATGGGACATGACTTTTTTGGCAACGCAGGTAAAGTTGAAGGCACAAATGGCTTCTTTAAAGCTGCAGACTATACCCGTGTTTACAACGAGATTTTCAACCGTGGCCAGATTAGCCTAGGTGTAACGAACATGGGTGGCGGGCTAGGCGGCGGTCAGGTACTCGGTGTAGATGGATGGATTTACTACGGCCATTACAGACAATCAGGCTATCGAATTGTTGCACATGAATTTGGGCATCATTGGGGCAATCATAGCAGCGCATGGGCGATGGAAGGCTGGGGCTTTGAAGCAATGATGGATAATCTGAATTTCTATTTCCAGCGTCAGCCAGGTTCATTGCCGTATATGGATCCGAATTTGAACAGTTTCCATACGCGTTCGAATGATGAGTTGTGTGGAGACATTAGGGATAATATCTTGAATGGTGTTGCTTCTAAAACACCTTGGAATAAAGTGGACGAATACTTTAAAAATAATCCATTGCCGAAATAAGTTTTAGTATTTAAGCATAAAAAAAGCACCTCAATTGAGGTGCTTTTTTTAGTTGTATAACGCGAGAAAATTATTTTTCTACAATTGCAGTTACGCCTTGACCGCCAGCGGCACAGATTGAGATTAATACACGGCCTGAACCTTTTTGGTTAATCAGTTTGGCAGCAGTCGCTAAAATACGTCCGCCAGTGGCAGCAAATGGGTGACCCGCAGCCAATGAAGAGCCATTCACATTCAGTTTAGTACGGTCAATTGAGCCCAATGGCGCATCTAAACCTAAACGCTCTTTACAGAATTTTGGATCTTCCCACGCTTTTAGCGTAGACAATACTTGAGATGCAAAAGCTTCATGAATTTCATAGTAATCGAAGTCTTGAAGCTTAATGCCTGCACGGTCAAGCATACGCGGAACTGCATAAGCAGGCGCCATTAACAAGCCTTCTTTTTTCTCAACAAAATCTACAGCTGCAGTTTCTTGGAAAGTTAGGTAAGCAAGAACTTCGTGACCATTGGCTTTAGCCCATTCTTCAGAAGCAAGAAGCACGCATGAAGCACCATCAGTTAGTGGAGTCGAGTTACCCGCAGTCATTGTGCGGCCGTCGCCTTTACCAAATACAGGCTTTAACTTCGCCAATTTTTCTACAGATGAATCTGGACGCAAGTTATTGTCACGGTCTAAACCTAAGAATGGTGTGATAAGGTCATCGAAGAAACCTGCGTCATATGCCTTAGCCATTTTTTGATGTGAAGTTGCAGCAAGTTCATCCTGCGCTTCACGTGGAATACCCCATTCAAGCGCAGTAATTGCTTGATGGTCACCCATAGATAAGCCAGTGCGCGGCTCGCCATTTTTAGGCGCATCCATTAAATCTTTTACATTAATTTTTGTTAAAGCTTTTAAACGGTCTTTACCTGTTTTTGCAATGTTCAACTCAAGCAACGCTTTACGTAAACCATCACCAAAAGCAATTGGCGCATCAGAAGTTGTATCTACACCGCCAGCTACGCCAACATCAATTTGACCAAGTGCAATTTTGTTGGCAACAAGGAATGCTGCCTGTAAGCCAGTACCGCAAGCTTGCTGAATATCGTAAGCAGGTGTTTCAGGAGCAAGTTCTGTGTTTAATACACACTCACGAGTCATGTTAAAGTCACGGCTATGCTTAAGCACGGCACCAGCCACAACTTCGCCCAAACGCTGGCCTTGCAGGTTAAAGCGTTCGACCAAACCATTTAATGCTGCAGTAAACATGTCTGTATTTGATGCAGTAAAATAAGCGCCATTAGAGCGGGCGAATGGAATGCGGTTACCGCCAATAATAGCAACGCGGCGAACAGTGTTTTGGCTCATGGTTTTATCCTGTTGAACAGAAGTTTGAGTTGTTTGTTTTGAAGCTGTATTTGTTGATGCTGCAGATGTCGAAGCTGTGCTTTTGCTAGTTCGCGCAGAAGCTGCACGTGGACGAGCAGGTTTAGCTGCTGACGCTGTCTTTTTTGCAGTGCGTGGCGCAGCAGTTTTTGATAGTTTTGACACAGCCGCTTCAGCAGAATTTTCGACTGCCGGATTTTCTTGAGTTGTTTTGCTCATAAGGCTTTTCCAAGCATGTAAAAGGATTCCTGAGCTGTACATTAACATATTCAAAGAGGGGCTGAATTGACTAGAATGACATTGCAGAATGCTTTCAGGTCAAGACATCAGAACTTTAACTCAAGTATTATTCTGAACAGACTGATGGAACTATTGAAATATAAGTTAATGACATCATATTGAAGTTTAAAGGATATCTTCAAAGCCATCAAAAAATTAATTTATTCGAGAGATACAAACATGACTGACCAATACCAAGCATTCGCAAAATCTCCAATTGGTAAATTTGTCATCAAAAATTTAGGTTTGCCTGCACCGACTTTCCTAGAGCGTTTTGAGTCTGCTGCTCCTGTGGTCAAAGGTGCAGTTCTAGTTGGTGCTGCTTCAAACAGCCCATTATCTGCTTCTATTGCACAAGTTCTGGCAAATATTCATGCAAATGGCTATGCAGGTAACAACGCAGAATTACAGCAAGTTGCTGCAAAAGCAGGTCTAAATCTTGGCGCTTTTAATGAAGGCGACAAAGAGTCTAAATTTAAAGTCGTTATTTTTGATGCTTCTGGGATTGAAAGCTCTGAACAGCTGCATGAGCTGTATGCATTCTTTAATCCAATTGCGCGTCAAATTCAAGCAGCAGGCCGTGTAGTGGTTGTAGGTACAACACCAGAAACAGCACCTACAGTAAAACAAGCCATTGCTCAGCGTGCGCTGGAAGGCTTTGTAAAATCTGTGGGTAAAGAATTTAAAAAAGGCATCGCTGCCAACTTAATTTATGTAGATGCGGGCGCTGAAGCAAACCTTGAGTCTGCACTTCGTTTTGCTGTTTCTCCACGTTCTGCTTATGTATCGGGTCAAGTGATTCGCGTATCTAAAGCAGATGCAGTAGATGTCGATTGGGCAAAACCCCTTGCAGGCAAAACAGCGGTAGTTACAGGTGCGAGCCGCGGTATTGGTGAAGCAATTGCACATGTATTGTCACGTGATGGCGCGCATGTGATTTGCTTAGACGTTCCGCAGCAACAAGCTGACCTTGACCGCGTTGCAAGTGAGATTGGCGGTTCTACTTTGGCTATTGATATTACAGCTGCAGATGCAGGTCAAAAAATTAAAGATGCAGCGGCAGCGCAGGGCGGTTTAGACATCATCGTACACAACGCGGGTATTACCCGTGACAAAACTTTGGCTAATATGAAGCCAGAGCTTTGGGATTTGGTGATTAACATTAACCTATCTGCGATTGAGCGTGTAAACGATTACTTGCTTAGCAATGATGGCTTTAATGCGAATGGCCGTATTGTGTGTGTATCGTCAATTTCAGGTATTGCGGGCAACTTGGGTCAAACCAACTATGCTGCTTCTAAAGCTGGTGTTATTGGAGTTGTGAAATTTACTGCGCCATTATTGAAAAATGGTGTAACCATTAATGCTGTTGCTCCTGGCTTTATTGAAACGCAAATGACAGCCGCCATTCCATTTGCAATCCGTGAAGCGGGCCGCCGTATGAACTCTATGAGCCAAGGCGGTTTGCCTGTAGATGTTGCAGAAACGATTGCGATGTTTGCATCGACTGCATCTACAGGTTTAAATGGCAATGTTGTGCGTGTTTGCGGTCAGAGCCTGTTAGGGGCTTAATACCTTAAAGTCCTCTCCCTTGGGGAGAGGATTTAGGAGAGGGAGATGTTAATTAATCTTCCCTTATCTTATTCTGCTCTTTGAGAGATGACTGGGATGAATTTACAAATTGGATATTAATTCTGTATATACCTCTCCCTAACCCGCTCCTTAAAGGAGAGGGAACTTTATAACGATAACTTCCAAAGGTTCAGTATGAATACTCGCCATTTTAGTCAGCTGCCGAAACCTTATTTGGCTTACCCTAAAGTCATCCAAGGCTTAATCTTTAAAAAGCCAAAAGGTGAGAAAGTTCTGCCGCAAGTTGAATATGTGGTGGATTCATTTCAGGTCGATGCAAAACATCTCAAAGCTTATAATGAAGTGTGTGGCTTTAAAAATAATGGCTACATTCCTGCTATTTATTTAGCCGTGCTGTCTCAAAGCCTGCAAATGCATATGATGACAACGGAAGCATTTCCATTTGCGATATTAGGTTTGGTGCATATACGAAACCAAGTGAAACAGCTGCGTAAAGTAGGTGTAAATGAAAAACTGACCTTGTCGTGCAATTTTGGCGATTTGAAGCCGCATGACAAAGGTGTGCAGTTTGACTTTATTACCACGGCAAAAGTGGGCAATGAAGTGGTTGTAGAGGCTTTGACAACCTATTTAGCGCGCCAGAAAACATCAGGCGGTGCGGGTGCAAAACCAGCAGAAACTAAAACACCTGAATATACATTGTCTGCGACTTGGGATGTATCTGAGAATACAGGCCGCCGCTATGCGATGACTTCTGGTGATTTTAATTTAATTCATATTCATGCTGTAACAGCAAAAGCATTTGGCTTTAAGCAAGCGATTGCGCATGGTATGTGGAGTAAGGCGAGAGCTTTAGCAAGCCTGACATTGGCTGATGCTTATGAGGCGGACGTTTGGTTCAAGCTGCCGATGTATCTGCCATCTACAGTTGAGTTTATGACAGCAGAAGGAAATGAAACTGAGTTTTTAATCCGAAATGCGAAAAATCAAAAGCCGCATGTAACAGGTACAGTCAAAGCACTGTAACGTAAATAAGAAGCCTAAATCAGCCATGATTTAGGCTTTTTTTTAATAGATAAATACAAGAAATATTGAGGTTCAGGACATGGATATCCGTCAAATCAAACAGTTCTTTTCAGCCGATAAAGCACATTATCAGGGCTTTGTAGATGAACGTTTTATCGATTTGGCGCAACTGTTCAGTCAACTTCAGGATGCGCGCACGGCTTATGGCGGCGCGGCGCTCGCAGTATATTTCCAAGGTCATAAAGTCATCGATATTTATACTGGGCAAAAGTCTGCTGCTGAGCCGTGGCAGGCCGATACACTTTCCATTTGTTATTCGACAGGTAAAGGCGTATTAGCAACATTAGCACATATTTTGGTGAGTCAGGGAATTGTTGACTATGACTTGCCGATTGCGCATTATTGGCCTGAATTTGCACAAAATGGCAAAGCGCAAATGACATTGCGCCATATTCTGAGCCATCAAAGCGGTTTATATGATGTCCGTAACAATATTGCAGAAGCTACTGAAATGGCAGATTGGCAGCACATGCTGGAAGTGATGGCTCAAGCGAAGCCAAGGTTCAGCTTTGGGGAGGATCTGGCGTATCAGCCCTTAACTTTTGGCTGGCTGGTGGGCGGTGTATTGGAAAAAGCATCAGGTCAGCGCTTGTCACAGTTAATGCAAAAATATTTGATTGAACCGCTCGAGCTGGACGGCGCTTATTTTGGCGTGCCTAATGAGCAGCTATACCGTGTCGCACGTCCATTGCCAAAACCGAAGAAAGCTGAAGAAGCTTCTGATGAAAAAAAGCAGCCTGCTACACGTAGAGCATCGCCTATAGACAAACTGATACAGCTGAGCGGGCAAAATCCTCAAGATTTTCAGGATGCGATGATTCCCAAGGGAATGAGAAAATTCAGCTTTTTTAGTGATGAAGGCATACAAGCAGTTATACCTGCTGCCAATGGCGCATTTACTGCTCAAAGTCTTGCCAAGGTTTATGCGATGCTGGCGAACCGCGGTGTTTGGGGTGGACAACAGTTAATTAATCCAGCAACCTTTGCCAAATTAAGTGAAGTGCAAAGCCGGAAGCGTGACCGAATAATGCCTATTCCGATGCATTGGCGTTTAGGCTATCACCGTGTTTTGAGTTTGGGTAAATCGTCTCAAGGCTTTGGGCATATCGGTTTTAATGGTTCAGGTGCATGGTGTGATCCTGAGCGGCAGTTGAGTTTTGCTTATACGCATAATTTCCCTACAGGTTCTTTGACAGGAGACTATCGTTTATGGGCGCTCACACAAGAGGCGCTGCGCAGTGCGGATAAAATTTTAAAAGGTAAAAAAGGCTGGTTTTAATGCATTGTGTGTGCTGAATTGAAGTAACCGTTCACAAATTTTGCATTCATTTATGTTATTTTAGCGCCTGAATTTTGAATGCCGCGATATTCAGGAAAAGAGTGTTATGAAAAAAGTGATTTTGATTCCGTTAATAGCCACGGGCGCATTATTCGGCTGTCAGGATGCGAATCAGTCACAAGCCAAAGACAAAGCGGCACTTGAACAGGAAATGCAAAAACCGCTGTGGGCAGGTTCATACAGCGGCACCACGCCTTGTATGGGCTGTTCATCTCGCTGCGAAGACTGTCCAGGCATGGCGGTCGATTTAGTCCTGAACGCTGATCAATCTTTTGAATTGCACCGTGAAAGTTTAAGCGGTCATAATGAAGTAGAAGTATTGAAAGGGCAGTTTAAGTTTAAAGATGCGGATGAAACTCAGCTGGAATTATTGAATGTCAAAACCCGCAACATGATTTTTGTGGACTTGGAAAATCAACTGCTGGAAATTCGTATGGATCAAACAGCGCAGCCTTATGCCGTACAGGATGATTTTTTATTAGAGCTTAGTTAAGCTTAGAACAGATTTGGAAACTTCACTATATGCTTGATCACTTATGGCTTTTAACGAAAGTATAAATATGATGGGAGTTGCTTTCTTGTAGCTAATAAGGTATTGATAAAACAGTAGTTAATTAAAAAGCTGAGCATATAGTGAATTTTAATAGAAATAAAAAAATAGGTTCGCAATTTTCTGGTTTTATTATTGCGGCAGTAATTGTCGGAAGTTTGTATTTTCTTTTCGCTGATAAAAATGTTAACCATTCTGTTGCATTAGAAAAATCATATTCATCTGTTGAAAATAACGATCAGCCAAATGCTTTAGAAAATATAGAAAAAGATGATGAAAGACATGAGACAGAATTGAACAAAAACGCTCAACCTTTTGTCGCGAAAGTAATGCTCCGTTATTCAGATGATGGTTCAGTTTTAGGGCCAGTGCAATTGAAAGCATCTAACAATAAAGATGCTGTTTTTATTGTTAGAAATAAATTGAACAATGCAATTATGGCGATTGTGCAAGTTCCAAGACAAAGCATTGAAAAAACTATGTTGCCAATTGGTAATTATTCAATTGAATTTGCACAAGGTGATAGCTTTTGGCAGGGGCTTGGTGAGTTTTGGGGGCCAAGTACAAAATTTCATAAAAGTAAATTGGACCATTATGTAACCCAAGAATTTACTCAAACTGGTTCTAAGATAAGAGGTATTGGAATACAAATAGGTACGGATGAGGGAACGGTGTCGGAAAGAATTTCAAAAATGCAATTCGTCAGTGAATAAATTATTTCTTAATAAACTTATCTTACAGTTCGTAAAACAGTCAAATCAGAATGTTAAAAAACAATTCCAACATTAAAGTGGTTAAATTTGAAGAAATCGATCGAATTACTTCCACAGACTGAGATCTTCATTCACTCTTAGCCAAAAAAACAGTATCCTTATGCATGTGAAAAGGAGCATACATGTATCAAGTACTTGCGCGAAAATACCGTCCCCGCAACTTTAATGAATTGGTTGGTCAAAACCATGTCTCCCGTGCCTTAACCAGCGCGCTGGAACGCGGGCGCCTGCACCATGCCTATTTGTTTACGGGTACTCGCGGTGTCGGGAAAACGACTATTGCGCGTATTTTGGCGAAGTGCTTGAACTGTGAAACAGGTGTAACCTCTACACCGTGCGAAGTCTGTGCCACCTGTAAAGCTGTGAATGAAGGGCGCTTTATCGATTTAATTGAGATCGATGCGGCGTCACGCACCAAAGTAGAAGACACGCGTGAACTTTTAGATAACGTCCCATATGCACCTACGCAAGGCCGTTTTAAAGTTTACTTGATCGATGAAGTGCACATGTTATCTACGCACTCTTTCAATGCCTTGCTTAAGACATTGGAAGAACCGCCAGAACATGTGAAGTTCCTGTTTGCAACGACCGACCCACAAAAGCTGCCAATTACCGTGATTTCCCGCTGCTTGCAATTTACTTTGCGCCCATTGGCGGTAGATGAAATTACCGAGCATTTGGGCAATATTTTAAATAAAGAAAGCATTCAGTCCGATCAAGATGCTATTTGGCAAATTGCGGAATCTGCACAAGGCTCGTTGCGTGATGCATTGTCTTTAACGGATCAGGCCATTGCCTATGGTCAAGGCGAAGTACATCACCAAGATGTCAAAGAAATGTTGGGTCTGATTGACCGCACTATTATTTACGACTTGATTGCGGCCATTCATCAAAATCAAAAAGAGCGCATTAGTGAGCTGCTGCTGCAATTTAGACAGCAGGCGCTGGATGTGTCTTTGGTGCTGGATCAGCTGATTTCGACGTTGCATGAATTAGCGATGCTGCAGTATTTGCCAAACTTAAGCCTAAAATACAGTTCTGAAATTAACGCCAAGATTATGCAGCTGTCGCAAATGGTTTCTGCGCAAGATTTGCAGCTGTATTACCAGATTGCTTGCAAGGGCCGTGCGGATCTGCAAATTTCAGTGACGCAAGAACAAGGCTTTGAAATGTGCGTGCTGCGTTTGCTGGCATTCCGTCCAATGCAGCCGAATGAGCGTTTAGTTTCTGCGCCAAATGCAGTGCAGCCACAGCAACTTGAGCAGAATAATGCTCAATCAGCGGCTCCAATTCAAACTACAGCACAGCAAAATGCTGTAGAAGCAGTTACATCTGTAATGCTGCAACAGCCTGTGAATGCAGATTCATCACAATCACCAGCGCCGCAAACTGCTGAAGCGCCATTAATTTCACAGGAAATGCCTGCAGCATCTATCTCTGAGATTGATGACGGCTATTATGCGGATGAAGATGAATTTGATGACACACCGCGTCACATCACGGCAGATGAACCATCTTCAGATGATTTTCTGGATGAGCCAGAAGAAGATAGTTCTGAAGCGGAACAGGAAGCTGTAAGCGGACAAGCTACGCCATCGGCAGACCAAATTGTATTTGATGCCAATAGTGATGATGCATTGTTTGGTATGGATGCCGTTGAGAAAGATCAGCCTGCAGATAAACAATCAGATGCTGATCAATCAGTTTTTGAAGCTATTGCGCCGCTCGATGATATGGTCCTGCAAGTGACTGAATCGGCTGAGCCAGCGCAGAAAGCAAATACGCAAGTACTGGCTGAGCAAGCAATCGTAAATGATCTTTTAGCTGAGAGCACAGCACCAGCTGCTTCTGTACCAACTGCGTCACAAGTGCAGTCAGTAGAGCAAGCGGCTGCAGCATCAAATGAATCAGCGCCTGCAAATTTAATGCCGCAAGACATTCTCAAACTGCAGCCGCAAATTCTAGAAGGTGAGTGGACGGTTGATAAGTGGGAGTATTGGTTCAGAAGCAGTGAACTGTCGCCAGCGCTGCAAGAGCTTGCACAGCATGGCTTAATGAGCGGTGATATTGATGGCGCGTCAACCTTTCATATTCCTAAGCAATATGAGCGTTTATTGACGCAAATGCAGCACTTGCTGGAGCAGGCGCTGCATACACAGTGGCCATCAACACGTTTTGATGTGGTGTATGAAGAATTAGAGCAGCTGACGCCTTATGCATTGCAGCATGAACGTAAAGGCCGCGCATTTAACCGGGCATCTGAGCTGCTGCATAATGAGCCTGTAGTGAAGTCTTTACTGAATGCATTTGAAGGCAAGCTGGATAATATTCAGCTTAAATAACAGTTTCGTCTCTAGTTAAGTAATCGCTTAAAGCATCCCGCATTTCGTTAGGAATCGGGGTGCTTTTTCGTGTTTGGCGGTTCACAAATACATGTACAAAGCTTCCTTGCGCGGCTGCGTTATTCTGTCCTTGTTTAAAAATCGCCAAATCATAGCTTAAAGATGAATTGCCTATTTTAGCAATGCTGACGCCCACTTCGATTATTTCTGGGTAACTGAGTTCCTGCATAAAATTGCAGGAAGAATTGACCACTAAGCCGATGATTGGTGAATCCTGCAAATGAAATCCCGCTTTTTGAATCAGCAGTGCATTGGCCGCAGTATCAAAATAACTGTAGTACATGACATTATTGACATGGCCATACATGTCGTTGTCTGACCAGCGGGTTTGAATAGGGAATATAAATTTAAAGTGCTGTCTTTGTTTTGCGGGAAGTTTCATTGTTTTAACTGCAAATAATTGTGCATTCTGTTGTACTGAATTTTAGCAGGCCATTCAATAGTGAATAAAAATTGTCTTAAAAATAATAAAAAAAAGCCATTCAAATAAACTGAATGACTTTTAAGGAGTAACAGCTGAAAGGGAGACTCAGAAACGGTAGCCAATGCCTAAATAGGTGACAACCGGGTTGATCTCAATTTTACTGCGGCCTTCTAAGACAGTTCCTCTTGGCGCTGCGGGTGTAAGACCAGTGTTACCAATAACATTTAATTTTGCTGTGGTAGATAGATGCGCATAGCTGACAGAAGCAGTGGCAAACCAGTCTTTGTTAATGTTGACATCAACACCAGCAAGGACGACTGGCGCAAATGCGTCATCCACTTTAATCTTTCCTAGTTCGGGCTTAAGCAAATTGCCTACAAGCGGATTGCGGCTTTGCAGTTCGGCATTAACGGCTGGATCTGCTTCGACATTACTGAAGTGGGCATACATGACACCGCCGCCTAAATAGGGGCGAACACGGTTTTCAACGGAACCAAAATGATAGCGTGCGGTTACGGTTGGGGTATAAGCATCCGTGGTTGCAATTTTTTCGAATTGATCGAGTTTAGCGACTGTTCCAACAATTGGCAGAGAAATATCGCCTTTGCCAGAGAGCTCCATTTCAGGAGGAGCGCCTAAGACTAATTCTAGTGAAACATTGTCATTAACGAAATAATCCAGCATTAAGCCAGCCGTGTATGCATCCTGAACTTCAAATCCAGCATTGGGTGATGATGCTTGCTGTGCGCCCAATATCGGCGTTTGAGCTGTTGTATTTCCTGAAATTCCCTGTTTTTACCTTGCGGCATCACACATGCAGCCAGCCTGCAGATACGCCCCATGTTTTGCCGTCAGAGGTTGCGGCATGCGCAATTGGCATAGCGCAGAGTACAGATAAAGGCAAAACTGCTGTTAAGATTTTTTTCATAATATGCTCCCTGATTATTTTTAGATTCCATATTTAAGGTTCTCGTTTTCTTTTTTTGAGAACCTTTAAAATCAGTCTAGGTGATTTTTCACATAAAATATTCAGTGAATAAAGAAAAATTACATTGTAAAGACTCAGTGTGATGAAAGTGATTGAATCATTTAATTTACTTAATAATGATTTAGAAAAATTTTGCTTTAGATAGTTGTTTAATCATTTGTTTTTTATCAATAAAAGAAAACAAGGCTATTTGTTTGAAAAGCAGCCTTGTTTGGTAGGCTGTTTGATTAATATCATACTATATTGGCTTGTTACATCATTCATAGATCGATGAATAAATGTTCAGCGCATCGGCTTTTGCCAGAGTGCGTGGGTTGTTTTGCAGTAAACGGGTTTGCAACATTGCGTCATCTGCCAGCTGTTCCAGCGCATTTTTTGGTACGTGCAGCTGACTCAGCTTTAAAGTTAAACCGCTGCTGTCCAGATGATTCTGCATATGGTCAATGAATAAATCGCACAGTCCATCTGTACATCCCGTACTGTATGGGTCAATCCATTGCATCAGCTCTGCATAATGCTGTTTGGCCGCTGGAGCATTAAATTTCATGACCTCTGTTAAAACCAAAGCATTGGTATGCCCATGCGATAAATGAAAGTGTCCGCCAAGCGGGTAAGCTAAGGCATGCACTGCACCGACAGGCGCATTGGCAAAGGCTTGGCCAGCCAGCATAGAGCCAACCAGCATATTTTGGCGGGCTTGCAAATCGTGACCATCTTTAAGCACCAGCGGTAAATTTTTATTTAATAAGCGTAAGGCTTGTTTAGCCAGCATATCTGCATAAGGATTTTTCTTTATTTTTGACGTATAGGCTTCTATCGCATGCACCATGGCATCAATGCCTATCGCCGCTGTAATTTGAGCTGGAAGGTCTTTGGTAAAATTTGCATCTAAAATTGCAGCATCGGCATACAGCACAGGCGAAACAATGCCAGTTTTGGTTGTTTCACCTGTAGTCACAATGGAAATAGGCGTAACTTCTGAACCTGTTCCTGCAGTGGTTGGCACAAGGATCAGCGGCAAACGAGGGCGTTTGGCATTGCCAATACCGTAAATATCTTGAATTTTCTGACTCTGTTCAGGATGAGCCAAAATGGCGATGATTTTCGCCACATCTAAAGAACTGCCGCCGCCAAAGCCTAGGACCAAATCTGCTTTTTCATCTTTTGCAAATTGCACGGCATCTAAAACAATATGTTCAGCGGGGTCGGCCTGAACATTGGAATAAACAGCATAGTCCTGCTGATGAGATTCTAGAATTTCCAAAATAGGTAAATGCAGCTGATGCTGAATCATGCCAGGATCGGTGACCAGCAATACGCGCTTGGGACTAAATTCATTGAGTAAGGCTTTCAGTTCAATAATTGAACCAAGTCCTGAAATAATGTTGCTGACGGTCTGAAACTGAAAATTACTCATACGTTTATCCTTAATTTTTATACCTAAATGAACATTATTCTTGAGTCTTGATATAGGATTCATTTGCTAAATAACTTAACATAAGATGCTTGAAATAAAAGTACATTGAGGTTGTTATGTCATCCAAAACGCCATATAAGGTGTTATGTGTGTGTTTAGGCAATATTTGCCGTTCTCCAACAGCGGAGATTGTACTCAGACATTATTGTGATGCAGCAAACCTCAATGTGATGATCGATTCTGCCGGAACCAGCAATTATCATCCAAATAAAGCGCCTGACAGCCGCAGTCAGCTGCATGCAAAAAAACGCGGCTATGATTTATCATCCTTGCGTGCCCGTCAGCTGCTCACTCGTGACTTCGTCGAATTTGATTTAATTCTAGCGATGGATTATGAAAATCTGGACAATATTCAGCAGCTGATGCGTCAAGCGCAGCAAGAATTTGGCGCATCGCAAATCCGCGCGGCCGTGTCCTTAATGAGCCAGCATGATTCAAATTACCCTCAGCAAGAAGTGCCAGATCCGTATTATGGCGGTCAAGATGGCTTTGAACATGTGCTAAATCAATGTGAATCCAGCAGTCAGGCTTGGATCGGCATCTTCCAAAAGCAATTTCAGCAATCAAAAAACTAAGGTTTAAGTTATGAAGATTCAAACACAAGTACAGCTTAAACCTTTTAATACGCTGAGCCTGAATGCTGTAGCTTCCCATTATGTAAAAGTACAAGATATAGATGAACTGCTGAAAGCCGTTGAATATGCCAAAGCGCAAAATTTAAACCTGCTGATTTTATCAGGCGGCAGCAATATGCTGTTGCCCGAACAGATCCATGCATTGGTCATGCATATGGATATTCAAGGCATAGAAACAGTTGCCGAAGATCGTGAAACTGCAACTTTGCGTGTAGGCGCAGGGCAGATTTGGCATGATTTTGTATTGTGGACGACTGATCAAGGGCTTTATGGCTTGCAAAATCTGGCGCTCATTCCAGGCCTGATTGGCGCATCACCTGTGCAAAACATTGGCGCTTATGGGGTAGAGGCAGGCGAATTTATTCAGACGGTTCATGTGTATGACCGTTATGAACATAAATTTAGTGATATTGCTGCAGCAGATTGCCAATTCAGCTATCGCCACAGTATTTTTAAAGATGATCCAAACCGTTATATTATTACGCATGTCTCTTTTAAATTACTGAAAGAAGCAGATTTGAAACTGAATTATGGCGATTTAAAAATGGCAGTAGGCGATAACTTGACTGCGAAGAATTTACAGGATCAAGTCATTCAAATCCGCCAAAGCAAATTGCCAGATCCGAAAGAATTTCCGAATGCGGGAAGTTTTTTCAAAAATCCAATTATCAGCCAAAGCCAATATGACCAAATTGCACTGCTATTTCCAAATTTGCCCCATTATCCACAGCCCAATGGTCACGTTAAAATAGCTGCAGGCTGGCTGATTGATCAAGCGGGCTGGAAAGGCAAAAAATTGGATATGGTTGGCATGTTCCATAAACAGGCTTTGGTTTTGGTCAACTATGCAGATGCTGATTTGCATCACGTACGCGCAGCGTATCAAGCTGTGCAAAAAGATGTATTTGCAAAATTTAATATTGCATTAGAGCCAGAACCTGTACAGTTTGATCAGGCTGGAATGATTTGCCCGCATTAAATGACATCAGGATATATTATGAGTAAAAAAAAGCATTGGATGGTCCGTATAGTGCAAATAGCCGCTGTGCTGTTTACGCTATTGGCCTGCCTGATGGTTTTTATCTACACACCATTTTATTCTCAGCTGATTGTTAAAGCGCTGAATTATTTTGTTCCAGTTGAAGTCAATGAGGTTGCTGCCAAAAGTCAAAAGCTTGCGGCGCTAAGTGATCAGGACAGTTTTGAGCCGGGATCTAATATGTGGATTGCCCGTCAGGCCTACATGCAGGTGATGGAACACGCCATTCAATCCAATAACTCTCAAAATTTAACGCTGATTCAAGCGCGCTATAAAGCATTGCAGGCCATTATTGAAGAAGATCAGCAAAAGAACGCGGACAAAAAAGAAAAGCCGGCTGTTCCTTTGCTTGTTAACGCATCTTCAGAAATAGCCGCTTCTGAAACACCGAATGCGGCGCAAAAAGTGAAAGAGCTTTTAGAGTTAGATAGCTCTGAAAATAAAGAATTAATGGCGCAATATACCGACTTTTTAAATACACATCAGATTGAAGCGGCGGCTTCGGAACCTGTGGATGAGCAAATTTTTAAAGATATTGCCTATATTCATGATCAGAATCAGCAAAAGAAAGAAGCGCAATCGGCACCCTATGCTATTGTGGTTTTGGGCGGAGGTTTAACTTTAGACCCAAATGGCAAAGATATTGTCATTAATAACTACACACGTTTGCGCTTAGAAACGACGATGGCGGTTGAAAAAAAATATCAGTTGCCGATTGTGCTGAGCGGTGTAGAAGCGCCGTATATGCAAAGCTGGCTCAAGCAGCATGAGGTCGATGCCAAGCTGCTAGAAGACCGCAGTATGAATACTTGTGAAAATACACGCTTCAGCTCCTTGCTGCTGCAAAAAAAAGGCGGTGCGCCAACCGTGATTTTAATCACTGACCGTTACCATATGCCGCGTACACGCCGTTTATTTGCCCTAAACGGCATAGAAACGATTCCTGTCGAAGCGCCGATGCCTTCGTCTTTGACACGCTGGCGTCCGAGCGAAAAAAATTATGACCATAGCCGGCGCGCGAATTATGAAATGCTGGCGACCATGCGCGATATGTGGTTTGGCACTGAATGCAGAGAGGTGCCCTAATGGCTGATATTCCATTTTTAAATCCAACAATTTTAAAGCAGCTGGATTTGCCTGTTCCAAGCCGTGAAACCACGCCATTGCTGCTGGAACAGCTGAATTTGAATCAGCCTTTTGCTCCATCCATTGAGCTTCAATCTTACCGGCGCTTATATGCTTTAGACAGCTTGAACTGTGAACATTGGCAAGGCTATATCGATATGCCTTTGTTTAAGCTGCATGTTCAAGTGTTTCAGCCTAAGTTTGATTCTGCTGACGAAAAAGTCAAAGGCACGGTTTTTTTACTGCACGGTTATTTAGAGCACAGCGGTATTTACCAGCCGATTATTCGTGAAATTTTAGAGCAGGGTTTTAGTGTACTGACTTATGATTTGCCCGGCCATGGGCTAAGTAATGGTTCGTCTGCCAGCATTCAGAATTTTGACCACTACCAGCAAGTCTTGCATGCCGTTCGTCAATATGTGCGCCATGCGAATCAATTGCCGCAGCCTTGGCTAGGGATTGGGCAGAGTACTGGCGGCGCTATTTGGCTGCATCATTTGCTGGAATTTGCTGAACGCCGTGAAAATCCATATGTAAACCGTGTTCTGCTGCTATCGCCATTAATTCGTCCAGCTAAAACAGCTTGGTGGCATAATCCTGTAGGCTTGGGCATTATTCGTAGAATTAAACGTGAAGTGCCGCGTCATTTTAGACGTAATAACCATAATCCTGAGTTCTTACGTTTTGTACGTTTAAAAGATCCACTGCAGCCACGCATGATGGGTATGGATTGGATTTTAGCGATGTCAAAATGGATGCAGGAAATGGAAGAGCGTCCAGCTTGCCGTATACCTGTATGGCTGGCTCAGGGGGCGCAAGATCAAACCGTGGATTGGCGTTACAACATTGAATTCATCCGCCGTAAATTCCGTCTGCAAACGCTGCTGATGCTGGAAGAGGGTTCGCATCAGCTGATCAATGAGCGGGCGGATATTCGAGCTGCGCTTACTGGGCTAATCCCAGCATTTTTACATGCACATAGCGCTAAAGATTATTATTAAGCGCAAAATTTCAGTAGTATAAAAAAGCAGCCTCAGCTGCTTTTTTAATTGCGTTCAGTCATATGCTGAAATGGTTTAGGTTGAGCTAAAACTTATCGGCATTGGCTAAATTCCACATGCGGAAATAAAAGTTTTCTTCGTCTTTATTTTCGCAGCTGAGCAGCTCTTCAGGTTTCAGCCAAAAATGCAGCTGGGCGTAATTTTTAATTTCCCGATCATTCACGCGCTGCGCCAAATGATGCGCTTTAATATCAGCCGGATGCTTTAAACCTGCAGATGCAATCAATTCTGAAAGTGCATGCATGGTGTTACGGTGGAAGTTGAATACACGCATAGATTTCGTTGGGATATCTATGGCTTTTTGGCGGTCTTTATCTTGCGTGGCGACCCCAACTGGGCATTGGTTGGTGTGGCAGCTTTGCGCCTGAATACAGCCGACAGCAAACATAAAGCCGCGCGCTGAATTTACCCAGTCGGCACCAATCGCCATGGTGCTGGCTATATCAAAAGCGCTGATGATTTTGCCGCTGGCGCCGATTTTAATCTGATCCCGCAAACCTGCGCCAACCAGTGTGTTATGAACAAATAGCAGGCCTTCACGCAGCGGTGTCCCCATATTGTTAATCAGTTCTACTGGCGCTGCGCCTGTACCGCCTTCAGAACCATCAACCACAATAAAATCTGGCGCAATTTTAGTCTCCAGCATAGCTTTGACAATACTCATAAATTGCCAAGGCTGTCCTATGCATAGTTTAAAGCCCACAGGCTTGCCTAAAGACAGTTCTCGCAGCTGCTGAATGAAATGCATCATTTCAATGGGTGTTTTAAAGGCTGAATGGCTTGATGGTGATACACAGTCATGCTCTCTGCTCACACCGCGGATTTGCGCAATTTCTGCAGAAATTTTATTTTTGGGCAAAATCCCGCCATGGCCGGGTTTTGCGCCTTGGGACATTTTAATTTCAATCATTTTTACTTGCGGCAACTTGGCTTGTTCTGCAAAACGAACAGGATCGAATTGGCCATCCAAGGTACGGCAGCCAAAATACCCGCTGCCCAGTTCCCAAACAATATCGCCGCCATTTTCTAAATGATAGGGGCTGATACTGCCTTCACCTGTATCGTGATAGAAACTGCCCAGTTTTGCGCCCTTATTTAATGCGCGGATGGCATTTGCGCTCAAGCTGCCAAAGCTCATGGCAGAAATATTGAAGATGGATGCGCTGTATGGCTGGCTGCACTGCGCATTGCCTATGCGGATCCGGAAAGTATCGGTATTGGCAGGCGGGCAAGGCGTAATGGAATGTGTCATGAAGCGGTAGTCTTCTTGATACACATCAATAATAGAGCCAAAAGGTTTGTCTGCATTTTCATTTTTGGCGCGCTGATACACTAAGCTGCGCTGCATGCGTGAAAATGGCAGGGCATCCTGATCCGATTCAATAAAATACTGACGGATTTCTGGACGGAATTCTTCGAAAATAAAGCGGAAATGCCCCATGATGGGGTAATTTTTTAAAATAGAATGTTTATTCTGCAGCACATCATACAGCCCCAATAAGCTGAGTAACGCTGTAATCAGCCAAATGCTGTTAAGCAGTGTTTCTGAAATAAAATAATGAATATAGTGCGGTTCGTAGCCAATATGAAATGAAGTAATCAGCAGTGTAATAAAAATACAAGCGAACCAAATAGAATGCCGTGAAAAAAAGGTGTTCAGCAATTTATGGCGAATGGCTTGAGTAGCTTCTGGCATTATTCGAATTTTCCTGAACGTTAATTGTTCGACTATAAATCTGACACTATAAAAAAAGAAGCAGAAGCATGACTTTGTTACTGCAATGCAGCAATTTTAAGCCTGACATTTGGTTCCCAGATAAAACAGGCAGTAAATATAGTACGGTGAATAATCTAATTCGTTATTCAGCTAAAAATAATAAAAGATAAAGAATGCAAATCTTGTGATTTCACAGCAATGAATTTATGGCTTAGATTAAAAATACATTCACAGCAAGAGGGTTAAACGATGACAAAAAAATCCATTCGTTATAACAGTGCAGAATTGGCTTGCCGATGCATGCAATGTTTATGAAGATCTCCGAACTTGGTATACGAATGGCAGGGCGGGTACAGGCGCTGCTATTGTATGAAACTCAGCACACAGCAAAAAAATGACAAAAAATATTTTAAGAAATTATATAGTCCCGTGATTGGGACTTTATTTTTGTCTTTTCATTAGCAGTCTTTTTCGATTTGCTTGACGGCATCAGAAACCTCAGCTGGCTCAATCAGTTGAATGCGCTTGCCGAAACTGCGCAGCCACCACACCAATTGAGAGGTGTAGGGTACAGTCGCTGAAACTAGGCTTAAACCGTCATCCTGCTTTTCGATGACTTGGTCTTTGCTCAGTTGGGTTTCTTCAAAATAAGAGGCTTCTTGATCCTTCATCAGTAATTTTAGATGAATGTTCTCGGTTGGTTTATTAAAATCAACTCTAAAGCCGAGTGCGCCAGATTCGATATAAGCATCAATATCAAAATTAACCGGGTGCATTGCGCGCGAATTTAGGACATTTGCTGACTTAAAACGGTGCAAAGCAAAGGTTTGAATATCAGTTTTATCGTAGCGGGTACAAACCAAATAAATGATTGCACCTTTTTGTACCAAAGCCAGAGGATTTAGGGTATAGGTTTTTTCTTCACTGCTTGGGCCGCGGCCCTGGTAGATGCATTCCAGCTGCTTGTCTTGAAGCAGTCCTTCATAGATTGCTTGCTGAGCCGTTTTTTCTACCAATGGCGGTATTAAAGGCTGAGTTGCGGGAACAATGCGGACACGGTTAATCCATTGACGGACATTATTTTGAGTGGAAAGACTGTAGCGTGCTAAGTCAAACCAAGGATTCATTTCTTCGATCAGGCTGGGCGGCAGTAAATGCTTTAAATGTTCTTCCACCATCATAAAGGTGACCGCTTGAGAGCTGGTCATATGCGGCAGACTCTGAATAGGAGCATCCGAACGCCAGCGCCAGCCTTGAGGCGAAGTTTTACTGCTTTCTATGGGAAAGCGCTGAGAAATCTGATTTAGATCACGCTGAATTGTACGCAGGCTGATATCGATGCCTTCACGGACAAGGATCTCCTGTAATTCACGTGTGCCCATCCACTTGCCAGTAGAAAGCCGCGAAAGAATTTGCCACTGTCTATAGAGGCTATTGGATGTTTCTTTTTCTTGTGAGGACATAATGATTGAAAGAATGTGAGTAAGTTGTAATTTAATCGATATACACAATAAGAAATCTATACCTCCAGCGCAAGTGTTTCACAGTCAATTACGTCTATATTTTGAAACATGTTCATACAGCAATACACTTGTGGCTGAGGTTTTTTGATGGATTAATAATCAACATGTGAGTATGAAAAACGCAATTCAATCTGCATGGCATATTAATTGCTTTGTTCTACTTACAATAGATAACAATGAAGAGGTTGGTATGCTTAAAGAGAATCAAGACACAACTTCCAACGCTGCATTAGACGGGTATGCAGGCAATCCAGCGGTACTTAAAGCGGCTGTGGATTTAACGATAAAAGAAACAGCGGCAGCAAAATCTTATGCTTTGTTTGAGCATTTAAATTCCAATTTTTTTAATGAAATGCGTGATGATCATGCTGTATCAGGAGAGGCATGCGGGCGAATAGAGCAATGGCTTACACAGCATAGTATAGATGAGCTGAATGCTTTGAATCAGCGGGCCAAAGAGCATTTTTTATATGAAGGGATTACTTTTACTGTTTATGGCGATGAACAGGGAACAGCACGTACAATTCCATTTGATTTAATTCCAAGGGTTATGGCTAAAAAGCAGTGGAATACCGTAGCTGCGGGCAGCGCACAGCGGGTAAAAGCGTTGAACTTATTTTTGCATGATATTTATCATCAGCAGGATATTTTAAAAGCTGGCATTGTGCCTGAGCTGCAGGTGCTAACGCACGAAGCGTATCAGCCGCATATGTATCAGCATGCGCTTAAAGGCAAGATTTATAGTCAAATCAGCGGAATTGACATTATTCGTGACAAACAAGGTGAATTTTATGTGCTGGAAGATAATTTAAGAACACCATCCGGCGTATCGTATATGCTGGAGAGCCGTAAAATCAGCCAAAAACTGATGCCGGATTTATGTAAACAAAGCAATATCTTAGGTATAGAGCAGTATCCGCAGCTCCTAAAAGAAATGCTGGCGGAAAATGCCTACTGTGATAATCCATTTATTGTGGTAATGACCCCGGGACGTTTCAATAGCGCTTATTATGAACATGCTTTTTTAGCAAGGGAAATGGATGTGCCTTTGGTGACATCACGTGACCTTTTTGTAGAGAACGATAAAGTTTATGTGAAAACTATCCGAGGAAGGCAGCAGGTTGATGTAATTTATAGACGTGTCGATGACGCATTTTTAGACCCGCTGTGTTTCAAGCCAGACAGTACATTAGGTGTTGCAGGCTTAATGTCTGCATATTTGAATCACAATGTTGTGCTGGCAAATGCACCGGGTACGGGTGTCGCAGACGACAAATCTATTTATCCTTATGTTGATAAGATGATTCGTTTTTATTTAGGTGAGCAGCCTATTTTAAAAAATGTTCCAACCTATCAATGCCGTGAATCGCAAGATTTGGACTACGTCGTTGCCAATCTTGATCAGCTTGTAGTGAAAGAGGCGCAAGGGTCTGGCGGTTACGGCATGCTGATTGGCCCACAGGCATCTTCACAGCAAATTGAAGAATTTAAGCAAAAAGTACTGGCAGCACCACATTTGTATATTGCTCAGCCTACTTTAGATCTATCGGTTTGTCCGACTTTGACGAATTTTGGCGCAGCGGAACGCCATATTGATTTGCGCCCTTTTGTATTGAGTTCGCCTTACCGTACAGAAATTGTGCCTGGCGGCCTGACCCGTGTTGCGATGCAGGCAGGCTCATTGGTGGTGAATTCATCTCAAGGCGGCGGGATTAAGGATACTTGGATTGTCGACAATCTGCATTCTTAGAACTCCACACAAGGAGCAGTAATGATTTTATTAAACAGCAATGCTGAAAATATTTTTTGGCTGGGGCGCTATTTAGCGCGCACACAGTATTTATGCAGTATTTATCCTTTTCAAAATGATGATGCTGCACGGGATTATGCGCATGCTTTTTGCCTGCCGGCATTTGATGCAAGCTCTTTAAATGAGCTGGTGCTTGACCCTCAGCATCCGATCTCTTTTGTTTCTCAATTCCAGTATGCGCAGAATAATATTTTGGATTTGCGTGGTGTGCTTTCCGCCGGCGCTTATGCAGAGCTGAATCAGCTGATCTGCAACGCTACTGAAAATGCAGGATATATCTGTGATGTGGCCGCGGATTGCCAAGATGTATTGGAAGCCGAACCTGAGGCGGTGTTTTTATTTTTCAGCTTAGGCCAGTGCATGGAAGATTTGGATCGTCAACTGCGTTTTAAACAGGATATGACCGCATCATTGGCGCAGTTAAAACATGTGGTTGCCGCATTGTCGGGCATGGGGCCAAATGGATTGAAGGATGCGCTCGATGAGCTAAATTTAGCCCCTTGCAGTATGCAGTTCTATCATTTCAGTGATTATATCCAAGCCATGTTTGAGGCGGATGCATGAAATTAATGGTCAATCACCAAACACATTATTCTTATAGTGCACCAGTGCAGAATAGTATTCAGTACATCAAGATGATTCCGTCATCGAATGCACACCAGCAGGTGCATCATTGGAATATTAGCGTGCCGGGTGAACTGGAGCGCAAGGTGGATGCTTTTAGCAATATTTGGCTGACCAGTTCACAGCGTGAACCTTATAGCCAGATGACCATTATGGCGCAGGGCATTGTTGAGTTGAATCCTAAAAGCCAATCATGTGTTTTGGACCGCTTAAATCCTAATTTATTTTTACAGCCGACACACTGTACACTCTGCAGTGAAGAGATGAAGCAGTTTGCGCAGATTTATACCGCTGCACTCAATCATGACAGTCTTGTGCGCTTGTCAGGCGCTTTGCTTGAGCATATGCCTTATGTGCCGCGAAGCACATTGGTCACAACGACAGCGGAAGAGGCCTTTAGCCGCCGCCAAGGTGTATGTCAGGATCATAGTCATGTATTTATTGCGATGTGCAAATATTTAGGATTGCCTGCGCGCTATGCATCAGGCTATTTATTTGTGCCGCAAACCATGCATCTGGCGAGTCACGCTTGGGCAGAAGTATTTTTGGATAATGCATGGTATTGTTTTGATGTCAGTAATCAGCTTTTTAGACCAAATTCACATATTTACGTGGCTATAGGCCGGGATTATTGGGATGTTGCGCCAGTGCGCGGAGTCCGTGAAAAAGGAGGTTTTGAGTCAATGAATTCAATTGTTCAGGTACTCAGCTGTTAGTAAAGAAAGGATTGGAAATGACTTATTGCTGTGCATTGCGCTTAAAAGACGGAATGGTATTTATTAGTGACACTCGAACCAATGCGGGTGTAGATCATATTTCTGTTTTTCGTAAGTTATATACCTTTGGCATACAAGGGGAACGGTTTATTGTCATACAGACCTCTGGCAATTTAGCGACCACGCAGGCCGTTATTGGCCATTTGCAGAATCAGCTGGAAACCAAGCAAGAACCGAATTTGTACAGTGTAAATACCATGTTTGAAGTTGCAGAGCTGGTGGGGCACACGCTGCGTAAAGTTATTGCGGATGTCACCGCTGATACCGTAGAACAGAGCAATTATTACTGCAGTTTACTGGTGGGCGGTCAGATCCAAGGTGCTGACATGCAGCTGTATAATGTATATCCGCAAGGTAATTTTATCTCCGCGACCTCTGATACACCTTTTTTCCAAATTGGTGAAAGCAAATATGGCAAGCCGATTTTAGACCGCGCGCTGCATTATGATATGCCAATGGATGAAGCTGTGCGCTGTGCCTTAATTTCATTCGATTCTACACTGCGTTCTAATGTGTCTGTTGGTTTACCTTTAGATGCGCTGGTTTATGATAAAGACAGTTTAAAAGTGCCGATCGGCAAGCGCATTTATGAAGAAGATCCTTATTTTTCAAATATCAGCAAACAATGGTCTGCATTACTAAAACGAGGTTTACAGGAGCTTCCTGTTCCAACGCAAGATTATTTTGAATAATTGTATTTCAATATTCAAAAAAGCCCAGTCGAATGCTGGGCTTTTTTATTTTTTAAATTATTTCAGCTTGCGCGCTGGACGTGCGCTTAAACGGCAAAGCAGTTCATAGCCAATGGTGCCATTGGCTTCGGCAACATCATCGACTAAACGGTTTTTACCCCAAAGTTCAACTTCGGTACCCAGTGTTAAATTTAGACCTGTTGCATCGATGGCAATCATATCCATTGCAACACGGCCAATGACACGAGTCTGCTGACCATTGATCGCTACATAGTTTTGTTTTGGAAATGCGCGTGGATAGCCATCACCATAGCCAATTGAAACAATGGCAAGCTTCATCGCTTGATCTGCAACAAATGTTGAACCGTAGCCTACAGACTCACCCGCTTGAATCGTATTCAGTGCAATGACTTCGGCACTAAAGGTCATCACTGGCTTTAAGTCTAAGTCATGTACAGTTTTATCGGCAAAAGGGGATGCGCCGTACAGCATAATGCCCGGACGGACAAAGTCAAAATTCAATTCAGGCCATTTGAAAATCGCAGCGGAATTACAGCAAGAAGCCAATACAGGCGCACATGCTTCTTTAACCTGTAAAAATTGATTTTTTTGCTGCTCATTTAAAGGATGATTGTCGGCATCTGCGTTGGCAAAGTGCATGGCTAAAACGCAAGTCAAGCCTTCCGCTTTGAGCTGATGAATCACTTCAATGATTTCAGGGACTTTAAAACCTAAGCGATTCATGCCGCTGTTCAGTTTAACCCAGACTTTTAAGTCTTTTGCGATGTAAGCGTCTTTATGAGCGCGCAGCCAATTCAGCTGCTGCTGGTGGTGCACTACAATTTCAATGCGCTGATCGATGACAATCTGCATTTCATCTGCTGAAAAAATGCCTTCAATCAACGTAATTGGCTGCTGAAAACCTAAATTACGGATTTCTAAGGCTTCTTCTAAACAGGCGACACCAAAGGCATCGCTGTCTGCTAAGGCTGCTAAGCAGTCTTTAACTCCATGTCCGTAAGCATTGGCTTTGACCATGCTGACGATTTTAGCGGTTGGGGCAAGTTGTTTGACACGGTTTAAATTATATTGCAGTGCTTCACTGTCAATATAAACTGTTGCTTGGCGCACCCTAGATACTCCTACAGGGTCATGAAAGAAAAAGCGGTGATGAAGTTGACTTATTCTTCATCATCGTACTGGGCATAAAACTCAGGTGAAAGGTTGCTGAATTTGGTGTATTGGCCTTCAAACGCTAGGCGAACTGTACCAATTGGGCCATTACGCTGTTTACCAATAATAATTTCTGCAGTACCTGCTTCTTTTGATTCTTTGTTATAAACCTCATCACGGTAAATAAACATGATCAAATCGGCATCCTGCTCAATCGCACCAGATTCACGTAAGTCTGACATTACAGGGCGTTTGTTCGGACGGTTTTCCAGTGCACGGTTAAGCTGAGATAAGGCAATTACAGGGCAGTTCATTTCTTTGGCTAATGCTTTTAAGCTTCGGGAAATTTCTGAGATCTCGCCTACGCGGTTATCGCCCATGCCTGGAACTTTCATCAGCTGAAGATAATCGACCATGATGCAGCCGAGTTTGCCACCATGCATTTTGGCAATTCGGCGCGCACGTGAACGCAATTCTGTTGGCGGCAGTGCGGATGAGTCATCAATATAAAGACTTTTTTCCTGCAGATGCACAATGGTGCTGGTCACTTTAGACCATTCATCGGCATCCATTTTACCGGCACGCAAATGCCCCTGATGTACACGTCCAAACGATGAAATCAAACGCATAGCAATAGAGTCTGCAGGCATCTCCATGGAGTAAACCAGTGCGGGCAAATTATTATTAAAGAGTACGCTTTCAACCAAGTTCATGGCAAAGGTGGTTTTACCCATAGACGGACGGGCAGCGACAATAATTAAATCGCCAGCTTGCATGCCTGATGTTTTGTTGTCTAATTCTACAAAACCTGTGGTTAAGCCTGTGATGCTGCCTTCGGTTTGAGACAGTTCATTCAGCTTATCGAAAACGGATGCAACAACTGCGTTGATCGGTTTAGGGCCTTGCGCTTTAGCATTGTTATTATGCTGCTCGGCAATAGAAAAAATATTGGTTTCTGCCAAATCTAAAATTTCGCTGACTGTACGGCCTTTAGTATCGTAAGCATTTTGTAGAATTTCAGAGCTCACCTTAATCATGCTTCTTAAGGTTGAGAATTCTTTAATTTTATTGGCATAGGTTTCTAAGTTATAAAAACTTGAAGGGGAGTCTGACATCAGCTGCATGAGGTATTCCTCACCGCCAATGGCATCAAGCAAATTTTGCTTAGTTAGCCAATCATGAACTAAAACAGCATCATACGGCGAGTTGTCTTTAGACAGTTGATCAATTGCGCGAAAAATATATTTATGACGGGTTGCATAAAAATCATTTTCAGTCAGTACATCGCCAACTTGTTCAAAAGATTCAGCTACGGTCATTAGGGCTGCCAATACAGCTTGTTCAATGGCGAGGTTATGCGGTGGAGTACGGAACTCTTTTAGCTGACCAGATTCGCTATTTTTAGTTTCTGCTTTGGAGCTGGCATTCGCCTGTGACATATGAATCCCTGATTTTAATACAGTCTATGCTTAAATAAGAAATGGTGTATGGGCGCTTAATTTCAACTTGAATAGCAAGGCAAATGATACTCGCAATTTAAAAAAAAATGCGAATATATTATGCAAAAGTTAAATCTGATCTCTAAAGTCAAATTTTAAAGATAAAAAAAGAGCATGCTTCTGCATGCTCTTTTTTTTGCTAGAAATTACTCAGCTACGATAGTAACTAGAACTTCAGCAACAACATCATGATGCAATTGGATTGCGATGTTGAATTCGCCAGTATGACGAAGCGCACCGTTTGGTAAACGAACTTCAGCGCGGTCTACAACAAGACCAGCATTCGTTAACGCATCAGCGATGTCACGAGTACCGATTGAACCGAATAATTTACCTTCGTCACCAGCTTTCGCAGTGATTACGATATTTACTTCGTTCAATTGGTCAGCACGTGCTTGAGCAGCAGCTAAAATATCAGCTTCTTGCTTTTCAAGTTCAGCGCGACGAGCTTCAAAAGCAGCAGTATTTGATTCTGTTGCAGCAACTGCGATACCCTGAGGGATAAGGAAGTTACGGCCATAACCAGCTTTAACTGATACTTTATCGCCTAATTTACCAAGGTTTTTAACACGTTGTAATAAAATAATATCCACAGCTCAACCTCACTTATGATTGTCAGTGTAAGCAATCAAAGACAAGTAACGAGCTTGTTTGATCGCTAACGCCAATTGACGTTGGTAACGAGCTTTAGTACCTGTAATACGGCTAGGAACAATTTTGCCGTTTTCAGTGATGTACTGTTTTAAAGTGTCGATATCTTTGTAGTCGATGTACGTTACGTTCTCAGCTGTAAAGCGGCAGAACTTGCGACGACGGTAAAAACGTGCCATGTAGTGTTCTCCTTATGCTTCAGCAGAGTCGTTAGCTTGTTGTGCTTCTTCACGCTGAGCTTTACGCGCGCGTTTTTCTTCAGCACTCTTAGCCAATAAAGACTCTTCAGTGATCGCGTTTTCACGACGAATAACTAGGCTACGAATAATTGCATCGTTGTAACGGAACAATTCTTCTAGCTCATCAAGAGTAGTTTGACCACACTCAACATTCATAAGAATGTAGTGAGCTTTGTGAATTTTGTTAATTGGGTAAGCCAATTGACGACGGCCCCAATCTTCAAGACGGTGAATTTGACCTTCAGCGTCTTTGATGTGAGAGATATAGCGTTCTACCATACCAACCACTTGATCGCTTTGATCTGGGTGTACTAAAAGTACGATTTCGTAATGACGCATTGTCAGCTCCTTACGGATTATACAGCCCCTGACGCGATTGTCAGAAGCAAGGAGTCACAACCGAAGTTGCGCCGCAAAATTTGCGAAGCATGAATTTTAGTGTGTTTGAGCACAGAATACAAGGCATGGGGTTAAAAAGCCTGCATTTTTTAAAGATTATATATTTTGGCTGAGCTGCGTAACAAGAATATTAGAACATACGCAAGTTTGTAACATGCTTAAAATGAAGATCAGCTTTATTTAATGTTTAGCCGTGTAAATTTTATAGAAAAGCTTAATTAGAGAGATATCTTTCAATCAAATTTTATAATTTGATGAGTGGCTTAATCTCATGAATTTAAAATTTTTAGGGTAGGGTGGGATAATTTTTCACAAGTGACCTGAATTGCGCGTAATCAGGAGTTTATGACTTAAGATCATTTGCAAATAAGGACGTTTTTATTTTGATATGAATGCAGCTGAAAAGATGTAAGGCAAAAAAAGATAGAGAGAACTCTATCTTTTTTAAAACAGCGGCAAATGCGGTGCAGGTGAGATGTAGCTGAAACTGAAGCTGAAACTTAGCGCAGTAATTAAGATTACCGAATATAAGAAATAGCGTTTCGCCCAAACCTGATCGTTTTCAGCTTTGAAACCAATGATCGATAAATACACCCAGTAAGCACACAGTGCATTAAAGGTGATTAAAAAGAACATGTTGGTGTAGCCAAAACAATACAAACCATTTAAGACGGCAGCGAACAGCAAGACGTAAATCAAGCTCTCAACTTTCGTACGGAAAATTGAACGCGCTACAGGCAGAATTGGAATGCCGGCATTTTTATAGTCATTAAATCGGTAAACAGCAATTCCCCATGAATGCGGCATTTGCCATAACGCATAAGCTAAGAAAATTAGCAGCGCAGCAACGTCAAATTCATTTGAAACAGCGGTATAGCCGATTACAGGAGGGCTTGCGCCAGAGATACTGCCAATCACTGTTTGGTGAATAGAAGTACGTTTGCTCCAAAGACTGTAAAAAATTACATAAACCACAAAACCAAGTACAGCGAAGCCAAAAGCATAGGCATTGACAAAGAACCACAGTAGGGCAAAACCTACAATTCCAAGCACAGCAGAAAATGTCAGTGCAACAGAAGGGCTGATGGTTTTTTTGACCAATGCGCGGTTCATTGTCCGTTCCATCTTTTGATCAATATCTTGATCAATGACGTTGTTGACAACACAGCCAGAAGCGACAACTAAAGTTGTACCGAGCAGGGTGATGAGAAGGAGGAGGAAATCTACAGACCCCTGAGCGGCTAAAAAGAAGCCGCCCAGAGTGGTAACGAAGTTACCAAAGAGAATTCCTGGTTTAGTCAGGAATAAATACTTTTTCAGCATGATGACCAGTTTAGATCATCATGTTGTAGTGCAGGTAGTTCATAATCCAAACAGAACCTACAAGCAGAATAGCAACGGTTAGAATCGTATACACGAATGCAATAACGTTCCAGCGCTGTTCTGAAGAAGAGTTCATATGCAGGAAATAAATCAACTGCACAAGGATCTGAGCAACAGCTGTAATTGCAATCACAGTAACTAGCAGACCGCGTCCAAATCCGCCAGCCATAACCATACCGAAAGGGATAATGGTTAGAACAACTGACAGAATGAAACCGATAGTATACTGTTTAGTGTTGCCGTGAGCTGCACCAGCAGAGTTATGATCGTGACTCATTATAGAACTCCCATTAAGTAAACTACGCTGAATACACAGATCCAAACGATGTCAAGGAAGTGCCAGAACAAGCTTAGGCAAGCAAGGCGGCGAGTGTTTGGAAGTGTCAAACCATTTTTCTTGATTTGGAACATCAACACAAGCATCCATACCAAACCTGAAGTTACGTGAATACCATGCGTACCTACAAGAGTAAAGAACGATGATAAGAACGCACTTACGCTTGGGCCGTGGCCAGCGTGTACTAGGTGGTTGAACTCATAAAGTTCCATGCCAATGAAGGTAGCACCAAATACCCAAGTAATTGCCAACCAAGTAAGAACTTGGTTAACGTTTTTCTTGTATGCAGCAAGAACAGCAAAGCCGAACGTTACAGAAGAAATCAACAGGGCAAAAGTTTCTGTTAGAACGAAACCTAAAGTATCGCCGAACAATTCTTTTGCACTTGGAGTTCCCATTGGAACGTGGCTGCTTAATACAGCGAACGCGATGAAGAGTGTACCGAATAGGATCAAGTCACTCATCAAGTAAGTCCAGAAACCAAAGACAGTGATGTCAGTATCATCATGGTGGTGATGATCATCATGCTCATGGTTGTCGTGATGAAGTACTTCAGCCATCGTCTTAATCCTTCTTCAAGTGTTTTTCAAGGATCGCATAGCGTTCATTTTCAATACGCTCAACTTCTGCAGCTGGAACATAGTAGTCAACATTCTTAGTGAATGAAGATACGATGAAGCTGATGATTGATGCGATGAAAGTAATCACTACTAACCACCAAATGTGCCAGATTAAAGCGAAGCCCATAATTGTAATAAACATTGCAATTACAAAGCCTGCAGCACGGTTTGTTGGCATATGAATATCTTCATACTTGGTAGGTTTCGCATAAGCGATACCGTTCTCTTTGTCAGTCCAGAAAGTATCAATACCATTGATTTTCGGCATGTGAGCAAAGTTGTAGAACGGAGCAGGAGACGAAGTAGCCCATTCAAGTACGCGGCCATCCCATGGATCGCCAGTATGGTCCATGTTGTTATGGCGTTGAAGGAAGCCTACAACGATTTGCATAACAAAACAGAAGATACCGATTGCAATCAGAATAGAACCGAAGAATGCGATAGCTAAGTACGGATCCCATTCTGGGTTGTCATATGTATTCAGACGGCGAGTCATACCCATGAAACCAAGGATATAAAGCGGCATGAATGCAAAGTAGAAACCGAAGAACCAGAACCAGAAAGATGCTTTACCCCAAGCTTCATTCAGCTTCCAGCCAAACATTTTTGGCCAGTAGTAGATGATGCCCGCAAACATTGCGAATACTACACCGCCAATAATTACGTTATGGAAGTGAGCGATAAGGAATAAAGAGTTGTGTACCAAGAAGTCCGCTGGTGGAACTGCCATCAACACGCCTGTTAAACCGCCAATACCGAAAGTCACAAGGAAGCCAAGTGTCCAAAGCATTGGAGTTGTAAAGGTGATGCGGCCCTTGTACATGGTGAATAACCAAGAGAAGATTTTCACACCAGTAGGGATCGCAATGATCATGGTCATGATGCCGAAGAACGCGTTAACGTTGGCGCCAGCACCCATTGTAAAGAAGTGGTGAACCCATACAACGAAAGACAATACTGTAATTGCTACAGTTGCATACACCATTGATTTGTAGCCAAACAAAGTTTTGCGTGCAAATGTAGATGTAACTTCTGAGTAAATACCGAAAGCAGGCAATACAAGAATGTAAACTTCTGGGTGACCCCAAGTCCAAATCAAGTTCACGTACAGCATTGGACTTCCGCCCATGTCGTTTGTGAAGAAGTGGAAACCGAAGTAACGGTCAAGTGAAAGCATTGCAATAGTTGCAGTTAACACAGGGAAGGCAGCAATGATCAGTACAGCTGTACAAAGCGCAGTCCAAGTGAAAATAGGCATGTCCATAAGTTTCATGCCAGGCGCACGCATTTTAATGATGGTAACGAAGAAGTTAACACCAGTTAAAAGTGTACCTAGACCAGAAATCTGAAGTGCCCAAATATAGTAGTCCACACCCACGCCTGGAGAGTATTCAATGCCTGACAGTGGAGGGTAAGCCATCCAGCCTGTAGCAGCGAATTCACCAATTGCAAGAGATGCCATCATTAGACCCGCAGCGCCGGCAAATAACCAGAAGCTTAGAGAGTTTAACAATGGGAATGCTACGTCACGCGCACCGATTTGAAGCGGTACAGCAACGTTCATTAAACCAACAACTAGACCCATTGCTACGAAGAAGATCATGATCACGCCGTGGGCAGTGAAGATCTGGTCGTAATGTTCTGGGTGTAGGTAGCCTTCGCCGCCGCCCTTCGCAAGGAACAGCTGAAGACGCATCATGATCGCATCGGCAAAGCCACGCACAAGCATGACAATAGATACGAAGATATACATGATACCAATTTTTTTGTGGTCTACAGATGTGAACCATTCAGTCCACAGGTAGTTCCACTTTTTGAAGTAGGTGATACCCGCAACAACTGCGATACCGCCTAGGACCATCATAGCCACAGTGACCAGCACGATTGGATCGTGTGGAATTGAATCTGGGCCTAACTTACCTAATAAGCTCATGTCTTATTCCCCTACAGAAGCAGTCGCGTGATCTGCATTTGCATGAGCTTCAGAAGCTGCTGCTTCGTGACCCGCTGCTGAGTGATCAGCACCGTGGTAGTTGCTCATGTATTTGTTAATGACAGATTCGAACAATTTAGGTTCAACTGAAGAGTAATAAGTCACAGGATGTGGCTTAGTAGGATATGGACCTTCTGCTTCAGCTAGAGCTGCTGCTTCTTTTTGCTTTTCAGTTTCAGCGTGAGCAACCATTGCTTCAATTTGATGCTTAGAACGGTTGCCGTCACGTAAGGTTGCAAATTCAGCTTGGTCTAAAACAGCTTTTTGAACTGCTTCAGGGTTAATTGAAGTACCGTTACCAGCTTTAACTGCATTTACCCATTCAGCAAACTGAGCTTCAGTCACAGAGTGAGCGCGGAAGCGCATTTGTGAGAAGCCATAACCTGAATAGTTAGAAGAGAAACCGCGGTAGCCTTCAGCTGGGCTAGTTTCATTTGCTAAGAAGTTCAGGTGAGTCTGCATACCCGCCATTGCATAAATCTGACCAGATAATGCAGGGATGAAGAACGAGTTCATTGTGAAGTTAGACGTCAAGCGAAGGCTTACCGGAGTTTTCTCAGGGAAACGCATTTCGTTAACGGTCGCAATGTTCTGTTCTGGGTAGATGAAGATCCATTTGAACTGTTCAGCAATAACTTGAACAGTTAAAGGAGCTTTGTCTGACTCAATTGGACGGTATGGGTCATACTTGTGGGAGCCCCACCAAGTTAACCAAGCTAAAATACCAATAATAATGACAGGGATACCCCATACTACAACTTCAATCGCAGTAGAGTGTGCCCATGTAGGTTTATAGTCTGCATCTTTATTCGATGCGCGATATTTCCAGCCAAACCAAACTGCCATAAGTGCTGATGGAATCACCACTAGAAGCATTAAATAGATCGCAGTCATCATAAGATCAGATTGACCTTGTGCTACTGGACCTTTTGAGTTTAGAAGTACCATATCACCGCCACACCCAGTTAAGAGTGCAGCCATCGCAGATAAAGACAATACAGCTAAAATCGTTTGTCTCATTTTACAACCTCGGTGAAGAGTCCCATTCCCTAATTAAATATGGGATAGCGATTATAGTGTCGCATGATTGAGAACTTTTCTTATAGACATAGAAAATCCTTCTCAATCATGAGACACCGCTACGTTGTAGGGCATTATGCCTCATATCGACCAACTAAGCTATACATAAAGATGCTTTAAATGACTGTTATAAAAACCGATTTTGCCGGTCGGGATTAAGGATTTTTTTTAATAATTCTATTTTAATTTCAATATGCTGTGGAAAAAGAGATGAAAAAATCATCTCTTTTTTAAAAGGATAAAATTATTGCTTTATGACCTTGGTCTTGGCGATTTTATCGTGCAAGGTTTGGCGTTTTTGGCCTAAGCCAAAGGCAAGGTCGATAATTGCACTAAATAAAAAGACAAAATTCAAGAAAACGAAAAATACACTGCGCAATGTGAATGCGCGCAGCAGTGTTGTTTTTTCACCGTTTTCCGCATCTACAATCTTAATTTTGGTGATTTTTTTGCCGATGGATTGTCCTGATTTTGCAATTAGGTAAGCCTGTACTGCCAGCATAATGAATAGGTAAGCACCCATTGCAAACCAAGCTTGCTGAGAGAACATTTCCACCATTTTATTTTGCAGTTCCTGAGCCAGTGCCGGGTTGGCTGTAGTGCCCATGACTGCTTCAATAAATTGCACATTCAAGGCATTAAATTGCTGTGATTCTTCTTTAGAAAAGAAACCTGTAAGGATGTAGGTTGCGGGCACCCAAAGCAGTAAATCGACAATTTTAGCGAGTACGCGGCTTGGAATGGATGCAAGTACCTGCTGTGATGCATTCGGTTTCGCTGTATTTTGATTTTGTACAGCATCGTTGACAGGTTGTGCAGATGGGAAGGGCTGTTCAGCTGCAGGCGCATTGTAGCCTTCTGGGTGGTATGCGGATTTTCCTTGTGTGAGTTCACCCAAAGCTTTCCACTCAGCCATGCCTTGGTGCCAAGCAAGGTCGGTTAGAAGCACTTGCTGGCTTGCGAGCATTTGATTGAGCTGCTCAAGGCTGTAAGGTCCGGCTTGCTGATTATTTCGCGCCAAGTAAATTTGCATAAAACTAAAATCTCAAAAACGTATAAAAAAGTATAGATGAAAAAAAAGACCCACATGTGGGTCTTTTTTTAACACAGAAACTTAAGCTTGTTGAGCTTTTTCTTCAGACAGGAAGAACCAAGTGTCTAAAACAGAGTCTGGGTTTAGCGAAACAGATTCAATACCTTGTTCCATGAGCCATTTTGCAAGGTCAGGATGGTCAGAAGGGCCTTGACCGCAAATACCTACGTATTTGCCCGCTTTGCGGCATGCATGGATTGCCATTGAAAGAAGAACTTTCACAGCCGCATCACGTTCGTCAAACAGGTGAGATACGATACCAGAGTCACGGTCTAGACCAAGTGTTAACTGAGTCAAGTCGTTAGAACCGATAGAGAAACCATCGAAGTGCTCAAGGAATTGCTCTGCAAGTAATGCATTGGTAGGCAATTCGCACATCATGATGACTTTAAGGCCGTTTTCACCGCGTTTAAGACCGTTTTGCGCCAATAATTCAATTACACGTTTCGCTTCGTTTACAGTACGGACGAATGGAATCATGATTTGAATATTGGTTAAGCCCATTTCGTCACGCGCTTTTTTCAGTGCGCGGCATTCTAATTCGAAGCAGTCACGGAAGTTGTCAGACACATAACGGCTAGCGCCACGGAAGCCCAGCATTGGGTTTTCTTCTTCTGGCTCGTACAGTTTACCGCCAATTAAGTTTGCGTATTCGTTAGACTTAAAGTCAGACATACGAACAATAACTGGTTTGTCAGCGAAAGCTGCAGCGAGTGTAGAGATACCTTCAACCAATTTTTCTACATAGAATTCGATTGGAGAAGAGTAGCCTGCAGTACGCGCCATTACAGCTGCGCGAGTTTCACGTGGCAGGCTGTCAATGTTAAGAAGCGCTTTAGGATGCACACCAATCATACGGTTGATGATGAATTCTAGACGTGCAAGGCCAATACCTTCGTTAGGAATTTGAGCAAAGTCAAATGCGCGGTCAGGGTTGCCGACGTTCATCATGATTTTGAACGGAAGCTTAGGCATAGATTCTACAGAGTTCTTTTGTACTTCAAAGTCTAAAGAACCTTCGTAGATGAAGCCTGTATCACCTTCTGCACATGAAACAGTCACTTCTTGACCATCAGTCAATACTTCAGTTGCGTTGCCGCAACCAACGATTGCTGGAACACCAAGTTCGCGGGCAATAATCGCAGCGTGGCAAGTACGGCCGCCGCGGTTAGTTACGATTGCAGCAGCGCGTTTCATTACTGGTTCCCAGTCTGGGTCAGTCATGTCTGAAACAAGAACGTCGCCCGGCTGTACTTTGTCCATTTCTTTAATAGACGTCACAACACGTACTTTACCAGAACCGATACGTTGACCAATTGAACGGCCTTCGCAGATTACTGTGCCTTTTTGCTTAAGCAGGTAGCGTTCCATTGTGCCGACATTTTCACGGCTTTTTACAGTTTCTGGACGCGCTTGAACGATGTAGATTAAACCGTCATCGCCGTCTTTAGCCCATTCAATATCCATCGGAGATTGATAGTGCTCTTCAATAATCAATGCTTGTTTAGCAAGTTCTTGAAGTTCATGGTCATTTAGCGCGAATTGTTGACGTTCAGTTTTTTCTACGTCGACAACAACGACAGATTTACCTGCAGCGCCTTCTTCACCGTAAATCATTTTTTGGTGCTTTGAACCAAGATTGCGGCGAAGTACAGCATGTTTGCCGTTACGTAGAAGCGGCTTAGAAACATAGAATTCGTCTGGGTTTACTGCACCCTGTACAACCATTTCACCCAAACCGTAGGAAGCGGTAATGAATACAGCATCACGGAAGCCTGATTCTGTATCTAGAGTGAACATTACACCTGCTGCGCCAGTTTCCGAGCGAACCATACGCTGGATACCTGCAGACAATGCTACAACGTCATGAGCAAAGTTTTGGTGTACGCGGTAAGAAATTGCGCGGTCGTTATAAAGTGAAGCAAAAACTTCTTTAATTGCGACTAGAACGTTGTCAATGCCGCGAATATTTAAGAAAGTTTCTTGCTGTCCAGCAAAAGATGCGTCAGGCAAGTCTTCTGCAGTTGCAGATGAACGAACTGCAACCGCAATATCAGGATTGCCGTTTGAAAGCTCTGCAAAAGCGTCGCGAACTTCTTTTTCAAGTTCTGGTGTAAGAGGAGACTCGATGATCCATTGACGGATTTTTGCACCTGTCTCAGCAAGAGCATTAACGTCATCAACGTCTAGAGCTGAAAGCTCTGCGTTGATTTTAGCGTTTAGGCCGCTTTTCTCAAGGAATTCACGATAAGCTTCAGCAGTAGTGGCAAAACCGCCAGGAACAGAAACGCCAGCATTTGATAAATGACTGATCATTTCGCCCAGAGACGAGTTTTTACCGCCCACGAGTTCTACGTCGTGCTTTCCTAATTTTTCTAGACCAATTACGCGCGCTTCCAAAGTTGTTACTCCACTTTTGCAGTATTAATCACTATCTTGGCATGAAATTATATCAAAAAACTTAGCTTTTTATTTCAACTAAGTCATAGTCATGTAAGATGGCTTACTATAAAGATTATATAGCACTTAGACAAATATTTGAGGAGAAATTTAATGTCCGAAGGTAAACAAATTCAGCGCAGTGTTTTTTTTATTTCCGATGGTACTGCAATTACAGCTGAAACCCTTGGGCACTCGCTGCTTGCGCAGTTTCCGCATGTTGATTTTGACATTCATATTATCCCTTATATTACCTCTGAAGAAGCCGCTATGAATGTGGTTGCAGAGATCAATCAGCGCTCACAAAAAGAAGGTCAAAAGCCCTTGGTTTTTGATACCTTAGTTGACCCGTATGTCCGTGATATTATTAACACTGCGGATGCAATAAATCTTGATGTTTTTGAGGGGCTTATTAGTAAATTGTCGGATGAGTTAGGTACATCGCCTACGACTTTAGTCGGACAGACGCATGCAGTGACGGATTCTGAGTCTTATAAAGCGCGTATTGATGCGGTTCATTTTGCTTTAGATAACGATGATGGCGCGCGTACACGTCACTATGACAAGGCTGATTTGATCTTAATTGGTGTGTCGCGTTCGGGTAAAACACCGACATCAATTTATTTGTCATTACAGTTTGGCATACGTGTAGCGAATTACCCATTAACTGAAGAAGATTTAGACGATAACCGTCTTCCAGCGGTACTTCGACCGCATAAACAAAAACTTTTTGGCTTAATGATTGATGCGGATCGTCTGGTTGCAATCCGCAGTGAGCGAAAAGCGAACAGCCGTTATGCAAGTTTTAGTCAATGCCAGATGGAATTACGTGCAATTGAGGGGATTTATATTTCGGAAGGCATTAAATATCTGAATGTTTCTGAGATGTCGATTGAGGAAATTTCTACGCGCGTTCTGCAAATGACCGGCCTGAAACGCCGCATTGGGTAATCATTGAAGCCATAAATGGGCCACTGATGTGGCCCATTTATTATAAAAATAACCTATCTGCTCATATATAAATAATATGATTATATCTTTAAAAAATACCTTCATTTATTTCATTTAATATCTAAATACCATTTTTGGGTGTCTAAGCAAGCGCTGAAAACACTCTTCAATAGCTCTGGTTGGGGCAAAAACATTTTAATACTTAGCCTATTGATGAAATGGGTGAAGCAGAAATGAAAGTTTGCCTTCATTTAAATTTAGAGCTTTTATCTGAGAAAGTATGCGTTTGTCATTACAGTTTTTCATTGGGGTTATAGATAATGCAGTCACAGGCATAGATATGACCATTGACTGCTTGAATGCCAAGGCTGTGAATTTTGATGATGGGCCACGTGACCAGTGTACAGTTTGCGCGCTGTAAAGCCGAATAATAGTGGTCTGCTTTTATAAAGGTTTTGTTCTGCAATGCTGTATTTGGCATGAGCAAATGTTTGAGCCAAGTGTCTTTGACTTGATCTTCTAAAAATCGTAAAGCCAGCAGGCTTTTAACCCGGTTATTAAAAAGCCGGCGGTTTTTAGCAAACAATGGGTGCCGGATTAATTTTTGTGTAAAACGTTCTGTTTTAGGCAGGACAAAATGCGGGTGAATTTGAAACACTGCAACTTGAGCAGCTTGATTGCATAGTTCGGAAAGCTGTGAGGCGGAGTCCTGATCAATATTGATGATGGCGACATTTTTACCTGTAAAATCTGTATGTTTGATTTGGCTGGATTCGACTAGACTGCCTTCAAACCCTGCAAAATCCGCAGTTAGGTTTTTAAAGACGGGATAAGGGTGATCCTGTTCAAATGTGTTCATATCAATAGTCCGTTATATTTTCTTTTGATCGTTCGAATTATATGCAGGTATATTGATAGCGAAGATTAAACGGCAGGTAAAGTAAAGTTTTGCGTCTGAACAGTCATCGCGGAATGTGATTGTGCATAGCCATCGAGAACGGCATGAATGATGACTATGCAGATGATTGTGAAACTATTGCCTATATTATTCGTCGTCATGCTCAGGCATAGCTTTAGAGTTGGAAAGTTCTAAAAGTTCGCTTTGATTGTGCTGGCGTAAATATTCCATGTCACGGATATTTTTCTGCACTGCGACCGCGCCAAATAAACTGAGTAAAAAAGACATGATGTAAAAGCCTTTTTCACTCAAACTCAATGAGGCGTTAAAGAGGCCTACACCCAGCAGGAAAATGCAGATCGCAACGGAGGCCCAGCAAAGCCCATAGTAAATATGGGTGACATGAACGCCTTCAAGTTTATCGCGGATGATCTTTTGCAGGGAAACTGCAGCAAATAGCCCATATAAAATTAAAATCAGATAATAGCCTTTTTCATTCAGCATCATATTGGCATTAAAAAGTCCAATACAGTAAGCAGCGCCGCCAGCAAGCAATGCAACCCAGCTGGCTGCCACAAAGGCAGGCGTTGGTTTGTTAATGTATTGATTCATACGCTGTTCCTACGTTTAATTTTCATTGTTATGCTTTGATTATGCTGTAAAGGATGAGGAATGCAATGCTCTTTTGTGCAACAGTTGCGAACGGCAGATGTATGAAAAGAAAAGCACTGCGGAGTGCAGTGCTTTTTCAATAGATGGCGGGAGTTTTTTTAAGGCTGCGCTTTTATGTCCATCAGGTATTCAAAGCTTTTGAGCCGTTTTGCTGTGTCATAAATATCACAGGTGAAGATCAATTCATCGACATCATATTTTTCCAGTAAAGCTTTTAAGCCGGCCTTTACTTTTTCTGGTGAACCAATTTGCCCAACGGCATAGAAATTATCAACATATTGTTTTTCGGCTGGAGACCACAGTTCGTTGATGTTATCTACAGGCGGTTTAAGTTTGCCGCGTGTGCCGCGAATCATGCTTAATATGCGCTGATAAGGCGTTGACGCTAAATAGTGAGCTTCTTCATCCGTTTCGGCAATGATAGCTGGTACACCCATAGAGATATAAGGCTTATCTAAATACTCAGATGGCGTGAAATTATCTCTGTAGAGCTGAATGGCTTGACCAAGCATACGTGGTGCAAAATGCGAAGCAAATGAATAAGGCAGGCCTAATTGTGCTGCCAGCTGAGCGCTGAACAAGCTTGAACCAAGCAGCCAGACAGGAACATGAGTACTTTGGCCTGGTGTCGCAATAATGCGCTGTGTGGGTGTAGGGTCTTTAAAGTAGTGCAGAATTTCAGCCACATCACGCGGAAATTGATCTTCAGTTTCTTGATGACCGCGGCGCAATGCACGCATGGTTGCTTGGTCTGTACCCGGCGCACGGCCTAAGCCAAGTTCAACACGTCCTGGATAAAGTGTTTCTAATGTGCCAAATTGTTCTGCAATTACTAAAGGCGCATGGTTGGGCAGCATCACACCGCCTGAGCCGACTTTAATGCTAGAGGTGTTGGCCAGTAAATAACCCAGCAACACTGATGTAGCAGAACTGGCAATGCCAGACATATTGTGATGTTCTGCAAGCCAAATACGTTCATAGCCCAGCTTTTCTGCATGCTGTGCAAGCGCCAAGGCATGATGCAGCGCATCTTGTATGCTCTTATTTTCTCTAACAGGCGCAAGCTCTAAGATAGAAAATTTTGTTTCTTGCAATGAACGCATATCAGTTCTCTGAATTTATCTATATCGAAATAATACGATATAAGTGCTGTGATGTATATCGATTTATTTCGATATGAATGCTGCAATATAAAATAAGCTGCATTTTTTAATACGGTTTTTAATTTTTTTCTTGGTGAGGAGGAGGGCGCGTATTTGGATTTGTGCAGGGTTTATATTTGCTAGCAAGATGTAGTCGCTTAGAAAATTAAATAATGCGATAGAAAGGGTTCAGTCGATGATTCAGTCTATATTTAAACAGCTATAGAGCAGATCTGTGAGTAAAGAATCTTGCTGTTAATAGAAAAATTGCAGCAAGAAATGACCATTTTAATGGCCGATTTCAGTATGTAAGTCTAATGCAGGACTGTATATTGCTTTAGATCAAAATCAAAAATGAATAAAGAGATGCGCTAGATTGAATGCAATACTTGGCGTGGGCGATGAAGCAATTGATTTAGGAATATGAGCTGCAGATATTTAGGGGGGAGTGTGAATATGCTGCCAGATGATAAATCTGCAATTCTGCCAAGCAGAAAAGGCAGGCTCGGCACATTATAGCGTCGGAAAAGGTGCGTGGACTTTCAGAAGAAGAGGTAGAGCGGATTGAATGGGCAACGGTCAATAAATCAGATGGCGGCGCTAAAAAGAAAGCTCATTATTAAGCATTAAAACTGCATATTGTTTTTGATTCAGATTGATCTCAGTTTGAGACTCGTAAATCTGGGTCAGTGGAATAAGGCCAAAAAAAAGCACCTGAATGAGGTGCTTTTTTAAATTGCGTACTCAGCTGAATGAGTATGCGCTAGTTGTGCTTAACGGCGTTTGCCATTTTTATAATGGCCTAGATGGCGGCCATTATCGTTGCTGTAATATCCGCGGTCGTTGTAACGGTAGTTGTTTGAACGGTAGCCGCGGCTATTATTATAGTTGCGGTCATAACGTTCATCATCATAACGGCGGTCTTCGCTGACTTTTTTTCCTAAAACCGCACCCCC
>NZ_NEGK01000010.1 GCF_002135435.1 Acinetobacter sp. ANC 3813 | reverse complement strand
TGTTAATGTATTCTATTTGGTACGAAGTAAGGCATACATCAAATGATGTAAATAAGACCCGAACAAGTCCATAACAGTTGTGCTGGCGACAATAGCAAGAGTGAACCACCTGATCCCTTCCCGAACTCAGAAGTGAAACCTCTTAGCGCTGATGGTAGTGTGGGGTTACCCATGTGAGAGTAAGTCATCGCCAGCTCATTATTCTAAACACCCCCTGACTACTCAGGGGGTGTTTTTTTATGCCCATAATAAAATTATATAATCTGATGCTGGAATTTTAATACAAAAGTTTATTTGGCCGCTGTATAAGCACACGTCCTTTTAGCTTTTCACGCTGAATAAGCAATCGACCCGAAAAAACTCATGAATTGTGCCTAAGCTAAATACCATTTAAGTCGAATTTTGGCCTAAATAGGGCATATTGAGCATATAAAAATGTATTTAATTTAGGCTGTTTAGCCGAATTAAAGGTGAAAACTGACAATTTTTTTATCAAATCATCTATTGTCTGATTGCTTATAGTTGATTTTTAAATCATTGATATTGAATAAAAATAAAACTAGACCTCGTGTTCATCATTTTATTCTTAAGTAAATATTTCTAATTTCTATAGCTTTTTCTGACATTTTCTTACCAATTTAGAGTCCGATATTTTAAAGGTATGGGTTGATACCTTTGAAATTTTGGACAAAAACTGCCCTAAACCGCATTGTAATCCAAAATTAATCTCACAATTGGAGGTGAGTACTAATGTCGGCAAACACAATGAATGTGAATGATGTCGTTGATCATGCAAAATTTTCAAAATCACACCTAAGTATTATGCTGTGGTGTCTTATTTTAATTTTATTTGATGGCTATGATTTGGCGATTAATGGGGTTGCATTGCCTTTGCTGATGAAAGACTGGGGGCTGACAACAGTTCAGGCTGGCATGCTGGCCAGTACCGCATTAGCCGGTATGATGTTCGGGGCAATGCTGTTTGGCACTTTGGCAGATAAGATTGGCCGTAAGAAAGTCATTATGATCTGTGTATTTTTATTCAGCGGTTTTACCTTTGCTGGTGGCTTTGCATCTAATCCCACCGAGTTTGGCGTATTGCGCTTTTTAGCTGGATTAGGCATTGGCGGTGTATTGCCAAATCTTGTGGCGTTAACCTCAGAATATGCGCCTAAAAAACTGCGCAGCACACTGGTTACGACCATGTTCAGCGGCTATGCAATGGGCGGTATTATGGCGGCGCTGTTCGGCGCTTGGCTGACTCCAAATTTTGGCTGGCAGATTATGTTTTTTATCGCTGGTTTTCCATTGCTGCTGTTGCCATTTGTATGGAAATTCTTACCAGAATCTTTGACCTTCTTGGTAAAAGTTAAACGTGATGATGAAGCGCGTAACATGCTGAAAAAAATTTCCCCTGAGCAAATGATCTCTGAAAATACTCAGCTGGAATTATCTGAAGTTGTTGTGCCAGGCGGTACAACCGTAAAAGCCTTATATCAGCAGGGGCGTGGCGCAGGCACTGCATTGTTTTGGCTATGCTTCTTTATGTGCCTGTTAACCTTGTATGCTTTAGGCAGCTGGCTGCCAAAACTGATGATGGCGGCAGGCTATTCAATGGGCAGCAGCTTGATGTTCTTGCTGGCGATGAATATTGGCGCAGTCATTGGTACGGTTGGCGGCGGTATTTTGGCGGATAAATTCCATTTGAAGCCTGTGATCATCATCTTATGCTTAGCCGGTGCAGTTGCTTTATCGCTGCTGGGCTTTAAGTCGCCGCAGCCGGTGATTTACCTCTTGGTTGCTGTTGCTGGCGCATCTGCGATTGGCTCACAAATTCTGCTGTACAGCTATGTGGCGCAATACTATCCGCTTTCTGTCCGTTCTACAGGCATTGGCTGGGCATCGGCAGTGGGCCGAACTGGCGCGATTGTGGGGCCAATTTTAATTGGCATGCTGCTGGCGAAAGAGCTGCCGCATCAAGTTAATTTTATGGCAGTTGGCATTCCAGTCATTATTGCAGCAATTGCAGTGTTCTTTATCCGTAAGAGTGAAGAGGATGTAACAGATGCGATTCCAGCGAAGAAAGCATTAAAGGCGCAGCGTTCATACAGCTGAGTTTTAGTTTAACTTTAAAAGGCTCATCTTGGATGGGCCTTTTTTGAAGCAGCCTAATTAATATTTATGATTTACAAAGCTGGTAATGAATCTGATGCGCAGAAAAAAGCCCTTAACATCCTGTTAAGGGCTTTTTCATATCAGTTGATGACTGGATTCCGATCCGGTCTAAGCATCCTGCTTTCTTTAATTTTATTCTTTTAATTTTGCTCTTTAGAAACATCCTGTCTCTGTATGACTTAACTATAGTGCGGTCTGATTCAGCTGAATAGTGTCGATTTTCGTCAGACTATGTACGCAATTTCTTACAATACCATAGCTTTAGAAATGCGCTTCTAGACCAACATAAGGGCCTTTGAATTTAAGTTTGGTCTCTGCATCTGAGTCTTTTTCCAGCTGAATATCTAAGATACGGTAACCCGCTTTGGCACCTACATCGACAAGAATGGAATCAATGAAATTGTATTTTAATTCGGCCTGCGCATCGGTAATACGCTGATCATTCAGACCTGCAATGCTGACTTCCGCATTTGCACTTAAACCCGTAAACGGCAATTTTAGGCCTGCTTGCGCATACAGCATCGGCAGCGTTTCGCTAATGTCTTGTGTTGATGTGTAATTATGACGGATATCACCTTCTAGGCTTTTTACACCCGCGCCAATATCTGCATTGACGATATTGTCTAAGATTTCATAGTAAAGAATGAAATCTGAATAATCGAGATCCACCTGATTGCGCGGTGTGCCTGAAAATGTTTCGTCACTGTCTGCATTTAAATTGACATGCTTGATTTTTGCATTGGGTAAAAAAGGAATAGGATGTTCAACGGCAACAGAAAAAGACAGTCCGTGATCATCTGCCAGCTTTGCATTCGAAGGATTGAATTGCGGATGATCTAGATCTGCACTGTACTGCCAGTAGTCAATATTGCCTTTAACACCAATCACATCTGCCTGCGCATTCGTGATGGCAGCCATACCCAGTACAGCGCACAGTAGATTTAAAGCTTTCATGTTGCGTTCCATCTATGAAAAGTAAGTCAATTTTATCCGGTATGCTGGATGCATAATCAGCACTTCGCGCATCATAGCTCGAATTGCAATGAGCACAAAGCGATTTAATGCTGTGTTCTGAGGATGGTTGAGGCTGTTTATTGACTGACAGTTTGCGTACTTCACGTTGAAAGTTATGTAAAAATTTAAGTGAAAAAGAGATTAAATAAAGTGTTTTAGAGTGCATGAAGAATAGTTTTTTTATGCTTTGGATAGAAACAGAGAAAATGGGGTAAAAAGCTTCGCAAAAAAATATCCGTAACTTTTGTGCTGCAGGACTCATTGAAAGCGTTTGCAGCATCTGCGCGGAAGTATTTAACAAGGACATATAAAGCTCTAATTATCATTCCCAAAAGTTTGTTTATTTATAAAAAATAATGTATAAAAAATAAGCTGATAATTTGTGCAAACGAATAGAAATACATTATGAAAAGTGAATGTTTGGCGCATAAGTTACAGAAAGTTTGGTTAAAAAACGGTATTGTTGAGCTCATATAAAGGTCAATATCTGCTTAAAACTTTATGCAAGATTTAGCAGAATTTTCCTGTTTGCAATTGGCGGATATTGCTCAAAAGGCAGTGCGCTTATTTCAGACGCTCAGAATTATTTTTTATGGTACTTTTTTTGACTGCGAGATAACCCAATAAAAAGCAGCATTTAAAGAAGCCTAAGGTTTAGGTATTTTATGACAGATTCTCGTGAAAATTGGACGTCACGATCGGGCTTTATTATTGCAGCCATTGGTTCTGCAGTAGGGCTGGGAAATATTTGGCGTTTCCCTTATGTTGCTTATGAAAACGGCGGCGGCGCATTTCTTATTCCGTATTTAATCGCACTGATTACTGCCGGTTTACCGCTATTGTTTTTGGATTATGCAGTTGGTCACCGCAGCAGCGGTTCACCGCCTAAAGCGTATAGAAAGCTGTTTAAAGGCGGTGAAACTCTAGGCTGGTGGCAAGTCTGCGTGTGTATCATCATTGGTTTGTACTATGCCAGCGTATTAACTTGGGCCGGCAGCTATGTATATTTCTCGATTGGCCAAATGTGGGGCAGCGATCCAGAAGGCTTCTTCTTTAAGACGTATTTGCAAACCTCAGAAGCATCCGGTTTTGATCCTCAATTTGTCAGCCATATTTTCTGGCCGCTGGCAGGTATTTGGGCACTGACTTTAATTATTTTATATGGCGGTGTTAAAAAAGGCGTAGAGCTTTCGAATAAAATCTTCATGCCGCTGTTATTTGTGCTGTTTACCATTCTGGTTATTCAATCCCTGCGTTTGCCGGGTGCGGTACAAGGCCTGAATGCGTTTTTCACGCCAAACTGGTCAGCCATGATGGACTATAAAGTCTGGCTCGCAGCCTATGGTCATACCTTCTTCTCGCTGTCTGTCGGCTTCGGGATTATGGTGACCTATGCATCGTATTTAAAGCCGAAAACAAACTTGACGGGATCAGGTTTAATTGTCGGTTTTGCGAATGCATCCACCGAGATTTTAGCGGGTATTGGTATTTTTGCGGCTTTGGGCTTCATGGCTTTTACTGCAAATTCAAGCGTACAGGATGTGGTGAGCGGCGGGATTGGCTTGGCGTTTATTGCTTTCCCTAAAATTATTTCAAGTATGGGTCCAGGCGCAGATCTGTTCGGCATTCTATTTTTCACATCGCTCTTTGTTGCCGGGATTTCATCGATGGTGAGCATTTTGGAAGTTCCAATTGCAGCCATGATGGACAAGTTAAAATGGGCGCGTAAGAAGGCAGTAACGATTGTGGGCGGCGGCAGCGCAGTCGTGTCTATCGTGCTGTTTTCAAGTGTGAACTCGATTAAGCTGGTTGATATTATTGACCACTTTATCAACAACATCGGTATTATTGGCGGCGCATTGCTGTCCATTATCAGCATTGCATGGTTCAAGCGCTCAGCGCTGCTTGAGATTAAAAATCATGTGAATGCAATTTCTACGGTAAAATTAGGTAAAGGCTGGGATTTCACCTTAACCGTAATTACGTCAATGATTTTGCTGGTGACACTGGCGATGACGATTTACCATCTATTGATCAAAGGCTATGGGGATTACAGCGCAAGCCTGCAGTTGATCTTTGGCTGGGGCTGTGTGATTTTCTGCGCAGTGGTCGCTGTTGTTTTATCGAAAATGAAAGACCGCGAGGAGGGTTAAAATGAATACTTCCGCAATTATAATGATGGTTATTTCCATGGTCTTCTTATGGGGCGGGCTGGCATTGTCTATCCTGCACCTGATGAAAAATCCTGAAGAGCTGGATGATGTATTGGAAGATGTGAAGGACCAGCATACGCTTTAATGCTGATCCAAAAAAAAGCAGGCCGATTGGCCTGCTTTTTTTATGCGGTTTTTTCAATCCGGCAATAGAAGAAGCCGTCGCCAAAGTCATTTTCTGGCAGAATCTGGCGGCCGTGAATTTGCATCAGCCCCCATTTTTCTTCAATTTTAATTTCTTTAGCATCGTTATGTTCCGCAAAGAAATTCACCATTTGCTGTTCATTTTCGGCTTTTAAAATCGAGCATGTGATGTACAGCAAGGTGCCGCCTACTTTTAATTGCGACCACATGTGATCCAGAATCTGCTTTTGCAGTTCAACAGTCTGCTGAATATCTGAAGATTGGCGCAGCAGGCGGATGTCTGGATGGCGACGCATTACGCCGATAGCCGAACAAGGCGCATCCAGCACAATGCAGTCCACGGGTTCAGGCGCTGTCCACTTCGTCGCATCTGCCGTAATGATTTCAACATCGGCATAAGCATTCAGTTCAAGGCGTTCCAGATTTTCCGAAACCCGCAGCAAACGCTTCGCGTCATGATCCAGCGCAATCAATTTTTTAGGAGTGAAGCGTTCTAAAATATGCGCAGTTTTGCCGCCCGGCGCTGCGCAGGCATCGACCACGACTTTATCATCTAAATTTGGCAGCAGCTGAGCGCAAAGCTGCGCATGCTCATCCTGAACAGAAAAACCGCCTTCTTCGAAGCCTGGCAACTGGGTAATATTGCCCGTTTGGTCGAGTACAATGCCTGTATCTGAAAGATCACAAGCATGTGCATCAATTTGCTCTTCATTCAGAATTTCAAGATATTCGTCACGGCTGATTTGGCGTTTATTCACACGTAAAGTGAGTGGCGCGGTGTGCTTCAAATTTTGGCAAAGCTCGCTCAGCTGCTCTGGCCAATCTTTTTTCAGACGTTTGAACAGCCAGCTCGGCAGGCCGTGGCTGGCGTTCAAGGCGCTTTGAAAAGCTTCAGTTTCACGTGAAACGCGGCGCAGGATGGCGTTGACCAATCCGCTCATCGGTTCAAAACCCAATTGCTTGACAGCATTCACTGTTTCAGAGATGGCTGCGTGTGCAGGAATACGTGTACATAGCAATTGGTATAAACCTAAATATAGACAGCTTTCTAAGGCTTCATTATCTAAAGGCTTGGTCAGCAGCGGCAAAGTAATGGCTTTTAAAGAATACCATTGGCGCAGGCAGCCTAAAGTCAGTTCATGATACAGCGCGCGGTCACGCTCGCCGACGGTATTGATGTGCTGATTCAGAACCGATGTTAAAGATTGGCCATTTTGTACAGCCACCAGTGTTTTTACGACCTGAGCACGAAGGTTCAGATTTTTTGCAGAGGATTGATTTTGGCTCATGCGAATGTATTACCTACTGCTAATTTTTGAGTTTGATTAATTTGAACTGGATTTAATGCTTTGCCGCCCGGCCATTGCAGGCTGGTCAGGCAGATGGCTTTTTCATCGCCGCAGGCGACATGCACCCCCTGTTTATCCAGCAATAAAATAGTACCAGCGGCTTGTCCTGCTGCATTTTGCTCCGAAAGTGCAGAACCCCAAATACGCAAGTTATTGCTGTCGTCGAGTGGAATAAATGCAACAGGCCATGGGTTGAATGCACGGATATTGCGGTCAATGCTGACGGCATCCTGTGACCAGTCAATTTGAGCTTCTGCTTTAGACAGCTTATGCGCATAGACAGTTTGCGCTTCATCTTGAACTTCACGGCGCTCTAGATACTGCAGCAGTTGTTCTTCCGATTCCAGTACAGCAGCAATAGCTTCTGCGCCTTGCAGCGCCAATTTGTCATGCAGGCTGGCAGAAGTATCGTCGGCTTCAATTGGGCACAGCGTTTTATACATCATATCGCCAGTATCTAAACCCGCAGCCATTTTCATAATGGTGACACCAGTTTCTGCATCACCTGTGGCAATCGCGCGCTGAATCGGGGCTGCACCGCGCCAGCGCGGCAGAAGTGAGCCATGAATATTCAGGCAGCCGTATTTAGGCATATCCAGCACGGTTTGAGGCAATATCAGGCCATAAGCTGCTACGACCATGATATCAGCATTCGAGTCTGCAAGCGCTTGCTGTGCAGCCAATCCTTCTTCAGTGGATGCCTTGAAATGCAAAGGCTGATAAACAGGCAGATTGTGTTGCAGCGCCAATAGCTTAACTGCAGATGCAGTTAATTTTTGTCCGCGTCCCGCTTTGCGGTCAGGCTGAGTGTAGACCGCGATAATTTCGTGATCTGTTTTTAGCAGCGCAGCCAATGCTTGAGCTGCAAATTCAGGAGTACCCGCAAAAACGATTTTCACATGTATGCCTAGTCAACTTAAAAATAGATTATATCAAACATAGTCAAAAAAACCTGTGTCTATGCAAGCAGGTATAATAATAGAAAAAACATATTATATTTTAATATATTTAAACAAAAGATAAAATTAATTAGTATTGTTAAATAATTGAAATGTATTTTTTTGTTACCTTTTTATTATTAATATTTAATAAACAAAATGTATATATTTATTAATTTAACTAAAAAATGATTGATAAGTAATCATTTTTATTTGTATATCACCATTTTTTATTTGTGACTTTGCTCACATTTTTATAGAATAGAATAAAATCAATATTTTTTATACATAAACTTTGTTGATTTGTGTTTTATTTTTGATTGAAATTAGCACAAATGCGTTTAATAAAAGTGAGCCAGATTTAGATGAATAAAGTCTATAAAGTTGTTTGGAATGTGACATTAGGCACATGGACTGCGGTTTCGGAATTAGCGAGAGGCTGTTCAAAAACGAAATCAAAAAATATGAAGTCAGTGATTCTGCCTTTAGTGGTCGGTCTGACATTTTCTTCTGGAGCCGGAGCCGCTTCATATAACGCTGGTGGCGGCAATGCAGCAACAACCAATTCAATTGCGATTGGTACAAGCGCTAATACAGCCAGTTCTGTCACTGGCGCAAATCAATCAGTTGCAATTGGTTATTCAACAACAGCAAGTGGTGACCAATCGGTCGCTTTAGGTGCTAATGTTATTGCATCAGGTAATTCAGCTATTGCTATTGGCGGTGATGATATTGACCGTATTGCGAATGATAAGGCCGTTAACGACTCTTATGAGGCATTAACCGGCGTTCGTTTGGTTGCGGGTAACGCAACAGGCGGCAGTTACCGTGCAACCACTGCGAGTGGTGCAGGCGCGACTGCAATGGGTACGCAGTCTGCGGCCTCTGGTAATTTCTCGACAGCTTTGGGTATGACCTCAACTGCAAGTGGTAACGCAAGTTCTGCATTGGGGGTCTACGCAAATGCCTCTGGTGGCGGCGCGTTGGCTATTGGTGCTATTTCAAAAGCAGAAGCTGAGCAAAGTATTTCATTGGGTACAAATTCTAAAGTTGTACAAGCTGCATCTAACTCAATTGCCATCGGTAATGGTGCGGTAGCAAATAATAAAGACTCTATTGCTATTGGTTCAGGATCAAATGCGAATAGTCAAACATTATCAAATCAAGCCTATTTGGTTGGAGGCACGGCCAAAGGCGAAATGAATATTGGTGATCGCCGTATTACGGGTGTAAGTGCTGGTTCTTCAGATACAGATGCAGTCAATGTTTCACAGCTGAAAAAAGCTGCTACTATAGCGAAAACGACCGTCAGTAAAGGCAAAAATATTGAGCTAACGACGACTCAAAATGCAGATGGTAGCACCAACTATGAAGTTGCGACAGCAGATAATTTAAATGTAACGTCTGTAACTGCTGGAAATACTACGCTGAATAACAATGGTTTAGCAATTGATGGTGGCCCAAGTGTACTGGCTTCTGGCATTGATGCAGGCAACAAAAAAGTGACCAATGTTGCCAATGGTGATATTGATGCATCATCTAAAGATGCAGTCAATGGTAGTCAGTTATTTAAAACAGATAACAAAGCACAAGCTGCTTTAGATACAGCCAATAAAGGTTTTGCACTGAAAGCACAAGATGGCCGAACAGTTCAAAAAGCGTTAGGCGAAGCTGTTGAGGTTGTGGGTGCTGATACAAATATTGAAACACAAGTGACCAATGGGCAAATTCAAATTCGTTTAAGTGATGATATTAATGTCGCCAACAGCATTACGGCAGGCGGTAATACCTTAAATGCACAAGGCTTAACCGTAGGTGACAGCACTTTAACCAGCAATGGTTTAACTATTGCAAATGGTGGCCCAAGTGTTTTAGCAACAGGCATCGATGCGGGTGATAAAAAAATCACCAATGTGGCGAATGGTGCTGTGACATCAACATCGAAAGATGCCGTGAATGGCAGTCTGCTATATGGTGCGCAAAGCAACGTGGCGAATGTCATTGGTGGCAATACTGTTGTTGATGCAAATGGCAATATAAGCACTTCAAACATTGGTGGTACAGGTAAAAATACCATTTCTGAAGCCGTAGCAGCAGCCAAAACAACGGTGAGCAAAGGCAAAAATATGGAAGTGACTGCCACTCAAAATACAGATGGGAGCACAAACTATGAAGTTGCAACTGCAGAAAACTTAGACGTTACGTCACTTAAAGCAGGTAATACTGTAATCAATAACAATGGCCTAAGCATTGTTGGTGGTCCAAGTGTGCTTGCTTCGGGTATTGACGCGGGCAACAAAAAGATTAGCAGTGTGGCGAATGGTGCTGTGACATCAACATCGAAAGATGCCGTGAATGGCAGTCAGCTATATGGTGCGCAAAGCAACGTAGCGAATGTCATTGGTGGCAATACTGTTGTTGATGCAAATGGCAATATCAGCACTTCAAACATTGGCGGTACAGGTAAAAATACCATCAGTGAAGCCGTAGCAGCAGCCAAAACAACGGTGAGCAAAGGCAAAAATATGGAAGTGACTGCCACTCAAAATACAGATGGGAGCACAAACTATGAAGTTGCAACTGCAGAAAACTTAGACGTTACATCACTTAAAGCAGGTAATACTGTAATCAATAACAATGGTCTAAGCATTGTTGGTGGCCCAAGTGTTTTAGCAACAGGCATCGATGCGGGTGATAAAAAAATCACTAATGTGGCGAATGGCGCAGTTAATGCAACATCTAGTGATGCCATTAATGGTAGTCAACTTTTCGCACTCAAAGATCAGTTGGATTCTACGATTATTAATGCTTTGGATGCAGCGAAACCTCAAATTTCATTAAGCTCAAATGGCAATGCTAAGTCCACCATTATGGATCAAGACACCATTGATATTGGGACAGCTGCCACTGAAAGAAATTTGACAGCGCAGAAAGTGGGCAACAGCATCACTTTTGCATTGAATCCCGATTTGGATATTAACTCTGTGACCGCTGGTGGTACCTTGTTAAATCAAAATGGTCTGAGCTTTGTGGGACAAGATGCAAACGGCAACCCAATTGCTACAGGTCCAAGTATTGGTTTAAATGGTATTGATGCGGGTGATAAAAAAATCACCAATGTGGCCAATGGCGCGGTGTCATCAGCATCGAAAGATGCCGTGAATGGTAGCCAGTTGTATAATGCACAAAGCAATGTTGCGAATGTCATTGGCGGTAATACCACCATTGACCCGAACACAGGCAATATTAGTACTTCAAACATTGGTGGTACAGGTAAAAGTACCATCAGTGAAGCCGTAGCAGCAGCCAAAACAACGGTGAGCAAAGGCAAAAATATGGAAGTGACTGCCACTCAAAATACAGATGGCAGTACCAACTATGAAGTCGCAACCGCAGACAATTTAGATGTTACTTCATTAAAAGCAGGCAATACGTTAATCAATAATACAGGTTTAACGATTGCTGGCGGTCCAAGTGTGCTTGTATCTGGTATTGATGCGGGCAACAAAAAGATTAGTAATGTGGCCAATGGCGCGGTTTCATCAGCATCGAAAGATGCCGTGAATGGCAGCCAGTTGTATAACGCACAAAACAATGTTGCGAATATCATTGGCGGTAATACCACCATTGATCCAAACACAGGCAATCTCAGTACATCTAATATTGGCGGTACAGGTAAAAACACCATTGATGAAGCTGTGGCTGCGGCTAAAACAAAGGTGAGCCAAGGCAAAAACATGGTGGTGACTGAAACTAAAAATGCAGACGGTAGCAGTGATTATAAAGTTGCAACCGCTGATAATTTAGATGTGACGTCATTAAAAGCGGGTAATAGCGTACTGAATAATCAGGGTTTAAGTATTACTGGTGGCCCAAGTATATTGGTGTCTGGAATTAATGCTGGCAATAAAAAAATCACCAATGTAGCCAATGGTTCAGTTAGTGCAACATCTACAGATGCGGTGAATGGTAGCCAGTTGTATACGCTAGACTCACGTTTGGACAGCATTATTAATAAAAATATTAATGCATTGGAACAAGGATTTAGCCTAAGTTCAAACGGTACCAATACGGCTGCTGTTGTTGCTGGCGATACGCTTGATATTGGTACAGCATCTACTGAGCAAAACCTGACCGTAACCAAATCAGGCAATACCATTGATTTTGCATTGAATCCTGATTTAACCGTCGATTCGGTCAATGCTGGTGGTACGATTATCAACGGTACAGGGTTGAGTTTCCAAACACTGGATGAAAATGGTGGCATCATTATTGCCGGACCAAGCATTAGCTATGCGGGCATCAATGCAGGTAATACAGTCATTACGAGTGTTGCAGATGGTGAAGTATCATCAGCATCAAAAGATGCGGTGAATGGTAGTCAGTTGTATAACGCACAAAACAACGTCGCCAATATCATTGGCGGCAACACTACCATTAATCCAAATACAGGTAATATCACAGCATCTGATATCGGCGGTACGGGCGCAAACAACATTCATGATGCAATTCAATCAGTCAATAATGCTGCAGCCAATGCCAATCAAGGCTGGAATGTCAGCACCAATGGCGGTACAGCAAGTAATGTAAAACCGGGTAATACTGTAGATTTCGCGAATACTGACGGTAATGTCAACATTAGCAATAACGGTAATAACATCACGGTTAATCTGAATAAAGATCAGAACTTAGGTGCCAATGGTAGCTTAACGACGGGTGATACAAAAGTAACTGACAATGGTTTAACCATTGCTGGTGGCCCAAGTGTGACCAAAAACGGTATTGATGCAGGTGATAGCAAAGTTACCAACGTGAGTGCCGGTACAATTGCTTCAGGTTCAAAAGATGCAGTGAATGGCGGTCAAATTCACGACATGATGGGTGTGGGTGCTTATGATCCTGCGGGTAACTTAAGCAATATTGGCGGTACAGGCGAAAGCAATATCAATGATGCGATTGCAGCCGTAAATAAAAATGCAGTGCAGTCTAAATCGACTGTGAGTGAAGGCAGCAACATTAAAGTTGTGAGCAATTCAAATACAGATGGCAGCACCAACTATACGGTGTCCACAGCGGATGATATTACGCTGAACAGTGTAACCGCTAAACAAGTGAATGCTGATAAGGTGGTTGCTGGCAATACCACGATTGATACGAATGGCTTAAGCATTAAAGATGGGCCATCAATTACATCTTCAGGTATTAATGCGGGTAATAAAGTGGTGAGTGGTGTGGCCAAAGGCGATATCAGCGCATCATCTACTCAAGCCGTAAATGGCTCGCAGTTGAATACTACTAATCAATACATTGCGAACTCTTTAGGTGGCGGTGCGGGTTATAACAACATTACGCAAAGTTTTGATGCGCCAAACTATCAAGTCAACGGTGGTTCTTACAACAATGTCGGTGATGCATTGGGTGCCTTAAATGATGCAGATCAAGTACTGGGCGATCGTATTACCAATTTAGGCGATCAGTTACAGCAAGCGTTCCATGATAACAATCAACGCATTAATGATGTTGAAAAACGCGCCAATGCGGGTATTGCAGCCGCAATGGCGCTTGAAACAGCACCGTACATTCCAGGCAAATACACCTATGCTGCGGGTGCGGCCTATCACGGTGGTGAAAATGCCGTGGGTGTGACCTTGCGTAAGACTGCGGACAACGGTCGTTGGTCATTAACAGGCGGTATTGCTTCAGCATCACAAGGTGATCCGAGTGTTCGTATTGGTATCAGTGGCGTGATTGATTAATACACTAGACGGGAAAGAGGGAACTCTCTCTTTCTCTCTTGTTCTTTTATTGCATATATAAATATTGAGAAGACAATGAACACAATGTTAAAAAGCCTGTTGGGCTCAGCAATCGTGGGTTTAGCGCTAAGTACACCTGTTTGGGCTGCGGAACAGTTAAACCTAAACATGGCAGATGATACGATCGATTTTCCAGAAGTGAAAGACAGTTATTTAGATCAGGTTCAGCGCTTTGAATATGCGCAAGTGAAACGTTTAGACGTGGGTTTAACCAAAGACCAAATCCGTTATATTTTAGGTCACCCACATTTTAGTGAAGGCTTGTTTTTTGTCCGTGAATGGAACTATGTTTTAGACATTCGTGTACCTGAAACGCAAAGCTACAAACGCTGCCAGCTGCGCATTGATTTTGATAAAGACTACTTAGCCAAAGCGTATTATTGGAAAGGTGAGGCATGTCAGGGCTTGGCGCAATATGGGGCCAACAATGATTCAAATGCCTTGGTGGCGGGTGGTTTAGATATTCAAGCGGCACAAGCAAGCGTATTATTTGCTTTTGACCGTTATAACGAACCTGCAATTAACCGTGATTATAGCCGTGTTGAAGAAATTGCGGATGCAATTAAACAATCGGGCAGTAAGCAAGTCACGATTACGGGTTATGCTGACAAACTAGGTAATTTTACTTACAACCAAGCATTGTCTGCACAGCGAGCCAATACCGTGGCTGTTTTGCTGGCGAAAAATGGTGTGGCAGTAAACAGTATTAAAGTGGATGCCAACGGGGCGACACGTCTTTATAAAGAATGTGAAGGCCAAACAAAATCGACAGCAACTGTGGCATGTTTAGCACCGAACCGCCGTGTAAATATTAGCTGGTAAACGGGCAAAAATTAAAAGCCATCTTTTGTATTGTTGTGCAGAAGATGGCTTTTTTTATGATGGAATGAAAATGGTAAAAAATTCTTGTTTTGCATGTGCAAGCGCATGGTCTTTGATAAACGTAGCGAGATGTATGATTGTGTGCGGGTAAAGTAGCCTCAACATTAACAAGCATGCTACGGAATGCTTTTGTACTGAAATGATAAAAAATCATATAAATAAAACTCATGCAAATTGTAAAAATTATTCATGAAAGTTTTGTATTGCCCAGAAGCCTATGGCGTTATAGTAGCCCTCAGTAAAAAGATTTTTGCAGTCAGATAGCCGAATAAATGCAAGCGCGCCGCGCCTGTAAAGATATCTCTCAGGTCATCATGAAAAACAGTGACTTGGTGTATGATAGACGCAATTTTCGGCTGATTTAACGCTCATCATCAGTATGATTTAGCCAGAATGAATCTTCGGGATTCATTTCAAGCTCAAACTTTGTTGGAAAAATACAATGCCTGACTATCGTTCAAAAACATCGACACACGGAAGAAATATGGCGGGTGCACGCGGCTTATGGCGCGCAACCGGGATGAAAGATGAAGACTTCGGCAAACCGATTATTGCAGTAGTGAACTCATTTACCCAGTTTGTGCCCGGTCACGTCCATCTGAAAGACTTAGGTCAGCTCGTGGCGCGTCAAATTGAACAGGCAGGCGGTGTCGCTAAAGAATTCAATACCATTGCGGTCGATGACGGCATTGCCATGGGGCACGACGGCATGCTGTATTCATTGCCTTCACGTGATTTGATCGCAGATTCAGTTGAATACATGGTCAATGCGCACTGTGCTGACGCAATGGTATGTATTTCAAACTGCGACAAAATCACACCGGGAATGCTCATGGCTTCAATGCGCTTGAACATCCCCGTGGTGTTTGTCTCTGGCGGCCCGATGGAAGCGGGTAAAGTCCAAATCCGCGGTAATGAACAGGCGATTGACCTTGTTGATGCGATGATCGTGGCGGCAGATGACAACTACACAGACGAAGAAGTGAAAGCATACGAACGTTCTGCATGTCCAACATGCGGTTCATGTTCAGGCATGTTCACTGCCAACTCAATGAACTGCTTAACCGAAGCTTTAGGTTTATCTTTGCCGGGTAATGGCTCTACGCTTGCAACGCATGCCAACCGTAAAAAATTATTCGAAAAAGCAGGCCAATTGATCGTTGAAATCACCAAGCGTCATTATGAGCAAAATGATTACAGCGTATTGCCGCGTAATGTTGCGACGAAAGCATCGTATGAAAATGCCATGACTTTAGACATCGCGATGGGTGGTTCAACCAACACGGTTCTTCATTTATTGGCTGCTGCACACGAAGCAGAAGTTGACTTCACCATGGATGATATCGATCGTTTATCGCGTAAAGTTCCAGTGCTGTGTAAAGTGGCACCTGCGGTTAAAAATGTCCATATGGAAGACATCCACCGTGCAGGCGGTATCATGTCAATTCTTGGTGAATTAGACCGTGGCGGCTTACTCGATACGTCTGTACCTACAGTGCATGAAGCAACCTTAAAAGATGCTTTAGATAAGTGGGATATTATCCGTACTGAAGACGAAGAGGTTTATAACTTCTTCAAATCAGCACCGGGCGGTGTACCCACTCAAACAGCATTCTCACAAGATCGGTACTACACACGTTTAGATGGCGACCGTGAAAATGGTGTGATCCGTAATGTTGAACATGCATTCTCGCAAGACGGTGGCTTGGCCGTACTTTACGGCAATATCGCATTGGATGGCTGTATCGTAAAAACAGCAGGTGTGGATGATTCTATTCTGAAATTCAATGGCACAGCACGTGTATTTGAAAGCCAAGACTCTGCAGTAGAAGCGATTTTAGGCGGTAAAATTACGGCAGGTGATGTAGTTGTGATCCGTTACGAAGGTCCACGCGGCGGTCCGGGTATGCAAGAAATGCTTTATCCAACCAGTTACTTAAAATCTAAAGGTTTGGGTAAAGATTGTGCGCTTGTCACCGATGGCCGTTTCTCTGGCGGTTCATCAGGTCTTTCAATTGGTCACGTTTCTCCGGAAGCAGCTGAAGGCGGTGCAATTGGTTTGGTTGAAGATGGCGACCGTATCGAAATTGATATTCCAAACCGTACCATTCATTTGGCGGTAGAAGACTCAGTTATGGCTGAACGCCGTGCAGCGCAAGAAGCGAAAGGCTGGAAACCAGCTGAAGAACGTCCACGTAAAATTTCAAAAGCATTAAAAGCCTATGCAATGCATACGACGAGTGCGGCGAAAGGTGCGGTACGTGAAATCTAAGCTTTAGATTTCTAAATAGAAAAGCACTCCAAATGGGGTGCTTTTTTTAATTTTTATGTAGAAAAATCGCATTGCATTGGATACGAGGAAATGTCATCCGTAACTGTTTGAGGCAAACGGTAATTTAAAAGTGAATGTTTCTGCGGTCATTCTTTTGGTTGAAAACAGTTGCCGAATTTTGTCGGTGAGGTGCATTGCACCGCTAGATGGTTTCCTTGCGAAGCTTCGCCTCTCATTTTGCCAAAACAAAAGTAACATACGAGCTCTGAAAATTTGCTTTTATAGAAATAAGACTCCGTTGTAACCAGCTTTTTAATGAAATAATGAGCAATTAGTTTTTATTTTAAAACTCTTGATCTTATTAAAAATAGAACCAAAGATCACAACCTTGAATAGTAACTATAAATTATATGGCTTTATATAGGCATTTCCTTACTTTTTAAAGGAGAGGGCTCGGGAGTGGATTTATATGAAAAATTCTCCCTTTATTCAAATCTTCTCATAGGCCTTATATGGCTTTGCCATGTGCTTGAATAGCATTGAATGCACGAAAATCTTTTTATGTTGGGATGTAATTTCTTTTACATGCCGACTGCTTTCTATACAATAAATTCAAAAGAATCCGCCAAAAGCTGAAGCCGTAAATCAGCCATCGCCAAGGAAGAACAATGAGTAAAAATAATATCCGCGAACATTCCGCTCCAGTTTATGAAGGCATAGAAAATGCGCCAGCACGTTCCATGATGCGTGCAACAGGTTTTCAAGATGCAGATTTTGAGCGGCCGTTTATTGGCATTGCATCGACTTGGGCCAATGTTACGCCCTGCAATATGCACATTGATGGCTTGGCGCGTGAAGCTGAACAAGGTGTAAATGCTGCAGGCGGCAAAGGCATTATCTTTAATACCATTACTATTTCTGACGGCATTTCCAATGGTACGGAAGGTATGAAATATTCGCTGCTGTCGCGTGAAATCATTGCCGATTCCATTGAAGCGGTGGTGGGCTGTCAGGCCTATGACGGCGTGATTGCGATAGGCGGCTGCGACAAAAACATGCCGGGCTGCATTATGGGGCTCGCCCGCTTAAACCGTCCTGGACTGTTTATTTATGGCGGCACCATCAAGCCGGGCGCAGGGCATACCGACATGATTTCGGTATTTGAAGCGGTCGGTCAGCATGCCAAAGGCGAAATCAATGCAATTCAGGTCAAGCATATTGAAGAAGTGGCGCTGCCGGGGCCGGGTTCGTGCGGAGGCATGTATACCGCGAACTCGATGGCTTCGGCCATTGAAGCGCTGGGTATGAGCCTGCCGGGATCTTCAGCGCAGGAAGCAGTCTCAGAGGACAAAATTGCCGACTGTCAGCGTGCAGGTGAAGCCGTGATGAATTTGCTGCGCCTCGATATTAAACCGCGCGACATTATGACCAAAGCGGCTTTTGAAAACTCGATTAAAGTGCTGATCGCCTTAGGCGGATCGACCAATGGTGTGCTGCATTTGATTGCCATGGCGCATACGGCAGGCGTAGCACTGTCTTTAGATGACTTTGTCCGTATAGGTAAAGACATACCGGTGGTTGCGGATGTGCGCCCATCGGGCAAATATCTGATGTCGGAACTGATTGCCATTGGCGGCATTCAGCCGCTGATGAAGCGCATGCTGGATGCAGGAATGTTAGACGGCTCTTGCCTGACTGTCACGGGTAAAACCTTGGCGGAGAATTTAGCCGATGTGCAGGACTATCCAGAAGGCCAGCAGATTATTTTGCCTTTTGATGCGCCCATCAAAAAAGACTCGCATCTGGTGGTGCTGAAAGGCAATCTGTCACCGACAGGTGCGGTAGCCAAAATCACAGGCAAAGAAGGTCTTTATTTTGAAGGCCCTGCGCGGGTATTTGAAGGTGAAATTGGCGCGATGCGCGGCATTTTGGATGGCGAAGTGCAGGAAGGCGAAGTGGTGGTGATTCGCGGTGAAGGACCGAAAGGCGGGCCGGGCATGCCGGAGATGCTGAAGCCGACCTCAGCCATCATTGGCAAAGGCTTGGGCAAGTCTGTCGCGCTGCTGACCGATGGGCGGTTTTCAGGCGGCAGTCACGGTTTTGTGATTGGCCATGTCACGCCAGAAGCCTATGAAGGCGGCCCGATCGGCTTAGTGAAAAATGGCGATAGAATTTCAATTAACGCCGAAACCCGTGAAATGACTTGGCATGTGCCAGAGGAAGAAATCGCCGCGCGCAAGGCCGCTTGGGTCAAACCTAAGCCAAATTATACCCACGGTGCCTTGGCAAAGTTTGCAAAATTAACTTCAGGGGCTGAGAAAGGAGCAGTTACCGATCTAAATTTAGATGTATAATTGATCATTCCCTAACAAATTGCTATAAACCCTTGTAGTCCTGCAAGGGTTTATTTTTCGAGGCAAATCTCATGTCACTGCTGCGCCGTTGGTTTGATCCAATCCGATCGAGCTGGTTTTATCAGAAACCGACTCGTCAAGCGGTGTTACCCACGGCACAAGGTCTAAGTGTTTATCTGCGTTTAGATGATGTTTACAGCTACTTGACCGCCCAGCAGCTGCCGCAGCTGGAAGAAATTCTTAGTGATGAACTGAAACCCCTTAAAGTTTATATTTCCAATCAGAGCGGCGAACCGCCCAATCATATGTCTGCCGCAGAATGGCAGCAGTATTGCCTCAACGACGCCAAAATCCTATCCAAACAGCACCGTTTCAGTTTTCATGACACGCCTGAACAGCCGACTGCAGAAGCCCTTCAGCAGGCGGAAACCATTTTGCGCAATACGCCGCTGCGCGGTCAGGACTTTTTATATTTGCTGGAAGATGTTTTTCATATGCTGTGGCAAAAGCAATATGGCAAATTGCGCACCCTGCATGCCATGGCCAGCCGCCATCATCAGGCGCAGCATTTTCCTGAGCGGATTTTTAACGATACGCCTGTTTTGGCGAGCTTTTTTGAGTTTGGCGAACGCAAATACCATGCGGTAGATGACCTGCTGCGTTTAACGCGCCGCTTGAAGCAGCAGAAACTGCTGACGGATAACCCTATTTTTCTGATCAATCATATTGAATGGCGTGAACATCTGATCAGCGATGCAGAAGAGCTGAACGAGATTCAGGCGATGGATCCTGAACTGGATTTATATATTGCGCTGGAAGATCCGATTTCATGGCTGCTGATGGTCTATATCAAAGAAGAATTGGCGGATTTTTATAATATTCAGCTGAATGTCTATCCGCTCAGCTATCATGGGCGTGACCTGTTTGACTGGAGTCTAGCGACCCGCTTGTCCAAGCGGACTGAAGTGGCCTTTACACCTTTTTGCCGCCCGACGGAGGCTGCTACGCTGCAGATGGCGCAGCTGTATTACAGCGTGCCTGAAGAACAGCGCATAGACGCCATGCATGAAATTTTGCAGGCGGTGTGGACCAAGGGCAAGGACCTGTCATTCAAAGCGCATTTTCAGCAGCTGCAGCAGCAACTGAATATTGAAACTTTAAACACAGAAGATATCGCCGCGCTGTTAAAAGAAAATGATATGCACTGTGAAATGAAATCGCAGCCGGATTTTCCTGTGCTGGAGCTGCGCATTGATGGCCAAAGCTATGTGTTCAACAGCCTATACCGCGTATGGATGATTGAAAGTATTTTCAGTAATGTGTTAGAAGAGAAGTATAAAAGTGAAAACACAGCTGACAGTGAATCGAAAACGCATGAACAAAGAGAAAGTTGAATCTTTAGAACAAGCCCGCACAAACATTGATGCGATTGATCAAACGCTGATTGAACTGATTGCCGCGCGTCAATTTTATGTGGATCAGGCGGCGCGTTTTAAACGGACTGAGCAGGATGTGCAGTCGCCTGAACGTACCGAAGAAGTGGTGAAAAAAGTGCGCGGCGCAGCAGAAGCGCAAGGCGTTGATCCGATTTTGGTGGAACACTTGTACCGTGAGATGATTCAGCACTTTATACGCCGTGAATTAAAAGAGATTCGCCCTTAGTGCAAAAAAAAGCTCCTATTGATAGGAGCTTTTTTTAATGATAAAAGCTGAAAGCTTATTCAATGACTTCAACAGTTAAGCCGTAAGTGAAAGACTCCGCTTGCGGTTTTTTGCTGTTGTCAGGATTCGCTTCAGGATAAGCGGCGGTAATTAAATATATGCCGGCCTGTTCGAATTTAATTTCAATTTCGCCTTTGGCATTGGATTTTACTGCAGGAAGCTCTTTGGTTTTATCCGTGCTTAAACTGCTTGCGCCTTTGAAGATATCGACTTCTGCATTTGGAACAGCTTTACCGTTAAATAAAACCTGCGCTTTTAATGATTCGCCTGAATACAGTTCATTCGGGTGCGTCAGCAATTTCAGCTCAAAACCTTGGTTTGACGGTGCTGGAATAGCGCTTGGCTTGCCTTTGCTGATATACGTTTCAGCAATAAAAACGTTTTTCACTTCCAGTGTCTGCGCATTGGCTGGCACTTGGTCGGCTGCAATCATACGCGGCGGCTGAGCATTGGCTGCAGCAGGCGCTTTTGCTGCTTCTGCTTTAGGCGCTTCAGGTGCTTTTGGAGCTTGCGGCATCGGCGCACGCATTGGACGGACACGCAGCCAGCGGCCATCCACCAGCGCATATTTACCGCTGTTGCCCACGGCATCTTTGGTTTGAATGCGGTAAGTGCCATCTGCCGCTGTTTCAATTTCGGCTACATTGAAACGCTTTAATGAGGCTGCTGCTTCAAAAGGCAGCTGCTGGCCATTGGGCTGGGTCAGAATATAGCTGGTTTTAAAATTGCCCGTCGGGGTAAAGAATTTTTCTACAGTCATGCCGCTTTGCAGGCTGACATTTGAACCTTTGATATCAAATACGTCAGGTAAAATAAAAGGGCTAACAGTGTGTGCATGGCTCAATACCGGTAAAGAAGAGAGCAAAGCAATTTTTAACCAATGATTCATTGAACCATACTCCAATTTTAGATCGAAATTATCGGTTGTAATCTACTTGATAACTACTATCATTATCAATAAAATTCGAAAAAATATTCTGGAGAATCAGTATGTCACTGACTGAAAAAAAAATAGAGCCTGCACGCGCTGCATTCCGTCTCACGCCGTTAGTGATGGCCATTGCGCTGATTTCTCCAATGAGCCTGCAGGCTGCAGACAGTCAGGCTAAAGAAGGCCAATTTGAGCAGGAAGCTGCTCAGGCGCACCGCTTTCACCGTGATTATGTGCTGGGCACATCATTAGATGTGGTGGTGACAGGTGTTGCTAAGCAGGATGCCAAATTGGCGCTGAATGCGATTCAAGCTGAAATTTCCCAGCTGGAGCAAAAGCTGTCTATTTGGCGTGACGACAGCGAAATTTCAGCCTTAAATAAAAACAAAGCAGGCACAGTTTCTCCTGAGTTATTTGAAGTGATTGCCGCCTGTGAAGCATGGCGCGATAAAACCTGCGGCGCTTTTGATGCGCGTTTAGGCCAGTTGATTGGCTTATGGGAAAAATCTCAAGGCATTCACGATTTAGATACAGACACCCATGCGCAGGTGCTGAGTTTACTCAAGCCTGACAGTGTCAGCATGGATGAATCAGAGCAGCGCATTCAAATGGATAGCGCGGTGTCTTTTGCGCCGGATGCCTATGCCAAAGGCTATATTATTGACCGCGCTATGCTGGCAGCGCGCGCCAAAGTTCCATCTGTTGAAGGCTTATTGATTGATATTGGCGGCGATATCCGTGTCTGGGGCAGTGCGCCGCAAAAAGACGGCTGGCATGTCGGGGTGCAGGATGCCTTTAATCATCATGATCTGGCTGTGCCGAGTGATGTGCTGAAGCTGAATGATCAAGCGGTGGCATTCAGCGGTCAAGGCTACCGTTCATTGGCGGGTCAATCGCATTTGCTGGATCCGAAAACCGGCATGCCTATGCAGCAGATTGAACAATGTGTGGTTGTAGGGACTTGTGTAGCCGATGCTGATGCACTGGCAACTGCTTTGGCTGCTATGCCGCCTGCAGAAGGGATGGCGCTGATTGAAGCCCTTGCAGGCTATGAAGCTAAATTGACCATGAGCAATGGCGCGACACATCAAAGCGCGGGCTGGAATGGCTTAGTGCAAAACACCGCGGCGCAGCCTGAAATGCTGACGGTAGCAAGCGCTTCATCTGTAAAATGGCCGTCGGGCTATCAAGCGACCATTGATTTGGTAATTCCTAAAATCAATGTGGAAAAATACCGCGCGCCCTATGTCTCTGTTTGGGTGACGGATGCCAATAAAAAATTGGTCCGTACCTTGGCTGTTTGGGGCAAGCATGAACAATGGATTAATTCCAACTATGTGTGGTGGCGCCGCTATGGCCGTCAAATGGAGAAATTGGATGCCGTTGCCAAACCTTCGCGCCAGCCGGGCCAATACAAAATGGTTTGGGATGGTAAAGATGACAGCGGCAAAGCGGTTCCAGCCGGTCAATATATTGTGCATATTGAAACTTCCCGCGAGCATGGCGATCACTCTTATCAAATGATGAATTTAGATGTGAAAGCCAAAGCTTCAAGCCAAAACCTGCCAGCGCAAACTGAAATTGGCAGCGTTAAAATGAATTTTCAAAAAATCAATTGATCCTGCTGAAGGATGATTAAGGTCTAAACTGTGTACCAACGCCGTGATTTTTACCGCCATGCCCGCTATGTGCATGGCTGTCTGTCTGCATTTGCCTTTATTGTGCTGGTGTTCTTCTCCCTGACGGGTCTTTTCTTGAATCATCCCGAATGGTTTGATCCAGCCAAAGAAGAGAAAATAGTCAAAATCGAATTGCCGGAAAATCTGCTGCAATCTTTGCAGAAACAGGAAAATCCATCCGACGATTTGATGGACTATATCCGTCAAAAAGAATCTATCGTTGGGCGCTACCAGAGCAGTGAAGTGCTGGATGGTGAAGTGATGATCCGCTTGGAAAGTCCAGCGGGCTCGACCGATATTTGGGCTTTAATGGATACGGGTGAAGTCGAAATTACCCAAAAACCGGCATCGGCGGTGTCGCTGATCAGCGATTTGCACCGCGGTAAAAATGCGGGTACAGCATGGAGCTGGCTGATTGATATCAGCGCGATTTTAATTTTAGCGCTGTCTCTGGCGGGCTACATTTTATTCCTCAGTATTAAATCCCGTTTGGTGCAGCATCTGCTGCTGACCGCTGCCAGTCTGGCGGTGCTGATCGCGCTGATTTGGTCGGCTGTATAGGCATTTGATATGACACTTGCAGCCCTTCTACTTCTGAGTTTTTTTGCGGTTTTACTGTTTATTCATGTTTTGCTTTTGGCTTGGCTGATGTATGCGAAACGCTCTGAAAAAAACCAAAACAGGATGTTCAGCCCGCAGCAGTATCTGATTATTTTTGCCAGCCAGTCTGGGCAGGCTGAACAGTATGCCCAGCGCACTGCACTGCAGCTGCAGCAGGCTGGGATTGGCGCAGCATGCGTCAATATTCAGGATATCCGCGCTGAGCATTTACAGCAGGCTTCCCGTGTTTTATGGATGGTCAGCACTTATGGCGAAGGCGATGCGCCTGACACGGCCCAAGCCTTTCAGCAGCAGGTGCTGAAACAATCTTATGATTTGTCTCAAATGTCTTATGCCATTTTGGCCTTTGGCGACCGCCGCTATGCCAATTTTTGCCATTTTGGACAAGAACTGCATGCTTGGCTGCAGAAGCAGCATGCACAGCCGTGCTTTGATCTGGTCTGCGTTAACCAGTTGTCCGCCGCGGATTTAGACAGCTGGTCCCATCATCTGGAACAGCTGACCAATGTTCAGCTGCAACTGGATCATGCAAAAAAAAATTGGTTAGACTTTGCATTGCAGGATCGGACTGTGCTGAACACTGGCAGCTGCGGCAGCCCGATGTACAGCATTGCCTTATCTGCAGCAGGGCAGCAGTGGCAGTCGGGCGATATTTTAGAAGTGCAATGCGCCAATTCAGATGCAGATATTCAGCGCTTTTTAGCGCAGTTTGATGTGGCTGCTGATCAGGCGCTGACTGCAGCGTTGAAGCAGAAAAATCTGCGTCTTGCGCCAGCACGCTTGGCTGAAGAAAGTCCGGTGCAATGGGCTGCGCGTTTTGAACAGTTGCCTGTGCGGGATTATTCCATTGCATCTATCCCTGCTCAAAAACAGCTGCACTTGGTGGTGCGACAGCAGATGACTGATGACGGTTTAGGCATCGGTTCTGGCTGGCTGACTGCGCATGCTGAAGTGGGTGAAAATATACGCGCCAATTTGCGCTGCAATCCATCATTTCAGTTGGTGCAAAGCGATCAGCCGATGATTTTTATTGGCAATGGTTCAGGGATTGCTGGCTTGATGGCGCATGTGCAGCAGCGTGAGGCGTGGGGTTTTAAGCAAAACTGGCTGATTTTTGGTGAACGCCAGCAGCAGTTTGATTTCCTGTTTCAGAATAAACTGCAGGAATGGCAGCACAGTGGCGTATTGAGCGAATTGGATACTGTTTTTTCTCGGGATCATGCGCAAAAGCGCTATGTTCAGCATGTATTGCTGGAAAAATCTGAACAATTGCGGTCGTGGGTTGAGCAGGGTGCTTATATTTATCTGTGCGGCAGTCTCAAAGGCATGGCGCAAGGTGTTGATGATGCGATGCGAGAAATATTGGGCGAGGCAAAGTTTGAGCAGCTGCGTTTAAAACAGCGTTACCGCCGTGATGTGTACTAAGTTTAAACTTATAAAAATAGCGCCCTTCGGGCGCTTTTTTATGTGTTTTTGATTCGTATTTCTATAGCCTCAATATTTGATTGAGGCTGGATTCCGAAAACAGTGATTTTTCATTGCTGCGGAATTCCTTAGCATTGCCTTAAATAGAAAATGAGTAAGCAAATGATCTGGTTTGTCATTGCGGTATTTGCCATTGCAGGCATGATTAAAGGCACGATTGGTCTTGGTTTGCCAGCGGTTTCTATGGGTCTGCTGACCATGGTGATTACGCCCTTTCAGGCGGCGGCTTTGCTCATCGTTCCATCGATGGTCACGAACTTTTGGCAACTGTTTGCCGAAGGCCGCGTGCTGCAGTTGATCAAGCGTTTTTGGCCATTATTGCTGGGGATTGTTGCGGGATCAATCTGGAGTATTTTCCCGACATTAGGTCATGGTGAGTTTCAAAGCGAAGCGCTGTTAGGCGCTATGCTGGGCTTATATGGGCTGTATGGTCTCTGCGCCAAAAAACTGCCAAATTTTGCTGGTCATGAAAAATGGCTGTCGCCGATTATTGGCTACTTGGGCGGAGCGCTGACAGTTGCGACGGGAGTGGTGGTTATTCCTGTGGTGCCGTATCTGCAAGGGCTGCAGCTCAAGCGTGATGATTTAGTGCAGGCTTTGGGTTTGGCGTTTACCGTATCAACGCTGTGTCTTGCAGTATTTTTACAGCAGAACCCTGTCGATGATTTGCCGCTGGATTATCAAATGTCTTTGATTGCTTTGTTCCCTGCATTAATTGGCATGTGGGCGGGTAAAAAAATCCGCTACCGTATTCCAGAGCAGAAATTCCGCAAAGTCTTTTTTGCCGGTTTAATCGCTTTAGGCAGCTATATGATGCTGCATCAATTCGGCTGGATTTAATCCAATTTCAGCAGGCTGTGCTGTGAAATTAAAAATTGGCTGAAGTGCTGATAGCTCACAGGCAAATCATCAAAGTTTTGCGCGGTCAGCAGCAGCTTGCGGTTGGCCCAAGCGCCGGTTAAATCAATATAATCAAATTCATAAATGCTTTGCAGACGCAGTGCAGCGCGTTTTGGCATGATCGCAACGCCTACGCCATTGGCAACCACTTGGGCAATAGCTGCAAAATTGGGCAGGCGCAGGCGGTACTGAATATTGCAGTTCAGCAATCGGGCTTGCGTTTCAATGGATTGCTGCAAAGAGTGATATTGCATGAGCCCGACAAAAGGGTAGCTGAGCGTTTCTGCCAGCGCCATTGCTGCATGGCCCGACAGTTCATGTGATGGAGCGCAAATCAGCACCAAGGGATCATCGGCAAATTCCAGCGTTTGCAGCTGGCTGGATTTAAAAAAACCGGAAATCAATCCTAACTGAGCTGTGCCTTGTTCAATGGCGGCCACAATTTCATTGGATTCCGCTTCTTTCAGTTCAATCTGCACATTCGGGTTTTGCAGTAAATACTGCGGTAAAAGCAGCGGCAGGTATTCACTTTGCGCAGAAGAATTGCACCATAGCACCATGCTGGAACTGAGTCCTGCTGCAAAGGGCGCCATGGCCTGTTCCAGCAAGCGGCCCTGTTTAAGTATTTGCTGTGCGTGCTCTGTGAGGGTCTGTCCGGCTAGGGTCAGTTTCACGCCATTGGCATGGCGGGTAAAGAGGCTGACAGCATAGCGCTGCTCCAGTTTTTTAATGCGCTCACTGCAGGCTTGCAGTGAAATTGCAGAGCGCTCAGCACCTTTGGTTAGGCTGCCTGTATCCACAATATTCAGTATCAGCTGCAAGTCGAACAGATCTAAGCGCATGCAGGTTTATCCTAAAGAGAGTTTTCTATTCTACTGACAAATGGTGCATAAAAACTGTTCTGTAACTATGCGGAAATAAGAAAAGCAGCCCGAAGGCTGCTTAAAAAACTGTAGGCAAATTATTCTGATTTGTCGCCTAGGCTGAAGAACCAGTTCAGGATGAGGGCTGCAAATGTAGCCGTACCAATACCGCCTAAGTTGAAGCTGCCAAATTGAAGCGCAAAATCGCCAGTACCTAAAATAATGGTAACCGCAGCCACCATCAGATTTTTATTTTTAGAAAAATCAACTTTGTTTTCAATCCAGATTTTCGCGCCGGCAATGGTAATTAAACCAAAGACCACAATCGAAGCACCGGTCAAAATTGCGCTTGGAATGGTATGGATAATAGCGCCGAATTTAGGGGATAAACCTAAGAAGACGGCAAAAACACCCGCAATAACAAAGACAATCGTGGAGTACACGCGGGTTACCGCCATGACGCCAATATTTTCGCCATAGGTGGTCATACCCGGTGCGCCAACTGCGCCAGACAGTGTTGTTGCTACACCGTCTGCAACAAAAGCTTTGCCTATATGCGGATCAAGATTTTCACCTGTCATCGCGCTGACGGCTTTAATGTGGCCTAAGTTTTCCGCCACTAAAATCAGCGCAATAGGCGCAATAATCAGCATGGCGTTGACATTGAATTCAGGCGCATGGAATTGCGGCGTGCCGAACCAAGCCGCTTGCTGAATCGGGACAAAGTTGATTGGTGTGCCAAAGCCCATGACATTGGAAACGACGTAATACACTAAGTAAGCCAGCAGCAGGCCGACCAACAGCAGCAGGCGCTGCAGCAGACCCTTGGTGAATACGGCAATAGAACCCATGCACAGCACGGTCACTAAAGACATCCACATATTGAAGTTATTGCCCATTACGCCTTTTACGGTGATAGGAGCGAGGTTGAGGCCGATGATCATGACCACAGCACCCGTGACCACAGGCGGCATCAATTTTTCAATCCAGCGGGTACCGGTCGCCATCACAATAAAGCCGAAAATGGCATATAAAATACCGCAGGCCATAATGCCGCCGGCAGCAAGTGCAATATTGGCATTGGGTGCGCCAGTGCCAGAAGCTGCATAGCCTGTGGCTGCAATCACAACCCCAATAAAGGCAAAGCTTGAACCCAGATAGCTAGGCACACGGCCGCCCGTCATGATGAAGAATAAAATTGTACAGAGGCCTGACATTAAGATCGCTAAGTTAGGATCAAAACCCATCAGGAAGGGTGCTAGAACCGTTGCCCCGAACATGGCAAAAGCATGCTGTATCCCCAATACAGCACTTTGCGCGGGCGGCAGGTATTCATTGGTGCCTACAGGACGTGCATCGATACTGCCTTCATACGGGCGCCATTTGGGAAACCAATTGGACATAAAGTGAGCACTCAAAATTCAAATTGGGCACATCATACGCCTCTTTTTTGGAAGATTTAATCACTGAAATAAAAAAATGTTAAAACTAATGCTATGACTTTTCATTATTTTTTACCTTACGGTAAAGTTTTTAATTTTAAAAAAGAGTATTAAATCAGTCATTAATTGCCATTGAGATGTGCATTTTTTTTCATAATTTTTATGATCGAAGCAGTCATCACATTCAATAATTTTAAAATGAATGGTCAATAAAAAGGCATATCATCAAGATATGCCTTTGAAAGCAGAATAATTTTTTAGCCTGTATTGCGCAGTCCCGCCGCAATTCCGGCAATACTCACCATCAATGCATGATCGACAGGCGTGTTTTCCGCCTGACGTTCAGCCAAGTAGGCGCGGCGGCGCTTCATCAGCTCTGCTTGCAGCAAGTGCAGCGGCAGCAAATAAGGCTTACGCACTTTCATGGACTGATCCAAAACATCATTGCTGCTGAGCAGCTTGGATTCGCCTTTCAGCGCAAGCAGGGTTTGCACTGCATCGCGCAAGCGCTGGCGCAATTCTTCCCCCAGTATTTTTAAGTCTTCATCCTGCGTCAGATGCGATTCATAATACAGGGCCACATGACTGTCCGCTTTTGACAGCACCATTTCCAGCATATCAATGAGCGTCTGGAAATATGGCCATTGCTGCAGCATTTCATCCAGCGTGTCTTTTTGGCCTTGCTGAATCACCTGATTGATGGCAGCGCCTGTACCAAGCCACGCAGGAAGCATTAAGCGGATTTGTGTCCATGCAAACACCCATGGAATTGCGCGCAGCGACTCAATGCCGCCGCTGACTTTGCGTTTGGCTGGGCGAGAACCTAACGGCAGCATCTGCAGTTCAAGCTCAGGGGTTACGGTGCGCAGGTATTTCACAAAATGCGGATTTTCCCGCACGGTTTGACGGTACACCTGCACAGACAAATCCGTCATGCTGTGCATCAGCTTGCGCCATTCCTGTTTAGGGACAGGTGGTGGCAGCAGCGTCGCTTCTAAAGTAGCCGCAGTATAAATTTCTAAATTTTGCAGGGCAATACCTTCTAAACCGAATTTAAAGCGGATCATTTCGCCTTGTTCAGTCACACGGATCGCGCCAGAAATAGACCCCGGCGGCTGTGAAAACAGCGCCTGCTGAGTTGGCGCACCACCGCGGCTGATCGAGCCGCCGCGGCCGTGGAATAAAGTCAGCTGTACGCCGTGCTTTTTCGCCACATCCGTTAATTCTTCCTGTGCGCGGTATTGCGCCCAGTTGGCAGACATAAAGCCGGCATCTTTGGCGGAATCCGAGTAGCCAATCATGACTTCATGCTTGCCTTGAATGTGCTGCTTATACCAATGCATGCTGAACAGAGTCTGCATGGTTGCGGCTGCGCCATCCAAATCTTTTAAGGTTTCAAACAGCGGCACCACTCGCAGCGCCTGCTTAATGCCCGCTTCTTTTTGCAGCAGCAGCACGGCCAGCACATCGCTTGGATATTCCGCCATGGAAATAATATACGCGCCTAAGCTTTCTGGCGGCTGCTGGGCCAGCGTGCGCATTGTTTCAAAAACTTCCTGAACATCTGGATGTTCAATCAGGCTCTGTTTTGGCTCATTTAAATGCTTTGGCAGCAGCGGGCGTTTGCTTTGCAGCTCCTGCAGCAGGAAATTTTGACGCGCCTGCTCCGTCCAGGTTTCAAAATTGCCTAAGCCCAAATATTCCGTAATGGCAGAAATCGCTTGGCGGTGGCGGCCAGACTCCTGACGGATATCCAGTTTCAGCAGTTCAATGCCGAAGCAGTTCACGCGGTGAATAAAGTCCAGCAGTTTACCGTTGGCAATTTCCGGCAGGCCGCAGTCGATCAGTGAGCGGTAGCACAGCAGCAGCGGCTGCAGCAGTTCATCTTTGCTTTGAATGACCTGACTGTCATCGGCATCTTCACCTTTGAGCTTTTGCGCCAGCCAGTAGCGTGTGGCTTTTAAGCGCTGGCGGGTGTCACGCAGATATTCACGGTAGGGTTCAGGGTGAGTTTTGCCCAATGCGCTGAGCAGTTCTGCGCTGCATTGTTCAATGGACAGTTCCCAGCGCAGGTCTTCAATATCACGCACGTATAAATCTGCAGCCTTCCAGCGCGACAGCCACAGCACTTCTTGCGTAACACTGTGAGTCACATTCGGATTTCCGTCACGGTCACCGCCCATCCATGAGGCAAAACGCACTGGGGCAATGGTCAGCGGCAGCGGCTTGCCGCAATGCTCGGATACCATGCCGTCCAACTCACGCATGAATTTTGGCACAGCATTCCACAGCGTCTGCTCAATGGTGGTAAAGCCCCATTTGGCCTCATCAACAGGCGTTGGGCGGTGCTGGCGGATTTCATCTGTTTGCCATGCCGAGCTGACCAGCTGCTTGAGATCGTTTAAAACGGCTTGGCGTTCACGCGGCGTCAGCTTTTGCTGATCAAATTTAAACAGGCAGTCATTAATGCCGTCGTATTTTTGGATTAAGGTGCGGCGGCTGACTTCAGTGGGATGTGCGGTCAGCACCAGTTCAATTTTTAAATCGCAGATTTGCTGATACAGCGCTTCGGCAGAAATGTCGCGCTCTTGGAATTTTTTGAATAAATGATCGAGCGGGTTTGGAGAGGGCGCTTGCGCATCAAACTCGCTCTGACGGCGGCTGCGCACCACGTTGTATTGTTCTGCAATATTGGCAAAGTTTAAAAAGTGCGTGAAAGCGCGGGTCAGCGGCAGTATTTCGTCATCTTCCAGACTTAGAAATAGCTGTTCCAGCTGCTTTTCTGCTTCGGCTTGCCCATCGCGGGCGCCTTTGGCAAGGGCACGAATCTGTTCCACCTGATTAAACAAATCTTGTCCGGCATGCTGCTTTAAGGTTTCGCCCAGCAGGTTGCCAAGTAAGCGGACATCGTCACGTAACGGAGCATCAATTTGTTGAATCATTTTTTGCTTTCTCCAGTTGTTCTGACTTTGACTATACCTTGATTGTATGACAATCCAAGAGGGGCACAGACAAAAGTCGGATTTTGTTTGGCTAGAAAATAGCAAGCTTTGTGCCGATCTAGCCATGGAATGGCTTAGACCTGCAGTGCAGCGGGAGAATTGCGCGCTGAGTTTTAAACTGCAGTGCCGTAGCGCAGCATAAACAGCTCAATACCGCTGTGAATAACCTGCAGGCATTCTTCGGGCTTTGGCACAGCGCGGATGCCCATCAGCACTTCATGATGGCGCATGCCGAGCAGCAGGGAAAACAGCAGCAGTAAATGTTCCCGCGGTGCTGCAGCACGGATGAAATTGAGTCTGACTGCCTGCTCAAAAAAGTTTTCCCATAAATCACTGAGTTTTTGATGCGAGGCATTGTAAAACTGCTGCGCCAGCGGATTATGCTGAGAAGCCAACTCGAGCAGTAAATATTCCATTTTCAAGGCTTCAGGCAAATTGACCAGATTAAGGGTCAATTCACAGGCATGCTGCAGCGCCTGTAGAAAATGACTCTCTTTGCTCAGAACAACAGGGCGGGCATTAATAAAGGAATCGCAGGTTTCAGAAATGGCGCAAGTAAAGAGCGTATCTTTGTCTTGAAAATGGTTGTAGACCGTCAGTTTGGTCACGTCGGCTTTTTGCGCTATTTTATTCATGCTGCAGCCGTCATAGCCGCATTCCAAAAACAGCTCTTTGGCTGCATCTAAAATGCGTTTGCGTTTTTCTAGGTCTTTGGGGCGGCCAGCAGTCATTTGCAAAAAAAATTCCAAAAATGTCATTCAGGTCATTGATTTGATCATAGATCAGCAATTAATGTACCGTGTGGTTTATTAATTAAAAAACAATCAATTTATAATCCACCCATTTTGCCTTAAAAATTACTTCATTATAAGAGCGAGTTTCATGAGCACGATAAAAACCGCTGTGGTCAGCATGATCATTGTCTGCGCGATAACCTTAGCAGGATGCAGCAAGGATGCATCATCAACTGAGCAGGAAGTCCCTTTCGTGATGGTAACGCAGCCCAGCGGCGCGCATGCTGATCAGAAAAGCTATGCTGGCGATGTGCAGGCGCGGCAGCAAACCGCGCTGGCTTTCCGTGTCGGCGGGCAGGTTGTCGAGCGTTATGTAGATGTTGGGGATCAGGTGAGAGTCGGTCAGGTCTTGGCGCGCTTGGATGTAAAAGACGCAGAGCTGCAAAAAGCGTCTAACCGAGCGCAGCTGGAAAGCGCGCAGTCTGCACTGAAAACAGCTGAAGATGAGCTGAAGCGTTTCCAGCAGCTGCTGCCAATCAATGCCGTGAGCCGCTCGCAATATGATGCGGTGGAAAATCAATATAAAAATGCACAGGCAGCGCTCAAACAGGCGCAGTCGGCTTATGACGTCAGCAGCAATCAAACCCAGTATAACCAGCTGACCGCCAATAAAAACGGGGTCATTACCGAACGCAATATAGAAGTCGGGCAGGTGATTGCTGCAGGGCAGCCGGCTTATCAGCTGGCAATCAACGGCGAACGCGAAGTGGTCATTGGCGTGCCGGAACAGGCCATCACTGAAATTAAAGCGGGTCAAAGCGCTAAAGTCACCTTATGGTCTAAGCCAGATCAGCAGTTTGATGCCTATGTGCGCGAGATTTCACCTGCAGCTGACCAGTCACGCACTTACAGCGTGAAAGTGGCATTGCGGGAAGGCCAAGCGCTGATTCAGCTGGGGCAAAGCGCGCGGGTGTTCTTTAGCCATATCCAGCAAGGTCAATTGAATGTGCCGCTGGCCAGTGTGTCTGCGCAAGGTCAGCAGGCCTATGTATTAACAGTCACGTCAGACAATACCGTGCATAAGACCCCTGTCACTTTAGGCGCCTACGGCCGTGACAGCGTGCCGGTGCTCGGTGGTTTAAAAGCGAACGATTATGTGGTGATTGGCGGCGTGCATCTGCTGCGTGAAAAACAGAAGATCCGCCCAATTGACCGTGAAAACCGTCCAGTGACGATTCAGGCTGGGGGCTAAGCATGAACTTCAATCTTTCCGAATGGGCGCTGAAAAATAAGGGCTTGGTCCTGTATTTCATGTTGCTGCTGGGCATCGTCGGCATCGTTTCATATTCCAAGCTGTCGCAAAGTGAAGATCCGCCGTTTACCTTTAAAGTGATGGTGATTCAGACCTATTGGCCGGGCGCCACGGCTAAAGAAGTCTCGCTGCAGGTCACAGACCGCATTGAAAAAGAATTGATGACGACAGGTCAGTATGAACGCATTGTGGCGTATTCGCGTCCAGGCGAGTCCATGGTGACCTTCATGGCCAAAGATTCATTGCGCTCCAAGGACATTCCAGATGTCTGGTATACCGTGCGCAAGAAGGTCAATGATATTAAGCATCAGCTGCCAAGCGGCGTGCAGGGGCCATTTTTTAATGATGAGTTTGGCGATACCTTTGGCAATATTTATGTGCTGACGGGTAAAGATTTTGATTACGCCACGTTAAAAGAATATGCCGACCGCCTGCAGCTGCAATTGCAGCGGGTCAAAGATGTCAGCAAAGTGGATTTGATTGGCCTGCAGGATCAAAAAATTTGGATTGAAATGTCCAATACCAAATTGGCGCAGCTGGGTATTCCTGCCAGCGCCATCCAGCAGGCGCTGCAGCAGCAAAATACCATTGCCAGTGCCGGCTTTTTTGAAACCAATTCAGACCGCATCCAGGTCCGAGCCAGCGGTAATTTGCAAACGGTTGAAGAGCTGAAAAAAATGCCGCTGCTGGTCAATGGTAAAACCATTCAGCTGGGTGATGTTGCAGAGGTTTACCGCGGCTTTAGCGAACCTGCACAGCCGCGCATGCGCTTTATGGCGGAAAATGGCATCGGTATTGCGGTGTCCATGCGTAAAGGCGGCGATATTTTGGCGCTGGGCAAAAATCTGGAAACAGAGTTTGCTTCACTGCAAAAGGCTTTACCGCTGGGCATGAAGCTGCAAAAAGTATCCGATCAGCCAGTTGCCGTGAAACGCAGCGTCAATGAGTTTATGAAAGTGCTGACGGAAGCAGTGATTATTGTGCTGCTGGTGAGCTTTTTCTCTCTAGGTTTCCGTACAGGTTTGGTGGTGGCATTTTCTATTCCGCTGGTGCTGGCGATGACTTTTGCCGGCATGAATCTGTTTGATGTCGGCCTGCATAAAATTTCGCTCGGCGCGCTGATTCTGGCGCTGGGCCTGCTGGTGGATGACGCCATTATTGCGGTGGAAATGATGGCGATTAAGATGGAGCAGGGCTATACGCGGCTGCAGGCCGCGGGCCATGCTTGGCGCACTACCGCATTCCCGATGCTGACTGGCACACTGATTACGGCGGCCGGCTTTTTGCCGATTGCTACGGCCGCCTCTAGTACGGGGGAATATACCCGCTCGATTTTCCAAGTGGTGACCATTGCGCTGATGGTGTCATGGGTGGCCGCGGTACTGTTTGTCCCGTATTTAGGCGACAAACTGCTGCCCGATTTTAATAAAGAACTGATTCAAAAAGCGCCATGGTATCAGCGTTTATGGGCGCGCCTGCGCAAGCAGCCGGAACCTGCGCCGCTGGTGCACCATGCAGGAGAACATCATGATCCGTATCAAACCAAGTTTTATCAGAACTTTAAAAAATGGGTTGATGTCTGCGTAACTTACCGCAAGACGGTGATTGCAGCGACGGTCGGCATTTTTGTGCTGTCGGTATTGATGTTTAAACTGGTGCCGCAGCAGTTCTTCCCGCCATCGAACCGTGCAGAAATCATGGTCGACATTAAGCTGGAAGAGGGCGCATCACTGAAAGCAACCGAGGCGGCTGTGCGCAAAGTGGAAAACTTCCTGTCAAAGCAGGAAGGAATTGATAACTTTGTGGCCTATGTCGGTACAGGTTCACCGCGCTTTTATTTACCGCTGGATCAGCAATTGCCGCAGGCCAGTTTTGCCCAGTTTGTGGTGCTGGCTTCGTCTTTGGATGACCGCAATGAAATCCAGCGCAAACTCAGTGAGCAAATCCGCTTGCTGCTGCCAGAGGCGCGCACCCGTGTAGCGCTGCTGGAAAATGGCCCGCCTGTGGGCTATCCGCTGCAGTTCCGTATCTCGGGTGAAGACTTAGGCCTGGTGCGCGAGTGGGCGCAAAAAGTAGCGGCCAAAATCAGCGCCAATCCCAATACCACCAATGTGCATTTGGATTGGGGCGAGCCGAGCAAAGTAATTAAATTGCAAATCGATCAGGACCGCGCCCGCCAACTGGGGGTCAACACGCTGGATGTGTCCAATTTCCTGAACAGCTCGATTAGCGGCGCGGCCATCAATCAATTCCGTGAAAAGCGCGAGTTGATAGAAATCCGCATGCGCGGTGATGAGGCGGAGCGTGTGGATGTTGCTTCACTGAGCAGTTTGGCTGTGCCGACGGCTTCAGGCGCTACAGTGCCGCTGGCGCAAATTGCAAAAATTGAATACGGCTTTGAAGACGGGCTGATTTGGCACCGCAACCGTTTGCCGACCATTACAGTGCGCGCGGATATCCGCACAAAACTGCAGCCGGCAACGGTAGTGAATGAATTGACTGAGCCTTTAGCTGAATTGCGCAGTCAGCTGCCAAGCGGTTATTTGCTGGAAGTGGGCGGTACGGTAGAAGAATCTGCCCGCGGCCAAACTTCAGTGAATGCAGGCATGCCGATGTTCTTGGCCGTGGTGTTTACATTGCTGATGATTCAGCTGCGCAGCATGTCGCGCACATTTATTGTGTTCTTAACGGCGCCTTTGGGCATTATTGGTGTGGTGCTGTTCCTGCTGTTGTTCAACAAGCCGTTTGGTTTTGTGGCGATGCTGGGCACGATTGCGCTGTCGGGCATGATCATGCGCAACTCTTTAATTTTAATTGATCAGATTGAGCAGGATATTCAAGCAGGGCACGAGCCGTGGAATGCGATTATTGACGCTACAGTGCGCCGCTGCCGCCCAATTGTGCTGACGGCGCTGGCTGCGGTACTGGCGATGATTCCGCTGTCGCGCAGTATCTTTTTCGGTCCGATGGCGGTTGCCATTATGGGCGGTTTGATCGTGGCGACGCTATTAACCCTGTTTTTCTTGCCGGCATTGTATGCGCAATGGTTTAAGGTTAAAAAAAATCAGCATAATGCGTAAAAGTTTCATAAAATTGGGTGCGAAATATTGTTTTTTTCAATATAGTAGCACTTAATCTTTATTGATAATTTTAATAAGTATTTCGCGGCGTGCATTGATGGATCACTGGGCGCTGGGTATGGGGTTAAATCAAACATGACGACAGACAATCTAACCAAGTATCGCCGCTATCTCGCGATTTCTTATGTCTTCATGTTTTTGGCGCTGTTTACCGTAGTCAGCAGTATTTTTGCCTATTGGTTTGCACGAAAAGTCACACAATTAGATTCTGCCGAAGTTTGGATGCAGGCGCAGGCTTTATGGGTGGTGCGCACCATCACCATTTATATTATTTTGGCCTGTTTTGCTGCCTTGTGGTTTATTCCATTATTTTTCTATTACTGGGACACCTATTTATGGGTGACAGGCTGCACGGTCGCAGGTGTCATATTTTCCTGTATCGCCTTTCTGTATTTACTCAATGCCTGGATTAAAGGCATCACTAAATTTTTCAAAAATAAAGCGGTTTTCTAAATCCGCAGAATTTTTTTCAAGCTATCCCCTTGTAAAAGACGGTATGACCCCAATTTCATACCGCAGTTGAGTGTTAATTGAATTCCGTGAGGAGCATCGCCAGACATGGCTAAACGTGATTATTATGAGGTTTTGGGTGTCGCTAAAACCGCTAGTGATGATGAAATCAAAAAAGCCTACCGTAAGTTGGCGATGAAATTCCATCCAGACCGCAACCCAGACAACCCAGAAGCTGAAGATAAATTTAAAGAAGCTTCAGAAGCCTATGAAGTGCTGTCTGACAGCGAAAAGCGCAGCATGTATGACCGCATGGGCCATCAAGCCTTTGAAGGCGGCATGGGCGGTGCAGGCGGCGGCTTTGGCGGCTTCAGCGCAGAAGATATTTTCAGCCAGTTCGGCGATATCTTTGGCGGCGCATTTGGCGGCGGTGGAGGCCGTGGGCAGCAGCGCGCGCGCCGTGGTTCGGACTTACGCTATGTGATGGAGCTGACGCTTGAAGAAGCGGTGAAAGGCGTGAAGAAAACCATTACCTTTACTGCGCCAGCGCCATGTGATGTGTGTGACGGCAAAGGGTCTAAAAACCCGAATGATGTCGAAACCTGTAAAACTTGTCATGGCGCGGGTCAAGTGCGCATGCAGCAAGGTTTCTTCTCCGTGCAGCAAACCTGCGGTACGTGCCGCGGTCAAGGTAAAATCATCAAGAACCCTTGTACGAAATGCCATGGTTCAGGTGTGTCTGACCGTCAGCAAACGCTTGAAGTGACCATTCCTGCGGGTGTGGACAATGGCGACCGTGTTCGTTTAAGTGGTAAAGGCGAAGCGATCCGTGATGGCCAGTCTGGTGACTTATACGTAGAAGTGGTGGTGCGTGAGCACGAAATCTTCCAGCGTGATGGTGCAGATCTCTATATGGATGTGCCTGTAAGCATTGCAGATGCTGCTTTGGGTAAAGAAATTCAGATCCCGACCTTGGACGGCCGTGTGAGCCTGAAAATTCCAGAAGGTACACAAACAGGTAAACTGTTCCGCTTGCGCGGTAAGGGTGTAAAACCTGTCCGTACCAGCATGCAGGGCGATTTACTTTGCCGCATTGTGGTGGAAACACCTGTGCATTTGACTGCACGCCAGCGTGAACTGCTGAAAGAGTTGCAGGAAACTATGGATGGTGAAGACAGCAAATCATCACCAAAGAAAAAATCATTTTTTGGCCTATTTGATTAATCATTTGAATACGCCATAAAAAATAGCCTGCATTTGCAGGCTATTTTTTTGGATGCTTTATTGGCAGCGCATTTATTTTGCAGGCATTTCTTTGATTAAGTCTTCATAGCTTAATTCAAATTTTTGAATGGTTTTCATGCGTTGCAGTTGATGCAGCGCTTCGGTTTTTTGACCGTTGTAGGCCAGCATCTTGGCGTATTTAATGAAGTTGTATTTGGTTGGATAGCTGCGCACCAGTTTGCCAGCATCATCCAGTTCAGTTTGTGTCATGTGCTGATAAGGATTCATGCGGATAAAGTTAATTCGATGATCAAACTCGGTCAGCAGCAAGATACGGTCATCACGGGTGATTTTCTCTGGGGTTTTTTCATAGCGCGCAGTTTGGTCCAGTTTAGGCACCAGCACATCATAATCGCGGTAAATTATAGCCAGCAAAATCAGACCTATTACAAACACACAGCGCAGAACAATAGGCGGTAGGCTAAATACTGCTGTATCCGATTTTTGCGCAAGAATGATGCCTATCACAAAGCCCATTGGTAATAAGAAATACGCATAGTTTTGCGGAAATTCCAGCATGGCATGGATGACAAAAATCCCCACCATTAACAAACCCACGACTGCAGCTGCAGATTGCGCACGCTTATGCAGCACAATGCCTAAGTAGCCGAAGTAAGCGAAAAATGGCACAGCAACCACGGCGCCATTCCACAGCAGAAAATCTAAAATGAAATTATGCGCACTGCGCACCCAGACAGGGCCAGGGAAAGTATCTGAAATACTGACAAATGCAGTACTGGTTTGATACCAGCCGTAGCCAAACCACGGCTGCGCTGCAACAGCATGCGCCATTTGCTGCCAGATGGCCAAACGCGACATATCGCCGCCCGCGCGCTGCACGACATCACGGCTTTTAATCATGTCCATGCCAGATGCTTCGGTCAGCCATTTGCTGATTTCAGGCAGGCAAAGAATCAGTCCCACAAAGCAGATCAGCCAAATGAGGCTATAGCGCCAAGGCAGGCGGATCACATGGCGGTACTGCTGATAAGACAGATACAGCAGAATGGCAATGCAGGCCACCCATGAGGTGCGGGATTGGCTCAGCGCAACGCCAATGAGCATCGGCAGTGCGGCCAATACCAGCCATTTGGTTGATAGGGCTTTCTTTTCATACAAATACAGGCAGGCCAGCAAAGACATGAGCAAAAAGGTGCCCATATTGTTTGGCTGTGCAAAATTGGCAAAAGGACGGGTCGTACCGCTGATGTTCATCATCATAAAGCTGAGTGACGCATCAAAATTCAGCCATTGGCAAATGGCCACCAGTCCTGTAGCCACGCCGCCCGCCACAAAGGTATAGCTTAAATAGGTGAAGGTTTTGTCACGGCTGGCCTGATCCGCGCTTAAACTGTAGCCCAGTGCAATAGCCAGCCAGAATGAAAAGACATACAGAAACCCAAGCAGGGCAATGCTGAAGTAATAAACGTGGCCAAAGGCGAATTGCAGCAAAGGCACCAGCGCCAGCGCAAAAATAGGCAGGGCTATTTTGGGCAGCAGCAGTTTCTGCTTGAGACATGCTGCAGAGACGGCAAACAGCGCAAAGAATGCGTAAAGCTCGCCCAAATAGGTTGCCCAAGGCCGGTAATGAATAGGATGCAGCCATGCAATAAACATAAAAATTGCAGCAAGCGCAAACAGGAAATTTCTCATGCCTGATCATCGTGAAAAAAACCCGCCTATGATACATCGAAAACTCTGGATATAAAAAAAGCGCTGCAAGGGATACACACTTGATAAATCACAGCGTGATGTGCCGCGCATTTTGATAAATTTTTTATCTGTTGAACTTAGTCTCGTTCAGGAGTTTTGCTATAGTAAGAGCAATTTCGAATCAGCATTAGGAAAATGTTATGTCAGCAAACCCGCGCATTGGTGTATTAGGTGCAGGCGGCCGTATGGGACGCATTTTAATTCAGGCAGTACAGCAGGCTGGCTACCAATTGGCGGCAGCGGTAGAGCGTCCAGAAAGCAGTTTGGTCGGCGCGGACGCTGGTGAGCTGGCAGGCATTGGCGCAATTGGTGTAAAAGTTGTTGGCGGCTTAGAACACGTATTACAAGACTGCGATGTGGTGATTGATTTCACTGCGCCGGCTGCAACTGCACATCATCTTGAGCTATGCCGTAAAGCGGGCGTTGCGATTGTGATTGGCACAACAGGTATGAATGATGAGCAAAAAGCATATTTAGATGCATCTGCTCAGGAAACGCCAGTGGTTTATGCAGCCAACTATTCAGTGGGTGTAAACGTTTCGATTAAACTTTTGGAACTGGCATCTAAAGTTTTTGGCGATACCGTTGATATTGAAATTGTCGAAGCGCATCACCGTCATAAAGTCGATGCACCGTCTGGCACAGCATTAATGATGGGTGAGGCGATTGCAGAAACTTTAGGCCGCGACTTGAAGCAAGATGCAGTGTATTGCCGTGAAGGTCATACTGGGCCGCGTGAACGTCAAAGCATTGGTTTTCAAACCATCCGCGGCGGTGACATTGTCGGTGAACATACAGCAATGTTTATTGGCGAAGGCGAACGTGTAGAAATTACCCATAAAGCCACCAACCGCATGAACTTCGCAGCTGGCGCAGTACGTGCCGCAGCTTGGGTTGTGGGCCGTGATGCACGTAAATATGACATGAAAGATGTACTTGGATTTAACGATATTCAAGTATAAAACTCAGTCAAAATCCGCTATAAAAAATAGAAAACTAAAATAAGACGAATAATGGAATGAAAAAACTGATTTTGCTGGCTTGCGCCGCCGCGCTCAGCGCTGCGGTGCAGGCTGTACCTGCAGAAGGTGCACCTAAACTCAGCTTGAACAAAAATAATATTAAGGTCTGGACCTATCAGGACAGTCAAAACCCAGTGATGATGTACAAAGCCGAAACGACAATGAATGCGTCCATTGAACAGGCGGCGGCACTGGTTTTAAATATTGATCATGCTGTGGATTGGGTGCCGTTTTTGAGTCAAATGAAACTGCTGTCCCGTGATGATAAGAAAGGCGAGTTCCTGCTGTATATGGTGCTGGATTTTCCCTTTCCGCTTAAAGACCGCGATTTAGTTGTGCAGGGCAAAATGTCCAAAGATGCGCAAGGCGTGATCACCATTCAAAATAAGGCCTTAAAAAAAGGTTATCCGCTGAACAGCAATTATGTGCGTTTAACCCAGTACGAGGGCGATTGGTCTTTTCAAGAATTGGGTCCGCAAAAAGTTAAAGTCTCGACTTCAGGCTATGCCAATCCAGAAGGCTCCATTCCGCTCTCAGTGGTGAACTTGTTTGTACAGCAGCAGCCTTATCAAATGCTGCAGAAAATGAAAGCAGAATTGGCAAGGCCGCAAGCGCAATCTGTGCTGCCTGCTGTTCTAAAATAGCCGTATCCAAGCGGTTCAGCCCTATTCAGGCTGAACGTGCTGCTGACTGGGCAGATGATACGCCGTCATGGTTTTCAGCTGCATCGGTTCGGGCAGTTCAATGCTTAACTGCGCGATTGCATTGCCGTGCTGCGGATCAGATAGTTTCAGCTGAAACTGGCGTGCGGACAGCTGTTCACAAGCAAAGCGCAGTTTCTGCTGATACGGCAGCAAATTTATATTGTTTGAGCTTTGCGCCCTATAGATATATAAACGCTGGCTCGATGCACTGTAGAGCGTGGGCTGAACTTTCCATAACTGATAATGTGTCAGTTTTTGAGATTTTAAAAATCCATCAATTAATGCGCTGCAGATAAAATTCTGTTGCTGTGCTATGGCATTCGGCTTTTGAGGCTGGCAGGCCAAAAGGCATAAGCTCAGGCTGCATAGAGCGAAAGTCATTGTTATTGTTTTCATGAATTTCTCCTGTATCTGATTGAAAAACTGTACAGAAAGCTTAAATATGTTAGTGTTTTGGGTACAGATACAGTAAATATAAAAAAAAGGGTACAGATATGGTCTTTCAATATCAGCTGCTGGCGCAGCAGCTGATGCAGAAAATACAGGCGGGGGAAATAGCGGCAGGCCAGCGTCTGCCTTCACTGCGCCAGTTTTCGCAGCAGCAGAAGATCAGCCTGAATACCGCAAAAAGCTGTTATGAACTGCTGGAAGCGCAGGGACTGATTTATGTGAAAGTCAAATCTGGCTATTTTGTCCAGCTGCAGGTGCCATCTTCAGGCTGTGCGATTGAGGCGCCGGAGCATCCTGATTTTCAATCGAAAATGCGTGAGGTTTCTAATTTAGGGCTGCAAATAGAAATTCATGAGGCGGCAATCAACAGCAAGCTGATTCATTTGGGTTCAATTCAGCTTTCTCCTAATTTGGTTCCCGCGAAAGCACTCACCCGGTCCATTCAGCGCGCATTAAAATACAGCAAGCCTGAAGATTTTCTCTACAGTGACCGTCAGGGCCATATTCGTCTGCGTGAAGCCTTGTCTGCACATTGGGCTGAAGATGGCTTTCATATTGCACCAGAACAGATTTATGTCAGCAATGGCTGCATGCCGACGCTGGCGGTGATGATCCAGAGCTTGACCAATGAGGGAGATGGTGTAATTGTGCCGACCCCGAATTATAATGGCCAGCTGCAGATGCTCGCGCTGCTGAAGCGGAAAATGGTGGAAATTCCAGCCAATACGGAAGGCTTTGACCTTGTTCGGCTGGAGCAGGCCATGCGGGATTCAGGCGCTAAAGTATGCCTATTAACTGCAAATTTTCAAAATCCGCTGGGCTTTTGCCTGAGCAATGCAGACAAAGAAAAAATTGCCCAGCTGGCAGCCAAATATCAATGCTATGTGATTGAAGATGACATTTATGCCGAATGCAGCTTCAGCACCCAGCGGCCGCTGCCGATTCAGTATTGGGATCATCAAGGCTATGTGGTGTACTGCGGCTCGGTATCTAAGTCTTTATCGCCATCTTACCGGCTGGGCTGGTTTTGCCTGCCTGCGCGCCTAAAGCCTATGCATGCACACATGATTCTGCGCAATGTCTCGGTGAATACGCCTTTACAGCTGGGGCTGGCGGATTTTATTTTCAGCAGGGCATATCGCCAGCATTTATCAGCGCTGCGCCCTAAACTTCAGCTGCAGGTGCAGCAGTACCGCCAGTTTATCGCACAGGCTTTTCATGGCATTGATTTTCGTCTGAATCATCCGCAGGGCAATTATGCAATGTGGCTGCAGTTTCCTGATCAGATCAACAGTTTGGCGCTGTATTATTTTGCAGCTGAGCAGGGCATTAATATTATCCCAGGAATTTTGTTCGGTGAAGACAGCCGCTATAACAACTGCATCCGGTTAAATGCCGGGCATGAATTATCTGTAGAAATTCAGCAGGCAATCCTGCTGCTGGCGGATTGGGTCAGGGCGCAGCTGGAGAGTCAATCTGCTGCCTGAAGAACTTTTTGAAAGGATTGCCGTATTCCTTGCTGCTGAAAAAAGCCTGCTGGAGCAGCAGGCTTTTTGAGTGTTTATTTTCGCAGCTTAAAAATCCGCTTTCAGCACCACGCGGTAACGGACATTGCCTGAATGCAGGCGTTCAATGGCCTCATTAATTTGCGACATTGGAAACAGTTCAATCTGCGGCGCAATATTTTTTCGTGCTGCAAATTTCAACAGCTGGCGCAGGGCAGCAGGTGAGCCTGTCGGTGAACCTGTGACGGACTTAGCGCCGCTGATAAGCGCGCCCGCAGGAATCTGCATTGGCTCCAGCGCCATGCCAAGCATATGAATGGTGCCATTGGGCGCTAAAGCAGATAGATAAGCCTGCCAGTTCAAGGTCACATTCACTGTGCTGAGCAGCAGGTCAAATTTGCCGCGCTGCGCTTTCAGCGCATCCGTATCACGGCTGCTGACCACATGGTCAGCGCCCATGGCTTTGAGTTCTTCGGTTTTATCTAAGCTGGATGTAAAAGCGGTAATTTCACAGCCCCAAGCTTTGAGCAGCTTAATAGCCATATGGCCAAGCCCGCCAATGCCGATGACACCAACATGGTGAATGGCCTGAATCTCATGTTTTAAGATTGGATCAAATACCGTAATTCCGCCGCAGAGCAAGGGCCCAGCAGATTCAGGGTCTAAATCCTCCGGCAGCGGAATAGCCCATTGCCAGCCGGCGCGGACTTTATCGGCAAAGCCGCCTGCATGGCCAACGATGGTTGGCGTTTTGCCGCCCGTACATTGCACTTGCTGTCCAGCAATGCAAGGGTCGCAATGCTGGCAGCTTTCTGCTGTCCAGCCAATCCCAACACGCTGGCCTAATTTTAAGCCTTTTGCTTCAGACCCTAGCTGTGTAATTGTGCCGATAATTTCATGACCCGCAACGACAGGATAAACCGAAGATTTCCAGTCATTATTGATGACGGACAAGTCTGAATGGCATAGGCCGCAATATTCAACCTTGACTTCAATTTGGTGCGCAAGCAATTCACCTGCATCAAATTGATAGGCTTGCAATGCTTCACCCGCTTGCATGGCGGCGTAGGCATGGATGGTATTGTCACTCATCTTAGAATTCCTTTTTTATAGTGCTTGCGTGCTTGAATGCGCAATGGTTTTCATGATCATTGACCATGCCGACAGCCTGCATAAATGCATAGCAGATGGTCGGTCCAACAAATTTGAAGCCTTTCTTTTTCAGTGTTCTAGACATGTGCTGGCTTTCAGCGGTCTGCGGCGGCGCGATGCGGTAGTCTGGCACGTCATTATGGATTATTTTTTGCTGTGTAAAGGACCAAAGGAATTCAACGGGATTGATGCCGTCCTGTTTCAGCTGCAGCCAAGCCTGAGCATTGCTGCGGATGGCTTTAAGTTTGCCGATATGCCGAATGATACTGGTGTCTTGCACAATGTCTGCTAAGGCTTCATCGCTGAGCTGAGCAATATCTTTGATACTGTGCTGAAAAAAATGCTGCCGATAGGCCTCGCGCTTTTTTAAAACCGTAATCCACGACAGTCCAGCCTGCTGTCCTTCCAAACACAGCATTTCAAATAAATGCGCCTCATCGTGTACAGGGCGTCCCCATTCCAAATCATGATAAGCAATATAAAGCGGATCACTGGAGCACCAGCCGCAGCGTTGAGTTGTCATGTTGAGGCTCCAGAAAGGCGAGATTAGAGCTGGAAGGCAGTCCATTGGTCAGCTTTGTTATCCCAATAAAATAATTCCGCCTGCGGTAAATCTGTAAATTGGATCCAAACATCTTTGCCGGCTTTGTCGGCATAGCCTGTGCTGATCAGCAGGGCTTCTTCGGTAATTTCCATAATCCAGCCTTGATGGTTTTGCCCAGCTAAGACTATTTTTTGCTGATTGCCTGATTCAGCAAATTCGACTAGACGGTTGATCAATGCTTCTGACATGAATATTTCCTAAAATTAACGTAAATATGGGTATGGGTTGACTGCACCGCGTCCTTTGCCGTTAAGGTAAATGCCGTAATGCAGGTGCGGAGCGGTGCTGCGCGCATTGCCTGTATTGCCGACATAGCCGATCAGATCACCTTTTTTAATGCGGTCACCGACATTCAGGCCGCGTTTGTGACCGTCTAAATGCGCATAGTAATGCCATGATCCGCCAGGTCCCATCACCCAAATCACTTTACCACCCAAATTGTTATTGCGTAAGTCTGCGATCAGGCCTTCAGTTGCGCTGTACACTTTTGTTCCACGTGGAGCCAGAATATCAATGCCTTCATGGCTGCGGCCTTGACTGCGTGAGGCGCCCCAGGTGTCTTTCAGTATCTTGCGCGGCACATCTGCCACAGGCACAGGCAATGTGCTGGAAAGACGCATAGATTTGAGCTTTTGAACCTGATCTGCAGGGAGGGTGGATGACGGCGGGCGTTTTGGCGCAGTGGTGCAGGCAGCCAGTAAGATGATTTGAAATCCAGCAATAAACAGGGCAATCAAGCGAAGCACACACATTTCCTTCTATGTTTATTTTCAGCTGCCTTGCGGGCCTATATGGACTATGTCATAGATTGACGGCAGAGATCAATTTTTTCATGGCGGTCGGAATGCCCAGCGCAACCGCTTGCTCTGGACTGAGCCATTGCCCATTCAGCTCAATAGCGGCATGTTCTTTTTGCTCTGCAGGCAATTCAAAGACAGCAGCATCCAGCAGCCAGGTAAAGTGGGTAAAGCTATGTGAAATTTGCGTGCGCTGCTGGATTGGCTTTAAGCCTAGACTTTGCGATTGCTGCAATAATTCCTGCGGCTGATCAAAAATGGGCAGACACCAAAGCCCGCCCCAAAGTCCGCTGCTGGGGCGCTGGATCCACAGCCATTCATCTTCACAGCGGATCAGCATCACTTCGGCTTGTTTAATGGGCACGGCTTTTTTCGGCTTTTTAAAAGGCAGTTCTGTTTCGAGGCCTTGCTGATGCGCTTTGCACTGCTGCTGCATTGGACAATACAGGCACAGCGGTTTTTTAGGGGTACAGACGGTTGCGCCTAAGTCCATAATGGCTTGGGTATAATCATGATTGCGCTGTTCTGGGCAAAGCTGTTCAGCCAAGGCCCACATTTCACGTTCATGCTGCGGTTTGGACAGATCATTTTCAATGGCGAAGAAGCGCGCCAAGACACGTTTGACATTGCCATCCATAATGACGCCGTATTGGCGCAGTCCAAGCGACATCAGTGCGCCCGCGGTCGATGGCCCAATGCCTGGCAGTTCAATCCACTGCTCTAAATTTTCTGGAAAATGACCTTGCCGAGTGACGATGCCTGCAGCTTTATGCAGATTGCGCGCGCGGGCGTAGTAGCCTAAGCCCGCCCAATAAGGCGCGACATCATCCCATTGCGCTTGGCCTAAATCCTGGACCGTAGGAAAACGCTCCATGAAACGTTCAAAATATTGCAGTACCGTTTTGACTTGGGTCTGCTGCAGCATAATCTCAGAGACCCAGACTTTATAAGGATCATCTGCAACCTGCCACGGCAAATCATGGCGTCCGTGCACATCAAACCAAGCCAGCAGGGCATCTGAAAATACAAACATAAAATTGCACGGTAAATAGAAAAAACTGCGTCAGTATACATGGAAATATTTAAGCCGCTTCCAGCAAAAGCGGAATATTCAAAGATGCTGGCGCTGAAATAAAAAAGGATCCGAAGATCCTTTTTTGTGAAGCGCTTAGCCCGCGAAGCCCCAGCGTTCATCCAGCGCTAAGGTTTGATTTTCATAGCGTGGAATAATGTGAATGTGCACATGTTCGGTGGTTTCGCCAAAAACTTTGCCGTCATTAAAGCCGATATGAAAGCCTGTTGGATGATGGCGCAGCGTTAATTCATTGCGCGCCTGTTCCAGTAGCGACATTAAGCTTTTCCGTTCTTTGTCGGTAATATCGAAAAAGGAGCTGACGTGACGCAGAGGGATAATGACACTGTGACCTTTAGACAGGCTGTGAGGTTCCGGCAAGATCACACCAAACTCATTTTGAGCAATGACATCAAAGTCATCATAATTGCAGTATGGGCAGTTATTCTCAGTCATTTTTAAATCCTCCAAATCAGAATTTACTGCGTAAGAACGCAGGATGATTACTTTAATTTACGGTCCAGCAGTTCGTACATGGCTTCCAGACTGGCTTTTTCAGCGGCTGCGCTATAGCCTAAATCAACACCATTGGCTTTGGCGCGCTCATCTGCTAGCGGATTACTAAATCCATGCTTGGCATCTTCAAAAACAATCACTTCATGTTCTACTTTAGCGGCATGCATTTCGGCTTTAAATGCAGCAACATCATCTAAACTGACCATGCTGTCCAGTTCGCCGTGCAGAACAAGGATTTCAGCTTTAACAGCCCCTTCTTGCGCAGGCGCTTTAGGTGATAAATTGGCATGAAAAGTTGCCACAGCCTGCAGGTTTGCGCCTGAACGCGCTAAATCTAAAATGACTTTACCGCCATAACAGAAGCCGATGGCCGCCAGCTGATCTGCATTGACTTCTTCTTGCTGCGCGAGTGTGCTTAAAGCTGCTGATGCGCGATTCACAATCGTGTCAGGGTCTTCAAAAGTCTGCATCATCCATGCATAAGCTTCACTTGACGCCGTGGTTACTTTTTTATCGCCATACATATCTATGGCAAGAGCTGCATAGCCATGTTCCGCCAACTCACGTGCACGTTGCTCTGTGTATTCATTGCGGCCCCACCATTCTGGCGCAACAATGACACCAGGGACTGCAGCATCAGTTTCCGGCGCTGCAAAGTAGCCAATCAGCTTAGCGCCATCGGCTGCAGTATATTCAATTTCACGTGTTTTGATTTTCAGTGCCATGTCGCTGTCCCTATCTAAGTGGTCGTTTATGATTAAAGCATAATGAGATGATTTTAATCATGATCATGCATATAATCATTAAAAGTCAGAAGAAAAAACTGTGGAAAAAACTGTAAAAAATATGATGTTGAAAAATGGCAGTGCGTTAAGAGCATACAGTGCGGTCCTGCGCTGTATGCTGAAAATTTTGTAATGATTTATTTGGTGATTTCGAGCAATTCAACATCAAAAATCAATGTGCTGTTGGGTGCAATCACATCACCTGAACCGATTTGCGCATATGCTAAATTGGCTGGAATGAAAAAGCGGTATTTTGAACCTTCTTTCATGAGCTGCAGGCCTTCAGTCCAGCCTTGAATCACTTGGCTCAGCTGGAAGCTGGCAGGCTGATTGCGCGCAATTGAACTGTCGAAGACAGTGCCGTCCAGCAAGCGGCCTTCATAATCGACTTTGACCATTGAATTGGCTTTTGGCGTCTTGCCATTGCCTTGTTTTAAGACTTGATATTGCAAGCCTGATTTGGTTACTTTAATGCCGTCTTTTTTTGCATTTTCCGCTAAAAATGCAGCGCCGATTTTCGCATTGGCTTCGGCTTGCTGTTTCAGCTCAATCAGCTGCTTCGCTTCGGCCTGTTTTTTATATTGTGTTAGCACACGGCTCATTTCCTCATCGCTCAGCGCAGACGCCTTGCCTTGAGATGCCGTTTTTAAGCCTTCAATAAATGCATTGATATCCATATCTTTCATGGCATCTGCATTGCTGCGGCCCATCAAGTAGCCAAAGCTGTATCCGACTTGCTCAGATACGCTGCTTTTATTGTTCACGTCTTTGGCAAAGGTGCTGCTTGCGCATAAAGCAAGGCAGAGCATGGTCATTTGAATTTTCATAATGTTTCCAAAATAGAAAGAAAAGGAGAGCATATTGGCTCTCCTTGTCATTTTTGTTATTTCACTTTAATCAGTTCTACATCAAAAATTAAAGTGCTGTTTGGAGGAATTGTGCCAGGGACACCTTGCTCGCCATAACCCAAGTTTGACGGAATGTACAAAGTCGCTTTTCCGCCTTCTTTCATCAGCTGTAAACCTTCGGTCCAGCCTGGAATGACTTGGTTCAGCGGAAATTCAATCGGTTCGCCGCGGTCAATTGAGCTGTCAAACACTTTGCCGTCGGTTAGCTGGCCTTTGTAGTGGACTGTCACAATTGAGTCGGCAGCTGGCTGTTTGCCTGTACCTTCTTTGGTAATGAGATACTGTAAGCCAGAAGCTGTTGTTTTCACGCCAGGTTTCTTTGCATTTTCAGCAAGGAAAGAATCGTTGCTGCTTTTTGCCTGTTGGGTTTGATCAAGCTGTTTTTGCTGCATTTCCTGCTGGAATTGAGCATATGCTTTTTGCAGCTCTTCTTCAGTATATGCAGGTTTTGCGCGCGCATGACCTGCACGGACACCAGTCACAAAACTGTCAATGTTCAGTTCTGGCGGTGTTTGATGCGCAACTTCATAACCCAATGCATAGCTGATTTTTTCTACGGCAGACGCATTTGCAGATGGCTGCGTTGCAGTAGCAGCCTGCACTGCAGGTTTTTGAGTTGCATAGTAAACTGGAACAAGTGCAGCACCGCCTAGTAGAACAGCGACAGCAATGGGTAGGGCCTTACTCATAAATTTTCCCACAGTTATTTTATATGTAAAAAGTTGCCGAAATTTTAGCAGACTTTTCTCAGCGGCAGTTTGTTTATAGTCACTGCGGCTCAGAAATTTATCATAGTCATCTTAAGGTTATTATTCTATAAAACACTGAATATATAAAACATTTTTCATACAATAATCCAAAAAACACAGTTATTGAATTTATCCCTTAAAAAACAAAAAAGCCAGTGAGAACACTGGCATTTTTTGAAGGATTTCTCATTAATCCTGATCTTTAGCGGCCGTATAGCCATAAGAGTAGTTATAGCCATATCCATAGCCGCTTGCCGTGCTTTGAATATCATTCAGAATGACGCCATTTACTTTAACACCGACTTGTTCAAAACGGTTGAGTGTCAATTCCAGCTCTTTCATTTGTGTTTTCGCATAACGGGCAATGACAAGGTTTACGCCGGTAAATTGCGAAATAATAATGCCGTCTGTTACAGCCAGAACGGGCGGTGTGTCAATGATGATGTGATCAAACATGGGTGACAGCTGTTCCAGCAGCGCGGCAAATTTTGCTGAGCTGAGCAACTCTGACGGATTGGTTGGGTTTTTACCGCGGGTAATCACACTCAAGCCAGCAATTTCAGTTGGTTTGACAATGGCATCTAATTCTTGTAAACCATTGAGGTAATCTGCTAAACCAGGCTGATTGTCATTGTTGAAATATTTATGCAGATAGCCGCGGCGCATATCAGCGTCCACAATCAGTACGCGTTTATTGCTCTGCGCCAAGATAGCCGCCAAATTGGTCGAGATAAATGATTTACCCACTTCTGGCGCTGGGCCAGAAATCATAATCAGGTTGTTTTTGGCTGAGCTTAAGGCAAAATGAATTGCTGTACGCATGCTGCGCAGGCTTTCAATTGCAATATCTTCGCCATTTTTAATTGCAAGCACTGGAATATGCTTTTTCTTTTTCAGCAGTTTGATACGGCTTTCTTGAATGGGTGAGCGTGGAACTGTGGCATAAACTGGCAGGTCCAGTTCATTTTCAATTTGTGTCGAGTCTTTGATTCCTGAACGCATCATATTGCGCAGCAAGGCTAATAACGTCCCTAAGAAACCGCCGACAAAGATTGAAAGGATGAGTATGATTAATTTTTTCGGCGCAATTGGTTTAATTGGTTCAACAGCCGTATCGACAATACGCACGTTGCCGATTTCACCTGCTTTGGCGATACGCAATTGCTGATATGAATTCAGCAGGGCAGTATACAGCTGAGTCTTCACTTCAACTTCACGATACAGCTGCAAATAACGGCGCTGTAAATCTGGCAACTGTTTTAATGTGCCTTCTAAATCTGTAATTTTAGTATTCAATGCGTTCAGCTGCGCATTCATTTGCTGCATCACTGGGTGTTCACTGGTGTATTTGGCGCCAGCTTCAGCAACTTTCTGTTCCAGTTCCGCCTTTTGTGTTTCTAAAGTGACACTTTGAGTAAGGTAGAGTTCGGACTCTTTAGTGACATCAACCGTATTGTATTTAATACGGAATTTGTTGAATTCACGTTCTGCTACATCTAGTTGCGCTTTCAGCTCAGGCAGCTGCTCATCCAAGAATTTTAATGTTTGCGCACTTTCTGCAGACCGGCGTTCAATATTCTGCTGACTATAAGCAGCCAGTATCGAATTCAATACTTTAGTAATATGTTCTTTATCCTGACCTTGATAATTCAGGCCAAGCACACCAGTCATTTTGCCTTTTTCAGCTACTGAGTAATTGGATAAAATACTGTCTACTGCGGCTGGCAGAGACTGTTTCTCAATCTGATAAACATCTTTGAGCTGATCTTGGCTGAAAATAGACACTTGCCATAAGCCATCAGCTGTGCGCAGCTGATTGTTGACATTGATATTGCCTTTGAAAACTACTGCTTTTGTTTTTGGATTTGTTAAAGTGAGAGAGTTTTCTTCAAAACGCAGTTCTAAAGCTTTATCTTTATAAGCAGCAGGGATATCAAATTTGCGAACATCAAAAGATCTCTCATCATCTTTAAACAGTACAGATTTATGAAGATATTCTGTAGTGTAATCATGCGGTGCAAATAAGCGATCGATGAATGAATTTTCTGTGCCAGAAATTTTGAGATCTAAATTCAGATTTTGAATGACTGAGCCTAAAACCAAACGTGATTTTAAAATTTCAATTTCTGCTTGCGCTGGCTGCTTTTGATCAATCATATTGGACAAATCGCCCAATAGCGCAGCTGAGGCGCCTTTGCTTTCTTCTACTTGCACTAAAGCATCAACAGAATAGGTATCGGATGTTGTACGCAAATACAGCAAGGCGCAAACTAAACTTAAAATGACGCAAAGCGCTATGAGTTTCCATTGAGCAATTAAAGAAAAAAACAGCTCTTTTAAATCAATGGTATCTTCTGTATTCGTATTTTGGCTCATAATTGTCTTTTAAATTTAGTTAAATATGTTTTTGCCAGTCTGCAACCGACTGTTGAATTTGCTGACAAGTCTCATCAAATACAGATTGATCATGCCGATAGGGATCTGCCACATTTCTGCCTTGCCAGTGCCCGAGGCGGAAAGTTTTGCCTTTAGCAAAGGGCCAAGTCTGCTCAAGATATTTTTGCTGATTTTGGCTCATGACCAAAATCAAATCTGCCTGTTTAATCAGTTCACTGTTCAGTTTGCGCGCAACGTGTTCTGACATATCGATGCCTAGACGCTGCATGCATAACTGCGCCTTGTTATCAGCGCCATGGCCAATCAGTCCAGAAATGCCGGCAGAATGAATTTTTAAATGCGGATATTCCTGTTTTAAAAAATATTCGGCCATGGGGCTTCTACAAATATTGCCAATGCAGACGACTAAAATATTGTTAATCTGCATTATTGCCCCAAACGATCCATATTATAAATCATGTTAGAGAAAGGAATAACTTGGTTGACAATTCGTTGCCAGCGAGCCAAGCCTGAAGCATCAACGTAGATAATGTCATTGCTGCGCAGCTTAAATTGATTAGCAAGGCCAAAATCACCAATACTGGTTAAATTCAGATGATAAATTTCAGTCATTGGATTATTTGGACTGCTGCGTACTACATAAATTTTACCGCGGCTTGCAGAAACTGGATTTATGCCTAAACTTTCGCCTAACGCATCGCTCAGCGTCATGCCTTGGTCACGCATCGGCAAAGATTGATTTTTGCCAGACTCGCCCATCACATAAATTTTTTGATTTTCACGCGAGTTAACGTACAGCGTGTCATTCGGTTGCATGAGCAGGTTATGCAGCGAATAGCCTGCTTTTTCCAGTTCAATACTGTTCAGGTTATAGGTTTGGCCTTGGCGGACTAAAGTGATGGCGGTATTGTCACCATATTGAGTATTGATGCCGCCAGCCATGCCTAAAGCAGTATATAAACTGATGGGCTGGTCACTGAGCGCAAATTGACCGCCTTTCATGACATTTCCTTGCACAGAAAAACGTTGCCCCTGATAGGATAAGACACGTGCAACGACATCTGGCGTTTTTAAATAGCGTGAAAGATGGCTGCGCAGTTCCTGATTAACTTGATTTAAAGTTTTTCCGGCTGCTTTATAACGTCCGATCACTGGAAATTGAATATAGCCGTTTTGATCGATTTGATAACCGTTAGATTTAATCGCGCCTTCATTGCTTATTGTATTGGTAGGCGGAGTAATTTCAGGATAAGCCCATAAATAAATAGACAATATATCGCCTGAACTTAATCGGTAATTTTTATGTCCGGCTTGGAATAAATGTGCATAGCTTTGCTGATTGATTTGAGCTGGCTGAACCGCAGCTAAAGTTTCCTGAGTCAACTTTACAACATTGACTTGAGTGCCGAGGTCTGTCTGGAAAACGCCTTCGCTGGGCAGATCATAGGTTTGCAGGCCTGAAGTAATAGCACAGCCCGTGACTCCTAAAGACAGAGCAGCAATTAAACTATAACGGTAGAAGTTCACGCTAAATCAAATCCTATTTATAAAAATAATTCAGTCTTCATCAGACAGGCTAATATAGCCAAAATATATATTTAAAATGGTATAATTTTTTAACCATTACTGTTGCTTAATATAACATAAGATTTTATTGTTTCATAAGATTTTTGATTTTGTGTGAACGGCCGCTTTATTATTGTTTGAAATGCGTTTTAATATTCAAATAATTGAAAATTAAAATAATCAAAATGCTTTTTTTTAATATATTTTTGTAAATAAAAGCTGGCGATCTATGCTTGCCGGACGTATCTGCTACTTTCAGTCGGCATTTACAGCATCACTTGAAGAGTGATTTCTGCTATATTATAGGGCTATTTCAATCTAACGATGAATCACTCTGCATCGATGGCAAGGCGTCTATATGTTACAACTCTCTGAACTAAAAATAGCAATTATTGGACTTGGCTATGTGGGTTTGCCGTTAGCAGTTGAATTTGGTAAGAAAGTGCCGGTAGTCGGTTTTGATATTCATCAAAAACGCATTGATGAGCTTCGAAACGGTCAAGACCATACATTGGAAGTGTCTCCGGAAGAGTTAAAGCAGGCTGCTCAATTAAGCTACAGTGCAAATTTACAAGATTTAAGCAGCTGCAACTTTTTTATTGTGACTGTACCGACCCCAATTGATGAATATAAGCAGCCAGATTTAACACCTTTGATTAAAGCTTCAGAAAGCATAGGCAAGGTGTTAAAGAAAGGCGATATTGTTGTTTATGAATCAACAGTTTATCCGGGCGCCACAGAAGAAACCTGTATTCCGGTATTAGAAAAAGTATCAGGCCTAACATTCAATCAGGATTTTTATGCAGGCTATAGTCCTGAACGTATTAATCCAGGCGATAAACTGCACCGTGTCACCAATATATTAAAAATTACCTCAGGTTCAACGCTTGAAGTGGCTGATTATGTGGATCAGGTTTATAACTTGATTATTGAAGCGGGCACCCATAAAGCCGCCAGCATTAAAGTCGCAGAAGCGGCGAAGGTGATTGAAAACACCCAGCGTGATGTCAATATTGCATTAATTAATGAATTGGCGTTGATTTTCAATAAAATGGGCATTGATACCGAAGCTGTGCTGCAGGCTGCAGGTACCAAATGGAACTTTTTACCGTTCCGTCCAGGCTTGGTCGGTGGGCACTGTATTGGTGTCGATCCGTACTATTTGACCCATAAAGCGCAGGCGATTGGCTATCACCCAGAAATTATTCTGGCAGGGCGCCGCTTAAATGACAGCATGGGCGCTTATGTGGTGACTCAGCTGGTCAAAGCGATGCTGAAGAAACGCATTCAAGTGGAAGGCGCTAAAGTCTTAATTTTAGGCTTAAGCTTTAAAGAAAACTGCCCAGATATCCGCAATACCCGCATTATCGACATTGTAAATGAGTTGAAAGAATATCATGCCAATGTCGACGTTTATGATCCATGGGTCGATGCGGCAGAGGCAGAGCATGAATACGGCATCAGCCCTGTGCAGTCTGTGGAAGCGGACGCTTATGATGCAGTAATCTTAGCTGTTGCGCATGAACAGTTTAAAAAAATGGGTGCAGAGAAAATTCGTGCATTAGGTAAAAAAGCACACATTTTATATGATTTAAAATATGTGTTAGACCAAGCTGAATCTGACATTCGTTTATAATTTTAAGGAAACAGAAGAGAATGAGCCAATATCAAACTATATGTGAGCAATTAAATCAAAACCCAAAAATTTGGTTAGTCACAGGTGTTGCAGGCTTTATTGGCTCGAACCTTCTTGAAACTTTGCTGAAGCTGAATCAAAAAGTTGTGGGCTTAGACAATTTCGCGACAGGTCATCCACATAACCTCGATGAAGTGCAAAGCTTAGTGACCGCTGAGCAATGGGCGAAATTCAGCTTTATTGAAGGTGATATCCGCAAATTCGAAGATTGCCAAAAAGCCTGTGCAGGCGTGGATTATGTCTTGCATGAAGCAGCGCTGGGTTCTGTGCCGCGTTCAATTGCCGATCCGATCACCACCAATGAAACCAATATCAGCGGTTTCTTGAATATGCTGACCGCTGCGCGCGATGCGGGTGTTTCAAGCTTTACCTATGCAGCCAGCAGTTCGACTTATGGCGATCATCCTGCATTGCCAAAAGTGGAAGAAAACATTGGCAACCCATTGTCACCGTATGCAGTGACTAAATATGTCAATGAACTGTATGCGGATGTGTTTGCACGCAGCTACGGTTTTAAAGCCATTGGTCTGCGCTACTTCAATGTATTCGGCCAGCGCCAAGATCCAAACGGCGCCTATGCTGCAGTGATTCCAAAATGGACGGCATCGATGATTGCGGGAGAGGATGTCTTCATCAATGGTGATGGTGAAACCAGCCGTGATTTCTGCTTTATTGATAATACGGTGCAAGCCAATATTTTGGCGGCGACAGCTTCTGATGATGCCAAAAATCAGGTCTATAACGTGGCGGTGGGTGACCGTACCACACTGAACGACTTGTACCGTGCGATTCAAGTGGCCTTGGCTGAAAATGCGGTGAACTTTGAGCGTGATCCTGTCTATCGTGAATTTCGAGCGGGTGATGTGCGGCATTCGCAAGCCAGCATTGCCAAAATTGAGCAGTATTTGGGTTATGCGCCGCAGTTTAAAATTGCGGAAGGCATTCAATTGGCCATGCGATGGTACGTCAATAATTTAAAATGATCTTGAACTGATGATTGCGAAACTCTTCGCAAAATATCAGTCCATTGGACTGATTACATTGAGTTTATTGGCAGGTGCGATAATGACATTTATCGCACTTCCTGTTTTAACGCGTCTATATTCCGTGCAGGACTTTGGCGCGTATGGCATTGCCTTGGCGGTGGTCAGTGTGCTTTCAACAGTAGCCAATTTACGTTTGGATCAAGCGCTGTTGGTTGCCGAAGAACAGGATAAAAAAAGCCTGATTTTTGAGGGTGCTGTTTTCTCAACGGTAATTGCAGCCATCAGCGGCATTGTCATCAGCTTGATTTTAAATGTTGAAATGGCATTTGCTGTGGCAACGGGCGTACTTGCCAATACCTTGATTCAAAGCATTTATAACTATCAATTTGCTGCGCATAAAGAATATTTTTGCGCAGGCTTAAATATTTTTAGAAGTGCAATTGTGTTAGCGGTGCAGCTGAGTTTGCCGCTGTTTATGCAGATCAGTTTGCTGAATAGCTATAATCTCAGCTCGATCTTGATGATCGTGGCGATGTTGCTTTTCATATTGAAATATCAGCTTTACCAAGTCAGTTGGTGGGCGTTTAAAAACTACAAAGATTTTATCTATAGCAATACACCACATGCCTTGCTGAATAGTTTTTCGCATAACTTACCCTACTATGTGGTGTCGCATTTTGTTGGTGTGCAAGCGATGGGGTTCTATGCCATTGTCGAGCGTACCTTACGTGTTCCGATCAATCTGATTTCACAGACTTTACGTCAGTTTTTCATTCGTAAATTTAAAAATACTGAATCCAATCACGCCGCACTGAAAAGCAGTGTATTGCTGAGTTTGGTTTCACTGCCTCTTTTTGCAATTTTCTTTATCTTGCCTGAATCGCTCTATTTATGGGTTTTTGGCAGTGAATGGGTCGGTATTTCAACCTATTTCCAAATTTTGGCTTTGGGCTATTGGGCAGTTTTTTGTAATCCGCCAAGCTCAGCCTATTTAATTGCCAAGCGCAATAGCCAAATCTTATTCCGTTTGCAAATCGTAGAATTGCTCATTAAATTTGCATTATTCGCTGGGCTGTATTTGTGTTTGGATGATAAGGTTTTAATGCTGCTGGCTGTGCCGATTGCGCTGATTTTTTATAACTTTGCCATTTTATATGTGGTGTGGAGAAACAAAGGCTGATGTTTTTTAAACTTTTAAAACTGATGAATTGGTTGTCTGCACAATGCCGCAAGCAATTTTATAACGAGGCATTCGGCACGCAATTCCGCTATTTCGGCAAAGGCTGTACGGTGGATATTAGCGGTCAGGTCAAGATTGGTAAAAATGTTTATATTGGCGATCATGTCAGTTTAATTGTCGAGCAAGGCGCAGTACTGGAGATTGCCGACAACAGTTTTATTGGGGAAAACTGCTATATTAAATGTTTTGGTGGCAAGATCAGTATTGGGCATGATGTCAGTATCAATTCCAAGTCGTTTATCAATGGCTGCGGCGGTGTGAGCATTGGCGACAACACGCGTATTGGCACGCAAAGCATCCTGATTGCCAGCAATCATAAATTTGGCGAACCTGATTTATTGGTGAAAGATGCCATCACTAAACAAGGCGTGTGTCTGGGTGAAAATATTTGGCTTGGCGCGCGTGTCACGGTGCTCGATGGCGTGACGATTCCAAATGATTCAGTGATTGGCGCTTGCAGTCTGGTGTCGAAGCCTTTGGATGAATCCGGGGTGTATGTCGGCATTCCTGCTAAAAAAATCAAATCGCTGTAGCCTCCTTTTTATAGTGATTTTGGCATCCATATCGAAAAGTGTATTTTCAGCGTAAAATAGCTGACTTATTTTTCTCCTTTTAAGTTGACCCGCCTCATTCAGGTACTGCATATGGCTTTTATGGTTTCTGCTTTTCGACAGCTGTTCGATCTTGCTTATTTTATGGCAAAGGGCAGTGTGGCTTATGCGCGTAAAAAAGGGGTGAAAGTGGGTGAAAACTGCCGAATCTATATTAAAAGCTGGGGCTCAGAACCCTTTTTAGTCTCCATTGGTGATCATGTCACCGTGACCTCAGGGGTGAAGTTTATTACCCATGACGGCAGTACCTGTTTGGTGAAAGATACGCAAGGCAAACGCTATCAGCGCTTTGCCTCGATTCAAGTCGGCTCGCATGTGTTTATTGGGGTCAATACCATTGTCATGCCGGGCGTGAGCATTGGATCAAATGTGGTGATTGGCGCAGGTTCAGTGGTCACCAAAGACATTCCTGATAATAGTGTAGCTATTGGTGTACCTGCCAAAGTGGTGTCGAGTTTTGTCGATTATCAAGCCAAAATTCAAAGTACTTGTGTGAGTGATAGTGATCTTGCAGGCATCATGGATTATCGTGAGCGGGTTGAACGCGCCATGGCTATTCAAGCTTCTAAAACACCGCATTAATATTCTCCCATTTTAAAAACTAGGTCTGATTATGTTGAATAAAGTCATGTTCTTTTTGCCAAGCTTGGGCGGTGGCGGTGCAGAACGTACGGTCATTCAACTGGCGAATAGCTTTGCCGAGCAAGGCCTGAATATTCATTTGGGTGTATGCGATGTAACCGATGACAAAGCCAAACTCTTGCCTGAAGTCAGCCCGAAAATTCAATTGGTGAATTTTAATTGCGGTCGAGTGATGAATAGCATCAAACCGTTAAAAATGAAGCTGAAAGTTGAACAGTATGATTGCTTAGTGGCAACGCAAACTCATACCAATATTGTGGCGGGCATTGCCAAAAAGCTGGCAGGCGTCAATACACGTTTGATTTTTCGTGAAGTGTCCACGCCATCAAAAAATATGAAATTGCAGGGTTTTGCTAAGTTTGTGCTGAAAACCTTGGTGGATTGGACCTATCCGATGGCACAGCAAGTGATCTGTGTCTCCAAAGGTGTAGAAACAGATTTTCGTGAATATTATGCTTATAAAAAAAACAATTTGAGCACCATTTATAACCCTGTACTGGATGATGCCTATTTTGAAAAACTCAAAGCGCCTGTCATACATCGTTTTTTTAATAGCAACCCACTGAATCAAACTAATAAAGTGATTTTGGCGGTAGGTCGCCTGACTGAAGCAAAAAACTTTGGTTTTCTAATTCGTTCTTTTAAAGCTTTACATGATCAGCATGCGGATACGCGCCTGATTATTTTAGGGGAAGGGGAACTGCGTACTGAGTTCGAAGCTTTGGTATCGGGCTTAGGTTTAAAAGACGTGGTAGATTTACCTGGCTTTGACTCCAACCCCTATGCCTATTTTAAATATGCATCGCTGTTTGTTTTAAGCTCAAATTGGGAAGGTCTACCGGGTGTACTGATTCAGGCACTTGCTTCCAAAGTGAAAGTAGTGAGTACCAACTGTCCAAGTGGGCCGATGGAAATTTTAGAAACCTCCAAGTTTGGTTTATTAGTTGAATGCAATGATCAAGCAGGTTTGACGCAAGCCATGCAACAGGCAATTTTTTCTGATTATGTACAGTATTCAGTAGCTGATTTTGAAGCCCATATTCAGCAATTCCACAAAGCAACGGTTCTGAAGCAGTACTTGAACATGATGGAGTCTGCAGAATGAGCAAACCATTGATGGTGCATGTGATCACCAATTTTGCAGGCGTGGGCGGGGCTGAAATGATGCTGGCGCGTTTGATTCAATACACTGAACACCAATACGAACATGTGATCATTGCTTTAATGAAAACTTCTGAGGTGTATCAAAGCACGCTTGATCGCTGTCAGGCACATTATGCGCTGGGCTGGAATGGTATTAATACGCTGGGTACGGTGAGCAAGCTACGTTCATTGCTCAAAAAACTGCAGCCAGCAACGGCGCAATGCTGGATGTATCATGCCAATGCATTGACCAGTTTGAGCACCATTGGCTTAGCGAAAAAACCAAAGGTAGTATGGGGCATTCATCATTCGCTTGCTTCCCCGAAAGACGAATCCATCAGCACCAAAATTGCTTTGGGCTTAAGTAAAATTTTATCCAAACAGCCCAACAGCATTATTTATTGTGCGCATTCTTCATTAGAGCAGCATCAGGCCTTTGGTTTTAAAAATGGCAACAGCCAAGTGATTGCCAATGGGGTGTTTTTAGATAAATTCCAGCCCAATCCCCAATTGCATCAGCCGACGGTGATTGGCTTTGCTGGGCGTTATCATCCTGCAAAGGGCTATCCTTATTTGTTTGAAACTATGAGCTTATTAAGAGGTGAAAATATCATCTTTAAAATTGCAGGTAGTGGCGCGAGTTTAGATAACGTGGAAGTCAAAGCCTTATTTGAGGAGTATCAACTGGACAGCCAAAAAGTACAGTTGCTTGATCAAATCTCGGATATGCCCGCTTTTTATCAATCCATCGATGCATTCCTCATGACTTCGATTACCGAAGGTTTTCCGAATGTCTTGGTTGAAGCCATGGCATCAGGTCTGCCTTGCATCAGTACTGATGTCGGTGATGCGCAATATATTGTGCAGGACTTAGGATCAATTGTGCCGCCGCGTAATGCACAAGCTTTAGCCGATGCAATTTTGGCTTATGTGCAAAAATCAGAAGCAGAAAAACACGCCTTAAAACAGGCGACGCGTGAACGGGTTGAACAGAATTTCAGTATTGAAACCGTCAGCCGCCAATATATGCAGGTGTGGAGCCAACAGGCATGAAATTTTTAATGATCAGCAGTTTTTTGCCCTCCGTGCTGAATTTTCGCGGTAAATTATTGGAAGCCATTGCTGCCCAAGGCTATGAGATTCATATCATGGCGCCTGAGTTTGCAAGCTTTCCGGAAGAACAGCAAAAACTGCAAGCTTTGGGTTATCACCTGCATGAAATTCCAATGCAGCGCACGGGCACCAATCCGCTGGCGGATTTAAAACTCCTCAAAAATATCTATCGGCAGATTCGTCAAATTCAGCCGGATGCTGTGCTGTCCTATACCATTAAGCCTGTCATTTACGGCACGCTGGCGGCTTGGCTGGCGCGCGCGCCAAAGCGCTTTGCACTCATTACAGGTTTGGGCTATGCCTTTCAAAATATTGAATCGGGTCAGCGCAGCGTATTTCAAAAATTGGTGCATAGTCTGTATGCCCAAGCGCTGAAACATGCGCATAAAGTCTTTTTTCAAAATCCAGATGACCTCAAGCTGTTTCAAGACATGCAGCTGCTGACCGCCCACACATCTACAGTGGTGGTGAATGGTTCAGGGGTAAATGTACAGGATTTTGATGTGATGCCTTTGCCTAATAATGATGCGGGTGTGGTCAAAGCCTCTTTTCTGCTGATCGCACGATTGCTCGGTGACAAAGGCGTACGTGAATATGCTGAAGCGGCACGCATCATCAAAGCAAGACACCCAGAAGCGGAGTTTCATTTGGTGGGCTGGATTGATGATAATCCCTCAGCCATTGCCCAAGCAGAACTGGATCAGTGGATTGCAGAAGGCGCAATTCATTACTGGGGTAAGCTCAGTGATGTACGTCCTGCGATTGCCGCCAGCTCGGTGTATGTCTTGCCATCCTATCGTGAGGGCACGCCGCGGACAGTGCTGGAAGCCATGGCGATGGGCCGCGCAGTGATTACCACCGATGCGCCAGGCTGCCGTGAAACCGTGGCCAATGGCGTGAATGGCTATTTGGTGGCAGTGAAATCAGTCGATGAGCTGGTGCAGTGCATACAGTATTTTATTCAAGATCCGAAATTGATTGAATATATGGGGCAGCGTTCGCGGGAAATTGCGCTGAATAAATATGATGTGCATCAAGTGAATAAGCACATGATGGCTGAAATGGATATCCATTAAAGGCGATTCACTTAATTTAAGAGGCGATCTAGATGACCTTAAAATATATAAAAAGTGATTTATACCGCTATACGGGAAATCTCAGTTATAAATCATTTTTAAAAACCTATTTTTTTAACCGCGGCTTTAATTTTTCCTTTTGGCTGCGTTTGGCCAGCGCTCAGAGCATTTGGGCGAAACTGGCTTATCCCATTTATTATTATAAAAAAAAGCAGTACGGCATTGATATTCATACCAGCACCGAAATCGGCTATGGTTTGTTTATTGGGCATGGCGGGCCTTTGGTGGTCAATCCCACCACGGTGATTGGCAACAATGTGAACTTATCGCAATTTACCACCATTGGCGCCAATGGTGGGCGAAAAGCCGCGGAAATTGGCGACAATGTTTATATAGGGCCCAATGTCTGCATCATTGAACAGGTCAAAATTGGTAGCAATGCCACCATTGGCGCGGGCAGCGTAGTAACCAAGGATATTCCTGAAAATGCCACGGCAGCAGGCAATTATGCCAAAGTGCTGAGCATGAATAATCCAGGCAGTTCGGTCAACAGACGCTGGACAGATATTTAAGTTATGATATAAGCCAGCACCTCTGCGTTAAAATGTTCAGCCAGCGGGCAGAGCTTTTAAAGTAGAGCGCGGCGGTTCGCATCATCACTTTAAACCGTGGATGATGTAGTGAATAAATGATGCTTTGAGCGGACCAATTCTGCAAAAAGCGCGGCAAAAGAAATGAGAGAATCAATGTTAAAGCGCGTATTGGATATTGTGATTGCTTCATCTGCGCTAGTGCTGCTGTCTCCTGTCTATGCTTTGGTGGCCTATAAGGTCCGCAAGAATCTAGGTTCGCCAGTTTTATTCCGTCAGGTGCGCCCAGGTTTAGATGGCAAACCCTTTGAAATGATTAAATTCCGCAGCATGAAAGATGCAGTGGATGCGGCAGGCAATCCGCTGCCGGACAGTGAGCGCTTGACACCCTTTGGACAAATGCTGCGTTCAAGTAGTTTGGATGAAATGCCGGAACTGTGGAATGTTATTAAGGGTGAAATGAGCATTGTGGGCCCGCGTCCGCTGCTGATGGAATATTTGCCTTTATACAATGCTGAGCAAGCCAAGCGCCATAATGTGCGCCCAGGGATTACCGGCTATGCGCAGGTGAATGGCCGCAATGCCATTTCTTGGGAAAAAAAGTTTGAGCTGGACACATGGTATGTCGAAAACCGCTCACTGTGGCTGGACTTTAAGATTATGCTGAAAACAGTGCAAAAAGTGCTGTCCAAAGATGACATCAGTGCCGAAGGTGAAGCCACCATGAGCAAATTTAGAGGCACGCCGGAGCATAAAGATGACTAAGCTGTATGCCATCTATGGCGCTTCGGGCTGCGGGCGCAGTTTAATGCCTGTGGCTCGCCAGCAATTAGCACGTGAACAGAATACTTCAGAAATTGTCTTTATTGATGATGCGCTGGATTCGATTGCCGCAGTGAATGGTCACCGCGCCATGAACTATCAAGCGTTTTTAAATGAGCCTGCATCTGAAAAATACGCACAGATTGCGATTGCCAACAGCCGTGTCCGTGAAAAAATCGCGCTGCGTCTAGAGGCGGACGGCATTTCGCTCTGGTCCATTTATGCAGACAATATTGTATTGATGGATCAGGCGGATATTGCCATTGGCGCAGCATTAAGCCCTTTTGTCAGCATCACCTCAAATATTAAAATCGGCAAGTGTTTTCACGCCAATTTATACAGCTATGTTGAGCATGACTGCGTGATTGGGGATTTCGTGACTTTCGCGCCCGGCGTAAAATGCAACGGCAATATTCATATTGAAGATCATGCTTATATTGGCGCAGGCGCTGTGATTAAGCAGGGCATACCTGATCAGCCCTTGGTCATCGGCCGCGGCGCTGTGGTCGGCATGGGCGCGGTCGTGACCAAAAGCGTGCCTGCGGGTGCAACGGTGGCGGGTAATCCTGCGCGGATTATGCCTGCCAAACAGAAATAACTCTTAGGAAAATTCCATGTTAAACACTGCATTTGAGCCGTGGCCAAGTTTTACCCAAGCGGAAGCTGACGCGGTTTCAAAGGTTCTATTGTCGAATAAAGTCAATTATTGGACAGGTCAGGAATGCCGTGAATTTGAAAAGGAGTTTGCGCACTTTGCAGGAACAGCGCATGCCGTTGCGGTTGCCAATGGCACAGTTGCGCTGGATTTGGCTTTAAAAGCTTTAGGCATTGGCGCGGGGGATGATGTGATTGTCACCTCACGCACTTTTTTGGCTTCGGCCAGTTCAATTGTCACTGCAGGCGCCAATCCTATTTTTGCAGATGTAGAACTGGATTCACAGAATATCTCACGCCGTACCATTGAAGCGGTGATTACGCCCAAGACCAAAGCTATTATTTGTGTGCATTTGGCCGGCTGGATGTGCGATATGGACCCGATCATGCAGCTGGCGCAAGAACGCGGCATCTATGTGATTGAAGACTGCGCGCAGGCGCATGGCGCGATGTACAAAGGCAAATCTGCGGGTTCTATTGGCCACATTGGCGCATGGTCATTTTGCCAAGATAAAATTATGACCACAGGCGGCGAAGGCGGCATGGTTACCACCAATGATGAAATGCTATGGAAAAAAATGTGGTCGTATAAAGACCACGGCAAAAACTATGACAGCGTCTATAACACGCAGCACCCGCCGGGGTTCCGCTGGCTGCATGATTCATTTGGCACCAACTGGCGCATGATGGAAATGCAAGCCGTCATTGGCCGCTTGCAGCTCAAACAAATGCCAGCATGGACAGCACAGCGCAATGCCAATATGGCCTGCATTCAGGCAGTCTTTGAACAGAGTCCTTATTTTACAGTGGCAAAACAGTCAGCAGATTATGTGCATGCGGCCTATAAATGCTATGTGCAAGTCAATGTGGATGCTTTGCCAGAAGGCTGGTCGCGTGACCGTATTATGGCGGAAATCAATGCCTTGGGCGCGCCGTGTTTTAGCGGCTCATGTTCAGAAGTGTATTTGGAAAAAGCCTTTGACGGCACGCCTTGGCGTCCGGCACGGCCTTTGCCGCAGGCCAAGCAGCTGGGTGAGTCGAGTCTAATGTTCTTGGTGCATCCAACCCTGTCCGAGCAGAGCATACAGAAAATGGTCAATGCCATTCAGCAGGTGATCGGCAGTATTTGATCCCGAAAAGGCGTATAATTTACGCCTTTATTTATTTTACCTAATCTCCATTTGAGCTATTTGTGAAAAACATCATTCGAGCGATTGCATCATTGCCGCGCCGTCAAAAACAGATTGTTTTGGTGGTGATGGATATTTGTGTTTTACCCCTAATGATGTGGCTGGTTTATGCCATCCGTTTAGCCAAGCCAGATGTGGCCGTTATGCCTGGGCTGGATTTTTGGTATGCCTATGTCGGCATTTTTGGCGTGGCCATTTTTGCTTTGCTGGGCATTTACAGCGCGATTGTGCGTTCGTTTAATGAAGATTATCTGCTGCGGATATCAATTGCGACCTTTATTCAAATTGTCGCTTTATATGCGCTGAAAAAGCTGGATGCAGCGTTTATTCCCATGAGCATTCCGCTGATGTACGGTTTTGTGCTGTTTTCATGGATGTGGTGGAGCCGCGCGGTCATCCGCTATGCCACGCTTAGAACTTTTGTGAAAAAGCAGAACCGCAAACGGGTTGCGATTTATGGCGCAGGGCTGGCTGGACAGCAAATTGCAGAAGCGCTGAAACGCTCAGATGACTATCTGCCGGTGTGTTTTATTGATGATAAAGCCTCGCTGCAGGGACAGTCCTTAAGCGGCTTGAAAATTTTTGCGCCGAAGAGCGCGCTTAAAAAACTGGGTAAATTTGGCATTGAAGAAATTTTACTGGCCATGCCTTCTGTCGGACGCGCCCGTAAAAAAGACATCATTGAAGTTTTTGAATCTGCGGATGTGAAAATCATGGAGTTGCCGGGGGTAACTCAATTGGTTGATGGGCAAGTGCAGGTGTCAGATATCCGAGAAGTGGATATTATTGATCTTTTAGGCCGCGATCCAGTGCCCCCCAAATCTGAGCTGCTGGAAAAAAACATTAAAAACAAAGTGGTGATGGTAACAGGAGCAGGAGGTTCGATTGGTTCTGAGCTGTGCCGGCAGATTGTCAAACATCAGCCTAAAATGCTGGTGCTGTTTGAAATGTCCGAATTTGCACTGTATTCCATTGACCGTGAAATGCAGGGCAAAGGTGTGGAAATTGTGCCGATTTTAGGCTCTGTGACCAATCAGCCTAAGCTGGAACGCATTTTGCAACAATATGGCGTGCAAACGGTTTACCATGCGGCAGCCTATAAGCATGTGCCGCTGGTGGAGGCTAACCCTTTTGAAGGCATTTATAATACTTCAATAGGCACAGCGCGCAGTGTCGATGCTGCGGTAAAGCAGGGTGTTGAAACCTTTGTTTTGATTTCTACAGATAAAGCAGTCCGTCCGACCAATGTGATGGGGGCGTCTAAACGCATGGCGGAATTGTATTGTCAGGCCTTAGCCGCAGAGCAGCAAAAAACACAAATCAGCATCGTTCGCTTTGGCAATGTACTGGGATCGTCAGGTTCTGTCGTTCCTTTGTTTAAAAGACAGATTGCGCAGGGCGGACCTGTTACCGTAACGCACCCAGAAGTAACCCGTTATTTTATGACGATTCCTGAGGCAGCACAGCTGGTGATTCAGGCAGGTGCTATGGGAACTGGCGGTGATGTATTTTTATTGGATATGGGTGAGTCGGTTAAAATTGCAGATTTGGCGAAACAAATGATCCGATTAAGCGGGTTTAAACCGATTGATGATAAAGGCATTGGTGATATTGCGATTCAATTTACGGGTTTGCGTCCTGGTGAAAAATTATATGAAGAGTTATTAATTGATTCTGAAAATGTAGAAAAAACTGGACATGAAAGGATTTTAAAATCTTTTGAGAAGTTTTATGGAATAAATGAAATGCGTAATATTTATCAAAATTTTGAGATTGAATGTATGAGTGAGAGTTCTGAAAATATTTGGAATATTCTTGAAAAACATGTGGATGGGTATGTTTGTAAGAAAAATAAATCGTGATTTTTATATTAAATTGTTTATTTATATAAATGGATATAGATTTTTTAAGTTTTAATAAAAAAAATATGTATAATCTTGTCCGTTAAATTCTAAACTTAATAATCATTTTGAATGATTATAAGTATTTTACTAATTTTCAGTATAAAACATTATATAAATAGTTGCACATGGATTAGTTGGAAAATGTGTGTCTATTTTGAAATAAGAGCGGTGACAATAGATGTCTAAAATAACAGTTGTAGGTACTGGCTATGTTGGCCTTTCGAATGCGATGCTTTTTGCAGTACAGCATCATGTAACAGCATTAGATATAGATGAAAACCGCGTTAGATTATTGGAAAAACTAGAATCACCTATACAAGATGAAATAATCGAGCAATATCTTTTAAAGAAAGAAATTAATTTTAATGTTACATTGGATACGAATAAGGCATATTTAGGTGCTGAATATATTATTATTGCTACTCCAACGAATTACGATGAAAAAACCAATTATTTTGATACAAGTTCAATTGAGCAAGTTTTAAAAGATCTCAATCAGATTCATAGTCAGGCAATTATTGTAATTAAATCGACTATTCCTGTGGGTTTTACTGCAAAAATGCAGAACTTATTTTCAAATTTAACAATTGTATTTTCTCCAGAGTTTCTGCGTGAAGGTAAGGCTTTATTTGATAATTTGTATCCATCACGCATTGTCGTTGGTGATAAATCGGATGTTGGTGCTAAAATAGGTCAATTATTTCAGTCAGCATGTTTGAAAAAAGATGTTGAAGTTCTGCTCATGGATGCAACAGAAGCAGAAGCAGTTAAATTATTTTCGAATACGTATTTGGCTATGCGTGTAGCTTACTTTAATGAATTAGATAGTTATTGTGCACTTCGTGGTTTAAATGCCAAAGATATTATTCAGGCAGTTGGTTTAGATCCGCGCATTGGGGCACATTATAATAATCCATCTTTTGGTTATGGCGGTTATTGCTTACCGAAAGATACCAAACAGTTGCTGGCAAATTATCAAGATGTACCACAAAGTTTAATCTCGGCTATTATCCAGTCAAATACGACACGTAAAGACTTTATTGCTGAGCAAATTATAATTAAGCAGCCAAAAACAGTTGGTATTTATCGTTTAGTAATGAAAGCAGGAAGTGATAATTTTAGACAATCTGCTATTCAGGGTGTAATGAAGCGATTAAAAGCAAAAGGTATTCAAGTTATCGTTTATGAGCCCAATTTAAAAGAAACAACATTTTTTTATTCTCAAGTCATTAATGACTTAAATGAGTTTAAACAGCAAGCAGATATCATTATCACAAACCGTATGGTTGGCGATTTAGATGATGTGATTGAAAAAATCTATACTCGCGATTTGTTTGGTGCAGACTGATTGCCATGACGGAAAAAGTTTCCAGGTCAGACTTAGGAAAAAAAGCGGTTAAGAGTGGTGCCTTAACAATGGTGGCCCAATTAATTAAAATCGCGCTACAGCTTGCATCGATTATCATTCTTTCTCGTTTGCTGTCGCCAGATGATTTTGGTCTGATTGCTATGGTGGTGGTGATTACTTCATTTATGCAATTGTTTCGCGATATGGGGTTATCAACTGCATCCATTCAAAAGGGCGATTTAACTTATGATCAAACCAATGCATTATTCTGGTTAAATGTTGCTGTTGGCGGTTTATTAACAATTATAACCATGTTGTGTGCTCCCTTAATCAGCTGGTTTTATGAGCGTCCCGAGTTACAAGCTGTTCTTATGGTATTGTCCAGTACTTTTTTGATTTCTAGCGCTGGGGCGCAACATTCTGCTTTAATGCAACGTGAATTGCGCTTTAAGCCTAAAGTTCTTGCAGATATAGCTGGGGCGGTGGCCACCTTGGTGGTTTCAATTGTAATGGCTATATGCGGTTATGGTTTTTGGGCATTAGCCTGGGGTACAGTCATTGGGGCAATAATTACTACAGTGATGTATTTTTTTGGTTCAAAATTTCGCCCCAGCCGCCCTAAAAAGACAGAAGGCATGCGGGAGCTCATAGGCTTTGGTGCGAATGTTACTATTTTTGAATTAGTGAATTATTTCCATCGCAACTTAGACAATATCCTGATTGGAAAAGTATGGGGGGCAGTGACTTTAGGGTTATACAGTCGCGGCTACCAAATGATGATGTTGCCGATTGCTAGTTTAAGACAACCGATTAATTCGGTTGCGTATCCTGTACTTAGTAAATTACAAAATGAGCCAATAGCATTTAGAGCCTATTACCAAAAAATTGCTACTTTGCTGGCTTTTTTATCCATGCCATTAATGGCTTTTTTGGTTGTGAATGCTTCAAACGTAGTCACTGTTGCCATGGGTAAAGGTTGGGAACAGCTTGTACCGATTTTTGTATTACTTGGTATCAGTGGTTTTATCCAGCCAGTTGGTACATTGAGGGGGTTGGTCCTACTTAGCTTAGGTAAATCTCGATTATACGTGCTATGGGGTGTGGTCAATGCAATTGTGGTTAGCATTGCTTTTATTATTGGAGTGCGCTGGAGTGCAGAAGGCGTAGCAGCTGCTTATGCCATTGCTAACTACTTATTGATCTACCCATCACTCTATTTCTTCTTTAAAGATACTCCTGTTAATCCGAGTGACTTTTTTTCATCAATTGCAATTCCAGCTATTGCCTCGATTGTGGCAGCAGCCTTGATGCATTGGGTGCAATTGTACTGGATGACAGACATTAACCAGCCGTTAATGCATTTGCTTATTAGTGGTCTTATGTATCTGATTTTATTTGTTATGGTAGTTTTGGTTTTGCCAAAAGGCAGAAATATCTTACAGCAATATTTGAAAATAATAGGGACGATAGTCAAATGAGTCTACCAAAAAAATTGTTCCAATCCCTCAAAAAATTTATTAAAGCAATATTGGAAAAAATAGATGATATTGCTACTAATATCGCAGCCAATAGTATCTTTTTGTCCAATTTGTATTATGCATTCCAATGGCGATTTGGATGGGAGCATCGTGCGGTATTGACTGGCAAAAAAATTTATGCTCAATCGCTCAAAAATCCAATTTTTAATACCAGCTTATTGCGCCGTAATACCCATAGGCTTGAAAAAGGCTTATTGATGCGGCCACGTCGTGTCCCATTTGGTTTGAACTACATAGAAGAAACGGTAGATGCCTATATACGCGCTGTTGAGTCTAATGTGGTTGAGGCTCGTGAATTGGCATGGGCATGTGATGTCTTGCAGGAGTATATGGCTATTACTCCAAGTCACCCAGTAATTGATCCATTAAGAGATCTTGTTATTAAAGCCTCTTTATCTGTACCGCAAGATGACAATGTACAATCTAAAATCCCCTATTTACGCTCAACGACCACAACACCAGATATTAGTTATGATCAATTATTGACTTTAGCTAAATACCGCCGTTCTGTACGTTGGTTTGAAGATGCTCCAGTATCACGTGAAATTATTGACAGAGCAATTGATGTGGCCGCTTATTCACCCACTGCTTGCAATAGACAACCATACGAGTTCCGTATATTTGATGATAAGCAATTGGTATCAGAATTAGCTAAGCTTCCTATGGGCACTGCAGGTTTTGGAGAGCAAATTCCCTGTCTTGCGGTCGTAGTTGGAAAATTACGGAATTATTATCATGAGCGAGACCGCCATTTGATTTATATCGATGGCTCTCTGGCAATTATGTCGTTCATCAATGCATTGGAAGTACAGGGTGTAGGCTCATGTTGTTTAAACTGGCCAGATGTTCCTAAACTGGAAACTAAAATGGCAAAATTGTTAAACTTAGCTGCAGATGAGCGTCCGATAATGTTGATTGCTTTTGGTCATCCTGATCCAGAAGGGATGGTGGCTAACTCAACAAAAAAACCTTTAAGTCAAATACGTACATATAATAATTTAGGTGCAGAGTAATGAGTAATAAGGAAATAGTTTTTGAGATACATGGTACAGGAACTCATAATAGAGGGGCTGAACTAATGGCTATAGCGATTTCAGATAAAATAAAGCTTATGTACCCTAACTCTAAAATTATTGTTGGTTCTACTTTTGGTACATATAAAGAAATTAATAAATATGGCTTTTATACATCATCACGTATTGAATCGCGGCAAAGAAAACCACTTTTAACCTTGTTAACTTCTTTTCTTAATAAAAGGATTATCAACCCTAAAAATGTAAATGTAATTTTTGATGCCTCAGGTTTTGCTTTTTCTGATCAATGGGGAGTAAATCCAGGAAAAAGATTATTGGGCAAGTTAAACGAAGGATATAGAGATTCTCAGTTATTTATTATGCTTCCACAAGCTTTAGGATCATTTAATGACAAAGCTGTATATGATTTAGTGAAAAGACTCTTTCAACGTGCTGAAATGGTTTTTGCTAGGGATAATCAATCATTTAACTATGCAAATAAAGTTGTAGATAAAAGTGCAAATTTAATAAAGAAAGCTCCTGATTTTACTATTGCTATTTCACCTCAAGAAGATAACGCGGTAAAGCTTCCAGAAAAATTTGTAGCTATAGTTCCAAATATTAGAATGTTAGATAAGTCTGATAGTCCTGAAAAATATTTAAATTTTCTTGCTACATCAATTTTACATATTAAAAAAAATAATTTAACACCGTTATTTGTTATTCATGATGCTCAAGAAGATTGTAAAGTTGTTAGTGCATTAGGTGAAATAGCTAATAATATAGGTGTTGTACAGCATGAAAATCCCAAAGTTTTAAAATATATATTGGGTAAAGCCGAATTTGTAATTGGATCAAGATTTCATGCACTAGTTAGCTCTATGTCGCAAGGGGTACCATGTATAGGAGCTGGATGGTCGCACAAATATCCAGAATTATTTCAGGATTTTTCTAATAGAGATGGATTAATTGATGACTTGGGTGATATAAATTCTCTTGAATTGCAAATTGAGAAATTTGCAGATGAGACATTTAGGGATAAAAGAAAGCAAGAAATATCACAAGCTGCATTGAGATTAAAAAATGAAATTGAAGAAATGTGGATATCAATAGGTCAAAAAATTAATCAGGTGGTTAATTAATATCTTAAAGTTGTTTAAGGATTTTTGTAATGAATCAGCCATTAGTTAGCGTGTATATACCTACATATAATAGATGTGAGTTATTAAAGCGTGCAATTGATTCTGTTAGGAATCAAACTTATAAAAATTTGGAAATTATTATTGTGGATGATCTTTCCACAGATAATACGCGGAATTTTTTAAAAGAAATACAAAAAGAAGATTCTCGAATAATATTAATATTTAAAGATAAAAATAGTGGTGCATGTGTTAGCAGAAATATGGCTATAAATACTGCTAGTGGGGAGTACATAACGGGTCTTGATGATGATGATTACTTTACTTCTCAAAGAGTTGAGCTATTTGTTAAAAGTTGGGCTATAAAGCCTAAAGATTGTGTGGCATTGTTTACACCAAATTATAGCGATACTAAGAAGAGTAAATTGCATGAATATGTAAGTTATTTGCTGTCAAAAAGAGTGATTAAAACACGAGATCTGTATTTTGCTAATTATGTTGGAAATCAAGTTTTTACTAAAACTGAAGTATTTAGAAAACTGGGCGGATTTGATGAAAAATTTAGGGCTTGGCAAGATTTAGAATTATGGTTTAGACTTAGCAGTTTAGGTGATATATTTAAATTGAGAAAGGCGACATATTATGTTGATAGAAGCCATGAGTTGAATCGTATAAGTAATCAAAATATTAATAAAATTATTGATACCAAGAAGCTTTTTATGGAAAAGCATTGTATTAATGATAAAGTGTATAAATCAGCATTAAATAATCATTTGTTTTATTATGATAAGTCTAAAGTTGATTTAAAAGATGTTTTTGTGAAATTGTTTTTTAATATTTGTGATGTAAAAGGTAATTTAGTTTATCTGTTGTCTTTCCTTAAATATAAATTTAAAGGATGATTGCTTTGAATCGTGGAATCTTATGAATTTTATTTTTAAAAATTATAAATGTTATATTGTTTTTTTTATAACTTTCTTTTTTATTTTTGGAATGAAGACTCCAATAGGTTCTTTAGCTCAAATTTTAACTGCTTTACTGTGTTTTTTAGGTTTTTTCTTCTATGGTAAGAGGTTGTTAAAATCAAGCAAGCCTTTTTTCTATATCGTATTATTTCTGATCTATGATTTTGTAATTTGTGGTTTATGGGGTGCGTATTCAGGTGTTTATGATTTTTCAATATTAATTACTAAAACAAATGTGATTCTATCAGTAGTTGCAACTTATATTTTAAGTATATATTTTTCAGAAAACTATAATAAGAAAGATTTTTTTGTCTTCCTATCTAGTATTTTTTTTATACAATCACTAATTGTGTTGGCAATGCTTTTAAATCCAACTTTTTCTGATTTTATAATGACATATACTAAAGATAGTGCTTTAACTGAGCGTATGCTCGATAGCTATTCTGGAGCTAGAGGTTTAGGTCTTGCTGATAGTGCTGCTTTTGGATTTTCTGTTGTAATGGCATTATTTGTTTTATTAACATTCTATAGCTATAAGAAGAATTACATTGGTGGTATATATTTTCTTTTAGTTATTTCATTGGGGCTGATTGCATCAATTAGTGCAGGTCGAGTCTCATTATTGGGTGTTTTTGCTGGGTTGTTTTTTTGGGCACTGTATTTAAATAGAACTAAAATATTAAGATTAATCTTCCTAACTTTTATTTCATTAGTCTTTATTTTATCGTATTTGATTAGTATACGAAACTCAGTAATTGAGCCAGCAGCTCTATCTGTTTTATATAATTATAGTATGGAGCCTATTTTTAATTATATAGATTATGGTGAGCTTAGATCTAGCTCAACAGATATATTGCAGAAAATGTATTTCCCTTTGAGTGAAAAACAATTGTTGATTGGTGATGCAAAATATATGGATGGTAATGCTTATTATATGCGTACAGATGCGGGATATATGAGGTTTACTCTATTTTATGGAGCGATCAACTCAATAATATTTTACTTCGCTTTTGCCTTTTTTTTGCTGTTTGTGTATTTCAAACTAAATAGTCAAGATGAAAAAAAATTAGTCCTTTTAATTGGTGTTCTATCTTTTTTACTGCATTACAAAGGTGAAATTATTTTGTTTGCTGTTTCTTATAATAAGTTGTTACTTTTAGTGATTTTTTATCTATATCTTTATAACTCTAAGGATAATCTTATTAAAAAAGGTAGTGGTATATGAAAATTCAAGTTTTATGTTCGACAATGTATGGCGTACAACCATTATTTATTAAAAAAGGTATGTTACCTTACGAGCCAATAATTGTTAATCAATGCCTAATTGAAGAGCATAAGGTTGATGGATTTAAGAATTATTTTGAAACTGGCTTATCAAAAAGTAGAAACAAGTGCATTGAAAATGCAAGTGCAGATATATGCCTATTGAGTGATAATGATGTTTATTTTGACTCTGAAACCTTAAATATTGTGACAAGATCTTTTGTTAAGTATCCAGAAGCTGATATTTTAACTTTTAAAGTAGAAACACCTGATGGTGAGAGTTTTAAAAATTATAAAGATGAATTTTTTTGGCATTCTAAGTTATCTTTAGCAAAAGTGTCATCTGTTGAAGTTGCATTTCGTAGAGAAGCTATTGTTAATAAAAACATTAAATTCGATGAAAATTTTGGGTTAGGCAGCAAGTTTGCTACAAGTGAAGAATACATTTTTCTTGCTGATGCATTAAATTGTGGACTTAAGATAGGATTTGTTCCTGAAGTTATTGTTTATCATCCAAAAGAGTCTTCTGGAGGTCAATTTAATAAGTTGTCTTTAATTGAAGCTAAAGGTGCAATGATAAAAAGAGTCTTTGGTTTATATGGTATTCCTATTTGTTTTATATTTTCTTTAAAAAAATTTAAATATTCTGAAATAGGTTTTCTTTCCTTTTTGAAGGTTATTTTTAAAGGGTTTTTTTCAAGACGTTAATTATGCATAATTTAGTATCAATAATCACCCCATCTTTCAACTCATCTGGTTTTTTAAATAAAACAATAGAATCTGTTATAAATCAGTCCTATAGTGATTGGGAGTTAATTATTGTTGACGATGCTTCAAGTGATGATTCTTGTTTAATTGTTAATAATTTTATTCAGATTGACCAGCGAATTAAATTAATAAAACTAGAGAAAAACTCTGGTGCTGCTGTTGCACGAAATACCGGTATTGAAGCCGCAAATGGTCGTTTTATTGCATTTTTAGATAGTGACGATACTTGGTTGCCGGAAAAACTTTTTGAGCAAGTTAATTTTATGTTAAATAATGATTATGCTTTAACATATACCCAATACCATCAAGTTGATGAGGACGGTAATTTATTAAATAACTTAAATTTTCCATTAAAAGTTAATTATCATGAATTATTGAAAACATGTGTGATCGGTTGCTTAACAGCAATGTATGATACGAATATAATTGGAAAGGTATATTTTCCACTGATTAGAAAACGCCAAGATTTTGCGTTATGGTTAAAAATTTTAAAAATTGTGCCTTATGCTTATTGCTTACCTCTTGATTTAGCAGGTTATACTGTTCGTAAAGATTCGATTTCAGCTAATAAATTAAAAGCAGCTCAATATAATTGGTATTTATATAGAAATATTGAAAAACTTAATGTATTTAAAAGTATTTACTATTTTTCTCATTATGCAATTAGAGGTATCATTCGCAGCAAGTTTAAAGCACTTTCAAAAGTTTTAAAATTGTAATTTTTTCGAATTATTATATTAGATTTTGTTAGAATTTAACAAAATCTAATTTTAAAAAAGTAGATTAATCAAATATGTTTTTTTGAACCTGAGGGGGTGAAATGAAACGCTCTTTAGATATTTTTATTGCAACTTTTGCTTTAATAATTTTATCTCCTATTTTTTTGTTTGTTTGTTGCAAAGTTCGTAAAAATTTAGGGTCTCCGGTCTTTTTTTATCAAGAGCGTCCAGGGAAAAATGCTAAAATTTTCAAAATGATAAAGTTTAGATCAATGCTTGATTCTGTAGATAAGCAGGGTAATCCATTACCAGATGATCAACGCATTACTCCTTTTGGCCATAAATTGCGTTCAACAAGTCTGGATGAAATGCCTCAGCTGATTAATGTGCTAAAAGGAGATATGAGCATTGTTGGCCCGCGTCCGCAAATGAAAGATTTTTTAGAACATTATACCCCTCATCAAATGCGTCGGCATGAAGTTAAACCAGGTATGACGGGTTTGGCACAGGTGAGCGGACGGAATAATTTGTCATGGGAAGAGAAATTTGACTTAGATGTTGAATATGTCGAAAAGCAGACAATTTTGATTGATTTTAAGATTATGTTTAAGACAGTTAAGGTGATGGTTACAAAAGAAGGTATTAATTCCCCTGATCAGATGGTTGGTGCAGAGAGATTTACCAGCACACCTATTGAAAAGCCGAAAACTGCGCACGAAAACAAAATTTAAATTTATCGCTGTAAATAAGTATCTAGATTATGATTAAGAAAGCTATTCTCCCCGTTGCAGGTTTAGGCACCCGTTTTTTACCTGCAAGCAAATCCATTCCAAAAGAAATGGTCACAGTCGTAGACCGTCCAGCAATTGAATATGTTGTGAAAGAAGCAGTAGCTGCAGGCATTGAACAAATTATTTTGGTTACCCATAGCTCTAAAGCATCGATTGAAAATTATTTTGATCGAAATTTTGAACTGGAAACGACCTTAGCCAATAAAAAGAAAGATGACCTGTTAAAAGAGATCACTGAAATTTTACCGCCGCATGTCAGTGTTGTGAGTGTGCGTCAGCCGCAGCCTTTAGGTTTAGGCCATGCTGTATTATGCGCAAAAGCCATTGTCGGCGATGATGATTTTGCTGTCTTGCTTCCTGATGTGCTTGTTCAATCTAATGATGTGGAAAATGATCTAGCATTGATGATTGGCCGCTTTAATGTTTCTCAGGCCTCACAAATTATGGTGGAAGCAGTTCCAGATGATTTGGTTGACCAATATGGTATTGTTGACGTTTCAGTTGTTCCTGAAGAAGGCAAAAGTATTGTTATGCAAGGCATTGTAGAAAAACCTCCAGTTGGTACTGCACCCTCAAATCTGTCAGTGGTTGGGCGCTATGTATTGCCAGCAAAAATCATGCAGCTGCTTGAGCAGACACCTAAAGGCGCTGGTAATGAAATTCAGCTGACAGATGCGATTGCTATGCTGCAGCAAACAGATCAGGTCGAAGCCTATAGAATGAAAGGTCAAACATTTGACTGCGGCAGTAAAATTGGCTATCTGAAAGCTGTTTTGCATTACGGTGTTGCTCATCCTAAATTAGGCAATGAGTTCAAAGCATTAATCCAAGAACTTAAGCTGTAAGCTGAGATTAGAAGTCATGAAGATTGCAGTATTTGGCAGGACACTATATTCAGGTGTGCTATCGGGTTTGCTGGCAGACTGCGGGCATGAGATTTTTTGGTGTAATTTTTTAAAAAGCCATCATTCTGCTGAACATATTTATGCTCAAGATAAAACACTTCAAGACCTGCTCAGCGCACAAGAGAAAAATGGCTTTTTGACGCACTGTACTCTTCAGGATGTGCCTGTTGATACTGATGCTTATGTTTATAGCTTTAATCCTACAGAACAAGATTTTGGTATAGAAATCCTGAAAGAGCTTGGCCAGCGTCAGATTATTCACCCTAAGCTGATGATCAATGCTTCAACGCTGGGTTTGCATGGTACGGAAAAGTTTAAACAATATCTGCCGGAAGATGATTGGATCTATTTGCCGGACATTGTTCAGGAAGGGAACAGTTTGGCTAGCTTTAGCCAAGCAGAGCAGCTGATCGTAGGCTGTGATTTCGAACATGTGCAGATCAAAGTAAAAGAATTGCTGCGTCCTATATATCCAAGGCCGAATCAGTATCTTTTTATGCCAATTCTTGATGCTGAATTTACCAAGCTGAGTATTTCGGGGATGCTGGCCACTCGCATCAGTTATATCAATGATTTAGCGATTGTCGCTGAGAAACTGGGTATTGATATTGAGTTTGTGCGTCAAGGCATGGCGGCCGACAGCCGTATAGGGGCATCTTACCTCTATCCTGGCGCTGGTTTTGGCGGAGAAAACTTTTCGCATGATATTCTAACATTGGTCGATACCGTAACGGGCAGTGGCGCTAAGAGTCAGCTTCTCTCTCAGGTATGGGATATTAATGAACAGCAGAAAGAAGTTTTGTTTGCCAAATTGTGGAATTATTACCATGGCAATTTGACGGGAAAAACCGTGGCAATTTGGGGTGCTTCTTTTAAGGAAAATACAGCGCGGGTGCAGCAATCCCCCATACATCCCATGCTAAAAGCATTGTGGGCGCAGGGTGTCACAGTCAAACTGCATGATCCGCAGGCGCTTGCGGAAATAGAAAAGATTTATGGTCACCGTTCAGACCTCATTTACTGCACAGATCAATATGATGCGGTAAATGAGGCGCATGCTTTATGTGTATTAACCGCATGGAAACAGTATTCTAGTCCAAATTATTCAGCTTTATTAAAGAACATGCGTCATCCGCTGATTTTGGATGGCCGTAATATTTATAATCCAAATTACGTGAAGGAACAGGGCTTTGCTTATATGGGAGTGGGGCGTTAATGGCAATTCAAACTTATCCATATCTAGTTGAAGAAACTCAAGCAGTCATCTCTGAGTTAAATGAATTAAAAAAAGAATTTGAACTGAAACATTTAACGGCCTTATTTGCTGAAAACTCAGAACGTTTCGCTGATTTTTCAGTCAATTTAGAGCCGATCGTTTTCGATTTCAGCAAGCACCGTGTTGATCAAAAGGTGTTAAAAACCTTGGTGCAATGGGCGCATGCACAAGATTTAAACCCTTGGATTAAGCGTCTGTTTTCAACGCAAGAAGTCAATTGCACAGAAAACCGTTCCGCAATGCATTGGGCATTACGCTTGCCGGAAAATGATCAGGAACATCCTGAAATTGCGCAGCAAGTGCATGCGCAATTTCAGCGCATGTTTGATTTGGTTCGAAAAATTCATGATGGCCAATGCCGCGGCGCTACAGGCGAGGTGATTCAGGATGTCGTGAACATTGGTGTAGGGGGGTCTGATTTAGGCCCGCTGATGGTAGTGCATGCACTCTCTGACTTTAAGCAGGCGACGCAAAAAAAACTGAATATGCACTTTGTCTCGACCATTGACGGCAGCCAGCTTTCGGATATTTTGCATAAATTGCGGCCTGAAACGACACTCTTTGTGATTTCTTCAAAATCTTTTGGAACCATTGATACACTATCCAATGCGCAAACAGCCCGTATTTGGCTGGAAAAAACTTTGGGTCAAGAGCCGAAGGTTTTAAAGCATCATTTTATTGGGGTCTCGACCAAACCTGACAAAATGACAGCTTGGGGTATTGCGCCAGAAAAGCAGTTTTTGCTTTGGGATTGGGTTGGTGGCCGATACTCTCTCTGGTCATGTATTGGTTTTCCGATTGCTTTAACCATTGGTGTAGATGGGTTTAAACATTTGCTAGCTGGTGCTTATGCCATGGACCAGCACTTTCAAACAGCGCCCTTTGAAAAAAATATTCCTGTGCTAATGGGCTTGCTTGGTGCTTGGAATAACAATTTTTTAGATATTCAAACGCATGCGGTGCTGCCTTATGATGGGCGTTTGAAATACTTTGCTTCTTATCTGCAGCAGCTGGAAATGGAATCAAATGGCAAGTCTATTCAGCGCAGTGGAGATCGGGTCGAATGGGATACTTGCCCGATTGTTTGGGGGGAAGTTGGACCCAATGCACAGCATGCCTTCTATCAGCTGCTGCATCAAGGCACGCAAGCCGTCAGCAGTGATTTTATTGCGCCTGTACAGCGTTATAATGCCAAGCAATTTACCTATGTAGACAATGCTGAAGCGCTGATTGATCAGCATCATTTGGCTTTATCAAACTGTTTGGCGCAGTCGCGGTTGCTGGCCTTTGGCAATCAGGCTTTAGATCAGGCAGAATTATCTGATTTGCCTGACTACAAAAAATATGAAGGCAATCAGCCGAGCACTACAATTTTAATGCAGGAACTCAATCCTTACAGCTTGGGGATGCTGATTGCAATGTATGAACATAAAGTGTTCGTACAATCTGTGCTGTGGAATATTAATCCCTTTGATCAATGGGGCGTAGAAAAAGGCAAAGAAATTGCCAATCAGCTGCTGCCAATTTTGAATGGGGAACAGCATGATCTATCAGCGCTGGATGCTTCCACACAAGGTTTATTGAATATTTTGTTGAGAAAAACGCATGGCTAAAATTTTAGTGACGGGCGGGGCTGGCTATATCGGTTCACATACTTGTATAGAGCTTTTAGCTGCGGACCATGAAGTGATTGTACTGGATAATCTATGCAACAGTTCAGAAGAAGCCTTGCTGAGAGTGCAGGACATCGCAACGAAAGTGATGACATTTGTACAAGGCGATATTCGAGATTCAGCGGCTTTGGACCGTTTATTTCAAACGTATGCTATTGATGCAGTGATTCATTTTGCAGGTTTGAAAGCTGTTGGCGAAAGTCAAAAATTTCCGCAGCTGTACTTTGACAACAATATTGCAGGCTCGCTCTCATTGTTTAATGCCATGGAGAAAGCAGGTGTTTTTAAGCTGGTGTTCAGCTCATCTGCTACCGTCTATGACGAAGCGAATGTTTCGCCTTTAAATGAGACTATGCCGACTGGCACGCCAAGCAATAATTATGGCTATACCAAGTTAATGGTTGAGCAGATTTTGCAGAAACTTCAGCAGGCGGATGAACGCTGGTCGATTGCATTACTGCGTTATTTCAATCCAGTCGGTGCACATAAAAGCAGCCGCATTGGTGAAGATCCTCAAGGTATTCCGAATAATTTAATGCCTTATTTAACGCAGGTTGCGGTTGGACGCCGTGAGAAGCTCTCTATTTTTGGCAATGATTATGATACTGCAGACGGTACTGGGGTGCGGGATTATATTCATGTGGTGGATTTAGCCAATGCACACTTATGCGCATTGAATAATCGCTTGAATCAAACAGGCTGCCGAGTGTGGAATATTGGAACGGGTAAAGGCTCTTCAGTTTTAGAACTGAAAAATACTTTTGAACAAGTCAATGGCATCGAAATTCCATTTGAATTTTCACCGCGCCGTGAGGGTGATGTTGCTACCTCTTTTGCAGACAACACGCGTGCACTGTCAGAACTTGGCTGGAAACCGCAGTATAGTTTGAAGGATATGCTGGCAGACAGCTGGAATTGGCAAAAGCAAAATCCTACTGGTTTCAATTAGATCTGCTAAAATTTAAAAGTGCTTTCGAGCTCCCGTGTTGTGAATTAAATATGGGAGCACTAGAGTCCGCTAGGGTGCCAATATTGGTATCCCATATTATTATTCCATCTACTCCTTTTGACTTAATATAATTTAGCCTTTTTGAGGCTTCTTGTTCTGTTAAAGGCTCAATAATTTTTTCTCCCCTTTTTTCTTTTGTGATATATGTAATTGAAAAATAAGGTATAATTTTTAAGTTATATTTTTTTGCATATTTTTTTGCTTCGCTGATTTGTAAGTCAACTCGGTTTTTCCAATCATTGAAATCTCTGATATTAAAATTATATATAACTGGGTTGAGAAAATTAACTTGAGAAGCAACAGTCTCATAAGCTTGATTCAAATTTATGAACTTTTGGCGTTTTTCATTATCTACAATTTCTGTACGTGGGAGTCCTTGAGGGAGTACGCCGTAGACGCCTACAGGAGCTTTACCCCCGAATTTATGATATAGACTAAGGGTTTTTTGAATAGTAGGAAGAACCGTTTTAGGTTGAAATCTGTCTCCAACTTCAATATCAAATGAAATTGGGATATTGGGGTATTTCGACGCTTTCTCAGCTATAATTTTAATCTTTTGAGCATCAGGGATTCCATTGGTTAAGAATCTATTATGATAAACAACGTCAATGGGTTTAATATTCTGTTGCTTTAAATAGTTCTGAAATTGATTTGAATTGGAAATCAAATTTCCATTACTATCCGTATAATTTTTCCATTTAATATATTGGTAAATATCAAAACAGTAAGCATTGCTTGAAAATAAAACAAGAAAAAAAATTAAATTTTTCATATGGATGCTCATGGTGTTGATATAAACTTAAAGAAAAGGTTAGCTTTTTAATCTAACCTTTTCTTAGATTATAAATATTATGATTTTGTAATGATTTGATGCAGTAACTCTATATATTCACGCATCGGCTTAGGACTTTGATCTCTTCGGCTTTCAATATTAAGACGCAATAATGGCTCAGTATTGGATGCGCGGACATTGAAGCGCCATGCGCCAAAATCCAAACTTACACCATCTGTTTGATCGATTTCAGGTTTTTGATCTGCAAAGTGATCAAAAATCTTTTGAATAGTGACTTGAGTATCCGCCACTTTAAAGTTGATTTCGCCAGAGCACGGGAACTTGGCAATCATGCCTTCAACCAGTGCAGAGAGGTTTTGCTGGGTTTCAGACAATACCGCAATGGCTAACAGCCATGGAATCATGCCGCTGTCACAGTAGGCGAAGTCTCGGAAGTAATGATGGGCAGACATTTCCCCGCCATAGACAGCATTATGTTCACGCATGACATCTTTAATGAAGGCATGCCCAGATTTTGACTGTACCGTTTGGCCTTGGTATTGATCAACAATATCTAGGGTATTCCACACCAAGCGCGGGTCATGCACAATTTTTTCACCAGATTGCTTCAGCAGGAAAGCTTGCGCCAAGAGGCCGACAATATAGTAGCCTTCAATAAATTGGCCTTTTTCATCAAACAGGAAACAGCGGTCAAAGTCGCCATCCCATGCAATGCCCATGTCTGCCTGATGTTCAAGTACAGCCTTGCTGGTGCTGTCACGGTTTTCAATCAAGATTGGGTTGGGAATGCCATTGGGGAATGTGCCATCTGCTTCATGATGAATTTTAATAAATTCTACAGGCATGCTGAGCGCTTTAAATTTATCTTCGATGGCATCAATCACATGGCCTGCTGCACCATTGCCGGCATTCACGACCAGTTTGAGTGGGCGAATTTTTGCAGGGTCAATATAGCCCATCAGATGATCGACGAATTCAGGCAAAATATTGTACTTTTCTGTGCTGCCTTTTACAGCAACATCATTGAATTCACCCGCTTCAGCCAAAGCCTGAATCTCTTTTAAGCCTGTATCAGCACTGATCGGCCGGGCATTTTCCCGCACCAGCTTCATGCCGTTATAATCCATAGGATTATGGCTGGCTGTGACTTCAATTCCGCCTTGCACGTTTAGATGGAAGGCGCCGAAATAGACTTCTTCTGTGCCTGTCATACCAAGGTCAAGGACATTGACACCCGCATCATTCAGACCTTTGATGGTCGCTTGTTTTAAGCCTTCACTGCTTAAACGGATATCACAGCCAATTACAATTTTTTTAGGCTGATAAATTTGGCCATACGCACGGCCAATTTTATAGGCGATATCTTCGTTTAATTCTGTACCGAGTTTTCCACGGATGTCATAAGCTTTAAAGCAAGTCAATTTGGTCATAAGTATTCTCAAGGATCAGACAGGAAAAGGGCTGGAAATCCAGCCCTTAATCAAAATTTATTATTCAACCGTGACCGATTTTGCCAAGTTTCGCGGCTGGTCGACATCGGTGCCGCGCAATACGGCAACATGATACGACAGCAGCTGTACTGGAATGCTGTAAACGATCGGCGCTAGAACAGCGCTGACGCTTGGCACGTGAACCACGTGCTGACGGTCCTTAGTGCTGACTCCGCTGTTTTCATCTGCGAAGACAAATAGTTCGCCGCCGCGTGCCTGTACTTCTTCCATATTGGATTTCAGTTTGTCCAGCATGTCATCTTGCGGTGCAAGAATCACGACAGGCATGTCATTGTCGACCAAAGCCAATGGGCCATGCTTCAATTCGCCCGCTGCATAGCCTTCGGCATGAATATACGAAATTTCTTTCAGCTTCAGTGCACCTTCAAGGGCAATTGGGAACTGCGTGCCGCGGCCTAAGAATAAGCAGTGCTGCTTTTCTTTAAACAATTCAGACAGGCGGAGGATCGAATCATTTTTTTGTAGCGTATCCAAAATCACTTTGGGTGTATGCCACAATTCTGCAGTGATGGTTTCGATCTGTTCAGTGCTAATGCTGTTTTTGACTTGGCCGATTTTCAGCACCAGCAGCATTAACGCGGCTAATTGCGTTGTAAAGGCTTTGGTAGATGCTACGCCAATTTCAGGACCAGCCAAAGTCAGCAGGCTGTAATGCGTCTCACGCACCATAGACGATGTTGCAACGTTGCAGATGGTCATTGTCGTAATATCTGTGCCTTTGGCAGCCGCACGTTTTTGTGTATCGCGCAGGGCAGCTAAAGTATCAGCCGTTTCACCTGATTGGGAAATGCAGACATACAGTGTATTGTTTACAATGACTGGTGAGCGGTAACGGAATTCGCTGGCAATTTCGACTTGCGCAGGCACATCAATCAGCTGTTCAAACCAGTATTTGGCAATCATGCCGGCATGGTAGCTGGTGCCGCAGGCAATAATTTGCACTTGCTGAATTTTGCTGAAATCCGCTTCTGCATTTTGCATGAAGTCTGCACGCAGGCTGTTGCCATTCAGCGCTTGAGAAATCGTTTGCTGAATCGCTTCAGGCTGTTCATAGATTTCTTTCAGCATGTAATGCTTATATTCACCTTTAGAGGCATTGCTGACCGTTGCATCCAGTTCTTTCACTGGGCGTTCAACGCGGTTGCCATCAACAAATACTTCAATGCTGGTGCGCGTTAAGCGGGCAATGTCGCCTTCTTCAAGGTAAATAAAACGGTTGGTAATTGGTAACAATGCCAATTGATCCGAGCTGATAAAATTTTCACCAATGCCGACACCAATCACCAATGGAGAGCCTTCACGTACAGTGATCAATTCATTAGGATGGTCAGTATGCACAATACCCAGCGCATACGCGCCTTTCAGCTGCGGCACAACTTGACGTACAGCTTCCAGCAGGCTTAGTGTTGATTTCAGTGCATCATTGACTAAATGCGCAACAACTTCGGTATCTGTTTGTGAAGTGAAAACATAGCCTAAAGCTTCAAGATCATCTTTCAGTTCTTGATAGTTTTCGATAATGCCGTTGTGCACCACAGCCACATTGCCTGAAATATGCGGATGCGCATTATTTTCAGTCGGTTTGCCGTGCGTCGCCCAGCGCGTATGCGCAATGCCTAAAGAGCCTGCAATATGGGATTCATTCACAGCTTCTTCAAGATTGGCCACTTTGCCGACGCGGCGTTCGCGAAGGACATGCCCGCTGTTAATCAATGCTAAGCCAGCAGAATCATAGCCGCGGTATTCAAGGCGTTTTAAGCCTTCAATTAAAATTTCTGTAATGCTGCGTTCAGCAATTCCGCCGACAATACCACACATAGTAAAACCCTCTTATTTCTTAATCTTTTGCGGACGCGGATAATCTGCTTTGACAAATTGCTGAGAACGTTCTACGGCTAAGCAATTGTCTGCGACATCACGGGTAATGGTTGAGCCAGCGCCGACTGTTGCGCCGTTGCCAATTTTAACAGGCGCGACCAGCGAGCTGTTAGAGCCAATAAAAGCGGCATCGCCAATAATGGTTTTGAATTTGTTTGCGCCGTCATAGTTGCAGGTAATGGTGCCTGCACCGATATTCGAGCCAGCGCCAACTTCGGCATCGCCCAAATAAGTGAAATGATTGGCTTTTGAGCCTAGGCCAATGCTCGAGTTTTTCACTTCGACAAAGTTGCCGATATGCACATCAGCAGCCAGTTTTGCACCTGGGCGCAGGCGTGCGAATGGGCCGATTTGGGTGTTTTCACCCACGATTGCGCTGTCAAATACGCTATACGGCTGCACTTTAGTGCCTGCTGCAATTTTGGTATTTTTAATGACACAGCCTGCGCCAATTTCAACGTGATCACCGAATTCACATTCGCCTTCAATAATCACGTTAATATCAATACGCACATCCGTACCGGCGGTCAGCTGCCCGCGCAAATCAAAGCGGTTTGGGTCGATTAAATGCACGCCTTGCTGCATCAGTAGTTTCGCTTGATAGGCTTGGAATTCACGCTCCAAAGCCGCCAATTGTACGCGGTCATTCACACCTTCGACTTCAAATGCGCGTTCAGGTTCTACAGAAGCAACTTCAAGGCCATCTGCAATTGCCATCGCGACAATATCAGTCAGATAGTATTCACCCTGTGCATTGTCATTGGATAATTTAGGCAGCCACTCATGCAGTTTGGCATTGCTGACACAGTAAATACCCGTATTGAACTCTTTAATTTTACGCTGTTCTTCAGAGGCATCTTTATGTTCAATGATGGCTTGAATTTTACCGTTGTTACGAACAATGCGGCCATAACCTGTTGCATCAGCAACCGTTAGCGTCACAAGAGCAATTCCGGTATTTTGCGCAGCATCCAGCAGTTTTTGCAGTGTATCGGTGCTGATGCACGGCACGTCACCGGATAAAATCAGGGATTGGCCAGTTTGAGGTAAAACAGGCAAAGTCACTTTAACAGCATGGCCTGTGCCCAGCTGTTCTGCCTGCTCAACCCACTGTACTTGTTCTTGACTGAATTCTTGTTGTACGAGGTCGCCGCCATGTCCATAAATGGTAATAATATTATTGGCTTGAAGTTTTTTTGCAGTCTCGATTACATGCCCTAGCAATGGACGGCCAGCTAAGGGCTGAAGTACTTTGGGCAAGCTGGAACGCATACGGGTTCCTTTGCCTGCGGCAAGAATGATTACGCTAGTAGACATGGTAAATCCTAGGAATATGTATCATATAGACGTGAAATAAAAATAAACACAAATACAAAGCGCGGCCCAAATACCGGCAATGATATCGTCCAGCATAATGCCGAAGCCGCCGCCCACCTGACGGTCAACCACACGGATTGGCCAAGGCTTCCAAACATCGAACAGGCGGAATAAGCCAAATCCGATCAGGACCCAAAGCCAGTTCATATTGCCCAGATACAGCAGCGGCAGAAAGGTGATGGATTGTCCAGCAAACTCATCCCAAACAATTCTGCCATCGTCATGTACTCCCATGACCTGCGCAGTTTTCCCGCAGATGTAAATGCCGATGAGGGACATAACAGCAATGGCAATAATGGTGTTGACGTAGCCAATTGCGAGCCATGCAGGAATGAACAGCAAAGCAAAAGCCGATCCAAAAGTGCCCGGCGCTTTAGGCGCAAGCCCTGAACCAAAGCCTACACCGCAAAACACGACACAGCGTTCAAACCATGTCATGTGCTGGAAATGAATTTCGGGTTTATGCAAAGTGTTGGTACCCATGAAATTGAATGGAACAATTTACGCCATTCTGTAAATAAGTTAATCCCAAATTTTGGGTAATTTGTCCAATAATTGTAAGATTTACATCTATTTTTTGCTGTATCAGTAACTGATAGTTGTTGGGGCTTATTGTAAAGCATAATTCATAGTCATCGCCACCGGCTAAAGCCAGCTGATATTTTTTTTCTTGTTCTAATTGTGCAACTTCAGCCGAGACAGGCAGATTTTCCAAATAGATTTCTGCACCGGTATTCGATGCCTCTAAAATGTGCCCCAAATCTTGCGCCAATCCATCTGAAATATCAATCATGCTGGTGGCTAAGCCTTTCAGCTGTTGACCCAGCTGACAGCGCGGTGTTGGATAGTCCAGGCGTTTTTGCAGCGGATGGCCTAAATGCTGCAGGCCATAAGCGGCATCGCCGACGGTGCCGCTGACACAAATTAAATCGCCTGGCTGTGCGCCAGAACGGGTGACGGCTTGGCCTGATTCAATCCAGCCCAAAGCGGTAACGGTAATGGTTAAATGCGGGCTTTGTGTGGTATCGCCGCCAATTAAACTTACGCCAAATTGATCGCAGCAGTCATAGAGTCCCTGACTGAATTCTTTCAGCCAAGCATGATCAATTTGGTCTAAGCTCAAGGCCAGTAAAATACTGTGCGGTTTTGCGCCCATGGCGGCAATATCTGACAGATTGACTGCAACAGATTTCCAGCCGATGGCATGCGGGTGTGTATCAAGAGGGAAATGCCTTCCTGCAACCGATGTGTCGGCGCAGATCACCAATTGCTGATGCGGCGGAGGGGTGAGCAGGGCTGAGTCATCACCAACACCTAAGTCTACAGAATTTGCATTCTTGCGGTTGAAATAGGTGTCGATGATGGAAAACTCAGCCATAGCAGCAATTCAACATCTAAAAAATCAGTTTGCTTGCTGTTTTTCTGCTGCGCGCAGTGAAGTGGCTAAACGGTCCAATACACCATTGATGTATTTATGGCTGTCTGCACCGCCAAAATGTTTAGCCAGTTCAATCGCTTCGTCTAAAACAACGCGGTATGGAATTTCAAGATGTTCTTTGAGTTCATACGCGCCAAGACGAAGCGCTGCCAGTTCTACCCCGTCCAGCGCGCTAAGTTCGCGGTCTAGAACAGGGATTAAGAGCGCATCCAATGCTTCATGATTGGCAACCACTTGTGTCAACAATTCATGATAATAGCCGAGATCCACTTTGTGCATGGCATTTTCCACGCGAGTGCGCGCTTCAATCTCATGCACTGGATTGTGGCTCATCTGCCATTCATAAATTCCTTGTACAGCAAAACGGCGTGCTTTGCGTTTTGCTGCATAAGTTGCTTGAAGTGTTTGCGACATAGCGTTAAATAGCCTTTAACAAGTTAACCATTTCAATAGCAGTCAATGCAGCTTCGCTGCCTTTATTGCCTGCTTTTGTACCCGAGCGTTCAATCGCTTGTTCAATGCTGTCCGTAGTCAATACACCGTTGATGACCGGCAAGCCAGTGTTCAGGCCAACTACGCCTAGACCTTTGGCGCATTCGCCTGCAACGAAATCGAAGTGAGGCGTGCTGCCGCGGATTACTGCGCCGAGCGCAATCACTGCGTCAAAACGATCAGTTTCTGCTAATTTCTTAGCAACCACTGGAAGTTCCCATGCGCCTGGTGCATGAACAACAGTGATATTATCCTCTGATACGCCATGACGTTTCAATGTATCAATTGCGCCTTCCAGCAGATGTTCAACAACAAAGCTGTTAAAACGGCCAACTAAAATCGCATAACGGTCTTCGTTTGCGAGATTCAACATACCTTCAATACGGCGAACTGCCATAGCAACCTCGATTATTTCTTAAGATGTTTGATTAGCGGTGATATATTCCACCACTTCTAAATTAAAACCTGATAATGCGTTAAAGCGTAATGGCGAGCTGAGCAGTTTCATTTTCTCAACACCCAAGTCACGTAAAATTTGCGCGCCGACACCAATGGTTTGGTACTGCTGTGAAAGCGCTGCGCTAGACTTTGTCGGTTTTGGCGCAGCTAGGCTGTCTAGGGCTGGGCCCAAGTCCTGCAAATGGCGCTGGCCAATCCAGACCAATACACCGCGGTCACTGCTGGCAATTGCTTTGAGCGCTTTGTCTAGATTCCATGCCGGTTCGCCGTCTTGCTTGTTGATTTTCAGCAAGTCACGGGCTGGGCTGAAACCGTGTACGCGTACAGTGGTCACGCCTTGTTTCGGTTCGCCTTTGACCAAAGCCAAGTGAATGTCCGGATTGCCAATTTCACGGTAGCGGAACAATTCAAAGGTGCCGTATTCGGTATCCAGTGTTTGCTGGTCAATACGTTCAACGGTTTGCTCATTGGTCATGCGGTAATGAATCAGATCCGCAATTGTACCCATTTTTAAGCCGTGCTTTTCAGCAAAAACTTCGAGGTCAGGACGGCGCGCCATGGTGCCGTCTTCATTAATAATTTCACAAATGACGGAAGCAGGCTCTAAGCCTGCTAAGCGCGATAAGTCACAGCCTGCTTCAGTATGGCCAGCACGGTGCAGTACGCCGCCCGGCTGCGCCATGAGCGGGAAGATATGCCCTGGCTGTACAATATCTGAAGCCTTAGCATGCGCCGCTACAGCAGTTTGAATCGTGTGCGCGCGCTCTGCAGGTGAAATGCCTGTAGAAATGCCATGGGCTGCTTCAATCGATAAGGTGAAGTTTGTGCCGTGCTGTGCGCCGTTCGCATCTACCATCAGCGGCAGTTTCAGCTGTTCACAGCGTTCGCGGCTCAAGGTTAAGCACACTAAACCGCGGGCATGGGTAATCATGAAGTTAATGTCTTCAGCACGGACGTGTGTCGCTGCGATGACTAAATCACCTTCATTTTCACGGTCTTCATCATCCATGAGGATGACCATTTTACCTGCACGAATATCTGCGACGAGCTCTTCAACTGTATTGAGCGGCATCAGCCTTCACCTTCTTTTTCGTCTTCTGTGAAGACATTAAACTTGTAGAGATAGCTGCATAGTCTAACGTTTTTTTGACCGTTTTGCCTATGCTTATGATTTTTCCTTTCAGGTTCATTGTTATACACAGTCCAGACGGACTTTTAAAGTCGCCAGCATTTTAAAAAACGTTATTTGTGCATAATCTTTAAACGATTGATAAGCATAAAAAATGCCTAAGATATAAGATCAAGGCCTAACAGTAGGCTCTACATTTGCAGCAGAGCAAGAAAATGCTTAAAAACAGTTTTTTACCAATAGGAGCATTTTAGAAGCAGTGTTTTTTATCTTTGAAGATCTGGTTCATAGGCTGAATTGAGCAAATAAGCCCGCATCATGGTTTTATTGGCTTCTAAAATGTTCTGCTGCAGTGCTGGGTCGGGTATGGCGCGGGCAATTAAAATGGCGCCTGCCAGCTGTGACAGCATTGCCCAAGCTTTTTCTTCGCTGCCCAATTGTGCGGCAAATAAGGCATGCCCGCGCATTAATTCCTGCTGGTAGGCCTGTTTCACCGCCTCATCTGCGCGGCTGATTTCACTGGCAAGCGCGGGCAGCGCGCAGCCATGATCAGGCCGGTTCAGATGCGCCAGCGTCAGATAGCGTTCAAGTTCAAAATCAATCCAGTCTGCGGCATTGTCAGCAGGATTGCTTTGCCACATGCTGCAGCTGCGCTGCAATTCTGATGTGATCAGGGCTTTCAGCAAATCCTGCTTCGAAGAAAAATGCGAGTAAAACGCGCCACTGGTCACGCCGGCGGCTTTCATAAAACTGTCTACGCCTGTGGCGGCAAAGCCATGCTGTTTAGCCAGCTGGCCGCTGATGTGCAGTAATTCTTGACGTTTTTGTTGTTTATAACCCGCAGCATAGCGCATCTTTAAGCAGCCTGTTCAGCATTTGACAGAATCAAAATTATAACATAGTATCTGTTATGGTAACGATCGTTATCTTATGAATAAAAAGATAAAAAAGGATGCAAAATATGGCGCAGCAGGATACGCAAGCCAAAGTGGCCTTGGTGATTGGCGCAGGGGATGCAACGGGAGGTGCAATAGCCAAACGTTTTGCGCGCGGCGGCTATATCGCCTGCATGACGCGGCGCAGCGCGGATAAATTGCAGCCCTTGATTGATGAAATTCAAACTGCAGGAGGAACTGCATACGGATTTGCTTCGGATGCGCGTAAAGAAGAACAGGTCATTGAACTGATGGAACACATCGAGACTGAAATTGGCCCAATCGAAGTCTTGGTTTTTAATATTGGCGCCAATGTGCCCTGCAGTATTTTGGAAGAAACGGCGCGTAAATATTTTAAAATTTGGGAAATGGCCTGCTTTGGCGCTTTTTTGACAGGACGTGAAGCGGCTAAACGCATGGCTGCGCGTGAACGCGGCACAATTATTTTTACCGGCGCAACAGCAGGGCTGCGCGGCGCATCGCACTTTGCTTCTTTTGCGGGAGCGAAGCATGCACTGCGCGCATTGGCGCAAAGCATGGCGCGTGAATTAGGCCCGTTGAATATTCATGTGGCGCATGTGGTGGTGGATGGCGCGATTGATACCGATTTTATTAAAGATACATTTCCACAGATGTATACAAAAAAAGAGCAGGACGGGATTTTGAATCCTGCGCATATTGCTGAAAATTATTGGCATTTGGCGCAGCAGCCGCGGGATGCGTGGACGCATGAATTAGATCTCAGACCGTGGATGGAGCGCTGGTAATGGGATTAAAAGAACTTAATGGACAAAGAAAATCAATCGGACATAAAAGATGAAAGTAGTTGAATTTTATTTTGATTTGGGCAGCCCTTACAGCTTTTTGGGTTTTCACCGCATCCAGCAAATCGCCGCGCAGCATCAGGCTGAAATCATTTGGAAACCGATGCTCTTGGGCGGCGTGTTTAAAGCCACTGGCAACAGCAGCCCAATGGCGGTGCCAGCCAAGGCGCGCTATTCGATGGTTGATTTGCAGCGCTGGGCTCAGCTGTGGAATATCCCTGTGCAGATGAATCCGTATTTTCCGATCAATACCTTAATGCTGATGCGTTTGATTACTGCTGTACAGCTGTATCAGCCGGAAAATTTTCAGCGGGTTTTGACGGCACTGTTTGATGCCATGTTTGGCCATCCGCGCAACTTAAATGATGCGGCTGAATTGATGCATCTGGCTCAGGAGTTGGGTTTGGAGGCAGCGCAAGTACAGGTATGGCTGGATGATGAAAAAGTCAAATCCGAGCTGAAGGTGATTACGCAGGAAGCGATTGAGCGTGGGGTGTTTGGCGCGCCGAGCTGCTTTGTCAATGATGAGCTGTATTGGGGCGTAGATCATCTGCATTTTGTGGAAGCAGCGCTATCGAAAAATTAATGCATCAGAATAATCTGAAATAAAAAAGCGGACTGACGTCCGCTTTTTTATTTTGATTAGATCAGCTGGATTTAGAAGAAGCCCATCGGCTTGGTATCATAGCTGACCAGCAAGTTTTTGGTTTGTTGATAGTGATCAAGCATCATTTTATGGTTTTCACGGCCGATACCTGATTTTTTGTAGCCGCCAAATGCCGCATGAGCAGGATAAATGTGGTAACAGTTGGTCCATACGCGGCCTGCTTGAATCGCGCGGCCAGCACGGTAAGAGGTATGCGCTGAACGTGACCAGACACCTGCGCCTAGACCATAAATGGTGTCATTGGCAATTTTAATTGCATCATCAAAGTCTTTAAAGGTTGCAACTGAAAGCACTGGGCCAAAGATTTCTTCTTGGAAAATCTTCATGTCATTGGTGCCTTTGAAAATGGTGGGTTCAATATAGAAACCTGTGCCCACTTCATTGCGTGGATCGCCGCCGGTAATCAGCTGCGCGCCTTCGTTTTTACCTGTGGCAATACAGCCCAAGATTTTTTCTTGCTGTTCTTGAGATGCCTGCGCGCCAATCATGGTCTCGGTATCCAGCGGATGACCCGTCTTGATGCGTTTCACACGCTCTACCGCCATTTCTAAGAACTTATCAGCAATGCTTTCTTGTACTAAGGCGCGAGAAGGACAGGTACAGATTTCACCTTGGTTTAAGGCAAACATCGCAAAGCCTTCCAGCGCTTTATCTAAGAACTCATCGTCTTTGTCCATAATGTCTTCAAAGAACACGTTTGGTGATTTGCCGCCAAGTTCTAAAGTTACTGGAATGATATTTTCAGTCGCATATTGCATGATCATTTGCCCAACTTGCGTTGAACCTGTGAAGGCAATTTTCGCAATACGCGGATTGGTGGCCAGCGGGCGGCCAACTTCGACGCCGTAACCGTTCACAATATTCAGCACACCTGCTGGTAAAATATCTTGAATCAGCTCTGCCACCAGCAAAATGCCGACAGGCGTTTGCTCAGCAGGTTTTAAGACAATGCAGTTGCCTGCAGCTAGGGCAGGCGCCAGTTTCCAAGCCGCCATTAATATTGGGAAATTCCAAGGAATAATTTGCCCAACCACGCCTAAAGGTTCGTGGAAATGATAGGCAATGGTGTTTTCGTCAATTTCTGAGATGCCACCCTCCTGCGCGCGGATACAGCCTGCAAAGTAGCGGAAATGGTCAATGGCGAGCGGAATGTCTGCCGCTAATGTTTCACGTACGGGTTTGCCGTTGTCCCATGTTTCCGCCACGGCCAGCATTTCTAAGTTGGCTTCTAGACGGTCGGCAATTTTTAGCAATACATTTGAGCGCACAGTTGGAGATGCACTGTTCCATGAGGCTTTGGCTGCATGCGCGGCATCCAGCGCCAGTTCAATATCTTCTGCGGAAGAGCGCGGAATTTTGGTAAAGGCTTTGCCGTCAACAGGAGAGATATTGTCAAAGTATTCACCTTTGACTGGCGCTACCCATTTGCCGCCAATAAAGTTTTCGTATTGAGATTTGAACTGGATTTTTGAACCGGGCTGATTAGGATCGAGATAACGCATATGAATATTCCTTTGCTTAATTTTGTTGTTCTTTATCCCAAAGCATACGGCTTTGGTATAAGGTACTTCTGTACATTATTTAACTAGCATACCTAATATAAGGTTGGAAAAAGGTAGGTTGCAGGTCGGTTTACAAGCCGCTGACAAAAAAGTTACAAGAGCAAGAGGACGGAAGCATAAAAAACCACCCCAGTTGTAAAACTTTAGGATGGCAGGGATGAAAAGTTTAATTGAAAAACGCGAACAAATAGAAAGGTTTAGGCAGAGCAATAGTCTTTCTGCCCAGCATGCGGAACAGCTGGGTCAGAGCATTCACAGTTCGTGGCATAGATCACGTTCTGCTGCCATTCCTAAAGACAGAATTGCAGCGCCGCTGCAGCAGGAAAAGCGGCAGGCGCCGGATGCGCTGCAGCATGCTTTAAACCGCTGTGCGGAAGATTTAAAACATATTGCTGAGCAGTCGTCGATGGTGGTGGCGGTGGGTGATGTCGGCAGTACGATTGTCTGGAGTGCGTCCAGCAGGCAAATGCAAAGCGCAGCTGAAAGCGTGCACTTTATGCAGGGCGGGCAATGGAAAGAAGAGCTGGTCGGCACCAATGCTTTGGCGCTGTCGCTGAAAACCCAGCAGTCCAGCTGCGTCTTTTCCAATGAACATTATATGGCTTCCATTCATGACTGGGTCTGCTATGCGGCGCCCATTATTGATCCGTACTCTAAACAGGTGCTCGGGGTGATTGATCTGTCGACCACATGGCAGCATCACAATAGTTTGGGTTTATTGGCCGCTGAGCGCTGCGCGTCCATCGTGCAGGCCGCGCTATTGGAACAGCATCAGCAGCAGCTCTATATCCGCGCTTTTGCAGCCTCGCAGGTGCTGTTTAACGGCAAAATGCTGGTGATGACACCGCGGCAAATTGAAATTTTAACCATTCTCGCACTGTGTCCGCAGGGCATGACGCTGGATACGCTGCATCAGGCGCTATACGGTGAACGCAAAGTCAGTATTGGCACCTTAAAGGCGGAAATGTCACAGCTGCGTGATGTGCTGGGCGGCATGCTGGGTTCACGCCCTTATCGGATTTTAGCCAATGTCGAAGCAGATTTTTTGCAGGCAGAGCAGGCGCTGGATGCAGGCTATACCGAGTCTGCGCTGAAGCTGTGCTCAGGTGTGTTTTTAGCCAAAACTGAAAGCCCGTTTTTATGCGCTTGGCGTGACTGTTTAGAATCGCGCCTCAGTGATGCAATTTTTAATGCCAATGACTCTGATGTGCTGCTGCGCCATGTCGCGCGCTTTCCGGAAGCTATTGATGCGGTAGAGCGTCTGATTGAGCTAATGCCGCAGCAGCATCCAGCCTATCAAAAGCTGCTGAAGCAAAAACAGTACGGCAGCTGATGCGTTACAGCCCTTTAGCCGCGAGCCAGCTAAACAGCTGCTGATAGACAGTGTCACGGACAGTTTTTTCGGACAGCACGAGATCATGCAGGCCATTATGAATGCTTTGGAGGGTGACATCGCCGTGAATTTTTTTTGCGTATTTTTGAATGTCTTTTACACCTAAAATCACATCGCTGCTTTGCGCATCTTTGCTCCATTTTCGCGGGTTCTTGGTTTGATGCGAGTGCATCACTAGAACGGGAACATCTATTTTTACGCCGCGGTGAATCTCTTTTTGCGCTTCATGAATGGCTGTGACAAAGCTTAAGCGAACCATCGGGTATTTGGTTTTTTTCCAGTCTAAGCTAAAGTCCCATTCGCCCTTTAAATCCTGATGCAGACTCGCGGTGTACCATTTATTCAGCTCACTGGGAAATTGCAAGTCTGGAAATAATTTTCCGATTCGGCTCAGCTGCGGCACGCCAAACTTGCGTTTAATTGGATTCATATTGAAATCGTAAAAAGGGCTGTTGGCCCAAAGCGCTTTGATCAGTGGATGATTGGGATGATGCGCTGCATATAAGGTTGTGGTTAAGCCGCCAGTAGAGTGGCCGCAGAGCAAGACTGCATCATGGCCTTCGGCGGCAATAATCTCGAGCGCTTGATCAATTTCTGCATCATATTCGCTAATGTCGCGCAGATTATAATATTTTTGATGCGGCAAAATAGAGCGTCCGTATTTTCGTAAATCCAGCGCATAAAAATCAAAACCATGCTGGTTAAACTGCTCCGCCATTTCGGTTTGAAAAAAATAATCAATAAAACCGTGGATGTACAAAACGGCTTTTTTTACAGGTGTGCCCGCTTTTTTTCGGATTAAGGTCGCAGTGACTGGGCCTTCAAAATCATCTGGAAAATGTAAAGTTGCTTGTTCATAGCCTGCGCCAAGATGGTCTGGCTGGTAAGTTGGAGAGGTTTGGACTGCTGACATATTTTGCTCTGTTTATTATTGCCGCGGATGCCTCTCATCCTTGATGAACAGTGGAATTTTGTCAACAGCAAAGAAAAAAGCACTTTAAGCGTATGGTGAATTTTTCGCGCTTAAAGTGCTGTTGGATGGGAGAGTCTTTAGGAGCTTAGCCAGCTGCTTTAAAGCTCAGTACAGATGCGCTTGGCTTAAGCGCTGCTTTAAATATATCGACCACTTGCGCATGCGTCGCTTTACGTGGGTTGGTTAGCATGCAGGCATCTTTTTGCGCATTTTCAGACATGACGCCAAGGTCTTGTTCTTTTACACCCAGCTCTGACAAGCTAGAAGGAATGCCAATAGATGCTGATAATTCACGAATTGCATCAATAGCGGCAAAGGCTGCTTCACTAACGGTTAGTCCATCTGTATTCACGCCCATCAACTGTGCAATACGCGCATAACGGTCAGGGCAGGCAATTAAATTGAATTCGCAAACATGCGGCAGCAGTACCGCATTGCAGACACCGTGCGGCAAGTTGTAGAAACCGCCTAATTGATGCGCCATTGCATGCACATAACCCAGTGATGCATTGTTAAAAGCCATACCCGCAAGATACTGTGCATAGCTCATGGCATCACGCGCTTCGAGGTTTTCACCATTTGCAACCGCTGGGCTGAGCCATTCACTGATCATGCTGATGGCTTTTTCTGCACAGGCATCGGTAATTGGGTTTGCCGCTGTAGACACATACGCTTCAACTGCATGCGTCAGAGCATCCATACCAGTCGCTGCTGTTAAAGCCGCAGGTTTTGCGATCATGAGTTTTGGATCATCAATCGCGATGAGTGGGGTGCAGCGCCAGTCCACAATGGCCATTTTTACATGTGTGTCAGTATTGGTAATAATGCAGAAACGGGTCATTTCTGAAGCTGTACCTGCTGTGGTGTTAATCGCAATCAGCGGGGTCATTGGCACGGTGCTTTTATCGATGCCTTCGTAATCGCGGATGTGTCCGCCGCCAGCTGTGACTAAGCCAATACCTTTAGCGCAGTCATGTGAAGAACCGCCGCCTAATGACACAATAAAATCACAGCCTTGCTCGTTATATTCTTTTACGCCATTGTGGACGTTAATATCTGTTGGATTGGGTTCTGCGCCAGGGAAAATGTGGCTGTCGACGCCTGCGTCTTTGAGATAGCCTGCAATGGTATCCGCCACGCCAAATTTAAATAAACCTGCATCGGTCACGATCAGGGCTTTCTTAGCGCCCAGATTTTGCGCTTTGCCGCCAATTTCTTTGGCACAGCCCGGACCGAAAAGTGAAACACAAGGGATGTAAAAACCGTTAGTTTGATCTGCAATATTTTTAAAAGCCATGGTGCGATTCCTTCTACCATTATTTGTCGTCATTGTTATGGGTGATGCTCACCGTAAAATGAGTATTGAATGGCGCTTAAGAAAAATACACCTACCAAAGACCTACCAATAGTAAGGCTTTATTTTTTGATCATGGTGTTTGGATGTAAGAGTATGAAAAATAGATAAATATATTTTAATGAAAAATAAAAAGATGTTTAAATGTACAACTAAGGTCGATCATGATTTGGATTTTGTATGGTGGATGATTCTTAGTTTGGGGGATAGCTGTTTGATGATTTTAAACAGCCAAGAACAGTGAAATTAATTCAAGCAGAAAAGCTGAACTTATGAAATTTTTGGAACAGATTTCAGGTGCTGTAAATTACGTGAATCAAAGTTTTTTGCTGTTTCAAAATATAGAGATCAAAAGAACAGATAATTTTAAAATGAGTGATAAGTCATGAGTAATGTGAAAGAGTTTTTAATAAATAAAAAAAATCCTATTTTTTATATTTTTCAAATTCTCTTTATTGTTTTTTTATTCGATGAATATTTTACATATTTTTTAATATTTAATATAGGTGTTTTTTACGCATTATTAGCATATGTGGATAATAATAAAATACAATTTTGGTTGATTTTTTTTGTATTGATTGGCTCTTGTTTTTATTCAGTTGTATCGTTGTTTTATAAAAATCCAAATTATTATTATGATGTGGGGAAAATAGAAGAAGGATCTTATGTAATTCAAGAGCTAAGAATTAAAACACGCCAAATGGGAAGCTTAACTGGGCGAGATAGCTTAATTGAACCTTCATCACGGAAGAGTTTGTATTTAAAAAACATAAAATCAGGAACTAATATTTTAGTTGAATGTTCGATCACAGAGATTGGGTGTCCATTTTATAATGATATTGGCAGAAAAATATATGTAAAATATATTGAAAGTAATTTTTTCTCTAGAAATTATGCGTTTTATATTCGTTATGACTCTGAGGTTTTTAATGAAGCATACTTTGAAGATAAATATAAAAAAGAAAATTACATTAAAATATTTTTTATTTTCTTTTATTTGGGTGGAATTTTTTTATATGCATATATTTCGGTACGGGAGAAGAAGTTTTTATAATGTGAAGCTGATTTTTGAGTGGGAAGAAATCAGCTGATACTAATAAAATCAACAATAAAAAAGCCCCCATCTTTAGATGAGGGCTTTTTGAATTTGGAGCGGGAAAGGAGACTCGAACTCCCGACCCCAACCTTGGCAAGGTTATGCTCTACCAACTGAGCTATTCCCGCGGAGTCTATCCTGTTTTTTTACTAAAAAACTGAATCGAAAAAAATTTGGAGCGGGAAAGGAGACTCGAACTCCCGACCCCAACCTTGGCAAGGTTATGCTCTACCAACTGAGCTATTCCCGCGGAGTCTATCCAATTTTTTAAATAAAAAACCGAATGAAAAAATTTTGAGCGGGAAAGGAGACTCGAACTCCCGACCCCAACCTTGGCAAGGTTATGCTCTACCAACTGAGCTATTCCCGCATAGCCACGTATAATACAGTAAGCATTTCGAAGGTCAATAACTTTATGAAAAACCTTGCTTCAATTGCATAAAATAAAAACAATTTCGCGCAGAATGCTAAATATTTAAGCAAAACAAAGCAATTTCGGATGTTTTAGACAGCTTAGAGGCAATTAAATTTTGACTGCTGTCATCTAATCAAGGGGCAGAACACGGTATACTCAAATCAGTTTTGATTAAATTTTGGAGCGCAGCCTTGAGCTTGGAACAGCAACTCATTGAACGATTACAGCAGCTTTCGCCTAGTCATTTAGAGGTGGTGAATGAATCTGCAGGCCATGGCGGCTATTTCCCAGGCAAAGAATCACATTTTAAAGCCGTTATTGTGAGTGAATCTTTTGCAGGATTGCGTTTGGTGCAGCGCCATCAAAAAGTCTATGCTGCCGCTGGTGATTTACTGGGTCCCGGCAATATTCATGCCTTAGCCATTCACGCTTTCTTGCCGGAAGAATGGAAAGGGCAGGATACTTCAAGCCCAGAATGCGCGCATGCGCCAAAGCCATAAAGGATATTGAACTGCGATGGAAACTCAATTGCTGATTAAAATCATCCATATGTCTGTGGTGACTTTGGCGTGTTTGGCGATATTCAGCCGAGCATTTACCTTATTTAAAGGTGTGCAGGGCAATATGCCGAATCCAGCTGGACGCACTTTTTTTGTTGCGCTGCAGCATTTGTCCATGACGCTGATTGCAGCGACAGGCATTGCGCTATTGGTGATGAAAAACTTTGATGTACAGCCATGGTTTTATGCCAAAGTGGTGCTGTTCTTGGTCATGCTGTCATCATTAAGCAAGGCATACCGTAAAACTGATACTGTACAGCTGCAGCAGCGCCGTGCTGGCTTATTTCTTGCTGTTGTTTCATTGGCCGCAATTATTGGCTTGGTGATCATTAAGCCAAATTTTGGCTAATGCATTAAGCTGAGTTTTTGTAGGGCTGGCGCTTAGCTTGAGTTCGCCAGCGCTGAATAAATAGACAGTGTAATTGTTAGACATAATAAATTTTTCAGCGGCGCTTCTCAGGTAGACTGGGACGCGTCGAAATAATAAAGAGATAAGACGGGGGAGCAATGCATACACGAGTGGTATTTAACCAAAAAGGCGGTGTGGGAAAATCCAGCATTACCGTAAATTTGGCAGCGATCAGCGCGAATCAAGGGCTGAAAACGCTGGTGATTGATTTAGATCCGCAGGCCAATTCCAGCCAATATTTATTGGGCGATGATGCAACCTATTCTGCAGACAAACCGGCTTTAGAACCCAATGTTGAAAATTATTTTGAGGAAGTGCTGGGCGCGCAGCAAAGCAAAGGCTTACTAGGCAATGCGATTGGCTCAATTCTAAAAAACCGCTCTAAAGGCTTAGAAAGCTATGTGCATCAGTCGCCATTCAAAAATTTAGATGTCATTCCTGCCAGTCCCAGTTTAGGGGCATTGGCGCATGCTTTAGAGTCTAAACATAAAATTTATAAACTGCGTGATGCGCTGCAGCAGCTGCATGGCAAATATGACCGTGTTTTTATTGATACGCCGCCTGCATTTAACTTTTTTACCTTGTCTGCATTAATTGCTGCAGATCGTGTGCTGATTCCATTTGACTGTGATGTCTTTTCAAAGCGCGCGCTGCAAACTTTAATTGAAAATGTGCTGGAAACGCAGGATGACCATAACAGCCGTTTGGAAATTGAAGGCATTGTGGTTAATCAATATCAGGCGCAGGCAAAATTGCCGCGAGAAGTGGTGCAGCAGCTGAAAGATGAAGGCTTGCCAGTACTAAACAACATGCTGCCGCCGTCAGTTTTAATGAAAGAATCGCATCATAAGAACCTGCCTTTAATTCATTTAGCAGCAGATCATAAATTGACGCAGGCCTATCAATCATTGTTCAATGAAATTGAGCAATAATAAGATTGAGATGTTTATGAAACCAGCTAAATTTCGTTTAGGAAAATCGTTACTTTTGGCGGGCAGCGCCATGCTATTAGGCGCTTGTGCAACCACGGTCAAACCGACGTATGTATCGCCTACACAATATCAGGCGCTGAATTGCCAGCAGCTGCAAAGCGAGTACAACCGCATTCAGCAGCACTTGGATAATGGCGTTACGCCGGCTAAACGCACAGGTGTCGGCGTGGGTGTAGGCTTAGGCGGCGGCTGGGGCAGCCACAGCGGCTGGGGCATTGGTCCAAGCATTTCTGTCAATATGGGACAGTCCTCCAACACCAAAAAAACCGAAGTCGCGCGTTTAATGGGTGAACAGGAAGCGGTTGTGCAGGCTGCCAAATTCAAAGGCTGTCCAATTATCATCCGTAATAAAGCAGCATCCTAAAAAACCATTGCTGCAGCTGCATGCCTCGTTGCGCTGTGCGGGGCATAATAAAAGTGTAATAAAAGTTTTCGTGATTTTGCGCAGCATTGGCTGCGCTATAATTCGCTCATTATAAAAACGCATAAAAATTAATTTTAAAAAATAAATAATTGAAAAATAATAAATTTTAAGCTTTAGTTCTGGGGTTTAAGCAACTTGCAGCGCTAAGCATTTTTATCCTATTTTAACTTTGTACAGAAATAAAAAAAGCAGCTGTATAGCAGATTTTGACCTGCCCTGTACTTGTAATTTTAAATTCATTTCGGCTAAGGTGTGCCCAGTTTTGCAGGGTTTCTGGGTTTTTATGATTGAGAGTTGGCTTTTTGTTTTAGCGGTGATTGCGGTGCTGATGACTCCAGGACCGACCAATGCGCTGCTTGCAAGCTCAGCTCATCAGCAGGGAATTGCGCAAACCAGTTTATTTATTCCAGCAGAATTTTTCGGCTATTTTTATGCCATCAATATGTGGGCGCTGCTGATTCATATCAGCGAACCGATTTGGCCGAATCTGATTCATATTCTGCATTTTTTCAGTATGGCCTATGTGTTTTGGCTGGCTTTTCATTTGTGGAAATCTGCAGATCTGCAGAAGCATAATAAACGTTTCAACTCTATCCGTCCGCGCCAGCTGTTTTTCTCAACATTGAAAAACCCCAAAGCGCTGCTGTTTGCTGCCGGCATCCTGCCGCTGGAAACGTGGCATAGCCCGACCAACTTTATTTTGGTTTTCACTATCTTCAGCTTAGTGCTGCTGCCATGCGCGCTGTTCTGGATGTCCTTTGGCCGCGCGATTCTGTCGGGTGAAGCAAGACAAATAAAAGCCGATCTCTTATATAAAGGATCGGCTATGATGCTGGTGCTCTGCATGTTTCCTGTGCTGATCCGCTTTTTTTCATAAGCGGATTCGCGTATTTTCAGCTTAGCTCTTTTTCATTTTCTGGCGGATAAAACCAATAATGCCCGGCAAAATACTGATGATAATGATGCCGAAGATTAAATGCGTGAAGTTGTCTTTGACGATGGGCATATTGCCAAACAGATAGCCCAGTAAAATAAAAGACCCTGTCCAGCAGAATGCGCCCACCACGTTATAAGTTAAAAAGAACTTATAATTCATGCTGCCAGCGCCTGCGACAAATGGCGCAAAGGTACGTGCAAAGGGAATGAAACGCGCAAAAATAATGGTCTTGCCGCCATGTTTGGCAAAGAAGGCTTGAGTCGCGATGAGATGCCGCTTATTGATAAATCGGGATTCGATTTCAAAGACGCGGGGGCCAATATACTTACCGATATGGTAATTGAGGGTGTCGCCCAGCACAGCTGCAAAGAAAAGCAGGATAAATAGAATCCAAGGATTCATTGCCCCAGTAGAGGCTGCCAAAGCGCCGGCAGCAAATAAAAGACTGTCACCGGGTAAAAAAGGCATAACGACCAAGCCTGTTTCTACAAAAATAATCAGGAACAGAATTCCGTAAATCCAAACGCCGTAATTGCGGATGAATTCCAGCAGATGGTCATCTACATGTAATATAAAATCAATAAGTTCCATGAGTAAATAGCAAGCGAAAATGTAGTCAAATCCTATCAGTCCAGTCTGCTAAAGTCAGTATTAAAACGTAATTAATTTGCCGCCAGTTTGTTCTATAAGTGGAATGATGGGTATTAAAAAACTATATTTAAATAAAATAAGAAACGACCTAATCTGTGCACATTTTCTGAACAATATTTAAAGCAGGTTCCAGCATGTTTAATCCCAATGCCGTTGTAAAAAATCTGAGTCAACAGCCGCAAGTGAACGCCGTATTAAGCTTGGTTGCACGTATTTTGATGGCGTATATCTTTATTGTGGCGGGCTGGGGAAAAATCACCGGCTATGCCGCAACTGCAGGCTATATGGAGTCCATGGGTGTTCCAGCGGGGCTTCTTCCTTTGACTATTTTGGTTGAGCTTGGCGGCGGGTTAGCATTGCTGTTCGGTTTTCAAGCGCGTTTTGCCGCTTTGGGTCTAACCGTATTTAGCTTAATTACCGCATTTATTTTTCATGGCGGTGCTGAGGATGCAATTAACCTCATGAAAAACTTAGCAATGTCAGGCGGTTTACTGTTTTTGGTCTTGCATGGCGCAGGCAAATTCAGTCTAGATCATGTAATTGAAAAAAATTAAGACCAGCCCTCTGGCCTCCCTATAAAGCGGTTTTCAGCCAGTCTGGAAGCCGCTTTATTTTGCTTGAAAACGTTACAAAAACTCACTCAACACTGGGCTAATTTTTGTTTAGATAGAATAGAAAAATATTGTATAACAGGTATGAAAATGAATAAAAAAATCGCACTTATGCTGTTCGCCGGTGCTGTGGGCATCAGTTCTCAGCTGTGGGCTGGAGATGATCTTGCTATTATTCAGGCAGCCAGTGAACGCCATGTACAAGTCGCCAATATTAAAGGCTTGCCAGATGCAACTGCAGTGACACTGACAGGCACTTTGGTTAAGCATTTGAATCAGGAACATTATGAGTTCAATGATGGAACTGGGCTGATACTGTTGGAAATTGATGATGATCTTTGGAAAGCTGCAGGCATTCAAGCGGGGGAAAAGGTACGTGTGGTAGGGGAAGTCGATACCCACCGCTATAAGCCTACAGATGTAGAAGTGGTAAAAATAGAAAAGCTGGCAGAATGATCAGAACTTTTCAGGCCTGAATAAGCCCGCAGGCGTCATTCGCTAATACAGATGATGCCTGTATCTGAATTGTTCATTTTATGATGAGAAAAAAGCAATAAAAATCATTATTTATGGCGCTGTCCGAATAGTGTGCGAAAGTCCAAGAAAAATGCTAGAATACGGCGCTTATATTCGTTGCCTGCATAGTTGTTTGCCATGACTACCAATACCCAAATTACTGAAGACCGCATCCTGATTTTGGATTTCGGTTCTCAATATAGCCAGCTTATTGCACGCCGTGTACGTGAAGCTGGTGTTTATTCAGAAATGTACGCATTTGATATGTCTGAAGAAGACATTCGTGCATTTAACCCAAACGGGATCATCCTTTCAGGCGGTCCAGAAAGTGTTCATGAAGAAGGTAGTCCACGCGCACCGCAAGTTGTCTTTGAACTGGGTGTACCTGTTCTCGGTATTTGCTATGGCCTGCAAACCATGTCAGAACAGCTTGGCGGTAAAGTAGAGCCGGGCACTGTGCATGAGTTTGGTTATGCAGAAGTGGATATTAAAGTACGTGATGCTTTAATTGGCGACCTTGAAGATACGAAAGATCAATTAAAAGTTTGGATGAGCCACGGCGATAAAGTGACTCAAATTCCGGAAGGTTTCCAAATCACTGCAAGCACGCCTAGCTGCCCAGTAGCAATGGTGTCGGATGAGAAGCGCCGTTTCTACGGTATTCAATTCCATCCAGAAGTAACGCACACTGCTAAAGGTGCGGAATTACTGTCTAACTTTGTTCATGGCGTATGCGGCTGCCGTAACCTGTGGAACTCTGAAAACATTATCGATCTTCGCGTACAGCAGCTGCGTGAACAAATTGGTGATCAAAAAGTTCTGCTTGGCCTTTCAGGCGGCGTAGATTCATCTGTGGTTGCAGCGCTTCTACACCGCGCAATTGGCGATCAATTAACTTGCGTATTTGTAGACAACGGCTTGCTTCGTTTAAATGAAGGCGAGCAAGTGATGGACATGTTTGCGAAAAACATGGGTATCCGTGTGATCCGCGCAAATGCTGAAAACCGCTTCTTAACTGCGCTTGCGGGTGAAGTTGATCCTGAGAAAAAACGTAAAATCATCGGCCGTGAATTCATTGAAGTGTTCGCGGAAGAAGCGCGTAAGCTGGATGGCGTAAACTTCCTTGCACAGGGCACAATTTACCCAGACGTGATTGAATCTGCTGCAAGCAAGCAAGGTAAAGCGCATGTCATTAAATCTCACCACAACGTGGGCGGTTTACCAGAAGATTTAGCGTTTGAATTGGTTGAGCCAATCCGTGATTTGTTTAAAGACGAAGTGCGCCGTTTAGGTACAACTTTAGGTCTTCCGTTTGAAATGCTTTACCGTCACCCATTCCCAGGCCCAGGTCTTGGTGTTCGTATTTTGGGTGAAGTGAAAAAAGAATATGCTGACATTCTTCGTTTAGCAGATGACATCTTCATGCAAGAATTACGCGCAAGCGGTTGGTATGACAAAACCGCGCAAGCATTTGCAGTGTTCCAACCCGTAAAATCTGTGGGTGTTGTCGGTGATGGTCGTCGTTATGCATGGGTCATTGCGCTTCGTGCTGTAGAAACGGTGGATTTCATGACTGCACGTTTTGCACACCTTCCTTATGATCTTGTAGACAAAATCTCGACTCGCATCATGAACGAAATTGCAGAAGTTTCTCGTGTGGTTTATGACGTATCGTCTAAACCACCAGCAACGATTGAATGGGAGTAAAACTGGGATTTCACGAAGCACTGCTTCGTGCCAGTTTTACGCCAAGAGCTATGCTCGCGGCAGTTAGGGATTTCAAATAAATATCTTTAACATCCAATAAAAAAGGACGCTTAAGCGTCCTTTTTTATGCTTATAATGAATAAAAATAATACTTTATTGATACAAAATGACCTTACCTACATATGATCAATTGATGTTGCCGTTAATGAAACTTTTAGCGGAACAAAAAGAGGCAATAAAATTAAGTTCTGCCACAAAAATTTTAGCTGAAAGATCCGGGCTATCTGATGATGATTTAAATTTAAGGTTGTCTAGTGGTACAAAAACAGTATTTTATGATCGTGTTGGTTGGGCAAAAACATATTTGGTGAAAGCAGGATTGATACAACAGCCTTCACGTGGTCTTTGCGAATTAAGTTCTTTAGGTTGGTCTATTGATTTGTCTAACTTACCGAATATAACTAATCAGTATTTGATGCAGTTTGAAGGATTTTCTAATTATAAAATTGGTGCTAATCAAAATAAAAATATTCAAAATCTAACTCTTATAGAAGAGCGAGATGCATCTCATCAAACAGAACATTTGACACCTGAAGAAATAATCGAACAATCATCAAACGAGCTTAATCAAACAATTAAAGATGAGCTATTAAATAAAATTAAAAGTAATTCACCAAAATTCTTTGAGCAATTGGTTGTCGATCTTCTCGTAGCAATGGGTTACGGTGGTTCCCATCAAGATGCAGCACAAGCTATTGGTAAAACAAGTGATGGTGGTGTTGACGGAATTATCAGTGAAGATCGTTTAGGCTTAGATAAAATTTATATTCAAGCAAAGCGATGGGAAAATACAGTCGGTCGTCCTGATATTCAGCAATTTAAAGGTGCTTTAGCTGATCAAGTTGCCAAAAAAGGTGTATTCATCACTACCTCAAGTTTTAGTAAAGAAGCAATTGAGTCCGCTAAAAAGTCAGGTATTGTTTTGATTGATGGTGATAAATTGACATCTTTAATGGTTGAATTTGGTTTAGGTGTACAAGTGGAGCATAGTTTCCATATTTACAAAATAGACCAAGATCGATTTGATGAAGATAATTTTTAGTTAAACATGAGCGCCTCAGCGCTCTTTTTTATACCTTAAATTCTATCCCGCTTTTCTTTGCTTGGGCATCTCATTCAAATCCAGCACTTTTAAAATCTGTTCACCAATGCGCCGTATTAACGGCATGGTGACGGAATTTCCAGCCTGTGTGTATAAATTACAATTCGAGACTTTTTTCGGAAAATGCATTTGATCTACAGGGTAGCCCTGAAAAGCAAAACACTCTTTAGGCGTTAATTTTCGGATGCCGTAATCATCTTTAATGATCGGCACATTGTGGCCGCCTGAGCCCATATTTGCGGTGAGGGTTGGGCAAACACTGCGCTTATTTTCGCGCACATACACACGGCGCCATTGATACACTTTATCGCGGGATGTGACTGCTTCCGCCATTCTTGAATAATATTTATGATTTGGCCCGTAATAATATTTCTGATCCACTTGGCCTTTTTCCAGCAAGCTTTGGATCGATGTTGTTAAGGGGATTTCTTCAGGAAAACGGAACTCTTGGTATCTCGGAACTTGTACAGGGTCTAAGGCCACAATAAAAATGCGCTGGCGGTATTGCGGCACATTGGCATGGGTCATGCTGTTCAGGACTTTGTAAAATACGGTATAGCCCAGTTCTTCCAGCGTGTTGCAGATCACCTGAAAAGTATTGCCCTTGTCATGCGTGACCAAATTCCGCACGTTTTCTAAAAAAAGCGCCTTTGGCCGATGCTTCTTGGCAATGTTCGCCACATCAAAAAACAAGGTGCCGCGGGTTTCCTGAAAACCTTTGCGATGCCCTGCAATGGAAAATGCCTGACAGGGAAAACCGCCGCAAAGAATATCGAAGGTTTTTGGAATTTTGGCCTTGGTTTCATCTAAAGTAATATCGCCTTCAGGAGATTCTCCATAATTGGCGGTGTAAGTTTTTTGCGCATGCGGATTCCATTCACTGGAAAACTCGCAGCGGCCCGCTAAGTTTTGCATTGCCAGTCTAAAGCCGCCCACACCGGCAAATAGGTCAATAAATGTAAATTTATGATCTTCAGGCTGTGGAAATGGGGGAAAGAACGGGTCAGATTGCATTAAAAACTCAATACTCGAGAATAAAAAACTCGCATTCATTTTAATTAAAACTGGCGAAATAAAAAGGGTCAATCCTGTTAATTCATGCATCCAAAGATAAGCTGGGGCATCCGCGTCTAAATTGATGGTTTCTCGATGATTTCGTGCGGATTCAGCGCAGAAGGCGCTACATGATAGACCAAGATTGGGAAATAGAATCTTTGCGCGGGTAAGCTGATTTGGCAGAACCGTAGGCTTTCTTATTTTTCACAGGGTTCAGCTTAGCCTGCACACTCATAGCAGGCTCATAGCGCACAACGCAATTGCGCCCATTTTCCTTGGCTTGATACAGCGCCAAATCCGCCTGTTTAACCAGCTCATCTAGATTCTGTTTATGCGATTTTAATTCTGAAACACCAATTGAAACTGTAAAATGGACCGGCTTGTCTTTAATGTAGACACATTCATTCTGAATCCGCTCACGGATGCGTTCCGCAATCACCAGCGCGTCCTGAATATTGGTTTCGGCCAGGAGCGCAATGAATTCTTCGCCGCCAAAACGGGCCAGCACGTCTTCTTGGCGCATTTCTTTGCGGGTAGTGTCTGCAATCACCTGAAGCACAAGGTCTCCAGCGTCATGGCCGCAGCTGTCATTAATCCGCTTAAAGTAATCTACATCGAACATCAGCAGGCAAGTGCTGGCAGGCATGGGCCACTCGCGGATACGGCGCTCGGCAACATGCACAAATTGACGGCGGTTAAACAGCTGGGTCAGCTCATCGGTATGCGCCATATTTTTAAAGCTATGCAGATTCCAGTCATCCAGCAGGCTGCGCAGGAAATGCCTGCGGCCATTTAAGGTATTGTTCCAGCTGATATATAGGCTGAAAAAGAAGATAGGAGTGAAGGTCAGAAGAAAGATAATGGCTTCCTGCATTTGCATGAGCTGCTGAACACCAAGAATTGCGAACAGGCAAATGAAAATACTGCTGTATAAGGCCACTTTGAACTGTATTTGAATGCAAAGATTGGCAATCAAAACAAAGATCACTGCAGCATAAATATAAGAGCTGACCCATGGGCTGGCGGACTGCAGCAGCAGAAAGACCCAAAGCGCCATACTGCAGGTGGTGCTGATCGGTAAAATCATGTCCAGCAGCCGGATGTCCTTTTTATATTTAAATAAATAAAAGCTGGCTAAGAGTGTTGCGGCAACGCAGCCCACGCGCAGCAGGGCAGACTCGTAGTAAACATCAGGGACAAGGAAATAATCTGCAAAAAAGTAAACCAGAAAAACCAGCTGAGCAATATAGTTGATGCGGCGCAGGAAAAAAGACTGCTGTTGATACTGGAAATCTAAAAAGGCCTGCTGAAAATCCGCAGGAATGCGGGCTTGATGATCCGCCAGCGCTTGTTCAATGACAGCACGGTTTTGCAGGCTGCATTCAGAAGATTTCAGTAAATGCTGCTGAGGTATGTGCTGTGCGGCTTGACTGGATTGGTTTTTTTCACCAATCCGCAAATCTGCAGTCATACGTTGATCCTTGTTTTACAGCAAAAAATTTAGCTCAACTGTATTATGTGAAATTTGATCAAAAAATGAACTCACCAAATTTGGGTATATTGTGGCCAAATATATTACAAAATGTGTATTTTTTATCTAATTTTAAAATTTGGACACTTTTAATTACTGTGTGCATGAGCAGCTGCATGCTAGATTATTTTAAGGATTGATAAGGAAAATTGTCCTTATTCAAGCCGATTATCCTATTTATAACATTCAACGTATCGTCATACGCATGGGTTTCCACGCGGAAAATGGCTAAGATGATGTTATGCCCTTGCTTTGTATGCGTAATAAAATGTGCGCGGCGGTAAGTGAATAGATGTTTCCAGCAGACCGTTTCCAGCTATAAGACTGTGCTTCGCCAGATTCAGGATAGAACTATGACCAATACCAATTACACCGAACTGTCATCTTCAGACGATTGTGAAAAATACATCAACCAATTTGTTCAGGAGTTTCCACTGCGCAGTGCGGAAATCGGTCAGGGCACTGTGATTAAACGCGCTCTGCCAAGCCGCCATAAACGCATGATTGGCGCATGGTGTTTCCTCGACCACGCAGGCCCTGTGGTGTTCCCGCAAGGTGACGGTCTGGATGTCGGCCCGCATCCGCATATTGGTTTGCAGACCTTTACGTGGATGATTGAAGGCACCATGATGCATACTGACAGCTTGGGCAACAAACAGCTGATCCGTCCAAGACAGGTGAATTTGATGACCGCCGGCTATGGCATCTCCCACACGGAAGTTGCGCCGGAAACTGAAACACATATGCATGCCGCGCAGCTGTGGATTGCTTTGCCGGATGACAAGATCAATATGGCGCCGCGCTTTGATCACTATCCTGAACTGCCTGTGATCAGTCAGGATGGGGTGGACTTTACTGTGCTGGTGGGCGAATTTTTGGGCCAGAAATCACCGGTTGCTGTGCATACTGAGCTCTTAGGCGTAGATTTAGAAGCGAAAGAAAGTACACGCACCCGCTTAATCCTGAATCCTAAATTTGAATATGGCTTTATGGCTTTGGAAGGCACGGCATCGATTAATGGGCACGAGCTGACAGAAGACAACATGGTGGTGCTGGAGCCGGGGCTTGAGCATGTGGATATTGATATTCATGCCAATAGCCGGGTACTGCTGCTGGGCGGAGAGCCGTTTGAATCGCCAATTTTGCTGTGGTGGAACTTTGTGGGCCGCACCCAGGAAGAGTTAAGCCTTGCCCGTGAGCAGTGGATTAACCGCGATGAGCGATTCGGCAATATCCCTGACTATGAAGGCCCGCGCTTAGAAGCGCCGGTATTTCCAGACAAGATGCGCGCATCTAAATAAAGTAAAAAAGAGCCATCTAGCGCAGGATATTGACTGCGCCTGATGGCTAAGATAGATAGAACAGCAAAAAAAAAGGATAAGAAAGATGGCAGTTATTGCACAAGCAAAAGTAGAGACACAGCCTGAACCTTGGGCGGGAACAATCCGCAGCGGCAAGCATCAGCTGATTACTGATAAACCTGAATCATTTGGCGGGCAGGACAAGGGCTTGGCGCCGTATGACCTGATTTGCTCTGGCCTCATTTCCTGCACCATGATTACCTTGCGCATGTATGCGCAGCATAAGGGTATTGCGTTGGGAGAATTCAGTGTAGAGGCGGATTTCTGCGCCAATAAAGAAGGCAAGGAATGGATTGAACGCCGCGTGCATTTTCAAGACACCTTGGATGAAGCGCTGCAGCAGAAAGTGCTGGATATTTGCAGTAAAACGCCAGTAACGAAAACCCTGCTGCGCAGTTTAGAGATTCATACGCAATTGGTGTAAGGTGATAGGCAGTGCAAAAGCGCTGCTTTTTTATATCTGCGCACTTCTGCCGTTCGCCATAAGTTTAAGATGATTTTTGCTGGATTTAAAAGGATAAAAATATGCTGACGCTGCATCATTTGGAACAGTCGCGTTCTTTTCGAATTTTATGGGCGCTGGAAGAGCTTGGTGCAGAGTATCAAGTTAAATTTTATAAACGCCTGCCGAATTTTTCAGGGCCGCCGGAATTGAAGAAAGTGCATCCTTTAGGCAAGGCTCCCATACTGACAGATGGGGAACTGAATATTGCGGAATCGGCTGTGATTTTGGAATATCTGCAGGAAAATTTTGATGCCGCAGGGCAGTTTGCGCCGCAAACGGCTGCTGAACGCCAGCAGTACCGCTACTGGATGCATTATGCAGAAGGTTCATTGATGCCTTTGCTGGTCATGTATTTGGTGATGAGCCTGGTGCCTAAGCAAGTGCCTTGGCTGGTGAAGCCCATTGCGAAGAAAGTTTCAGACGGGGTTCAGCAGCAATTTGTGGGCAAGCGTTTGCCTGACCATATTCAGTATTTAGAAACCTATTTGGGCGAGCATGATTATTTTGCAGGGCAATTCAGCTTTGCAGATATTCAAATGAGTTTTCCATTGATTGCTTTGAAAGAAAGAACAGGCGGGGGATATCCCAATATTCAGGCCTTTGTGCAGCGCATCAGCAGCCGTCCAGCGTTTCAGCGCGCACAGCAGAAAGAGCAGGCGCTGAATCGTTAAGTAATAATGTGTATATGCACCATAAAAAAAGCCTGCTGAAGCAGGCTTTTGAGTGTATGAGATTAGCTGACGCTGTACAGGCGTTCTTTGGGAAACACCACTTTAAAGATTGAACCGCGGTTTTCTTTCGATTCGACTTCTAAGTGCGCCTGATGCTGCATCAGCACATGCTTCACAATCGCAAGGCCGAGGCCTGTCCCGCCCGTTTGCCGGCTGCGGTCACTGTCCACACGGTAAAAGCGTTCTGTGAGGCGCGGCAAATGTTTCGGGTCAATGCCGATACCGGTATCTTCCACGGTAAAATAGCCATGTTCGCCGTCATCATGCCAGCCTATAGTCACTGTTCCGCCTTTAGGGGTGTACTTAATGGCATTGGTAATCAGATTGCTGAATGCGCTGGCCAGTTCAGTGTCTGAGCCGATTAAATCACAGTGGCTGTCAATGTCTAAATTCAGCTCATGGCCATAGTCGGCATTGTAGGCATGCGCATCGTCGTAGAGCTGATTCATCAGGCTCGGCATATCAATAATTTGATTCTTGGCGATTTTCTTTTCATTTTCCAAGCGCGACAGCAGCAGCAGATCATTCACTAAGGCGTTCATGCGCCGTGTTTGCGACTGCATTTGGTCAAAGGCGCGTTTCCAGCGCGGATTGATATCTTCCTGATCGGTGAAGGTTTCGATATAGCCGCTGAGCACGGTCAGAGGTGTGCGCAGTTCATGCGAAATATTATCGACAAAGTCTTTGCGCATCTGTTCCAGATTGTGCATGCGGGTCACGTCATAGGCCACCAGCAAGCGGCTTTCACCGCCAAAACGGGTCATTTTGACCTGCACATAATGCTCTTCAAAACCAGTCGACTTCATTTTCAGGCCATCCGGCGCCTGATCAATATTGTTGAAATATTCAATAAAGCTGGGCTGACGCAGAATGGTCAAAATATTGCGGCTGCGGTCTGTCGCCTGAATGCCCAATAGGGTTTCCGCGGCAGGATTCCACCATTCAATTTGATGATTTTCATCAATCAGCACCACGGCTTCGGCCAGCGCGACCAAGGATGACTGCGCACGGTCAATTAGGCCGACCATTTCCGCCTGCACAATGCGTTCCTGACGCTGCGCGCGGTAAACATTGAACAGCAATGCGCCCCAGATGCCGTCTAAATTGGGCGGCACATCATAGGGGCGGTTGGAAATCCATTCATTGACTAAATACAGTGAGCGCAGCTGCAAGGCAAAAAAGATGCTGAAGGCTGCAAATATGCAGATCCAGAAATACCCAATCCCGAGGCCAATAAAGCCGCCAATCAGCAGCAGAAAAGCCAGCAGGCGTAAATCCTGCTTGGCAAAAGTCCATAAGCTGCTGTAGCGGAATTTTTTATGTTCTCGCGCCAGCTCAGGGACAGGGTAGGGTTCGTACATAAAATACAGTTAACCTAATAAAACTCTAGCCTTGCAGAGATTAGCCAAGCACAGCATCTGCACGGGTAGAAAAACGATAGCCGGTGCCGCGCACTGTTTGTACATAGCGGTCTGCGCCATAGGGTTCTAAGACTTTGCGCAGGCGGCGGATATGCACGTCAATCGTGCGGTCTTCAATATACACGTTTCCGCCCCAGACTTGGTCCAGCAATTGCGCGCGGGTGTACGCGCGTTCTGGATGGGTCATGAAAAACGCCAGCAGGCGGTATTCGGTCGGCCCCATTTCTAGAATGCTGTCGCCGTGGCTGACACGCTGGCTGACAGGGTCCAGAATCAGTCCATTGGCATCAATGCTTTTTTCACCGCCCAAGGCATTGGAACGGCGCAGCACGGCTTTAATGCGCGACACCAGTTCACGAGTAGAAAAGGGCTTGGTCATGTAATCGTCTGCGCCAGCATCCAGACCCTGCACTTTATGGTCTTCTTCGCCGCGCGCAGTCAGCATAATGACTGGAATTTCAGAGAGGGTTTCATCGCGCTTGAGGCGTCGGCATAAATCTACGCCGCTGACGCCGCCGGGCATCATCCAGTCCAGCAGGATGAGGGCAGGGCGCTGATCAACAATCATTTGATGCGCTTGTTTGGCATCTTCGGCTTGCTGGCATTGGAAGCCAGCCATATCTAAAGAGGTATGGATCATTTCCCGAATCGGGAGTTCGTCGTCGACAATCAGAATGTAGTCATCTTTCACAGCGCAATACCCTATTTCATGTAAACGGTGAACCGTTTTATATTTATGACAGGCTTATTACAAAGATTAATTATGACAGTATCATTGCAAAAAGGCACGAACAGCGCTGTTTTGAAAGATTTTGTGACAAATATCAGGGGCGGATCAGTTCCTGATTTAAAAATAAACCTTTGTTTTTAAACTTTTATTAAATAAATTCTGTACTGTAAAATTTAAATTAGTTTTTTTTCAGCGGCTGGCCATTTTCTGAAAAAGTCTGCAGCAAGGATAAGAAAACAATGCTGCAAGAAGATAACACCTCATCCATCGACTGCTTAAAGCCGCTCATGACCCAGCGGATCGCAATTTGCGTGACATAGCCATTGAGGCCTGTGGCCACCAATGAAATTTCCCGCTCTGAGCGGTCGATATTCGGCATCATCAGCATGACAAAGGCATGAATCATGCGGTCAAAGCGCGACATGGTTTCATGAATGGTGGCCTGATTATGCAGCTCCTGCACCAGCATGGCATCGATGTAGATAATGCGCGCCATGCGCGGGTTATCTTTTAAGGTGGTGAGCAGAGCGCTGAGGCCAGATTCAATCATTTTTTTCGGATCTGTGGAGGCCTGCATAATGGCCTGCATGACATTTTGCTGCAGCTCATCAATCAGCTTTAAAAAAATGGTTTGAAACAGGTTTTCACTTTTTTTGAATGATTCATAAAAATAGCGTTCAGTCAGTTTGGCTTCATTGCAGATGTCTTTGACCGTAACCGAAAAAAAACCATGCGTGCCGTAGGCTTCAATACCCGCCTCAATCAATTTTTCACGGCGCAGCTGCTTGCGCTCAGTTAAAGACAGGCCTTTAAACTGGCGCTCTTTACTGTTCTTTGCAGGCTGCTGTGTTTCTGTTTGCGGCTGTTCAGTCATAAAAATCAGATCTTTCTGAAACGGGTTATGGCGCTATCTTAGCAATAAATAAGCAGAACACCTATGTTTTGATATGACTGTATTGCCCCAAGCCGCGTCCTGAGATGATATTGACAATATGGATTGTCAAAACTATATTGAAAGTATGAGACATCCATGCGGACATTGGCAATTCAGCCTATGCCGCGCGCAGTGCTGATGCTGGATCAGGCTCAGAACCGTTTAAGCAAAGGAAACAGAATGAAAAATTTTAAAAATAAAGTCGCTGCAATTACGGGTGCGGGTTCGGGTATCGGACAGCAATTGGCGGTACTGCTGGCAAAGCAGGGCTGTCACTTATCTTTAAGTGATGTGAATGAACAAGGTTTGGCAAATACCGTTGAGCTGCTGAAAGACAGCAATGTGCGTGTGACGACGAAAAAAGTGAATGTTGCGAAGCTGGACGAAGTCCGTGCTTGGGCGCAGGATACCGTGCAGAATCATGGCTCAGTCAATATGATTTTTAATAATGCTGGGGTGGCTTTGGGTTCGACCGTGGAAGGCGCGAGTTACGAAGAGCTGGAATGGATTGTCGACATTAACTTTTGGGGTGTGGTGTATGGCACCAAAGAATTTTTGCCGCTGATCAAAAAATCGGGTGAAGGGCATATTATTAATATTTCCAGCCTTTTTGGCCTGACTGCGCAGCCAACGCAGTCGGCTTATAACGCCACAAAATTTGCGGTGCGCGGCTTTACAGAATCGCTGCGTCAGGAACTGGATATGGAAAACTGCGGTGTGAGCGCGCTATGCGTGCATCCGGGCGGTATCCGCACCAATATTGCCAATGCCGCAAAAATGAATGACAGCTTGAAAAGCTTGGGCATGAATCCTGAAAAATCTACGCAAACTTTTAATAAATTGCTGCGCTGCCCGCCAGAAGAAGCTGCGCGTCAAATTATAGCAGCCGTGCAAAAAGACAAACGCCGTTTATTGATCGGCAACGACGCCAAAGTGCTGGATTTGATTCAGCGCGTACTGCCGACGGGCTACCAAAAAATCACGGCGATGGCGACTAAGCTGGGCAAATAATGATGCAAGATCTGTTCTGGTGGCAGTTTTCGCCAGACCCATTCAAACCCGCATCTGCGGGTTTTTTTATGCCTGTGAGGCGCTGAAATGAAGTGTTTAAAGTCATTTTTAATTTTTAGATAGCAGAAATGGTGGTTAAGAATGTCAATTTTTTGACAGATTTGAATAAGCAGATTGTTCATGATGATTTCACAGACAATAAGTCTAACCAATATCAAAAAAATGAAGGATTTATCATGACTAATCAATTTCAGCATATTCAAGTGAAACCAATTAACGGACGCATAGGCGCAGTGATTGAAGGGGTGCAGCTATCTTCTGAGCTACCGCAGGAAACGGTGCAGGAAATTAATCAGGCCCTGCTGCAGTACAAAACCATTTTCTTTAGAGGCCAAACGCATTTAGATGATGATTCGCAAGAGGCATTTGCCGGACGTCTGGGCGCGCTGCTGAGCCATCCGACTGTGCCTGTGAAGCAAGGTTCGAAGCATATTTTAGAATTGGATTCATCGCATGGGGCGCGTGCAGATTCATGGCATACCGATATCAGCTTCTTGGATGCCTATCCTAAAGCGTCGATTCTGCGCAGTGTCGTGGCGCCGGAAGTGGGAGGCGATACAGTTTGGGCCAATACGACTTCTGCCTATGCTGCTTTGCCTGAGCCATTAAAAGCTTTGGCGGATACGCTGCGCGCTGTGCATAGCAATGATTTTGACTATGCAGCAATTTCAAAAAATGTGAATAAAGAGGCGCTGGCAAAATATCGCAGTTTCTTTAATTCGACCGAATACGAAACGGAGCACCCGCTGGTGCGCGTGCATCCTGAAACGGGTGAGAAAACGCTGCTGCTGGGGCATTTTTTCAAGCAGTTTGTCGGCTTTAATTCGACGGATTCACGCAAACTGTTTGATCTTTTCCAGAGCTATGTGGTGAAACAGGAAAATATTGTGCGCTGGCGTTGGTCTGCAGGGGATGTCGCGATTTGGGATAACCGTGCAACACAGCACCGTGCAATTAATGACTATGGCGATCAGCACCGCGTGGTGCGCCGTGTCACATTAGAAGGCGATATTCCAGTGGGTGTGGATGGCCGTGCAAGTGAAACGCTGCGCAAGGAGCAGAAAGTGGACATCAGTGATTACCGTCTGACCACTGAAGGCCAATATGAAAAAGTTTCATAAAGAAAGCTGTTTATTGGACAAACTTTGCAGATAAAGCGAAAAACTATCAAGAATAAGTGATTCGTCAGCATGATTAAATCCATCTAGTATTTATGCATGTTTTATTTTAAAAAATGATGATAAATATTGGATGGATGATCTTATGGTTAATAATAGTCTTAATCAAATATACGAATATAAAATCCGAGTATTAAGAAGTAGTTTTAAAACATTATCAAATGATAAAATTAATTATATTTTAGACCATTCTTTTATACGTAAATATCAAAAAGGCGATTTAATTTTAAATAAAGAAAATTGCAGTGAAGGCGTGTTTATACTGCTCGATGGGATTATCCAAATAGGATATTTAAGCCCATTGGGCCGTTTTCATGCCTTTAATTATTTTTCAGAAAAAAGCCCAATCAATTTATTGGCCTGTATCAATCAGCAGGCGATAGATTATGATTATTACGCGTTTAATCAAGTTCGAATATTGCATATACCTGCATCTATATTTCAAAAAGAAATTAGTAATAACAATGATTTGAAGCAGGATGCTTTAGATATTCTCAGCCTGCGCATGCAGCATTTGCTGCAGCAGGTCAAGTTCCTGCAAGTGGCCAATTTACATCAAAAAATCTGTAAAATTCTGCTCGATCTTTCGCATCAGTACGGTGCTGAACATGCTTTAGGGGCTGAAATTCGGCTGAAAATTTCGCAGCATGATTTGGCCGACTTACTGTCGGCATCGCGTCAGACCATTAATAAAGAAATAAAAAACCTGATGGCTCTGGATGTACTGTATTGGCAATATGAAAACATTATTATTAAAAACCATGATTATTTAAAAAAGCAGATTTACTGGATTTAAAAGCATATTTTTATATTTTATAAAATCAGATATAAAAATCAAATTATATTATTTTTTAAAATATTAAAAAACAGTCATATTTAATCCGACGAAAATAACAGGAATTAAAAATGACGATTAAATCAATTAATGTGCGCAATCAGCTCAAAGGCACGATTCAGGAGATCATCAAAGGAGATGTGGTTTCAGAAGTGGATGTGGTGACCGCTTCGGGTGTTTTTACCTCAGTGATTACGACCCGTTCTGTGGAAGAACTGGACCTTCAGATCGGCAGTCAGGTAATTGTGCTGATTAAATCGACCGATGTGTCGCTTGCTAAGCTGTAGGTGCCTGACGTTCATGAATCATCATATAAAAAAAAGCATAAAACATGGCGCAGGTATTTTAACGCTGCTCAGCGCCAGCATTGCACTTAGCCATGCAGACTCCGACGTAGCTCAGCTGCAGCAGCAGGTGAACCAGCTGGAGCAGTCGCTGAAACAATTAAAATCTGAATTGGGGCGGCTGCAGGGCAAGCAGACTGCGCAAAGCTCAGAGACAGCAGGACAGCAGGATGAATGGTCTGCTGAAGATTCCGAGGATGCTCAAAATGATGCTGATCAAAGCTATGTCACCCAAGCGGAGCTGCAGGGCATTCAAAGTGATATTGAAAATTTTAAATATCAGGTGCAGCGGGACCGTGACACCAAAACGGCATTATCCACCCGTCAGCTGCTGATTAATGGCGTGGTGCAGGCCAAAGCGTCTTACATTGATGAGCCGCAAGTCACACAGCCGCAAGGTCAAAATACAGGATCTGCGGTGAATAGCCGCCGTTCCTCCTTTGATTTGGGTGCGGTGCAAATCGGCTTTGCCGGCAACCTGTTTAAAGATTATGAACAGGGCAAAAACTTGGACTTTAACCTGCGTTTTGGCACATCACCGCAAACCGGCACCAATAACAGTTATTTAAACCTGCTGGATGCGCAGCTGATTTACAACGTGCTGCCAACCTTAAGCGCAGATACCGGCCGTTTGACCGTCACACTGGGTCAGCAGCTGCTGCCGTTTGGTCAGGAGGTGCAGGCGACTGAAGATCTGAAGCCAACCATTAACAATGCCTTGTTCAGCCTGCCGGGCTATGGCTATGGCTTGGCGCTGCGTGAAGTCGGGCTGATTGTACGCGGGGATGCCTTGCCAACTGTGGATTATGGCTATAACTACCGCTCGCCGATGATCAGCTATGCCTTTGGTCTTGTGAACGGCAACGGCGCCAATAAGTCAGATGACAATGATGATAAAAACTTCATCGGCCGCCTGCGCTATACCCTGCCGGCAGAGTACAACTCGTGGCTGCGTGAATTGAGTTTTGGCGTGTCCTGGTATCAGGGCAAGAGCAATTTATTTGATACTTCTGGCGCTTCTGCCTCCTTTGCCGGTAAAGGCGATGTGCTGCGTAAAGGCTTTGATGTTTATTACAACCACCATCCCTTTGGTGTGACTTATGAATATGTGCAGGGTGAGGATGATACATACCGCAATCAGACAGCATCGGTGTATACCCGTGAAAGCGAATCGCATACCGGCACGCTGTTCTGGAATTTTGGTGAGCAGTTCGTGAAAGGTTTCCGCAATCAGGGGCGCTATGACGACTGGTGGCCGAAGTCTTATCAAGCTTTTTACCGCTTTGACAGCATTGACCGCGATACAAATGCAGCCAACCAAACTATTGATATTCATAGTCTGGGCTTAAATGCCTTCTTCGCGGAAACCACCAAATTTCAGGTCAATTTGAACCGCGTCAATAACGAGATCAGCAATAAAACCTATAACGAATTGGTCGCGCAGCTCCAATACGGGTTCTAAACCGAAAATATATAAATAGAGGTAATCATCATGTCTTCATGGAACAAAATTTTAGCGGCCAGCGCCGTGTCTTTAGCCACATTAGTGCCAGCGCTGCAGGTAACTGCTGCCGAAACAAAGCCGACAGTGATCCGTTTTGCCTCGCCGATGGTGGGTACAGGCAATAGACCCGTTGGCTACGGCAATTATTATGCGTCAGTGCAAACCTTGGGGCTGCTGGAAAAAGAATTTCAAAAAGACGGCATCAAAGTGCAGTGGAACAATTTTAAAGGCGCAGGCCCAGCGATTAATGAATCCTATGCCAATGGCCTTGTCGATATTACTTGGCTCGGCGATTTGCCAGCTTTGATTGGCAAAGCCAGCCGTTTGGATACCAAACTGGTGGCTATAGGCGGCACCAATGACAATACCTATTTAGCTGTGCCGACAGGATCATCCGCCAAATCCATTGCAGATTTAAAGGGCAAGCGCATTGGTTTCTTTAAAGGCACCAACCTGCATCTGTCGATTATCAATGTCATTAAAAAATATGGTTTAACTGAAAAAGACTTCCGCTTTGTCAATATGGATGGCGCAGTGGGTTATGCCGCTTTGGCCAGCGGCGATATTGACGCGATTTGGAGCAATCAGTCCCTGCTGCCTGTGGTCGACCGCGGTATTGCCAAAATTATATATACCACCAAGAAAGAACCCGACGTATATAAGCTGTCTGGCTATGTATTGGTGAATTCTAAATTTGAGCAGAAATATCCAGAAACGGTGCAGCGCGTAGTGAATGTGCTGGTGAAGCAGGCGGCATGGGAAAGTAATCCCGCCAATAAAGATGCGCTGTTTAAGACTTGGGCCAAGTCAGGCCTGTCTTTCGGCAATATTGCTAAAGCCAATGCTGGCGTGGATTTAAAGCGCCATAGCGATCCTGTGATTGATGCTTCGAGCATTGCCCTGATTAAGCAGAAGCTGAAAGCGGGCCAAGACCTCAAACTGATCCGCGGCAATATTGATGTGGAGTCATGGGTCGAGCCGAAGTATGTCAATAACGCGGTGAAAAGCCTGAATCTGCAAGGTTTTTGGGGCCAATAAAGCCCTGAAGGCTAAGGAGAATAGATGATGCTCAAGGACATTGAACTGGGTGCATCCAAGGCTGGACTTGAGCAGGCGGCTTCACCTGCTTTCAAGGGCGTGTACAGATTTTTAACCAACAGCAGCGCCATCCGCTGGGCAGCAGGACTGATTTTCCCGATTGGCCTGCTGTACCTGTGGCAAATCTCAGTGGAAAAAAACTGGGTTAATCCGCTGCTGCTGCCCGCGCCGGATTTGGTCTGGACGGCATTAAAAGATTTATACAGCAGCGGTGAGCTGTGGAGCAATTTGCGGGTCAGCATAAGCCGAATTGGCTACGGCTTTACGGCAGGCATACTTTTGGCGCTTGCACTGGGACTGGCCATGGGGCTGTCCAAACGTGTAGAAGCTTATCTTTGGCCTACGTTTAAAGTCATCAATTTAGTGCCTGTTGTGGGCTGGATTCCATTACTCATTTTGTTGGTCGGCATTGATGAAGCATTGAAAATTATTTTGATTGCTAAAGCAGCGCTGGTGCCCATGACCATCAATGTATTTAAAGGCGTGCGCAATATTCCGCAGCAGCTGACTGAAGTGGCCGATGTCTATCAATTGGGCCCTTGGTCAACGTTCAAAAACGTGGTCTTTCCAGGCGCATTCATCAGCTTTATCGGCGGCTTGCGCCTATCGCTGGCCAGCGCATGGGGCGCTTTGGTGGCAGTGGAGCTGCTGGCGTCCAGCGAAGGCATTGGCTATGTCATGGTCTATGGCCGTCAAATTTTTCAGCTGGATGTGGTGATGGCCACAGTAATTGTGATTGGCTTGGTCGGATTTGCTTTCGACAGCGTGATTAGCCTAGTACAAAAACAATTCCGCGGCTGGAATCAGAACCAATCATAAAGAGGTGCAGCAATGAAAAAAATTGATTTACGCGGCTGGGTGATTCCGCTGATTTTATTGGCGCTGTGGTCTTGGGTTAGCGCAAAACAGTGGGTCGATCCAGCGCTGCTGGCGCCGCCAAAACTGGTGTGGCAGTCTTTTGTTGAGGGCTGGCATTCAGGTGAGCTGCTGGAAAATATCACCGCCAGTTTACTGCGCAATACTGCAGGCTTTGCGGCTGGCGGGTTGATTGGCGCTGGATTTGGGCTGTTGCTGGGCTTAAACGTCTGGCTGGACCGGATTTTTTCACCGACGCTGAATGCCATTAAGCATGTGGCGGTATTTGCCTGGATTCCGCTGATGATTATGTGGTTCGGTCATGGAGAGCTGTCCAAACTGATCTTTATCGGTCTGGTGGTGTTTTATCCAGTGTTTTTCAATACCTATGACGGTGTGAAGAATGTGCCGCAAAAGGTGAAAGAAGTCGCAGACATTTTTAAGTTCAGTCCAGCGCAGCGCTTCTTTAAAGTGATTTTGCCTGCGGCGGCGCCAAGTATCTTTGCGGGTTTGAACATTGCCTTGGTTTTTTCATGGGTAGCAACGGTCGGTGCAGAATACTTCTTTGTTTCTTCGGTAGGGGTGGTCAATCCGATTATGGATGGGCAGAACTTATTCAAGATGGAAGTGGTGCTGTACGGCATGGCAGTGATTGCGGCAGTGGGATTGGTCTTTTCCAAGGCGGCGCAATATTTTGAAAATTATAATTTGCGCTGGCGTCAGGCTGTACGCAAATAGGGCCATCTGTAAATAAGAAGAGAGAACAAGATGAATCAGCAAGTAAAATTAAATGGCAATCAGGACCATGTGCAAATCCAGCAGCTGGATAAATTTTTTCCCAAAGACGGCGAGCAGCTGCAGGTGCTGGATCAAATCAATTTGAACATTCAGCCGGGAGAATTTATCAGCATTGTCGGCAACAGCGGCTGCGGAAAATCAACTTTGCTCCGCCTGCTGGTGGGGCTGGATGCCGCTTTTGACGGCCAAATTTTAATTGATGGCCAGCCGATTAAAGGCACAAGCTTGGAGCGCGGTATTGTGTTTCAGGACCACCGGCTGTTTCCTTGGCTCAACGTGGAACAGAATGTGGCGCTGGCCTTGGAAAAAAGCCGTCTGAGCAAAGCTGAAAAGCAGGAGTTGATTGATTACCATCTGGAGCTGGTGCAGCTCAGTCAATTTAAAAAAGCCTATCCCAGCCAGCTTTCCGGCGGCATGAGCCAGCGGGTCGCCATTGCGCGAAGCTTAGTCAACCGCCCGCAGATTCTGCTTTTAGACGAGCCTTTTGGCGCATTGGATGCTTTGACTCGAGCCAACTTGCAGCAGGAGCTGCAGCGCATTTGGCAGTCAGAAAAAATTACCAGCATTTTGGTCACGCATGATGTGGAGGAAGCTGTCCTGCTGGGTGACCGTGTGGTGGTGATGCAGCCGCATCCGGGCCGTATTAAGCGCATTGTGAATGTGGATTTGGAACGGCCAAGAAAGCGTGAAGATTTCCGTCTGGCGGCCATTAAAAACGATATTTTAAAAGACTTTCAAGAGACTGTGGAGATGCAGCCTTATGAATTGGAACGCTATCAATTAGCGTGGTAAGCGTGGCCTGAAACTAGATCAGTCCATATAAAAAGCCTGCATTTGCAGGCTTTTTTGAGTGCTGAGCAAGCGTAAGGAACGCTAAATCATCTGGATTTTAGACCAGCGATTCGACGGTTTTCTTCTTCCAAACAAACTGATAATACAGGCCCTGCATGATGCAGAGGCTGACAAAAGCCAGCGCGTAGCCGTACCAAATGCCTTTGAGTCCCCAGAGGCTGCTGAAGTAGTAAGCGCAGGGCACCTCAATCAATAAAATAGCCACAATATTGATAATCATTGGAACAGTGACTGTGCCGCTGGCGCGCATGATCGACGCAAAAATTGCGCTGGCGCCAAAAAAGACAATGGACCAGAGCACAATAAACAGCAGTTCTTGACCTAAAACCACCACCTGCGGGTCAGTAATAAACAGGGCCATTAAATATTTAGAGAACAGATAGGCCAAAATGACCAAAGTGCCTGTAAATAAAAAATTCATGCCCAGCGCGGTGCGGTTCACTTTATTTAATAGATCTGATTTGCCTGCACCAATGGCTTGGGCCGCAAAAATCGATGCGGCAATGGCGATAGAGAGCGCGGGAAATTGAATGTAATTCAGCACCTGATTGACAGCGCCATAGGCGGCGGTTGCATCTGCGCCGTAACGGTTCACCAAGCCGACAATCACCAAGCCTGCAACGGAGGTTGTGACCATTTGAATGCCTGTCGGAACGCCAAGCCTTAAAATAATTTTCACCAGATCAGGCTGATAGCGGATATGGCGCAGCAGATTAGCATCCAAACGCAGCGGGTGATTTTTATGATTTAAATAAAAATAAAGAAAAATCAGCGCTATGCTGAAACCCACAGTGCTGGCAATGGCTGGCCCGATAATCCCCAATTGCGGAAAGCCGAATTTCCCGGCAATCAGCACAGGGGTAATGACGAGTCCTGCTCCAATGGTCATGCCGGAGGCGATCAGCGGCGTGGTGCTGTCTCCGACGCCGCGTAAAATAGAGGTATAAATAATATAGATAAATAATAGCGGACTGCCCGCCAGCATCCATTGTACATACGGCAAAGATAAATGCATGACTTCAGGGTCTGTGCCCAGCGTCAGTAAAATATATTTGGCGCAAAATACCCCTAACATCGCGATCAGACTGCCGCCAATTAAAGTCATAAATAACGTTGTGCCCACGACGCTGTGCACTTTCTCAATGTTTTTCGCGCCCCAAGCTTGTCCGACTAGAACTGTTGCACCCGCAGACAGGCCAATCACAAAGGCCATGAGGCAAAACAAAATCGGAAAAAACACCGATACTGCGGCTATGGCATGCACCCCGAGCATTTGCCCGACAAAAACCGTATTCACTGTGCCGGACAGATTTTGCAGAATATTGGTGGCAATCAGCGGCACGAGGAAAATTAAAAATGCTTTCCACAGTGTTTGCTGACCTTCGAGGGGCTGGTGCTCGGACATATAAAATTATTTACCGTATTTTTATGATCATTATCGAATAGCCCTGACATTAGCAGGAAATGCTTAAAAAAGCCTTAGTTCTAAAGTAACTCAGGCTTTTTTAAGCAGAAAAAATGAAGATAAAATCGGGCCTTAAACCCGCGACAGAATTTCACCTGCGCGATGCAGCGTTTCATCTTTTTTGGCAAAGCAAAAACGGATTAAGCGCAGATCTTCAGGCGGCTTTTGATAAAAAACCGAAACAGGAATCGCCACAATGCCGTGCTGCTCGGCTAAATATTGGCACATCGCGCTGTCATCTAAATCTGGGCGAATAGCGCTGTAATCTAAATTTTGAAAATAAGTGCCAGGTGAGGCGGTAAATTGAAAGCGCGAGTGTTGAATCCCTGCATTAAATAAATCCCGTTTGGCCTGATAAAAATGCGGCAGTTCTGCAATATGCTCAGGATGCGCTACCATAAAATTGGCCAAAGCCATTTGTACAGGGGTCACGCCGCAGAAATTGGTAAATTGATACACTTGGCGAAAGACGGCCATTAATGCTGGCGCAGCAATGCAGTAGCCGGTTTTCCAGCCCGTCACATGAAAAGTTTTGCCGAATGAACCGACCACAAAACTGCGCTCACGCAGCTCTGGAAAAGACAGGGCGGAATAATGGCGCTGGCCGTCATAAATCAGATGTTCATAAACTTCATCAGACAATACCGCAATATTGGTGTCTCGAATCAGCTCTATTAGCTGCAGCCAATCCTGCTTTGACCAAATTGCACCTGTCGGATTATGCGGTGTATTGACAATAATCATGCGGGTTTTGCTGTTGATGGCCGCTTTTACAGTATTCCAATCGACCTGAAAATTGGGCGCCTGCAGATGAATATGAACCGGTAGACCGCCCGCAAGTTTAATGCTGGGTGCATAGCTGTCATAACTTGGATCAAAAACAATCACTTCATCGCCCGCATGTACAAGGGCTTGTATGGCGCTGAAAATACCGATGGTAGCCCCAGGAGTAATGGTGATTTCTGTGACGGGATCAAGCTGCAGCTGGTCACGCTGCAAAAAAGTTTTAGCCAGCTGTTCACGCAGATTCAGCAAGCCATCGCCCGGCGCATATTGATTGAAACCGTCCTGTGCAGCTTTGGCTAAAGCATCCAGCAATGCAGGCGGTGCAGCAAAATCAGGAAAGCCTTGCGATAGGTTCAGTGCATTCAGGCGCTGCGCCATTGCGCTCATGACACTGAAAATAGTCACGCCTTGCGCAGGAAGTTTAGATTCAATCTGAAGCATGTTTTGACGGCTAAAATATGAAGATAAACCGCAGTGTAACAGTCTGATTCGATGGCTGAAAGTTTAAATCTGCATATTCTTATGCGCTTTTCAGCATGCATTGAATACGATTAATTTGCATATTGCTGCAGAAAAGACTGGACTAAAAAAACAGCATTTTTTAGAATGTGCCCACAAATAAAATAAATTTATTAAAAAAACAAAAGATGCTAAAAAATATTTATTCCTTAATTGAGAATTTAGGTCTCAGTGTGCAAAAGCGCGCGCTGCATATCCATTTTTCAAATGAAAACCTCAACAGCCTGGTCTTTCTGCAGCGCATACAAGGTGAACACCGCATTAATCAGGGCTTACGGGCCGAACTGATTTGCCTGTCCACGCATGCGCATATTCCTTTAAAAAACTTTATTGGCGGCCGGGCTGCGATTGATCAAGTCACGGATCTAGGCCAGCCGCAGCGTTTAACTGGAGTCATTACAGGCGCCAGTCAGGGTCAAAGTGATGGTGCGCTGACCGTCTATAAGCTGGTGATTGAGGATGCCACTGCGCTTTGGCATAAACGCCGCAACAGCCGCGTGTTTATGAATAAAAGCGTGCGCGAAATTTCCGAGATCATGTTCAGTGAGTGGCAGCAAAAGAGTGCGCTGTTTGCCGCCAGTTTAAGCTTGAACTTAGACGGACTCAGTCGTGATTATGCGGTTCGTCCTTTTGTCATGCAGGCCAATGAAAGTGATTATGATTTTTTGACACGGTTATGGCGCAGTGAAGGTATCAATTGGCTCATAGATGAAACCGAGCTGACCGTTGCAACATCTGCGGTTCCAATGCAAGTACAGCAGCTGCGCTTAATTGACAGCAATCAGGCTTATAGTGCGCTTAGCCGCAGGTCAATCCGCTTTCACCGCAGCCATGCAGCAGAACGTTTAGATACCATCACCAGTTTTATCGGGCAGCGGCAGCTGCAGTCTACTGCGATTCAAACCCAGCGCTGGCAGGCGCAGAGCTTGGCGCAAGATCAGTCCAATCCATTGCTCAGCACGCATGTGCACAGTGAACAGCAGGACAATGAAAATCTCAGTTTGGAGCAAGTCTGGACGATCAGTCCTGCATGGACAGCAGATTTAAATGGCAACGATCAAGCTACTGCTTCCAGCACTGAACAGCTGCAGCAGTTGAATCAACAGCTGAATCAATATCAAATTTTGCAGGCCAAATCGTTTACAGCCATCAGCAGTGTGCGCGATGCACAAGTCGGCTACTGGTTCCAGCTGACGGATCATCCTGAAATTGATCAGCATAGCGGTGCTGACCGAGAATTTCTGATCATGGGCAAAGCATTTTATAACCAAAATAATTTGCCCAAAGATATTTTGATGCAGCTGGAACCCTTGCTCAGCGCCAGCCGCTGGACATCTTTGGGGGATGAACGTCAGTCGAATGAACTGCAGCTGCTGCGCCGCAGTATAGATGTAGTGCCTGAATATGATCCGCTGCTGCATCGGCCGATGGCGTATCCGCAGCGGGCGAAAGTGGTGGGGCCAGAAAGCGAAAGCATCCATGTTGATGCGTGGGGGCGGATTAAAGTCCGCTTTAGTTTTACCCGCAGTGATGACCATCAGCACGATGGTGGTGCAGGCAGCAATGACAGTGATACAGATTCGGCTTGGGTAGATGTGCTGACCCCTTGGGCTGGTGACGGTTATGGTGCGCGCTTTCATCCGCGTATTGGTGAAATTGTCGTGATTGACTTTTTTGAAGGAGATGTGGACCGTCCATTTGTTGTGGGGCGGATTCATGAAGCAGAGCGCTATCAAACTATGTTTGATGTCAAAGGCCAGCTGCCTGAGACCAAAAAGCTTAGCGGCATCCGTTCATCTGAGGTGGGCGGCAGTGGCTTTAACCAGCTGCGTTTTGATGATACGACAGGACAAATCAGCACACAGTTACAAAGCAGTCATGCGGCGACACAGCTGAATTTAGGGAACCTGAGCCATCCCAAAGAACAGGCCAGCAGCAATGGCCGCGGTGAAGGTTTTGAGTTGAGAACAGATGCGTTTGGCGCCGTACGGGCGGGTAAAGGCATGCTGATCAGTACTTATGCGCAGGAAAATGCTATTGCGGACCATCTGGAAGCGGCACAGGCGCAATCTTTACTGAATCAAGGCCATGAGAGCATGAAAATGCTCAGCAGTATCGCAGTGAAACAGCAGACTGATGCGCTGAATGTGATTGAAAGATTGCCTAAGCTGATCCAATCCTTAGAAATTAAAAATACCTCACAGGCGGTAATAACGACGCTGAGCTTGTTTAAGGAGAATTTGTGTGCAGATCCTTTAGCGGCGCTAAAAAACTGTAAGGGTTTTATTCAAGATCTTGGATCAATTACCAAGGATGCAAAAGGCACGCTGCAGCAATTTAAATCTTATTTTGATGATGCCGAATATGCCTTTGATAATTTGAAAGAGGTCATTCAAAACCTTGAAGACCATGGTTCTGAACAGCTGCAGGCGCGAGTCAGCAATTTAAAAAGCCAGCTGAAAAACGATCCGCTGAAAACATTGAAAGATATTGGCAAGCTGGTCGAAGAAATTAAAATCAAGCCTGAAGACATGATGGTCGGCGGAGGTTTTGGTAACCCCGAGATTTTTACTCCGACTAAAGCTTTAGAACATGTAAAAGGCTTTATGGAAGGTTATGCGCAAAATTTAGAAAGTTCCAGCAATGCACAGCAACAAGAAGAGGGCAAACTGTTTAGGCAGGCGCTGATGCTGCTGGCATCTCCTAATGGCATTGCAATGACCACACCTGAAGATATTGTGATGCAGGCATCTCAGGACATTGCTCAAAGTGCGCAAGGTGAAATTAACCTGAGCGCACAGAAGAATATCGTGGCGCATGCACAAGATAAAGTAAGTTTATTTGCCGCGCAAAAAGGCTTGAGTGCTTATGCTGCCAAAGGAAAAGTGGAATTGCAGGCGCAGGATGATGCTATTGAAGCTATTGCTCGCAAAGTGATTAAACTAATTTCGACAGAAGACAAGATTGAAATTACCAGTCCGAAAGAGATTGTGCTGACGGCGGGTGGTTCACAGTTAAAAATTAATGGGGACGGCATCTTTACCACAACGGGTGGTAAGTTTGAAAGTAAGGCGGGGCAACATAGTTTTGTGGCGGGTGCGGAAATAAAAGGAGAGCTAGTATCTTTGCCAATTAATAGTAAAAAAATATTCACAAACAAATGGGATTTTTATGACTTGTTTTATAAATACGAATTCTCAAAAGTCCAATACAAATTAATTAATAATAAAAATAATACTTATATAAGCGGAGCTTTAGATGCACATGGTAGAACTCAACGAATGAATAAATCTAATAATGAAGACTATGACATTTTGATTGGTATTGATGATGACTGGAGTGTGTCTTTAGATAATGGGAGCGAGGATGAGGGATATGGATATAACTGTAGTTGTAGGTCCCATGAAGAGCATGATCACGAGGATGAAATATAGTAATGGATTGTTTAGCTAATATTAAATTCCTAGATGCGCTTGATCAACCGATTGAGGGCTTAATTCATCAACTATGGGTTGGTTCAATACTGATCTCCGATCATGTTACGATTAAAAATGGTGAGTCTGTATGGATTAAGCGCCCAGTTGGCACAATTATCGATGTCTTAGTAAGAAATATTACTTCAGGGAATTACGAACCCAAAGTTAAAGTACAGCTTATTGGTGAAAAGACTAATTTTATTGTTCGTAGCCCTAAAGTTTTGTTGAGAGGGGTAAATCTTTCTGCGAAAGATGTAGCAACGGGTAAATATGTTAAATCGACATATATTGTTGCTGGAGGTGATTATCTATCTAGAATCGCAGATGATAGCCATACTACGACAACAGAATTAATCCTACTCAACAATCTAAAAAGTGATGTAGATATTTATCCTGGACAAATACTGAAACTTCCTAGTAAAAAAGAGGATGTTTCTAAACTGACAGTTGAAAGGAATCAAAAGGTACAAGAAGAAAAATCAAATCAACAGCGTGAAATAAAAATTATCGTTGTACAACAAAAAGATAGCTTGGGTTTGATTGCTAAACTCACGGGCAACACAGTTGATGAAATTAAGACTTTAAATGGATTAAGTAGTGTTAAACTGATCAAAAATCAAAAGCTAAAGGTTTATGACCGTAAAGGGGCTTTTCCAAATTCTAAGCCTCAACTTGAGAATAATAAAGCTAAGGAAAAATCGGAAACCTCACCAACCGTAAAACAAGATGCATCAAAGGATGTGGAAGAGAGTCCTGTAGCAAAAGTAGAGTCAGTAAATCCTGTTTCTTCCAAAGTTTCTCAAAGAAATGAAAAAGCAATTGCAAGATTGCACCCACAGGTAAGAGGATTAATTAGGAAGTTTATTAATGATGTATATACTAAGCATCAGGTACAACTTGTTATCGTCCAAGATTATCGCACGTATACACAACAAAATGCTTTATATGCAAAAGGAAGAACAGATTCTGGCAGTGTTGTAACGAATGCCAAAGGTGGGCAAAGTAATCATAATTTCGCTTTAGCTGTTGATGTTTTTCCATTGTGGGAAGATGGTCAGCTTCACATGGATGCAAAGTCCGATGCTAGAAATATTGAAATCCTGAAAAAAATAGCACCTGTAGGAAAAAGTCTTGGACTGGAGTGGGGGGGAGATTGGAAATCAATAGTTGATAATCCTCATTTTCAGTTAAAAACAGGAAAATCTATGGTTCAACTGAGGCAATTAACTCAAGACGCTGATGGAGATCCTTTAAAGGTGAAATATAATGTTTAATAAGCAGACACTCATAGTAAATTTTTTACTTCTCACTTTTATTCTTTTAACAGGGTGTAATTTATCGGCTGAAACTACCTTATCATCTAAAAAAGTATTTGAGCTTGACTTGACTGATCAAGGGATCAGCGAGGAAGGCGGCGGAATAGAATTAGTAAAACATGTGGATGGTTGTTTACTAATACTGAGTATTTATAGAGAGGCTGGTCAAGAAAAGTACAAGTTTAATTTTAAAAAAAATAAATTACTTTCAACAGATTATTTGAAATACAGATATAAAAATGGATTAATTGTTGCTGATGATGATTTGAGAGATCTCATAGCAGATTACCAAGAAAAAAACAGTAATGCTGATATGAACTTGGTTCTCAATAAGTCATTTACTGGAAATGAAAATAAAAATATAACTAAAAAATTTAAAATCTATAAGAGAAAAGTTCCTCAGAAAGTTTTAAATGATTATTGCAGATAAATAGAAAGAAAAAATCAATTTATTATGAAATTAAATGGACTCATCAACTATTCTTAGATTTAGAAAAGCCGACTCTCGTCGGCTTCATTTATTTAACCTTCCAATACTACTTCTAATAACTCTTCACTCGGTGCAAAGTAATAAGCGCCATCCATTGGCGTGACAAAGTGCAGTAAACGGTCATGAATACCGTCACCACTGGTACCAAACATACGCAATAACATATTGTCGATAATGCTTAAATTATTGGTGTAGGCAATAAAAAACAAACCTTGATCACCGCGGCCATCACCATAAGGTAAAGAGTGACGCAGAATAGCCAGCTCATCGCCCTCACCATCTTCAACGACAGTACGGGATACATGGGAGTTTTCAGGCTGTTCAGCTTCATCCAACTCAATAGATTCAAGTTTGGTACGGCCAATCACATGTTCCTGCGCATCGACTTTCAGTTTTTTCCATTTTTCTAAATCGTGGCAGTAACGCTGTGCAAAAATAAAAGAGCCTTCAGCAAAAATGCCATTATCTTCGCTTAATAGCGCTGTTTCAGCGCGGTCATCTGGAAATTGCGGATTTTCAGTGCCATCAATAAAGCCCGTCAAATCCCGCCCATCAAAATTACGGAAGCATACCCGCTCATCCAGAACTTCGACCTTATCTTGAATGCCGTCAAAAAAAGACTGGCTGAGTGCAAAACAGATGTCCGTCCGTTGCGCTGCAATGTGAATCAGCACATCTGCTGGAGCCACAGGCATTTGAAAAGAACCAGCAATAGGCGCCAGCTGTTTAAAACCTGCAGGCATTTCCGTATGCAATTTTGCCCAAAGTTCAGGACCAAAGGCGACTCCAGTTTTAATCTGAGCATTTGGATGCTGTGTGATTAAACGATCACGGGTCGAAAATAAATCGCCAATTTTTTCTTTCAATTCTTCAATGCTTAAATCTTTGAGGCGAAGAACAATAAAACGCGCATGATCTGAAGGTAATGGCAAAATCACAGATTGGGCTGTCATTCATGGCTCCTGAATTTTGATAATTTTTTACGTCGCTAGACCTATTGTGCCTCATCAGCTGAGCAGTGGGTAGCCTAAAAATATATTTTCATTGACATTTCTATGCCCCATATAAAAGTATAAATGTCATATAATTTCTGCACTCTCTTGCAATTATTTTCATTGTTATGTCCTTCCAAATTTGGCTGGCCTATATGCTGGCTTGCTGGGTCATCAGTATTTCTCCAGGTGCTGGTGCTATTGCGTCTATGTCGAGCGGCTTAAATTACGGTTTCAAATATGGGTATTGGAATGCTCTCGGACTGCAGTTGGCGCTTCTAGTACAAATTGGCATTGTGGCAGCAGGGGCAGGGGTACTGTTTGCCACCACGCCTTGGGCATTTTTAGTGGTGAAATGGTTTGGTGTGGCGTATTTGCTGTATTTGGCTTATTTGCAGTGGACGGTGCCTGTACAATCCATTGATATCCAGCAAAATCTTCCGAATAAATCGCGCAGTAAACTGGTGCTGAATGGTTTTTTGGTCAACATGAGCAATCCGAAAGCTATTGTGTTTTTGCTGGCCGTTTTGCCGCAATTTTTAGATTTATCTAAGCCGCAAGTGATTCAATATGTCGTGATGGCGGCAACCATGATTACGATTGATCTGATTGTGATGGCGGGCTATACAGGACTGGCGGCTAAAGTCTTGCGCCTGCTGACATCGCCCAAACAGCAAAAGTATATGAATCGCACTTTTGCAGTGTTATTTGCTTGCGCGGCCAGCTTACTGAGTCTGGTGCATCAATAGAATGAAGAAGTTCTGAGCATGGAATATGGCTTCCTAAGCTCAGGCCGTATTTTTCAGGAATTGCTTGCAACTGCCTGCTGCTCATCGCGCAGCATATAAATCAAATCCAGTTCAGGGCAGTCATAACCCATGGCGGTCAGTGCCGCTGTAATTTGCCCGCGGTGATGTGTCCCGTGATTAAACACATGCAGCAGGGTGCCGGCAAAAGGAACAGAAATGTTTTGGCCTGCAGATGTTTGGTAATGAAAGAGTCCGCCCAGCCGTGCAGGATCAAGCTCATGCAGATAGTTCTGCCAATGAAAAGATTTTTCCAGCAGGGTTTGGGTCAGCACATAGCGATCCTGTTCAATAATACTGTTCAGTGCAATTTGAGGTGAATGGCCTTGGCTGAAGCGGGAAAACCATAAGAGATGTTCACCCAGCAGCAAATGATTGAGTGTGCCGAAAATGCTTTTAAAAAATAACCCCTGATCTTTATAAAAGTCTTCATCTGACACTTGATCTAAAATCAGGTTTAAACGCTTCGTAGCCCAGCTGTTATAGCGGGCCATCAATATGAAGTGATCCAGTTCCATCTTCTAACTTTGTATGTAATGCAGATATTCAACATATAACAGAGCATGCGCTAAAAAACATCATCAAAAAAACTGCCCGAAAGCAGTTTAGTATTTTTTACATTTTGGTTCATTGCTGAATGCTGAGCTGGGTTAGGCCATTTTTTTAAATTTCTGCACCGCAAAAATCACTGCAAATAAAATTGCCATGGTCAGCACAATGCTTAAGCCCGTAGAAACATTCAAACCCGCGCTGGACCATAGTCCAACACTAATGCCTATTTGCGCAAAAATGAATGCCCACACCACCATCTGTTTAGGTGAGTTTGCCATCAGGCGCGCAGTTAATGCTGGAATCACCAGCAAAGCGCCCATCAGCAATGAACCGACAGCGCGTAAAGCCAGTACGGTAAACAAGGCCAAAAGCAGCATAAAAATCAGACGCTGCCATTTGGCATTGATGCCTTCACTGACTGCAATATCTGGATCAATCGCAATTTGTATTTGCGCCTGCCAGTATTTGTACAATACGGTCAGGGCGCCAATAATAATGACAGCAAATACAGGCAAATCTGCCCAAGAAATCGTGAGCAAATCGCCAAATAAATAGCTGAGCAATTCTGGGCGCAGTGCAGGTAAATGCTGAATCAGCAATAAGCCAGAGCAGAGCAGCGTAGCGGAACACAGCGCCAGCAGCGCGTCATTCGGCAGTCGCGGATCATGCAGAATCCATAAAATCCCCACCAGCATGACCGCCAGCAAGGTCACACCCATCCACATAGGCAGGCTGAGCGCGCCAGCAATGGCAACACCCAGTAACGTTCCATGCGCCATGGTATCGGCAAAAAAGGACATGCGGCGCCACAGCATCAGGCAGCCCAGCGGTGCAGTTAAAAACACCAAAAGAGTGCCCATGATCCATGCTGGCAAGAGCAGTTGTAACCATTCCATCATGGCTTAGGTTTCCGGTTCTGGGTGAATGTGCGGGCGCGGATCATGCTGGCAAGGCGTAGCTGAATCGCCATGTCCGCAATGATCATGATGATGCTGGTAGAACACGCGGTTGGTGCCAAAGATCGCTTGATATTCAGGATGCTGCTGCACATTTTCCGGCAGGCCGCTGCAGCAGATATGTTTGTTCAGGCAGACCACACGCTGAGTGCCTTGCATGACCCATTGCAAATCGTGTGACACCATCAGCACCGCACAGCCATATTTTTCAGGCAGGCTGCGCACATAGTCGTACAATTCAGCTTCAGACTGAATATCTAAGCCTTGCATCGGTTCGTCCAAAACCAATACATTCGGCTGGCGCAGCAGCGCACGGGCAATCAGCACACGCTGGCGCTCGCCGCCAGACAGCTGCTGCACTTTGGCCTGCTGTAATTTTGCAATGCCGGTGTCACGGACAATCTCTTCCTTTATAGAGGCTTCACATTTTTCCAAAGCCAGCAAATCACAGACCCGCAGCGGCAGGCTATGAGATGGGTTGAATTTCTGCGGCACATAAGAGAATTTAAGCTTTTTGACGCCGCTGAGACTGCCTGAGGTCGGTTTGAGAATGCCCAGCAGCACTTTAATCAGGGTGGATTTTCCCGCGCCATTTGGCCCGATGAGCGTGACAATTTCTCGGTCATGCAGGGTAAAGTCGACATTTTTTAAAATATCGCGTTCATCTATACGCACATGGATTTGCTTCAGCTCAATCAGAGGCGCTGAGTTTATTGTTTGCTGCACTGCTGACAGATTCCTGAAATTTCAATAATGCTGTGATGCGCGGTAAATTGGTCTGATGCAGACAGGGCATCCAGCTGCTGCAATAATCCTTGGGCTGAGGCTTCTTTAACTGCCTTGCACTCTGTGCAAATCAGAAAGGCTGCTTGATGGCCTTCACGCGGATGGCAGCAGGGGATATAGGCATTAATCGAAGTTAAGCGGTGAATTAAACCTTTTTCCAATAAAAAATCGAGGGTGCGGTAGACCGTCGGCGGCGCTGCAGGGCGGTCAGATCCGCTCTTGATTTTGGCCAGCAGATCATAAGCGCCCATTGGGCCTGCCGCATTCAAAATCAGTTCCAGCACTTCCTTGCGCAAAGGGGTGAGGCGCGCGCCGGTTGCCGAACACATGCTTTCAGCTTCTGCAAGGCGCTGCGCCACATTTGGGTGGTCGTGCACGCCATGCAATGCATTATGATGTTCGTGCGAACAAGAGCTCATGATTAACCTCAAGTGCGAAACTTTAAAAGAAAAAGACTTTAAATCTTAGCATGAAGCGAGGCAAGATTCGATCAGGCATAGGTATTTTTGAGAATTTGTTATATTATAACACTATTCCATTCTGCAGTGATTTTTCCATGTCCCGTATCTTGGCATTCTGTGCTTTTGCAATTTTCAGCTCGATCAGCTGGGCGCAAGGATTAGTGGTGTCTACCCATCCCATATATCTTATTGCGCAGGAAGTGACAAAGGGCGTAGAAAAGCCAACCTTATTATTGGAAAACCAATCTGGCCATGATGTCAGCCTTACGCCAATGCACCGTAAAATGGTACAGGATGCGAATTTGGTGATTTGGCTGGGCAAAGCGCATGAAGCGCCTTTAGAAAAACTGCTCGCAGGAAATTCGAAAAGTGTAGCGCTTCTAGATTCAGGGATCCTCAGCACCTTGCCGCTGCGCAATCCCAAAGGGCAGGCCATTGCCAATACTGTCGATACGCATGTTTGGCTTGAACCGAATAATGCCGTGCGCATCGCGTTCTTTATCGCTGCGCTGCGTTCACAGCAAATGCCTGCGCACCGAGAACAGTATTGGGCCAATGCACGTTCATTTGCACAGAATATGTTAATCGAGTCTCACCGTTTTGCGGCAAATAGCAATGCGCAGCCCTATTGGTCATACCATGACGCCTATCAATATTTGGAGCGCCCGCTGAATTTGAAATTTGCCGGCGCTTTAACCGATGATCCGCATATTGCGCCTACAATTGCGCAAATCAAATACCTGCAGGACAGCCGTCCGAAAGCAAAAATGTGCCTTCTGGCGGAAGGGCAGGCGAGTAAAAACCAGTATCAAAAGCTCAATCCAATCGTCTTTCAAAGCGTAGACGAAAGCATGAACGCAGAGACCAGTTTTATCCGCGCTTGGAAAACTTTAGCGGAGAAAACCCGCAGCTGTGCGCTAAATGCACGGAATTAATGCAAAAAATAAACAGTCACCGTTTCAAGGCGGTGCAAAGCTGTACAGCAAAAAAACCAGACTTAGGTCGGGAAAAGATTGCATGTTCAGGGGTGTAACTCTATAATGCCTGCGATTAAAAATAATCATCAGCTAAACTTGTCAAGCATAAATGCTGTGAGTGTACAAAAATGAGCCGAACTAGTCGCTTGATTGATCGACGATTAGCGAAAGCTTTGATCATCTTGCAAGCATTAATGATTCCTGTTTCAGCCTTGATTGGATGGGTCTTGAAAGATCCTGTTGCAGCATTGAGTGCGGCCTTGGGCGCATTGGTATGCTGGCTGGCAAGCTGCTATTTTACTTGGCAGTCCTTTAGAGCCGCTGGCGCCCGCGCCACCAAACAAGTGCTGTCCAACATGTATCGTGGCATGATGGGCAAGTTTGCAATAGTGATTGTTGGACTCATTTTAATTTTGAGCAATGTAAAGCCGTTGTCACCGGCAGCATTGTTTTGTGGTTTTATCCTCGTTCAGGCGATGTCGTGGGTTGCTCCATTTTGGGCATCACGTCTGCAGAAGCGGGTTTAAGCGCAGCAGAAATTGAAAAGTTTTTTCAGGAGCTGGCGAGATATCAAGCAGCACGCGATATTCGTGAGTTCCATTAGTTTTTGACATTGACCAGGTGTGATTTATGGCTGCTGAAGAACATGCCCTTACTTCGACCGAGTATATCAAGCACCACTTGACCAATTTGACCTATGGCAAAATGCCGGACGGTTCATGGAAGTTGGCTGAGACTGCTGATGAAGCTCAACAGATGGGGTTCACTGCTATTCACTTGGATTCAATGGGTTGGTCAATTACGCTTGGCGTGATTTTCTGTTTGCTGTTCTGGTGCGTAGCGAAAGCTGCAAACGCTGGTGTTCCAACCAAGTTCCAGTCTGCAATCGAAATGATCATCGAGTTTGTTGACTCAAGTGTCCGCGACACTTTTCATGGCAAATCACGTTTAATTGCTCCATTGGCATTAACCATTTTCGTGTGGATTTTCCTCATGAATGCAATGGACTTAATCCCAGTTGACTTTATTCCTTATACAGCTCAGCTGATTGGCGCAAGTGTATTTGGCATGGACCCGCATCACGTTTACTTCAAGATTGTTCCATCTACTGACCCTAACATTACCCTTGGTATGTCATTGTCTGTATTTGTGCTGATCTTGTTCTACAGCATTCGTGAAAAAGGCATCGGCGGTTTTGTCGGTGAGTTGGCGCTTAACCCATTTAACCCAAGTAACCCAGTTGCAAAAGCGTTATTAATTCCAGTGAACTTAATTCTTGAATTGGTAACTTTCCTTGCACGTCCAGTTTCATTAGCTCTTCGACTATTCGGTAACATGTATGCGGGCGAGTTGATCTTCATCTTGATCGCTTTATTGCCGTTCTGGATCCAATGGGCGTTATCTGTGCCTTGGGCTATCTTCCATATTCTTGTTATTACGCTTCAAGCATTCATTTTCATGATGCTGACAATCGTATACTTGAGCATGGCAAGCGAAAAGCATTAATAGTATTGCCTAATTGCCGTAGGGTGGTTGGGCTCATAATTTTTTAATTTAATTTGGTATAAACCTAACCTCTGAGGAATTATCATGGAACTCACTTTAGGTCTAGTTGCAATTGCATCTGCTATCTTGATCGCTTTTGGTGCTTTAGGTACTGCGATTGGCTTTGGTCTTCTAGGCGGCCGTTTCCTTGAAGCTGTTGCTCGTCAACCAGAATTGGCTCCACAACTTCAAACTCGTATGTTCTTAATCGCAGGTCTTCTTGATGCTGTGCCTATGATCGGTGTTGGTATTGGCTTGTTCTTCATCTTCGCTAATCCATTTGTAGGTTAATCAGCTTAATTCCTAAATTAAACTATTGAGGAATAGCAATGAATATCAACCTCACATTGATTGGCCAAGCGATTGCATTTGCGATTTTCGTCGCATTCTGCATGAAGTTTGTATGGCCACCACTAATCAATGCGATTAGTGAGCGTCAGCGTAAAATCGCTGATGGCTTAAACGCTGCTGAAAAAGCGAAAGCTGATCTTGCAGACGCGCAAGCTCAAGTAAAAGCTGAATTGGACGCTGCGAAAGCACAAGCGGCTCAATTGATCGAACAAGCGAACCGTCGCGGTGCGCAATTGGTAGAAGAAGCGCGTACTCAAGCATCTGCTGAAGGTGAGCGTATCCGTCAACAGGCTAAAGAAGCTGTTGATACTGAAATCAATTCTGCTCGCGAAGAATTACGTCAACAAGTGGCTGCTCTTGCAGTAACTGGCGCTGAGAAAATTCTTAGCCAGCAAGTTGACGCAGAAGCTCACAATGCCATGCTGACTCAGCTGGCTGCTAAACTTTAAGAGAGGCGGATTATGGCTGAACTCTTGACGTTGGCACGCCCATATGCAAAAGCAGCATTTGCTTACGCTACTGAGCAAGGCACAGCTGACTCTTGGTCAACTGCGCTTAACTTGCTTAGTGCTGCGGTGCAAGACGAAGCATTTTCAGCTTATCTAAATCGCCCTGAGCTTACTCCTGCTGAGCAGGTAAGTCTTTTTGCTAAAGTTTTAGGTGAAGAACAATCAGCTGCAGTGTCAAACTTTTTGACATTGCTGGCTGAGAACAGCCGTTTGGCTCTTCTTCCTGAAGTTCAAGCAGAATATGAACAGCTCAAATCACAGAATAACAATACTGTGGATGTTGTGATTGAATCAGCATTCCCAATGACTTCTGTACAGGAACAACTGCTTACACATGCGCTTGAGAAGAAATTCGAAGCTGCAGTAAGCGTGACTGTAGAAGTTAAGCCAGAGCTAATTGCTGGCGTAGTTATTCGTGCAGGCGACCAAGTGATAGATGATTCTGCGCTTAATAAGCTTGAAAAAATGCGGACTCGTCTTCTCGCGTAATTATTTTAAAAATTACTGCGTAAGAAGACTGAACTTACATAAAGATTGAGGTATAGCGCAATGCAACAACTGAATCCATCCGAGATCAGTGCGCTCATTAAACAGCGTATCGGCGATCTGGACACCAGCGCGACCGCTAAGAACGAAGGGACCATTGTTATGGTTTCCGACGGTATTGTGCGTATTCACGGCCTTGCTGATGCAATGTACGGTGAAATGATCGAATTCGACGGCGGCTTATACGGTATGGCACTGAACCTAGAACAGGATTCAGTGGGCGTCGTTGTTTTAGGTAACTACTTAAGCCTTCAAGAAGGCCAAAAAGCTCGTTGCACAGGTCGTGTATTAGAAGTTCCGGTTGGTCCAGAACTTTTAGGCCGTGTAGTAGATGCTCTTGGTAACCCAATTGATGGCAAAGGCCCAATTGATGCAAAATTAACTGATGCAGTAGAAAAAGTTGCACCAGGCGTAATTTGGCGTCAATCAGTGGATGAGCCTGTACAAACTGGTTATAAATCAGTAGATACAATGATTCCAGTAGGCCGTGGTCAGCGTGAGTTGATCATTGGTGACCGTCAAACTGGTAAAACAGCTATGGCGATCGATGCGATCATCGCTCAGAAAAACTCTGGCATTAAATGTGTATACGTAGCAATTGGTCAAAAACAATCGACTATCGCTAACGTTGTGCGCAAGCTAGAAGAAACTGGCGCTATGGCGTATACAACTGTTGTAGCAGCAGCGGCAGCGGATCCAGCAGCAATGCTTTTCCTTGCTCCGTACTCTGGCTGTACAATGGGTGAATACTTCCGTGACCGCGGTGAAGATGCGCTTATCATTTATGATGATTTGTCTAAGCAAGCAGTTGCTTACCGTCAAATTTCATTATTGTTACGTCGTCCACCAGGCCGTGAAGCGTATCCAGGTGACGTATTCTATCTTCACTCTCGTCTTCTTGAACGTGCTTCGCGCGTTTCTGCTGACTACGTTGAGAAATTCACGAACGGTGAAGTTAAAGGCCAAACTGGTTCTTTGACTGCATTGCCAATCATTGAAACTCAAGCGGGTGACGTATCTGCATTCGTACCAACGAACGTAATTTCGATTACTGATGGTCAGATCTTCCTTGAAACATCATTGTTCAACTCAGGTATCCGTCCTGCAGTGAACGCGGGTATCTCTGTATCTCGTGTTGGTGGTTCAGCTCAAACGAAGATCATCAAAAAATTGTCAGGCGGTATCCGTACTGCACTTGCACAATACCGTGAATTGGCAGCGTTTGCTCAGTTCGCTTCTGACCTTGATGAAGCAACGCGTAAGCAACTTGAACACGGTCAGCGCGTAACTGAGTTAATGAAGCAAAAGCAATATGCTCCTTACTCAATTGCTGACCAAGCTGTTTCAGTTTATGCATCTAACGAAGGCTACATGTCTGACGTAGAAGTGAAGAAAATCGTAGACTTTGATGCTGCGCTTATCTCTTACTTCCGTTCAGAACATGCTTCTTTAATGCAAAATATTGATGCCTCTGGTGATTACAACAAAGACATCGAAGCTGAATTTAAAGCAGGTATTGAGAAGTTCAAAGCGACTCAAACTTACTAATATTCAACCCAGTTGGATTTAGTGTCGGTTTGGTTCACGGAATCAACCTTCGAGGGCTCGAAAGGGCCTTCGAATACTAGGTTAAGCGTATGGCAAATTTAAAAGAAATTCGCGCCAAAGTAGCTAGTATCAAAAGCACGCAGAAAATTACTCGCGCGATGCAGATGGTAGCAGCTTCTAAGATGCGTCGTGCGCAAGAGCGCATGGCTCAAGGCCGTCCGTATGCCGAAAATATGCACCGTGTAATTGCTCATTTGGTACAAGCGAACCCTGAATACAAACACCGTTATATGGTTGAACGCCCTGTTAAGCGCGTTGGCTATATCATCGTGTCTTCAGATCGTGGCCTTGCAGGCGGTTTGAACATTAACCTGTTCAAAAAAGTGGTAAAACACGTACAGCAGCAACAAGAGCAGTCAATTGAAGTTCAATTTGCTTTAATTGGTCAAAAAGCGGTTTCGTTTTTTAAAAACTACGGCGGTAAAGTACTTGGCGCGACTACGAATGTAGGCGATGCTCCAAGTCTTGAACAGTTATCTGGTTCTGTACAGGTGATGTTGGATGCATTTGATAAAGGCGAGTTAGATCGTATTTATCTAGTATCTAACGGCTTTGTAAATGCCATGACTCAAAACCAAAAGATCGAACAGCTTGTTCCTTTAGCAGCTGCTGAAGAAGACAAGGCGCTTAACCGTCAATACGGTTGGGACTACATCTATGAGCCAGAAGCTGAAGAGCTTTTAAATGGCTTATTGGTTCGATACATTGAGTCGGTAGTTTACCAAGGTGTGATTGAAAACATCGCATGTGAACAGTCTGCGCGTATGGTTGCAATGAAAGCTGCAACAGACAACGCAGGTGACATCATTAAGAGCCTACAACTTATTTATAACAAGCTGCGTCAAGCCGCGATTACTCAGGAAATTTCTGAGATCGTTGGTGGTGCCGCTGCCGTTTAACATTATTTTGAATTGAGGAGACAGCAATGAGTAGCGGTCGTATCATTCAGATCATCGGCGCGGTAATCGACGTCGAGTTTGAACGTAACAGCGTTCCTAAGATCTATGACGCTCTCCATGTTGATGGAACTGAAACTACTTTAGAAGTTCAGCAACAACTTGGTGATGGCGTAGTTCGTACTATTGCAATGGGTTCTACTGAAGGCCTTAAGCGTGGTTTGAACGTAACAAATACTGGCGCTCCGATTTCTGTACCTGTAGGTACAGCGACTCTAGGCCGTATTATGGACGTACTTGGTCGCCCTATCGATGAAGCTGGTGATGTTGCTACAGAAGCGCGTTTGCCAATTCACCGTCAAGCGCCATCTTATGCTGAACAAGCAGCGTCTACTGACCTTTTAGAAACTGGTATTAAAGTCATTGACTTACTTTGCCCGTTTGCTAAAGGCGGTAAAGTTGGTCTGTTTGGCGGTGCGGGTGTTGGTAAAACCGTTAACATGATGGAGTTGATCAACAACATCGCTAAAGCGCACTCAGGTTTATCTGTGTTTGCTGGTGTTGGTGAGCGTACTCGTGAAGGTAACGACTTCTATCACGAAATGAAAGACTCAAACGTTCTAGACAAAGTAGCAATGGTCTACGGTCAGATGAATGAGCCACCGGGCAACCGTTTACGCGTAGCGTTAACTGGCTTGACTATGGCTGAGTACTTCCGTGACGAGAAAGACGAAAACGGTAAAGGCCGTGACGTACTATTGTTCGTAGACAACATCTACCGTTATACACTTGCAGGTACTGAAGTATCAGCATTGTTAGGTCGTATGCCGTCTGCTGTAGGTTACCAGCCAACTCTTGCAGAAGAGATGGGTGTTCTACAAGAACGTATTACTTCGACTAAGTCTGGTTCTATTACGTCAATCCAAGCGGTATACGTACCTGCCGATGACTTAACAGATCCATCGCCTGCAACTACGTTCGCTCACTTGGACGCAACTGTTGTATTGAGCCGTGACATCGCATCTTCTGGTATTTACCCAGCGATCGATCCACTTGACTCTACTTCACGTCAGTTAGATCCACTTGTAGTTGGCGCTGAGCATTACGAAATTGCTCGTTCAGTTCAAAACGTTCTTCAACGTTACAAAGAATTGAAAGACATTATCGCAATTCTTGGTATGGACGAGCTTGCTGAAGAAGATAAATTGGTTGTTTACCGTGCGCGTAAAATCCAACGTTTCTTCTCTCAACCGTTCCACGTAGCTGAAGTGTTTACTGGCGCGCCTGGTAAACTTGTACCGCTTAAAGAAACAATCCGTGGCTTTAAAGGTCTTCTAGCTGGTGAATACGATCACATCCCAGAACAAGCGTTCTACATGGTTGGTGGTATTGACGAAGTTATTGCTAAAGCTGAGAAACTTTAATTAGTTACCTAATTTAGGAGATTCTCATGTCAACTATGCAATGTGACGTTGTAAGTGTTAAAGAGTCTTTGTACTCTGGCACTGTAACTATGCTAATTGCTAAAGGTGCTGGCGGTGAGTTGGGTATTATGCCTGGCCACGCTCCGCTGGTAACTTTGCTTAAGCCGGGCGCAATCCGCGTTCTGCTTGAAAATGGTACAGAAGAATTAATCTATGTATCAGGTGGTGTACTTGAAGTTCAACCGCACGTTGTTACAGTACTTGCAGATACTGCAGTACGCGCTGACAATCTTGATGAAGCAGCAATTATCGAAGCGCGTAAAAACGCTGAGCAATTGTTAGCAAATCAAAAGAGCGATTTGGACTCTGCTGCTGCTTTGGCTGCTCTTGCAGAAACTGCTGCTCAGCTGGAAACCATCCGCAAAATCAAAAACCGCGCTCAATAAGACGCAGTTTGAGATTGAAGAACCACCCGAAAGGGTGGTTTTTTTTATATCCAATTTTTTTGGAAATTAGCACCTTCCGAATTTGGTTTAATTGTCGGTTTTTTAATATTAATGGTTAATGGGATAGGGAAGTCATTTCCAATAATGACTGCTTCGCCAGGTTGCAGGCTAGGTAAGAAATCTGATGCAGCTTTATCAATTTCACCACAAGCTCGTTCAACTATTTCACGATCTCGGTCATTAGTAAGACGATGTACGATCAGAGTGCCGAGTTGACTTAATACACCTTCTGTAATATCTCTAGGCCTTTGGGTGGCTAAGCAAATATTTAATCCAAATTTACGCCCTTCTTTTGCAATAAGTTCGAAAGCATCCAGTTTTGCTAAAGTATCTTCATTTCCGATTGTTTTACCAATGAAGTTATGGGCTTCATCTAAGAAGATAACTATAGGCTTGTTTATGAAGGCTAAGTGACGAGCTTTATTCAATAAAATTCTACCGATGACATTAGAAACAACTTCTCGTGCTTTAAATTCGAAACCAATTGCACTCATATCAATACGGAATAATTTTTTAGAAGTATCCTTATAAAAAATTTCTAATTCATTTGCTAAAGAAGGTAGAGAATTTTCTTGGAAAACAAATTTAAAAGTATGAGAGTTTATAATTCCATTAATACGAGTGAGTAAAGAAAGACAATGATTAAAATTAAAATCATCAGCTTGATAAATAGTTCCTCTAAGAACAACATATTCTTCTTTAATTTGTTGGCATAATTTGTTTGGGTTGAACGGAGAATTAGGCAGTTCTAGAAGATAACGGTCTTTAATGGCTCTAACTGCAATTTTATAATTTTCTTCAGGTTGCCCAATTTTTATAAATACACCATTTTGAATCATTTCAGAACATAAAGTCTCTTTTTGAAGTAAATCTACCAGTCTTAGGCTTCTAATCGCCTCCCTAAATTTTGGACCTTGCGATTTTCCAGCGGGTTCGAATAAAGCAATAAAATCTGTTTCTTCAAAACAATCTGGCGGAATAGAAATTGATTTCGAGTTTAAAGCTTGATTAATTGGCGAGGCAAAATGAACATTTGTAACTGATGGATCTGAAAAATCTCCATATTCACCTGTTGGATCAAGAAGGATAATTTTGGAATTATATTTTAAACACTCTTCTAAAACACGAGCTGTTGTATAACTTTTTCCACCACCCGTTGCTCCAAGAATTCCTAAATGTCTACCAAATAATTTTTCAGGGGTAATGGCGATACCACAGCTTTGATCTAGATCAATTGCACCAATTTCTAAAACAATATTAGCTTCATCTTTTTGCATTTTTTCAGGAATTGAGGCAATAAATTCATGTGGTGCAGAATAAATTAGGTCATTAATACTTGGATAATAATCTACACCTGCGGATACTCTTAATGTATCCATTTGGATAGAGCCTAAAAGCTGGATCTTACCTACAATTTCTAGATTTGATTTTGATAAATCATCTTTTTTTATTTCAACAATTCGCCCTAATACCAAATTTACTTGGCTTTCAATGATGACAAACTCTCCAACCTCACCTTTCCCATAGCGATTTCCTCTGAAATAGGTTGGTTCATGTTGATTATTTATATATTCGAAGTGCACACTATTTGCATTGATAGAATTAACTTTGCCAAATAAAAGTTCAGGGTTAATTGTGCTCTTAGTCATGAGTACCTCCAAATGCTGAACGTAAGCTTTCATACAGGTTTTCTGCTGGTGATAAGGCAGTTAGGTCTGGAATTAATTCTGATAATTTTCCAAAGTCACAATTTATAAATATTATTTCGTCATTTTTTCTGGTGTCTGCTACATGTTTAAACTTATCCCAATAAGGGGATGGATTTAATGACGTTTTCTCAAAATCAGCTTTTAGACTTGGTGTGGAAATAATTACTTTTAAATGTGGATTCGAATAAATTGCAGACAAAATTGGTTCTGATAGATGATCATCATTAAAACCAAATCCTGTGATAAGAAGACATGTATTTGGTTCTCGTAAACCTTGTGTAAATCTAGAAATAAGTTCTAAATGTGGTTGGACATAAGATTGTTGATATTTGCCCTTTGCAGGAAAAATCATACAACTATTTTGAGCAGTCACGTCATTTCCCTGTTGAATGGAAAATATATTTTCTCTTTTCCAATTTACAGAGCCATGCAATTTATAAAGCTGAAATACACCTTCAAGATAGTGGATATTATTAGAGTTTATATTTTGACTGCGTTTAACGATATCTAAGTCAAAAAACTTAGGATCATAAATTCTTGGAAATGAAAAAGAAAAGCCATCAATAACAGTAATACCTAATTTGCTAGCAGCATCTTCAAAACAGGTATCATAGTTTGTAGTGAATAGTTTTATGCGTGGATCTTTAGATTTTCTTTTAGATAATTTTCTAATAAATTCCTTATGGTTAACCAATTGTAGTTGATCATTTTTTATAAAATTACAAGCATTTAAGATAATGTCTTTAGATTTTATAACGAACTCTTTTGTTTTAATACACTTATGTTCAGGGGAAATTTGAAGATGGGCTTCACAATGAGAAAGGCATAATTCTATATTTTTATATTCTTTGTCGGATAAACGTAGATCGTATCCATTTTCTAAAAAAGTATCACTAGCCAGTGCTTCCATTTCATTAGTAGTACATAGTTCCCATAAATTCCACATTGAAGGGCCTCCAACTATAGGACCTAAAGAAGTACCGCTTCCTGCCAATACCATAATGTTAGGCATTTGAATCGCTGCTTTCAGCTTTTGAGAAATATTTTCTAAAGTTAGTTTTTGAAGTTCAATTTTCTTTTTTTCAGCTTCGATCTCATCAACTGAAGTGGGAGCTGGTGGTGGAGGGAGTGGTAGCTCACCTTCTTCTAGACTAATTTCATTTTCACAAAACTTGTTCCAAACCTGATTTGCAGAGTCATAAAACTCAAAAATATTTGTTTTCATGTAATTAAGTGATTTAATCGTAATTAAACCACATACTATTTGGATAAATATTAATCTACAAGTCACACGTCATTTTTAATTACACTAAGTAGGGAAACTATCTAAAGTTGCATATATTTTATCCGCATCTTTTCTTAAGCTAATACAAATCACTTGCTGGCTTAGACACTATGAACCTTATTGCTTATGAACCGCATTTTTGGGAACTGTATCGGGACGATGACCGATACTATCTTAGCTTGGCGATAGATATGAGTTCGGTAGTATCCTGCTGGGACTTAGTTTTGACTCAAGAAGAAATACAAGGTTATGAACACCGCAGCAATGCCAGCATTCAAGAATTGGCAAAATCTTTAGTGGCTTTGGCTTATAAAGGCGATTTTTCACAGATGGAACGCTGCGCAGTGAAACCTTATGAACGGCAAGCCATGCAGCAAGCGTTTAAAAACTGGCAGAAGCGGCAAAACGCCAGTTAGTCTGCAGGCTGGGTTAAAGGCAGAATGGAAAACTCGCCATTCCCTGCAATTTTAATTTTAAAAATTTGCTCAAAACCCTCATCAAAACTCGGCACATCTAACTTCTTATAAGTTGCCCGCACACCCACTTCTGGAATGTTGGCTTTACCCGCGCGGTAGCTGTTTCGTTCCAAGGTACTGTTTAAATCGGTTTCGAAATAATAAGAAATCACGTCAAAGCCTGCTGCTTTTGCACGATCAATATAGCGTGCTCGGTCAGCTTGGGTTGGGTTTGTATTATCAATCACCATTTTAGTTTTAGAAGCTAAACAGGCTTCAAAAATGATATTTTCCCGATGCCGGGTTTTCAGCATGTCTAAATTTATGCGCAAATGGCTATGCGCTAAATTCAGCAGATAAAAACTGGATTTACCTGAAGCTTGAACACCTGTAAATATAATCAGCTGCATGGGACATTAAAATAAGGAATGGCTAGGCTTAAAGCATGCCCAGTTTGCAGTATTAAAACAAGCTGAAATGATTTAAAGGCTATGCAGAGATGTTAAAGCCTGCTGGCGGGATGTAGAGCAGGCTTTGATGCTTTAATTTATACTTAGTTTTACTGTTCGGCTGGCGTTGATTCAGGATATTCCTTACGCACACCGCCGCCAAAACTTGCAAAGCGTTTCTGTTCACGTGTGAACACCGGTGCAGGATTTGGCCAAGGCCATTCACCAAAACGGGTCGCGCGGTAACGGCGGAAAGCGTCATCCAGCTCTTGCGCGGTATTTAAAACGAAAGGGCCGCGCATGGCGACTTCTTCACCAATCGGTTCACCTTCCATCCATAAAATCCGCGCCTCACTGTTGCCTGCTTTCAAGAAAATCTCTGTATCGGGTTTTAATTCTGCTAAGTAGCGTCGCTGAATCGGCTTATTTTCGATTTGCAGCGTATCACCTTGATAAAAATAGCAAAAACGGTTTGATGTGGCGGTGGTCGCTGGCACTTTTAATTCAGCATGTGCGGGCAGGGTGATGAGGAAAATATTGACATGGTTTTCAGCTGCGGCAGCCCAAGAGTGCGGCGGGCGGGAAATGGCTTCAGTAGTGTTGTATTTTCCTGAAATGACTCGAATATCTGCGGTTAATCCCGAAGCATCGGTTTCATAGACATGCGGAATATGCTCACGCCAAAACATCTTATAGTCAGCGGGTTGTTTCTTTTGTTCAGCAGAAGAGTTAAACCAAATTTGAAATAATTCAAAAGGATTGGGCTTGTCTTCATGGATTAAGGGGAACATTTCACAGTGTTCTACACCGCTGCCCGTGCTGAGCCACTGCACATCACCTGCAGCATAGCGCCCGCCATTGCCCAGCGAGTCAAAATGATCGACAGTGCCTTGCTCTACGAGGGTAATGGTTTCAAAGCCTGTATGCGGATGTTCAGGAAAACCGGGCACAATATCGCCATAATACATGCTGAATTCATTTTGTGTAGCAGGTTCATTGGGCCCCAATTCGCTGTTGCCTTCAGGAAAATAGTCAATATGATGCGCAGTAAAGAGAAAAGGATCTTTAAGATCTAAACGGAATTCAATCGGGGTCAATGCATAAATGACAGGGCTAGACACAGGCAACACTCCTTATATTTTATTGCTCTTGTTTCTTGGCGTTATCGGCTTAATTTAAGAGCAATTTTATACAAGTTCTACTGCTGAATTGTAAGGTGTTTTGATCAGCTGAAAAGTGCAGACCGTGCCTAATCTATCTGTATAGCGCTGCAGCGCGGATCTTTTTAAGAGGCCTCGCTGCTGTCTTCAGACTGATCATTGCCGCTGTTTTGAATCAGCATGCCAGCGAGTTTGACCATTTCAGACTGAATAGAACCCATCTGCTGTTCAATTTTTTTCAAATCCACGGCGCTTAAATCGACTTGGCCATTCAGGAAAGGGGTTGCAAGCACTTGTTCATTCGCAGACAGGATATTTTCTCTAATGCTGGAAATTTCCTGAGTTTTTAAATTCACGCTGGTCAGCGCCTGATTGAAGCCCGTCAATTGTTTTTGCAGCTGGGCTGCAGTCTGCTGCAGTTTTTCGTGATCTTGCAGATCTACCGCATTTTGCAGTTCAGTTTTAGTTTCCTGCAGCTGCGCTACATAATCGCCAGCTTTCAGCTGCAAGTCAGCCACATCCCGGATCACATAGAACATATTGCCGCTTTTCAATTCAGCTTGCTGCGCTGTTGGTGCAGCATCGTCTTGCTGATGTTCTTGGGACTGTTCTGTTTGCGCAGATTCGCTCTGACTATTGCTCTGCTGAGCTGCTTGATCACAGCCCAGAAGCAGCATGCCCGAGCTAAAAATACTGAAAGGGAGCAGGGCGCCTTGCAGAAACTTTTTCATTTGTATTTCAAATCCATATCAATTGCTGAGTTCTCATTTCAATATAGGGATGAAATGTGGAGACAAAAGCGATTGCTGCAAAGCGATAACAAAAATATATGGGATGGCGTAAAAAAAAGCGCCGAAGCGCTCTTTAAGTATGGGCTGGAAGATCAGCCGCCAATGATTTTAATAATGGTATGGCTGAAGATATTGGTTAAGATATAGTCGCCATTAACTTTAATCCATTGCTGGTTTTTACCCGGTTTAGTCAGTTTTTTATATTTGCTGTGATCGACTTTGTAGCTTTTGCCGAGGTATTGGCTTGGAACTTTTTGGCCAGCATGCCAATCACGTGAAGGGTTAACCGCTTTTTTGTGCTGCTGCGCCTGATGTTTAGCCGGTGCATTGTCTTTTTGCGCTTGATACGGTATTGGTGCTTTTTGATTATGTGCAGGCTGCGGCTGATGGTTCTGGCTGTGCTGCGGTGCAGCCATTGCGGGTGCAGCCACTAAAGCCGCAGAAATTGACAGTACAATGGCTTTTATTAATGTATTCATAGCTTCACCTGAGTTTATAGGTTTGTTTCTTGATAGGGTCAGCATATGCCTGATTTACAGAGGAAAATTGAATGCAATGTGGCGGCTTTATTAAAATAATGGATAAATTATGTTTTTTATTAAATTGTGAGAATGATCTGTTATTAATTTAATTTTTTAAATACAAAGCCTTATTAAAGTCTTAAAATGACTTTAATAAGGCTTGTTGTTGCTTATTTTGCAAGCTCAGCATTAATGGCATCAACGATGCGGGCATCATCGGCTTTAATGTCAGGCGCAAAGCGGGCAACGACTTCACCTTGTTTATTCACCAGAAATTTTTCAAAGTTCCACAAGACTTCCGGTTTTGGATTCGGCGTTAAACCGTAGTCCACCAAATCTTTCCACCAAGGGCCTTCGCCAATGCGTTCTGGAATGGCTGCTGTAAGGGTTTGGTACAGCGAGTGCTTATCTTCGCCAGCGACAGAGATTTTTGAAAACAGCGGGAAATCTACCTGATAATTCACAGAGCAGAACTGCTGAATTTCTTCATCGGTACCGGGTTCTTGCGCCAAAAAGTTGTTGGCAGGAAAACCTAAAATTTCCAAGCCTTGATCTTTTTTATCTTTATAGAGCTGTTCTAGGCCTTCATATTGCGGGGTTAAACCGCATTTAGATGCCACATTTACAATCAGCAAGACTTTGCCTTGGTATTCATTTAGGGTGCTGTCTGTCCCCTGAATTGTTTTAACTGGGATGTTATACACTGAAGCTGCCATGCCCGAATCCTTTTCATTGACGTTATTGATGCAACTGTTTTAGCTGGAAAATGCCCAGCCCGCAAGCATTCAATCGCCCGCTTTTGATAAATTTTGTATGAACTTATCTAAATTTAAACAATGTTTTTTAAATCAGATGTTTATATTGCCACAAGAGGATGCATGCGTTTTCAGCTGCGCAGGGGTTTGCCCCGTATAGCGCTTAAAAAATTCAATAAAATTTGAGCTGTGCTGATAGCCCAGCTCAATACTCAGGGCCTTGATCGATTGTCCTTGGCGCAGCTGCATAATGGCATGCAGGATTTTTGCGCGGCTGCGCCATTCCGACAGGCCCAGCTGCAGTTCAGCTTGGCTGAGCCGCAGCAATTGGCGCTCACTTAAAGTGTAAGATGCCAAAATTTGCTGCAGGCTCTGCTGAAACAGTTCCGGATTGGATAAATCTTCCAAAATAGGCTTAAGCACAGGGTGATGCGTTTGCGGCAGATAATGATGATGCTTAGGCGCGCTGCAGAGCTGATCTAAAATCACCTGCAGCACATGGCGGTAATGCTCTATCTTGCCATGCTGCTGTATATGAAAAGCTTCTAAAAGCAATTGCCTGAAAAAATCAGACACGCTCAGCATTTCGGGCTGAGCGGAAAATTTTAAGCATAGCGCAGGATCTAAACGGATCACCGCATAATGTGTCGTGTGCTGATCGACCGCAATGGAATGATGCGGGATATGCGGCGGAATCCAAATGCCGTAGCTGGGCGGAGACCAGATTTTTTTAGCTTGCACTTCATATTCTAAAATACCGTCAAGGCTCATATTGAAGTCGCCCCAAATACAGCTGTGGGGATATACTTCTTCATCTTTTTTATAGAAATACTGGCTGATTTCTATACGCTGTTCAATCTGATCAAGCATATTCTGCACGTTCGGCCTCATGATCCGTTTAATGTCTTATTCGCAATATCATTGTCTGAATTTCAATATTTCATTTATATACGACATTGCGCAAAATAAAAACAGCTCCAGCCAATGATGAATTATATGCAAGTAAATCCTTTTATTGCGCGATGGGCGGTGCTGCTGCCGCTTTGCTCTGTGCTGATCTGGTCTATGAATATTGCGGTGACCCGTTATGTGACGGAGTTTATTTCACCTGTCAGCATCAGCTTTTACCGCTGGCTGGTGGCGTTTATTGTACTGACCCCCTTTATGCTGCCGCAGCTGTATAAAAACCGTGTGCTGATTTTGCAGCACTGGAAACAGCTGGCTGTACTGGCTGCTTTTGGCATGGTGCTGTATCAGGGGCTGAGCTATAGTGCCGCGCATTATACCACTGCGAACAATATGGGCATTATCAACGCTTTTATTCCTGTATTTACCATTATCGTATCTATTTTTATCTTAAAAGAATGGCCCAACCGCTTTGCCTTGGCGGGCTGCTGCATTTCATTTTTTGGCCTCATGCTGGTGATTGCCAAAGGTCAGTGGGGCGGTCTGCTGAGTTTGGGCGGGCACATGGGGGATGCCATCATGCTGACAGCGGTGTTCTTTTACGCTTTTTATGGGGTATTCCTCAAAAAATGGCAGCTGCAGATTCCGCTGTTCATCAGTGTTTATGTGCAGATCTTCTTTGCTTTACTCTTTCATTTGCCTTTCGTACTGTATTTAGGTTTAGACGCCATCAATGCGCAAAATGCGGCAAGCGTATTGTATGCGGGGCTGTTTCCATCTTTGGCGGCGCCGCTGCTGTGGATGCTGTCCATTCAGTATTTGGGGCCAAACCGAACCAGCATATTTATGAACCTGATGCCGATTGCTACAGCAGTTATTGCCTATTATTGGCTGGCGGAACAGTGGACGGTTTACCATAGTGTAGGAACTGCATTGGCAATTTTGGGTGTGCTTTTGGCGCAGAAAAAGGCTTGGGTCGCTAAAAAACCGCTGATTGAATAAAAAAATGAAAAAAAGTGAAAATATTTTTGTAACTGAAATTGGAAAAAACCAATTCAATAAAGTGTGAACTGGATGGAAATCCTTTTTGTTTTGTTAATTAAATGATCAAAAATAGCAGGATATTTTGACTAAGGTTATGTTTTATATGTTATATTAATACATATAATCTTTAGATTAATAGAAAAAATCTATTTGTCTATAAAATAGCTTTATCACATAATACCGTCACTGAAAGAAATGCATATTTTTGCAGCTTTCTCCAAGATTTCCAGACCCTCTGGATGTGATTAATGCACATCCTTTTTTATGCTCAGCCATCCCTATATGGCTGAGCTTTTTTTTATCTAAAAATCGCCATGGCGAATAATTTTTAGCTTATGCACGAATGATTTTGCCTGTTTCTGCATCAATAATCTTGCTGGGTTCCTGACTGAGACCAAGATCGCCATTCAGATAATTCAATTCAGCTGCAAAATATTGACTGGCTTCCTGCAGAGAGCGTGCTGGCTCTAAGCCCGCAGGGTTGGCGCTGGTCGAAACGATAAAGCCATTAAATGCATGACACAGCGCCACGCAAAGGGAGTGAGTCGTGACCCGCACTGCGACTTTGGGATGATTGCCTTTAATCCAGCGGGGAATGTCGTCACCTGCAGGCAGCAGCCATGTTGTTGCGCGCTCATTTGGGGCGCGGTCGCTCCAAGATGCAATCACCTGCTCGCGCATTTCCTCACTCAGGCCTGTTAATAGATGCTCAACTTGAGAAACATGCGCTGCCAGCAAAATCACACCTTTTTCAATCGGGCGCTGCTTGAGCCTTAAAATTTCATGAAATGCCTGTTCATTGAAGGGGTCACAGCCTAGGCCCCAAACAGCCTCTGTAGGATAGGCTAAAACTTGTCCTTTTTTCAGACAGTCAGCTGCTTCAGCAACAGAGGTGGTAATCATGTGACTTGAACCTTATTCAGAAAAACAATCAGGCTATTGTGAACCTAATTTGCGCTAACGACAACGCAGATAGCATCCGGCCTGCTGCTGCGCAAGCCCTAAAAGCTCAAGCTCCATCAGCTGGCTGGTGAGCGCAGCGGTATTGAGCTGAATGTTCAGGGCTAGGTGATCCAGTGTTTGTCCGTTCCAATCCAATTGCTGGTATAGGCTTTGCAAATGCTCAGGCACAGCGAGCGCTTCCTGTGTATTTTCGGCTTTTTTGGATTTGGCGGCGGTGGCTTGCCACTGGGTAGGCAAGGCCACATCTTCAATGACTTGCTGCGGATGATCAATCAGAATGGCGCCTTCGCGGATCAATTGATGGCAGCCTTGATGGAATTCTCCATAAATATGGCCAGGAATTGCAAAGACCGTTTTACCTTGTTCGGCGGCAATTTTGGCGGTAATGAGCGAGCCGCTTTTTAAGGTGGCTTCTGCCACAATCACACCGAGGCTGAGGCCGCTGACAATGCGGTTTCGGCGCGGGAAATGGTGCTGCTGCGGCGGCGTATGCGGCAGAAACTCTGTAATCACTGCACCGCCGCTGTTTAAAATATCCTGTCTTAAGCTTTGATGCTGCGCGGGATAGGTTTGCTCCAGTCCAGTTCCCATCACGGCAATGGTGCGCTGGTGTTTTAAAGCGGCTTGATGTGCTGCTTCATCAATCCCTTGCGCCAAACCGCTGTTGATATAAAAGCCTTGTTCGCTCAAATAATAGGCAAAATCATAAGCGACTTGCCGGCCATGCGGGCTGGGTTTGCGGCTGCCGACTATTGCAACTTGAGGCTGCAGCAGCGCATCTGGGCTTCCTTGACCAAATAGAAGAGGCGGCCGGTCAATATAAGGTAAAAGCTGAGGCGGATAAGCGGGATCAGTATCCATGAGGATGAAATCACAGCTTTGTTCAATCTGTTTCAGGCAGTGCTGGAATTTTTGCTGTTCGGCTTCTGTGTTTGAGTCCTGAAAACGCTGCAGATGATTTTTATGAATACCTAAGCTTTGCCAAACAGGTAATTGATTCGGCTGGAGCGCTTCAGCAAGTGACGCATAGTGCGACTGAATTTTACGGAAACTGCTGAGAGAATGCTGAACCAAAAACCACAGACGAATGTAATCTAGCTGCACGGAGCTGAATGAATTGAACATAATGAGACCTTTAAAGCTGTCTTCTTTTTATTGTTTAAAAATAGAATGAGGCTGAATTTCAGCCTCATTCCTATACTTTCTTAGAAGGATTATTCATCCATCAGCGGCGGCTGAATGCTTGCGCCAACTTTAATTGGCAATTCGCTGTCTAAGACAAAGGCGTAGCTTAAGTTGTCAAAGGTTTTGAACACCATGATATTGCCGATGCGCTGACCTGGAAGCTGAACGCGCTCTTTGGTTTTTGGATCAGTTACGATTTCGCCTTTTTGATTTACGCTGAACACATGGCCAGATTGAATGCCTTGCAGTGCGCCGCGGTCAATGGTAACCACGCTGTTGGCTGCTGCTGTGCCAATTGAACCCATCACGCGGACAATACTGCCGCCTGCAGTAATGTTTTCAGCATTGGTCGGATAGAACAATGTTGGCAGCATTGGGTCATATTCAGGCAGAACACGGTCACTGCGGCGAACTTCGCCGTTATAGGTGTCTGTCAGTTCCAGTGTGGTGATGTCATTTTCACCGCGAATGGCAATGGCTGATGCGACCTGATTCAGCTCTAAGCCTGCATTGAATTTTTTGCCGTTAACATCGGTAAAGATGTACGGTTCGCCTTCACGGTAGACTGCATAGCGCTGGCCTACGGTTAAACCGTTGCCGCGTGCATATACGGTTTGGCCTTTGGCTGCCAGAACACGCTGGTCTGCAGTGCCTAGAATATACGGTGTATTTTCAAGAGACTCTGCTGAAACCACCATGCTGCGTTCAAGCCATTGCTTGATGTATTCCAGTGGAATGACAGGGATTGAGCTGTTTAAGGACTCAATACGCACCTGAGGCTGCATTTTTGTGCCGCCGCCAGTGTAGCGGCGGATGATGCCTTCACAGCCGTCACCTTCATCTTTACCGATGATTGGCTTGCCGTTGTAGGTACACATTAATAAGCGGTCACCCGGGAAAATCCAATGCGGGTTTTTCACATGCTTATTGCTTGCCCAAATTTCAGGCCAGCGTACAGGGTTTTTTAAAAATCTTTTTGAGATATCCCACAGCGTATCGCCTTTTTTCACCACATAAACTTGCGGCGCTCCAGCTTTTAAAGCAGGCGGGTTGACGTTTCTGGCTGGCGCAGCTTCAGCAACGCTGACCATGCCAGCCCCAACGCTGACACAGACGGCAAGCGCTAATAATTGTTTTTTAAACCCCAAGGCACTAAAAGTTGGCATGCCCTTCAAAACCTTTTTCATTATCATAATTCCTAAAATTATGTATGCAGTTGCGTTATAATAACGATATTACACACAATTTTTTGATGAAGCATTCCTTCATTTTGTTTTTTGATCAATGGCATAAGTGAGGACGTCGTATGGCCTTATTACCTATTTTAAGTTTCCCCGATCCCCGTCTTCGTACCATTGCAAAACCAGTCGAAGAAGTTACTGATGAAATTCGTCAGTTAGCAGCAGACATGTTTGAAACCATGTATGAAGCGCCCGGCATTGGCTTGGCAGCGACACAAGTGGATCAGCATATTCAGCTGATTGTTATGGATTTATCTGAAGATAAAGATCAACCCATGGTGTTTATCAACCCCAAAATTACGCCATTGACGCAAGAGACGCAGCCGTATGAAGAGGGCTGTCTGTCAGTGCCTCAAATATACGATAAAGTTTCGCGTCCGTCACGCGTAAAAATTGATGCGGTGAATCTTCAAGGTGAGTCTTTTGAGCTGGAAGCTGACGGACTTCTCGCAGTTTGCATCCAGCATGAAATGGATCACTTAAACGGTAAGCTGTTTGTCGACTATCTGTCTCCTTTAAAGCGTCAGCGCGCGCGTGAAAAAGTTGAGAAAACAGTGCGCCAGCGTCAAAAAGACAAAGTGGCGGTAAAACGCGGCTAAGCGTTCAATTTAAAAAATCGTTCTCAAGCCTGAACCCAATTTCGATTGGGTTTTGCTATACTGGGCCCCGACAAATTTTAGAGTTTGCCGCCTGTGTTCTTGCGTAATGGCTTGCTGCTGTCTTTTGCAGCGGTATTTTTACAGATTGCTGTGTTCCTGCAGCCTTTGCTTCCGCCGCAATATCAAATTGCGCCGGTCTGTGAAACCATTGCGCGTGCGCTTTTATTAGACCACACACCAAATCATGCCGCTGCTCAGCATCATTCTGTTTCGCATCATTCATCTTCAGCCGATCATCACACTCATCTGAACGAACAGCCTGCACATCATCATGATGCAAATCACCATTGCCAATACTGTACGGTTTACGGCAATTTGGTGCTGCCGCCTGAATTAGACATTAAAGAAGTTTTGGACCGCATTCAAATCCGTTTAGTGGCTTTTCAGCAGGCATTTGCACATGTCTGGTTTGCGCTGCAGCGCTTATTTTTGCTGCCGCAGGGCAGAGCGCCGCCGCTTTTTGCATAAATCAACGTTTTAAAAATTGAAGGGTCTTGGTTGACTCCAGCCCAGTTGCATTTATGTATTAAGTGAGATTCAAAAAATGGCTCAGCCTACATTTTATTTACAGCCTTTAGTGGCTGCGATTGCTGTCGTGTGTTCATCTGCTGCATGGGCGAATTCGCCTGAACAGCCAATGCAGGATCGTCCAGTTCAAACTTTGGCGCCGATTGTCTTGACGTCGCAGCAGGGCAGTGACGCCAATGGTTTGATTGTGATTGCTGATCCTAAACAGCCGATTCAGCCTGTACCTGCCAGCGATGGCGCAGACTATCTGCAAAGCATTATGGGATTCAGCGCCATTAAAAATGGCGGTACCAATAGTGATGTGACTTTCCGAGGCATGTTTGGTTCGCGTATTAAAATCCTGACAGATGGGACGGAAAATCTCGGTGCCTGCCCGAATCGTATGGATGCGCCGACGTCTTATATCTCTCCTGAAAGCTATGACCGTATTTCAGTGATTAAAGGCCCGCAAACGGTGCAGTATGCCAATACAGGTTCGGCTGCAACGGTGATTTTTGAACGCACGCCTGAACAATTTTCAGAAGATCAGCATTACCGCGGTCAAGCCAGTGTATTGATGGGGTCTTATGACCGTTTGGATCATAATGTCGAAGCAGCAGCAGGGGATGCACAAAAATATATCCGCCTGAACGCCAACCGCTCGGTTTCAGACAGCTATAAAGATGGCAATGGTGATACGGTGCCTTCGGACTGGGAGCGCTGGAATGCGGATGTAGCCTTAGGCTGGACGCCAGATGAAAATACTTGGCTGGAACTGACGGGCGGTAAAGCCGATGGCGAAGCTGTGTATGCTGGCCGTTCTATGGATGGTTCACAATTTGCCCGTGAAAGTCTTGGCCTGCGTTTTGAAAAGAAAAATCTGACAGATGTGATTCAGAAAATTGAAGCGCAAGTGAACTATAGTTATAACGACCATATTATGGATAACTACAGTTTGCGTACACCGCCAATGACGCATGATATGACAACACATATGATGATGCCAAATCCAATGTCTATGCAGGTGACGCGCCGTACCTTGAATTCACGCGCTGCATTAACCAGTGCATGGGATCAGCTGACGTGGACAGCAGGGATTGATTCGCAAATGAATAAGCATGGCGGCAGTATGACATCTTTGGCAATGCCATTGATGAATTCGGCATTTAGCACCAATATGCAATTTCAATCTTATGGTGCTTTCAGTGAATTGTCTTATCAGTTGAATGAGCAGCATAAACTGGTCACTGGCGCACGTATTGATCAGGTCAAAGTAGATGCATTTGCATTGAACGATCAGCGCAAAGAAACTTTGCCAAGCGGCTTTATCCGTTTTGAAAGTCAGCATCCTGAACATGATGATGGCAAAACCTATATCGGTTTAGGTTATGTTGAACGCATGCCAGATTATTGGGAGTTATTCAGCGCCAAACATGGCAATACAGGGATGCCAGTTCCTGCATTTAATGACATTAAAACTGAAAAAACCTTACAGCTGGATCTAGGCTATCAGCATGCACATGGCAATTTCAGCTCATGGACTTCGGCTTATGCAGGCTTAATCAATGATTATATTTTAATGAGTTATCACGACCATAGCGGCATGTCGGGCATGAATCATGGTACGGCCAGCAAAACAGCGGGCGCTAAAAATGTCGATGCCACGATTGCGGGCGCTGAAGCGGGTGTGGGCTATCAATTTAGCGAGGCCATTCAGGCGGATGTCAGCACAATGTATGCTTGGGGTAAAAACACGACTGATGGCAGACCATTACCGCAAATTGCGCCTTTGGAGGCGCGGATCAATCTGCGTTATGTTCAGGAACAATATACCCTCGGCGCTTTATGGCGTGTAGTGAATGGACAAAACCGCATCAGCAAAGATCAAGGCAATATCGTGGGTTATGATATGGATCAAAGCGCTGGTTTTGGCACTGTATCATTAAATGGCACCTATCATATTCGTGAGGGGGTAGATTTCTCTGCAGGCATAGACAATGCATTGGATAAAACCTACAAAGAGCATTTGAATAAGTCGGGCAGCGCTGGTTTCGGTTTTGCAGAAGATCAGCAGTTTAACAATATCGGCCGCAATTACTGGGCGCGGATTTCTATGAAATTCTAAGCTTATTCTTTTTAAATAATAAAAAAGCAGGGCAGGCGCTCTGCTTTTTTTGTTCAAGTGGCTAAATGAAAATGGCTAAGTGTCTGAAATCATTGATGCATGCTGGCCAACTGTTTGGCTTTAGATTGATAAAGCGCTAATCCGAGTTTTTGGATTTCGCGGCCTTTTAATCTGAGCTTTTTATTCAGGGCAGGCAAGCGCTTCGCACTGCTATACAGTACTAGATTCCGTCCAATTAAATAATAAGCAAACCATGATGCTGTTTGTGGCTTTAACCCCAAAGATTGCATACGTTTTTTGCCAATAAAGAATTGAGTAATTTCTAAATGCTGCCGATAGGCTAATTTTTGCTGCAATGGACGTAGATAACGATACTGACGCTCAAAAGGTTCTTTAGATAAGCTTGCACCTAATGCGGCGCTGCTGCTGTCAGATTGTGGATGCGCAAATTGCATCCAATATAAATAGCGCCAGCCTTCAGATTCTTTACGAATTAACCATTGTTCATCCACGCCCATCAGCCAGCCGATATAACGCCAAAAATGCAAAAAGTCTTCCGTTTCTGTGTGTGAAGGAAAAATGCCTAAGGCACGAATGCCAATCAACACCACGCTGCTGAATGCAAGATTGGTCATGGCTAAATCAAATTGATTCAGCGGCAGTCCCCACGTTTGTGCATCCCATTGCTGGTTTTTCTGAAGATGATAACGAACCAAAGCATGAATAAAACGCACATAAAGGGTCGAGGTAAAACCGCTGCTGTAACGCTGTAAACCATTGGGTTCGGTAATATCCACCCACCATTTTGTGGTTTCTGCCAACCGCGTCCCTGCTTGTTTGTTTAAAGCGCCAGTCATCATCAAGGGCTGATTAAATCCTGGAAAGAGATAGCCTGCCATAAGAGACAAGTCTCTCAATACAAAACCATTGTTGATACCCAGCTGATGAGTAAACTGCACGGCCTTGGCTAAGCGGTTTTCATCCAACCAATCTGGTGTGCGTTCTATCTGCTGAAAAAAATCGACCAGCACAGGAATATCATCATTGAGATGATCAAGTCCTTTATACAGTGCTGTTTCAAACATTGGGCGGCGGATTTTAGGATCTTGCAAGACCCATGCTGCAACCTTATCCATTGCCGCATCACCAGAATTTAGCGCCGTATTTAAATGTAGATATTCTGTATAAGACGGTGCTAAAGGGCGAGTGGTGAGATGACTCAGCAATTGGCTGAACAGCGTGCTTTGCTGCATGCGCTGAAATGTGGCCAAACGTTTAGGTGAGAGTAGAGACATTGCAAATGGCCTGCGGCTGCTGTTAAATTGAACAATAATATGAATATTTATTCGCATTCAATTCGCATTAACACGTGGCGAACATTCCATTGCAGATGACATATGCAGGATAACAATGAGAAAAAAACCGCAGCAGCAGCGCGCGAAAAAAATAGTCGAGCATGTACTTTTAGCCGCACAACAATGTATTGCGCAGGATGGATTGGCATATTTAACCACGCCTAAAATTGCAGAACGTTCAGGTGTCAGTGTTGGCTCGATCTATCAATACTTTGAAAATAAAGAACAGATCGTAGAAGAATTGCTGCTGCAGAAGTCCGAACAGCTAGGCTTATTGCTCAAGCAAATCGTGCTGGAAGGTGAGCAGCAAGACATTCATACCATTATTCCCCTGACCATCCAATTCGGTTTTGACATGCTCAAAGCCGATCAAGGCTTTTTGATTGAGATATTGAAGCATTGGCACACCTATGCGCATTCAGATGCATCTCAGGTTTTAGAAAAACACTTTTTTGAGGTTGGGATGTATTTATTTAACCGCTATTACCGGTACTGGGACTTCGAAACTTTAAAGAATCGATCCTTTGTGATTATTAATAGTACGCTTTTTACCATGATGAGATATGTAAGCAATAATAGCTTTCTCATTACAGAACAACAGCTTAGGAATGAATTATCGATGATGATTGTGGCCTATTTAGAGGTTAAAACTATTGATGCAAATTAAGTTAAAATAAATTTATTATATAAAACAATTATTTAGTTGTTTTGTGGTTGAAATTTTAATCATACAAATAAATAAGTTTAGAAAAGTGGTTGCGCCTGATGTGAAATGCTGTAGAATGCACATCCATCGGCGGTGATGAAGATTAAAACTTCTGATAAAACAGCAACTTAGCACGAAGTGTTAAGATTGGGTTTTAGAAAGAAAGTTTAAAATAATTTGAATTACCAGTTGACTTTGAAGAGATTTAGAGTAATATAGCCGACCTAGCTTGCTGGTGACGAATCAGCAAGAAGATCATTAAGAGATTATGA
>NZ_NEGK01000001.1 GCF_002135435.1 Acinetobacter sp. ANC 3813 | reverse complement strand
AAGACAATGCTTACCGCCGCAACCGCCGTTTAGTCTGTTTTGATATGGATTCGACGTTAATTGAGCAGGAAGTGATTGATGAATTAGCCATTGAAGCGGGTGTAGGCGCTCAAGTGGCTGAAATCACTGAACGCGCAATGCAGGGCGAGTTGGACTTCCAGCAAAGCTTCCGCGCCCGCGTTGCGCTGCTCAAGGGTATGGATGCTTCTGTACTGCCAAAAATCGCGGAACGATTGACGGTAACTGAAGGTGCCGAGCGCCTCATTTCAACTTTGAAATCTTTGGGTTACCGCACAGCGATTCTTTCAGGCGGCTTCCAGTATTTTGCAGAATATTTGCAGGAAAAACTGGGCATAGATGAAGTGCATGCCAACGTGCTGGATGTACAAGACGGTATGGTCACAGGTGAAGTGAAAGGCCATATTGTCGATGGCGCGCGCAAAGCACTTTTACTGACGCAAATTGCTGAAGAAATGGGCATTTCTCTGGAGCAGGCCATTGCTGTCGGCGATGGCGCGAATGACTTGCCAATGCTGTCTATTGCAGGCCTAGGCGTGGCTTTCCGCGCGAAACCTTTGGTGCGTCAAAATGCCAATCAGGCCATCTCCAGCGTTGGTTTGGATGGTGTGCTTTATCTGCTTGGCGTGCATGATAAAGACTTGAATCGCGCCTAAATCAAAGTGATTGACGCAGAATGCGGTGCTTGCACCGCATTTTTTTGCACTGAATTTAAGCATTTTTGACCGATGGCAATTTATAAAATTGCGGATAAAAACAACGATTAAGCCAATCTGAAAAAATAATTTTTTTATCCGGAAATGCACTGTTTTTTTTGTAATGACACGCCAAGCGTGGCGGAATCATTGTTCCAGAAAAAGCCTAAAACAAAAAAATGTAATGACAAAATAATATTGCGACAAGGTATGTCGCGGCATCAGAAGACAAGACTTTTTTTATACAAAAAACTCCTCATAATGCATCCATAGAGATTTAGATCGACAATATTTGATTGATCCATTTAACGGTATTTGTCGGCAGAACCCAGCATCATTAGCATGCAGACTCTGCCGTATGACGGAGGTTTTTATGGTAACAGCGAATTTAGCGACCATCGTCGGCATTGGCTTAATTGCGACTGCGTTGATTGCTGTTTTCTTCTCGCCTTATCGTCGCTGGTTAAGTTTTATGCTGGCTGGGATGCTGGTCTGGGGACTTATTGAAGTCATTCGCTTTGGCACGCAAACAGTATTTGAATTGCCAATGACCTACAGCTATCTGACTGCAGTGACTTCTGCGATGGTGGTGTTTAGTTTAGTTTTACTGCGCGAAGACCGCCGCGCAGAGCGTGCGGTTGCGAGCCGGCGCTACATTGAGCATACGCCTGTCTATGAAGATGATCAGCAGCAGTGCTCTAGCCGTTAAGTCCTCAAACAGTTTGTTAAAAAAATGCGCCTTGGGGCGCATTTTTTTATCTATTGCGCCTCGATAATTATTATACAAAGCCATACGCCTGAAATTAGAAGTTATGGTAGGATGAGGCAGTCAATTTTCCAACAATTACAATAGGCTCAAAGTCATGAAACTATCATCAATCCCTGTCGTAAAGCTGCCGCTGGTTGATGTCAGCACGGACCCGCTGGACTTACTGGTTGCTGGTTTAGCGCTGCGCATGAAGCAGCTTGCACGCACCAGCCCTAAATTTATTGAATTGGTTCATGAGCGCCAGTTCCGTATTCAGATTGGTACAGACTTAGGCTTGGCGCGTCAAATTATTGTAAACAATGGACAAATTGACACAGTCTCTGGCGATGCTGAAAAAGCGGATTTCATTTTGCAGTTTGCGGACAGCGAGCAGGGTGTAAAAACCTTAATGAAAGGTGATCCGACTGCATTCATGACGGGCATGCAAAACGGCAGCATTAAAATGGAAGGCGACTTTGGCCTATTGGTGTGGTTTAACCAAGCTGCTAAGCTGATTCCGCCAAAATTGCCGAAACCAGTGAAAGAAAAAATTAAAATTGCCCGCCGTTTTATTAAAGAAAAAACAGGCAAGTAAGATTTACTCCTTGTTTCCCCTCCTTTAAAAAAGGAGGGGCTAGGGGAGGATTTAAAAAAGCCCTCATCTGGAGGGCTTTTTTATGTCTGGCGCTTATTCAACGTCTAAATTGAAGGTCACGGGGCCGTCATTGACCAAATGCACTTTCATATCTGCGGCAAAAATACCGGTTTGCACATTTTCAAATTGGCTTTTTGCATAGCCGACCAATTGTTCGTACAGCGCTTTGGCATCGCTTGGCGGCATGGCTGGACCAAAATCAGGACGCAGCCCTTTTTGCGTTTGCGCCATCAGGGTAAATTGTGAGACCAATAATACGCCGCCGCCTGCTTGGCTGACATTCCAGCCCATTTTGCCTTGCTCATCATCAAAGAAACGGTATTTTAAGATCTTATCAATCAGTTTTTGCCCTTTCTCTAGCGTATCTTCTTTGCCTATGCCTAGAAAAACCAAAATTCCGTGCTGAATTTCACCAGTAGTTTCGCCATCAACGACGACTTTCGCTTCTAGAACACGCTGTAATAAGGCACGCATACGGGGTTTTATTTCCTGCTGAATTGGGCAAGTGTGGATTGTAGCAAATTGGCTGCATGGCTATACGTTTTTTGCGGTTTGTCGGTGGCTAATGTTTTGAAAAAAATAAAATAAAAAATAATCAATCTGTTAAAGCGATTGAAATCATAAGTATTATCTGTTTTGACAATTTAAAAAGACTGGCTATCTTAGCGGAGCAGGAAAGGATCAATTATAGTGAGATGAAGACGATGTTTAAGCGTTCTTTACTTGTTGCCATGTTGGCAACAGCAACAGCGGCGGCTCAAGCAGCGCCATTAACCAAAGACAATGGTGCGCCAGTAGGCGACAACCAGAACTCGATTACTGCGGGTCCAAACGGTTCAGTTTTACTTCAAGATGTTCAATTAGTACAAAAATTACAGCGTTTTGGCCGTGAGCGTATTCCTGAGCGTGTAGTGCATGCACGCGGTACAGGCGCTTATGGTGAGTTCGTTGCAACGAAAGATTTGTCTGATCTTACTGTTGCTTCACTTTTCAAGGGCGGTACGAAAACTCCAGTTTTCTTACGTTTCTCTACAGTAATTCACGGTAAGCATTCTCCAGAAACTTTACGTGACCCGCACGGCTTCGCGATCAAGTTCTACACGCAAGAAGGTAACTGGGATTTAGTGGGTAACCAATCTCCAGTCTTCTTCATCCGTGATGCAATCAAATTCCCTGACTTCATTCACGCCATGAAGCCAAGCCCAATCGACAACATGCAAGACGCAAACCGCGTATTTGACTTCTTGTCTAGCCAGCCTTGGGCAACCAACATGATCACTCATGTTTATGGTAAAGAAGGTGTTCCGACGAGCTATCGCGAACAAGACGGTTTTGGCGTACACGCATTCAAACTTTATAACGATAAAGGCGAATACAAATACGTTAAATTCAACTTCCGTTCTAAACAGGGCGTGAAGGGTCTTAACGTTAAAGAAGCTGCTGAGCTGCAAGGTAAAGACTTCAACCACTTAACGAATGATCTTTACAAGAACATCAACGCGGGCAACTTCCCGAAATGGGATCTTTACATCCAAGTAATGGACCCTAAAGATTTAAACAGCTTGGAGTTCGATCCATTGGATCCAACGAAAATCTGGCCTACAAACCTAGTTCCAGAAACTAAAGTGGGTACTTTGACGCTGAACCGTATGCCGAAAAACTTCTTCCAAGAAACGGAACAAGTTGCTTTAGCTCCGGGTAACCTTGTACCAGGTATCGAGCCATCTGAAGACCGTCTATTACAAGGCCGTATCTTCTCTTACTCAGATACGCAAATGTACCGTTTAGGCGCGAACCACCAAATGCTTCCTGTAAACCGTCCAGTGGTTGCTGTTAACAATAACAACCAAGATGGCTACATGAACGTTGGCGGTACTTCATCTAACGTGAACTATGAACCAAGCCGCATTGAGCCAAAACCAGCAACTGCGAAAGCGCGTGCGGTACAAACTCCATTGTCTGGCACTGTTCAGCAAGCTGCGGTTAAAGAGCAAAACTTCAAGCAAGCGGGTGAGCTTTACCGTTCATACACTGCTAAAGAAAAAGACGATTTAATCATGAACTTGGCGGCTGACTTGGGCAATGTGAAAGATTCTGAAACCAAGCACATCATGCTGTCTTACTTCTACAAAGCAGATGCTGACTACGGTACGCGTATGACTAAAGCGGTAAACGGCAACTTGGCGACTGTTAAAGCGAAAGCTGCACAGCTGAAAGACTAATCCCGATTGGTCTGAATCAGATTGGTGACTAGGATTTAAAAAGCATCACCTACAGAAAGTCCTGTAAAACTCTATACCTTTCCTGCAATCCTAGGGTGGGTTTTACAGGCGCTGCTTTTCATTCTTTGAATGTCACAGAATGAATTATTTCCAATTCAATTTTCTATTCGATTTCTGTTGGAGTTCATCATGAGCATTATGCAACGTACATTTTTAGCCAGTATTCTTGCGGTGAGTTGCGCATTCGCAAATGTAGCCATTGCACAGGATATCTCCCCCGCTAAAACCGCTGCAGATGTTCAGATGACCTCACAACAGGAATTGATCGACATCTTCTTTGCCGCGGCCAAAACAGGCAATGAAGAAGTCACCAACGAATTTCTCAAGCATTGTTTCCCCGTTGACGTGCGCAATGCTTCAGGCTTCACGCCATTAATGATGGCGACTTATTATGGCCATCAGAATATTGTCACCTCGTTATTGGCGCATGGTGCCGACCGCTGCGCGCGTGACAGCAAGGGCAATACCGCATTGATGGGCGCTTTATTCAAGATGGAATTTGCCATTGCCAAACAGCTGCGTAAAGTCGACTGTGATGCCAATGGGCAAAAAAGCGGACAGAAGACCGCGGCTGAATTCGCGCAGGTGATTGGACAGGAAAAACAGCTGCAGCAAATTATTGCGGCTCTGGAAAAAGACACAGCGGCAGGCGCAAAATAATTAAGCAGATCAACTGAAACTTTGGTCTAGAATTCAATTGGCTGTACGTAAAACTTGCAATATCGCTAGGCAAAGTATGCTTTAATGCAAAAAGCACAGCGAAATTTTCAGAGATATGGCTCCAATCATTCAATCCTTGCTAGACACTGACTTGTACAAATTCACCATGCTGCAAGTGGTGCTGCACAAATTTCCGCAAACACATAGTGTTTACCATTTCCGTTGCAGGAATCTAGAAGATACGGTCTATCCGCTGACGGATATTCTGGACGATTTGAATGAACAGCTGGACCATCTGTGCCAATTAAAATTCGGTGAAGATGAACTGATCTATTTACGCAGCCTGCGGTTTATCAAAAGCGATTTTGTCGATTATCTGGAATTGTTCCAGCTGAAGCGCCGCTTTATTAAGGCAGGCATCGATAGCGAAGGCCGTTTGGATATTTGGGTAGAAGGCCCAATGGTTCAGGCCATGATGTTTGAGATCTTTGTTCTCGCGATTGTCAATGAGCTGTATTTTAAACGCATGAATTCTGCAGACGTGCAGGCAGAAGGCGAGCGCCGCCTAGCGGCAAAAGTTGCGCTGCTTCAGCAGTATGAAGCTGTGCAGAATCCAAATGATCCGCCATTTTTGGTGTCCGATTTCGGCACCCGCCGCCGTTACAGCTATATTTGGCAAAAGCATGTGATTGAAGAGTTCAATCGTGCTGCGCCGAATATTTTCCGCGGCACCAGCAATGTGCTGATTGCTAAAGATTTGAATCTGACCCCGATTGGCACCATGGCGCATGAATTTTTACAGGCTTTCCAGGCTTTGGATGTTCGCCTGCGCAATTTTCAAAAGGCGGCCTTGGAAACTTGGGTGCAGGAATACCGCGGTGACTTGGGTATTGCCTTGACCGATGTGGTCGGCATGGATGCATTCCTGCGTGATTTTGACCTGTATTTTGCCAAACTGTTTGACGGCTTGCGCCATGACAGCGGTGATCCCTTTGTTTGGGGCGACAAAGCTTATGCGCATTATAAAAAGCTGAAAATTGACACCCGCTCTAAAATGCTGACCTTCAGTGACGGCTTGAATTTAGAAAAAGCATGGGCCCTGCATAATTACTTCAAAGACCGTTTCCAAGTCAGTTTTGGTATCGGCACCAATTTAACCAATGATATGGGGCAGACTCCGCTGAATATTGTGCTGAAACTGGTGGAATGCAATGGCCAGTCTGTGGCGAAAATCTCGGACAGCCCAGGCAAAACCATGACGGATAATGACACTTTCTTGGCCTATTTGCGTCAGGTATTTGATATTCAGGAAGAACAGGCTTAATTGCCAATATGCGTCAAAGGCTGAACTGCGGTTCGGCTTTTTTTATATCTGCAGTTTTGCTAAAGGAATGCAAAATTTCAGCATAGTGCTGAAATGCAGTTATGCTAAGATCAATCTAAATAGATAGATTAATCACCGAATAGCGATGACTGAAGCTGCTTTAAATTTAGGGCTATTGATAGAAGCCGAAGACTTGGTGCCGTATTTAGGCCACGAAAAACTGAGAATTATCGATTTATGCCGCAGCTCTGTGTATGAGCAGCTGCACATCCCGCATGCGGTGCATATGAAGCCTAGTTTACTGGTGCGCCAAGAAGAGCAGGCGACCGGCCTATTGCCTGATCAGGCGGGCTTAGAGGTGCTGATCCGCCATTTGAATATCAGTCCAGATCATCATGTGGTGGTGTATGACGATGAAGGCGGCGCGTGGGCAGGGCGTTTGATCTGGAATCTGCATTGCCTTGGCTTTGAACATACCAGCCTATTGAATGGCGGCATTCATGCATGGCTGGGCGCAGGTCTGCCGACAACATCAGAAGTCGAAACGGTTCAGCCTGTAGATCATCTGCTTTCTGTTAATTTAGAGAATAAAAATCAGTATCATACAGATTATGAGCAGCTGCTGGATAAAGTCAGTCAAGATGCCGTGCAAGTGTGGGATTGCCGTACAGAAGATGAATATACCGGCCTGCGTTTAGCTGCTAGACGCGGCGGTCACATTCCCGGCGCACTTCATTTTGAATGGAGTACTGCCCTAAACCGGCAAAATCATTTAAAATTGCATCCCTTGGAACGCACGCAGCAGCGCTTAGAACAGCTGGGATTCAATTTCAATGAACCCGTGGTGGTTTACTGTCAGTCTCATCACCGTTCAGGGCTTGCCTATATTATAGGCCGCCTTCTGGGCTGGAATATTCAGGCTTATGATGGTGCGTGGAGCGAATGGGGCAATCGTCTGGATAGCCCTGTCATTACTGGAGAGTTGCCGTCTTGAGCATCACATCACGATTAAAAAAACAAATTTTCATTCAGGCGCAGCGTGTTGTGCCGCAGCATAAATTGTCCCGTGTGATTGGCAAAGTTGCAGCCAGTGAGCATCCAGTGCTGAAAAATGCAGTCATTACTGCGTTCAAAGCGCAATATGGCATTGATATGTCTATTGCAGAGCAAAGCAATGCATTGAAGTTCAAATCCTTCAATGAGTTTTTTACCCGTTCTTTAAAAGACGGCGTGCGTGACATTGATGCTGATGCATCCAGCATTGTATCGCCTGCAGATGGCGCAATTTCTCAGCTGGGCAAAATTGAAGAAGGCGATATTTTTCAAGCCAAAGGCCAGAGCTTTTCGGTAGAAAAACTGATTGCAGATCCGCAATTGGCTGAGCCATTTAAAAATGGCCAGTTCGCTACAGTGTATTTGTCCCCTAAAGATTACCACCGCGTGCACATGCCTTTTGCCGGCACATTGACTGAAACCTTGTATGTGCCGGGCGAGCTGTTCTCTGTAAACCAAACCACGGCAGAAAACATTCCAGGTTTATTTGCCCGCAATGAGCGCATGGTGTGCTTATTTGATACAGAGCTGGGCCGTATGGCTGTGGTTTTAGTAGGCGCAATGATCGTTGCAGGCATTGAAACAGTGGCAACAGGTAAAGTGAAGCCGACTGGGCGTTTAGAGCTGAATCAGCATCATTTGCATCTAGAAAAAGGCGCAGAATTGGGCCGTTTCTATTTAGGCTCTACCGCCGTGGTGTTATTTGAAGAAAATAAAATGCAGTGGGATGCAGCCTTTAAGGCCAATTCTGCCGTGGTGATGGGTAAAGCGATGGGGCATACGCTTTAACAAAAATCCCCCTCCTTTGACAAAGGAGGAGTTAGGGGAGGATTGTCATATAAATCCCCCTCGTTCCCCCTTTATGAAAGGGGGGAGTAAAAGCATAAAAAAAACGCCTCATTCGAGGCGCTTTTTTTATGCAAGATTAGCGTTTGACCACAATGGAATCGATGCCGCTGTGCTGCAAAGTCTGCTGTGCAATAACAGCTGCTTCTTGTGAAGTATAAGGACCCGACACCACGCGGTACCAGACTTTGCCATTTTCAGTAGTTTGTACCACATCTGCCGATAAGCCATTCAGAATGATTTCAGCGCGGCGCGCATCTGCCTGATCAGGGTCATCGTAGCTGCGGACTTGCAGAATATAGCTGGAAACTGGAGCAGGCGCGCTGTCTTGGCTATCATCCTCTGCTGAGCTAACAGCAGGTGCTTCTTCTTTAGGCGCTTCAACAATGACCACGGTCCCTTCATCTTTTGTTTCAGGGATGGCTTGCTCAGGAATAGGCGTGACTTGCTGCTGCGGCAGCAGATCATAAAAACGGTAGTCTTTATTGGTTTCTTCCGGCGCATGCTCAGGGCTGACTTGATTTTTAGGCTTTACAGGTTCCCAAGGTTTCCAGAGCATCAGCGCCACCAGAAAACTTAAGATGATCAAGATAATGACCAAGGTTCCCAGCCAAGCGGGAATTAATGGTTTTTTCGGCTTATTGGGCCGTTCAGATACACCGCGCTGCGTTTTTCCAAACACGTGGGAACCTCATTATTCTAATAAATATGCCGCCAAGGGCACGGTTTTCAGCCTTATCGCTGTGTAGCCGAGCTTTGCAGATACAGACCCTCAGATCGGTACTGCAAAGGAATGCTGTGAACAGTATTCTGGCTACGCTTACATCGCTTCAGGCGCAGAAACACCCAATAGCTCTAAGCCGTTGCGAATAACTTGCTGAACGTTTACAGATAGCAGTAAGCGCGCTTGAGTCAATTCTGCATCATCGCCCAGCACTTTGTATTCATTGTACCAGCCGTGGAATAGCGCAGCTAATTCTTTCAAATAGTTGCCGACTTGATGCGGTTCATAGCTGTTGGCTGCACGGGCCACAATTTCAGGATAGGCTGCCAGTTTAGCCAGAATCTCAGATTCTGCTTCCAGTTCCAGCTTCGCTGTAAATTGCGCTGCCGCGGCAACATCAAACTGTACGCCAGTCGCTGCAGCTTTTTCCAGCATACGGCAAATACGCGCATGTGCATATTGAATATAGTACACCGCATTGTCTTTGCTTTGTGACACAGCTAAGTCTAAGTCAAAATCAATATGCTGCTCTGATTTGCGCATGACGTAATAGAAACGCGCAGCATCGTTGCCGACTTCTTTACGCAGGTCACGCAAAGTCACGAACTGCCCAGAACGTGATGACATTTGCACCATTTCACCGCTGCGCCATAAGCTCACGAATTGAACCAGCAGCACGGTTAATTTTTTAGAGTCGTAGCCCATTGCATCAATTGCTGCTTTTACGCGCGCGATGTAACCATGGTGGTCAGAACCCCAAATGTCGACGATATCTGTATAGCCGCGCTGAAGCTTATTCAGATGATAGGCAATATCAGAAGCAAAGTAAGTGGTTTGACCGTTGCGGCGTTTAACCACGCGGTCTTTTTCATCGCCAAATTCAGTCGATTTGAACCAGATGTTGCCGTCTTTTTCGTACAGAAAGCCGCGCTGATCTAAAGTCTGCAGCGCTTCTTCAATTTTTTCTGTTAAAGATGCTTCGCTGAACCATTGATTGAAGGTTACGCCAAACTCACCAAGGTCATCTTTGATATCATCAAGAATGGCTTTTAGAGCAGCTTGATGGAATACACGGTAGCCTTCGCCAATTAAGTTTTGCGAATTGAAGATCAAGCCGTCAATGTGCTTTTCTTTGTCGCCAGACAGCACCACTTTGTTGCCGTCCGCATCCAATTCAGCTGCATATTGAACATCTTCAGGCACGTCTTTATAGACATCTGCCACAGGGCGCACATGAGCATCGCCGTCTTGGTCAATAATGCTTTGCGCGATTTCTTTGACGTAGTCGCCTTGGTAAGCATTTTTTGGGAAAACCAGCGCTTGGCCGTTCAGCTCTAAATAACGCAGGTAAGTCGAAGTCGCCAAAATATCCATTTGACGGCCAGCATCGTTAACATAATATTCACGGTCAACACTTGCGCCAGTCGCTTCAAGCAGATTGGCAACGGTCATGCCGTATGCTGCGCCGCGGCCGTGGCCCACATGCAGGCTTGACGTCGGGTTAGCGGAAACAAATTCTACTTGAATGCGTTTGCCGGCATTGGCTTGGGTACGGCCAAACTGATCTTTTTGCGCTTGGATCTGTTCCAATACCGCAAAACGCTGATTGGCGTTTAAGAAGAAGTTGATAAAGCCGGGACCCGCAATTTCTGCTTTGCTGATGTCTGCAACTTCTGGCAAGCTCGCCATAATTTTTTCCGCCAAATCACGCGGTTTCATACCGGCAGCTTTAGACCCAATCATGGCAATATTTGACGCAAAATCGCCGTGGCTTCGGTCTTTGGTACGCGTCAAAGTGCTGGTATTTTTCCAGTCAGATGGGAGTACACCTTCGGCTTGAAGGGATTGCACTGCATGGTCGAGAGCTGCTTGTATTGCCGTATTCATAATCAGTCGAAAAATAAATGTCGCAGAAAAACGGTAAATATAGCAAATTTCAGACTCTTTAGGTGAAGGCATTTGCTGCGAATAAATAATATTCGATGAAAAATATAGGATTCTTCATGCTGAATAAAATACCAAGGCTGAATAGACGCAAAATTAGCTGAAATATCTGGCCGATTTTATGGGGTTTCACGGCAGCTGACAGGCCTATTCAGCTGTGCTGCAGCAGAAAATAGGGTCGGCATAAAAAAGTTTGATTGTGATGTTTAAGTTTTAATTTTGGTATTTAGAGCTCGGCAGGCTGTATCAATTTTTTGGCGCTGCTTTTGGGCCGCCAGCTTAGCGGCTTTTCAGCTGAAGAATAAATTTAAGTGAATGATCCAGATAAAACTGTTCATGGAATCAATTGAGTGGACTGCAATGCAACAGCCCAAGGCTAATATCTGTCAGATCGGCTGTCCGTTACAGCGCATATTCAACCACAGCGCGGATGATGCCCAGCACTAAGCCGATAAATGCGCCAACCACTACGCCGTTGACGCGGATCATATGCAGGTCGCCGCCGACTTCATTTTCAATCTTGTCAATCATTTCGCTGGAATCCCACTCATGAATGCGCTCGCTGATAAAGCGGATGACTTTTTCACTGTATTGGTCAGACAGATTAATCGCAATATCACTGAGCTTTTCATTTAACAGCTGGCGCACAGCGACATTGGAAACAATATTTTCTCCGACTTGCTGAATGGCAACGCGCAAATTGTGCGCCACGCCAGAATCCGGTTTTTGCAAATCCGACTTGATGGCATCACATAAGATGACCACGGCGCCGCTGATGAAATTCAGGACATGCGGGCTGTCGAGCAGGGCATCTTTGGTTTGATTCAGGCGCATGCTGGCTGCGCTGTGATTGTTCGCCAGCTCCTGCATCAGGTTTTGGCCGGCTTCTTCAATTTTTTGGCGCCATGGGTGCTCTGGGTCGGCCAGCATCGATTCAACCCGTTCAATCAATGAGTCGATGGTGCGCTGCTGCACATCAATGCCGATCCAGCTGGCGCCTTTGGCCAGCTTCCAAACGCCTAGTTCTTTAAATAGCTGGCGGGTTAAATCACGGGACTGCTCAGGATGATGAATCATCCAGTCGTGCGCCAAATCCAGTCCGCGCTGCAATACATCCTGATGGAAATCATTTTCCAGCACCGCGCGCAGCATTTCACTGGCCAAATGATTGACTTGAGTGTTCTTCACCCACTGCACGCTGTTGCTTTGTATAAACCGCCCTATTTGCTCTTGGCCGACAAAATCAAAGATTTTGGGCACAGTTTGCTGAATAACTTCCGTGACTTGCTTGTTGTTGTGCGGATTGGCCAGCCATTTGCCTACCGCCAGCGATAAATCGGTATTTTGCAGGCTGCGTTCCACCACCTGCGGCGACAGAAAATTTTCCTGTACAAAACGGCCCATGGATTCTGCTATGCGGGCCTTATTGCGCGGAATAATTTCGGTGTGGTCGCGCAGAAATTTCGGAATCGGCATTTTGCCGAAAGGGTTGCGGAACAGGACAGTAATGGCATACCAGTCGGCCAATCCGCCGACCACGCCCGCTTCAGCAGAGAGCATGAGAATATGAATCAGCCAGACATAGTCCGGCAGCAGTTTAGCGGCCACCATTAAGGCGAGCCATGCCAGCACCGCCATGACTAAGGCGATGGCGGCAAAGCGCTTGCTGCGCTGCAGATTTGGAGATACGGCTGTCTGGTCTTGATCCATAGGCATGGCGCGTTATGTGTTCCTATTTTGAGGGAGCGGGTGCAGCAGGGGCAGGCAAAATTTCACCTGTGCGGCTAAGGCCGTATTTAGCGCCTAAAGACTGTAAAATCAGACGCGCATCAAATGCATCCTTCGGCGCAGTTTTTTCATTTTTAAAGCATTCAATGGTATAGGCCACTTGCGTCGGGTCTAAAGTGACGACACGCGGCATATCATAAAATGGATCTGGCCAGAAGCCTGGATAGCGGCGGCCATAACCGTATGGATAAGGCGATGGCGCTGGATAGACTACAGCCTGTCGAGGCGGCTGCTGGGTACGGTTGCTGGGATCATCCAGCACTTTAAAAAACTGGAAACCGTTTTGAACCGTTGCCTGCGCAGCTTTGACTAATGTGATTTCTTCTGCCGTGCCAAAGCTCATATTGGGGCTGGCTCTAAAGCTGATTCGGAAAGTCTGCGCATTCAGCGGGATGTTTTCAAACTTTCCCAGCTGATCAAAAGTCAGCGGTTTTGACGGCGTTGTTGCGCAACCAGCCAGCGCCAAGCTGAGGCCTAGGGCTGCGCCTAATAATAACTGTTTCATACTTAACCTCCTAAAATATGGCGGTTGAAGGGGAGAGAAAACCCATTTCCCAAAGTTAAAAACTGGAATTGGGCTGAGTTAAAAATTCAAGTTCTTCTGCGGTGGACGCGCGGCCTAAAATGGCATTGCGGTGCGGATAGCGTCCAAAACGGTCAATAATGACTTTATGCTTTTTTTCAAAATCTAAATTAAGGGGATTGCCCAAATCTTCAAACAATTTTAACGCATATTGATGGATCTGCGGAGACTCGCTATGCATGAACGGCAAGTATAAAAATGCACGCTGTTCCGGCGTCAGCTGCTGATCAAGTCCTTGATTCACGGCTTCCTGCGCCAAAGCCAACGCCAAGGGGTCTTGCGCGAAAGCAAAAGGGGTATCGCGGAAGATATTGCGCGAAAATTGATCCAGCACAATAATTTCAGCCAAACGGCCTTCAATGCTGCTGCGCCAATGCCACAGTTCAGATTGAGCCGCACTGTGCAGTACAGTTTTAAACCTTTTTTCAAGGGCTTGGTCAAAATCAGTGCTTTGCGCAAACCAGTGCGGCTGGGTTTCAGGTGCAAACCAAAAGTTCAAAATTTCTTGATAATTCATGAGTTTTAGAAGTGCTTAGCATTTATTGATCAATAAGATCACAAATTTAGAATGTCATATAGGGGAACTTTGTGATAAAAAATTGCAAAAATAAAATCTCAGATCGCCTGAAAAAACAGCAAGGGATCATATGCAGCGGATAAATCACGTTATACTGCGTAAACAAATGATTTTATTTTAGTAGTTCTTCCTTTTAAGCGAGATTGCAATGAGTCAGCCCGAATCGACCTCTCAAGACATTTTACCGGCTTGGGTGGATTCTACGCATATAAGCGGCATGCTGCGCGGCATAGAGCGCGAAAGCTTGCGCATGCAAAGCAGCGGCTTTCTGTCTCAGGCTGACCATCCTCAAGCGCTGGGTTCAGCGCTGACGCATCCGCATATCACGACTGATTATTCAGAAGCGCTGATGGAGTTTATTACTCCGCCGAAGGAAACCATCGGCCAGGCGCTGAACTATCTAAAAGATATTCACAGCGTGGTGCATAAGCATCTCGAGCACGATGAAAAACTGTGGCCGCTGTCTATGCCCTGCATGCTGGATGATCAGGAAGAAAACATCCGTTTGGCGCAGTATGGCACTTCCAATATCGGCCGTTTTAAAACGCTGTACCGCCATGGCTTGGGGGTGCGCTACGGGCGCCGCATGCAGACCATTTCAGGCGTGCATTACAATTTATCTTTTCCGGATCATTTTTTTGCAGCGCTGCAAGCCGATGAAACGGATGAACAGCTGAAAGCGCTGAGCCTGCAGGATTACCGCAGCCACCGCTATTTTGGCCTGATCCGCAACTTTATCCGCTTGACACCGCTGGTGATGTTCGTGGTGGGCGCCAGCCCATCGGTATGCAAATGCTTCATGACTGGCCGTGAGCATCATCTGCTGCCGCTTTTAAAGGGTACGCTGTATTTGCCATATGCCACTGCGCTGCGCATGGGCCGTTTTGGCTATCAAAACTCTGCGCAAAAGCAGCTGGGCATTCATTATAACAACCTCAGCGGCTACTTAGATGGCCTGCAAAAAGCGGTGAAAACGCCTTATGCACCTTTTAGCCGTTTGGGCTTGAATGATGCCCAAGGCGAGCCGATTCAAATCAATGACCATGTGTTGCAGATTGAAAACGAGTACTACAGTCTTGTGCGCCCAAAACAGGTGCCGCAGGATGGCGAAACCCCGTCAGAAGCGCTGCAGAAGCGCGGTGTAGGCTATGTAGAGCTGCGCGCGGTAGATGTAAACCCGTATGACCCGATTGGCATTGATGAAAATACCGCAGGCTTCCTCGAAGTGCTGGCGCTGTACTGCTTACTCAAAGACAGTCCAGATTTGCTGGATGATGAACAAGAAATTGTTGAACAGAATCAGGCCGAGGTCGTCAACCGCGGCCGTGCGCCAAATGCTAGTATTGCTGAACATGGCGAAAGTTACCCAATTGAAGACTGGTGCAGCCGCTACTTAACAGAAATGCAGCCATTGGCTGCTTTACTGGACGGTGCATATCAGACACATTTGTACCGCGATGCGCTGGCAGTGATGCAGTTGCGTGTAGACGAAGTTGATGAAACCCTGTCTGCTAAAATGATTGAAGATACGCTGGCGCAGGGCGGCACATGGAGTTTTGGCAGCTATATGGCGCAGCAGCATGCTGAAGCCTATGAGCAGCATCAGCTCAGTGCTGAAACACAGGCGTATTTTGCTGCGGCTGCGGAAGAATCTGTAGCGCGCCTGCAGGCGCTTGAACAGGATGCTTCTGTCAGTTTTGACCAGTACTTAACCCAATTCAGATAAATAAAATTAAGAGGATACGCCATGCAGTGGAGTTACCGCTTCGTGAGTGGTTTGCTGTTTTTAGCCAGTGTAATTGGCATGGCCTTTGCCCTGTATTTAGAGCATGGCCAAGGGCTTGAACCTTGCCCATTATGTGTTTTTCAGCGTATTGGCTTAATCGGGCTCGGCCTGATTTCATTGATTGCCTTTTTGCACAATCCTGTCTCAAATGGCATGAAGCGTGTGTATGCGCTTTTAGGCAGCTTGTCCATTTTATGGTCAGCCGGAGTGGCCGCGCGCCATGTCTGGCTGCAAAGCCTGCCGCCTGACCAAGTGCCGAGCTGCGGCCCTGGTTTGGATTATTGGCTGGATACGCTGCCGCTTAAATCGGTGTTTCAGCAAGTGCTGACAGGCTCGGGTGAATGCGCCAAAGTGGATTGGACTTTATTCGGCCAGTCACTGCCTGTATGGTCGTTGGCATTTTTCAGTGTTTTGCTTCTGATCAGCCTTTGGCAGCTGCTGCGCAAGTATCAGACTGCGCCAGTGAAGCGCTTAAGAGATAAATACTGATTTTTCAGTTTCCAGCATGTAAATAAAAGCCCTCAGAAGAGGGCTTTTCATTAAGTCAGGGCAATGCCTTCAAAGCGTTTTAAATCCATCATAAACTCATGAATTTCAGTGCATTTGGCATCTTCAGCATTGGGGTAAAACCAATGCGCAATCTGCTCTGCCACTTGCGGATGATGCTGAATCTCAAAATGATTTAGTCCATAAAAAATAGCCTTATGCGCATCCGGCACTTTCAGCTGGTAGCGCGGATTTGGATGCTCGCCCAAGGCGCTTTTGACACTGACCAGATAGTCGCCAATCACTTGCAGTGTGCGGTTCTTGCGGTGTTCAAACTCAATGGTGCCAGCCACCAGATAAGTATCGATATGAGAAGGAATGGGCGCCGGCTTGCGGTTGTCGTCCATCAGCCCAATCCGTATTTCATTATGCTCCCAGTCATCATCACGCACACTGCCGTAGCGCAAGTCCAAAATGCCGTTGCTGCGGATATTGGCGATATGGCCGACAATTTTGCCCATGGGAATGCGGCCCAAATACTTCTGCAGCGCAAAGCCTAGACGCTCCAGCACCGCGCCGTGATGCGGTGAACCGAGGCAAACCAGATTTTCCACCCGATGAATCCAGTCATACATATTTTGCTTGCCGTAAAATAAAGCGCTGCGGGACACTAAGCCGCCCATGCTGTGGCCAATCAGGTCAATACTGGTAATGCCCGGATTGCGGCGCACCAGATCTTCCAAGGTGTTGGACAGGCTGCGTCCATTGGCGGAAATGCGGCGTCCCGTATTGTAGTTGAGGTACAGCATGGTGTTGTGGTCACGCTGCGCCAGCAGTTTTTCACCGATGCCGCCGTATTTGCGGGTTGACCAGTCCAGATGATTCATACACAGGCCATGCACCAGCAGGGTAATGCGTCCAGTCAATTCGCCTTTCTGCACTGCGCCGTAATGATCATACACCACCATAGGCAAGGCCATGGGATTGTGGTATTTCAGCAAATAATCGCCCAAGACGCCGTTCAGCGCCCCGACCAGAAAATGCAGTGTTGGCGTGAGCGGTTTGTCATGCAGCCGCGGAAACTTTTCAATAATGCTGCGCAGGATCGGCGCCAGCAGATAGTTGCCGTAATTGAAAAAAGTTTCGTAGCTGAATTGATAGATTTTTTCGACGTATGGAATTTTTTGGAATTTTCTTGATCTTTGCTCGCTCATGCCAAAAACACTGATCAGCAATTCACGTTGAATATTCCGAATCAGATCGTGCACAACATCACTGAAGCGCATAGTGACCAGCTGCGCCAAGCCCTCGAGGACATCAGCCTGACTGGGCGGCGTGCGGTCCCATTTACAATAAGTTTCATGCAGAGGCGTTAAACTAGGCATTGTTGAGTGTCCTATTTTTACTCATTCCCTATACACTGGACTGCGTCCAGACAGGGAAGGTTTTTCTTGTATCTATTTTATGAATCATCTCGAATTCATTTTAAAATACATAGATTTGCAGATTTATCCTGTTTATTTTGTCTGACAATTTTCGAGATTAACGATTTTTATAAAAATGTGAACCAAATCACACTATCATATTTCTTAACGAGTAAAAGTCTCATTTTGCAAGTGAGCAAGGGGTGATATGAATCTGATCTATCTGCATGGCTTTAAAAGCAGTGTGCAGTCTATTAAAGGGCAGCTGCTCAAGCATTACTGTGAAGGATTGCAAACTGGGCAAATGCCGCCAATTCAGATGCATTTGCCAGATTTGAATGTTCCGCCAGAGCAGGCTTTGCAGCAGGTTTCAGCATTGATTGAACACTTGGGAACAGCTAATACAGCGCTGGTTGGCAGCAGTTTGGGCGGTTTTTATGCTTTGCAGCTGGCGGCTAAACATCAAATTGCAGCGGTATTAATTAATCCCGCCATGCAGCCTTGGACCCTGTTCAGGCAATTATTTTCAGACGAACAGCTTCCTTTTGCCGTCACTGAAACATGGTCGCTGGATCATCCGCAATTAGATGCTTTAGAGCAGACCGCAATTCAAAACTACAGCGCCGATGCACCCATATTGGTCCTGCTGCAGCAAGGTGATGAAGTGCTGGATTACCATGAGGCTGAAGCCTTTTTCAGCCAGCCAGCAACGCAGGCACTGCTGATTTGTGAGACAAATGGCAATCACGGTATGGATGATTTTGCCGAGAAGATGCCGATGATTGTGCAGTTTTTAATGGCGCAGCAGGCAGGAACTGCGCGCGGAATCGTTTGATGGATGCATATGGCGCATAATAGAAACAAAAAAATTGGATGCTGGGCTGTTCAAAAATACTGAAATCCCGTAAAAAGAGCAAAAGTGGATCAGTTTATCTGTGCTGGCGTCATAGTTTGACGTACAAAAGGCGCTAAGTGGCGAAAGAAATAGCGCTGAAAAAGCGATTGATATGCTTTTTCGCTAAAAAGAATATACTGTAGCGCTAGAGATGAATATTTTAACCAAACCTGCAGGGAATTTTGCAACGTGACGCAATATACGGCTCAATCACTTGAAGTTTTATCTGGTTTAGATCCGGTCCGCAGACGGCCGGGCATGTATACCGACACGACTCGGCCCAACCATTTGGCGCAGGAAGTGATTGATAATGCTGTCGATGAAGCGCTTGCAGGGCATGCCAATAAAATTACCGTGACGGTTTATAAAGATGGCTCCTTATCTGTAGAAGATAATGGCCGCGGCATGCCAGTCGATATTCACCCGGAATATGGTCAAAGCGGGATTGAAATTATTCTGACCAAACTGCATGCGGGCGGTAAATTCAGCACTGATAACTATCAATTTTCGGGCGGTTTGCATGGGGTGGGCATTTCAGTGGTCAATGCGCTGTCGACCCGTGTGGAAGTGGAAGTGCAGCGTCAGGGCAACCTGTACAAAATGGCCTTTGAGCATGGCGAGCCAGTTGCGCCTTTAGAGGTGCTGGAAGGCAAATGCGCTAAACGCGCCACGGGGACATCGGTACATTTTTGGCCGGAAACTAAATATTTTGATTCACCGAAATTTGCTTTAAAAGCCTTAAAGCATAATTTAAAAGCCAAAGCTGTTTTAGCGGCAGGCCTGCAAATCAATTATATCGATCACATTAACGATGAAAAAATCGAATGGCAATTTGAAAATGGCTTAGTCGATTATTTAATGGATGAACTGCAGGACCGTGAGATTCTGCCGATGCCGGCTTTTGTATCGTCAGGCGATGCAGACCGCGCCAGCGCAGAATTTGCCATCTGCTGGAATGTGGAAGGCGGCGAATCCATTCAAGAAAGCTATGTCAATTTAATTCCGACCGCTCAGGGCGGTACGCATGTCAACGGCTTGCGTTCAGGTGTCGCAGACGCCATGCGTGAGTTTTGTGAACTGCGGAATTTACTGCCGCGCAATATGAAGCTGTCAGCTGAAGATGTATGGGATGGCGTGAACTTTATCTTGTCGCTCAAATTTCAAGAGCCGCAATTTTCAGGTCAAACCAAAGAGCGTCTTTCAAGCCGTGAAGCATCGGGTGTTGTGCTGAATATTGCCAAAGATGCTTTCGCGCTTTGGCTGAACCAAAATTCTGACATTGCCATGCAGCTGGCAGAAATGGCGATTGCCAAAGCAGGACGCCGTTTAAAAGCCGCCAAAAAAGTTGAACGTAAAAAGATTGTGGCTGGCCCGACCTTACCGGGTAAATTGTCAGACTGTGTGGGTCATATCTTAGAAGAATCTGAACTGTTCATTGTGGAAGGCGATTCTGCGGGCGGCTCTGCCAAACAGGCGAGGGATAAGAATTTCCAAGCCATCATGCCGATTCGCGGCAAGATTTTAAATACTTGGGAAGTATCTTCAGATGAGGTGCTGGCTTCACAAGAAGTGCACAACATTGCGATTGCGATTGGAGTCGATCCGGGTTCAGATGATTTGTCTGAACTGCGCTATGGCAAAATTTGCATTCTTGCTGATGCTGACTCGGATGGCTTGCATATCGCAACCTTATTATGCGCGTTGTTCGTGAAACATTTCCCGACTTTGGTTGAAGAAGGTCATTTATTTGTCGCAATGCCGCCGCTGTACCGTATTGATGATAATAAAGATGTGCATTATGCCCTTGATGATGCAGAGTTAGAGGGTGTTTTAAAGAAATGCAAAACCAAGAATCCGCAAATTACCCGATTTAAAGGTCTGGGTGAGATGAATGCCAGCCAATTGCGTGAAACGACGCTTGATCCGGATACGCGCCGTTTGGTGCAGCTGGATTTAGATGATGCGCACCATACGGCAGGCTTGCTGGACAAGCTGCTTGCGAAAAAACGTTCAGGTGACCGCAAAGATTGGCTGGAGCAAAAAGGCAACTTGGCGGAATTGACGGTTTAAATGGTGCATTTCTGTAAACAAAAAAAAGCCGCAATAATTGCGGCTTTTTTATGCCTTATTCGCATGACTTTAAGTAGGCCGTACCATGCTGAACTTTATTTCAGTTTTGATTGCATAAATTTTACTTGCACAGAAAAGAATGGATTATTTACATGAAACAGAGAGCTTTTCTGTGCATGGCAGCGTCTATGTATACAATTTTTCAGCAGATTTTTTTTGAATTTGCTTTAGGCTGAACTGAAAACCGCGACAAGAGATTATCGATGGAAGCCAGCTTATTTTTAATTCACCCCAATGATTTGGAAACCTTGATTATCGAGGCTGACAATTCCCAAGCTGTTTTGGAATCAAACTTTATTCTGCAGTCCCTCTATTTAGGCCAGACTTGGGATAGCGTCAATCACGCCTTGAATGTTGACCAGCAGTCCAGCACGCCGCTGCAGTATGCAATTCAGGCTGAGCATCCGCTGTCAGAACGGATCGATCATCCGGAAACGGTACATTACAACACTGTCGTCAGAGTGTCAGAAATTCAGCAGCAATTGCAGCAGTTGAGCGTGGATGAGCTGAAAAAGCGCTATCAGTTTGATGTGGTGCATACAGCGCCAGCAGAACTGGCGCAGGAGCTGTATCTGGCAGAGTTAAAATTGATTTATCTGCAGCTTCAGGATTTTTACCGCGATGCGGCAAAACAGAATTTAGCTGTCATCAGTGTGATTCAAAAAAAGATTCAGCCAGAGAAATTAATCTAAGATCAGCTGCATCAGCACCAAATCACGCCATTGCCCGAGCTTTTGCCCGACTTGCGGCATATAGCCTGTCTGAGTAAAGCCAAATTGCTGATGCAGCGCGATTGATGCGGCATTGCCATGATCTATGCCTGCGACCAGCACGTGCTTGCCATGCTGCCCGGCATGCTTGATCAAGTGCTGCAGCAGGCGTTTGCCCAAGCCTAAGCGTGCATATTCTGGCGCTATATAGAGAGAATGCTCGGCGGTATAGCAGTAGCCGGAAAAATGCCGGAAGGGCGCATAATCAGCGTATCCTGCAATTTTAAAGCTGTCCTGATCTTCAATGACCCAAAACGGCCAATCATTTTTTTGAAATTCCTGCAGCTTGTTTTGAAAAGATTCAAGGCTAAAAGGCTGATCGTTCCAAGTGGCAAAGCCATGCAGCACTTCAGGATTGTAAATTGCAAGAATAGAGGGCAGATCTTGCTCTGTTGCAGGGCGGATTTTAAAAGGCATGGCTGAGAATAGCTAATAAAGATCTGATTATTAGAAAACTTAGACATAAAAAAAGCAAGGCGCTTGGCCTTGCTTTTTTTTATTCTGTCAGGAATTAGAAATGGTATTTCACTAAAGCGCTGACATCATTTTGGTCTACACCCTGAATACCGAATTTGTTGTTCCACATAGAGTGTTCAACACCTAGGTATAGTCGGGTTTTTGGAGAAATGTGTTTGCCGACATTCCATTTCCACTGTGTAGTCCAGTTTAATTCGCTTGCATGGTCGCCTTTTTCAGCAGTTGACCAGTCAAGGAAACCGTCTACAAGGAAATCTTCAGAACCCAGTTTAAATGGCACACCATAAGTGATGGTCATTTGATAGTCGTCTTTCTGAAGATCATTGTTTGCGCGGTAGAAGTTAACGCTGGCATACTGTGTATAAGGAATGTTCAGATCGAAACCGACACCATACAAGAAGTTGTTGAATTCTTGGTTTTGTCTGTATCCGGCGTTATGTTCCCAAGTGGTCGCAATTAATACGTCTTTAATTGGGCCAGCGGAAAGCTTAGTGCCCGAAACCTCACCTAGGCTCAAACGCGGAGATAACTCTAAGTATGTAGAGTGATCATCATTGCCGTCAACTTGCTGGTCAACAAAGAAAAATACATCTGAGTATTTCAGTTTAGCAGCATATTCTACAGTCGCTGTGGTACGGTCTTCAGTTCCAACTTCATAGTTGTCGCCATAAAGGCCAGTTAAACTGAAATCTTGCCATACTACAGGCGAAGCTTGGGTGAACGCAGCAGCAGAAGCCAGTGCACATGCAGTTACGATTTGTGTAAGTTTCATTAAAAAGTCTCTCCCCCGAGAAGCATTGAAAGCATACAGATTCCTTAGCAAAAATAAAGCCAAAATTGATTATTGGATAAAAAAAAATCCATATAAGAAATAGGTTTTTTGTTCTGTGTATGGATTTTTTTTTGTAAATCTCATGGTTTATTTAATTTAAAATATTGATAAGAATATCTAAAATTTAAATTCATCAATAAATTTAAAATTGAAAATTCCACTGAAATTAAATGCGAAAGAATAAAACCATATAGTAAATAGGGGATTTCAAAAAAATATAAAATAGCACTTGCATATTTTTAAATTAAGCACGATATTCGAAGTATAAGGACACAGTTCTGCAGACGATAAAAAGTGTCATCATTCAATGTGGAGGACCCGTTCCAAACTAAATTGAAGATGTTCTGGCTGTATAAAACAGCAGATGTAAGCGTGCCGAAATAAGAAAGTTTTGCACAATATTTTATAGATAATCCAGAAAGTTAGAGGATGATATTATGAACATAGAAATCCGTACAGATAAGAACATTCAAAATAGTGACCGATTAATTGAGTACGTTCGTGCAGAACTGAATCAGGAATTCCAGCGCCATAGTGAACGCATTACTCACTTCTCGGTGCACTTTAGCGATGAAAATGGGGATAAAGGCGGCAGCGACGACATCAAATGTATGATCGAAGCGCGCCCAGCAGGACTTAAGCCTGTGGTGGTCAATCATAAAGGCCACAACATTGATACTGCCATTCATGGTGCAATTGAGCGCTTGAAACGCAGTTTAGAACATACCTTTGAGAAAAAAGAGAATCCGCGCGGCGCACAGCCAGCTTTTGCTGATGCTGATCTAGACGATGATGAAGACGTTTAAGCGCGATTCAAAAAAGAGCCCTGCGGGGCTTTTTTTATGTCTGTCCTTTTGTAAAGAAAATGCCGCCACTTTTACATTAAGTCAAAACAAAAGGCCGTTTATTCGGCATAATAGTCATTAATCATTTGAAGTGAGCGTTCCCATGTTAACAGCACAGCAGCAAGTTTTTGTGCAAGCTATAGAAGAGCAGAACCTTGAGCAGGTGAAGCGTCTTTTGGCGGATGGCCTGAATCCAAATTTTATCGATTTTGAAAAAGGTCCAGCGGTTTCTGTGTGGTCTGACGGCCTCTTTAAATGGTGGGAAGAAATTTGTGAAGCTTATGAAGCTGGTGCAGCTTTATCTGAAGCGCAAAAGCAGGAACGTCTGGCAGTGCATTTAGAGATTTTGGAAGCGCTGATTCAGGCCAAAGTGAATCTGCATTTATGGGATGCGGAAGAACTGTACGGTCCGCTGTGGGACGCTGCCAGTGCGGCTTGTGTGCCAGCAGTGAAGCGCTTGCTGGATGAAAAAGTGAATCCGAATACCAAAGACAGTGATGGTTTAACCATTCTTTCATCGATCAGCGATTTGTTCTTTGACTGTGATTTTGATGAAATCAATTGGTCTGAATCACTGGATGAAGAAAAGCAAACTTTAGAGCTGCTGCGCAGCCATGGCGCAAAAATGACCAAAGAATTGGTGTAATTAGAAGAGAATTTGCATGACAACAATCAAAACATTTGCATTTGCAGCCCTGACCAGTGTCAGTACATACAGTTTGGCCGCAGAGTTTTCATTTGACCGCCCCGGCACGGGCTTTGGCACGGGCATTACCCCAGTCGGCCAGCTGGCATGGGAGCAAGGTTTGCCGAGCATGAGCTATCAGGAAGGCACAGATGCTGCTGGCGCAAAAATTAAAAGCACTGCTTTAAATGGCGATATGCTGCTGCGTACGGGTTTGGCGAAAGATTTAGAGCTGCAATTGGGCTGGCAAGGCCCATCTTGGCGCAAAACCAAAGTTGCTGGGCGCAGTGTAGAAGATGACGGTTTAGGTGATGTCAGCATTGGCTTGAAAAAGGCCATTGATTTGGACGATGAAAAGCTGACCCTAGCTGTTTTGGCAGAAGCGGTGATTGCAACGGGCAATGAAGGTTTTAGCAATGAGGACGATATTTACAGCCTCAGTTCAGCGGTGGACTATGCCTATAGTGATTTGCTGAATACCTCAATCACGATGCGCTATGAGGTGCAAGACGGCAATTGGGCAGTTTCGGCGATTCCGACACTGGGGTATCAAATTTCCGGCAAATTATCGGGCTACTCTGAATTCGTATTCCGCAAAGCGGAAAGCCAAGAGTGTGAATATGCATTAGGCACAGGCCTGATTTATGCGCTGAATGACCGCATGCAGCTGGATGCCAGCATTGGCGTCGATTTAGACGGAAAAGATAAAGGCTATCAGTCAGGCTTGGGGGTATCTTACTTATTCTAAGCCGGCCTTTGAGTGTCGACGTTTAGAATATGCAGCTATATACGCTTAGGATGAGTCTCAGCATGAAGAATTGGGCATGAAAAAATTAGCTTATGGCGCTGCGGGAGCAGTACTGCTGCTGAGTGCAGGGGTGCAGGCGGACACTGCGCTACTTTCTCCAGAAGAGGCTTTTCCATTGACCGTGATGTCCAGCGCAGCGCAGCAAGCGGAACTGAGCTGGAACATTCCGCCAAATTACTATTTATATCAGCATAAAATCAGCGTGCAGCAGGGCAGCCAGCCGCTTGCCTTAAACATGCCGCCAGCTGAAAGCCTGCACGACGACAATTTTGGGCAAGTGCAGGTTTATTATGATCAGCTGCAGCTGCAGATTCCGACGCAGGCATCGCAGCAGTATCATGTGACATGGCAGGGCTGCGCCAAAGACCGGGTGTGCTATCCTCCGCAAAACATAGATTTTCAAACCGATGCAAACGGTTTGGTCAGTGTGCAGAATCATGGCAAAACAAAGCAGCTGCTGGATTTAGCCGGCGGCAGCAATCTGCAGAATACGGTATTGGAGGCTGCTCCTAGTGCATCCAGTACAACATCAGCGCCAGCAGCGGTTGCTGCAGATCAAGAAACAGCCAAAGATCAAATGTGGTCGGAAAAGCTGGCTGAAAGCTCTTTGGCTTATGGCTTGCTGCTGTTTTTTGGCCTCGGCATTCTGCTGGCCTTTACGCCATGTTCTTTACCCATGCTGCCCATTTTGACTTCTCTGATAGTTCGTGACAGCAAAGGCTTGAAAGCATGGATGATTGCGCTGACCTTTGTCTGCAGCATGGCCATGGTCTATGCGGTTTTGGGGCTGATCGCCTCATCGGCGGGGCTGAACTTTCAGCGCTGGCTGCAGCAGCCGTCGACCTTAATTGCGTTCAGCCTATTGTTTGTGGTTTTTGCCTTAAACCTATTTGGACTGTTTGAAATTAAGCTGCCGCGCGCGCTGCTGCAGCGTTTAGATCATGCACAGTCGATGCAAAAAGGCGGCAGTCTGCTGGGTGCGGGCGTAATGGGCATGATTTCCGCCTTACTGGTGGGGCCATGCATGACAGCGCCGTTGGCGGGCGCGCTGCTGTTTATTTCTCAGACGCAAAGCCAATGGCAGGGTGCATTATTGCTGTTTACTTTAGGCTTTGGCATGGGAACGCCGCTGCTTTTGGCCAGTGTTCTAGGTTCACGCATCTTGCCGAAAGCGGGCATGTGGATGAATCAGATTAAAGTGCTGTTTGCCTTTATTATGCTGGGCTTGGCGCTGTATTTTATCCGTCCGCTGCTGAGTGAAGCCTGGATGCAATGGCTGTCTCTCGCGCTGGAACTCAGTTTTGTTGGCTATGTGCTGTGGAGAATTTTAGGCCGCAGCACCTCATTCAGATGGCTGTATATTTTGGTGCTGTGCGCGGCTGTGCCTTATGCTATTTATAGCCAGTATCAGCAAAGCCAGCGCTTTTTTGCGGAGCAGGCAACTGCGCAGGCTGTATGGCATCAGGCCAGAACTGCAGCAGAATTTCAGCAGCTGCTCAGTGAAATTCCAGCAGGGCAAAAGGCAGTGATTGATGTCTATGCAGACTGGTGTGTCGCGTGCCAGCCGATTGAGCACCGCATTTTAAAATCTGCTTCTGTGCAGCAGGCCTTGGCGCCGTATTATCTGATTAAGCTGGATCTGAGCCATTACGATGAAACACATCAGGTTTTGCTGAATCAGTGGGACATTTTAGGCCCGCCTACGTATTTATTTTTGGATGAACAGCATCAGGAAGTCCGCGGACTGCGCTTAACCGGTGCGTTTACACAGGATGAATTGCTGCAGCAGCTGAAGCGGTTTTAAACTGAAAGCCTAAATCATGAGGAGCGTCATCATGCAGCTATGGATTGCCAATAAAAACTATTCGAGCTGGTCTATGCGCCCTTGGCTGGTGCTGAAGGCATTTCAGATTCCCTTTGAAGAAGTCATGGTGGAATTTTCGGCGCAGCCCAATGGCGGCGGATTTAAGCAGAAAGTGCTGGCAGTGAATCCCAATGGCAAGGTGCCAGTTTTACTCGATCAGGGGCTGGTTGTGTGGGACTCTTTGGCGATTTGTGAGTATTTGGCTGAAAAATTTCCGCATCTTGAGCTGTGGCCGTCCGATCCTGCCCTCAAGGCCCGCGCCCGCTGTATAACTGCTGAAATGCACAGCAGCTTTATGGCTTTACGAAGCCAATGCGGCATGAATATCCGCGCGCATTTAGATGAATATGGCGCCAAGCTTTGGGCTGCAGATGAAAACCTGCGTAAGGATGTGGAGCGGATTGAACAGATTTGGGCTGGACGTCCTCATCCTCAGGCTTTTTTGTGCGGGGCGTTTTCCATTGCGGATGCTTTTTATGCGCCTGTGGTGACCCGCATTAAAACCTATGGCTTGCCTGTCAGTGAATCTGCACAGCAGTATATGCAGCTGATGCTGGCGCATCCTGCGGTTCAAGCTTGGGTGCAAGGCGCTGAAGCAGAAACAGCGCGGGTTGCGTATTTAGAAGCCCAGCTTTAAATCGAAGCCGTTTCGCCCTTAGCTTCAGTATATATTTTCACTATATTTCGGCCGCCTGCTTTGGCTTCATAAAGGGCTTTGTCTGCCTGACTGAGCAAGAGCTGCGGGCGCATATCGGGCTTAGATACCGCAATGCCGAAACTGGCTGTAATTTGAATCGGCTGGTTTTCATCAGACATCAGCTGTATGTGCTGTATCGCAAGGCGGCAGCGTTCAGCGGCCTGCTGCGCCTGTTTGGTATTGGAATGATGCAAAATCAAAATGAATTCTTCACCGCCAAAGCGTCCCACCACATCTGTACCGCGCAGCTGCTGGCTCAAAATGGCGCTGACTTGGACCAGCGCTTCATCCCCTTTATGGTGCCCGTATTGATCATTGATGTGTTTAAAATGATCCAGATCGAGCAGCACGAGAGCATAGCGTTCGTCGTGCGCATCGTTTAACTGCTCAAGGCATTGATTAATGCTGCGCCGGTTAAATAGATTGGTCAATGGATCGATTTGGCTGAGCTGTTTAATCAGGCGTTCACGGTGACGCCATTGACTCAGTAAAATTTCAAATAAAATCATGCATGTGAACAAGATTGGCACAATAAAGAACAGCATGGACAGCAGCCAGAAGCCGTTGTTAAAGGCAGAGCCGTCAATTTGAAAAAGCGGCGCATAGCTGAGATAGCCGGCATAACTCAGATACGTGCATCCTGCCAAAAATAAGGTGGCTGGAATAAAGGCGCTGTAGACAATGCTGCGCGGCAGCAGCACCAAGCCGACGGTGACTAAGCTGACATAGGAAATCATCGTGGCAGGGCTGAGCGTGCCAATCACATAGCCGTCCCTGCACAGTGAAATGACAAACAGCCCGACGGAAAGAAAAGGCAGGAATTGCCGAACCCAGTGTTTATGTTGCCAAGCATAGCAAGGCCAGATCATGACCAGCAAAGAGATAAAGAATACAAAATTCATCAGCAGCTGGAACTGCACCAAAGGCACATTGACCCATTGGCCAAGGCTGGGGCTAAGCAAGACAAAGGATTTCCAGATGATCCAAGTCAAATGAACGGCTGCACCCAAAATCAGCATGAGTACGCATTTTTTGAGAATATTCCAGTTCATGATGACTTCATCTTCGAGCATATATTGAATAATTTTGTGCTTCGAAATGGCCTCACCCTTTAGCGGAAGGAGCTTCATGCGTTCGCGTACATCCTTATCATAATTCTGATTTTTTTCTTTAAGTTTATACAGATAGATTATCTTTAAACTTAAAATAACATGCTTTTCCGGCTTTGGTAACGATTATTTTTTGACTTTAGGGTCTGCGTCCACAGGCTTTAAATTGTTTCATTTTTAAAACGGTGTGTCTTAAAGCTTGGGATTATTTCATTTATAAAATTGTATACACTGCCTAACAGTTAAGAAATTAAAGCATTAGGATTTATCATGAAAGTTCTGCATATCGATTCAAGCATTATGGGCGATGCTTCTGTATCACGTCAGTTGAGCCAAGCCATTGTTGCTCAGCTCAAAGCAAAACATGCGGATGCGCAAGTTGAGCATCTGGATTTAGCGCAGCAAGCGATTCCGCATTTAACTGCTGAAATATTGATGGGCCAAAATGCAGAGCAATCTGCACTGGGTGAACAGCTGATTCAGCAGTATTTGGATGCAGATGTCGTAGTGATTGGCGCAGCAATGTATAACTTTGGCTTATCTTCTGCACTGAAAGCGTGGATTGACCGCATCAGTGTTGCTGGCAAAACCTTTAAATACACTGAAAATGGTCCAGTCGGTTTGGCGGGCGATAAAAAAGCCTACATTGCCAGCAGCCGCGGCGGTGTGTATGGCGAAAACAGCCCTGCAGACTATCAAGAAGGCCTGCTGAAAACTGTTTTCGGTTTTACTGGGGTAAATGATGTCGAAATTATTCGCGCTGAAGGCGTAAATATGGGCCCAGAGCTGAAAGATAAGGCGATGGCGGATGCGATGGAAAAAATTCAAGCCATCTAAACCTTAAAAGATCCTTCCTCAGCTGAAACCACTCCCTTTATGGATTCAGCATTTCATGGTCAGCTTCGGCTGACCATTTTTTTGCCTGCAATATCTGGATTCTTTTGGCTTAGTCGCGGTCTAAGCGGTGCGCAAATTCTGCCAGATCGGCTAAGGCGCGCTGACCTTCTTCAAACCATGCGCTGAACATCTGAAAGTTATGCCACATGCCGGTATAAATTTTAAACTCCACATCCAAACCGGCTTCTTCAGCTTTGTTTTTAAAGCGCTGCGCATCATCCAGCAAAATTTCCTTCGATCCGACCTGAACATGAATCGGCGGCAGCCCTTTTAAATCTGCAAAAAAAGGCGAAACCATTGGGTCGGCGCGGTCGATGGATTTCGGCACATAGTAATCAATACCGGTTTCCAGCGCTTCAATGCTGAGCAGGGCATCATGCTTGCGGTTGTAACGCAGTGATTCACTGCTCAGCGTCAGGTCTAAAAACGGCGACATCAAGACCAGCCCGCTGACCTGCGGCATTGCTTCCTGCTGAATCCGCAGTGCCAGCGCTAGGGCTAGATTGGCGCCGCAGGAGTCGCCGGACAGAATAATATCTTTGCTTTGCACGCCTTGATCCAGCAGCTGGCAATACACATCAAACAAGGCATCCAGCGCTTCTGGATATTGATGCTCAGGCGATAGCGGATAATCCAAGTGCAGCACCTGCATTTGCGTGCGGGCAGCGACCTGAGTCAAAAAAGCGCGGTGGGTACGCATTGAGCCTAGAAAAAAAGCGCCGCCATGAATATGGAAAATCAGCTGTGTTGATTCGCTTTGCGGTTTGAGTTCTTCGGCGCGCAGGCCAGAAAGACGCAAGGGGCGGACTTGGATATTCGGGTTTTGAGGGATGATTTTGCACAGCTGCTCCAAGGCAAAACGCAAAGTGCTGGGCGGTAAATTGAACTGGCTGGGCGCACGGATGGCGGTTTTTAAAAAACGCTCTGTGAATAATTGTTTCGTTAGCGGAGATATCTTCATGTTCCATCCATCTTTTATTTTTTTAGGGTGCAGGCTTGCTTATTTACCAACACAAGTTACAAGGTTACACTAAATGGTCACATTCAAAAATTGCAAATTTGTTGTGAGTTTTTAATAATTAAGCTGTCTATACCAGACCAGGGAAATAAACAAAAATGAAAAAAATTGCACTCGCATTAGGACTACTTGGGTTAACTGCTTTGGCTAACGCTGCAGACCCTTTAAATGGTACGACTTGGAAAACCATTGATGACAAAACCAAGCAGCCGAAAGCTATTGTGAAGTTTACTGAGCAAAAGAACGGCACGTTGACAGCCAGTATTCAGCAAATTCTGACCAAAGGCGAAGAGAATGCCTGCACCAAGTGTGAAGGCCCATATCACAACAAATCTTTGAAAGGTTTGCGTATTGTCAGCGGTCTTAAAAATTCTGGCGGCAACAAATACAATGACGGCAAAATTTTAGATCCGCAATCAGGCAAAACCTACAGCATGAAGAGTGAAATTGCAGATGGCGGCAAAAAGCTTGAAGTGCGCGGCTACATTGGCGTGTCTGCACTGGGCCGTAACCAAACTTGGATCCGCGCTAACTAATTTGTTAAGGGCTTGAGCCAGATACAAGTCTGAATAAAAAAGCCTGACATCAAGTCAGGTTTTTTTATATTTAAATAAGAGCAGTGCTTATTTTAAAGCGCGGTAAGCCGCCTCATCAAAACCGACTAGAATGCCGTGCTCGGTTTGCAGTACGGGGCGTTTAATCATGCTGCTGTGCGCGCTTAAGGTTTGAATTAAATTCGTTTCGCTGGCAAGCGCATCTTGCTGTTCAGCTTCTGTCAGCTTTTTCCATGTAGTGCCTTTTTTATTCAGAATAATTTCAGCGCCTTTGGCATCCAGCCAAGCTTTTAAGGTTTCTGCATCAATGGCCTGTTTTTTATAGTCATGAAATTCATAGGTCAAGCCTAGCTCATTGAGCAGGTCAAAAGCTTTTTTCATGGTGCTGCAGTTTTTGATGCCGTAAATCTTAAGCATTGCGGTCAGTCCTAAAATCATTCATTTTCAATGTTTACAGATTAACGAAAAATCGAGAAAAGCTCTATGCTTCTGGCCCAGCTTTAGTGTTTAAAAAATGCAGGCAGTTTGAGATTGTCATCAAAGCGACATATAAGGCTTTTAAACTGAGGATCAGAGAAGTGCAATTGGGCTGAGGCTGCCAATCATCTGAATAAAAAACCTATAGATGGTGATGAGTAGTTCGTTAGAATAAAAACACGGACTGCAGAAAAGAGAAAACCCGCATTTAATCATCCTGATCATGCGGGTCTCAGTACAACGTCCATTGTCACATCCTTGAAAAACAAGCTAAATCATTAGTTTGTTTCTGCTTTCTTCCTACGGCGTCCTATCCCTTCGTGTCATCCTGACATGTCCCTGTGCCGTGCGACAATAATGCACTGCAATCCGTGTCAGTAAAATCTGCTAAAACGGCAGGGCGTGTGCGAAATCGACCTTAATTCAGTAAACAAGTGTTTACTGAATTAAGCTGAATTTTAAAGCTTGTAGTCGATAATGACGGGTGCATGGTCACTGAACCATTCGTCTTTAAACACCCATGCATTGACTGTGCGTTCTTTCCAGTCTGGCGAGCAGGCTTGGTAATCAATACGCCAGCCCACGTTCTTCGCACGCGCTTGCCCGCGGTTGGACCACCAAGAGTAGACCTCTGCTTCTTTGCGGACTTCACGGAAGGTATCGACATAGCCTAAATCATCATAGATATGATCCAGCCAAGCGCGCTCATGTGGCAGGCAGCCTGAAGATTTTTGGTTGCCTGACCAGTTTTTAATATCAATACGCTTATGCACGATGTTGTAATCGCCGCAGACAATGATGGATTTGTCTTCATCACGCCATTGCTTCAGAATTTTTGTATATTCTTCTAAAAAGTGGTCTTTGCGTGCCTGCGCTTCATCGCCTGAAGAGCCAGACGGCAAATACAGCGAACAGATATGAGCAGATTTGCCTAAGCCTAAGTCAAATTCGGCAGTAATGAAGCGGCCTTGCGAGTCTGCCAATTCAAAGCCTAAACCGTCAGTCACCGAAATGAAGGGCAGGCGGCTGTAAATAGCGGTGCCGGCATAGCCAGCGCGCTCTGCAGGGAACAGGTGTGTGTGCCAGCCTTCGGGTTTGAATTTGTCTGTCCATTGGGCATGAGTAATGCGGCTTTCCTGCATGCAGATCACATCGGCATCAGACTGTTCTAGCCATTCCAGCAAGCCTTTAGTCACAGAAGAGCGCAAGCCGTTCACGTTAATAGATACGACTCTTAGAATTTTTTGATCACTTGGATAGCTAGTCTTTGGTATCATGCTCAGGTTTAACCTCAACTTAGAAAAATGGAGCACCCCATGACAGCGCAAGCGGCTTTTAACCCACAGGCTTTTATCGAACTCGCATTATCACGCGGTGTGCTTAAATTTGGTGAGTTTACTTTAAAATCGGGCCGTGTGAGTCCTTATTTTTTCAACGCGGGCCTGCTGAATGACGGCGAAGCTTTGTCTCTGTTGGCTTCGGGCTATGCAGCAAAATTGACAGAATGCGAAAACGTGGAAGTGATTTTTGGCCCTGCGTATAAAGGTATTCCATTTGTCGCGGCAACTGCTGTGGCATTATCGCAAAATCATGGCGTAAGCGTACCTTGGGGTTTTAACCGCAAAGAAGCTAAAGATCACGGTGAGGGCGGTGTACTGGTTGGCGCATCAGTTGCGGGAAAAAAGGTCTGGATCATTGATGATGTGATCACCGCAGGTACAGCAATCCGTGAAGTGGTGACTATTTTGAAAAATGCAGGCGCGCAAATTGCGGGTGTATTGGTGGCGCTGGATCGTCAGGAAAAAGGTCAAGGTACGCTTTCTGCGATTCAAGAAGTGCAAAAAGAACTTGAAATTCCAGTGCATGCATTAATTACCATGAAAGATTTAATGGACTATCTAGATGCTAAAGGTGAAAAAGAGGCTTTGGCTAAAATGGATGCTTACCGTGTGAAATACGGTATCTAAGATTTTTTAGATTTTAAGGTTGTGAAAAAGGAAGCGGAAGCTTCCTTTTTTGATTCTGCCATTTAATCGTGTCATATGGAGTTTGTTCAATTTTTGAAGCAAGACGTATCGGTAGAAACGATACAGGGGATTAATTAATCGATTTGAGTTGGATTTAAATTCAGCCAACTATATCAATCGTGATTATACGAAGAAGGAGTTGGAATAATCATGGCTGATACATTTTATAACCCTGTTTCGACTTATTTTGGAGCAGGTTCGCTGAGCAATATTAAAGCGCTGACTGAGAATCAAACGGTCACTTTAGTGACCTTTCCTGAAGCCAAAAGCCTAGGTTTAATTGAAAAGATTAAGTTGCTTTTAGGCGATCGGCTGATTCATATCATTGATGATGTACAGCCCAATCCAGATGTTTCCCAGTTAAAAGAAACCTATGAGAATTTTTGGCGCACATTTGAACATTGCGATACTGTGCTGGCAGTTGGCGGCGGAAGTTCGATTGATACTGCGAAGGCGTTAATTGTAGGTACGGAAACTGGACAATTTGAAGACTTATTGGCATTACTGTCGACTGGCAAAGCATTTGCTCCAGCAAGATGCAAAAAGCTGATTGCTGTTCCAACCACAGCCGGGACAGGGAGTGAAGTCACCCCATGGGCGACCATTTGGGACAGTCAGCAGCAAAAGAAATACTCATTGCACTTAGATTGCACATGGCCAACTGCGGCGATTGTGGACCCCGATTTAATGCTGACTATTCCAAAATCCATCACTATTTCAACGGGGTTAGATGCATTATCTCATGCTTTAGAGTCCATTTGGAATGTAAACGCCAACCCCATATCTGATACTTTTGCAATTTCGGCAGTTAAAGAAATTTTTGAATGCCTGCCTCAATTATCCCATGACTTACTTAACGCTGAATTGCGTTCACGTATGGCTTTGGCGGCATTGAAAGCAGGGATTGCCTTTTCAAATACCAAAACAGCATTAGCGCATTCCATTTCTTATGAAATGACTCTGCGTTACGGCTTGCCGCATGGTATTGCTTGTTCATTTACGTTGCCTTACGTACTGGGTTTGGCATGGGGAAAAAACAAGCATAGAGACATAGTGCTGCAGGAGTTATTTGGTCCGAACCTGCAAGATGCTCAAGCCTCTTTATTAGAATTATTAAATCAGCTCAATGTTAAAACGGAATTCAGTGACTACGGCGTAAATGAAGACGAACAAAGGGAAATCGTGAATTATGCCCTGCAAGGCGCGCGCGGCAAAAATTTCATAGGAGCCGATGCCTCATAAGCCAAGATTAATCAGCGTGAAAAGTTTCTAAATCTACACACTCTATATGGATATAGCTTCTGGCCTTTTTCAAGGCAAAGAAGATATGAGAAGAAGGAAAAAGAATCATGGATCGAACGCACTATCCTGCTGCGTTAGCAGACAACAATACCCCTGCATTTCGTAAAGCGCAGTGGCGTATGCTGTTTGCAGCAATGTTTTGCTATTTATTTTTTTATACAGGCCGGCAAACTTTTGGTTTTGCTATTCCAGGCATTCAGGCCGAATTCGGTTTGAGCAGTGCATCTTTGGGCTGGATTTCGGCAAGTATGCTGTGGGCGTATGCTATTGGGCAAGCCATTAACGGCAACCTTGCAGATAAATATGGCGGAAGAAAAATCATGACCACAGGCGCCGTGCTTTCATGCGGTGCAAATTGGATTGTGAGTTTTGCCAGCGGTTTTATGAGCTTAATTATTCCTTGGGCAGCAAATGGATATTTGCAGGCTTTGGGATGGGCGCCAGGCAGCCGCCTGCTATCGAACTGGTGGAGTGCTTCTGAACGCGGTAAGGTTTACGGTTTCTATGTTTTTGCTGCCGGCTGTGCATCTATTTTATCGTATGTCACTTCTGTGGTTGTGATTGAAGTTCTTCACCTTGAATGGCGCTGGATCTTCCGTTTACCTGTACTGCTAATGCTTGCGGGCGGGATTTTATTCTATTTTATTGCGCGTGAACGGCCAGAAGATCTGGGGTTTAAACCTTTAGAAAATACGGGTGTGGCGAACGAGGAAGATAAAGCCCAAGAAGCTGCAGATAATGCGGATGAAGAAACGTCATTGCAGCGTTACAAGGCAGTTTTGAAAAATGCAAAATTAATCATTGCCGCGGTATCGTTAGGTTTTCAAAATGCCGCACGCTATGGGTTAATTATTTGGGTTCCAGTTCATTTCTTAGGATCTGACTGGAAAACAGGAGATGGCGGCATTGACCCGAAGTGGATCACAATTGCCTTACCTGTGGGGATGGCAGCAGGCGCACTCAGCAATGGCTGGGTATCGGATAAGTTATTCGGATCTAAACGCTATCTTGCCATCATGCTTTATATGGCTTTAGGCGCGCTGACCAGTCTTTGGATGTGGAGCTTGCCAATTCACAGCACCATGGCCATTGGCGCACTATTTTTATGCGGTTTCTTTGTTTACGGCCCTGCTTCCAGTTTTTGGGCATTATGTCCTGACCTAGTTGGGTCTAAGCGTGCAGGGACTGCAACAGGAGTGATGAATTTCTCATCTTATCTGTTTGCAGGTCTAGCTGAACCGCTAATTGGGAAGATTTTGGATCATACCGGCAACACATCTCTGATTTTCATGATTGTGACCATTGCCTGTGTGTGCAGCGCCGCAGTGGCATTGTTTGTAAGACGTTAAGTTTGAATTACAGGGAGTTTGAAAATGCATCAATATCATAAATGGCTGCGTTCCTTTTATGCTGTAGCGTACAAAGGCAGTTTTACTGCAGCCGCAGAATATTTAAGCATTGGACAGCCGACTGTAAGTGAACAGGTCAAAGCCCTAGAAAAAGTCTACAAAGTTGAACTTTTTCATAGAAACGGCGGCTTCATTGAAATGAGCATTGCAGGGCAGCAGCTCTATGAGATTGCTAAGCCGCTGTTTAAACTGGAAGAAGAAGCCATTCATTTATTGCAAAGCTTTCAGCAGAAAAAAGGTGGGATGTTTCGTATTGGTGCAGTATCACCACCTATCGCAATGGAGCTGACTTATAAATTGCGTATGGAATATCCAGATATCGATTTTAAAACCTCGTTTTATTCAGCATCGGGAACTTTGGAAAAGCTGCGTGACTTTGATATTGATATTGCAATTTTAGCCCGCCCTGCATTTGAAGAGGATCTTTACACCCAAGTGTATAAGCGCTATCCGATTATTGCTGTGGTGCGGGATGATCATCCTTGGGTGAAAGAAAAGTCCATTTCCGTACAGCAGATACAAAACGAAAACATGGTATTGCGGGAGCACGGTTCCCAAACTCGCTTTCAAGTTGAAAAGGTCTGTGATCAGGCCGGCATTTCGATGAATTGCGTGATGCAGCTGAATAGCCGTGAAGCGATTTTTCATGCCATTTCTCAAGGAGTCGGCATTGGCTTTGTAGCGGAAGTGGAATATGTGGAGATGCCAAACCTGAGGCCAGTTCACTTTGTAGACCACCCTTTTTATATCGAATACCGTTTGTGCTGTTTAAGCATTCGAAAAGATCGAGCAATGATTTCAGATGTATTCAAACAGCATGTTCTAGCTATTCACGATTCAACATAATTTTTTAAATGGAGTTATCTATATGAAATATGAACAACCGACGCAGCTTCAGGCCGTCATTCTAGATTGGGCAGGCACTGTAGTAGACTTTGGCTCATTTGCGCCGACACAAATTTTTGTGGAAGCATTTCGTGAGTTTGGTGTTGAGGTTTCACTGGAGGAGTCCAGAGGCCCGATGGGAATGGGTAAATGGGATCATATTCGAACGCTGTGCAATATTCCTGAAATTGCAGAACGTTACCGCGCTAAATTTGGCAGAATTCCAACTGATGACGATGTCACCGATATTTATAATCGCTTTATGCCGTTACAAATTGAAAAAATTGCCGTGCATTCGGCTTTAATTCCCGGCGCTTTGGACGCAATCTCACTTCTGAGAGGCAAGGGGCTGAAGATCGGCACATGCTCAGGCTATCCAAAAGTGGTCATGGATAAAGTGGTAGAGCTGGCGGGAAAAAATGGCTATATCCCAGATCATGTTGTGGCGACTGATGAAGTGCCAAATGGCCGGCCTTATCCAGCCCAATCTTTGCAGAACGTGATTGCTTTGGGCATCAGTGACGTTTCAGCTTGTGTGAAAGTAGATGATACTTGGCCAGGGATTTTAGAAGGTCGCAGTGCAGGCATGTGGACAGTTGCTTTAACCTGTTCGGGCAATGCACTTGGCCTGAGCTATGAAGAATATAAAAATTTAGATGCCGTGGAGTTAGACAAAGAGCGCGTGCGTATCAGCAAAATTTTTGAAGATTCTAAGCCACATTATTTAATTGACACAATTGCGGAATTGCCCGCTGTGATTGATGATATTAATAGTCGTCTTGCAAAAGGTGAAATGCCGCAGTGCTCTTAATGTTTTTATTATTAATTGAATGAAATGGTTCTCTATCCAGAGTCTGAGCTTTGGGTAGGGAGCTTAATTAATATCGAGTAAGAATATGCAGAATCAATTAACCACTTTGTGCGGTGTAAATGATTTACTTAGATTTCGTTTGCAGAAATACGAAGGCAGGACGTTAACGGTAAAGTATGCTTTGTACACACGGAAATTTGATTTATTAGAGTCGAAACTGAAGCAGATTATAATTCAAAATGATCAAATCAGCACTCAGTCAGCATCTAAAAAAAGCTTTAGACAGCTGATCACATATTTTAAAAATAAAACGCAAATTTTAGATTTAGAATATTTGTTAAAACAGTGTCTTCAAAGCCGAAAGCGTATGATCGAGGCTTTTTATGTGGATCAATCAATTTATAGATCATTAGGCTATAGTCCATCACGTGTCGATGAGTGTGGTTTGGATAAAGCAATCTCAGAAATAGAATGTGTCATCTTATTCTGCGAATGCCTGTTTCAACACATTAAATATTCATAATTGAAAAATAGCTTTATTTCCTATTAATTTAAAAATGTAAAATTATTTTTAATTATACTTTTTGGGCCTTCATTTTTTTTATTATAATATGATTGATAAAGAGTAAATTAAATAATTTTGTATAACGTGTATTATATTCATTTTAGATTTTATTTGATGATTGATTTTGTGGGAGAGTTTTTTAAACATAAATTTCTAGCTTTACTTTTTTAATGATATTCATGCCGTTGTTCATATGGAAGTGTAGTTCAGACAATATGGAAAATGAAGAATATATTAATAATATTGTTTCGAGTGACTCTGTGATTCTAAGTAAATATGATGTGGTGCAAGATTATCATATTGTTAAGGAAAGTTACTCTATAAATAGTTAAGTTTATTATATAGTTTATATTGATGGTAATAAAAAAAATCTGGTACTGCTTGGATTTCTTTATATAAAGATGAATATGGAAAAATTAAAAAGTATATTATTAAGTAACTTAATAGACACCAATTTTCTAGCTACCTTTTAGTTATTTAAATTGGCTATTTAACATAAAATCTCTTATACGAAACCATCTTCATCATATTTTTTACATTCCAGCATCATGCCCAGCTTTTCATTCCGTCCTTGCTCCGTTATGACCCAAGGACGGTTCTGCCAAGGCGGATTATGCCGTACATGCTGAGTGTGGCGGCAGGCAAGCTGCGCAAACCAGTGGCCTTCTTCATCTTGATCAAATTCAATAATTGCTTGCTGCATATAGGTTTTATTCCACTTCAAAAGAACTGATAAAGCTTTACTGAAATTCAGAAAAACAAAAGAATAATCTCCGTTATACTCCTAAGCAGATTATTTTTAAAAGAGCGAAAATATGCGCGTACTTGTGGTGATGGATCCCATCGAAAATGTAAACCTAAAAAAAGATTCAACAATGGCTATGCTGTGGGCAGCCGCCCGCCGCGGCCATGAATTGGGTTATGCATTGCAGCAGGACTTATACATCGATCACGGCAAGGCATTTGGTTTAATCGCGCCTTTAAACGTCTTTGAAGATTACAATCACTACTATGAACTGGGCGAAAAGAAAAAAGAATCCATTGCAGCCTATGATGTCGTATTGATGCGCAAAGACCCGCCGTTTGACATGAACTTTGTCTACACCACATATATTTTAGAACAGGCAGAGCGTGAAGGCGCGTGGATTATCAATAAACCGCAAAGCCTGCGTGACTGCAACGAAAAACTGTTTGCGACTCAGTTCCCTGAACTGCAAGTGCCCACCTTGGTGACTTCACAGCAAAGCCTGATCCGCGAATTTTTAAAAGAACAGGGCGATGTGATTGTCAAACCGCTAGACGGCATGGGCGGCATGGGTATTTTCCGCTTATACCAAGATGGAGTGAATATTGGCTCAACCATTGAAATTCTGACCGATAACGGCACACAGCCGATTATGGCGCAGCGCTATATTCCAGAAATTGTCGATGGCGATAAGCGCATTCTGATGATCAATGGCGAGGCAGTGCCTTACTGTTTGGCGCGTATTCCTCAAAATGGCGAAGTGCGCGGCAACTTGGCTGCAGGCGGGCTAGGTGAAGCACGTCCACTCACAGAAAATGATAAAGCCATTGCGGCAAAAGTCGGGCCGTTCTTGCGTGAAAAAGGTTTGATATTTGTCGGTTTAGATGTGATTGGCAACTATGTGACAGAAATTAATGTCACCAGCCCAACCTGTATCCGTGAAATTGATGCGCAATTCAGCATGTCCATTGCAGATGATCTGTTCGCCGTGCTGGAAAAAGGCCGAAATGCTTAAATGCAGGGCCTTTCAAAAGAGCTCGAAAGAGCTCTTTTTTTATCTTATTAGAAAGCGCTTAATGATAGAGCAGGTGAAAAATGAGGGCAGTATTGAACTAAAATGGTGTAAAAATGTATAAAATTTGACAATTTAGCACGATTAATAATAAAACTAGTTTAAACTTGAAAATCTGCAGAAAAAAACAATGGTGCAGTCGGTGAAAACCCGTAAATAAACTTTCACGGCAATGCGTTTGTGATTACAATTGTCTGCTTATAAAGACTCATACTAGCCTTATTTAAATTGAAGAATTAGACCGTGACTGATGCACAGCTAAAACAGCCTAAACATGTAATGATGATGGCCGCAGGAACGGGCGGCCATGTGTTCCCAGCTTTGGCCGTAGCAAAGGAATTACAGCAAAAAGGCATTGAAGTGTCTTGGCTGGCAACGCCGGCAGGCATGGAAAATCGGCTGCTGAAAAACCACAATATCCCGATTTATCAAATTGACATTCAAGGCGTGCGCGGCAATGGCATTGTGCGCAAAGTCTTGGCGCCCTTTAAAATTCTAAAAGCAACGCTTAGCGCAATGCGCTATATGAAGCAGCTGAAAGTTGACGCTGTTGCCGGCTTTGGCGGCTATGTGGCAGGTCCCGGCGGTTTGGCTGCCCGCGCTTTGGGTATTCCTGTGATTATTCACGAGCAAAATGCAGTTGCCGGTTTTACCAATACTCAGCTGTCGCGGATTGCCAAAACAGTCTGTGAAGCTTTTCCAAATACCTTTCCTGCACAAGATAAAGTCGTTGCAACAGGCAATCCTGTGCGCAAGGAAATCACTGAAATTTTAAATCCGTCTTGGCGCTATCAAGAGCGTGAAAAGGCGGGGCTGCCGCTGCGTATTTTAATTGTGGGCGGATCATTAGGCGCGCGCGCATTAAATGAATGCGTGCCGGAAGCATTAAAGCAGCTGAATGTGCCTTTAAGCGTGTTTCATCAATGCGGACAAAATAACGCAGAAACTACGCAGGCCCGCTATGCTGATGCGCCTGAATTTTTAAAAGTTGAAGTTTCACCTTTTATTGAAGATATGGCGCAAGCCTATTCAGATGCAGACCTGATTATTTGCCGTGCTGGCGCTTTGACCGTAACGGAAATTGCAACAGCGGGTTTGGCTGCCGTTTTTGTGCCGCTGCCAAGCGCTGTAGATGATCATCAAACTGCAAATGCCAAATTCCTGGCAGACATTCAGGCTGCGAAAATTTGCCCGCAGGCTCAAATGACCCCAGAAAGTTTAACTGCATTGCTGCAGCCGCTGATGAACCGCCAGCTATTACAGGAAATGGCAGTCAAAGCGCGCCGTCAAGCACAGCCAGATGCTGCGCAGCATGTCGTTCGTTTAATTCAAGAATTGTAAACCGAGTAATTTATGTCTCCTTCAAGTCCTGCTGAGCAAGCGAAAAAGTTAATTAAAGTGCCAGAAATGCGCCGTATCAAACACATTCATTTTGTGGGGATTGGCGGTGCAGGCATGTGCGGTATTGCAGAAGTCTTGAAGAACCAAGGCTATAAAGTATCGGGTTCAGACATTAAAGCGTCAAAAACGACTGCGCAGCTGGAAGAAAACGGCATTAAAGTCTATATCGGCCATACCGCGGAAAATATTCTAGATGCGAATGTATTGGTTGTATCGACAGCGATTGATCCAGAAAATCCAGAAATCAAAGCTGCCATTGATGGACGGGTGCCTGTGGTTCGCCGTGCAGAAATGCTGGGTGAATTGATGCGCTACCGTCACGGTATTGCTGTTGCGGGTACGCATGGCAAAACCACGACCACTAGTCTGGTGACCTGCATGCTTGCAGAAGAAAACATGGACCCGACTTACGTGATTGGCGGATTGCTGAACCGTACAGGTGTCAATGCTGCATTGGGCGCGAGCCGTTTTATTGTGGCTGAAGCGGATGAGTCAGATGCGTCCTTCTTATTTTTGCAGCCAATGGCTGCTATTGTGACCAACATTGATGCCGACCATATGGATACCTATGGCGGCAGCTTTGATGTCCTAAAAGACACTTTTGTGCAGTTCCTGCAAAAGCTTCCATTCTATGGCTTAGCTGTTGTTTGCGGCGATGATGCCAATATCCGTGAAATCATGCCGCGCATTGGCCGTCCATTGCTGACCTATGGCTTTCATGAAGACAATGACATCCGTGCGGTAGATGTAGAGCAGGACGGTATGCAGTCGCATTTTACGGTGCTGCGTAAAGACCGTGAACCGCTGCGTTTAACCATTAATATGCCGGGCGCGCACAACATTCTAAACGCATTGGCCGCCATCGGCATTGCCACAGATGAAGGCGTGTCTGATGCAGCCATTGCGCGCGCATTGGAAGGCTTTAGCGGTGTAGGCCGCCGTTTCCAAGTTCAGGGTCAATTTGCGCTGGAAGCGGGTGATGTGAAGCTGGTGGATGACTATGGCCACCATCCTAAAGAAGTTGAAGCAACCATTAAAGCAGCCCGCGCCAGCCATCCGGACCGCCGTTTGGTCATGATGTTCCAGCCGCACCGCTACAGCCGTACCCGTGACTGTTTTGATGATTTTGTTGATGTATTGTCACAAGTTGATCAATTGCTTCTGCTGGAAGTTTATTCTGCGGGAGAGAAACCGATTGTTGGCGCTGACAGCCGCGCTTTGGCGCGAAGCATCCGCCTGCGCGGTGAGGTTGAGCCGATTCTGATTGATCCTGTAGAAGGCAACCTTCAGAACGCGATGAAAAAAGTGTTACAAGCAGGTGACTTGTTATTAACACAGGGCGCAGGTAATGTGGGAGCTATCTCAATTGAGCTGGCTCAAAACAGCCTATATTTAAAATAAGCATCCTCAGATGCGATTTTGAGTAAATCGACCAATTTTAAAGTTTAAGGATATAAACGTGTCAAATGCTTCAAAGTTCGGCAAAGTTGCCGTTTTGTTTGGTGGTAAATCTGCTGAACGCGGGGTTTCTCTAGATAGCGGTAACGCGGTACTTGAAGCATTGGTGCGCTCAGGGGTAAATGCGGAAGGTTTTGATCCGCAAGAGCGCAGTATCACTGAGCTTGTGGCCTATGACCGCGCATTTATTGTGCTGCATGGCCGCGGCGGTGAAGATGGCCAGATTCAAGGCGCTTTGGAGTGGCTGAATCTTCCGTATACAGGCACTGGCGTACAGGGTTCTGCGATCGGCATGGACAAGGTGAAAACCAAGCAGGTTTGGCAAGGTTCAGAATTGCCGACAGCGCCGTACCGTATTGTCAGCAAAGATTCAGACCTGAATGAAATTGTGAACAGCATTGGTTTGCCGTTCATTATTAAGCCTGTGCATGAAGGTTCAAGCATTGGCATGAGCAAAGTTGAAAAAATTGAAGACTTTGCAGATGCGATTGAAAAGGCGACTGAACACGATGCAGTGGTCATGGCTGAAAAGTGGATCACAGGCCGTGAATTTACGATTGTGATCTTAAATGGTCAGGCTTTGCCGGTGATTCGTTTAGAACCGCCAAAAGATGTTGCGTTTTACGATTATGAAGCAAAATACAACCGCAATGATGTGCAGTACGGTATTCCATGCGGCTTGTCTGAAGATGAAGAAAAACGCCTGCAAGCGCTGTGTTTACGCGCATTTCAGGCTGTTGGCGCAAGCGGCTGGGGCCGTATTGATGCCATGCAGGATGAAAATGGCAATTTCTGGCTGCTTGAAGTCAATACGGTACCGGGTATGACCAGCCACTCTTTAGTGCCGAAAGCGGCTAAAGCGGTCGGTCTGGACTTTGATCAGCTTTGTGTTGCTATTTTAGAGCAGACACTGACGGGCACGGCTCACTAAGATATGGCTCAACTCCCTGCATCCATGCGCCGCAAGCGGGCAGCAGTCACCTCAATTCATGACAAGCCTCCGACGCGAAAGGAAAAGCTTGCGAATGCGGGCGGCTGGTTATTGCTTTTGGTGGCGGCAGTGGTATTGGCTGCAGGGATTTTTGGCTTATATCGGGTGATGACTGATGCGCAAATCGCATCGCTTGATGTCGTCGGCACACGCTCAGACGCAGAACAAAAACAAGTACGGATGCATGTAGCGCCGATGGTGAAGGAAAACTACTTCACCTCAGATTTAAAAACCATACGTGACCGTACCCTAGAAATGTCTTGGGTCGACCGCGTAGTTGTATCGCGCGCATGGCCAAATGCCATACGTGTGCGTGTAATGCCCCGCAATGCGATTGCCCGTTGGGGAACAGGGCGTTTGCTGAGTGACAGCGGCGATGTGTTTACGGAAGTCACACCGCGTGATTATCAAAACCTGCCACTGCTACATGGGCCTGTGACGCATTCAAAAATGATGATGCGCCGCTACAACGAAATTAACCAGTTATTCCTTCCAGTCGGCATCCGTTTAAAAGAATTATATTTAACGGAGCGCATGACTTGGTTTATGCAGTTTGATTCTGGCCTGCGCATTATTGTCGATCAGGATCAAACCATGAGTAAGCTTCAACGCTTGAGTCATCTGGCAAATACAGATTTAAAGCCAGTTTGGTCTAATATCTCAGCAATTGATTTGCGCTATCGCAATGGTTTGGCAATCCAGTGGAAAAATGCTGTGCCGCCTAAAATCGTGAATGGCCACTTTGTTGTAACGATTAATGACACAGGCATTGCAGACGGAATAACCGTAAAGCCATAATGTTGGGCTTTACACATAGAGGCATTGCGCCATAAATTAAACACACATGTGAATGGTAGTAGTAAATAATGAATGAAGCTGTTCCCTCAGTTGTTGCGATTGACATTGGGACACATAAAGTTTCAGTTTTGATTGGTAAGGTACATGCACCTGATAATATTCAGGTTATTGGCATGGCGACCGCTCGTAACCGAGGCATGAATAAAGGCAAAATTGTCAGTCTCGATAAAGTAATTACCGCGATTAAAAATGCAGTGCAGGAAGCGGAAGACATGGCAGAGTGCCGTGTGCATTCGGCTTGGATTTCCATTCCTAGCGCTGAGTTAAAAAGTTTTTATGCCTCTGGGCGTACTCCAGTACAAAATGCGGATCATACGATAACAACCAATGAAGTGGTGCGCGCATTAGAGTTGGCTAAAGCTAGCCATTTAACCTCGGATCATTATATGGTCAGCGCTGTGCCGCTGGGTTTTGAGCTGGATGATGCACCTGAATGGGTGCTTAATCCCGTACGCATGTCTGCACAAAGCATGACGGGACATTACCATCTGATGATGCTGCCGATCAGCACCATGCAAAACCTAGACCGCGCGCTGAAAGGCGCGAATATCGGTGTAGAGCGCATGGTGATTTCCAGCTTGGCGACGGCGGAAGCCAGCCTGCTGAAAGATGAGCGTGAATATGGCGTCTGCTTGCTGGATATTGGTGCAGGCACAACCAATGTTGCAGTATATTTAGATGGCCGTTTAGCCATGACGCATACGATTCAGCGCGGCGGTGAGCATGTAACGCGTGATATTGCCGCGGTATTGCAGACAACGACTGAAGAAGCGGAACGCATCAAGCTGCTGTATGGCTGTGTTGATCTGAAAGTCGTGAAACCAGACCATATGATTCAATTCCAAGGCATTGATGGCCCGCAAACCATCAGCCGGATCGAGCTGACAGACATCATTATTGCCCGCTACGATGAAATTCTAGGTATGGTGCGTGAGGTTCTGGAACGCAACGGCGCGATTCACGGCTTATATCATGGTGTGGTGCTGACAGGTGATGCAGGGCAGATTGAAGGCATGGTCAGTTTTGCGCGCAAGACTTTAGGTGTATCTGCGCATTTGGGCAATCCGCCGGTTCAGGTGAATGCAGAAGATCAAAATCAGGCTGCGCTGCGCCGTTCGCAATATGCAACTGCAGCTGGACTGCTGATGTTCAGTCAAAGCGATACGCAGGATACGATTGTTGAGCAGGATGATCCAGAACGTTTATCTGTGATGCAGCGGTTTAAACGGGCTTGGTCAGGGTTGAATGAGACGCTGAAATCCATCTTTTAGGTGGAAATTTTTGGGAATATTGTTGGGAAGTTGTACGGAATATCGCTTGAACTTGACAAGCTCGGGCTGGGACCGCATTCTAAAAACAATTTTATTAAGATCAAGGCAGTATACGGGCTGATGTAACTGCCAATTATGATTAGGAATTTTACAGGTCATGGCCTCATTTGAATTTTTAGAAGATGATCAAAGCGATAGCATTGGTCAAGCCCGTTTTACAGTATTCGGTGTAGGCGGTGCAGGCGGAAACGCTGTACAGCATATGCTTGAATCAGACATTCAGGGTGTCAAATTTGTCTGTGCCAATACAGATAAGCAAGCGCTGGACCGCATGAATGCGCAATTCAAAATCCAATTGGGTGAGCAGGGCACGCGCGGTTTAGGCGCTGGCGCAAATCCGCAAGTGGGTCAGGCTGCTGCTGAAGAAAGCCGTGAGCTGATCCGCCAGCATTTGGAAGGCACCGATATGGTGTTTGTCACTGCAGGCATGGGCGGCGGCACAGGCACGGGCGCTGCGCCAGTCGTAGCAGAAATTGCCAAAGAAATGGGCATTCTGACTGTAGGTGTAGTGACTACGCCATTTAATTTTGAAGGCAAGCGCCGCCAGCAGTCTGCAGAAAAAGGCATTGAAGCTTTAGAAGCGCATGTTGATTCTTTGATCATTATTCCAAACCAGCGCCTGCTTAAAGTATTCCGCGACATTTCAATGAAAGACGCGTATAAAAAAGCAGACGATGTGTTATTGAATGCGGTGCGCAGTATCTTTGATTTGGTGGTTCGTCCGGGTCATATCAACCTTGACTTTGCCGATTTGAAAACTGCCATGAGCACACGTGGTTATGCAATGATGGGTGCGGGCAGCGGCCGCGGTGAAAACCGTGCGCGTCAAGCAGCTGAACAAGCCATCCGCAGTCCATTGCTGGATAACGTAACGATTATGAATGCCAAAGGTATTCTGATTAACGTGACAGGCGGCGATGATGTGACTTTCGGTGAGATTGAAGAAATTACCGATGTCGTGAACCAAATTGTCGATCTTGATGAAGGTCAGGTGTTCTACGGCACAGTATTTGATCCAGATGCGCGTGATGAAATCAGCGTAACTGTGATTGCAACTGGCTTAACACGTAATTCTGCAGATACTGCTGAACCTGTAAAACGCCCAAATGTACAGCAGTCTATGCGTCCTTCAGCAGTTCAAGCTGTGGATGAAGATGATGTGCCAGCGATTCAGCGTCAGCAGGCGGATGGTACAAATGGTGCGTCAATTCAGTCTGCTCCTGCTGTTTCAAGTCCGCGTCCAACGCCAATGAGCATTCAGGATTATCTAAAAAATCAACAGCGTAAATAAGCTTAAGTATATTGATTTTTAAATAAAAAACAGAAAAAGGCAGCGCTTTCGCTGCCTTTTTTGTTTTTTATCAATGGCCAAATATGCTAACGTATAGCGGTTTTATCTACCGACGAATGAAAAAGCATGTTGAAACAGCGTACCCTGCAGCGCGTCGTGAAAGCGAGCGGAATTGGTCTTCATAGTGGGCAAAAAGTTATGATTAACTTTGTGCCGCATCATGCAGATGGGGGAATTGTGTTTCGCCGCATTGATCTGGAGCCGCAAGTGGATATTCCAGCAGATGCGATGCTGATTCAGGAAGCGTTTATGTGCTCGAACTTGGTGCAGGAAAATGCCAAAGTGGGCACCATTGAACATATTATGAGCGCAATTGCGGGTCTGGGCATTGATAATTTGGTTATCGAGGTGTCTGCGTCTGAAGTTCCGATTATGGATGGCAGTGCTGGCCCATTTATCTATTTGCTGATGCAGGGCGGTTTGGCTGAACAAAATGCGCCAAAAAAATTCATTAAAATCTTAAAGCCGGTTGAGGCCTTAATTGATGATAAAAAAGCGGTATTCAGCCCGCATGAAGGCTTTCAGCTGAATTTCACGATTGATTTTGACCATCCTGCATTTAAAAAAGAAGATCAGTCTGCATCCATTGATTTTTCAACCGAAACATTTGTCTATGAAGTCAGTGAAGCGCGCACATTTGGCTTTATGAAAGATTTGGATTATCTGAAATCCAACAATTTGGCGCTGGGCGCGAGTTTGGACAATGCGGTCGGTTTGGATGATACCGGTGTGGTCAATGAAGAAGGGCTGCGTTTCGCGGATGAGTTTGTTCGTCACAAAATATTAGATGCTGTGGGCGATCTATATTTGCTTGGCCATCAAATTATTGCGAAATATGATGCATATAAGTCTGGCCATGCTTTGAATAATCAGCTGCTGCGCAATGTTAAAAGCGATCCAACGAGCTACGAAATTGTAACATTTGATGACATTAATGCTTGCCCGATCAGCTACGTCAGTGTGACATAAGTCATTGTCTTTTAAATGCAGTGTTATAATGTAACAAATTAAACTGTTAATTGGGTCACATAAAATTTTTAATGAAAGCGGCCAGTCTCGGGCCGGTTACTTTTTATTGCTTGCCAAACGCAGCATAGCTTGGCTAAGCTTAGGGTCGTTCACAAAGTCAGCAGCATTGCGCAGCATTTCTTGCGTTTCGGGGCTGAGCGGTTCTGAAACTTTTTCAGGGGGCGGTGTCGTTTGAGACGGAGTTCTTAAGCGTACCTGAATCTTGTTTAAATCCTTCAATTCCTGTATTTGTGAAAGCTGAGTAATATATTGCTTTTGAAGATACGCCAGTTGGCTCACCAGAGCCTGATTTTCACCAGTAAGCATCAGCACGCCATTTTGATAACAAACAACTTGCCATTGCTCCGGCTGGGGCAATAAAGGTTGAACGAGTTTCGTGAGTTTCTGCCAAGCAGCAACTTGCGTTGAGAGAAACGTAAAGTTTCCTGTTTTTAAGTGTTTTCTTGTTTGTTGAAAGATGTTCAAGGGTTCTGACATTCATATTTCCTTCATGTTTATGTCCTAATCTTATGCGCTTCTTTCAGTAGATATCAAGGAAGAGATCACTCAAAGAATTCGATTAAGAACAGTTTAAATGAGGTTTTTTATGCATTTGCGCCGTATTTTATTGGCATTTTCATTCGCCGCTTCAGCAGCATCAGTTGCGTTTGCGGACTTGGTAGAAGTAAATCAAGACGGATCAGACCGTATTGAGCAGCTTACCCGCACTTTATCACAAGGTGCCTATTCTGAATCCAGCGATATTGATATTCCTGCTGAAACGAAATTGAATGTTCAATTGCGTGAAAAGACGATTGAACTCAATAATGCCTCGCTGGCAAAAAAATACGGTACTAGCAGCACAAAATCATTTTCTGCATCATCTGGCAATCCGTATTCATGGCTGGTCACTCATCCGCTTCCAGATTTAAAGCGCATCAGCTCTAACTATGGCGGACGTACTATGGGCGGACGCGCGGAAAACCACTCTGGCTTAGATATGTCAGCGCCGAGCGGCACACCGATTTATGCGACTGGCCCAGGCATTGTCACTAAGTCAGGCTGGGGCACAGGCTATGGTCAATATGTCGAAATTAATCATGGCAATGGCTATCTTACCCGCTATGCACACGCATCACGCCTCATTGCGCGCGTAGGCGACCGTGTGGAAGCTGGCGAACAAATTGCCAATGTAGGCTGTACAGGACGCTGTACGGGTCCGCATCTGCACTATGAAGTAGTGAAAGACGGCCAGCGCAAAAATCCATCAACTTACTTGGCGATGCTGCCGTAAGCGTCCCATACGACTATAAAAACATATTGCATAAAAAACTTAAAAAAACTGTTTAATCGAAAAGCCACTGCCTGAACCTGAAAACTCAAGCAGTGGCTTTTTTACATTTTATACCTACACATTTGACACTATCACTTTATAGAATAGAAAACGGTTATTGTTTATTCGTTATTGGCTATTTTTTGCTGATTTGTGTAAGGAATGGTCAATGTCTATTTATTTCCTAAATATTAGTCCAATGTCGTATTCATCCGCAGCCATAACTGCGCTAACGCAAAGTATGGTACATATAGATGCATTGATTAGGCTCACAGGATAGGTGAAATATGGCGTTCTATGGCGATACAGATGCGCAGGAAACCCAAGAATGGCAAGACGCATTCGATTCAGTTTTAAAGCATATGGGAACAGAGCGTGCAGCTTTTCTGCTTGAAAAACTGTACCAGCGCGCCATCGCTAAGCATGTTCCTATTCAGCGTCTAAATACTCCTTACCGAAATACGATTTCAGTTGAAGAACAGCCAGCAATGCCGGGCGATCAGGACATGGAGCGCCGCATTCGCGCGCTGATCCGCTGGAATGCTTTGGCAATGGTGCTTCGCGCCAACAAAACTGGGGATGATTTGGGCGGTCACTTGGCCAGCTTTGCGTCTTCAGCAACATTATACGATGTGGGCTTTAACCACTTTTTCCGCGCCAACAGCGACAGCTTCGGCGGCGACATGATTTACTACCAAGGCCATTGTGCGCCAGGTATTTATGCGCGTTCATTCCTTGAAGGCCGTTTAACAGAAGAACATTTAAGTAATTTCCGCCGCGAAGTAGGCGGCATTGGCTTACCAAGCTATCCACATCCATATTTGATGCCGGATTATTGGCAGTTCCCAACAGTATCGATGGGCCTAGGCCCGATCATGTCGATCTATCAAGCGCATATTCAAAAATATTTGATGAACCGCGGCTTGATCAAAGAAGAAGATCGTAAAGTCTGGGCATATCTAGGCGATGGTGAGATGGATGAGCCTGAAAGTTTAGGCGCAATTTCACTGGCTGGCCGTGAAAAACTCGATAACTTAATTTGGGTTGTGAACTGTAACTTGCAGCGTCTGGATGGCCCTGTACGCGGCAACGGTAAAATCATTCAGGAGCTTGAGTCATTGTTCCGCGGTGCGGGCTGGCGTGTCATTAAAGTCGTTTGGGGCCGTCATTGGGACCCGCTGTTGGCAAAAGATACAACTGGCGCACTTCAGTCTGTGATGGAAGAAGCGGTTGATGGCGATTTCCAGCGCTATCAAGTGAAAGGCGGCGCTTATACGCGTGAAAAATTCTTCGGTAAATACCCAGAAGCGAAAGAACTGGTTAAAGACCTGAGCGATGAAGATATTGATAATCTAAACCGCGGCGGACATGACCCGTACAAAGTTTTTGCTGCTTATGCAGAAGCATGTACAGCCAAAGGCCAGCCAACAGTAATCTTGGCGAAAACAGTTAAAGGCTATGGTCTGTCTGAAGAAATTGAAGCAGTGAACAAAACGCATCAGATTAAAAAGATGCAAATTGACTCGCTGAAATATGTCCGTGACCGTTTTAACTTGCCATTTAATGATGATCAGCTGGAAGAACTGCCGTTCTACCGTCCAAGCGAAAATTCGCCTGAACTGAAATACATGAAAGCACGCCGTGAAGCGCTTGGTGGGTATTTGCCTGCGCGCCGCAAAGAAAGCGAGCAGCTGGCAATTCCAGAGTTATCTGTATTTGATGCGGTATTGAAAGGCAGCGGTGGCAAAGAACAGTCAACGACTATGTTGATGGTGCGTTTAATTGCATCGTTATTGAAAGAAAAAGCGATTAAAGACCGTGTTGTTCCAATCGTTCCAGATGAAGCGCGTACTTTTGGTTTAGAAGGTATGTTCCGTCAGTTGGGTATCTACGCAGCGCACGGTCAAAAATATACGCCTGAAGACCAAGAACAGCTGATGCATTACCGTGAAGCAAAAGACGGTCACATGCTGCAAGAGGGCATTAACGAAGCCGGTGCGATGAGTGCTTGGGCAGCGTTGGCAACCAGTTATTCAACCAATAACCTGCCAATGATTCCAATGTACATGTACTACTCAATGTTCGGCTTCCAGCGTATCGGCGATATTGCATGGGCAGCGGGCGATGCGCAGGCGCAAGGCTTCCTGTTGGGCGCAACAGCCGGCCGTACCACATTGAACGGCGAAGGCTTGCAGCATCAGGATGGCCACTCGCATATTTTAGCCAATACTATTCCAAACTGCGTGTCTTATGACCCATGTTTCGGCTATGAATTGGCGGTGATTGTGCATGACGGCTTGCAGCGCATGTATGTGAACCAAGAGCGTGTGTTCTATTACCTAACAGTAATGAACGAAAACTACGAACACCCTGAAATGCCGCAAGGCGCTGAAGAAGGCATCAAGCGCGGTATGTATTTACTGCAGGAAGATGAAAAAGCCACTGTTCAGCTGATGGGTTCAGGCGTGATTCTGCGTGAAGTGATCAAAGCGGCTCAAATTCTGCGTGATGAATATCAAATTCACTCAAATGTATTCAGCGTAACCAGCTTCAATGAATTGGCGCGTGACGGCATGGCGTGTGAAGAATACAACCGCTTGCATCCAATGGCGGAAACGTCAAAAGAAGCGTGGGTATCTCAGCAGCTTCGCGGTACAAACGGCATCGTGGTATCAGCAACAGATCATATGCGCGCGTATAGTGAACAGATCCGCGCGTATCTGCCAGACAACCGCCCATTTGTAGCATTGGGTACAGATGGCTATGGCCGTTCGGATACCCGTGCGAATTTGCGCAGCTACTTTGGTGTAGATGCGGCGCACATTGTGGTGGCAACGCTGAAAAAATTGGCAGATGAAGGCGAAGTGGATGCGCGTTTAGTGAAAGATGCGATCTCTACTTTTGAATTAGACACAGACCGTCCAGTGGCATGGCTGCCGCAAGCGCATCCTGAACTGCACCCTGTTGCTGACTACAAAGAGGAGAACTAATCATGCAAATTACGACTCCTGATATTGGTGTAGATAAAGCCACTGTTGCGGAAATTTTAGTGAAAGTGGGCGACACCGTTGCAGTTGATGACAGCGTCGTTCTATTGGAATCAGACAAAGCGTCAGTAGAAGTGCCAAGCACAGCTGCTGGCGTGGTCAAAAGCATTTCTGTGGCTTTGGGCGATAATGTCGCGGAAGGCACGGTGCTGATTGAGCTTGAAACTGAAGATGCAGCGCCTGCAGCAGAAGCACCGAAAGCTGAAGCGGCTCCAGCGCCTCAGCCAGCGGTAGCAGCAGCGGAACAGGCGCCACCTGCGCAGGCAACTCCAGCGGCTGCATCTGCTGCGGTCGATGTGCAAGTGCCAGACATTGGTGTGGAAAAAGCCACAGTTGCTGAAATTCTAGTGAAGGTGGGCGACACCGTTGACGTTGACGACAGTTTAGTATTGCTGGAATCAGACAAAGCGTCAGTAGAAGTGCCGAGCACGGTTGCCGGCACGGTAGAATCTATCGCGATTCAAGCTGGAGACAGCGTGAAAGAAGGCGTGATTATTCTGACTGTTAAAACTGCAGGTTCTGAACCGGCAGCGGAAGCGCCAAAAGCAGCAAGCGCTCCTGCAGCTGCCCCAGCGCCTGTGGAAGCTCCAGCTGCGGCTCAAGCTGCACCAGTGCAAACGGGCGCCATTGAGATTGCTGTGCCTGATTTAGGTGTAGATAAAGCCGCTGTTGCTGAAATTCTGGTGAAAGTAGGCGATACGGTCGAAAAAGATCAAAGCATTGTGGTCGTGGAGTCTGATAAAGCCACTGTTGAAGTGCCGAGCACAGCAGCAGGGGTGATTAAAGCGATTCATGTTGAGCTCGGTCAAAACGTGAGCGAAGGCTTGGCTTTGGTGACGATTGAGGGTGAATCTTCCGCTCCAGCCGCGGCACCTGCGGCTGCTTCTGCTCCAGCGCCTAAAGCTGAAACCAAAGCGCAGCCTACGCCTGCAGTACAGTCGGCTGCTGTTCCTGTGTCAGAACAGGGTGCAGATAAGCTGACCAAAGCGCAGAATGATGCCAATGGCAAAGTTTATGCAGGCCCGGCGGTGCGTAAGCTGGCGCGTGAGTTAGGTGTGATTTTGTCAGAGGTGAAAGCATCTGGCCCGCATGCGCGCGTGATGAAAGAAGATATTGTTGCTTATGTGAAAACGCGTTTGACTGCACCTCAAGCTGCGCCAGCAGCAGCTTCTGCAGTACAGGCTTCTGCATTGCCTAAATTGCCGAGTTTTGATGCTTTTGGCGGCGTAGAGGAAAAAATGCTGACTCGCTTGCAGCAGGTTTCTATTCCGCAGCTGTCATTGAACAACTTTATTCCGCAAGTGACGCAGTTCGATTTGGCGGATATTACAGAGCTTGAAGCATGGCGCAATGATCTGAAAGGCGGCTTTAAGAAAGATGGCATCAGCCTGACTATTATGGCGTTCATCATTAAAGCGGTTGCGCATTTGCTGAAAGAAGAGCGTGAATTTGCAGGCCATCTGGCTGATGACGGCAAATCAGTGCTGCTGCGCAATGAGATCCATATGGGCATTGCGGTTGCAACACCGGACGGTTTGACCGTTCCTGTGCTGCGCAATCCAGATCAAAAATCCATTAAGCAGATTGCGGTGGAATTGGGTGAGTTGGGTCAAAAAGCGCGTGACAAAAAGCTGTCGCCAAAAGATTTGCAGGGCGCGAACTTTACCATTTCCAGCTTAGGCGCAATTGGCGGAACAGCCTTTACACCGCTGGTAAATTGGCCGCAAGTCGCTATTTTAGGCATTTCGCCAGCGACGATGCAGCCCGTATGGAATGGTGAAGGCTTTGATCCAAAGCTGATGCTGCCGCTGTCATTGTCTTATGATCACCGTGTGATTAATGGTGCAGATGCAGCGCGTTTCAGCAATAAGCTGACCAAGCTGCTGAAAGATATCCGTACTTTGCTGATCTAATCTCAGATATTTGCATATCTGTAGAATAAAACCCTGCCTAGGCAGGGTTTTTTATTTGCAGGAAAGGCGGAAGCTGCACTGGACATGGGTAGAGCTTCAGTGCTGAGTCTGCATTCAGGTTGTAAATTTGCGGCAGATTGCGTTCAGGATAATGCTGCGGCCAAAGTGAATGGCGCAGCCGCTCAAAGCGTGAGAAATCTTTGAGAAAAAATCCCCAAAATTTTTCATAATGGCTCATATCTTTATGGTCATATTTGACATAACCGTGGCTGCGCTGTTCCTGCGCTTTAAAGTCAAAGCCTGCCAGCCATATGGATTCGGGCTGAAATAAATGCGCCAGCGCCAAGGCTTGCAAGCCGCAGTTATTGCCATAAGTCAGCCGAAGGGATTGAAAAAGTGACGCCAGCTGGTCATTTTGGCAGGTGCTGAATTGATGAATATGCTCAGGATAGCTGGCATTGCTGCCCAGTCCGCAGCCTGTAATCAGCTGCCCTTGAAATTCAGTGTCCAGTGCCTGCTGATAGTTTTTCCACCATTGATAATCAGAGTGATGCGCGATCTGCGCCTGAGGCATCAATTGAAAAGCCTGATTGCAGCAGATGATGAGGCATTCTTGAGTAGGATGCAGCTGGGCTAAATCTAAAGTCTGTAAAGATGGCCCGCCGCCCAAAATGACAATATTCTGTACTTGACGGTACTGCTGCAGCAGGCTTTGCATAGGGTCTAAAGATTGATTCATGGTGCAATATTCAAAATGTGTTTGCCAAAATCTGTACAGATGATTAAAATCATCATACTTCATTGGGGAGTAGCCGCTATTTACATTTCGTAAATAGGTGATGATCAACATAATTGTCCTAAAACGGGCATGGTCATCATAGCAAAGAACCAAATCAGCTGAATTCAGCTTTCTTTTGTTTGTTGGCAAGACCTTTGATTTACCACTCTGCAATCAACTTATACGGTTGATCATGGCTAGCAGGAGCGGTAAGTCATGGGCAAAATTTGCTAGCCAGAGAAAGATGATATGCACGAATTCCTACTCTCGACTGCAATTGTAGCTTTAGCTGAAATGGGCGATAAGACCCAGCTCCTTGCTTTACTTCTTGCTGCACGCTTTCGCAAGCCTGTTCCTATCTTAGCCGCCATTTTATTAGCCACGCTGATTAACCACGGCCTATCTGCGGCCTTAGGTCAATGGATCACGACTGTGCTTAGCCCAGACACGCTGCTGTGGATTGTATCGCTAGGCTTTATTGCGATGGCGGCTTGGATGCTGATTCCTGATGAGCTGGGTGATGAAACTGACAGCATTAACAAATGGCAAAAATACGGTGTCTTTGGCGCGACCTTTGTATTGTTCTTTTTAGCGGAAATTGGCGACAAAACCCAGATTGCAACCGTTGCGCTGGCAGCGCGTTTTGACAGCCTCTTCTGGGTCATGGCAGGGACGACAGTCGGCATGATGATCGCCAATGCGCCAGCAGTGTTTATCGGCAATAAATTAGCGGGCAAACTGCCGATTTCACTGATTCATAAAATTGGCGCAGCGATTTTTCTGATTATCGGTGTAACAACCTTAGTACAGCATTATTTTTTCTGATTAAGCCTTTGAAACCGTAAATCCCGACTTAAAAAATCGGGATTTTTTTATGAATATTCCACCTCAATTATTTGATATTTCTAATGATATTGGTCTTAATTTTATTGTAAGTTTGTGTAAATCCATATATGTTGTAGGGTATTCGGCGTCTTGCACGAAAAAAATAGAATTTTTGGGGAATAGGTATGGCATTTGACCGCACAACGTCGCAGGTGTTATTCGATAACGGCACACACAAATGCATTAGCTTTACCAGTTTGGTGAAAGGTGAAGGCGTTCAAGCCAATCAATTTTTAATTTTGGATCATGAGCGCGCTGCAGTGCTGGACCCAGGCGGTGACCTGACTTATGTGCCGCTGACGATGGAATTGAATAAATATACGCGTCTGACCAATCTGGATTATGTGATGGCGTCACACCAAGACCCGGATATTATTACATCTATGCCGCGCTGGCTGGTCTATACCGATGCCAAAGTGGTGGCGTCTAAGTTGTGGGCGCGCTTTTTACCGCATTTAAATTCGGCATTTATGAGTGACCGCATGAAAGGCAATTGGCTGGACCGTCTGGTCGAGCTGCCGGATCATGGTCAAATCATCAATTTAGGCAAAAGCTATATTGTGGCAGTACCAGCGCACTTTCTGCACTCGGTTGGCAATTTTCAGTTTTATGACCCGATTGCCAAAATTCTATTTTCAGGCGATATGGGCGCTTCTATGGTGGAAGATGCAGCTAAGCCTTTAGAAAACTTTGCGGCGCATATTCCAAAGATGAAAGGCTTCCATCAACGTTATATGTGCAACAATAAAATTATCCGCCTATGGGTCAATATGGTGCGCGGTATGGATGTGGAAATGATTGTGCCGCAGCATGGCACGCCATTTGTAGGCAAAGAGCAGATCAATCAATTTTTGGACTGGATTGAAACATTGCAATGCGGCACAGACTTAATGGATGAGTCTGTTTTTACCTTCCCTGAATAAACGCTGGAAGTAATAAAAAAATATTGAGCTGCAGGGCAGTATTTTTTAATATTCAGCTTCAAAAAAATACTTTTGATACTGAGAATTTATAACAATGCTGTCTCAAGTTCCCGCACAGGATGCGTGTTTAAGCTGCGGCGCCTGCTGCGCTTTTTTTAGAGTTTCATTCTACTGGGCGGAAGGCATAGCTATGCCTGAACACTATACAGAACCTGTTTCTGCTGTTTATTCATGCATGGCGGGCACCAATCAGCAGAATCCGCGCTGTATTGCGCTGAAAGGCGAGATTGGGCAGCAGGTCAGCTGCGGCATGTATGAAGCGCGCAGTTCTTCGTGCAAAGAAGTGCAAATTGCCGATGCGCAGTGCAATAAAGCGCGCGCTGCGTATCAGATGATTCCTTTTGTACCGATTGATGCGCCTGATCCGTTGAATGATGAAGATTTTGATCAAGTTTGCTGATTCACATAAAAGCAGAGCAAAAGCTTTGCTTTTATTTTTCTGATAAAAGACAGGCGGCGTAAATGACGCTAAAAAATCAGCACTTAAGGTTTGAGCTGCGCTGAAAAAATAAGTTTTGACAAAAAAAATCAGCATTGGCCGAAATAGGCATGAATAAAAATTGATTTTTTGTTTATAATAGCGCACGGAAATTACCAGTGAGACTGTTATGTTGACCATCGTTCAAGACGCGTTAACTTTTGATGATGTCCTATTACTCCCTGCCTACTCTACTGTTCTCCCAAAAGATGTCTCTTTAAAGACACGGCTGACCCGCGGCATTAATCTGAATATTCCTTTAGTATCAGCAGCTATGGATACGGTGACTGAGTCCCGCATGGCGATCGCGATGGCGCAAAACGGTGGTATTGGTATTTTGCACAAAAACATGGACATTTTAGCGCAAGCCGCTGAAGTTCGCCGTGTGAAAAAATTTGAAGCGGGCATGGTGAAAGACCCTATCACCGTGACTCCTGAAACGACAGTGCGCGAATTGATTGCTTTAACTCAAGCAAACAACATCAGCGGCGTGCCTGTAGTTAAAGACGGTAAAGTGGTGGGTATTGTGACCGGCCGTGATACACGTTTCGAAACCAATTTAGAACAGCCAGTAAGCAACATCATGACGGGTCAAGACCGTTTGGTGACTGTTCGTGAAAATGAATCAAAAGAAAACATTCAAGCATTGCTGCAGAAAAACCGCATTGAAAAAGTGCTGGTGGTTGGCGCAAACAATGAATTGAAAGGCTTAATTACGGTTACTGATTTCCGTAAAGCTGAACTTTATCCAAACAGCTGCAAAGACGACTTAGGCCGTTTGCGTGTTGGCGCTGCAGTCGGTACTGGCGCAGAAACACCAAGCCGCGTTGAAGCGCTGGTTGAAGCGGGTGTGGATGCGATTGTTGTGGATACCGCGCATGGCCACTCTGCTGGTGTAATCGAGCGTGTACGCTGGGTTAAAGCGAACTATCCGCAGGTTCAAGTGATTGGCGGCAACATTGCAACTGGCGATGCAGCGCTTGCCTTGCTTGACGCTGGCGCCGATGCTGTGAAAGTAGGTATTGGCCCTGGTTCAATCTGTACGACACGTATCGTTGCAGGTATCGGTATGCCGCAAATCTCTGCAATTGATTCTGTGGCGAATGCTCTGAAAGATCAAATCCCATTGATCGCTGACGGCGGTATCCGCTTCTCTGGCGACATGGCGAAAGCGATTGGCGCAGGCGCAAGCACGATTATGGTTGGTTCATTGCTGGCGGGTACTGAAGAAGCGCCAGGTGAAGTTGAATTCTTCCAAGGCCGCTACTACAAAGCTTACCGCGGTATGGGTTCTTTGGGTGCAATGGCGGGCGCAACAGGTTCTGCTGACCGTTATTTCCAAGACTCTAAAGCGGGTGCGGAAAAATTAGTGCCAGAAGGTATTGAAGGCCGTGTACCTTACAAAGGTCCGATGGGCAATATCGTGCATCAAATGATGGGCGGTTTGCGTTCTTCTATGGGATATACAGGTTCTGCTACTGTTGAAGACCTGCGTCAAAATGCCAAATTTGTGAAAATTACTTCTGCAGGCATGTCTGAATCGCATGTGCATGATGTGACCATTACCAAAGAAGCACCGAACTACCGTGTAGGCTAATATCCAGTCTATGCTGTAAAAAAGCCGTCATATAAATGACGGCTTTTTTGTTTTGGTGTAAAGTGTTTTGCAATGAAAAAAGGATGATGAAAATCACCCGTTAAGAAGTGAGACAACAATGAGTTATTTTGGTACTGATGGCATTCGCGGTAAATTTGGCGTGATGCCAATTACCCCTGAATTTGCTTTAAAATTAGGTTTTTCCGCTGGTAAAGTGATCAAGCGCCATAGTAAAAAAGCCAAGCCTGTTGTGGTGATGGGCAAAGATCCGCGCCTTTCTGGCTACATTTTAGAATCTGCGCTGCAGTCTGGCCTGAATGCGGCGGGTGTATATGTGCATTTGCTTGGCCCTTTGCCAACACCAGCCATTGCGCATTTAACCCGCGCCTTGCATGCCAATTTAGGTATTGTGATTTCAGCTTCACACAATCCGTATTTTGATAATGGTATTAAATTTTTCTCCAGTGAAGGCAAAAAGCTGCCAGACAGTCTGCAAGATGAAATTAATCAAGAGCTGGAAAAAGATCTGATCATTGATGATATTGCAAATCTGGGTAAAAGTGTTCGCGTTGATGATGCGCAAGGCCGTTATATAGAATTCTGCAAATCTACCTTCCCATATCATTATGATTTAAATGATCTGACCATTGTGGTGGACTGTGCGAATGGCGCTGGCTATAACGTGGGTCCCGCTGTATACCGTGAGCTGGGCGCAAAAGTGATCGCTATTCACAATGAGCCAAATGGTCTGAATATTAATGAAGGCTGCGGTTCGACACATCCAGAAAGTCTGCAGGAAGCGGTGCTGAAGCACAAGGCAGATGTCGGTATTGCCTTTGATGGTGATGCAGACCGTGTGATTATGGTCGACAAAAATGGTGAGCTGGTAACGGGCGACCATATTCTCTATATCCTTGCGACACAAAGCTCGAACAAACCTGCAGGTATTGTGGGCACGCTAATGAGCAACATGGCGCTGGAATTGGCTTTGGAAAAAGCGGGTATTCCACTCTTGCGCGCTAAAGTAGGCGACCGCTATGTATTGCAAGGCTTGGATGACAATGGCTGGTCGATTGGCGGAGAGCCATCTGGCCACATTTTGACTTTGGATAAGAGCACCACAGGCGATGCCATTATTGCGTCATTGCAAGTACTGACTGTGATGGTTGAACAGCAAAAAGCGCTGGATGAACTGACAGCAGGTTTTCATTTGCTGCCAAACGTGCTGGTGAATGTGCGTTTAAGCCAAATGTTTGACCCGTATTCAGTTCCTGCGCTGGTTACAGAATTTGAAAAAGCCGAAGCGCAACTGAAAGGCCGCGGCCGTTTGCTGATCCGTAAATCAGGTACAGAACCTGTGATCCGCGTGATGGTGGAAGGCCATCAGCTGGATGAAGTGACTGCTTTGGCGAATCATTTAGCGGATGCCGTCCGGGCTAATGCGGCATAAGGTGAAATGTCATGACTGATATGATCAAAGATTTAAGCGAATTGCGCATGAGCTACCAAAAAGGGGAGCTGCATGAAGATCACGTAAACAGCGATCCGCATGAGCAATTTCTATTGTGGTTTAACCATGCTTTGGAAGCGCAGCTGAATGAACCCTATACTATGTCATTGGCGACGGCCAATGCGCAAGGTCGTCCGCATGTGCGTACTGTTTTGCTGCGCGGTGCAGCGGCTTCGGGCTATGATTTTTATACCAATTATGACAGCCAAAAAGGCAATGATTTAGCAGAAAATCCGTATGCAGAATTATTGTTTTATTGGCAGGAGCAGGAGCGTCAAATCCGCGTTTCAGGCCGAGTAGTCAAAATCTCTGAACAGGAATCGACGGATTATTACCATAAGCGCCCGCGTGACAGCCAGATTGCTGCACACATCAGCACACCGCAAAGCGGTGTGATTGCCAGCCGCGAAGAATTGCAGCAGCGTTTTCAGCAGCTGCATGATCAAGTGGAAGGCAAAGACACGCTGGCAAAACCTGAGTTCTGGGGCGGATACCGCTTAGAGCCGGATTATTATGAGTTCTGGCAAGGCCGTCCGAACCGTCTGCACGACCGCTTGAGCTATGAAAAGCTGGATGGGCAGTGGGTTTTGCAGCGATTGATGCCTTAAATGTCAAAGACCTTAATACAGCAAAGACCCTTATTGACGCGCCCTGAATTGATTCAGGGCGTTGCGCCGTTTATCGCGCAGATTTTGGCGCGCCGCGGCGTAGAGTCCGAGCAGGAATTGCAGCTGAAATTGAAGCATTTGCTGGCGCCAGAAATGAAAGGTTTATCTGAGGCTATTCAGTTGATCGATCAGGCGATTGATCAGCAGCAGAAAATCGTCATTGTCGGCGATTATGATGCCGACGGCGCGACCAGTACGGCTTTAATGCTGCTGGCTCTGCGTGAAATGGGCGCCCAAGTGGACTATTTAGTGCCTGACCGTTTTAAATACGGTTATGGGCTAACACCTGCCATTGCTGATTTGGCATTCGCGACTTTTACCCCAGATTTACTGATTACCGTGGATAACGGTATTTCCAGCCATACGGGTGTAGAGCAGGCGCAGGCGCACGGCATGCAGGTGATTATTACCGATCATCATCTTACGACCAAGGCGACGCCGCCAGCAGAGGCGGTGGTCAATCCCAATCAGCTGGGCTGCGATTTTCCAAGCAAAGCATTGGCGGGCGTGGGTGTAGCATTTTATGTGCTGGCCAATCTGTCGAGCTTGCGCGCTAAACAAGGCAAATCATCCGCCAAGGTGGCGAATTATTTAGATTTAGTGGCATTGGGCACGTATGCCGATGTGGCCAGTTTAGACTACAACAACCGCATTTTAGTGGATGCAGGTTTGAAGCGGATTCAGCAGGGACAATGCCGTGCCGGTATCAGCGCTTTGCTGGATATTGCTGGGCGTGATCCTGCTGAGCTGAAAGCGCAGGATTTGGGTTTTGTGCTGGGTCCGCGGATTAATGCGGCTGGGCGTATGGATACCATGGATATTGGGATTGAATGCCTGATTGCGCCAGATCTGCAGGCGGCTTATCCGCTGGCGCAGCAGCTGAATCAGCTGAATGTTGAGCGCCGCCAAGTCGAATCGCAAATGAAGCAGGATGCACTGCAGGAACTGCAGCAGCTGCAGCTGGATCAGGACAATTTGCCGCCTGCTTTGATTCTGTTTGAGCCGCATTGGCATCAGGGGGTGATTGGCATTGTCGCAGGCCGTTTAAAGGAGCAGTTTCACCGTCCCGCGATTGTCTTTGCCGCCGATGAAGACGGCAAGCACATCAAAGGCTCGGCGCGCTCTATTGAGGGTATTCATATCCGTGACAGCATTGAGCAGATTGCAGAACAGCATCCGCACTTGGTCAGTCATTTTGGCGGGCACGCAGCAGCAGCGGGCTTGACCATTCTGAAAGAAAATTTTGAGGCCTTTAAAACCGAATTTGAACAGCTGATGATGCAGCAGGATGACAGCTTGTTTCAAGCTGTGCTGTGGACGGATGGTGATTTGCCTGATGATGCATTTCAAATTGCTACAGTTGATACACTGCAGCAGCTGACACCGTGGGGGCAGAAATTTCCTGCGCCCATTTTTGAAGGCCGTTTTAAAGTTTTGGATTACCGCTGGCTGAAAGATGTGCATTTAAAGTTGAAACTGGCGTTAGCTTCTGGGCAGATATTGGATGCGATTGCGTTTAATGCTGCATCAAATTACTCCTATGATCCCATGAAAGATCATGTGCGGCTGGTGTATGAGCTGGATAAAAATACTTTCAATGGTGCAACCAGCCTGCAGCTGCGTGTGCTGCATTTAGAGCAGTAAGCAAATTCTTAAATATGAACCATTAAAAAAAAGCCGCTCAGATGAGCGGCTTTTTTTGTATTCGATATTAGAAGCGGAACGTGCCGTTAATACCAAAAGAATCTGCACCATCAGTGGTGGTGTAGTTCAGGCCAGCTGCAATTGCAGGGCTAAAGAATTTTTGCGCGCGGACGGAGAAAACGGTATCAAAGTCTTCTAGCGTTGCATCGTTGATCAACACACCTACGCTTAGTGTTGGGTCAAGATAAAGGTCTGCAGCAACTCCATAAGCTGTTTCATCACCCATCGCAGTTGAAGCTTCAAAGTTGGCAAAATGGTTGCCAATCAAGGTTACATATTTTGCGCGCAAAGTGAAGGCTGTTTCATCATCCAGTGCAGCAGCTGTGCTGAAGGAATTAATAAAGCCTTTTTTGGAAGCCTGCGCCGCATCAATATTTTCTTTAGAAACACCAGCAGCAAGCAGCAAGCCATTGATTGGCAAATAGCCCGCTTCAAAAGCATAACCCGTATTATCTTCAGATTCTTTAAAAAAATCTGTTTCTACTGTGACTTCTGCGCGGTTAATGCTGCCAGCAAAATAAAATTGTGAATTTGGAATAAAGAATTCGCCATTGATGCCAATCGTATCAATTTCCAATTCATAGCCTTCATCATCGGTGCTTGCATTGGCATATGCTAAACCAATGTTGCTGGCCTTATCTAAGAAAGCCGCTTCAGCCAGCGGATGGTTTTTGCTGTTGACCCCATTGAGATAATATTTGCCCCCAATGCTGAATGTATCGATGCCTTCGCTGTTGTCCAGATCGGTTTTTTCATAAGCAGCATTGATCTCTGCTTGGTAGGCGTGTGCAGTCCCCATGCTTGCAATCATTGCAGTAGCAAAAGCGATTTTTTTTAACATTCTAAAGATTCTCTCTTTGTTATAAATAAGTGGCTGTTCTACGACAGTTATGCGGAATTGTACAAAAAAAGTTCGTTTAGTCAATTGTTAATTCAGAAGATTTAAAATTCAAGTGCAAAAAAAACCGCTCATAAGAGCGGTTTTTTTCTATCTGGCTAGATAGACGGTTTGGTCTTAGAAGCGGTATTTCGCTGCTACACCAAATTTGTTGTAATCGTTGTTGCCAACTTCGCCGAAACCTACACGGCCTTCAAGGCTGACTTGAGGTGTGAAGAATTTACGGGCGTTGATGCCGAACTCGCTGTTGTCATTTAAATCATTGCTGTAATAGTCAGCGCCAAGGCTTAACGATTTATCAATGAAGTAATCAGCAGCAAGGTTGTATTCATCTAAGTCGCCAAATGCTGCGCCAGCTTCTAAGTTGATGTCTTTGCCGTTGCTCAGGGTAGTGACATATTTAGCGCGAAGCGTAGGGTCTACACCGTCATTATAGTCGTTGTCATAGCCTTTAAGACCCGCGGCAATCAATAAGCCCGGTGCTGGAAGGTAACCGACTTCTGCACTGTAAAGTGTTGTATCGAAGTCTGCGCCATTGTTGAATTTAACATCTTGACGGCCAACATTACCGCTTAAGTAAAAATCAGAGTTTGGTACGAAGTATTCTGCACCAACGCCGTAGTTATGAACTTCGTCATCGCCTACTTCATCGTAGTTATACTTTGCGTTCACATTGCTTGCACGGTCAAGGAATGCCGCTTCTGCAAGCGGTGCATTGCGTGTTTGAACGGGATTGAAGTAATAAGTACCATCTACACCAAAAGAGCCGCTTGAACTGCCGTTATCTGGATCAATCAAACCTGCAGAAGCGCCAACTTCAGCTTGGTACGCATTTGCAGTGCCTGTTACAGCTAAAGCAGATAATAATGCTGAAGCAATCACTAATTTTTTCATGGATTTTGCCCCTCTGAAAATAGACTTAAAATACATTTTTTGTTACAACTTTTAGTCTAGAGCAAAAAAACTGCGCGTCAATTTTTAGAAAGTTACCAGACTGTGACTGAGGTAACATTGTGTAATTATTCAATCTTAACTATTTGGTTAATAAATATAAATTCAAAATGTTTTGTTTTATTAAAACTGTGTGCATATTGTGGATTTGGCATGGTGTGTATAAAAATTAGACACAATTTAAAGCAAATGTTGCAGATTCCATGCTCTGATGAAAATGAAAAAAGTATCTTAAAAAAGCGCTTTTTCAAGGATTGAAAGCAGTTATTAAGAAGTGAAAACTGGAATTGAGGTTATAAAAGGGGGATCTCACTGCTGAAATCCAGCATATATCCTGAATCTTAAGACATTAATATGAATACCTGAGAAATCAGTATCGCCTTAGTCTTTCAATGTGATTTTTCTATGAAATAGGCTTAACTCAATTGTGCCTTCAAAATAAAATGGTTTGTAAAAAAATGATGCCTGTTTCAAGCGCATGCATATTGTCGGCTTTCTTAGTGTCGGATGGGTGCTTGTTGCTGTGATTATGGTGCTTAGGGATGCGGCGTCAAATAGAATCGTCTGTAAAGTGGCTGAAATTGCAGAAAAGGTCTGTGCTATAATTGCGGGCTATTTAAGCCAAAATTTTTGATTGAGAGTAATTCACGTGGAAATTAATCCGTATCTATTACAGCTAAAAGACTTAAACGACCGTGGTCAAACATTACGGGGGTATCTTTGACTACGATCTGAAGAAAGAGCGTTTAGAAGAGGTTCTGCGTGAGCTGGAAGATCCAGCGATTTGGAATGATCAAAACCGCGCGCAAGCGATGGCCAAAGAAAAAGGCGAACTTGAAAACGTAATTAACGTTTTGGAAGGCCTATCTGCTCAATTGGAAGATGCGCAAGCAATGCTTGATTTAGCTGTTGAAGCTGAAGAAGAGGAAATGCTTGCAGATGTACAAGCTGAATTAGATGCTGCTGAAGAAGAACTTGCGAAGTTAGAATTCCGCCGCATGTTCAGCAATCCGATGGATCCAAACCCATGCTATGTGGAAATTCAAGCGGGTTCAGGCGGTACAGAAGCGCAGGATTGGGCGTCTATGCTGCTGCGCATGTATTTGCGCTGGATTGAGCGTCACGGCTTTAAAGCAGAAGTGATGGAAGAATCTGACGGTGATGTGGCAGGCATTAAATCTGCAACCATCCGTGTAGAAGGTGAGTATGCCTACGGCTGGTTACGTACAGAATCTGGCGTACACCGCTTAGTGCGTAAATCGCCATTTGACTCAGGTAACCGCCGTCATACTTCATTCTCTGCAGTCTTTGTTTCGCCTGAAATTGATGACAATATTGAAATTGAAATCAACCCTGCGGATGTTCGTACGGATACTTACCGTGCATCAGGCGCGGGCGGTCAGCACATTAACAAAACCGACTCTGCAGTCCGTTTAACACATGCGCCGACGGGCATTGTGGTGGCATGTCAGAACCAGCGTTCGCAGCACGCCAACCGTGACCACGCTTGGAAACAATTGCGTGCAAAACTCTATGAATTAGAGATGAAAAAGCGTAATGATGCAGCACAAGCTTTAGAAGACACTAAGTCTGATATTGGCTGGGGCAGTCAAATCCGCTCTTACGTTTTGGATGACTCGCGCATTAAAGACTTGCGTACCAGTGTTGAAAGCTCGAACACTGGCGCAGTGCTGGATGGCGACTTGGACAAATTTATTGAAGCCAGCTTGAAGCAAGGTCTTTAATTAAATTTTGTTTAAAAACAAGCTCTTTTCAGTGTCTTGAAAATATATCTAAAATATTCGATATATAAATCGAAAAAATACGATATAGTAGATTCAAGATGCTGAATAGCGCTTTGTGCTGATTTCTTATTTGTTTGATTAAACCTGTCTGAACTATGGATATCGATTTAATTTTTAAAGCCTTGGCAAACCCGACTCGGCGGCAGATTCTGGAATGGCTGAAATCGCCAGAGCAGTTTTTGTCTGAAGAGCAATGCGGCGGCTTTAATCGCGGTGTATGTGCAGGGAATATCGAAAAACTCGGTAAGGTCTCTCAATCCACCATGTCGAATCATTTGTCCGTGTTGCAGCAGGCAGGTCTGATTCAGGCGGAAAAATATGGACAGTGGTCGTATTTTTCCCGCAATGAAGCGCTCATTCAGCAATATATTGATTACTTGCAAAACTCACTCTAAATCGAACAAGCAGTGGGTGATGAGGCGGATATGGCTGAACTCAACTCTCCTTTAATACTGGGCGACCTGCACTTGAAAAACCGTGTAGTAATGGCGCCTTTGACCCGCAGCCGCGCAACGGCTGACCGTGTGCCGACAGAGATGATGGCGCAGTATTATGCGCAGCGCGCAAGCAGCGGCTTGATTATTTCTGAGGCGACGGTCATCTCAGAAGAAGCCAATGGCTACTTAAATACGCCTGGGCTATTTACCGATGCGCAAGTGCGGGGCTGGAAGCTGGTAACACAGTCGGTGCATGAGCAAGGCGGTTTGATTGTCGCTCAGCTGTGGCATGTGGGCCGGGTTTCGCATCCTGATTTACTCAATGGCGAAACGCCTGTATCGGCCAGTTCGGTACAGCAGGCAGGCCATGTCAGCCTGATGCGTCCTAAGCGTGAATATGTATTGCCGCGCCCGCTGGACATTGCAGAGATTCACGCCATTGTTGAGCAGTACAAACAGGCGGCAATCCGCGCTAAAGAAGCGGGTTTTGACGGTGTTGAGCTGCATGGCGCAAACGGCTATTTGATTGACCAATTTCTGCAAAGCAAAACCAACCTGCGTACAGATGAATATGGCGGTTCGGTCGAAAACCGTGCGCGCTTATTGCTGGAAGTGGTAGATGCGCTGATTGAGGTTTGGGGCGCAGGCCGTGTCGGGGTACATTTGGCGCCGCGCGGTGATGAGCACGATATGGGCGACAATGATCCACGTGAAACATTCGGCTATGCTTTAGAGCAGCTGGGGCAACGCAAAATTGCGTTCTTTTTTACCCGTGAATATTTGGCGAATGACAGTATCAGCGAGTATATGAAACAGCGTTCAGGCGGTGTGCCGTATATTGCCAATATGCGCCTCAGCCGCGCAGATGCGGTTGATTTATTGTCTTCTGGCAAAGCAGATGCTGTGTCTTTCGGCAAGGCTTATATTGCCAATCCAGATCTGTTCGAGCGTTTGGTTCAGGATGCGCCATTAAATGAATTGGTGCTGGAAAATATGATTGGCGTACAGTCTGCCGAAGGTTATGTCGATTATCCAAGTCTGCAAAATTAATATCTTCCTTCATGAGCATTATCCATTAACATGCGGGTAATGCTCTGCTATATTCTGCCGAGACAATCGGCATCAGGGCAAATTATTTGGCTACTCCTTTCTGGTATAACGCAGCGCTTTCGATCATTAAGCCTTTGTATCGGTCGCGCATCAAAAAGCGTGCGGACAATGACGCGCAGTATCAGCAGGAATGCCTCGAGCGTTTTGGCCCATTTCAGCCTGTAAAAAATACGCAGGCGATTTGGTTTCATGTGGTGTCTGTAGGTGAAACCAATGCAGCCCAGCCGCTCATTGAACATTATCTCAAGCATGGCCATCCAGTTTTAGTCACCAATACCACTAAGACGGGGCAGGCCCGCGCCAAATCTCTATTTTTAAAAGCGCCATATGAAGCGCTGTTTCAAGCCGTGTATCTGCCAGCCGATCAAAAGCATTTGGTACGCAGTTTTATTGAAAAATATCAGCCCAAACTGCTGGCTTTAGTGGAAACTGAACTGTGGCCCAATCTGATTGATCAGGCCAATCAATTGCAGCTGCCTTGCCTGCTGATTAATGCGCGCCTGTCAGAAAAATCTGCCAAGGGCTATGGCAAAGTGCCCAGCCTAAGCCGTCCGATGCTGCAAGGTCTCAATCAATTGCTGGCGCAGGATCAGGCGACTTTAGCGCGTTTTATTGATTTGGGCGCTCAAGCTGAACACAGTCAGGTGGTAGGCAGCATCAAGTTTGATATTGATGCGCCGCAGCATGCAGTTGAGCAGGCAGCGCAGTTAAACGTAGACTGGTCATTGGCTGAGCGGAATATTCTGACCATTGCCAGTACACATGCGCCTGAAGAACAGAAAATTTTAAACGCTTTAAAACCTTATTTGCAGCGCCATCCTGAACTGCTGTGCATTGTTGTCCCGCGCCATCCTGAACGCTTTGATGAGGTTTTTGCTGAAGCTCAGAAATTGGACTTGCAGACCCAGCGCAGAAGTTTAGGGCAAGCTATTTTGCCTGATACGCAAGTGTATCTGGCGGACAGCATGGGTGAGCTTTGGCAGTGGCTGGCCTTAAGCCAAGCCTGCTTTGTTGGCGGGTCATTGAATGAACCGGGCGGCGGACATAATATTTTAGAGCCGATTGCGCTGCAGGTGCCAACGGTACTGGGCAAGAATTATTTTAATTTCCAAACCATTGTCGATGAGTTTGCTGCTGTGCAAGCGGTAGAAGTGGTTGAGGATGCAGAGCAGGCCGTGCAAGCCCTAGTTGCGCTGGTGGAAAATCAGCACAAAGCGCAGGCTTTAAATGCAGCTGCGCAGGCGATTATGCAAAAAAATACGGGATCTCTGCAAAAGCATATTCAAGTGATTGATCAGTATCTTTAAGTGAACTTTTACACCTGCACGGCCTTATCATAGAGTGATATTTGAACATCCTATTTTTAGGCATTATCTACTTTTAAAGGATTAAAAGTAGCAAAAATCCTCTGTACGCTGAAGGTACATCCTGTACCTCAGTGTACCGTCGACATCCCTGTCGCCGTCCTCGATGGCAAATGTTTTAGCATTCAGTCTATTGGTAATTTATGAATATCGTCCTTCTTAACCCGCGTCAAACCGAATCTGAGCGTTGGAACATCAGTGCCAAACGTCAGCTGGAGCACTTGCGCACGCATGTGGATGTACAGGCTGGAGATACGTTGAAGGTCGGTGTCCGTGAAGGCAAACGCTATTTGACAGAAGTACTCAGTGTGTCTGGGCAGCAGATCCAGCTGAAGCCGCTGCGCGAAGAGGCAGTCCCTGCAAAATTGCCAGTAACTTTAATTGTGGCGATGCCAAGGCCAAAAGTGCTGCGCCGCTTAATTATGGACAGTGTGACACTGGGCGTGGAAAAAATCATTCTGCTGCACAGTTACCGCGTAGACAAAAGTTATTGGCAAACGCCGTTTTTGCAGCAGCTGAATCATTATATTGACTTAGGGCTGGAGCAGGCAGGCGATACCATCGCGCCGCAAATTGAACTGCACAAGCGCTTTAAGCCTTTTGTTGAAGATATACTGCCGACGCTGATTTCAGCAGATCGGCCTGCTTTTGTTGCGCATCCATATGAAGACCTTAAGATGCCCGCTGGCATAGCGCATGGCTGCACGATTGTGATTGGACCGGAAGGCGGTTTTATTCCCTATGAAATTGAACTGCTGAAAAAAAACGGCTGCCAGGCAGTAAGCTTGGGCAGCCGGATTATCCGTACTGAAACGGTGATTCCTTATGTGCTTGGGCGTTTATTTCACGCTTGAAGCATCTTGTTCACCGCGGTACACCTTCACTTCCTGTACTGGATAAGGAATAGAAACGCCATTTTCATTGAAGGCGTGAATCACACGTTCTTGAACTTCACTGATTGAGCCAGAGGTTGTGGTTTCTGAGGTATTTACCCACCAGCGTACATTTAAATTGATAGAAAAATCTGCCAAAGCGCTGACGTTTACCGTGAAAGCCGGCTGGCTGAGAATGGTTGGGTCGCGGTCTAAAATATTGAAAATAATATCTTTGGCTTTTTGCACATCATCTTCATAGCCAATCCCGACAATAAACTCGCAGCGGCGGCGCGGATAAGCTGTGTTGACTGTGACTGGGCTGGTATAAACAGTCGCATTTGGAATGACAATGCGGCGGCCATCTGGCGAGCGTAAAAAAGTTGCGCGGATTTGAATATCTTCAACCGTGCCTTCCATCCCCGATACAATAATGTCATCGCCAATTTTAAAGGGTTCGCCCAGTAAAATTAATATACCAGACAGCAGGTTTTGGAAGATGTCTTTGAACGCGAAACCGATCGCAACCGAACCAATCCCCAAGGCGCTCATCAGCTGACCCGGTGTGAAGCCCGGTATAGCAATCACCATGGCAATTAAGAAGCCAATGAAGATAATGGCTGAACTGCCGACACGGTTTAAGACTAAAACCAAATTTTGCTTTGTATACGATTTTTCTGCCAATGCCTTGCGTACAAATAATTTGAACAGCTTGGATAGCATGTAAAAAATGGTAAAGAAAATAAGCGCGATGCAAATATAAGGCAGACGTTCCCAAAAGCCATCCATAAATTTGTCGATGGTGCTGTAAGCGTCATTATATTTTGCAGTGTGTTCAATTACAGTTTGCGCTGTCTTTTCAGTCGCTTCCTGCAAAAGCTGGGTGGTGCCTTGAGTAACATCACTCAAAGCATTTTCTTTTTCAGCCACGGGGGCTCCGAATCTTCAATTAATTTTCAGCTATTTTGCCTGAAATTTGGCGGAAAATTAAGAAACAAAATGCGGTGAAATGATATGTTTTATGCAAATATGCATAATTGTTCGGGAAAATCTATATGGCATGCAGAGTCATATGGATGTTTAAAGTAGCATGACGCTGTTGATCATATGAGCTGTAAAGCGTTGCTGAATATGAAGAATAATCTTTTATTTGAACGGCTTAGTTAGAATACAATATTCTTATTGGCAGGCTGGCTCGGGATATTCCCTGTGCTGCAGTGCTGTTTAAAATCAGAAAAACAAAAATAAATGCAGAGATACGCAAATGGCACAGGAAAAGCTTGAATTCTTGCACAAGCCTATGTTTTAAATAGGATGATCAAAATACGACCAAAGCATGATTGATCTGCTTAAAAAATAAACGTCATACTGGCTGTATGCAAAAAATATAATACCAAAAATGTGGCATGCCTCTCGTGATGAGATGAAGAAAATCAAGGATGTAGAATTATGAATGAGATCTATCCTGTACCCGAAAGTTTTAAAAAGACCGCCCGCGTTTCCGAATCGGAGTATTTAGAGCGCTATAAGCAATCTGTTGAGCAGCCCGATGTATTTTGGGCTGAGCAGGCTCAAAAAATCGAATGGATCAAGCCGTTTAGCCAAGTTAAAAATACCAGTTTCGATAAAGACAATTTTAAAATTGAATGGTTTGCCGATGGGCAGCTGAATGTCAGCGCCAATTGCCTTGACCGCCATTTAAAAGAGCATCCGCATAAGCCTGCCATTATTTGGGAAGGGGACCATCCCTCACGGCATAAAATTATTTCCTTTGAAGAACTGCATGACGAGACCTGCCGTTTTGCCAATGTGCTGAAAAAGCATGGCGTGGGCAAAGGCGACCGTGTAGTGCTGTATATGCCGATGGTGCCGGAAGCCGCGATTGCCATGCTGGCTTGCACCCGTATTGGCGCTGTGCATTGCGTGGTATTTGGCGGTTTTTCGCCAGATTCTTTAGCCAGCAGGATTGATGACAGTCAGGCGAAAATAGTCATTACAGCGGACTGCGGCATGCGCGGCGGCAAGCCGATTCCGCTGAAAGAAAATGTAGATGCGGCATTGCAGATTGAGGGCACTGCATCGGTCCAGCGCGTGATGGTGGTGCACCGTACCGGCAATCCAATCGAAATGAAGCCTGATCGTGACCTGTGGTATCACATGGAAATCATGTCGGTGAATGACATTTGCCCGCCAGAACCGATGAATGCGGAAGATCCTTTATTTATTCTGTATACCTCAGGCTCTACTGGAAAGCCGAAAGGCGTGCTGCATAGCACGGGCGGCTATCTGACCTATGTGAATTGCACTTTCCGCGAAGTTTTTGATTTAAAACAGGACGATGTGTTTTGGTGTACAGCTGATGTCGGCTGGATTACTGGACATTCTTATGTGCTGTATGGCCCGCTGTCCAACGGCACCACCACGGTGATGTTTGAAGGCGTGCCGCAGTATCCGACCTGGGCGCGCACAGGACATATTGTCGATAAGCATAACGTCACGATTTTATATACCGCGCCAACGGCGATCCGCGCCATGATGCGTGAAGGTGATACTTTTGTGCGGGAAAGTGACCGCAGCAGCCTGCGCCTGCTGGGTTCTGTGGGTGAGCCGATTAATCCCGAAGCATGGCATTGGTACTATACCGTCGTGGGCGAAAGCCGCTGCCCGATTGTGGATACATGGTGGCAGACAGAAACAGGCGGCATGATGATTACGCCCCTGCCTGGCGCGACTGCCCTGAAACCGGGTTCAGCAACCCGCCCATTTTTTGGCGTGCAGCCTGCGGTGGTCGATGCAGACGGCAAAGAGCTGGAAGGCGCAGTTGAAGGCAATTTAATTATCAAAGATTCTTGGCCCGGACAAATGCGCACCATTTGGGGCGATCCGGAACGTTTTATCGAGGCTTATTTTTCGACCTATCCAGGTACATATTTTACTGGGGATGGCGTGCGCCGCGATGCGGACGGCTATTACTGGATTACCGGCCGCGTAGATGATGTGCTGAATGTATCCGGCCACCGCTTGGGCACAGCGGAAATCGAAAGCGCGCTGGTGGCGCATGAGCATGTGGCTGAGGCAGCTGTAGTCGGCATGCCGCATGACATTAAAGGGCAGGGCGTAGCAGCCTATGTCACGCTGCAGGCTGGTATTGAAGAAACTGAAGCGCTGCGTAAAGAACTGGTTGGATGGGTGCGCAAAGTCTTGGGGCCAGTGGCGACACCAGATGCTATTTACTGGGCTCCCGCTTTGCCGAAGACGCGTTCAGGGAAAATCATGCGCCGGATTTTGCGCAAAATTGCCGCCAATGAGCTGGATAGCTTAGGTGATACTTCTACGCTGGCAGATCCAGCGGTGGTAGATCAATTGATTGCGGAAGTGAAAACGGTTAATAGCCAAAGCGCTTAGGTGTTTTTTGCAGCAATGCGTCAGTCTAACTGGCGCATTGCATTTCAGGATGCCGTGGATATGCTGCGGCATTTTCAATTTTGGAATAAGCACAGCAGGCATTGAGATAAATCTCTGCTAAAGGGTCTGCTAAGCTTGCAGAGTAAGAATAAAATCAGATCTCGATATGAATGCGCCCACAGCCCTAAATTTAGACCCCATAGAAATTGCCAAACAATTGGCCTCTGTCTTTGCGCAAACCGCAGCTGAGCGGGATAAGCAGGGCGGCAATCCCAAGCATGAACGCGATTTGATCCGCCACAGCGGTTTGCTTGGGCTGTCTATACCGCAGCTGTATGGCGGTCAAGGCGCATCGTGGAATACTATATTTAAAACCATCCAGCAGATTGCGCAGGCAGACAGTTCGCTGGCGCATGTGTATGGTTTTCATCATTTACTGATTGCCACTGTACAGCTGTTTGCGCAGCCTGAGCAGTATACGCCTTGGTTTGAGCAGACGGCAAAAGACAGTTTATTTTGGGGCAATACCTTAAACCCGTTGGACCGTCGTACAACAGTAACGTCTGTTTCTGAAGATGAGTTTATTTTTCATGGCGACAAAAGCTTTAGTTCAGGGTCTATCGATTCGGATATTTTACTGTGCTCAGGATTTAACGATGCTGGAAAATTGCTGATTGGGGTGATTCCAACCGCACGTGAAGGCGTTAGTTTCTTAGGCGATTGGAACAATATGGGGCAGCGTCAAACCGACAGCGGTACCAGCCATTTTGAACAGGTGAAGATTCATAAAAATGAACTGCTGCTGAATCCTGGGCCGCTCAGCACGCCATATTCCAGCCTGCGCCCGCTGATTGCGCAGCTGATCTTTGTACATCTATTTTTAGGTGTAGCAGAAGGCGCTTATCAAACTGCAATTGATACAGTCAAAACCCAAAAGGCATGGTCAAAGTCACTGGCGGAGCATGCAGTCAATGATCCTTTTACGCAAAAGCATGCTGCAGATTTTTATGTGCAGCTGGAAGGTGTACGCTTGCTGGCGCAAAAGGCGATTGATGTGCTGCAGGAAGCTTGGAATGTCGGTGAAGGATTAACAGCGGCACAGCGCGGGGAAGTCTCAATTGCGGTTGCGACTGCAAAAATTGCAGCCACGAATGCTTCGCTGAATATTACGCAGAATATTTTTCAAGTGATGGGTGCGCGGGCAACCACCGCCAAGCTGAATTTAGACCGCTTCTGGCGCAATGTGCGCACGCAAACCCTGCATGATCCTGTGGATTATAAATATCAGGAAATTGGCGAATGGGTGCTGACGGGCAAAGTGCCAGATCCGAGTTTTTATTCTTAAGCTTTCTCGACGCCGCTCTTAAAAAAGCCTCTGATTGGAGGCTTTTTTATTATAAGAAAAAGAATTCAGCAAGCCTCTTAGCGGCGATGAATATTTTCTAATGTATCGACTAAGGTGCGCGTAGTCTGGTCAATTTCATAATTCACCGCATCGCCTGCTTTGACATCTTTCCATGTGGTCAGGCGCAATGTTTCCGGAATCAAATCAATTGAAATTTCTTCAGCTTCACGGTCGACACGGTTCACCGTCAGGCTGCAGCCATTCAGGCCAATAAAGCCTTTAAGGAAGAAGTATTTGATGTTGCCGTTTGGAATGTGTAGATCAATATGCAGAGTCTCGCCGCTGCGGCTGAGATTTCTGACCTGCGCTGTGCCTTCAATGTGGCCGTATAAGCTGTGGCCGCCATTCTCTGCACCGACTTTAGCAGAGCGTTCAATATTCACCTCATCGCCTGCTTTTAGGCTGCCCAGTGTGGTTAGGCTTAAGGTCAGGTCAGAAACATCAAAATGCACTTGGTTCGCAGACAGATCAATATGTGTTGCAGTCAGGCAAGTTCCGTTGACTGCAACACTGGCGCCAATAAAAACATCATGGAAAAAATTGTGATCATTGGAAATGACCAGCGTGATATAGCCTTCACTTTTGCGGATTGCTAAAATTTTTTCTAAGCCTTGAACAATGCCGGTATACATCTGCTGAATTCCCTCTGATGATGCCAAATAATAAAAAGAATGCTGTCTGCATTCTAAAGTGAAATGCCCTGCAGGTCATGGCGCATTTTGCAAAAAAACTCAATACTGTACTTGTCTTGCGTTTGGACAATTTACAGAAAATCTGCAGCATAAAAAATCCCCCAAACCGAGCTTTGGGGGAATCAATGAATTGCCAATTTTATAATCGTTATTATGGCGCTGTGGAGACTGTCAAAGCTGTGTTTAGGCAGATTTGGCAGGGGCGCGCTGTTGCTGTGCTTCCAGTTCACGCACCAATGGCAATACTTTTTCGCCGAAGTATTCGACTTCTTCAATAAAATGCAGGAAGCCGGACAGAATCAAATCAACACCGACACTTTTCAATTCCACAATCCGTTCTGCAATTTGCAGCGGCGTGCCGATTAAATTGGTACGGAAGCCGTCGTTATACTGCACCAGATCATCAAAGGTTGATTTGGCCCAGTTGCCTTCGCCTTCTGTGGTGGCAGCGCCTGCTTCACGCGTTGCATCGCCAAAGGCATTCACGGCTTCAACATTGGCTTTATCAATAATTTCCTGCAGCACGGCTTGCGCTTCTTCCTCTGTATCGCGGGCAATAACAAACGCATTTACACCAATTTTGACCTGATGGTTGTTGGCTTTGGCTTTTTCACGGATATCATCAATCTGCTTTTTCAGTTCAGCAGGCGTGTTGCCATTAGTGAAGTACCAGTCTGATACGCGTGACGCCATATCGCGCGCGGCGCGGGAGCTGCCGCCTTGGAAAATTTCGATATGCGGTTTTTGCAGCGGTTTAGGACTCAGGGTGTAGTCCTTGAACTGATAGTACTTGCCGTCAAAACTGAAATTATTTTGCGTCCAAATGCCTTTTAAGCTACGGATGAATTCTTCCGAACGCGCATAGCGCTGGTCATGCTCAGGCCATTCTTCGCCAATCGCATCAAATTCGCCGCGGAACCAGCCGCTCACGACATTGATCGCAATGCGGCCATTGGTCAGATGATCAATGGTCGCCAGCTGTTTAGCTGCCAGTGCAGGTTTCCATGGGCCCGGCAAAATGGCTGCAATCACTTTCAGTTTTTCAGTTTTGGCTAAAATGCCGTGACTGAAACTGACCGATTCATGCTGATTTTCCGCGTTGTAGCCGGCGGTAAAACGGATTTGCGTTAAGGCATATTCAAAACCGCTTTTTTCCGCAGCTTGCGCTAAACGGACGTTATAGTCATAGCTCCAGTCTGTGCGCTGTTCAATATTGCTGACCACCAGACCGCCGCTGACGTTTGGCACCCAATAAGCAAAAGTAATGTTTTTTTCTTGTACTGACATTTTGCATATCCTCAAGATGGAATAGTTGCGGGCGGTTAAGCCACCTGTGTTTTCGGCTTTTTGCTGTGCAGGCGCGCTTCAGCAGCGTCTAGGCTAGGCACAGCTGCAGAGGGAAGCACGTCTTCCTGTTCAATTTGCTTGTTGATGCCCAAATTTTGATTGGCTTGCTGTGATTTTTCTTTTACCGCTTCTGCACGATGGCCTTTGGCTGGCGCCCATTCTAAGACTGGCAAAGCACGCGCCACAGCTAAAGTAATGCGGTCACGCAGAAATTCGCTGTGAATGGTGTATGCAGGCGTGAAGTCTTTGTCTGTGGCATAGACGCCAATGGGTAAAGTCTGCGCCTGAAAGAAGCTGAACAATGGGCGCAATTGGTGTTCAAGCACCAAGGCATGGCGTTCAGAACCGCCAGAGGCTGCTAAAAGCACAGGTACATCCACCAATGCAGTCTGTTCTACAAAGTCAAAGAAGTGCTTGAATAGGCCGGTGAATGACGCACGGTAAACGGGTGTGCCAACAATCAATGCATCTGCTGCTTCAACTGCGGCTAAATCGTCCTGCACACGCTGCGGCAATTGATTGCGGTAAATTGCGCCGCCCAGCAGATGGCCGATTTCACTGAATTTAATAAAGTGCACATTGATCGGCGTGGCATCGCCTAACTCATCCAAAATGGCCTGCACCAGCGCCTCTGTTTTTGACGGGGTGTTTAGTCCGCCTGAAACAGCAACAATATTCAGCGGTTTTTGAAGAAGGTTTTTTGCAACATTTACAGTAGACATTTTTTAACCTGAAAAGTGGGTTAGCTCGGAATACCTTTATTAATGCTGAATGCGCTTATTCCTGTAAAATAAGCAAAAGTCTAAAAGTTATCTGTTTTTGAGATATAAGTGATTGCGTGAATAATTATCTAATTTACTTAAGATAAGAGCTTGAATTTTCAATTTATATTGAATTTGGATAAGGATTTTCACTGCAATGATTAAATTTATATGAAAAAAAGATTTGAATTGAAGATTTCACGAAATGCCATAAAACCGAAGAATTTGTACAGTAAAACTGCACTTTGATAAAAAAATAGTTATAACTTGCATATCCTTATCGCCTCATGTGTGGTTAGAATAGGGCTTACTGTGCACAAGATCTTTCACGCTGCTTATGAACATATTAATCGTTGATGATCATCCGCTGTTCCGCCATGCTTTGATTCAAGCTGTGCGCTACAGTTTACCGCAAGCTCAAATTCATGAGACGGCGGCAGTAAATGAATTTTATGAACGTTTGGAGAATGGTCCTGAACCGGATTTAGTCCTTCTGGATTTAAACTTGCCGGGTGCATCAGGCTTTTCAGCTTTAGTTCATGTTCGTGCACAATATCCCGCTTTACCGATTATTGTCGTTTCTGCACATGAAGAAACTTCAATTATTCAGCGCGCCATTGCGCATGGCGCGATGGGCTATATTCCAAAGTCTGCGCATCCAAGCCATATTGGCGAAGCGATCCGCCAAGTGCTGGAAGGTGAAATTTGGCTGCCGCCGAATTTGCTGACCAATGTCAGCTTTGATCCGCGTGCAGCAGATGAAACTGCTTTGGCAGAACGCATTCAGTCTTTAACGCCGCAGCAATTCCGTGTATTGATGATGGTTGCTGAAGGGCTCCTGAACAAGCAAATCGCGTATGAGCTGGATGTGTCTGAAGCGACAATTAAAGCCCACGTTACTGCGATTTTCCGCAAACTCGGTGTACAGAACCGTACACAGGCGGTATTGGCCATTAATGCGCTGAACATTGAAGAAAAGAAAATGTAAGCGCTAGGACGCTATAAAAAAAGACCTCAGATGAGGTCTTTTTTTTGACTGAACGGCAGCCCCATATCTTTTTAAGCAATATAGTTCTGTTTAGGGGTCAAGTCGGTGCAGAACAGCGGATTCAAAGCGCATTGCAGCTCATCAATCTGATCATCTGTGACATAACCTTTGTTCTTTAAGTACGCTGCGACGCTGTCATCGCGCAGGCTGAGGAAAGCGGCGTCATATACGCCCAGATCGACAAACAGCGCTGCGGTTTCAAGACTATTGAAGCGGTCCAGATAGACATCGTTGCCATGCATAAGGAAAATATGGTCCTGCTGTGAATTGGCATCGACACCGAGGCGTTCCGCCAATTCAAAAGGTGAGGTTTTAATAAACAGCAAATCAGACAATTCATCAAACTGAGACGTATCCAGCTGATTTTGTCCAGTTTTGACTTTGGCTAGCCATGCTTTGAATACCAGCACCGCGCCGCCGCGCAGCAGCATGCTCCAAATTTGATGACGGGTTGATTCCTTCAAATCTGCTGACTCAGCTTCTAAGCGCTGCAGCAGCTTTTCTTCTTGCTGCGCCAAGCGGTCAAACAGGCCTAAGCCTTGCGGTTCATAAGCCGAAGGTGCAAAAACATCAAACTGCAGCTCATCAAAGACCTGCAGCGCAAGGGGCACAGCACATTGGTACAAGGTATCCAGCGCTTGCAAATGTGTGTCGTGCAGTTTGCTGTTTTTGAAAACTTCAGCCCAGCAGATTTCAGGAAGCATGGCATTTGCGCCGTATTCACGGTGAAATTGCTGTGTACGGTGAATGCCATGCGGCACAGTTTCATAGATATTCATAATTCAACTCCGTTGAAGGCGTTAGACCGATTTTCAGAACGCATATCTTGGCTTTAGATGCTGAGTGAAAACGGTCAATTCATGAACTACTTGTAGGCTTTAAACTGGGTGAATAAAAATACGACTAAAGTATTAAATCATATTGTTTCTATTAATATTTTATATAAAACATAGACTTTTAAAATTGTAACTAAGTATACATTTGTTCACCCAGTGTAATGGTTGATTTCTGCCATAGGCAAAGGGGATTTGAGCATTTTGGTCATCTTTTATGCGGGATATCGCATATTTTTTGCTGCATTTTGCCTATGCATTAAAAAATAATGCTATTTGGCTTAAGCACAGATGAATTTAGCGCTAAAAAAAGCCCATTTCACGTGATTGAAATGGGCTTCAGATGAGGTCTTAAGTAATGGACCTGTATAAAAACTGCAGCTTTAGCTTCCTGAAATTTTTAAACCAGATAGCCACGAACGCAGTGATGCGGGTTTCAGCGGTTTTTTCAGCAGCACAATGCTGAGTTCTTTCAGGCGCTGCGGCAGTTCAGGGTCTGAATCAGCAGTAATCAGCGCCACAGGTACATTTTCCTGACGGTTGTCTACGATAAAATCCAAACCGACTTTGTTATTGTTCAAGTGCTGATCGACCAGCCATACCTGAATATTTTCCTGCAGCAGTATCTCCAGCGCCTGTTCAGGTTCAGTGGCTTTAAAGACCTGATAGCCCCACTTGGTCAATAATGTAGACATACCTTCCAGAATGGTTTCATCATTGTCCAAGCACAGAATTTTATAGGCTTTGGTTTTCAGCGGCACAGCCTGAACTGGCGCAGCAGTCACTTTCGGCGCTTCGACAACGGGCACATCAATCATGAAGCAGGAGCCTTTGCCCAGCTCTGAGTGGACATGCACAGGGTAGTCCAGCAGGCTGGTCATGCGCTGTACAATGGCCAATCCCAGTCCGAGGCCTTGTTCGCCCCACGGTGAGGTGTGGCCGCAGCGCTCGAATTCCTGAAACAGCTTAATGCGCTGTTCTTCTGCAATGCCGGGACCTGTATCCCAGACCCCAATGCGGATATGGTTCGGTTTGCCAGCAGCCCGCAGTACGCCGACCACCACACGGCCGCGGGCAGTGTAGCGCAGCGCGTTGCTGACAAAGTTTTGAATAATACGGCGAATCCATTGCGGATCGGTATCAATCCAGAACTGCGCATCATGCACGCTGAATTTAATGCCGCGCTGAGCAGCAATAGATTTAAATTGCAGTTCTAAGTCACTGAGCAGATCATGCAGCGGATAAGACTGGCGCTTCGGCTGAATGGTACCGCCTTCTAAGCGGGCAATGTCCAGCAGCGCAGAGAGCATGCTTTCTGCGCCATGCAGCGCGCGGTCCAGCTGCTGCAGGGTTTTACGGTCTTCATCGCTTTGCACGCTTTGTTCTAAAGCTGTGCTGAACAGACGCGCTGCGTGCATCGGCTGCAGCAGGTCATGGCTGGCTGCGGCAATAAATCGGCTTTTTGACATGTTGGCTTTATCGGCCACTTCACGCGCCAGCTGCTGCTCAGACAGGGCATTTGCTAACTGCTGCGTGCGGTCTTGCACACGGGCTTCCAATACCGCTTCGTTTTCACGGAAGGCCGTAATGTCGGCAAAAGTCGTCACAAAGCCGCCGCCCTCAATTGGGTTGCCGCGCATTTGAATCACACGGCCGTCTTTACGGATGCGTTCAAATTCGTGCGAGCTGCCAACCTGCATCCAGTGTATCCGTTTACGCACATGCTCTTCGACAGAACCCGGTCCGCATTCGCCGCGTTCAGCGTTATAGCGGATCAGATCTGCAATAGGACAGCCGACATAGACAATATCTTTTGGATAATCAAACAATATTAAATATTGATTGTTCCATGCGACTAGACACATGTTTTCATCCACCACGCTGACGCCTTGGGTCATGTGGTCAATCATGGTCATGATCAGGTTTTGGTTAAAGCGCTGCCATTGCGATGCTTGGTCCAGAATGTTAGCGACTTGGCCGAGGGCCAGACCGTTATTGACCATGGCCGTGGTCAACAGGGTACGCGCTGAGGCTGCGCCAATGGTTCCGGCCAGATACTGCTCAGTAAAACGCCACCACATGCCGTTGGCGCTGCTGTTTTCATTCAGCGAGACATTATTTTGCGTACAGAACTGCTGGAAGGCACGGGTGGCCGCACCCTCACCGGTAATGCGTTTGGCCAGTGTAATCAGATCGCCGACTTTTAAGCGTGCAACATCATGATGCAAATAATTAATATCGTTAGAGGTATTGTGCGATGGCAGCGGTTTGGTTTCGTAATAGAAAAAGCTTTCCGCCTGAATCTGTTCTGCAATGCTCGGGCGGAAGATCCGCGATACCCAAATGTATAAAATAATATTCAGGCCAAGCGCCCAAACAACGCCATGCGTTAAAGGGTCAAAGGATTCAAATCCGAGCAAGGCTTCTGGACGCAGCCAGTTCATGCCAAAAGGGCCTTGCTCTAAAAAGCTTTTGGTATAGCTTTTAAATTCTGCAGGCAGACTGCGCAGCACCGTTGGCAATAGCAAAGTATAAGCCCACAGAGCAAAGCCAGTCAGCAAACCGGCATATACACCTTGCTTACTGCCGCCGCGCCAGTACAGGCCGCCAATTAAGGCAGGGGAGAATTGCGCGACTGCACTGAAGGCCAATAAGCCAAAGACCGACAGCTGGTCTATATCGTTAAAGAAATGGAAGAACAAAAAGCCCAGCAGCATGACGGCCAAAATACAGACGCGGCGCGTGAACTTCAGCACCAGCGGCAGGCGCTTGTCATGGCGTGATAGTAGATTGGTGCGCCATAGCGCCGGCATAATCAAGTCGTTGCTCAGCATGATGGACAGCGCTACCGATGACACCAGCAGCATGCCTGTAGAGGCCGAAAAGCCGCCTAAAAATGCCAGCAGTGTCAGCCAGTCTTGGTTATAGCTGAGCGGCAGTGACAGCACGGCAACATCAGGAATGGCCAAATACGCAGGCGCTGCATGCAAGGCCCAGCTGGCGATGGGGATAATTGCGATGATGGTGAGAATTAAATACACCGCAAACCATCGCCGTGCGCCGCGGATGTGTTTTTCATCGCGCAGTTCGACCACTGCAACGTGGAACTGGCGCGGCAGGCAGATAATCGCCAGTGCTGCCAGCAAGGTTTGGATCCAGAAGCTTTCCGGGACGCCAAACAGCTGTATGTCTTTAAAAGTTGCACTGATATCAGCGTTGATTTGATGCAGGTTCTCGGGCGACTCAAAAACAAAGAAAAATGCGACTGCCAAAAGCGCAAACAGTTTGACAAAGGACTCAAAAGCGACTGCCAGCATCAAGCCGCCGTGCTGTTCAGTATTGGCGATTTGCCGAGTGCCGAACATCATGGCCAGAAGAGCTAAAATCCCTGTGAGGAACAGCACGCCATTGGTGGTGCTGCTGATGCCTGCTGGAGAATCTAGAATGACAGCAGCGCTGAGCGCAATAGCGCGCAGCTGCAGCGCCAAGTAAGGGATGATGGCGATGACCGCTAAAATAGTCACCAGTGACGCCAGCGGCCCGCTCTTGCCGTAGCGGGCGGCAACAAAGTCGGCAATCGATGAAATGGCGTGATGCTGGCGCACTCGGCCCAAGCGGCGCCAAATATCATAGCCCAAAGCAACGAACAGCAATGGCCCCAAATAAATCGGCAGGAAGATGATGCCTTCACGCACCGCCGCGCCTGTGGCGCCGTAAAATGTCCACGATGAACAGTACACGCCAAGGGTCAGGCTGAACAGCAGCATGCGCCCGCGGGTGCTGAGCCTGCTGGCATGTTTTTCACCAAAGAATGCGCAAATAAAAAGAAGTGCAATGTAGAGGGCCAGTACCCCCATGATAAGCCAGCTGTTCATCTTGCCCGCAATATTGAAATCTTAGGCTTATCATACCTTATCTGTGAAACTTCGCAGGGAACTGATCAAAATTTAACGACCAAAGTCTAAATTACAAAGGGCTAACAAGATTGCTAATGTTAGGGGCGAAATAATTCGAATTAAAAAATTTTGCGTCCATGGTTGGGCGCTGACAGGAGTAAGGCAATGGATGATAGACAAGTAGAGCAAATTCTACAGAATCCAAAATTTAAGGAAATGGTTGCCCGCAAAAGTAGATTAAGCTGGACATTAACCATCATTATGCTGGTGGTGTATGTTGGCTTCATGCTGTTAGTCGGCTACAACAAAGAATTTTTAATGTCATCAGTGAGCGGCGGTGTAACCACCATCGGTATGCCGTTAGGCCTAAGCATCATTGTACTGTCTTTTGTTTTGTGCGGCGTGTATTCGTATATTGCGAACAATACGCTTGATGCATTAAACGAAGAAGCAATGCGCGAAGTTGAAGCGATCACTCATGAGAAAGGACTGCACTAAGATGAAATGGAATTCATTGAAAGCTCAGGCGCTGGCTGCGCCAGCGCTGCTGATGTCAAGTATGGCAATGGCAGGACCAGATTTAGGTGAAGCGCAGCAGCAAGCGACGAACTGGCATGCGATCATCATGTTCGCCATTTTTGTGGGCTTTACGCTATTAATCACCAAATGGGCGGCAAAGCAAACCACCAATACTGCAGATTTCTATACTGCGGGCGGCGGCATCTCAGGTTTCCAAAATGGCTTGGCAATTGCCGGCGACTATATGTCAGCAGCATCGTTCCTTGGTATTTCGGCATTGGTATTCAGCTCGGGCTTTGACGGTCTGCTGTATTCATTAGGCTTCATGGTGGGCTGGCCAATTGTACTGTTCTTAGTAGCAGAGCGTTTGCGTAACTTAGGTAAGTTCAACTTATCTGACGTGGTGTCATTCCGTTTGGCTGAAAAACCAGTGCGTACCTTGGCAGCAATGAGTTCATTGGTGGTTGTTGCATTCTATCTGATTGCTCAGATGGTCGGCGCAGGCCAGCTGATTAAATTATTATTCGGCTTGAACTACAATATTGCTGTGGTCATTGTTGGCCTTCTGATGATGGCTTACGTAATGTTCGGCGGCATGCTGGCAACCACTTGGGTACAGATCATTAAAGCGGTTATGCTGCTGTCTGGCGCAACGTTCATGGCATTTATGGTTATGAAAGGCGTGGGTTTCAGCTTCTCTGAGATGTTCTCTCAGTCAATTGAAGTATTTGCTAAAGTTCACGATGTGACTCTGGCTGAAGCTGGCAACATCATGGGTCCAGGTAAACTGGCTGCAAACCCGATTGATGCGATCTCTCTAGGTCTTGCATTAATGTTTGGTACAGCAGGTCTTCCACACATCCTAATGCGTTTCTTTACAGTAAAAGATGCCAAAGAAGCGCGTAAATCAGTGGTTGTTGCTACAGGTTTCATTGGTTACTTCTACTTATTAACGTTCATCATCGGTTTCGGCGCGATTCTTTATGTATCGAACAACCCGCAATTCCTTGACGTAGCGAAAATGGCGGTAACAGGTAAGCTTGAGCTTGTTGGCGGTAACAACATGGCGGCTGTTCACTTGTCTGATGCATTGGGCGGTGACTTGTTCATGGGCTTCATTTCAGCAGTCGCATTCGCAACAATTCTTGCAGTTGTAGCGGGTCTGACACTGTCTGGCGCTTCTGCAATCTCTCATGACTTGTATGCAAACGTATTCAAGAAAGGCCAAACAACACCTGAATCTGAACTTCGCATGTCTAAAATTGCAACTTTGGGCTTAGCGATCTTTGCAATGATCTTGGGTATTTTGTTCGAGAAGCAAAACGTTGCGTTCATGGTTGGCTTGGCATTCTCTGTAGCAGCATGTGCAAACTTCCCAGTGCTTGTATTGTCTATGTTCTGGAAAGGCTTGACGACTCGCGGCGCGGTGATCGGCGGTCTGGTCGGTTTACTTACAGCGGTGACACTGATTATCTTATCTAAAGCAGTTTGGGTAGATACATTGGGTATTGCTGAAACAGCAGTTAACCCATTCAATGGTCCTGCAATTTTTGCGATGCCATTGGCATTCATCTGCTGCTGGCTGTTCTCTGTGACTGATAACTCAGCACAGGCGCAAGCAGAGCGTAAAGCATTTGATGCACAGTTTGTTCGTTCGCAAACAGGTATCGGCATCTCTGGCGCATCAGATCACTAATCTGAACGTCAATAAAAAGCCCCGCAAGGGGCTTTTTTTATGTCCGAAATGACAGGCGGAGAAAATCATCAGCAGTGAATACTCCTTTTTACTGACGTGTATAGCGCTCGCCATTTAAGATCATTTGCCATTTTCCTTGCGTTAAATGCGGCGCCTGATCAATCTTAAATTCTTTATTCAGATTGCCTTCGCCGATACGGAAGCTTTGACTGTCAAAATGGCTGATTTTGGCTTGGACTGATGCAGAGGAAATGCCGCTGAAGGTTTCTTCCGCCAGCCGTTTTTCAGTATGTTCTTTGTGCTGGTAACTGACTTCACCTGACGGCTTGATCACCAGTTCACTGTGGTCGGTTTTCCATGTGCCTACGAAGTTTTCATGGCCTTTCAATAGTGGACTGTTTTGCGTGCAGGCGCTGATGACGACGGCGCAAATGGGCGCAAGCAGGAAGAGCCGGATATTCATGTGTATGTCCTCACGTGCAGACATGATTCTTAATGTACGCCCATGTTCGAGAGGATGCACAGCGCTATTTTTATCCAATTCTGTAACTTTTCCTGCTGCTTGTAAGGCATACAGGCAGAATGCGCTTCTGACAAAATTAACTTTGTGGCGGGCGGCGCCTTCATGCTAAGTTAAATTCAGATGAGGCCCTTTATTGGCCTGCAGAATAAAAAATATTTACACGAGTGTGAGATCAGGGCATGCAAGGACTAATCGATTTTTGGAAGGGTTTTCGCTTATTGCCCTCGGCATGGCTTTTGCTGCTTCAGCTGCTGATTTTAATCTTAACGGCTGTGCCGAATTTCAGTATGAGTTATCGGGCGCTGCTGTGGGTGCTTGGGGTTTTGGTGCTGCTGCTGATTGCAAAAGTCATCCGCCAGACGCCAATGTTTACGATTTTAGGCCTCAGTTTTGTCAGCGGCGCGGTGATTTTTTCGACCTTGATGATTTTGGGTTTTAAGCATCCAATGATTCAGATTGCGGCGCATTGCTTTGAAGCCTTGGCTTACTTTAGCGCGGCTTATGGCTTGCTGCGCTATATGTTTGCAGACCGCTATTTAACCAAAGATGAGCTGTTCGCTGCAGGCGCCGTATTTACCTTGATTGCCTGGGGATTTGCCTTTTTGTACAGCATTTGCCAGCTGATTTATCCCGGCAGTTTTGCCAATCCTGATATTCCTGGCATGCAGTCTTGGCTGGATTTACTGTTTCTAAGTTTCAGCCTGCAGTCTGCAACAGGGCTTTCTGATCTTATGCCTGCCAGTGCGCCTGCACGTGTGCTGGCGATGCTGCAGATGTTTTGCGGGGTGATGTTTTTGGCGTTGATTGTTTCACGCTTAATTGCACTGCAATATGTAGCGCATTTACCGAATAAGCATAAAGATGAATAGGTCAGGCAGCTAAAATTCAGGCCATAAAAAAGGACGCTGAAAGCGCCCTTTTTGTATTCAGTTTCTAAAATGAATTAGAAGCGGAATTTAGCGTTTACACCAACAGTTTGAGTGTCGTTGATGTCGCCTTCAGCATTTGCATTTACGTAAGATGCACCAACTGCAACAGCAGGAGTGATGAAGTAGTTTACGTTCGCGCCCCAAGCTGTATCTGGAGTACCTTCAAAGCTAGATTGAGCGAAAGATGCACCAACGCTTAATTTAGGGTTTAGGTAAAGATCAGTTTTGAATTGGAATGCAGTAGCATCGCCATAGATGATGCCAGATTCGAAACCGATTGCCATGTTAGTGTCGTCAATCGCGCCAACGTATTTAGTACGAGCAGTGATTGCGTCTTGGTCTTCGCCAATAGTTGCAGCTTCAGCTACAGACTTAGCAACACCGTTACCCATTACATTGAACGCATCAATAGCTGCTTGGTTCGCAGCGCTTGTGTAACCTACAGCAACTAAGAAGTTAGCTGTAGGAAGCGCACCAACTTCTAGAGCATAGCGGTCGCCGCTGTCTTCTAAGAATGCAGATGCATTGTTTTTAGCATCTAAAATTGTGTGGCTGTAAGACGCGCTTGCATATACAGGAACAACTTTAGTCGGTACGAAAACTTCGCCTTTCGCGCCAAAGTTGTGAGCAGTAACGTCAATACCGTCAGTACCGAATTCGCCGTAGTTATACGCAGCAGATACGTTAGATGCTTGGTTTAAAAATGCAGCTTCAGCCAATGGACCTTTAGAAGAGTCAACATTTTTGAAGTAGTAAGTGCCTTGAACACCGCCAGTGAAGTCTTTGTCATTAGTCGTAGTATCGATGTACTCAGATTGACCTTGTACTTCTACTTGATACGCTTGAGCACCGGTCATTGCTAATAATAATGCAGTGGCTAAACCGAGTTTTTTCATAAGAGTTACCAGTAATGTTGCAAATGGATTAAACATTGCGCATTGTATTGTAACAATTTATTAAGTCAATGAACTAAAAGAACATTCTTAATTTGAATAATTGCTCTAAAATCTATTTTGTATTAAAAATGTATACCTGATTTTTTCATAATTCGATCTAAAAACACTGCCATTACAGTGAAATATGTAAATTCTATTTTTAGTTTTTCTGATTTTAGCCAAATTGTGGATTGATATATTGAATTAATTTTAAAAAAATAATCGTTAAAATTTATAATAAATGAGAATTAGTTATCGAATCTTTTGATAATCTTCACGGCGGCCCTGCTTAAAAAGCCAGCAGATTGAGTGCCCAAGACTTTAAAATTGTCTTCAAATTACGCATTTTTATTTTTTAAAGTTTACCTTTTGTTAAAAAATATCCCACGACCATTACTGCCTATTCCGAATCAAATATTCATGGGCATTACAGGTATTTAGGCTTTTTGTTATGCATATTAAGGCTGCATTCTTAGGCAGGTCATTGATGGCATTCAAAAATAAAATAGCGTATGCGGTGATTGTCGATAACTCGCTGTATTCATTTATAAACACATATTATGTGAATTATAGGCATTTTTTTTCATAAATGCGTTTTGTAATGCAAAATAATCTTTACTTATTTTGCGAAATATCACATAATTTAAAAATTAGATCGGTTTTGTTGCTATTTTGGTGATTTTCGACCGACTCTCCACATATTTTGTTTTATCCGCCCGGCTTTCCCCAAAGCTGGGCTTTTTTTTAACTGAATTTTTAGTGGGCAAAGTAACGGCGATCGTTCGGACTTGGCGTAATTATTAATCCGGTGAGCCGGCTCATTCACTGCTCCATCGCATCATGAACAGATGCTGCACATACGGCATTTCATCCGGTACTCAAATGATTTAAATCATAAAATCTTCTGAATGGTGTGTATTAAAATACCTTAATTAAATATAATGTGAGTTAAGTCACAAATATATAATCTCCAGTGGCATTTTTTTGATGCAGTGCTGTTCAGGCGCTATGGTCTTTGGATACGGGGTTAAGATTATGGTTAGCAATGCATTGCGTTCGGAACATATCCGCCGCCGTCTTTGGGTTGCGATGCTGGTCATTGTTTTGACTGTATTGCTGATAGGCTTGCCGCTGATTGTCAGCAGCTATATCAGCTATAAAAAAAGTTCAGAAGCGCTTTCAGAAATTCAGAGTCTCAAAATATTATCCGAATTGACCAATAAAGTTTCGAGAGAGCGTGCGCCTTCCAATAATGCTATGACAGGTGCGCCTGAAGATGCAGAAAAATATTTAGCGGAACTTCAGCAGTATCGGGTTCAAGTCGATCAGTTGCTGCAATCGACTGTGCAAAGTCTGAATCATGCGGGGCAACATCGCGCGGCGCAGGATTTGAGGCGAAATTTTGTTCCTGCTTTGATGCGGGGCCGCCAGCAGGTCGATGCTTATGCGGCAACGCCGTATAAACAGCGCACGATGCGTCATATGAATGACGCCATTACCGCGATGTTCCATGCGTGGGATGCCTGTGATGCCGTCATGCAAAACTTGGTGTATGACGCCGAGCAAAAAGATCAGGCATTGTCGAATTACTATACTTTAATTTTATTATTGTCTGAATTGCGTGATCAGGCGGGGCGATCAGCATCGAATATTATGCCGGCCGTATCTTTCCAGCAATCTATTCCCACTGAAAACTTGGCAAGCTCGCTGCAGACGCAGCACCAAACCCAATATTTATGGCGTTTGGTGGGCGTGATTCAGCCTAAAAATAGTCAAACGGCAACGTTTGATACACTGTACCTGCGGGTAAAACACGGTTTTTTTGATCATGGTTTGTTAGTCATTGCCAATTTAGTCGATGACAGTTTAAATGCGCGGCCATATAGAATGACGGGTCCTGAACTGACTCGCTCAATGGTCGACGGTTTTGCAACCGTAGTGGAACTGCAGAATTACATTTTAGAGTCCAGCGTGAAAGTGGCGTATAGCGAACAGCAAAATGCCAAAAAGAAACTAATTTATGCCATTTTAATGGTGCTGGTGTCTTTGCTGACGGTTTCTATGACCATGATTTATGCGAGAAAATGGGTTTTTGGACCTTTAATTCAGGCTCGGGAGCAGCTGTTTAAGCTGGCTCATCCTGAATCGAAAACGTCATCTGAAAAATCTTCAAAGCAGAGCCTGAGTCTTTTTGATGCGATTCATCGGCTGCAAAAGAAATTGCATCAGCGTGAAGCGCTGGAGTTTCAGCTGAAGCATATTGCGCATTCAGACTCTTTGACTGGAGTAGCGAACCGTTTTGCGCTGGATGAATATATTAAGCTGCTGGAAAAACAGTCCAGCCAATTTCAGAATACCTGCCTAATTGTGATTGATATTGATAATTTCAAACAGGTGAATGACCGTTTTGGCCATATTGTGGGTGATGCCGTTATTCAGTCTGTCGCGGAAAGTTTAAAGGCAAGCATACGGGCGTCTGATTTGCTGGTGCGTTATGGCGGAGATGAGTTTTTGGTGCTGGTTGAAAATATCAGCTTGGAGCGGGCGCTGAAAATTGCGGAAAAAATAAGGAAGGCTGTTTTGGCCTCTGATCTGTTTCAGAGAGAAGGCTTTGAGCAGGTCAATGTCTCAATCAGTGCTGGGGCAGCGGTGGGTGCGGAAAGTTGGATCGCGTTGCTGGCGCGGGCGGATGAGGCGTTGTTTCGGGCAAAGGCGAAAGGGAAGAACTCGGTTTCGGATTAGGTTTTATTACTGGGTATTTTGAAGAAGGTCACGTTAATTTGTATAAGTTAAGAGAGAAGTCTTTATTTAATATAAATAATAGAGTTCTTTCATAAATCAAAAAATGATCATTAATCGGTACTTAAATTATCAATGAAAGTCCCTTCTCCCTTTGGGAGAAGGTTAGGATGAGGGATTTTAAACATAAAACAACCTCTCCCTTGCGAAGCAGTGCTTCTCATCTCCTGAAAGGAGAGGGAACTTACATCATGATTTTTAAAAGTTCAAAAAATAATTGATGAAAGAGGACTTATTATTCGCAATTTGCATTAGGAATATCAGTTAGCACGTCCTCATTTTGCGTCATGATTTGTTAATTAAGTTGTGTAGGAAGCTTTCTAATTTTGAAAGAACAAAAGTAGCAAATTTTTTCAGTTTGACTGAGGGCACGTCCGTGTACCCCAGTCAAACGGGCGACATCTATGTCGCGGGTCATGTGATTGGATATTGATGCCGATAAATTATTTAGGAATGGCCTTATTTAAGCTGTTATAAAGTCCTTTCCTTGTTTCTAAAATTTCCGTTCTGTATTGTTTGGTTGTTTCAATATCGATAGCACCATTTCTGAAAAGAGTATATGAATTAAATTTCCCAAGTAATTCACCATAAGCTCTTAAATTTTCTTGTTGTTGTGTGAAACCGTGTAATAAAAGTAAGCCTTCATTTTTACTCAGTAAATTAAAGTCGTTAAATAATGAAATGCGCAAAGGATCAAGTCTGTCTAGAATTTTATTCTTATAGATAGGTGTTTGTTTAGTTTCAAATTCAAAAATGGCCCACATTTTCAAAATGAGATGATTAATTTCTTCAACATCTTTTGAAATATTCGTTAAGAGATTTCGATTATATAGAAGATTTTCTTTTGTTACTGATGCAGATATATTCACTTTTTGATTGAAATAAGCAAATATTCCAGTAATTAGTGCCCCTAAGCCAATTTTCACAGAAGTATCTAATATTTCTAATAAAGTCATAAAATAAAAAAACGGTCAATGAATCACCGTTTTATCATGAAATTTATATATTTAAAATCCTCCCCAGCCCTCCTTTGAAAAAGGAGGGAGTTTCCCCTCTTTACTAAAGATGAGGAGCACTGCTCCGCAAGGGGGGAGATTCTATTTCAACAATGGTTTTAAGAACTTCGCTGTATGTGAAACTTTAGATTTCACCACTTCTTCAGGTGTACCTTCTGCAATAATCATCCCGCCGCCAGCGCCGCCTTCAGGGCCTAAGTCAATAATCCAGTCTGCGGTTTTAATCACATCCAGATTATGCTCAATCACCACAATGGTGTTGCCCTTGTTGCGCAGCTCATGCAGGATGTCCAGCAATTTGGCAATGTCATGGAAATGCAGGCCTGTGGTCGGCTCATCCAGCACATACAGTGTTTTACCTGTATCGCGCTTCGCCAATTCACGCGCCAATTTCACGCGCTGCGCTTCACCGCCAGACAGCGTCGTTGCAGACTGACCCAAACGGATATAGCCCAAGCCCACTTGATTCAAAGTTTCCAAACGGCGGTGAATGACAGGAATCGCATCAAAGAAATGCATCGCATCTTCAACAGTCATTTCCAGCACATCAGAAATGTTTTTACCTTTGTAATTCACTTCCAGCGTTTCACGATTATAGCGTTTGCCGTGGCAAGAATCGCAAGGCACATACATGTCTGGCAGGAAGTGCATGGCCACTTTAATCATGCCGTCGCCTTCACAGGCTTCACAGCGTCCGCCTTTGACGTTAAACGAGAAACGTCCTGCAGCATAGCCGCGGGCTTTGGCTTCCTGTGTCTGCGCGAACAATTCACGGATTGGCGTAAATAAACCTGTATAGGTGGCAGGGTTAGAACGCGGGGTACGGCCAATCGGACTTTGGTCAATGTCTACGACTTTATCAAGGAATTGCAGGCCATCAATAGAATCAAATTTTTCAGCGGTCAGTGTAGTTGCGCCGTTCAATTGCGTTGCGGCTAAAGGCAATAATGTACGGTTAATTAAGGTCGATTTTCCTGAACCCGAAACACCCGTCACGCAAGTCATAATGCCTAAAGGAATGGTCAAATCGACATTTCTCAGGTTATGGCCTGCTGCGCCCATCAGTTTGATTTGTTCATCTGGTTTTGGCGGCTGGATGCGTTTTTTTGGTACTTCAATTTTCAGTTTGCCTGAAAGATATTGACCTGTGAGTGAGTCTTTATTGGCTAGGATTTCATCATAAGTGCCTTCAGCAATCACATGACCACCATGTATGCCAGCACCAGGGCCGATATCAATAATATGGTCGGCTGCGCGGATCGCGTCTTCATCATGTTCCACCACCAGCACCGTGTTGCCTAAGTCACGCAGGCGCACCAAGGTTTCCAGCAGGCGGTCATTATCACGCTGATGCAAGCCAATCGAGGGTTCATCCAGTACGTACATCACGCCCATCAGGCCCGCGCCAATTTGCGAAGCCAAACGGATTCGCTGCGCCTCACCGCCAGACAGTGTTTCTGCAGAACGTGACAGGCTTAAATAGTTCAGGCCGACTGACACTAAGAAATGCAGGCGCTCACGGATTTCCTTAAAAATTTTGTCGGCAATTTCGCCTTTGGCGCCGCTTAAATTTAAGTGCTGATAATAATCTTCGGCATCGCCAATCGACATCTTGGTAATTTCGGCAATGGTTTTGTCCAAAATTTTCACATTGCGTGAAATTTCGTTCAGACGTGAACCGCCGCAGGCATCACAGGCAGCATTTGACAGATACTGCGCCAAATCTTCCCGCACATAGTTGGATTCGGTTTCGCGGTAGCGACGTTCCAAATGCGGCAAAATGCCCTCAAAGGCCTGCACACGGCTGTGGCGGCGGCCGCGTTCATCAATATAGCTCAGGTCAATTTTTTCTTTACCCGTGCCGTAAAGGAATTTTTTCTTGGTGTCGGCATCCAGCTCATTCCACGGTGTTTCTAGTGTGAAACTGTAGTGATCCGCCACTTTTTGCAGCATGCTGTAATAATACGGACGCTGTCTATCCCAGCCTCGGATTGCACCCTCGCTGATGCTGAGCGCATTGTTTGGAATCAGTTTGTCCGCACTGAAATGGCTGCGTGTTCCTAAGCCGTCACAGACCGGGCATGCGCCAAAAGGGTTGTTAAACGAAAATAGGCGCGGTTCTAATTCAGCAACGGCGCGGTCGCATTCGGGGCAAGAGTGCTTGGCGGAAAAGACGCGGTCTTCGTGTTCGCCTTTCATCCACGACAGCATCGCGATATCGCCGCCTAGACGCAGCGCAGTTTCAAAACTTTCCGCAATACGGTTGCCTAAATCATCGCGCACTTTAAAGCGGTCAACCACCACTTCAATGGTGTGTTTTTTCTTTTTGTCCAATTCTGGCGGCGGATCAATTTCCATAATCTCACCGTCCACGCGTGCGCGGACAAAGCCTTGGCTTTGCAGCTGTTCAAACAGGGCGGTATATTCACCTTTGCGTTCACGCACCACAGGCGCCAGCAGCATCAGCGCCGTACCTTCTTCCAATCCTTTCACGGCATCGACCATTTCAGAAACGGTTTGCGCCACCATTGGCAAGTCATGTTCTGGGCAGTACGGTGTGCCGACACGCGCATACAGCAGACGCAAATAGTCGTAAATTTCTGTAATTGTGCCCACCGTAGAACGCGGGTTGTGGCTGGTGGATTTCTGTTCAATTGCAATGGCAGGGCTTAAGCCTTCAATCGAATCAACTTCGGGTTTTTCCATTTGCGATAAAAACTGGCGCGCATAGGCAGACAGAGATTCTACATAGCGGCGCTGGCCTTCGGCATACAGGGTGTCAAAGGCTAAAGAGGATTTGCCTGAACCCGAAAGCCCCGTAATCACCACAAACTTGTCGCGGGGAATATCGAGTGACACATTTTTTAAGTTATGGGTACGTGCGCCTCGAATACGGATGTGGCTTTGGCTCATAAAAACATCTCGGTTTTGTGCAAATTGAAGGGTATATATGATAGCGCATGAAAAATGTTCAAGTGTAAAAAACCTTGGATTTCGTATTTATATTATGAGAAAAAGGCTGCGATGAAGAAAAACGGGGCAGAATTCGGGTCAATCGGCTGTTGCTTACTTAGTGGGGGAGTGCAACCAAATCTGCTAAACTGGACAATGGTGATTGATGAACACCTGAGACAGCAAAGGTCTGGCAGAGCGGATAAAAGACAAATATGAATTTAAAGCAAAAAAAGCTGCTGCAAAGCACTGCGGCGGCCATCTTGATGATCTCTGCGCTGACTGCCTGCGAAAAAGAACCTGCAGCGAAGTCGCACGCTGCAAAATACAGTACAGTCGAGCAGGCTTCCAAAGCGCTGACAGCAGAAAGTGAAAAAATTGATTTGCTGGTGCAGCAGCTGGGCCAAGCCAAAACTCAAGCTGAAGAAAAAAAGCTGAGCTGTGAGCAGATTCCGCAGCACTATGATCAGATGCTGGCCATCATGGATGCCAATCAGCATTTAATGAGTGCGTCTGATTTAAAAGTTCAGGCGCAGTTTAAGCAGCTGGCCGTACAGCAAAAACAGCGTTTTCAAAGCAATCTGCTGTGTAAAACCCCGAACTGATATATCCCGAGTGCATGCGTAAAAGGCTCAGAGAAAGATAAATATGCTGTCCCTATTTTTAAAAAGCCTGCTGGGTGCAGCGGCGGTGCTCATCATTGCCGTTTTTTCGAGAAGCAAAGTTTTTTATATTGCGGGTCTTGTCCCGCTGTTTCCCACTTTTGCCCTTATTGCGCATGTGATTGTCTCACAGGAAAAAGGTGCAGAAGCCTTACGCCAAACGGCGCTATTCGGCATTTGGTCGTTAATTCCCTATTTTGTTTATCTGCTGCTGGTGTATCTTCTGGCAGAAAAAATGCCTTTGTGGAGCTGTTTAGGGACTGCCGCTTTAGGCTGGACTGTGGCAGCGGCAGTGCTGATTTATGTGTGGCAGCAGTTTTAGAATATTTAAGCAAAGTTGATTAGAAAAACAGCATAAATGTCACAAAAACCTTAATTTTTCCAATGATTTAATCTTACTTTGCATAGATGCGGATGCGGTGATTTAGCTTATAATGATGAAAAATAATATGTTTTTTAATCATTATAAGAGCAGAATGTGATGTTCAAGAAATTACTCGGGTGCTTTGCTGGCCTCATTTTGAGCGCAGCTGCATATGCAGAAGACACCAAAATTATCGCCTTTGAGCAGGTGATTCAACCCTCAGTAGAACAGCTTTACAAAGCTCAAACTGCAGCCGTTTCGCCTAGCGCGAAAATTTGGTCAATGGTCTATATCGTGACGCAGGCCAATCAAGCGCCTGATAACACTGCCATGGGATTGAAACTGACGCCGGAAGGCCTGCTATTTAAAAATGAGCCAGCCAAAAAATCAGATGATCTGAATTTTGAGGGCATTCAATTGGCGCGCAGTAAAGACTATGCCCTGTCAAAATATCAAGATTTAGCCGATATTATTCAGGAACAGACGGGCAAAAAAATTACAGATGCTCAGGTTTTTGATGCGAGCCGAGCGCATGTTTATGCGCGTGTGGAAGACTGGGTGCCAGACTATAATGCCAAAACTGCAGGGCTTTCCATTGTGCTGGGTCCGCTGCAAGAGATGGAAGTCAAAGGATTGTATATCTTGATTGGTGAAGGTGAGCAGCCGAAAGATTTGGCGGCAATCGCCAAATTAAACCCGATGGTGAAATCACAGTACGGCTCAGAAACAGCGGAAGCTAAAGCCGAAGCGCGTTCAGAATTTCGTGAAGCCCGCTGGATGATTTTTCTGGTGGTGATTGCGATGGGAATTTATCTGGGCTGGTACCGCAGAACTTAAAGGAAATAATCAGGCCACTTCAGTGCAAGGGCGCAACGTTCTGTCGTGCTGCGGTCTGTTGCTCTTTTTGCAAAAACATCAATAAAAAATAAGCCTGTTCCTCAATTTAGCGGGAAAGCATTTATCTATTCAAGAAAATCATACGAAGTGTTTTGGAATCGATAGAAAAAAAGTTCATAATTGCGCACATTAAATCTTAAACACTTTTCTTTAAGTTTTACCCAATTTCCCACATTTTAATAAATTCATAGGTCGAATGTCATGCTGAAACATTTTGGTTTCTCCATCTTCTTTACGATCGTGTGTCTGGCAATTTCTGCGTACTGGGGCTTTAGCCACGGGCCAAACGCAGGTGTTCAGGCCATGATCACTGCGCTGACCATCACTGCAATCCTTGCGGTGATGGAAGTGTCGCTGTCTTTTGACAACGCGGTTGTGAATGCTTCAGTTTTACGCGGCTGGGATCATTTTTGGAAAATGATTTTCTTGACCGTAGGCATCGTTATTGCTGTGTTTGGCATGCGTTTAGTTTTCCCTATCGTGATTGTTGCCGTGACTGCAGATATGGGCATGATGGAAGTCGTGAAAATGGCTTTAAATGACCCGATTAACTATTCTGCCAAGCTGATGGCGCATCATGCTGAAATTGCTGCCTTTGGCGGCGCTTTCTTATTGCTGGTGTTCCTGAACTTTTTCCTAGATGAAGGTAAAGATACACATTGGTTCCGCTGGCTGGAAGCGCGCTTGGCGAATTTGGCCAATGTGCCTGCCATGTCCGCTTTTCTGGCTTTAATTGCGCTGCTGATTATGGCAGCCAATGTTGAAGAAGCGAAACGTCTGGTCGTGACCATGGCGGGGATCTGGGGCATTGTGATTTATATCGGCGTACAAGTGCTGAGCCATTTGCTGGGCGGTGAGCCGGAAATTGATGAAGACGGCAATGCAATTGCGCATGATGCCAACGGCGCATCAACTGGCGTAATTAAAGCGGGTATCGGCGGCTTCCTGTATTTGGAAGTGCTGGATGCTTCATTCAGTTTTGACGGGGTGATTGGCGCATTTGCGATTACCTCAGATGTGGTCATCATTATGCTGGGCTTAGCGATTGGCGCAATGTTCGTGCGTTCAATGACGATTTATCTGGTCGAAAAAGGCACGTTGGACGCCTATATTTTTCTTGAGCATGGCGCGCACTATGCGATTGGCGCATTGGCATTCATCATGCTGGCCAGCGGTACAGGCGTGCATATTCCAGAAGTGGTGACGGGCCTGATTGGCGTCGCATTTATTGTTTGGGCAATCTTCGCATCAATTCAATATAAAAAGCGCCAGGCGCTGCGCGGTTAATTTACGCTTCATGAAAAGCGGTTATACTTAAAGGGCGCATTGATTGCGCCCTTTTTTATTCTCTGGCGAGTACATGAATACCTCAGCGCAGGCTGCTGGAATGATGTAGGATATCGCTATCTGTTAATCCCTGAATTTATGCTTTTGATATGATGAATGCTTTAGAACGCCGCTCAACTTTTGCCCTAAGCAGTATTTTTGCATTGCGCATGTTGGGCCTGTTCATGATTATCCCGGTCTTTTCTGTGGCGGGGCAGTCTTATCAATATGCAACGCCTGCGCTGATTGGTTTGGCGGTGGGCGTGTACGGATTAACGCAAGCCATTTTACAGATTCCTTTCAGCTTGATTGCAGACCGCTACAGCCGTAAGCCGCTGGTGGTCTTCGGCCTTTTGCTGTTTGCATTGGGCGGCGCCATTGCTGCCATGTCTGAAACCATTTATGGCGTGATTATCGGCCGTGCAATTGCTGGCGGCGGCGCTGTCAGCGCGGTGGTTATGGCGCTTTTGGCGGATGTGACCCGTGAAGAACAGCGCACCAAAGCCATGGCTGCGATGGGTATGAGCATTGGCTTATCCTTTGTGGTGGCATTCAGCATTGGGCCGTGGCTGACAGGTCTCGTCGGCATTTCTGGCCTGTTTTGGGTGACGACTATTATGGGCTTGGCGGCAATTTCCATGCTGCTGCTGGTGCCGAAAGTCACCCGCCATCACCGTAATTATCAGCAAGGCTACCTGACGCAGCTGAAGCAAGTGCTGAAAATGGGCAGCCTAAACCGTCTGCATGTATCGGTATTTGCGCTACATTTGCTGCTGACAGCAATGTTTATTTATATGCCGTCGCAGCTGATTGATTTTGCCAAAATTCCGCTGTCCAGCCATGGTTTGGTGTATTTGCCTTTGCTGGTGATCAGCCTGTTTTTTGCTTTCCCAAGTATTATTTTGGCAGAGAAATACCGCAAAATGCGCGGCATTTTCCTCACCGCCATTGGCGGCATTATTTTGGGTCTTGCTGTACTGATTTTTGGCTATGAATCCAAATATATTCTGCTGACGGGGCTGGGCTTATTTTTTATTGCCTTTAACGTGATGGAAGCGCTGCTGCCGTCTTGGCTGTCAAAAGCGGCGCCAATTCAGTCGAAAGCCACGGCTATGGGCGTGAATGCCAGTTCGCAGTTTTTAGGCGCGTTTTTTGGCGGCATGCTGGGCGGCCAGCTCCTGCTGTTGAATAATACGGCCATGGGCTGGGGTATTCTGACTGCTATTGCGGTTCTTTGGCTGTTCATCAGCTTTGGTTTGGCGCAGCCGCGCTATTTATCTTCAGTGGTTTTCAGCTTGCCGGAAGGTAAAGAAACGGATGAATGGACTTCTCAGCTTTTGGCAATTCGTGGTATTGAAGAGGTCGTGGTGATGTCTGACCAGCAAGTGGCGTATATAAAAGTGGATAAGCAGCTCATAGATGAGCCAGCGCGACAGCACTTAACGCAGTTGTTAGGGAAAGAGCTAGCCATTTAAGCATAACTCTTATAAAGTAAATAATAGAAACAAATAGGAAGATTACCTCAGATGCGTGGTGTTAATAAGGTCATTTTAGTTGGTACTTTAGGTCGAGATCCTGAAACAAAAACTTTCCCGAATGGCGGTTCGCTAACTCAGTTCTCTATCGCGACCAGCGATTCGTGGACAGATAAAAGTACTGGCGAGCGCAAAGAACAAACGGAATGGCACCGTATTGTGCTGCATAACCGTTTAGGTGAAATTGCTCAGCAATACCTGCGCAAAGGCTCTAAAGTGTACATTGAAGGTTCATTGCGTACCCGTCAATGGACAGACCAAAATGGTCAAGAGCGCTATACGACTGAAATTCGCGGTGAACAGATGCAAATGCTGGACAGCAGCCGTCCGCAAGGTGAGCAGGGTCAAAGCTTTGAACAGCCGCGATTCAATAATAACCAGCAAGGCGGTTATAACAATAACCAGCAGAGCGGTTACGGCAATCAAGGCGGCGCTAGCCAAAGCGGTTATGGCAATCAAGGCGGCAATGCACAAGGCAATGGCTATGCCAACAATAACCCAAGCAGTTTTGCACCTAAGCCGCAAGCAGCGCCAGCAGCAGCTCCAGCAGATTTGGACGATGATCTTCCGTTCTAGATCATATATGTAATGAATTTTAAAAAACCCGATTTAAATCGGGTTTTTTTGTGCAAGAAAAAAGGGTGATGGCAGTATTGAACTCATTTTTACATTTCTGAAGTTGAACCTGCCACATGGTATTGAAATCAAAATGAAATATGTACAACACCATAAATAAGCATGAGACGGGCTATTTATTTTTGATAGAAGTGGCCGCATGATTTTAACATTTGCAGCAGGCCGCATTTCTATTTTTAGCCTATAATTTAGCGCATTCTCTTTTGATGCTTTAAATCTCTCAATCTGCATGTCTCAATTATTTTCCTATTTCCAGCAAAACAAATTTTGTGTCCTAGTGGAATATCTCAGCTCATTCAATGAAGTCTTTCCCGTGAAAACGGTATTTGCCGGTTATCCTGCAATGATGACGTTGGCAGACCGGGTACATTCTGATCATGACATGGCGCCGCTTGACGCGAGCAGGCAATATCCAGATGCAGTTGAAAAAGTGCTGCATTTTGCTGGCAAGGGGCGGGATATTCAGGATTTAGAATATTTCTTGCAGCAAGCAAAAGCTGCTGATATTCAAAACTTACTTTTGCTGACTGGAGATAAGCTGAAAGAGCATCACAAAGGAAATGACAGCGCAGAGCGCAGCCGCTATTTAGAGTCGGTCAATGCCGTTATGGCGGCCAAAGAGTCTGGCGGTTTTTGCATTGGTGTTGCATTTAATCCATTTAAATATGCTGAAGCTGAACGTGATGCGCAATATTTAAAGCTGCATAAGAAAATTAAAGCCGGCGCCGATTTTATTGTTACCCAATTAGGCTATGACATCGAGGCGCTCAAGCAGGCTCAGGCATTTTTAAAACGGCATCACTATACTCAGAATATCCTTGCATGCGTGATGCCGCTCAGTTTAGCGCGCGCCAATTTTATGCTGAAACATAAAGTGGCTGGGATTGTCATTACCCCCCATATGCTCAAAGTTTTGGCGGAAGAAAAGCAGGCAGGGCTGAGCGAACGGGTTTATCTGCGCTGCGCCTTACAGATTTTAATCTGCCAACACTTGGGTTTTGCAGGGGTGGATTTATCTGCCTGTCATAAGCCAGAAGAGCAGATGCTGCTGGAAAGCTATATCGAGGAATACCGTCATTTGGATTTACACGCGCTTGAGGCTTTGTGGACGTCATTATGGCAAATCAAAACAGGCAAAGAGCTGATGCCGGAGCCGGCTGATTTTTCACGCCCGCCATCTTCGGGTCAGATCATGAAATATCATCAATTGCATGTCATGCATGATGCTTTTTTTGATTCAAAAATTGCCAAAGGCGTCGGAAGATTTATTTTCAACTCGCCCTTTTGGGAACGCAGGGCAGCTGCAAAAACCTTGCTGAAAACGGAACATATCAGTAAGCATAGTATTGTGGGCTGTGAGAGCTGCGGGCAGTGCCGCCTGGGAGATACTTTATATATTTGCCCAGAAACTTGCCCCAAGGGTTTGGCCAATGGGCCATGCGGCGGCACGAGTTTAGACCGCTGTGAATTTGGGGACCGTGAATGCATTCATTCGGTCAAAGCCAGACTCGCTAAAGCCGTTGAACAGACTGAAATTTTAAAAGATAAACTGATCGCAACTGTGCCAATTGAAGTGCGCGGCACCAGCTCTTGGAAAAATTGGTATTTGACTTCAGAGGCTTAAGGGAAGGCCGTTAATCTTCATCGTCCATGGCATTGGAATAAAATTTTACACCCAGTTTGATGCGGTCACGGCCTTGACTCATGCGCCAGCGGTTGGTATCCCGCAGTGAATATACACAGCCACAGTATTCCTGCTGATAAAATTCTTCATTCTTGCTGATTTCCAGCATACGCACTACGCCGCCATTTTTACGCCAGTTATAGTCCCAGTATGTAATACCTGAATAATGTGAAGCAGAGCGATGACCGCAATCATTGATCTGATTCATATTTTTCCAGCGTGAAATACCCAATGAACTGCTGATCAGGCTAAAGCCATGTTCTGACGCATACAGGGCGGTGCGTTCAAAGCGCATATCAAAACACATGGTACAGCGGATGCCTTTTTCAGGTTCATTCTCCATGCCTTTAGCGCGTTCAAACCAGTTGTCTGTGTCGTAATCACAGTCGATAAACGGAATATTATGCTTTTCCGCAAAGCGGATATTTTCCTCTTTGCGTATTTCATATTCTTTGACGGGATGAATATTCGGATTGTAAAAGAAGATGGAAAAATTGATGCCGGATTCAATTAAGGTTTCCATGACTTCGCCAGAACAGGGCGCACAGCAAGAGTGGAGCAGAAGTTTGTCATGACCTTTGGGTAAAGTCAGTTTTTGGCGTTCAAGTTTGTTAGACATCATCGTTATAAAAGAATGGATTCACTGATACCTGATATTTTAAAGATTTAGATGCACCATAAAGAATGAAGAGCTTGATCTTTTCTCAGCTTAAGATGAGCTAAATTCATTTAGCTGAATAAATCACCGAATTCCAATGGTGACTCTTCTGAAAGCCAAGTTTTCATTCACTTCATCAGTACGGCTCTATGCTGTAATAGAACTTTGTTAAGAAAAATAATTAACTTACTGTTTATTCAATATTTTAGTAAAAATTATTGTGCGTGATTATTTTTATCTGATCTGTTTTTATCGCTCTCAGTTGAACAAATGCATCTGATAAAATCAACAAACATGAATTTCACTCACTTTGTGTTGAGGTTAAATCATTTTTATTCATCTTTATGTTCACGTATAACTTAACCCAGACAGAAATTTTGATATTTTATTTTTAGGGTTGTGAATCTCCATGAGTACAGCATTTCAATGTTCAATTAAAAAAATTCGTTTTGATGAGAACTACGAACCATCAAATAACACACGCCAAACTACAAACTTTGCCAATTTAGCACGCGGTGAACACCGTGAAGAAAACTTACGCCGTACATTGGCAATGATCAACAACCGCTTCAATACTTTGGCAAGCTGTGACAACCCTAATGCAGACCGCTATTCACTAGAAATTGACATTATTTCTGCAGAGCTTGATGTAGAAGGGAATGGTCAAACTTTCCCATTTATTGAAACTTTAAAAAGTACCATTATCGACCATAAAACCAATGAACGTATTGAAGGCATGATTGGCAACAGTTTTTCATCTTATGTGCGTGATTATGACTTTAGCGTGGTATTGCCAGCACTAGGTTGCAAGTTCAATGAAAAGCCAGAAGACTTTGGTGATTTACACGGCAAGCTGTATCAGCACCTTGTAAATTCAGAGGTTTTTAAAGCCGAATTTAAAAAACAGCCGGTGATTTGTTTAAGCGTGTCAACGACTAAAACCTATTACCGTACTGCCAATGTGCATCCTATTTTAGGTGTGGAATACACCAATGATGATTATTCACGTACCGATGAATACTTTGCAAAAATGGGCTTAAGCGTCCGATATTTTAAACCTGAAAATGCAACTGCGCCATTGGCTTTCTATTCTGCAAATAACTTGCTGAGCGACTACACAGATTTTGAATTGATCAGTGCGATCAGCACGATGGAAAGCTTCCAAAAAGTATATCGTCCTGAAATTTACAATACCAATTCAGTGGCAGGTTTGGTATATCAGCCAAGCTTGAACTATCAAGATTTCTCACTGACTCAAGTGGTATATGACCGTGTTGAACGTGGTCAATTGGCAGTAAAACAGGGCAAATGGACTGAAGAAAACTTCATTAAGCCATATAAAGACATTTTGGATGAATGGGCTGCCAACTTTACTGTTGAAAGTGCTGCCTAATCGCAATTTGATTTAGACACTAGATTTCTTGCATGTGCAAGAAATTGATTTTTTGATAAAGAATTTAAAGATAGAAGATTTAATATGGCGATTTTACTCCCAACATCAACAGCGGGCAGCTTACCGAAACCCTCTTGGCTTGCAGAGCCAGAAAAGCTTTGGTCTCCTTGGAAACTAGAAGGCGAGCAATTGCTTGAAGCCAAACAGGATGCTTTGCGTTTGTCATTGCAAGAACAAGTGCATGCAGGCATTGATATTGTCAGTGATGGCGAGCAAACCCGCCAGCATTTTGTGACCACCTTTATTGAGCATTTGGATGGCGTAGATTTCGAAAAACGCGAAACTGTACGTATCCGCAACCGTTATGATGCGAGCGTTCCCAGCGTCGTGGGCGCAGTCAGCCGTCAAAAACCGGTCTTTGTCGAAGATGCGAAATTCTTGCGCAGCCAAACCAATCAGCCAATTAAATGGGCTTTGCCTGGTCCAATGACCATGATTGATACACTTTATGATGGTCATTATAAGAGCCGTGAAAAATTGGCTTGGGAATTTGCCAAAATTCTGAACCAAGAAGCGCGTGAATTAGAAGCTGCAGGCGTGGATATTATCCAGTTTGACGAGCCTGCATTTAACGTATTCTTTGATGAAGTGAACGACTGGGGCGTGGCAACTCTAGAACGTGCGCTGGAAGGTCTGAAATGTGAAACTGCGGTGCACATTTGCTATGGCTACGGTATTAAAGCCAACACAGACTGGAAAAAGACTTTAGGTTCTGAATGGCGCCAATACGAAGAAGCGTTCCCGAAACTGCAGCAGTCTAAAATTGATATCGTATCTTTAGAATGCCAAAACTCACGTGTACCGATGGATTTAATTGAATTGATCCGCGGTAAAAAAGTGATGGTGGGTGCGATTGATGTAGCTACAAATCAAGTGGAAACACCTGAAGAAGTGGCGAATACCCTGCGTAAAGCATTGCAATTTGTGGATGCAGACAAGCTTTACCCTTCTACCAACTGCGGTATGGCGCCATTGCCTCGTGAAGTGGCGCGCGGCAAGTTAAATGCATTGAGCGCAGGTGCGGACATTATCCGTAAAGAGCTTTCTGCTTAATCTTTCAAACTTACCAAAGAATCGTATGAAAACGCAGTGTGTCCAATGAATGGGCACACTGCCTCATTTCAAAATTTTGTCAAAACGCATTCAAATTATTGGCCTAATTATCAAAATTATTAGGCAGATCAACATATAGGAAACATGCAGTTCCAAACAAGGGACTGAGGAATAAAGTGATGATTCAAGCTACAGACTTTAAAAATGCAATGTCATTATTAACAAGCGCGGTCAATGTGGTGACGACTGCAGGAATGTCTGGCCGCTATGGATTTACTGCATCTGCGGTATGCAGCGTCACTGATACGCCTCCAACTTTATTGGTATGCATGAATAAATCATCACGTTCGCATGAACATTTTATTGAAAATAAAATATTAACAGTGAATGTACTGGCTGCTGAACATGAGCACATTTCAAATGTATTTGCATCGAGTAAATACGGTTCGGATGAGCGCTTTAGTCAAGGCAACTGGACCACGCTAGAAACTGGCGCGCCTGTGCTTGAAGAAGCTTTGGTGAGTTTTGACTGCGAGATTGATCAAATTCAGGAAGTGGGTACGCACAGCATTTTTATTTGCCGTGTGGCTGCAATTCAAAAAAGTGAACAAGATCAAAGCCTCGTGTATTTCAATCGCGCTTATCATCAAGTGGGGCAGGTTGAAGAGGCTTAATCACTTCGTTAATTATTTTTAATCAATATTAGATTTCTTGTAAATGTCAAAAAATCAGAATGAGATATTAAATGAGTAATGAAAAGTTTCTTCACTTTCGCCATATATGGCTCTAAGAGAAGGCTAAGATGAGGGGGCATTTGAATATAAATCCTCTCCCTAGCCCTCTCCTTTAAAAGGAGAGGGAACATTCATTATTTACTGAATGGCAGTTCATATTTGATTTATGCAAGATATCTCTTAATTTTAAATCGGTATATTGTGGAACTCATTACTTTCTTAATTATTGGCGCCTTTGCAGGATTTGCCGCTGGACTCTTTGGTGTGGGCGGTGGAACCATCATCGTTCCATTGTTATATGTGGTCTTTACGCAAATGGGGTATAGCCCAGATGTGATCATGCAATTGGCGCTGGGCACATCATTAGCGACCATTGTGGTGACGTCAATCAGCTCGACGATGGCGCATAATAAAAATGGTGCAGTGCTGTGGCCAGTCTTTAAAAACCTTGTTTTACCGATGGCGATTGGCTGCTTTGTCGGTGCGGGCATTGCGGGCATTTTGTCAGGCACGCATTTGCAGCTCATTATTGGTGTGTTTTTGCTTTGGGTGTCTTACACCATGTTTACAGGCGCCAAAAAAGCCGTGGATACCAGTAAGCCTTTACCGTCTACAGGCAAACAAATTGGTGCGGGCGCGGTTATTGGTGTTGCATCTGCCATTTTTGGCATTGGCGGCGGCAGTTTAACGGTACCTTATTTAAGTCATAATGGTGTTGTTATGCAAAAAGCGGTGGGAACTTCTGCTGCTTGCGGTTTACCTATTGCAATTGCAGGCGCTTTAGGCTTTATGTTCTTTGGAATGAAAGAGCATATTGATGTACCCAACACCATTGGCTTTGTACATATTTATGCCTTTTTAGGCATCAGTGTGATGAGCTTTGTGACAGCTAAATTTGGCGCAAAAACAGCGCATGCGCTATCGCCAGCAGTGCTTAAAAAATGCTTTGCTGTACTCTTGGTTGTTATTGGTTTGTTCTTTTTGTTTAAGGGTTTTGCTTAAGCGCTGATTCAATGCTGAGTATGATTGCATGCCATAAAAAAAGCCCCAAGATCAGGGCTTTTTTTATGGTCTTTACAGTGGTTTACCATTCATAGCGCAGACCAAACAGATGCATATCTTGTGTGTTCCATGAGTCATGGGTATAAAGCCGTTCATAGTCAAATCCAAGACCATGATTAAAGCGGGCAGCTACGCCAACGCCTAAATCGCGTCGTTTAAAATCATCGCCGCTGGTATATTTCAAGGCATAGCCAATATAAATTCAAAAATTATTTTAGAGAAAGTGATTCAGAAGCAAATTATTGGCTAAAAGTTGTCTCTTTTTATTATAGGCAATGCCAATGGATTTACAGGAATTGAAAGGATATAATGATCTAATATTTCGATTATTATAATAAAAAACTACTGTTTTACCGATGTGGAAATCTTTCGTATTCTAGCTTCAACAGATAAGCATTCCCCTGAAATGATTGAAAGGAAAATGAAATGAGCTTGATTAATACTGAAGTAAAACCGTTTAACGCAACTGCTTACCAAAACGGCCAATTCATTGAAGTATCTGAAAAAGATATGATCGGAAAATGGTCTGTAGTGTTCTTCTATCCTGCTGATTTTACTTTTGTATGTCCAACAGAATTAGGCGATCTTGCTGATCATTATGCTGAATTCAAACAAATGGGCGTAGAAATCTATTCAGTATCGACAGATACGCATTTCACACACAAAGCTTGGCACGATTCTTCTGAAGAAATTAAGAAAATTGAATATCCAATGGTTGGCGATCCAACATGGACTTTGGCAAAAAACTTTGAAGTGCTGATTGAAGCTGATGGCTTGGCAGACCGCGGTACATTCGTGATTGACCCAGAAGGCAAAATCCAAATTGTAGAAATTAACGCTGGCGGTATTGGCCGTGATGCATCAGAGCTTCTTCGCAAAGTGAAAGCCGCGCAATATGTGCATGCTCACCCAGGTGAAGTTTGCCCTGCAAAATGGAAAGAAGGTGAAGCAACTCTAGCGCCATCAATCGACTTGGTTGGTAAAATCTAATTTCAAAGCGTTTCGTTTTGAGTCAAAAAATCCAGCGCATGCGCTGGATTTTTTTTACGGCGCATTCAGCAAAATTAGCCTCAATCATGGCGCTGCCAGTACTGCTATATGGCATAGCCGTTATGTTCTTCGGCATTGGCGCGTAAACCTTCAACCAGATGTTCGACGAGCTTTTCCATCACCAAGCGCTGTCCTTTACGAGAAGCGTAGACCAGCTGCACCGTGCCGATATTGGAACACCATTCTGGCAAAATATGCACCAAACGGCCTTCAGCCAAATCTTGTTCTACAGTTAAGTAAGGCAAATCTGCAATGCCTAAGCCATCCATTGCGGAATAATACACGCCAGCCAGATCGTTGCTTTTAATGCGAGGTTCGAGCGGAATATCAATCTGTTCCTGACTCTCCAAGCGGTGCAGGCGCCAGTGATAATGCTGTTTTTGCGTGCCCAGCACAATGGTTGGATAATTATTGATTTCAGTTGGATATTGAATGGCATGGCCATCTAATAATTCAGGGCTGGCCACAAGGCAGTGCGTGGTTTTAATGACGTCACGCACCACAATGCTGGAATCTTCATTGGCTTGAAAATTGGTGCGGATGGCGAGATCGATATCATCATGCAGAATATCGACACGCCGGCTGGTCAATTCCATTTCAATTTGGACTTGCGGATGCTCTTTTAAAAACTGATTCAGCAATGTGCGGATTTGATAGCGCATCATCACGGATGGGCAGCTGAGTTTGACTAAGCCGCGCGGTTCGCTTTTTTGCTTCATTAATACATTGTGCGCGCAGTCCACTTGCTGAATGACTTTCTCACATTCTGCAAAAAACTCTTGGCCCAGCGGCGTGACTTTAAAATGACGGGTCGAACGCTGAATCAAATTGACGTTAAAGTTTGCTTCAAGGTCTAAAATCCGGCGGCTGAGCTTGGATTTGGTGATATTGGATGCTTCACTGGCCGCGCTAAATCCGCCATGCTTCACCACAAGGTAGAAATAATAATAGTCATCAAATGAGTGCATTCATCACCTCGACCCTCAATAATCAATCAGGCATCATACGGTTATTCTATTGTTTTTTAAACAATGCTTTAAATCATAAAAAACAGCTATTCAAATAAAGAAAGCAGCTGGAAAGCTGCTTTCTTTATATCAAAAATATCAGATTATTTTGATGTATTTTTTACATAGCTTTGAATTAAGTTTTTATAGTCAGGAATATGCGCCGCAAATAATGCGCCTAAACCGTCAATATCATTGCGCCAGTCGCGGTGCAATTCACATGAAGCGCCAAACCAAGTCATCAGCTGTGCGCCGGCCTGAGACATGCGGTCCCATGCAGAGTCACGGGTTAAGGCGTTAAAAGTGCCAGAGGCATCCGTAATCACGAATACATCAAAGTCTTCAGCTAAAGCAGACAGTGTCGGGAAAGCCACACAGACTTCGGTCACTACGCCGGCAATGATCAGCTGTTTTTTGCCTGTTGCTTTCACGGCTTGAACAAAATCTTCGTTGTCCCAAGCATTGATTTGGCCAGGGCGCGCAATATAAGGCGCATCTGGGAACATTTCAACCAGTTCAGGCACCAGCGGGCCATTTGGACCATCTTCAAAGCTGGTGGTCAAAATGGTTGGAAGATTGAAATATTTGGCTGCGGCTGCAAGCGCCAGCACGTTATTCTTGAATTTATCAGGATCAATATCGCGTACCAGTGAAAGCAGGCCTGTTTGATGGTCTACTAAAAGAACGGCTGCATTATCTTTGTCTAAACGAACGTATGGTTTGCCCATTTTCTCTTCCTCTTGATGAGTTTAAATCGTAATCGAATTTTCGCTGCAGCCCGTTAGGGCAGTACTGCTACGGATAGTATATTAGTTTTATATTTAGGATAAATTCAAGGTTGAATTTGAGACTAAAAGTCATAAAAATGGGATAATTTGAAATATTTGCTTATATTTAGGATTTTAATGGACTTTTAAATCCCTAAAAACATTTATATTGTCTTATTAATAAGAAACTGCATTCTGATTCATGACTGTTTTTAAGCAGTATTCGGGACTAAAATGTGCCCATGTTCATCCTATTGCGGATAGGAGTAAAAAGATGAAGAAAGTAATAGGCGTATATCGCAACCAAAGCATGCACTGGGTCGGAGATGGGTTTCCTGTAAAAAATCTGTTTTCTTATGACCGCTTAGGGCAAGCCATCAGCCCATTTTTGCTTTTAGACTATGCGGCGCCGTATCATTTTGATCCAACCACTGCACAGCATGGGGTTGGTTCGCACCCGCACCGCGGTTTTGAAACCGTGACCGTCGCTTATCAAGGTGAAGTGACGCATAAAGATTCTGCCGGCGGCGGAGGCACGATTCAGGCAGGCGATGTGCAGTGGATGACGGCAGGCTCTGGCTTAGTGCATGAAGAGTTTCATTCTCCAGACTTTGCGCAGCATGGCGGTTTGTTTGAAATGGTGCAGCTGTGGGTGAATTTGCCTGCTAAAGACAAAATGACTGAACCGCGCTATCAAGCGATTACTGCGGCGGATATTCCACGCATAGACATGGATGACGGCGCAGGCCACATCCGGGTCATTGCAGGTGAGTTTGGCGGCCATCATGGTCCAGCGCAGACGTTCAGCTCAGTCAATATGTGGGACGGCGAGTTAAAAGCGGACTATGAAACCTTTGTGCATGTTCCAGTTGGGCACAATGCATTGCTGGTGGTGCTGAAAGGTGAAGTGGCGGTCAATGGCGGCCAGAAAGTATTGGACAGCTCAATCGTCATGTTTGCCCGTGACGGTGATCCAGCAATTCAATTGCAGGCTTATCAGGATACCCAGTTTTTGGTGCTGACAGGCGAACCGCTGAATGAGCCGATTCAAGGCTATGGGCCATTCGTGATGAACACTAAAGAGGAAATTATGCAAGCTTTCCAAGATTTCAATCAAGGAAAATTTGGCGAAATCCCTGTTCAGTCGGTTTAATGGCTGGCGCTGAGCAGCGTATACTGAAAAAAATGAAGCCCCTGAACATGTTCAGGGGCTTTTTCTTTTTTACGCTGTAGAGTTCTTCTTGTGCTGCTGCCACTTTTAAATTCTTATTAAGATTTTGTGATGCAGTTATCGTTTTGTGTGGCAAATATTAGCGTTTATTTTTTCAAAAGTAAAATTAAAATTCAAAAAATGGTTAATATATGGCTATTGTTTTTCAATGATTTATTTTTATTTATTAAAATAATTTCTGGTTTTTCTTATATTTATTGTGATTGAATTTCTGTGTTAAGAATTGTAAATATAGGCCTTTGTGGGTTTTTGTATCAAATTTTGAAAAGGCCGTATTCTGGTAGTTTTTAATAACCAGTTTTTTGCCCGCATGGGTCATAATTTTATGAAAATTTTTACATACGGAATAGAAGATTGGATATTGCAGTCATCGGCAGCGGCATGGCTGGGCTTGCTGCCGCGAGAATTCTAAAAGACGCAGGCCACCAGATTACAATTTTTGAAGCTCTGCCTGGACGCGGTATGGACAGTCACAGCACCGAATTTGAAGGCGGCTTGATTGATGCCCCTTTGCGGGTGATGAATCCGCATCTCTGGAGCAATACTTTAAGTTTGGCGGCCTATCTAGGCATTAAGACCTTTCCAGTGCGCACCTATATGGCGTGCAGCTGGCTATTTGAAGAAAAAACCTCAACTTGGCTGACCACGTCGCGCAGCCGGATTGGCAATTTCCCGATTATCAATAACCGCAAAGGCATTCAGCAATATGGCTGGCGCTTGGTTAAAGGCATGCTGCAGCTGAAAACAGCAATTGCGAAGTTTTTTAAATCCAGCGACCAAGATATTACGCTCGCGGAATTTATTAACCGCAATGATATTGAAGAAGTCTTTTTGCATGGCGCAGTGATGCCTGTGCTCTATACCATCTGCACCTGCAATCCTAAAACCATTGGTGAATGGCCTGCAAAACCGCTTTTGGTGTTCCTGCGCCAATTAACGGATGGCGATGCTTTGCTTCGCCTGCAAGGCGGCACGCCAGCATTGGTCAATAAGCTGATTGAAAATATCAATATTGTCAGCGGTTCAGCCATTACCTCTGTTCAAGAGCAGGGCGAGAAAGTTTTAGTGACCAATACGCAAGGTCAAGTGACAGAATTTGACCGCGTTGTTGTGGCAACACCCACCACGAAAATTGAAGAGTTTCTGGATCAAAAGCAATTTGCTGACGATATTGCCTTACTGAAAAAATTCAAATTTGAGCAGGGCGATTTAGTCATTCATACTGATCCGACTGTGATGCCGCCAAACCGTAAAGATTGGGCTGTGCTGAGCTATATGATGGACCGTAAATTTACCAAGCAGCAGTTTACGGTTTGGCTGAATTCGATTGAACCTAGCCTCGTCGGTAAAACACCCGTGTTTCAAACTTGGCGTCCAGTCACGCCGATTGATCCGAAAAAAGTCATTTCGACTGTGACACTGACACGCGCTGTGGTGGACTCAGACACGGTGGCATTGAATAAAGAGCTGCAGCAGCGCCATAAGACGCTGAACCGTAAAGTGTTCTATTGCGGTTCATGGTCATGCGACGGCCTGCCGATTTTAGAATCTGCGGTGACTTCTGCGATGCATATTGCAGAAATTTTTGGCGCACCATTGCCGTTTGTGGGATTAAAACCTAAAGTGGAGGTTGCTCCTCAGCTCGGTTACTAATCCATGACATGGCTTCAAACAGTCCGAAATTTTCTTCCGCAGCATAAATATGCAATTAATGCAAACCTGCTGGGAGATGAAGCCGAACTGGCTTGGAGCAATTTAGGGTTCTGGCAGGCGGATACACAATCGTATCCGCAGGCTTGCCAAGCGCTGGCGGATCATTTGGCGCAAGCCATACAGCTGAAGTCTGAAGATACCGTTTTAGACCTGGGCTGCGGTCATGGCGCCAGCCTGCAGCATTGGCAGCAGCATTATCAAATTCAGCAGCTTAGCGCAGTAGAACTGCAGCCCGCTTGCGTTGCCCAAATCCAAAAAAATTTAAATTCAAAGTTTGAAATTCACTGCAGTTCGTTTTTAAATTTAAAACAGATTTTCCCTCAAAAAACCTTTGATGCCGTGCTCTGTATTGATGCGGCGTATCACAGCACTTTAAATTCATTCCTGTTATCCACAGCTTCTGTTTTGAATTCAAATGGATATTTGGGTTTTCACACCTTAATGCTGTCGGATGATTTTTTGAATTTAAATGCGCTGCAGCGGCTGAAATTGCAGGCATTGCTCAAAGCCGCCGATGTGAATCTGCAGAATTTAATGACAGAGCAGGCGCTGCGCCAGTGTTTAGCGCAATATGAATTTAAAACGGTGCAGATTGAAGATCTGAGCGAGCAGGTGCTGGCGGGCTTTGCACGTTATGCAGAAACAGCTTTAAAAGCATCTGCGCCGTCTCAAGGCTTGGAACATTTTAAAATACAGATGACAGCCAAGCTGTGCCGGACGCTATATGCATCAGGCATGGTGAGATATGTGCAGATTGCGGCGCAGAAAGGCAGCGCCTAAAGAAAAATGCGTGGTGCAGAAACATCAAAGCCTCACTAAAAAGCGAGGCTAAGAAATGGTGCCGGCACACGGATTCGAACTGTGGACCTACTGATTACAAGTCAGTTGCTCTACCAACTGAGCTATGCCGGCGTTGTGAAAGCATTCTACAGATTTTTTTTTAAGGTGCAAGCCAAAAAATGAGCGATTGAATAGATTGCGTCATTCAAAAAGGGCATAGCTGTTCATTCTCAGACCATGCCCGTACTGGGAAGAGAGGTGGTATTTATTTGCTGCGCAGTATTTTGTCTAGGTCTTGCGCGCATTCTTCAAGGGTAAATGCTGTGTCCAGCTGCAGCTGGGGCTTCAGTTCACTGGCTAAATCTCGCCATTGTTCAATCAGTTTAAGGGCTTTTTGAATCTTATGTTTATTAATGTCCTTGGCTATGGTTGGTGTGTAGCCGCCCCGTTTCGCATTCTTGATCTGTTTGACATAGTTTTGGCTGTTATTCATGTGTTCTCCCGAATAGCAGTTATTTATGTTGAATGTTCGATGATGCTGTTTAGTAAAAGTGGATCAAGTGGAAATTAAAAGTTTCTGCTTCATGCTCAATTTGAATGAATAGATAAATGTGCCGTGCAATACCCTGAATAAATTGCATTAATTATTTTTTAACACAGACTGTAGCAATTGTCTTTAGGCGCTAAATTTTCTATTTGTAATAAATCGTGTCAGTAAATAGCCCGTTTGAGATGTGCTGATTGTCTTTAATTATATGTTTTTGAATTTTATTTCATATATTTGTTATGCATGAAGAGTCAACGGGTATTGGAATGCGGCATCAGACGGTCTGTATTTATGCAGCCAAAACGCAACATAGATTCATCTGGCGGAACATAGACGTTTTTTCTGCTCTTAAGCTTTGCTTCATCTTGGGGGCAGATACTGTATTTGTCCATTAAGCCGAACCAGTTTAATGGGCATCCTCAGAAGCAGAAGTTGAGCACCTTTAACAGCCGTATCATCCCTCGATACGGCTTTTTTTTCTCTGAATTTTGCAGATTGTGTCGAAAGAAAACTTAAACTTGCGTGATGGACACTGAATTTGAGTCACAAAAAAAGCCTAAACCCTTTAGATTTAAGCTTTTTAAGACCTCATGAATCATCATGAGAATAGAATATGGCGAGAGAGGGAGTCATATTTTTTATATAAGATGTTGATAATTATTGATTATATTTTTTTGTAATTTATTAAATCCCCCAATCATCCCCCATTTATTTGAATTGCTAAAAATTGAGAAAAAATGTCAGCCTTAACTGGGAAATTGCTATTCTAGGGATAATATATTAAATTTATATAAATTAAATACTTAAAATTGAATTGTATAAATTGTCATAAATCTTTATGCAGGTATTTGGGGCCTAGCCAAGATATGACAAATATATGCATATATTGTTCATTAAGTTTTTTATTTTAAAAAGGTAGTAAGATGGGACAAGCAAAAAATAGAGGCTCCTTGCAAGAGCGTATAGCTCAAGCTCAACAAGAAAAGCTTGTGGGTGAGCGTATCACTATAGAAGAAGCTAAGCGCCATTTAGATTTGCCTGATACCGCTGAATTTTTAGGGTATGTCATTCATTTGTATGATGAGGATGAATTTGTAGGTAAGGTTGAAGAAACGGAGATGGTTATAAACCGAATTTATGTAAAGATTCCTGATTTAGCACAAATCTATGTAGCGGCAGAAGATGCAGTAAATGAAGCTTTAAAAATCGAGAAGTATCGGTTGCTTGTGTGCATGTTATTTGAAGTCGATAACAAGCATATGATTTACGATGTATGGGCAAATTTTGAAGATTGATGGTATTTAGTTTTCTACTTAATGGGTAGAGTGTTGACTAGATATTAAATAGCCCAATAATTAGTTATTGGGCTATTTAAGTAAATAAAACCAAATGGTATCAGTACATGATGTATTCAAACTTTGCTGAGATTACTTTGGATTGATAGTAGTAATACTTCAAAGGATACAGCATGCTGTTAAAAATTACTTTCCATTGTTCCAAGTTGGTTCCCTGAAAATTATCACGTTCAATTCTGATGAATTGAGTTATAACACTCGATAAATCCAGTCTAATGATTAGCTGTTCAGACTCACTGAAACTATTTAAAAACTGTTCCTGATTCTGTGGCAACTGCAATGGCTGTTGTTCTGAATGATAGATTAAAAAATTTACATAATATTGCCCAGGTAAAGTTCTCTGTATACGCCATTGCAGAGAGAGCAGATTACCTTTATTCAATTGTTGAAGCTGATCAACCATCCTGCTTTTCAGCTTAACTAAAGTCTTTTCAACTTTATTCATGTCCAATTGTTGGGTATTGCAAGCTATAGCAAAAGGATATGAAATTTTACTGATCTGAATATTAGTGTGTTCAATGAGCAAACGGCTCACAATGCGGGAATTCTGATTGCGTTGTTCAGTAATTAGCCTGTTGCGGCCTTTAGCTTCCTTTTCAGCTTCAGCACTCATTGAGTATCCGCGAATTTCATTCCAGAGCTGAAGCAGCGATAAATGTATTTGGGCCTTATATGGATGATTGTTAATCGCCAGCAGATCGAACCATTGCTGTTGCATGGCAATGTGATAGGTTTTTAGCATCAAGGCCGCGGCTGCTTTGCTCAACACATACGGGCTTGTATGTAATTCAATTGGCGGAGTAAAGCCAAGCTGGATCATTTGCAGTGTGTTTTTAATCACTCCATCCAATTGAAGCAGGGCAGCGGTTGGAGTTAATAATTCGCCCTTGACTTGAAATGGTTTTGAACTCTTTAAGCTTATTAGATGGGCTGTATTGCTCAAATTTTCAAGGTAAAACATATTCGCTAAGTTGCGTTGATTACCAATTAAATCTAAAGCATTAAGTTGTATAAGTTGATTTAAGCTCATTTTTGAATCCCCTGATTGTGATTGAATGCTGATCTGTTTTTAGCAATAACGGCAAGTTTTGATGATAGAGTTGTGTCTGTGGGTATTGTTTTGAATTTGCGTGGACGCCCAACCATCTTTGCTTTGGAAGGCCGCTGGCTGGTGCCAAATACGCGTAATTTTGGAGTAAGAAGGCGCTTGCTGATTAAAAACTGATCTTGCTTGCAGATATACAATAGAACCTGGTCAAGATTGTTAAAAAAGCTCTGATCATCATGATGAGCCATGCCAATTGCCAAGTTGCGGTATTTAATTTTGTCGCGGTGACAATTGTAGTAAAAACCTTTGTCTAAGGTGAGTTTGCTCCAGTATCGACCAATCACTTCGGCATAATAACCATCACGCTGAAACTTATTGCCATCCATGAAAAAGATACAATGGTAGTGGTAGCCTTTTTGTTGGCCAAACTCAAGTTTCCATAGATAACCTACAATGTTGGGTAAGTTTTTTTCGTGATGAAATTTTTTCAGAAATCGTGAGAAATAGGTTTTCATTTCATCAATAGTCGAAGCAGCTTGGTTTTTCCAACAAAAATCAATACGTAAAACTAAAAGCTTACTAAAAGATTTTTTAAGGCTATTCACCAGTTTGCTTGCTTGTTCGTATTGATGTTTGGCTTTTTTAGCACGTTCGTATTGCGCTATTTTAAATTTAGGCTGATCTGTTAGTTGACAGATCTCATTAATCAAGTTGTTTTTAAGCAAGGCTGCTGATCTAGAGCCTTTAATCAAACCATGCGCGCTGGTTAAAATATCAAATTTACAATTAGGTTGAGCTTTCCAGAAACTATACTCATCTTCAGGGTGAATATAAGGAGCGACAGCAACTTGATATGCCTCAGTAAAAATATCCAAATGTTCACAAGTATAATTAGAGTCCGCAAGATCATGGATTGATATGCGGCTAGTTAGTGCTTGTTCTATAGATCGGTTGTTTGCAGCTAAAGCCCTTCCGTTCTTGTCCATAAGGAAAAGATTGTGAATTGGATCTTTGCTAATGGCTTGTACAATGTTAATGACCGTAAAGAGCATGTAGAGAGCAGGATCGTTCGCTATATAGAAATATCCTTTCTCTTGATAAGTTGATAGCTCTGTTGTATTACATGGATTTTCATCGTTTAGTGATAAGTTCACTTGTTTTATCCTGTGTATATTTGATTAATGTATTAATAATTAAATTAAAAAACCTAAATTCTCTAAACGTAGACATGACTGCTCTACAGGGATGATGCTCAAGCGTCATCCCTTGTATATATGAGAAAGAGGGATTTGGTTTTTATGAAAGTTATGCTTGATAGTATTAGTATCTAGTTCGAGTTTTGAGCCATTCATCGATCTCATATTCAAGCCAAGCTATACTGTTTATTCCAAGTTTTCTTGGGCTTGGAAAATCGGGGTCATGACGTTTTGATTTGCTGTCTAATTTGTCATAAATGGTTGAGCGACTAATCTGGCATTTTTCAACCACTGCTTTAAGCTTTAACATTCTTAAAGTAGGGGATGAGTTATCTTTATCGTGGTGTGTTTTCATCTATTTTTCAGCTAATTGCACAACGTACTTGTTGTAGAGCCATTAGAGAATAGGTAAAGTGTGATTAGAATATGCTAGTTCTTTACACTATGAACCCTAATAGTAAAAAAATTGAAAAAATGTTTGACTTGATGATGAAGATCGTAGTTGTTTATTCTTTTGAAAGAGTGAAAATTAGACAAATATATGCCGAAGAATGTGCATGGTATGAAGAGAAGAACCTTGATATTGAAGTAGCAGCTGATAGGTTCTTGAGTTCACACCCCCCGAGAATTAACATTGAAAAAATATCTATAGATACTATGAATTTTGAAAAGGAATTTAAGCAACAACTAGTTCAGTATTTTTGGAATTATCATCAATATGGTTCTAAACCAAATAATATAGATGTATTTGAAAGCTTAGGGTACAAACAAGACCAAATTCATGATTGGATAGTTAATACGCATATCGGGTTTTATCCAGATGCCCGTCTTAGAGCGTTGAATCCAGCTGGATTTGTAGAACGCTATAATATTTATTCTTTTTTAGTTCCAGATCAATTTGAACAGATATTTTTTAAGTACTATAAAATTTTAAAATTATTGGAAGATTCAAAAGAACCCCTTTTAACTAATTTGATGAGCTTATTAAGTTTAATTCCTTACTACTCTCCGTACAGCATGCAAGCATTTACTGAGTTAGAAAACTATAGGAGTCAGCATTTAAATAAGAAACATTTTTCTGTATTTCATAATTGGTTTTTGTATGGTGTACAGGCTCCTCAATGTAATCCAATTGCTGATACCGTCAGTTATCTTTCGCTTGAGCATGAGCCGATCGCCTTGATTGATACTATTTTGCAATTTCTACTCAAACATTTACATCATCTTATTCGTTGGCATTTTTTTAACTATGAGATGACCGAACTGCACTCTGAAAAAAGAATTCAAGAAAATGTTCAAAAAGGTGAACTTAGGGACTTAGAGCAACTTGATCAAGTTACTAGATTGGCAGAAGCAATGTTTACAGCATTACCCAAAAATCAAAAAACAATATATGACTTTGTTGAGAAGAAAAAATCTATAGAAACAATAATGCATAGTTTAATGCTTTTTTATTTTGAAGCTAAGTATATTAAAGAGCATAAAATCCAGCTCGTTGAGGTTTCCAATAGTGAAAATCTAGCTGAGCCTAAGTTCTCAAGGTCAGACAAAAAAAAATTCAACAAAGCATTTTTTAAGTTTCTTGAAAAAGGTTTTGAAAAGGTTGAGATTAACGTTAAGTCTAAAACTGAAGGTAAATTTGATACATGGCACCTTACATCGGATTTATTTACAGAGGGTAAAATCAGTGGGGGAAGTATTCGATCAAATGCTATTAATCATAGAAAATTATTAAATTGAAACAATAGCTTGGAATAACTTAAACATACTAATTCTATATTGATATATAGCTTGATATTACGTACAGATTAGTGCATGAATTAAATTAATCATGCACTCGTCTTTATCCTATCCGATAGGTATAAGTCCCGTGAGCAGTACTGATAGCGACTTCCCGAATATGCGCTGCATTGCAGCGCGGATAGGCTAAAGCCGCGGAACCGTAACGCATATTTTGATAGTCATATAAACTAATCACTCTGCAATTGCCCCGATTAACGACCACATTTTTTATGGTGGTCGGCTGGTCATTCAGAGACAGGATATCAATTTTATCAATGTAACCCGTCATGGTTGAGTCCGTGATTTCACGATAAACCTTAAGTTCAAACTCTTCGTTATATTGCGGTTCTGCTGCGGATTCAGGAGCAGCCTCAGCATCTCCCTCAACAGCTGCAGGGGCCGGTTCTTTTGCCAGTACGCTGGGATCGTAGTCATCCCCCATATATTCCCGAAGCTTATCCTCTGTCAACTCACTCACAGGTGTATCCAGCAAGGCCTGCAGCTTTGGATCAACTTCAGCATCAGCTTCTGTGGCAGTACCTGCATCGGTTGCCGGTTTATCCTGACAGGCCCCTAAAAAAATCAATACACTGACGATCAGCCCAGTTTTTAAATAATGCATATCTTCCCCGCAATCCCAAAAATAATGAGCAATGCCCCTTATCTGCCCAATCCAGCGGGTATGGGTTCAGATAAAGGGCAGTGTGTGAATTACTTACATGCGCCTTTTTTTACGGCATCGACCATTCGCGGTTCACTGGAATAGCTGTCTAAAATCAGACAGATTTTTTGTTGGGAGCGGGCCGATTGCTGAATGAATTTTTCTCCTGCAATGGGGTTGGCGCCGCCTGCGTTATAGACCATATAGCGTTTGCCTGAAACCGCCTTAAAGGTAAAAGCATCTCCTGATTCTCCAAAGCCTTCGATTTTTTTAACGACAACGGTGACTTGTGGAGCTTTGGCTAAAGCAAGCGGTGCGAAGGCAGCCAGGCTAAGCGCCAGTATTAATTTTTGCATTGATTCAATTCCTTCTTATTTCTTATTTTCAAGATAGATAAGCACGGCTAAGCCTTGCGCAAAGATACGTTCATCCGCTGCTGAGGCTCCCCCTGCATTATAAAAAATGGGTTCAGCCGCCTGTGACAGATCGATACTGCGCTGTTTTTTGAAGCTGGCGCCTTTCCAAAGACCGTAACCGTCTCCCGCCTTGGCATAGTTCTTAATATTGTCGCCATAGGCGGTAAAATTATTAGGAATAGACAGCCACTGCTTTGACAGCGCATAAAAAGCATTGCAGTTCTGATTGCCTTTACAGCGCTGCGTCTTGGGTGCGGTTTGTGGACTGTTGTAGATTTTAGTCATGCTTTGGACATCAGCATGGCTGAGCGTAGCGCCGAATAGGCAAGCCATGATGGCGCCGCCCTGTAAAAAAGCTTTCATTATTGAGCTGTTCATAAAAATAAAGTTCCAAATTCTTGTTGTTTAATATTGCAAGATGCTGTTTAACGCTCAAAGATCAGTTAAACATTGAGATTGGCCAAACCGCCGCCTTGCCCAAATTGTAAGAATAGCTTTCGTTTGCAGTTGAACTGCACCCCTTTAAATAAAAGGAAAACAGCAAGGCAATGACGATATATGCCCCAATTAAATAATGTTTAATTTTCATGGTTATTCTTCCTAGCGGGACTGGCAGTATTGGGCAGCGGCAAGCATGCTGTCAGCAAAATCAGGCGGTAAATCAAACTGATTCAGATGCTGCTCACTGAGTTTTTGCATCACGGCCGGAGAATACCGCGCTTCAAGTTTGTCATAGACACAAGAGCAGGTTGAACGGTCGGTTCCGCCGGACTGGCATCCAGCATTGAATTCACGTTTGGCTTTGCTTTCACAGCCGGCTAGAGAAACGGCGGTGAGCAGAATAGCGCCCAGCATGGGCAGTGCAGAAATAAAAGACATGATGACTCCTGTCGTAAACAGAGGACGATCAAAGCCTAATTCCAATTCAGCATTCAGGTAGGGGCGGTTTTATTCGCGGGGCGGCTTATCCCAGCCAGCCAATGCAACCAAAAGCCAGAACACCAGCAGTACAGCAAAAAAACCAATGACTGCAGGGCCAAGCCAGACCAATACGCCGATGATGAGAATCAGACGGGCAAAGATCTTCATTAGCAATGCAAAGCAGGGCTGCCGTTCGGTTCAGATGAGCGGAGTGAAATCGGAATAAAATGAGAAATATAAAACAGAGAAACAGTCATGGTTATGACTCCTTTGGCTATGAAAGAAGTTTCACCACATTACTGCTAAATAATGGTGGCGAAACAAAAGGGGGTTAGCAGACTGATAGCCAAAGGATCAGCACACCCGAAGGTGTCCCCCTCCCGTTCCGCCGCAAAGGAGGACACACAAGGTTGCCCACCAAAAAGATAGACTTTTTAGTGTGCTTGGCTAAACGGTCTGCTAAAACCGGCTGGCAATGTAGGCCAGCAAGTGAATCATAATGCTAAGCTGAAAGCTGGTCAATTCATAAAGAGCTTGTAGTAGGTAATTAAAATTTATAAAAGTTTATTATTAGAAATGACGCTAAATAGTATGCAATTAATCTGCTTAATAAGTGAAGAAAATTAGTTTCGATATCTTCCATTCTCTGAAAGATATCGATGAGTCGAAAAATAACTCTTTTATGGAAATCACACAGCCTTTAATTCGGGCATTATTTCAATCTCTGAAATTTGAGTATCCCAAAAAGCATTCCATAGGTTGCAGTATTCTAGGCATAAACTGCTCAGTTGTTCATAGTCATCAGCCGTAATTGCTTGGGCTAGGGCATACCAAAGATCATCTTGATGATCATCATCTGCGGCCTCGGCTGTTTCATCACTGGATACACCATGAACAAAATAGTAACCGCCGCCTTCAACATCAACTCCTGCAGCTTTAGTTGCTTGACGTAATGGTGGGCTGAAAAGAATCACCTCTTCCTCAGCGACAGCAAGAAGGGCTAATACATTTTTGTAACTATCGTAAGATTGCTCTAAGAAGATTCTGACATCATTTGAGATAGCAGTCGGCTGATATTTTTGGCGTTCCGTTTCACATATGCCATATTGACTTAATAAGTCTTCAAATAATGGATAATGTGCATAAGCAGGGTTGCCTTGATAATAATTATTTTGATCAAAACCCGGTCGGAATCCAAATTCATCTAATATATTCAGACTCAACAAAAAACGCGGTGCGAGTTTTGCTCCAGAATGAAGATTAGGTTCTAATTGTTTTGTTTGAAATTGAGCCATTAATAAGGCATCAGTAAAAATTTGAACTATGGCATGACGGTATTCGAGATGAATTTTTTTTAGGGTGTCTCTATTTAATAAGCCACTATTGAGGATTTCAATCGCTGGATGTGTTGAAACTGGATGGTCAGCTATGGTTTTTCTCAGACTCTTGAGAAATTTTAAGTTATCCTCCCACTGAATTGCAGGGATACTTTTTTGTATCTCAGCAAGAGCATTTTGACGGGGGTCATCAAATTTTTCAAACTTTTTAAGCATAACTATTCTCAATTATATTGTGGATTAATGAGTCAAGCACTGAGTTTTTGATATCTATGCCACAGAAAAACACTGTCAAAGTTCATTTTTCACTCATTTCTTAACAAATTGATTTTATGTATGTTTTTTGAAGAAAGCAATTGACTTTAATAAAAAAAGTTGGCTGTAAATTGATTGTAAACTATGGATTAATAATAAATAATTTTAAATTTTTTGTTTGCATCTCATTTTTTTTTTGATTACTCTTGCGTCGTTATTATCTGTATCTAAGTTTAAAAAGTTTGGCTAAGCCTTGTCTGTTTTGGAGAGTTTTTACAGTGTCTAAGAAAGAGGAAATAATAAGCATAGCTACTGCTCTTTTTAATCAGGGTAGCTACAATTCTGTAGGTGTTGATAAAATTATTTTAGAATCTAAAGTCGCAAAAATGACTTTTTATAAATATTTCCCATCTAAAGAAAAATTAATTGAGTCTTGTCTTTACCAAAGAAAATTAGATATCCAAAGTGCTATTGAGTCGAAATTAGCAGGTATTAATGAGCCGCTTTTAAGGTTGCAAGGTATATATAACTGGTATATAGATTGGATTTTTTCAAATCAATTTAATGGGTGTATGTTCAATAAAGCTTCTTTAGAAATATTGATAATGTATTCTTCTGTAAAAAAACCAATTGATGAATATAGAACTTGGTTGTCGCAGCTAGTGCAGGATGTCTTTGGAGAGCTCAAAATTAATAAGCCTGTAGATATAGCAAATTTTTTTATCGGTATATTAGATGGTTTAACGATAAATGCGCTCATCAGTAAAGAGCTCTTTTCTCCTGAAGATACGTGGTCATATATCTTGAAACTGATTAAATTTGAAGAAAAAATGCAGACATTGAATTGTTGTTGATCACTGCACGYATTTSATACTTTAGTTAAGCTACAAAATAAGATTTTATAAAAGAAATAAAAGTTCAATATTTAATCATTTTTTGATCAAAACCCTGCTCCATTTATTTTTTACTCTAAAAAACTGTTGTGCTTAGTTTCGAGAATGAGGAAGTTTAAATCCCTTTTTAAAGCTAAATTTAGGTTTTTCTTATTTGCAAAAGTTTTTATATATTTAGACAGCTTTATATAAAATTCATCCTAAATAATTTTAGATACATAACACCTGAATGAAGTAGCAGCTGAATGCTCGTCCGTTGAATGATGAGTCGCCAGCTGATGCAAACACATTACACTAAATCTGATTTGGGTAAAAATTGGGTACAAAATTTCTAGATTATTTAAATTAATATTTAAAATCATTGGATTGGGTTTTGAGTTCAATTGACGCCATCCCACCAAAATTCAATTCAGAGATGTTCGACTGAATGTAAAAAAGCCCTTAAATTCAATATTTAAGGGCTTTTTTATTGGCTGTATCGTCCGATCCTGTCCTAGCTTAAAGACAAGCTAGGTAAAACGCTCTTAGGATTAGATATCGAAGGCTTTTTAATCTCCAGTGGGGATCAAAGAATCAAGCAATGGTTCAATCAATTTAAAAAGACATTTTAATTTTCTGGCTCATTGCAAAAGATAAACCAACATCCAATTTTATAAAAATTTCAGCAGTAATAATTGCTGCTTATGCTTTATCATCTATTGACTCAATTCATAATAAATAATTGTGTTTTAATAATTTAAGTGATTTATGCCAGTTGGTTTTTTCAAATAATTTTATGATTTTAATGGCAAATTATATATTCAGCACACCTAATGAATGGAAGTCAAAAACTAACTAGAAAAATTATAGGTGCTTTGACAGGCTTTAAAGTTCTTGATTTAAGTCTAATTCTTGCAGGGCCGTGTGACCCATCGTTAAGAAATTAAAGCGTTGTTGCAGCAGCATTTTATGACTCAATCCGCAAAGTTTTGGGTCGAAGGTATTCATGCGGTGACGGTTCCGGTTGGTATGACTAATGCTTTACAGCAAGCATTAATTAGAAGAAGAGCAGCTGATATCGCGTGAAATGCTTGTTAGTATGGAGCATCCATTACGTTCAAATTATCTTTTGATTGGTTTACCCATTCAATTGTCTAGAATGCCAGTCCAATATGTTAAAGCACCCCCTTATTTGGATGAAGTACTGACAAAATTTTAAACCGTTTTGTTTCTGAAGATGCATTGAACGTTTTAAGGCATAAAAATATCATTCAGCAAGACTAAAATAAAAGGCACCTTATGTGCCTTTTAATCTTTTGATTTTAATCATAGAAAACAGCAAACTCTTCGGCAGGAACACGCGGTGTATGTAATTGATTCACCACTTGCGTTTGGTCTGAGTAACCCAAGGCAACGGTACAAACGAGTTCTTCATTTTCAGGAATACCAAGCACTTTAGCAACAATTTGATGAAATGGATTCCATGCAGCTTGAGGACAGCTATCAATTCCACGTGCTTTGGCTGCGATCATGACATTTTGAATCATCATTGCAATGTCCATTTTTGAGCCAGTTTCTAAAGTTGTGCTTAAAGTAAAAAATAGGCCTACGGGAGCATCAAATAACTGATAATTACGTAAATGCTGCTGCTGCATTTTTTGCTGTTCACCTTTTTTAATATCCAGCAAACCGTAAAGTCCCCAGCCATTTTCACGGCGGCGCTCAATAAATGGCGATGTCCATTGCTCAGGATAATACTTAAACGTTTCTTGATGACGGCTTGCAATTTCAGGCTGCGCTCAATAAATGGCGATGTCCATTGCTCAGGATAATACTTAAACGTTTCTTGATGACGGCTTGCAATTTCAGGCTGCGCAAAAATCTGGCTTTGCACTGCACAGACCTGCTGAATCAGCTCTTTGCGTTTTTGGCCATTCACGACATAAACTTTCCAAGGCTGAATATTGTTGCCTGACGGTGCACGGCAGGCGATGTTTAAAATATCTTTGATGGTCTGTGTATCAAGTGGGGTATTTTTAAAAGCGCGTACAGAATGCCTTGAGCTAATGGCTTGATCCACCAAGGTATGTTGCTGCATTTGAAACTCCTTTTAATTTTGATTTTAAGTAACGTTATAAATTTTATCAGTCCAAAACCTAGCGCATTGCTAGAAACCAAAACCGTACCAATCGTGTCAGCATCAGGTTGTGCAATGCGGCTCTGTTTGAGGCGTATATTCAACTTGTTGAGTAAGTGAATTAAGCTGGCTAAAACATCTAAGACAAAGTCAGACATGGCTTGGGGACAGAAAATAAAAAACGTTCCTGTAAATAGAGCTGGCTTTGTTGTCTTGATGAGAGCTGACAAGCTGTACACAGCCTTCACGCTCTAATCATTTTTAAAGCATTGTTTAAACTTTGCCGGATAATCACTAAGTATTCGGTTAAATCTGAAACTGAAATGCCTGCATTATTGAGGTGCGGACATGAAAGCGTGCCCATCACGCAGCAATGAAATAGTGAAATATCAGATACATGTAAACATTGCTGATCAATACGGTTACTTGCTTGAAAAAACTTTAAAAACAGCCAATTAAGAATCAAATATATAGTTTGATCGTAATTTCCAAGCTTTGAATCTGGCATAATTATTAAGTGTGTTTTCTATTGATATTTGCAGTTCGCATATCTGCACAAAACAAACTTAAAACTATTGTTGGCTAAAATTCGCTTTCCGTTTTTCTAGAAAAGCTTGTATGCCTTCAGCAGCATCAGCGCTTTGGCTGCATTCCACAAAAAGTTTGGCCTCCAATTCGAGCCCCTGATGAATATTTAAATCGGTTGCAGATTGAACCGCCTGCATAATTTGCTGAATGGCTACTGGAAATTGTGCTGCTAATGAATTTAAATAGGCTTTTCCGCTTTCAATTGGATCTGGCATTTCTATAATCTGATTTACCAGGCCGATGGTATAGGCTTCTTCTGCAGACACAATTCTGCCGCTGGCAACCATTTCAAGCGCTTTTGATACCCCAATTAAACGCGGTAAGCGCTGTGTTCCGCCATAACCAGGAATTAAACCGAGTTTTATTTCAGGCAGTCCAAGACCTGCATCAGGACTGCATATTCTAAATGTACAAGCCATCGCCAGTTCAAGTCCGCCGCCCAAAGCCAGGCCATGAATACAGGCCAGTGTTGGAAATTTTAATTCATGTATTTGCTGGAATAAGGCCTGACCGATTTGTATTTTATGCAAATGTTCTGCAGGACTTTTATTCAGTAATTCGGTGATGTCTGCACCCGCGCAAAAGGCTTTGCCTTCACCAGTGAAGATGGCGGCACGTAGATTCAGTGTTGAAATTTCTGACACAATTTCTTGTAAATTTTCAATCATATCTGCATTTAATGCATTTCTTGCTTCAGGGCGGTGCAATCGAATAACCGCAATATTGTTTTCATAGTGAAGTTTAACAAGCATGTTCCATTTCCTTGGAAAATTAGATTTATAAAAAGCATAGGTTGAATTGTTTTTATGTCAATATCTAAATATAAATAAATTGAAAGTATGCCAATTATCTAGGTGTTTTATTAATATATATGTAATGGTGTTGACATAAAAACAATCATTCACTAATCTGATCTGGCTGTTTATTCAACAAGTTCGGGTTTTGATTTCTGTCAGAAATATCCAGACAGCAATTGGATGCGTATGGCAAACGGAATGCTAAAAACAGTAAAGAACTACAACAACAATAACAATCAAGGAGTTGATTGATGAGTCAAGTCGATATGCAGAATTTAGCGAGTGAAGCTAAATTCAACGGTTTTCATGCCAAAGTTTTAATGTGGTGCATGCTGATTATCATTCTGGATGGATATGATATTTCTGTTGCAGGCGCAGCTTTACCTTCAATTATGGAACAAATGAATGTAAGTGCTTCAACGGCTGGATTTATGGCGAGTTCAGCGCTATTTGGAATGATGATTGGCGCTATTTTTTTTGGCGGTCTTGCCGATAAAATTGGCCGCCGCTTAACCATTGCCATTTGTGTATTTTTATTCAGTGCTTTTACTGCGATTGCGGGTTTAGCCGATGATCCTGTGACATTCAGCATCGTGCGTTTTATTGCGGGATTAGGCATTGGCGGCGTAATGCCGAATGTGGTTGCGCAAATGACGGAATATTCACCGAAGAAAGTGCGTAATGTCATGACCTCATTGATGTTTTCGGGTTATGCCGTAGGCGGAATTTTAGCGGCGGTTTTAGGCAAGCAGTTTATTGTGCAATATGGCTGGCAGGTGGTGTTCTATGCTGCAGGTATACCAGTTGTTTTGCTGCCTTTTATCTTGAAATCCATGCCGGAATCAGTGGTTTATTTGGTGAAGAAAAATAAACAGGCTGAACTGCGTAAGATTGCAGAGCAAATTGCACCGCAAGCACAATTCCCTGCGGATGCGGTTTTTGTCAATGGTTCATCAAATAGTAATCTAAAACCGACGGTGGGGCTGTTATTCAGTGACGGACGCGCGTTCAGTACCCTGATGTTTTGGGTGGCATTTTTTACCTGCCTGTTTATGGTGTATGCGTTAAGCACTTGGCTCACCAAGTTAATGGCAATGTCAGGCTATTCATTAGGTTCCGCACTTACTTTTGTGATCGCGCTGAATATTGGCGCAATTGTTGGCGCAGTCGGTGGCGGCTGGTTAGCAGATCGCTTCCACATTAAATGGGTGTTGGTCATTATGTATGCCTTGGGCAGTGTCTTTTTGTATTTAATGACCATGCCTATGTCGACCAGCATGCTGTATTTCATTATTGCTGTTGTAGGTGCTTGTTCAACAGGTGCGCAAATTGTTGCATATTCATACTGCGGTCAATTTTATCCAAGCGTGATCCGTTCAACGGGAATTGGCATGGCTTCAGGCGTAGGGCGTTTAGGCGCAATTGGCGCACCGCTATTAATTGGTTTTATTGTGTCGTTAAATTTGCCGATTCAGCAAAACTTCTTTGTGATTGCTTTGGCAGGTTTAATAGGTGCTGTGGCTTTATCTCTGATTAATCATAAACGCGCAGATATGGCGCAAGTGCAGAGTAAAACCAATTTTAATTTAAAAGCTGAGGAAGTGTAACATGAAGGCTCTTGTTGCTGTAAAACGTGTGGTTGATGCCAACGTTAAAGTTCGTGTTAAACCGGACAACAGTGGTGTTGACTTAACAAACGTTAAGATGTCAATCAACCCATTCTGTGAAATCGCAGTGGAAGAAGCGGTTCGCTTAAAAGAAAAAGGAACTGTTTCAGAAATCGTTGTTGTTTCTATTGGTCCTAAAGAAGCTCAAGAACAAATCCGTTCTTCTATGGCGCTTGGCGTTGACCGCGGTATCTTAGTTGAAGCTGATGACAGCCAGCTAGGCGCGCTTGAAATTGCTAAAATTTTAAAAGGTGTGGTTGAAGCGGAACAGCCTCAATTAATCCTTCTAGGCAAACAAGCCATTGATGATGACTCAAACCAAGTCGGCCAAATGCTTGGCGCTCTTCTTGGCGCAGGCCAAGGAACTTTCGCTTCAGAAGTGAAAGTTGACGGCGACAAAGTACAAGTGATGCGTGAAATTGACGGCGGTCTGCAAACTGTAGAACTTGCGCTTCCTGCAATCATCACCACTGACTTGCGTTTGAACGAACCGCGTTATGCAGCTCTTCCAAATATTATGAAAGCGCGTAAAAAACCGCTGGATACCAAGTCACCGGCTGATTATGGCGTAAACCCTGCAACTAAGCTTAAAACGGTTAAAGTTGAAGCGCCTGCAGAACGTAAAGCGGGCGTACAAGTGAAGTCTGTAGACGAGCTTGTAGAAAAATTGAAAAACGAAGCGAAAGTGATCTAATACAGAAGGATAAAAATCATGAGTATTTTAGTTATCGCTGAGCACGACAACAAAGCACTTAACGGCGCTACTTTAAACGTTGTTGCTGCAGCGCAAAAAATCGGTGGTGATATCACTGTATTGGTTGCTGGTTCAGGCGCGCAAGCGGTTGCTGACCAAGCGGCTAAAGTTGCTGGCGTAAGCAAAGTATTGCTTGCTGACGACGCTGCTTATGCTAACCAATTGGCTGAAAACGTAGGTAAATTAGTTGCTTCTATCGGTTCTGGCTATTCGCACATTCTTGCTGCGTCTACAACAACGGGTAAAAACATTCTGCCACGCGCAGCTGCGCTTCTTGATGTCAGCATGATCACTGACATTACTGCAGTCGATTCAGCAAATACATTCAAGCGTCCTATCTATGCTGGCAACGCGATTGCTACAGTTCAATCTGACGAATCAATCGTTGTTGCAACTGTACGCGGTACTGCATTTGATCCAGTTGCAAGCGACGGCGGTTCTGCTGCAGTTGAAGCGCTTGCTTCTGCTGGCGATGCGGGTATTTCTAAGTTCATTAACGAAGAAATCGTTAAATCTGAACGTCCAGAATTAACAGCTGCACGCATTGTTGTATCTGGCGGCCGCGGTGTTGGTTCAGGTGAAAACTATCACACTGTACTTGACCCATTGGCTGACAAGCTGGGTGCTGCTCAAGGCGCGTCACGTGCTGCAGTAGATGCTGGCTTCGTACCAAACGACATGCAAGTTGGTCAAACAGGTAAAATCGTTGCGCCAGAACTGTACATCGCTGTAGGTATCTCCGGTGCGATTCAGCACTTGGCAGGCATGAAAGAGTCTAAAGTGATCGTTGCGATCAACAAAGACGAAGAAGCGCCAATTAATGCAGTAGCAGACTACTGGTTAGTCGGTGACTTGAACACTGTTGTTCCAGAATTAGTGTCTCATATTTAAAGATATTTGTTAGCCTTAATCAAAAAAGCCAGCCTTTATAGCTAAAGGCTGGATCAATGGATTTTATAATCCAGTGATTCCAGTGAATTTTGATCTGGAGTATATGTAGGGTGAGCGTAAAACATTTAATGATAAAAAGGGGGATAGATAATCAATGGAATTTCACAGCGATTTATGATTTTTAAAACAATTTTATGTAGACGTTCATCTGCGCCAGTTCTATCTTTTTATACAATAAAACCTTTTGTATGTGATGATGTTCAAAGTAATGGAAAAACCCCTTTGAGAAGTATTTTACCTGTATCTAAGTCTTGTAATTATTTGTTTTATTTATCTAAATTAAATTAGTTTTGTCAAATATTAGAATATTATCAGCGGAAATGATATGAGTACAGTGAGAAATCAAAAAACCATATTAAACAAACAAAAAATTTTGGAGTCGGCAGAAAGGCTTTTAATTGATAATTGTCAGTATGTTTTAATAGATGATTTAGCAAAAGAAGTAGATATGGCAAAGGGCACCATATATAAATATTTTAAGAGTAAAAATCAAATATATTTGGAAATTTTAATCCAAAATGAAAAACGGTTATTAGATATTTCAATACACTACAATAAAGATATCAAGACGTTTTTATCAAATTTTATGTTGTATCATTTAAATAATTCAAATCGCACGATTAGACTACATACAATAGAGGAACAGATTACCAGTCAAGAACGAAAACTGAACTATTTATTTGACGAGCTGTATTCTATACGTGAAAAAAGAATTCTCGAAATGAAAGACATTACAGCGGAGCATTTAAAACGGATGGGAAGTGTATTTTCTGTTCGTGATTATTTTTCTTATATTTGGAGTATTACCTATGGGGTTGCTCTGCTTATCAGTTCAAACAGCTGTAAACAAGCAGGGATGAATAAAGAAAAATTGATAAACTTTTATATTGATCAAGTCATTAATATTTAATATTTAAATCTGGATATTCTCTTTGATAAAGCAGCTTGGAGGTGCTTTAATATTTGAATAAGCTTGTTAGATATTTTGCTTCTGAATGTGGGGGTTTTTAATCATAGGGTTTCATTTAATACTCTATAACATTTAATTATTATTAATGTTTTTATGAATTTACTAATTATAAAATTGAGTAACTGGGCATACTCTTTAGATTGAGTGAAATATTTAAAAATAAATTATTTATAAAGAGTTGAGTTTTTTGATAGATAGCACATGATTAAATCTTTAAGTTAAGATGAATGGAAGTAAATAAGTCTTAGTAAAATAGTAATTAGAGTTAATTTATAAATTATTGATTTAATATTTCTTTCATTGTTGAAAAAAAATATAAAATTTCGAATCAAGAGATAAAATTTGAACAAGATTGTTAAGTGATTCAAAGGACTAAATTTAATGGGTCAAAATTGGGTTAATTATTTTTTTATTCCATAAAATAGCTTTGGAATGAATGGGTTAGTATTTTATTTAATTGACGCTATTCCCCCCAAATATCTTCCAAAACTTAGCAAAATATGCCAGGTTTTAAAGAAAAAAGGCTTAAACCGTAAAGATTTAAGCCTTTTTCCTGCCATTAAATATAATGATGAAGTGATGCTATTTATAGCTCGTATAAATTAAACGAAATAAAAATTTTGAGCTTAATTAATAAAAGCTCAAAGTTTTCACTCAGTTCTATTCTTAAATTTTATTGCAAGTTAAGTCTTTAAAAATCAAATAATTTGATTTTTGTAAATTAAGCGGAATAATTCTCTTTGCGATGAAATTTGCAGTTTTGAATATGCCCGTTTTCGGTGTGTAGCAATGGTATTGATTGAGATATTCAAAATGAGATTGATGGCTACAGAACTATAGCCCTGAGTAATATATGCGCAGATTTCAGCTTCGCGGTGTGTCAAATTATATCTAAGCAAAATATTGGTAATTTTTTCAATATTTGCATTTCGGTCTTCAAAACTATCTTGTTCGATATCAACATTAATAGGTGCTGTACTAAATATTGTAACAGGCACATCACTCAGCTGCAGAAGCTTTGAATGCTGAATCGTGCTTTGCACAACCAAATTTGAAATGCGGGTCAAAAAAGCTTTTTGATGATTTGACAGGCGTTCAGAGGACTTGTGGCGGCACAGATTAATCGTGTAAAAATGATCGCCAGCTTTATAGCTCCATGTAATTTCCTCACCTATTTCAAATGGATCGTAATATTTTTGCAGAATGACTTCAGATTTTTTATCGCTGGCTTTTAAATGATTGATATCTAAGAAATGCGTACTTGGAATGGATGCAGAGTTGTATTGAATATATTTAAACAGCGGGTCATTGTCATAATCGCTGGCAATCCAAGTATCAATGCTCTCATTAATTTCCTGAAGATTATTGAAGCCAAGTCTATGCGAAGACATTAATTTACGGGGATGATGCTGATCCGCCGTATATTGATAGCCCAGACAGGCAATAATTCCTAAATTATCATTAAATAAATTGAGAAGTGAATTGCCAAAACTATTTGAACCGCTTGAAGATATTAACGAAGCGAGGGCTTCTGGTGAAATATTCATAATATTCCCTTATACAAGCTAAGTTGAACTTTTCTGCTAACATCCTATTAGCAATATTTAGACCATTTTGCTTAGAGCATGCCGATTCATTTCGGCGCAATGGTTAATTTCTTATTCATATAAAGTGTATTATTTTTGTCGACTATAGCAAGCCATTTTATAATTTTATTTTGTATGGCTTGCGGGTGTTTTTTAATCTATTTTTATTAATAGGTAATGGCGGCAATCAGCCCGGCAAATACATTGGTTTTGGTCGAGCCAATTTGGCTGCCGTTGTTGTCTGCAGATTTTTCAGGTTTATAAATCCCGACAATTGGAATCAGTGACAGCGCTTGGTTGACTTGATACATGGCAAATAAATCCAGTTCTTTACCGCTGTAGTCAGGCTGAGAGCTGGTATCAATAGATTCAAATTTATACAGGTTTGCACCCAAAAGAAGCTTCTCACTCGGGAATGCTTCAACACTGATCATGTGAATATTGGAATTGCTGTTGAATGGCCCAGCAAAGTTGCCGGCAACTTCACCTGGAATCCATGTGCCAAGCTTTTCAACACCGACAAACATCGGGTCCCAGTTTTCAGAATAATGCGTATAGCGGTAATTCAGTGAAGGGGTCCAAGGCGATTTGGCAAAATTATAGCCAGCGCTTGCATACCATGCATTGTCATTATGGTTTTGATCAATCACATCATACGTAGGTGTCAGGAGTTTTTCTTTTTCTTGGCGGCTGAAGTTAAAGCTTAAGTTGACATTTTCAATGCCCGCATTGGTTGAGCCTCGTACGGCGTAGACCTGCATGTTGTCGCGCATAAAGACATTCGGATTCAGCAAAGCAGCTTCATTTTCGTTGAAATCTAAAAATTTAATATAGTCAAAGCCAATGCTGTGCGGGCCAGATTTATAGTTGACATCTGCAGAAGCAAATTCAGATGAGGCATGAATCGGGTTGTCTGACTGCACCCATGCCAGTTCAGTTTTTAAGCCTTCCGCTTGCCCAATTTTGACGACAGCCGCTTTATGGAAAGACCGGCGGGCAGCGGTATAGTACGCGCCGCCGCGGCTGACCATTTTACTTTCGGCATCTGGATAATTGCGGTTTTCACCTAAGTTGGCGCTGTCATCAGTCACCAAAAAGCCATCGCCTAAATGATAGACTTGTGAACCGAAAGAAATATCTAAGCCATTTTCACCTAAAGCTGGCAGTAAATTGCCCGACTTCCAGCCAATATAGGCATCTTCCAATGTGTTTTTGTCTTCCGTGCCACGGCTGTTGCCGGCCATGTCGCCATCCCCGCGGACAAAAGAGGTCACACCAGCCACTGCACCATAAATGGAGCTGTCTGCAGCTGTTTTTAGACTGCCAGACACACCGTATTTGACAAAGCCTTCTGTCCACTGGCTGCCGTTTTTATCGGTTGGATAGTAGTTTTCCTGCGAACTGAATGCGCCGACCCAGCTGGTGATATTTACATCCAGCTGTTTTTGGTCATCTTTATAAATTTCTGCTGCAAAGCTATGGCTGGCAAGCGCCATACAGCTGAGCAGAATGGAAGGTTTAAACAGAGTTTTCAGTGTCATGGATCGAAGTCCCCTTGGATAATGCATTATATGGAGCATAAAAAAGCCAGCGCTAAACTAGGGCCGGCCAAAACGGTGTTATTGGGTTTTTTCTAAAACGGTAAAACTGGATTTATGAAAAACAATCGGCTCGTGGCTGCCAGTGCTGAATGATTTCACTTTCAGCAGCACCATGGTGTGGTCGCCGGCTGGGTATTCCGCATAAATTTCACAGGTGAAATACAGCGATGCTTCTGGTAAATACATGGCATTGTTGACGCTGTAAGACAGTTCAACATTGTCAAAACGTTTGCTTTTGTCTTTGCCGCTAATTTGATAGCACAAGGTTTTTTGATGTTCGGCAAACACAGAAATACCAAGTTCAGGGGCATTTTTTAAAATAGGCCAAGTCGAAGATGAGTTTTGAATGGCAACACTGACCAGTGCAGGTTCAAGCGAAATGCCGACATTAAACGCTGCGGCAACCAAGGCATGATTTTCGTCATTGTGACGCGCGCCTATGGCGACGACGCCCGACGGAAAATGAGAAAACGCTGTGCGCAGCGCCATCGTGTCCAACATTGAAGTGTGCATATTCATAAGTATTTCCTTAAGTGAGAAACCTGTCATGGCAGATTTAAAATCATTGCTATGACAATCTCCTTTTGATCGTTCCTGTATAAAATCTACACACGGCGAAAAAAAATACACTACTCCAGAAAGGTGACGGCCCGCTTGGCTTGTCACCTTTTTGTGTGATTGCTGAAAAAGTGTTTTCACCTGAGATTAGTCGTCAAGATATTCTCGGAGTTAGCCACATGCCTCAAATCGAATTAGAAAAATCATTGAAGATTGACACTTCTAAATTTGCATCGCGCCAATGGAAAAATTGGACAGAACCTAAAATTGTAGAAGTAGAGGGGCTGGATGTTGCTTACCGCCGTGAAGGCCAAGGCGAAACGCTGGTCTATTTGCATGGCGGCGCAGGCACACGCCAATGGGGGCCAATTCATCAGGCGCTGGCAGAGCAGTTTGATGTGATTGCGCCTGAGCACCCTGGTTATGGCGACACGCCGCGTTTTGAAGATCAGGATTCATGGACAGACTTTGTGCTGCATTACGATGCGTTCTTCCGCACATTGAGTTTGACCCATTTCCACTTGGTGGGCACATCTTTAGGCGCATGGCTGGCAGCCAATTTGGCGGTGTATTTCCCAGAACGCTATGCCTCAATCACCCTCATTACGCCGCTGGGCCTGCATATTGATGATGAGCCGTTTATTGACGTGTTCCGCTTTCAGCCAGAAGCCGCGCTAGATGCTTTGTTCAACGGCCGCGCTGCAGCGCATGAAGAGCTGCTAGTTCAAGAGGGCGGGACTAGCGATATTTTGCAGGCATTTCATGAAGATGGCACATCGGCGCTTTTATTTTGGAATCCGCGCTATGACTACAAGCTGAACCGCCGTTTGCAGCGCGTGAAAGCGCCAGCATTGGTGATCGCAGCCGAAGATGACCGCATGACGGGCAATCTGCAGCCTGCACGCTACGCCGCGTTACTTCCAAACAGCGAACTGAAAACGCTGGGCAATGTCAGCAATTCTCCGACCAGCCATGCTTTGGTGTACGAAAACCCGCAAGAAGTGGCGGCCTTAATCAGCGCATTTATTGCTAAAAACCGCACATCAGCGCCTGCTTTAAGTACCGCAGCCAAAACTGCAGCAGAAGCTTAAGTCAAAGATAAAAATTGAGGGATTCAAAATGACTACATCAAATTCAGATGCATGCAAAATTAAGCACGATGTCGAGTTTTTCGGCACAGTAGAAGGGGTTTATCCCAATATTCCGTATTCAGGCGACCGTCCTTCAAAGTCAATTTATATTGATTTGCCGAATTCTTACTATGACCCGATTCAAGGTCAAAACGTTTTAGAAAACACCTTGGACGTGCTGGTCAGCATGGAAAAATACGGTTTAGACGGCGTGGCATTTACCGAACAGCACAATGGCCCGATTAACCCATTTCCGTCTGGCATGGTGGCAGCGGCCTATTTGGCTGCACGCACATCGCGCATCAAAATTTTAGCCAGCGGCCCGCTGCTGAATGCGTATCAATCGCCAATCCGTTTGGCGGAAGAAATTGCTTTAGTTAGTCAAATGTCGCATGGCCGGCTGATGATTGGTTTGCCGATGGGGTTAGGTCAGCAGTACCACTCATTAGGCATGAATCCTGCCACTGCGCGTGAGCGCCATAAAGAAGGCCATGATTTATTGGCGAAGGCTTTGAGTGAGCCGGGCCCATTTACTTGGCGCGGTAAATTCTTTAACCAAAACTATGTCAATGTGTGGCCGCGTTTAGATCATAAAGTGGATTTTCTGCTGCCAAGCGGCGGCTCATTGGAAACTTTGGAATTGGCTGCGAAACGCCGTTACACCTACCAAACCGTGCTGAACCATCGCCCTTTAATGAAAGCAACGATGGAAAAATTCCGTGAGCTTTGCCGTAAAGAAGGCTATGAGCCGGATGCCAAGCAAAGCGCCTGCGTAATTCAAGTGCATGTTGCGGAAACCGATGAAATTGCACGTAAGGAAGTGGAAGCGGAATACTTGTGGGATTACCAAAACTACTTTGAAACTTCAGCAGTAGAAACGTTCCCGCCGGGCTATACCTCACTCAACTCCATGAAAGCGATTTTGTCGAATGGCTATGGTCTTGATACCAAAAAAATGACCCTGCAAGACCTGATCGACAATAACTGGGTGGTCGTGGGTTCTCCGCAAACTGTGATTGAGAAATTAGAAGAAACGATTTTGGAAACAGGCTGCGGCCGCGTGCTGCTGAACTTTTCTACAGGCATTAAAAAGCGCTGGCTGCTGGATAAATGCTTGACCATTTTCTCGCAAGAAGTCCTGCCGCATTTCCGTAAAAACGGCAAACCGCTGGATACACGCACTTCGCCGCAAGGTTATGACACCGTGATGGAATATGCAGTGAAACGCCGTAAAGACGTGCCGAATCCTGCCATTGTCCGTGACGGCAACCTGATTGATATCTGGAAAAATGCCATTCCAGGTGAAGATCCAGTGATTCGCAAATGGGAAGAAAACGGCACAGAACAGGCCTAAGGAGCGGGGAATGAGTAAGAAAAATTGGCAGTCCAATGCCAACCCGCTTCCGCCGCATCCATTCGCGCATTTTGCTGCCAACGAAGACTGGGTACTGGTCAGCGGTATAGGCGGTCATGATGCATCAGGGCATATTGCTGAATCTGCGCAAGAACAGGCCGTCACTGCATTTGGAAAAATCAAAGTCATGCTGGAAAGCCAAGGCAGCAGCTTGAATGAAGTGGTGTGGTTTACACCTTATGTCACTGACCGTGCTGACGTGGCGGCAGTCGATGCGGTGATCCGTCAGTACTTAAGCGGTACACGGACGGCCAGCGCCGCGCTGACGATCGTGGGCTTGGTTGATCCGCGCATGAAAGTTGAATTTGATGTGTGGGCCTATAAAGGCGCAGTCATCACAGCAGACAGCAGCAATGTATTTACAGATTAAAAAATGATTATTTTTTCTGGATGCGGTTTGGGCTGGATTCGGAAAACTCTCCAGAAAAACGCTGATCTGACCAGCAAGCCCGTTTAGAGCCTTGGTCAGTACAGCTTGAAATAGATTGAAGTGATATGGAAAAAGACCAAGCAAAGATTGATTTTATTTATCTGTCTGAACCCGACATGATTAAAGCCGGCGTGACAGATATGGCGAAGTGTGTAGACGCGATGCAGGAAATGTTTGAACTGCTGTACCGCGGCGACTACCGCATGGCAGGTTCAAATAATGATTCACATGGCGCAATGGTGACGTTTCCTGAAAATTCACCTTTTCCGAATATGCCGAAACCGACCGCAGACCGCCGCTTTATGGCGATGCCTGCCTATTTGGGCGGCAGCTTCGGCACATCAGGTGTGAAATGGTATGGCTCGAACATTGCCAATAAAGAACGCGGTCTGCCGCGCTCAATCTTGATGTTTATTTTAAATGACACCGACACTGGCGCACCTTTAGCGATTATGTCTGCCAACCTGCTTTCAGCCTACCGTACAGGCGCAATCCCGGGAGTAGGCGCACGTTTCCTTGCCCGTCCAGATTCCAAAGTGCTGGGTATTTTAGGGCCAGGCGTAATGGCGAAAACCAGCCTCAGCGCTTTTATGGTAGCTTGCCCTGAAATTGATACCTTAAAAGTTAAAGGCCGCAGCCGCAAAAGCTTAGACAGCTATATTGCTTGGGTGAAAGACACCTATCCGCAAATCAGCAGCATCATTGAAGTAGATGATGCAGAAGCGCTGGTGCGTGATTCGGATCTCGTCGCTTACTGCACTTCAGGCCAAGTCGGCAATCCGGATGAATACCCGCTGATCAAACGTGAATGGGTCAAAGCAGGGGCATTCTTGAGCATGTCTTCATTGTGCAATATCGACGACGCGATGGCGAAAGAATCGCGTTTGGTGATGGACAATCCAGGCCTATATCACGCATGGGCAGAAGAGCTGCCGCGTCCGTTGCATCACAATGTGCCGCTGATTGGCTGCAAATTTATTGACCTGCTGGAAGCTGGCGTATTGCCCGAAGCGCGTTTGGAAGATTTGGGAAAAATTGTGGCCAAAGAAGCGCCAGCGCGTCAGAACGATGACGAAATTATTTTAATGTCTGTCGGCGGCATGCCGGTCGAGGATGTGGCGTGGGGCACTTACATTTACCGCAGCGCGAAGGCGCAAGGCTTAGGCGTCCCGCTGAATTTATGGGAAACGCCAGCTTTGGCTTAAAGCAGACTTCACACATTGATATAGATTTAAATTGGAATACACACATGACGAAAATTGTAAAAGTAAAAACAGGCTCACCGTTTGAAGAAAAAGGCAGCTATTCACGCATCGTAAAAGTAGACAATTGGATTTACGTGTCCAATACCGCTGGGCGTAACCCTGAAACTAAACAGATACCAGAAGATATTATAGAGCAGACCTTGCAGGTGTTTGCCAATGTGGAAAATGCATTAAAGGCTGTGGATTCCAGCTTGGCGGATGCTATTTTCTCCCGCGTTTATGTGCAGGAGCCGAAAGATATTGAAGCGGTGATGGGCGTGGTCGGGCAGAAATTCAAAGGCATTAACCCTGCAACCACCATTACCTGCCCGCCATTAGGCTCTACGGTTTATAAGGTGGAAATTGAGCTGACAGCCTTCCTAGGCGCAAGCACAGCAGATGTAGAAGAATTGGTGGTTTCGGTTTAATCAGATAAAAATGCAGCAATCTACGGAGCGCTGCATTTTTATTGCATGGCTGTTCTATGCCGTGAATGTAGAAAGGATAAAAGTGATGGCGCCTCAAACGACTCCTGTACAGACCTCAGTAGTGATACCGAAAGAAACGGCGGTGGTGATTATTGGCGGCGGTATTGTCGGGCTGACGGCTGCACTGAATTTGGCTGAGCGCGGCGTAGCGGTGACCGTGCTGGAAAAAGGCCGGATTGCAGGCGAGCAGTCTTCGCGTAATTTGGGCTGGATTCGAAAAACCAGCCGTTTGGCTGATGATGTGCCCTTGGCGCAAGCGTCCGACCGCTTATGGGCGGGCATGGCGCAGCGGGTCGATGCGGAGGTCGGTTACCGTCAGTCTGGGATTTTGTTTGCTGCCCGTGATGATGCGCAAATGGCCATGTATGAAGGCTGGAAAAAATCGGTTGAAGCGCTGGATTTAGATTCACGTATTCTGAGCGGTCAAGAAATTGCGCAGCTGGTGCCGAATGGACAGGAAAAATGGCGCGGCGGTATTTATACACCGTCCGACGGCTGTGCTGAACCGACATTGGCCGCCAGCGCGATTGCACAGGCGGCATTAAAAAAAGGCGCTGTGATTATCGAAAACTGCGCTGTGCGCACTTTAAGCCTAACAGGCGGAAAAGTCTCTGGTGTGGTGACAGAACGAGGCGAAATCCGCTGTGAGCAAATTTTGCTGGCTGGCGGTTTATGGTCACGCAAATTCTTAGGCAACTTAGGCATCCATTTTCCGACGCTGCCTTTGATTTGTTCGGTGCTGCATACAGAGCGGCTGCCAGTCGCTACAGAAATTGCAGTCGGCGCGCCAGATTTTTCATTCAGAAAGCACCGAGATGGCGGTTTTATTATCACCCAGCGCGGGGCATTGGATGCGCCTCTGACCCTCGATCACTTGCTGATCGGCACGCAATATTTAGATCAGCTGCGTCATCAGCGCGGATTTTTACGCATCGGTTTTAACCGTTATTCACTAAAGGATTTAAGCCTTGCGCGCCGCTGGTCAGGGCAGTCCATTTCTCCGTTTGAACATATCCGCACCATGGACCCTGCATCCAACATGCGTTTGAATCAAGAAGCGCTGAACAATTTGCAAAAAGCCTGGCCTGCATTTGTCAAGGTCAAAATCAAATCGGCTTGGGCAGGCGTCATTGATGTCACACCAGATTCAACGCCTGTCATTGGCCCTGTGGCAAAAATTCCCGGTTTAACTCTTGCCACAGGTTTTTCTGGGCATGGCTTTGGCACATCGCCAGCCGCAGGACAGCTGGCAGCAGATTTACTTTGTGGACATCCGCCTATTATCAATCCGGCGCCGTATACATTTGATCGTTTTCAAATTTAGCTTGCCGCCAATCATCAACTCTTGAAGGAACAACTATGAGCAGTACACTAGAAAATCAACTTGCTCGTGCTGATGTGCAAGAAGTCGGCATGCCGCAGAGAACGTTGACAACATGGAAGATTGTCGTACTGATTTTGGCCGCTTTAACGCCAATGTCGGTGGTGATGGCAACTTTGCCTTTGGGCTTGGCTTTTGGCGGGCCGTCCTCCGCTTTAACGTATTTAATCGCGGGCGCAATTATTGGCCTATTCTGCATTGGCTATGCTGAAATGGTCCGCCAGATCAGCCGTCCAGGCGCATTTTACAGCTACATTGCACGCGGTGTCGGCAAGCCTTTTGGTGTGGGTGCATCGATGATTGCGGTAGTGGGCTATGTCTCTGGCTGTTTAGGTTCTTTTGCCGTGGGCTCTGCCGTGATTGGGGAAACCGTAACGTCACTTGGCTTTGATTTAAGCTGGCAAATGAGTCTTGTCGGCTTGGTGGCATTTGTCGGCATCATGGTCTGGAACCAAATTGATTTCAGCGCCTTTGTCGGCGGGGTGATTGTCCTGTGTGAATTGCTGCTGATCGCGGCGCTGCTGTTCGGCATTGCCAATCTGCATGGCGCAGCTGCTGCATTTTCACCGGCAGTGATTCATTGGGATGTCTTCCAATACGGCAACTGGCATGTGGCTTTTATTTTCTCTTTCTTAGTCTTTCAAGGCTTAGAGGCGGGGGCTTTGTATGCGCCTGAAACGAAAAATCCAGAAAAAATGATTCCGCGCGCGCTGGCGATTTCGGTGACCATTTTATCTTTAACATTCTTCTTGGTGTCTTGGACGCTGGTGTCCTTTGCTAGTCCGCAAACACTGATGGACCAAGTGCTGTCACAGCAAATTTTCGGTTTCATTATTGGCGCGATTCAAGCATCACTGGGTGAAACAGGCCTGCTGCTGTTCGGTATTGTGACGATTTTAGGTGTAATGATTTGCAATTTGGCGGTCGTGAACTTTATGGCGCGTTATTTAAACGGCCTTGCAGGTGACCGGATTCTGCCACGCTATTTGGCAAAACTGAACAGCAATGGCGCACCGTCCAATGCTGCTTTTAGCTTAATTGGCATTTCATGCGCAGTCATTGTTTTAGCGGCTTCATTCGGCATCAGCCCATACAGCCAGCTCAGCCCGATCGGCTTTGGCATTGCAGCCATTAGCGGCACATCATTATTAATTCTGTCTTCATTTGCTGTGATTGGCTATTTCATGCGCAGTAAAAAAAGCCAAGGCCATTGGTGGAAAACTTATCTTGCGCCAGCGCTGTCTATCGTACTGCTGACCGCTGCCATGTATATCGAATTAAAAGGCTTTAATTTTATTACCGGCATGGAAGCAGCGTGGAGCAATTATTTGCCGTATTCAGTGCTGGCGGCCTTTATTTTTGGTCTGCTGTATGCGCTGTATTTGAAGAAAAACAAAGCCAAAATTTATAAGCACATTGCTGCTGGCGACAACATGGAAGAAGTCATGCGCATCCGTCAGGAACATCATTGAGCCTTTGCTCAGTGATGTTGTTTGATGACAGAACATATTCGATAGATTGAGAGAACGATGAAAATTATTGCGAGTCCAGAACAGGTGGAAATTGTCGAACTTGATGATTTTAAAAAATTTCATATTGAAGCCCGTGGCCGTTTAGAACTCACAGCCGCGCAGTTTGCGCAAGCTGGCGCAGGACGGATGCTGAATGCAGATCAGGCGGAAGTCAGCATTGCGTTTATAGAACAGCAAGCTGGCAGCCGTTTGCAGGATGAAGCCTGGGTTCATGGTTTAAAACAAATGCTGGATTATGCCCTGAACAAAGGCTGGATCAATGCAGAGCATCAAGCGGTCATTGGCCATATTGAATGGGCAGACGCCGCACAGCAGGGCTAAGGGGACAGGTATGACAGAAACGCCAGACATGCTGCAGACCGCAGCTAGTCCAGACATAATACTGCCGCCGCCGCGCCATACTGAGCTTGGCATCATGCGTTCAGTAGAAGTACAAGCGGCGAGTGCGCTGCCGGAACAGGCCGATGCGGTGATTATCGGTGCAGGCATCTGCGGTGTACTGACCGCCTGCAATTTGGCGAAGCAAGGCAAAAAAATTGTGGTGCTGGAAAAGGGCGAAATTGCCTGTGAATCCTCCAGTAAAGCCTTTGGCTGGGTGTCGCAGCTGCTGAATTCTGTGCATAAAGTGAAATTGACGCGGCGCAGTAAAAGTCTGTGGCGTGAACTGCAGCAGGAAATCGGCGATTTAGGTTACCGTGAACAGAGCATCAGCTATTTTGCCGAATCTGCAGAAGAGTTTGCATTTTATCAAGAATGGCTGGCTTCCGTGCAGCCTGAAGCGGATACGGACATTCAAATTTTAGCTGCCGATCAAGTCGGGCAGCTTGCGCCTGAATTTACTGGTCAATGCTATGGCGCAATTACCGCGCCGAGCGATGGCTGTATAGAACCAGTGCTGACAACCGCAGCAGTTGCCGAATATGCCAAGCGGCTGGGTGTAGTTTTTGTCACGCATTGCGCAGCCCGCGGTTTGGACATTCAAAACCGTCAAGTCAAAGGTGTATTTACCGAAAAAGGCTATATTCGTACTAGTCAGGCCGTGTCTGCTGTAAATACATGGACACGGATTTTTTGCGCCCATCATGGCATTGATGTGCCGCAGCTGTATGTGGTGATGTCGATGGGGCGGGTGGAGGATTTTCAAGGCGGTCCAGCGGGCTGCGGCGGAAAAGGCGCATTTGCTTGGCGCAAACAGGTTGACGGCGGTTATTCACTTGGCTTGGTGACTGGCATGAGTGCGCCGATCAGCCGTGATGCGCTGCGCTTATTCAACAAGTTTTTACCGATTCAAAAAATGCTGGGCGGCTCAAAAGGCGTCAAAATCAATTTTGGACAGAACACTTTAAATGACTGGAAAATAAAGCGCAGCTGGAATCACCATCATAGTTCGCCATTTGAAGCGCATCGGGTCTTTACTGGCACAGTCGATTTAAGCGCCGCTGAAAGCTCTAAACAGCAGATGGCAGCCTATTTCCCAGAACTAAAGAACCAGCCGATTGCAGAACATTGGTGCGGTACGGTTGCTTTTACCCAAGATAATGCGCCAATTGCCAGTGCTGTGCAGGATATTGAGGGTTTTTATGTGTTAATGGCCAGCGGCTACGGTTTTTCGTGGGGACCTGCGCTGGCGGAGATGCTGTCTGGCATGATGCTGGGACTGCCGGAACATCCTGATGCAGACACATTCAGATTAAGCCGTTTTAGTGATGGCACTGTGCTGGAGCCTCAACTATGACCGAACAAGTGCAAAATCATGAACAGGCAGCGCCGCCTTATGGGCAAATGCTGAAATTGTTTACCCAGTCTGGCTTAGCGGTGCTGAAAAACCGCGGCGGTGTTAGGCTGGGCAATGGCGTGTCTCGGGCGCGTCCAGTGCAAAGTGATGCAGTATTGCCTCAGGAAGCCGATGCAGTAGTGATTGGCGGCGGCAATATAGGCTGTTTAACCGCACTGACTCTGGCAGAGCGCGGTTTGAAGGTTGTGCTGTGTGAAAAAGGGGCCGTGGCGGGGGAGTCTTCAGGCCGTTCGCTGGGATATATTGAAAGTTTATTTGCAGACCCAGTCAAACTGGAAATGGCAGCCCGCGCTAAGCAGCAGTGGCAAGACATGCATACGCGGGTGCAAGGCCCAACAGGCTATGTCAAAACTGGTTCGGTCACAGGCTTTTTATCTGAAGAGGGTTTGGCAGCAGCTGCTGGCTGGCTGGATGCAGTCAAAGGCATGCCGGGCATAGATGGCCAGATTTTGACGCAATCAGAACTGAAAGAAAAAACCGCGGGCTGGCGTGAAGACTTTGTTGGCGGTTTATACCAGCCCAGTGACGCTTGCGCAGAGCCGCAGCATTTTGCCTCTTCAGTAGCGGAGGCTTTTCGCGCCAAAGGCGGTCAGCTGTTTCAGCACTGCGCCGTGCGTGAAGTTTTGACGCAGGCTGGGCGCGTATGCGGCGTTGCGACTGAGCTGGGTGAGATTAAATGCCACTTCGTTATTTTGGCTGGGGGCGCTTGGACGCCGTATTTGGCTCAAAGTCTAGGTCTGGACTTGCCGCAATTTATGGCCTTTGCCAGTATTGGGCGGGTCAGCACTTCTGCTGCCAGCCTCGATGCATTTGAACTGAATGAAAAACTGCCGCTGATTTCAGCTGAGAGTGATATTGCGATTCGCCATTCCAGCCATAACAGTGTTGATATTTGCGCGCCTGCAGTACGCTTGCCGATTACGGTCAGCATGCTGAAAAACATGCCGAAACTGATGCAGGCCATGGTCGCCATGCAGGGGCAGTTTTCACCAGTATTTGATATTAATACGCTGCTGTTTGAATATAAAAATATGCACCGTTACTGCCGTACAGGGGATTCACCGCTGCAGCAGCACCGTGTCCTGACGCCTGAAGTGTTTACACCGCCTTTGCAGGATGCCATGCAGCGTTATGCTTTATATGCCGCGGACAATCAAAGAACATTCCAAGAAAGCTGGGCGGGTTTTTTAACCACAACGCCGGATCACATGCCGTACCTTTCTGCGGTAGACAGCGTGCCAGGCTTTTATGTGGGTTCGGGATTTTATAATGGCTTGACGGTTGGGCCTGCTGCTGCAGAAGCGCTGGCGGATCTGGTGATGCAGCAGACACCTAAAATTGATTTATCTTTAATGCGTTTTAACCGTTTTATGGACGGCAGTCCGATTATTTTTCGGAATTGATGCTTCTTTAAAAAACGCCGCTTGTTTATCAAGCGGCATTTAATTCACGGCATAAATTTATCACCATCAAAAAGCCCTGCATCAAGCAGGGCTTTTTGTTTAAGCGGACTGAGTCATCTGTTCAATCGACATAATCTGCTGTATCTGTTCGGCAGGAATCAGCTGTTCGGCCTGAATCAGATCCAGTACGCTGTTGCCTTGCAAGAATGCTGTTTTCGCCAAACGGGTGGTGGTTTCATAGCCCAAATACGGGTTCAGCGCAGTGATGATGCCAATAGAGTTCTGCACCAGTGAACGGCAGCGTTCTGGATTGGCTTGCAGTGTGCTGATGCATTTGTCTTGGAACATCTGCAGCGCATTGCCCATAATATCCAGTGATTCAAACAGTTTAAAAGCAATCAGAGGTTCCATTGCATTCAGCTGCAGTTGACCAGCATCGGCGGCTAAAGTCACGGCCAAATCATTGGCGATAATTTGAAAGCTGGCAATGTTAAGCGCTTCTGGAATGACTGGATTGACTTTGCCCGGCATAATCGAACTGCCGGCTTGGCGCGCTTCCAGCTGAATTTCACCAAAACCTGTGCGCGGTCCGCTGGACAGCAGCCTTAAATCATTGGCAATTTTATTCAGCTTGGTTGCCGTACGCTTTAATAAGCCCGACAGCAGCACAAAGTCGCCCATGTCTGAGGTGGCTTCAATCAAATTGTCTGCGCTTTGTACGGGTTTACCTGTCAGTTCTGCTAAAGCTTCCACTGCCAGTTTACGGTATGCAGACGTTGCATTCAGGCCTGTGCCAATCGCTGTGCCGCCCAAGTTGACCTGCAGCAGCGTTTGCGGAGCAAGCATTTGCAGCAGCTGCAAGTCTTTTTGCAGTGTGCCGGCAAAGGCTGCAAATTCTTGGCCTAAGGTCATGGGCACAGCATCCTGCAGCTGGGTACGGCCCATTTTCATAATGCCTTTAAACTCTTCTGATTTGGCATTTAAACCGCCAATCAGGTTTTGAAAGGGCGCATGCAACAGGGTGCACATTTCTGCCAATGCCAGCTTAATAGAAGTTGGGTACACGTCATTGGTGGACTGCGACATATTGACGTCATTGTTCGGGTGCAGATATTGGTACTGGCCTTTGGCATGGCCCATATATTCCAGACCTACATTGGCAATGACTTCATTGATATTCATATTGGTGGAGGTGCCGGCGCCGCCTTGCAGCATGTCCAATACAAACTGGTCCTGATATGCGCCAGCAGCAATCTGCTTGCATGCATATTCAATGGCTTGATATTTGTCTGCATCCAGCAAGTTCAATTTATAGTTGGCTTGTGCGCAGGCCAATTTTACCAGCGCCAATGTCTGAATAAATACTGGAAAATGATTCAGTTTGTTAGGACTTAAGTTAAAGTTTTCTAAAGCGCGAAGTGTTTGAATTCCATAATAATATTGGTTAGGTATTTGTCGTTCTCCAATCAAATCTTTTTCTACGCGGCTTGAGATGACGGCATTCATTTAAATTGAACCTGTGGTTTAAGATCTTTTAGATGTTAGAAACATTTTGTATTATTCTCTAATGCATTTATTGCAGATAATATTCAATTAATGCATATTGATTTCAGTTATTTTAAAACCAAAATTTTATGAATTTAGAGATTCGCTGGGTCGAAGATCTCATTGCTTTAGAAACAGAAGGGTCTATTTCTAAAGCTGCTGAAAGTCGCTATGTCAGCCAGTCTTCCTTTACCCGCAGAATGCAGCATTTAGAAGAAGTGCTGGGTTTTGCTGTGCTCAACCGTGAGTCTAAAACCGTCAGTTTTACGGATGCCGGCAAGGTGCTGCTGAAAACCTCAAAAAGCATCCGCAGCCAGCTGAACAATACGCTGGACTTGCTGCATGCACAGCAGCAGGACAAACATGACGGTATTAAAATCTGCATTTCGCATTCTTTGCTGGCGCATTTTTTTCCAAAATTTATTGGCGCTTTACCTGCACAAATGCAAGGCCTGCATTATGAAATCAGTAGCGTGAATTTATGGGAAGGCCTAAAAAAGTTAATGCAGGGCGCTTGCCATTTTCTGATCTGTTATGGTGACGAGGATTTGATCCGCTCATTGAATCCTGAGATTTTAGCGCATTTAAAATTGCAGGAAATACAGGTGGTTCCAGTCAGTTTAAATGAAGGGGATACGCCTAAATATAATATAAGCAAGCATTTCCCTCTGCTGGCGTATGGACGTGAAACCTTTTTAAAAAGTTTTGTTGATGAAAAAATTAAAAGTTTGAATTATAAAAAACTGTATGAAGCGGATAATGCACAGGATTTGCGTGAACTGGCGCTGCAGGGGCTTGGTATTGCGTGGCTTCCGTATTCTTTGGTGGAAAAAGATATTTTAGATGGCCGCCTGACACAGTTTGATGCGCAGTACCGTTTTAATAATCATATTTATATCATTAAAAATAAAATGAATGATCCCGAAAATGTGAACGAATTTTGGGATCAGCTCAGGCAGACCATTCAAACGCGTTAAAGGTGTAAAAAGTGGATTACAGCACTTAGACTGATGATGCAAAGGATTGTGTTGACCAGTAATACCGCGGGCACTTTCTGCAGGTCGTATTGCTGGCCAAATACAGCAAATAGGCCAACCATAGAAACGCTGGACAGCAGCACGCCTGCGAAGATCATCTCTGCGCTGGCGGACGGAAAAAGCTGAAACATGCCATAGACCAATAGCGGCATCATCAGCAGTTTTAATGCGGTAATCACGGCAATATCACGCCCTAAATGTGTTTGCGCGCGCAGTGAAATTCCGTATAGGCTGCCGCCGATAACCAATAACCCCAATGGTGCTGATGTTTGGCCAATCGGTCTTAAGGTTTTTTGCAGCAGTTCAGGCAGCGGCAGCTGGCAGGCGCTTAAAACAAAGCCCGAAACCAAAGCAATAATCAGCGGGTTCTTGGCGATATTCACGAGCCCAGTTTTAAGAATTTGCCGCAGCGGCGCATGATGCTGATCCAGCTCAATGCAGATCAAGAACATTAAAAACACAATAAAGTTTTCAATTAAAAAAGTCATGCCGAAATAAATCGCAGCTTTTTCGCCCAAAAATAAATACAGCAGACCGCTGCCGATAAAACCGGTATTGGACATAGCAGCGCCCATGCCCATCACGCCAGCTTCAGTCAGCGGCGCTTTAAACAGTTTGAAATAAATCAGCACTGCGCAAATAAATACCGCAAATGAGGCTACGCCATAGCTGATCAGATATGGCAGCTGCAGCAGGGAATGAAAATCTTGTGAGGAAATACTGACCAGCAGCAGGCAGGGCAGTGAAATTTTAATAATAAATAGACCCAGCAGTTTCACGTGTTCTTTGCTCAGCATTGAAAAATGCAGCGCCAAATAGCCGATCAGAATAGTTAAAAAAATGGGCAAAATAATGGATGCGATTTCGAGCATGGGCGTCCTGTGCAATCATATTTTTTAGCAAATGAATAAATGCGCAGCACATCCGAGGGGATTTTACTGCGCATATAAAGCTTTGAGTGAGGCTAAAGCGCTCGGCTTATGGATTGATATGGATCGCTTGTTTTTTGGTGAATTGCAGCAAACCGCTTAAACCAAAGGCATGGCCCAGACCTGACATTTTCCAGCCGCAAAAAGCAGCATTCGGCGACATTTCTGCATGGCGGTTAATCCATACAGTGCCAGTCTCCAGCTGTTGTGCCACGGCTTCAGCTTTGGCTATATCTGCCGACCAGACTGAGCCGCCCAGACCAAATTCAGAACGGTTGGCTTCTGCAATGACTGACTGAATATCATTGAAGCGGATAATTGGCAGCACAGGGCCGAATTGTTCTTGATCAATTAGTGCTGTGCCCGCCGGCAGGTCACCGATAATAGTGGGCGCAATGAAATAGCCGTGCTCAGGCACTTCCATTTTTGCCGTCAATACGGATGCGCCTTGTGTAATAGCATCATCAATGAGTGCTTTGACTTTTTGATACTGTATGGCATTTTGCACTGGGCCAAAAGTTGTTGCAGAGTCTAAGCCTGAGCCAATGACCTGTGCTTGCGCCATAGCCAGCAGTTTTTCGACCAAAGCATCGTAAATGTCTTCGTGTACATACAAGCGTTTAATGGCGGTACAGGTTTGCCCCATATTTAAAAAGGCTGAACCAAAGATTTTTTCAGCAACGTAATCCAGATCTGCATCTTCCAAAACTATCGCAGCATCATTGCCACCCAGTTCCAGCACAACACTTTTTAAGCTGTCGACTGAATTTTTGAGAATTGCCTGACCTGTTCGGGTTGAGCCAGTAAATGCCACTTTACCAATAGCTGGATGCGCTGTCAGATGTGCACCAGTATCACCTTTGCCAAGGACAATACTGCAAACGCCTGCAGGCAAATGATGGTTGATAATTTCAATCAGTTTGATGGTGCTGAGCGGGGTATATTCAGAAGGTTTGTTAATCACACAATTTTTGGTTTTCAGGGCAGGGAACAGATGCCAGATCGCAATCATAAAAGGCCAGTTCCATGGCGTAATGGAGGCCACTACGCCGATGGGTTTGTTATATATACGGATCACTTTGCCGTTGGCTTCTTCATATTGCTCTACAGGAATTTCTGTATCGCGCAGGTGCTCAATCCAGCCTGCGCCAAGCTCGACTTCAACTTCTGCTAAAAACAGCGGCTTGCCTTGCTCTTGGGTAATTAAGCTTGCAATTTCGGCTTTTTGGCTGCGGATATCGGCAGCGATAGCACTGAAAAGCGCATAAATTTCTGTATCGGTTACCTGTTTCCATGTTGCAAATGCTTCTACTGCTTGATTCACAGTGTGGTCAATCTCGGCTGCACTGCTGCTGTTTAAAACTGCAAAAGGCGTTGCTGTAGCGGGGTTAATGACTTCAAAGCTTTCACCGCTGAAAGTTGTATATATACCGCCTTGGTTTAGTTGAGTATTCACCGATTCAGACCCTATAAGTTTTATATCGTTAGGAAGCTTATAGAGTTTTATTATGTGGGAAGTCACCTGAAAGGGTGACTGGAATGGGATGTGTAATAACCACGAATTTCTTCAATTTGAAATGATTTAAAGGGCATTGTGCCTAGAGATTTGGATATTTTTATTTTCTGAAAAAGAGATGCATTGAATTTGCGAATGTGTTTGAGCGCAGTCCAATTTTTAATCCCAGCTCTCTAGAGAACTGGGATTACCTAAAAAATTTAAAATGCAGAGTTAATGAATAACTTCGGCAAAGGGTATACGTTCAAACGCAGAACTATTCAAATTACATATTTGGATAGTTCGGACCACCGCCGCCTTCCGGCGTTACCCAAGTGATATTCTGAGATGGATCTTTGATGTCACAGGTTTTGCAGTGCACACAGTTGGCCGCGTTAATTTGGAAACGCTTCGAACCGTCATCATTTTCCATGATTTCATACACACCAGCTGGGCAGTAGCGCTGTGCAGGCTCATCCCATTTCGGCAGGTTTACATCTACAGGAATAGACGCATCTGTCAGTTTCAAGTGAGCAGGCTGGTTTTCTTCATGCACCGTATTGGATACGAATACTGAAGATAAACGGTCAAAGGTCAGCTTGCCATCCGGTTTTGGATAGTTCGGCTTCACATTGTTGGCATCTACAGTTTTCAGCGCGCTGAAATCAGGCTGTAAGTCATGCAAAGTGAACGGCACTTTAAAGACGTTTTGATCAATAAAGTTGAACGCGCCGCCAGCAAAGGTACCGAATTTATGCATCGCAGGGCCAAAGTTGCGTGCACTGTGAAGTTCTTCTTTCAGCCAGCTGCTGTTGAATTTTTCTGTGTACGCYGTCAGTTCTTTAGTAAAGAAATCTTCGCCTTCAGTGACACGGGCAATGGCAAGGTCACCGCCTTTTTCCACACCGTCAGCGATCGCTTCAAAGACCGCTTCACCGCACAGCATGCCTGATTTCATGGCAGTGTGAGAGCCTTTGATTTTGGCAAAGTTCAGGAAGCCTGCGTCATCACCAATTAAGCTGCCGCCTGGGAAGGTGAATTTCGGCAGCGAGTTGAAACCGCCTTTCACCACAGCACGCGCGCCATAAGAAATACGTTTGCCGCTTTCAAGGAACTGTTTAATCAGCGGATGGGTTTTCCAGCGCTGCATTTCCATGAATGGATACATGTGCGGGTTGGTGTATGACAGATCGACAATCATACCCAAAGTCACTTGGTTATTTTCTGCGTGGTACAGCCACCAGCCGCCAGAAGAGCCAGTTTCAGTCAAAGGCCAGCCAGCACCGTGCATGACGGTACCCGCTTTATGTTTCGCAGGATCAATTTCCCACAATTCTTTAATACCGATACCGTAATGCTGCGGATCGGCATCTTTATCTAAATCAAATTTTGCAATCAGGCGCTTGCCTAGATGGCCGCGGCAGCCTTCAGCGAAAATCGTGTATTTCGCATGCAGCTCATAGCCTGGAGTAAAGTTGTGCGTCGGTTCGCCGTCTTTACCAATACCCATGTCGCCGGTTTGAATGCCTTTTACTGTACCGTCTGCATGGTACAGAATTTCAGACGCGGCAAAGCCAGGGAAGATAGACACTTCTAGCTCTTCCGCTTTAGCGCCTAACCAGCGCACCACGTTGCCTAGCGAAATGACATAGTTGCCGTCATTGTGCATGGTTTTAGGCACCATCCAATGCGGCATTTCCTGAGACTTTTCATCAGACAATAGGAAGTAAGTTTTGTCTTCAGTGACAGGCACATTTAAAGGCGCGCCCTGTTCTTTCCAGTCAGGGAAGAGTTCATTGATTGCGCGCGGTTCAAGCACCGCGCCAGAGAGGATGTGCGCACCGACTTCGGAGCCCTTTTCCACGACACAAACGGACAGATCGTTCAGGTTATTTTCAATTGCAAGTTGACGGATTTTGATCGCCGCTGAAAGCCCGGCAGGGCCTGCGCCAACGATGACGACATCAAACTCCATCGATTCTCGGATTAAATCTTCCATAATTATGAAACCTTATTTCGCTTAGCGATATTTTAGCATATTCACTATCACTAAAAAAAGCGAAATATAAACATCAGGCGCATAAAAAAAAGCCTACGTAGAGGCTTTTTTGTGAGAGAAATGAATTACGATTTTTGCGGATCGTATTGTTTTTCTTTAATGAATAAGGCTGGAATGACACCGCAGATAAAGTAAGCGGCGCCCATCACCACAAAGCCCATGCCAATTGATCCGCCGCTTGCGAGGAAGCCAATCGTTGCTGGTGCAATCGCTGCGCCTAAGCGTCCAACATTATAAGCGCCGCCAATCGCTGTGCCGCGGACGTTGGTCGCAAAACTTTCAGTCATATAGGTTGCATTTACGCCATATGGAATACCGTAAAGGAAGCCAAAGATGACCAATAGATATAAAATATTTTCAGGTGAGTTATAGAACACGATAAGCGGCAGGAAGATGGCTGTACCAATTGCGCCAAAAGCATAAGTGAAACGGCGGCCTAATTTATCTGCCATAAAGCCAGCCAGAATCTTACCTAGAATCATGGCTGTATACGTGCCTACCATATAAGCCGTCATTTCTTTAAACTTCATGCCAAGTTCACTTTCGAGATAAGTTGGCATCCAGTTATTTACACCATAATAGCCAAATTGTAAGAAACCAGCAGTTAATGCCCATAAAATAAACATATTGCGGTTTTTCTTATCTTGGAAAATAAGTTTCCAAGTTGACTGAGCGGGCTCAGCTGATTTTTCAATTTTCTTAAAGCGGCTTTCTTGCCATGCAGCAGGTTCTGGCACTAAGTAATGCATCAGAATTGCCAGAATGATGGGCAATGCGGCGACATAAAAAAGCACACGCCAGCCATGGTCGGGAATGAGCCAGCCTGCAAGTAAGGTTGCAACGATATAGCCAACGGTCCAGCCTGCTTGCAAAGTGCCCAGTACCGTCGTACGGAATTTAGTCGGCACATATTCTGCCATCAGTGTATTTGATGCAATATATAAAGAGCCTAGACCGAGGGATGCAAAAAAGCGCAGTACGCCAAATTCCATGAAGGAGTTGGTAAAACCTAGTCCGCAAGTGAGGACAGAGAATAATAAGATAGAGATGACCACAATACGGACACGGCCAAACCTGTCGCATGCCCAGCCGCCGAAAATGCCGCCAACTGCCATGCCGGCGAGAGTAAAGCTGCCTAACATACCTGCTTCTACAGGAGTTAAGCCAAATTCAGCTTTGATACTGTTTAAGCTGTAAGACAGCAGCATTAAATCAGCACCATCGACCAATAACGCAAGGAATGCGAATATAAAAGCAACTTTCCATGTGTTAGGACCGATTTTTGAGATCGTATTCTTGATCGTCATAATCCTTTACCTTAATAAAAAAAGGCTGGGCCGCAAGGAGATGTTGACCCAGCCAAAACGGTTACTGGGTAACTTCGCGTATCATGTTACGCGCAATAATCACTTGTTGAATTTGAGTTGTACCTTCATACAGGCGGAATAAACGGACATCACGGTAGAAGCGTTCAATCGCATATTCACTGATATAGCCTGCACCCCCATGAATCTGCACACCGCGGTCAGCAACACGGCCGCACATTTCAGTGGCAAACATTTTTGCGCAAGAGGCTTCGGTGCTGACATTTTGACCTGCATCACGGCGGCGAGCGGCGTCAAGAACCATACATTTTGCAGCATAAATTTCTGCTTTAGAGTCGGCAAGCATGCCCTGAATCAGCTGGAATTGAGCAATGGCCTGACCGAACTGTTTGCGTTCAACGGCATATTGCAGTGAGTCATCCAGCATGCGGGTTGCAGCGCCAACGCTTAAGGCCGCAATGTGAATACGGCCTTTATCTAAAACTTTCATGGCTGTTTTAAAGCCCACACCTTCAACTCCGCCAATTAAAGCAGAAGCAGGGATGCGGCAGTTTTCAAAGATCACATCACAGGTATGAGCGCCTTTTTGGCCCATTTTTTTATCACGCTTGCCCAATGAAATACCTGGCAATTTGCTGTCTACAATAAATGCAGAAATTGCCGCGGCGCCTTTAAGCTCGGTATTGGTACGCGCCATGACAGTAAATACGCCAGCATGTGGAGCATTGGTAATAAAGCGTTTAGTGCCGTTTAGGATGTATTCATCGCAATCTTTTACTGCAGTGGTTTTGAGTGATGCTGCATCAGAGCCTGAATCAGGTTCAGTTAAGCAAAATGAACCGATGATTTCACCGCTTGCCAATTTAGGCAGGAAGTGGCGTTTTTGTTCTTCAGTGCCATCGATAATTAGGCCAGAAGCGCCAATACCGTTGTTTGTCCCGATTAAAGAGCGGAAAGCAGGAGAGGTGCGCCCGAGTTCAAAGGCAATATAGACCTCTTCTTCCATGGTTAAGCCGAGGCCTTCATATTCTTCAGGAATGGTTAAGCCAAATAAGCCCAGCTCTTTCATTTGCTGGACGATTTCTGCTGGAATTTCGTCAGTTTCAGCAACAACTTCTTCATTTGGGATTAATACACCTTCAACAAATTGACGAATCATATCAACCAATTGGTCTAAGGTTTCCTGATCACGAACCATGATCTCACTCCATATTTAGGATATTTAACTTGACCCGCAAATCCACACGATGATCAAGATCTACACAAAACGATTTAGTCGGATATTAATCAAAAGCAAAACCTGAATCAACATATACGAAAGTATATTTCGCACAGCGGTATTTGATATTTAGTTGAGTTTATTGATTAAATAATTGTTTTTATTATTTATTTTTAATTTAAATAACATCGTAAAAAATTTAATGCATCAAATTTAGAATTTACAAAGACATTAAAATATGTATATTGTGTATTAAATACCGCTGTGCGAAATGAGATAGTTATGGAAAGCAACCCAATATTGAATCTTAGCCTTCAGGAAGATGGCGTTGCCGTTGTTCAATTGCACCGTCCGGAAGCGCGTAATGCATTAAACCTAGAACTGCGCCAAGCGCTGTCAGAAACTTTTCAAGAGCTCAGTCGAAATGATGCTGTGCGCGCCATTGTGATTACAGGCGGTGAAAAGGTTTTTGCTGCAGGCGCAGATATTAAAGATTTTACAACTGCAACGACTGCACAGATGTATTTACGTCATACAGAGCAATATTGGCAAAGTTTGGTGGATTGTCCAAAGCCGATTATTGCGGCCGTGAATGGCTATGCCTTAGGCGGAGGCTGTGAGCTGGCCATGCATGCCGATATCATTATTGCAGGTCAATCTGCAAAATTCGGTCAGCCTGAAGTTAAATTAGGGTTAATGCCGGGTGCAGGCGGCACGCAGCGCTTATTGCGCGCGATTGGCAAATTCCAAACCATGCTTTTGGTGCTTTCAGGCAAATTCATTTCTGCAGAAGAAGCGAACCGTATGGGGCTGGTGTCTGAAGTGGTAGAAGATGAGCAGACCATTAGCCATGCCATTGAATTGGCTAAAACCATCGCAAGTTTTTCACCAATTGCTGTTCAGCAAATTAAAGAAGTCACGAACCTCGGGCAGGATCAATCGCTGCAAGGCGCGCTGGCGCTTGAGCGTAAAGCATTCCAAATTTTATTTGATACCAAGGACCAAAAAGAAGGCGTCAATGCTTTCTTTGAAAAACGTCCTGCGCAATACACTGGAGAATAAGACATGACCATTCAATCGATGGCGCTCATTGGCACTGGTGTAATGGGCATGGGGATTGCGCAAATTGCGGCTCAGGCAGGTCTTGAGGTGCGTTTATATGATGCCAAAGCTGGCGCAGCCGACGCAGGCCTCGCAAAACTTAAGTCCATGCTGGAAAAGTTGCAGGCCAAAGGTAAATTCACAGAAGCTGTACTGAATGAAACTTTAGCGCGTTTCACAGTGGTCGAGCAGCTTGAGCAAGTGGCAGGTGTGGATCTGGTGGTTGAGGCCATCATTGAAAACTTAGACATTAAGCAAAGTTTATTTAAACAGCTGGAAGTGATTGTATCGCCAGAGACTATTCTAGCGACAAATACCTCGTCACTGTCTGTGACGGCCATTGCGTCTGAACTTGAACATCAAGGAAGACTGGCAGGCTTTCATTTTTTTAACCCTGTACCGCTAATGAAAATTGTAGAAGTGATTGCAGGCTTAGCAACAGATGAGTCTGTGGTTGCTGATTTGCTGGAACTGGCGCAGCGCATAGGGCATTTGGGTGTACGCACCAAAGACACCCCTGGGTTTATTGTCAATCATGCAGGCCGCGCTTATGGTACAGAAGCGTTAAAAGCATTAGGCGAGGGCATTGCCAGCGTTTCGGATATTGATCGGATTTTACGTGATGGTGCAGGCTTTCGCATGGGTCCGTTTGAGCTTTTTGATTTAACTGCGCTAGATGTGTCTCATCCAGTGATGGAATCGATTTTTAATCAATTTTATCAAGAAGACAGATACCGTCCGCATGCGCTGACTCGACAAATGCTGGCAGGTAAAAAGGTCGGCCGTAAAGTCGGAGAAGGCTTCTATAAATATCAAGATGGCCAAAAAACCAATGAAGAGCCGATCCAAACTGTTCCTGCAATCACGGCATTCAGTCCAGTCTGGATTAAAACAGATTGTGAGCAAGATGCGGCGATTTTATGTGACTACTTAAACGAAAACGGTTTCATTGTTGATGCTGCAGAAAAACCGGCAGCGGACAGTTTAATTATTTTAGCAACATATGGTGAAGATACGACCACGGCTGCATTACGTTTAGGTGTTGATGCAACACGCGCGGTGAGCATTGATATGCTGACAGATTTTACCAAGCACCGCACGCTGATGCCATCAATTGTGACTCAAAAACTATATATCAACCAAGCACATGCACTATTTGCAAAAAATAATCATGGTGTAACTGTGATTGCTGAAAGTGTCGGTTTTGTCGCGCAGCGTGTGTTGGCAATGGTGGTGAATTTGGCCTGTGATATTGGCCAGCAGCAAATTGCAGCAGCATCGGATATTGATAAGGCCGTCAAACTTGGTTTGGGTTATCCGTATGGACCGATCTCTTGGGGAGATGTTCTAGGTGCTCAACGTATTTTACTGATTTTAGAACGTATTTTAGCCAATACCGGTGATCAGCGTTACCGTCCAAGCCCATGGCTAAAACGCCGCGCTCAGCTCAAATTATCTTTGCTTCAAAGCGCATCTGTTTAATCGGACCAAAAAGGAAAATTCGATGTTAAATGCATTTATTTATGATGGTTTACGTACGCCATTTGGCCGTCATGCAGGTGAGCTTGCAACCATTCGCCCAGACAACTTAGCTGCTGGTGTGATTAAAGCGCTTCTTGAAAAGCACAATTTACCCAACGATATTTATGATGACGTCATTTTAGGCAATACCAACCAAGCGGGTGAAGACAGCCGCAATATTGCGCGTCATGCTGCTTTGCTTGCGGGTTTGGATGTAAAAACACCTGCGCAAACAGTCAACCGCCTTTGCGCATCTGGCTTAGCATCCGTGATTGATGCTGCGCGTGCCATCAGCTGCGGTGAAGGCGATATTTTCATTGCTGGCGGTGTGGAGTCTATGTCACGCGCGCCATTTGTATTTGCCAAATCTGAAAAAGCCTTTGGCCGCGATTTTAAAGTGTTTGATTCAGCCATTGGTGCACGTTTTCCAAACCCAATCATCGAAAAACAATTTGGTGATGACACCATGCCAAAAACGGGCGATAACGTTGCTGTGGAATACGGTATTACACGTGCAGATGCCGACACTTTTGCCGCTGCATCTCAAGCCAAATACGAAGCCGCTAAGCAAGACGGTTTTTTTGAAGCTGAAATTACAGCGGTAGAAGTAGCGCAGGGCCGAAAATTACCGCCTAAATTAGTAGCAGTCGATGAGCATCCGCGCCCATCGTCTAATATGGAAGCGCTTCAAAAACTGAAACCATTGTTTGCAGACGGCGTGGTGACTGCGGGCAATGCATCTGGTGTCAACGATGGCGCAGCCGCATTGATTATTGGTTCAGCAGAGGCGGAACAAACTTTAGGCTTTAAGCCGATTGCAAAAATTCTGTCATCTGGCGCAGCAGGTATTGAGCCGCGCATCATGGGCGCAGGTCCAGTAGATGCCATCAAACTGGCCTTGAAACGCGCCAATCTGACTTTAGCAGATATGGATGTTATTGAGATCAATGAAGCTTTTGCATCTCAAGTTTTAGCCTGCCTAAAAGGTTTGGATGTGGCTCTGGATGATCCAAGAGTTAACCCAAATGGCGGTGCAATTGCTGTCGGTCATCCACTGGGCGCATCGGGTGCACGTTTGGCTTTGAGTACAGCACGTGAATTAAAGCGCCGCGGTCAAAAATATGCCGTGATCAGTTTATGTATTGGTGTGGGACAAGGTCTCGCAATGGTTATTGAAAGCGTATAAATAGGAAAAACACATGGGTGCATTAGACGGTATTCGCGTACTGGATTTAAGTCGCGTACTTGCAGGTCCTTGGTGTGGTCAAATCTTTGCAGATTTAGGCGCTGAAGTAATTAAGGTGGAACGTCCAAAAACAGGTGATGATACCCGTATGTGGGGCCCACCATGGATGAAAAACGATCGTGGTGAAGATACGCGTGAAGCTGCTTATTACCAGTCCGCCAACCGCAATAAAATGTCAATTGCCATTGATATTGCAACACCAGAAGGGCAGGAGTTGGTGCGCGCTTTAGCGGCAAATTCTGATGTTTTAATTGAGAACTACAAAGCGGGCTCTCTAAAAAAATATGGTTTGGATTATGAAACCTTAAAAGAGATTAATCCGCGTTTGGTGTATTGCTCAATTACGGGCTTTGGTCAAACAGGTCCTCGTGCGCCTGAACCGGGTTACGACTTTATTGTCCAAGGCATGGGCGGTTTAATGTCTGTGACTGGTGAAAAAGATGATTTACCGGGCGGCGGTCCGCAAAAAGTTGGCGTTGCCTTTGCAGACTTAACCACAGGGCTGTATTCAACCATTGCCATTCAAGCGGCATTGCTCAATCGGCATATCACAGGCTTAGGCCAGCATGTGGATATGGCTTTGCTGGATGTGCAAGTGGCGCTGTTGGCCAACCAAGGCATGAACTATTTGGCTTCGGGTAAAGTGCCGGGCCGTTACGGTAATGCGCATGCCAATATTGTGCCTTATCAAGTGTTCCGTGCTGCTGACCAAGACTTTATTATTGCTTGCGGCAATGACAAGCAATTCGTTGCATTGAGCCAAGCCATTGGCTTGCCTGAATTGCCGCTTGATCCGCGTTTTATGACCAATGCTTTACGTATTCAGCACCGTCAAGAAATTGGTGATTTACTGGCCGCACATTTCTTGGGTAATACAGCAAAACATTGGGTTGAAGCGATTCATGTCGTGAAAGTGCCTGTTGGCTTAATTAACAACCTTGAACAGGCCTTTCAAGAACCGCAAGTGCAAGCGCGCAATATGCTGGTAGAAATGGACCATCCATTAAAAGATAAGCTGCAAGTCATTGGCTCGCCAATTAAATTGTCGCGTACACCCGTACAATACAAAAAAGCGCCGCCAATGCTGGGTGAACATACGGATGAGGTATTATCGCGTGTGGTCAGTGCTGAACAGCTGCAAAACTTAAAAGAAAAAGGAATTATCGCTTAGAGCAATTTTTAATTTCTTTAAGTTTAAAAAAAACAGCAACTTTTTATCAAAGTTGCTGTTTTGCTATATAGGTATTAACTATATTATAATTTCGCCATGCGGTACGCTTATTGAATATTTAGAGATTTTGGAATGACAGACGGTACAGAATTGCAGCAAGAAGAAAAATTGTTGGCTCCTTTGCGCCATGAACTTTTGCACCCGATTGAGGACATGCAAGAGGAGAATGATCGTCAATACATTACTGCACTTGCCCGCGGCTTAGAATTGTTGCGCTGTTTTACGCCTAAGCATCAGCATTTGGGCAATCTGGAACTGTCGCAGATGACAGGCCTTCCAAAACCGACTATTACGCGCTTGACGCATACTTTGTCACGTTTGGGTTATTTAAAACAGGTTCCAAATTCAAGCAAATATCAGCTATCAGTCGGTGTTTTATCTTTTGGATATTCAATGCTTTCGAATCTGTCTATTCGATCGATTGCACATCATTACATGAAAGAATTGGCGGATTATGCTGAGGCTGCTGTTGCCATGGCGACCCGTGACCGCCTGAATATGATCTATTTGGACGTCGTTCAGGGCAAAGGCAATGTCACCATGCGCCGTCAAGTGGGCACCTATTTGCCCATTCATCTGAGTTCTGTAGGACGCGCATGTTTGGCGGCAATGCCTGAAGATGAACGTGAATTTTTACTCGATGCCATCCGCTCAAAACATAAAGATGAATGGATTAAAATTAAGCGTGATTTAGACCAGTCCTTTAAAGATTATCAGGATTTTGGCTATTGCTTTTCTGTTGGGGAGTGGCATAAGGATGTGAATTCGGTTGCTGTGCCTTATTATCATGAGCAGCATGGCTTATTGGTCTTTAACTGCGGCGGTCCAAGTTTTATTTTAGGCCGTGAAAAGCTGGAAGATGAAATCGCGCCACGCTTATTGCATATGGTGAATAATATCCGCAATGAAGTGGGCTAATTTGTTATTAAAGTGATGCAGGATTGAATGAATGTAATCAATCCTGCATCTAAATTTTGATGTATATGTTTATTTATGCTTAACATCGCCTGAATTTAAGATTGCGCAAGAATATATTGGGTAGTGATCACGGTGACTAAAGCGCTGATGAGCAATATAACCATAACTTCATGTTTTAAATTCACTGTAACCACTCTTATATTTTCTTTATTCTTAAAATTCATACTGTCTTATCGTTCGTGTTCAACGGCTACGCTTCATTATCCATCACCTGATGGCGTTCCTGATGATACGCCTCTTCACTTTGACCTTTTTTCCAATAGGGCACAGCATACAAATGGGTTTTTGGTAGCTGATATTGAGTTCGCAGTAATTTCCTCAGGTTAATCACTCGTGCACTTTCACCCGCCAATGTGACAGAAATTTGCTGAGTATCCCAATCCAGCTGCTGTAACGATGCATCAATCTGCTGTTCTGGATTGGCATGTGCAACAAGCCAGTTTAATGACATTCCTGCTGGATAAGACAATTCAATCTGATCGGCTTCATCTTCAATTTCAATCCAAATTTGGCCCTGTGCGTGAGTGGGAAGCTGTTCTAAAGATGCCGCCAGCATTGGAAGCGCAGATAAATCTGCAATGAACACCCAATACTGCACATCAGGGTTAAAGCGGGCGGGGCCACCGGGGCCAGCCAGTCCCAGTATATTGCCAGCTTGGGCATGAATAGCCCAGTCTGCCGCAATGCCAAAATCTGCATGGCGTACAAAATCGATTGCTAATAATTGTTCTTGGATTAAAAAATGACGGATGGTGTAGGTGCGGGTGATGGGTTTTTTCCCTTCAGGCCAGATGACTTTGCCTAGTTCATTGCGCTGTGGCAAAAGCGGTTTTTGATGAGGCTGATCTGGAAAAAACAGCTTAATGTGTGCGCCATTTTGGTTGGTAGGAAAATCAGAAAAATCATCACTGCGAAAATAAACACGCTGCAAATGAGCCGAGAGCTGTTCTGATGAATGGACATAAATATGGCGCGGCTGAGCGATGAGGTTTTGGGCCATGAGTGTTTATCTCCATTTACCAAGGGCGTGATATACGAACTGATAAGCTGTATTGCCTGTAGATTTTATGAGGTTACACTAATGCAAATAGAAATCATTTGCAAATGATAATTATTATAATTAATATTTTGAGCGCTGCAGCAATCAGGCAGACAGGGCTTTTTCCTCAATAAATACACATAAGATTTTTATACTGACTTATAAAAATTGTTTGAATAACGGTATGACACATGCAAACAATCGATTCTTTGGCTCCTTTAACCCGTGCACAGCACAGTATGTGGAAAGGGCATCATTATCATGGCAGTTACCCATTTCATACCGCAGAATGGCTGGTTATTGAAGGGCCATTAAATCGAGAATTATTTCAGCAGGCTGTAGAGCTGACGCTGAAGGAAGCCAAGGCATTGCATTGGCGCGCTGTAGAACAGGACGGCAAGGCTTATCGTGTGGATGATGTCGATTTGCGCCCAGCACAATGTGTAGATTTATCGCATTTAGACGAGCAGGGCATTTTGGATTGGGCTGATCAAGCTGTTGAGCCGCCCTTTGATTTAAGCGAAGGGCATTTGTATGACTATGTCTTTGCACATTTAGCTGAGCAAAAATACGGGCTATTTTTTAGAGCGCATCATGTGGCATTAGATGGCTATGCTTATGGTTTGATGATTAGCCGCTTTTTAGATTATTACCAATCTTTAAAAAATACAGCGCCATTAAAAAATAAGGCTTTTGATCATTTTGATAAGTTTCTTGCAGATGAACAGCGTTACTTGCAGTCGCCTAAAGCTGAGCAGGATTTGCAGTTCTGGCGCGAAAATTTTTCCAATGAACTTGCGCCTAAAAAGCGTTTAAAGCGCAAATTAAAGCAGCCATTTTATCAAGGCCCGCGTTATGAAGATGTGATTGATTGGGAAACGCAGCAACAGATGAACCAATTGGCTGCTGAGCTGAAATTACCCAGCGCCATGGTGGTCATGGCAGTGATGATGAGCTATTTGGTTAAACAGTCTGGTGATGAAAAGCAATGCTTTGGTGTGCCTATGATGTCGCGTTTAGGCACAGCGTCCATGCGGATTCCATGCCTAGTCATGAACATTCTACCTCTGCGCTTAGCAGGCAATGGTCAAGAAAATTTACCTGAAACCGTACAGCTCTTGGCACAGCGCTTTAATGAAATTCGCCCGCATCAGCAAAGTTATTTTGAGCAGATGCGCCATGTGCTGGACGGTTTTGACCCTTATGAAAATATTTTATTTGGGCCAATTGTGAATTGGATTCCTTATCCATTGCCAGAACAATTTGAAGGCTGCCGATTAACCAAAACCACTATATCTGCAGGGCCGATTGAAGATTTTGACATCGCGATTACCAACAAATTTGTAGATGGGATAGAGCGCTTATATCTTGCTGTAGATGGTCATAAAGAACTGTATGATGTTCAAGCATTGGGCGAGTACTGGCATGATTTCATGCGCATGCTGCGCTTATGGCTGCAGCAGCCTGAACTGCGATGCAGCGAATTAAGTATTGAAAAAAAACTGCCAGATTAAATCTGGCAGCTAGTTTTGGTGGAGCTAGATGCCAAGTGTAGCGCCGCCATCGACCACTAATTCATGCATGGTAATTTGCTTGGCTTGATCTGAAAGTAAGAACAAAACAGCATTGGCAATATCTTCAGGTTCAGCCATGCTGCCCAGTGGGATACCGTTACGGTATTGTTCTAAATTGCCTTCAATAATTCCACGCGGTGGTTGATCATCTGCCCACAACTGTCTTTGCATTTGTGTGAGGGTAGAGCCCGGCAAGACCAGATTACAGCGAATGCCATGCGGTGCAAGTTCAAGTGCTAAGTTTTTGAAGTAATGGCTTACCGTTGCTTTGGTGGTAGCGTACAGGCCCATATTCATGCGCGGAATGAGCGCGGCATTTGAGCTGATGCTGACGATAGCGCCAGTTTTATGAGGAATCATTTGCTGTGCAACCCATTGGGACAGCAAGGCAGGCCCCATAAAGTTGATTGCTAAATTGTGCTGCCACTGTGCTGCTGTGGTTTCCAGCAAGCTGCCCATTTCTAAAATGCCCGCAGCATTGACCAATCCTGTAATCGGCTGGTCTGCCCATGGGGATTGCTGAATACATTCGATCAAGCTATTTGTTTGACTAATGTCATGCGCTATAGCATAAAAATTTTGCTGCTGTGCTGGCGGTATGTGCTGCATGACCTCCCATGCTTTTACATCTGGATTGAGATCTATACCAATAACACGATGATCTTGCTGCAGTAATTTTTTGACTACGACTGCGCCAATGCCTCGTGCGGCACCAGTTACAACAAACACTGTGAACATTCCACGATCCTTTATTATGTTAACAAAATGTAACGATTATCATTTCTATTTGATAATAATAATCATTATAGTACATGAGTTCAACTGCTCTAATGAAATCAGTGCAGTTTGAAACAGTAAAAAAAACATAATTGAAAGATGTGAGAGCAAATATGTTGCCAATAGAACCATCAGTATTTAAAAACATGATTGGAATAACCAAGGAGGATTTGATTGAGGCAGATTTAGCCGGCTTTGTTTTTGCAACGCCAACGGGGACGATTTCAAGTAAAAAATTGCTTGAAAATATTCAATTCGAACGTCAGTCCAAGCTGTCATTTGCCGATCAGCAGCAGGCATGGTTAAAGCATGCACAGCAGCAGCTTCAGCAGAAAATTCAAACCACAGGAAATGCAGAACTCATTTTGGTTGGCAGCTTGCCTTTTGATAATCGGGACTTACCTGAGATGTCGATTGCAGAAGCGAAAAATACCTTTGTGACAGGCAGTTCCAATTTTCCGGAACCTATTGAACGACTCTCACAAGTTCAAGCAACTTTAATTCCGCCGCAGTCCGACTATGTCGATGGGGTAGCAAAGCTGGTGGAATTAATGAAAACAACGGAGCTGGAAAAAGCAGTACTGGCACGTGCAATCGACTTGCAGTGCAAACAGAAAATTCCAGTTGTAGAACTGTTTTATCAATTATTTAAAACTAATCCAGAGGGTTATACCTTTGCCTTGGCGCAAGATCCAAAAAAATTAGGCTGGTTTATGGGGGCCAGTCCGGAGCTTTTAGTAGCCAAGCAAAATCAATATGTATTCAGCAATCCTGTTGCTGGAACTTTGGCGCGCAGTGCAGATCCTGCAGAAGACCAAGCACAGGCAGAGCGTTTATTTGCATCGGCAAAAGATCAGCATGAACATGCGGTCGTCATTGAAGCAATTGCAGACCAACTGTCACCTTTATGTCAAAGTTTATCGATTCCTAAAAGCCCATCGCTGATCAAAACACAAACGGTGTGGCATTTGGCAACTCAAATTAAAGGGACACTAAAAGATCCTGATATGCATGTCTTTGATTTGGCCACCATTTTACATCCAACACCAGCGGTATGCGGTCAGCCTGCGCCTTTAGCGCGTCAGCTGATTTCAGAGTTAGAACCATTTCAGCGTAATTTATTTGCAGGAACGATGGGCTGGAGCGATGCAAGCGGCAATGGGGCATGGGCGGTGAATGTCCGCTGTGGCCGTATTTTTGAGCATTCAGCACGTTTGTATGCAGGTGCAGGAATTGTCGAAGCATCTCAGCCTACCAGTGAGTTGAATGAAACCATTGCGAAATTTAAAACCATGCTCAATGCATTGGGTTTAGACGCAGATCAGCTGGCTTATCAGTAAGGCAGTATTATGAATTTAGAACCATTATTAGAGCAAAAACTGAGTGAGGGTATTGTTCCATATCCGCTTGAGTTTGCAGAAAAGTACATAGCAAAAGGCTATTGGATTGGACAAACCATCAGCGAGTTTTTTGCAGAATGCGCAGACAAATATGCTGAAAATACTGCGTTGATTTGCGGTGAGCGCGAATATAGCTATTGCGAATTGCAGCAGCGTATTGATGAATTTGCAGTGTATTTGACACAGCAAGGCTATCAAACGGGTGATGCTGTGGTGATCCAACTGCCTAACATTGCAGAATTTTTTATTGCCTATTTTGCATCGCTGCGCATTGGTATGCGTCCAGTCATGAGCTTGCCTGCGCATAGACATGCAGAGCTCAGCTATTTTATTAATCAGACGCAAGCAAAACTCTATATTTGCGCTGATAAATTTATGGGCTTTGACTACAGAACATTGGCGCAAATATGCCAGCAACGCTGTGAGAGTTTAAAACAGGTGATTGTGGTGGGCGATGCTGGAGAGTTTGACTCTTGGCCAGATACTGCCCAGCTGCAAAAAAAACGTGTTGTTCCACCTAAACTGACTGCGCGTCATATGGCATTTTTTCAATTGTCTGGCGGAAGTACCGGCACACCTAAACTGATTCCCAGAACCCACGATGATTATTTATATAGCGTGCGCGCCAGTGCCGAGATTTGTGAGTTGAATCAGCAAACTAAGATGCTGATGGTTTTGCCTGTGGCGCATAATTTCAGCATGAGTTCGGCAGGTTCTTTAGGTCTGTTTTATGCAGGCGGGACTTTGGTTTTGTCACAGGACCCATCTGCGGATGCATGTTTTAAATTCATTCAGCAGCATCAGATTACTCATATTTCATTGGTGCCTGCATTGGCTGCTAGCTGGGCAGAAGCCGTACAAAAGGGTGCTGAAAATATCTTTGCCAAATTAGAGGTATTGCAAGTTGGCGGTGCGCGCTTAGCGGATGCTTTGGCACGGCAATTGATTGAACAATATCACTGCCGTTTGCAGCAGGTTTTTGGCATGGCGGAAGGCTTAGTTAATTACACCCGTTATGACGATGATGTCGAGCAGATCATAACAACGCAGGGCAGCAAAATTAGCCCAGATGATGAAATTAAAGTGGTTGATGATCAAGACCAAGAAGTGCCTCAGGGTGAAGTAGGGCATTTATTAACGCGTGGTCCTTATACCATTCGCGGCTATTACAACGCGCCTGAACATAACCGCAGTGCTTTTACGGTAGATGGCTTTTACCGCACGGGTGATTTGGTACGCATCAATGCGGCGGGCAATATTATTGTGGAAGGTCGCAGTAAAGATCAGATTAACCGTGGCGGTGAAAAAATTGCGACCGAAGAAGTCGAGCAAGTGCTGAATCAGCATCCTCAGGTGATTCAGTCTGCATTGGTGTCTATGCCAGATGCCATGCTGGGAGAAAAAAGCTGCGCTTATATTCAATGGCGCGCAGATGCTCAAGATCCTAGCGCCACACGTTTAATGATGCAGCTTCGTCAATATGTACAAAGCTATGGCTTGGCGACATATAAGATTCCAGACCGCATCGAATTTGTGGAAGACATGCCTTATACCGCTTTGGGCAAAATTGATAAAAAAGCATTAAGACAGCGCTTGGCTGCATAACAGAATTGATAAATTAATAGGTAAAACCATGGCTATTCCACGTATTGCAAGTTATCCCATGCCGCAGGCGCAGCATTTTCCCATCAATAAAGTAAATTGGACGCTTAACCCGAGCCGCGCTGTACTTTTGGTGCATGATTTACAGCAGTATTTCTTAGATTTTTATGACCAGACGCAAGCACCCATTCCAGAGCTGATCCAGCATTGCCGTCAATTGATTGATCAATGCCATGCTCTAGGCATACCCGTGTATTACACCGCTCAGCCAGGAGATCAAAGTACAGAGCACCGTCAGCTGCTGACCGATTTTTGGGGGAAAGGTTTGGGCAATGATCCGCAAATTGTGCAGATTATTCCAAGCTTAAAACCTGCCGAACAAGATACGGTATTAACCAAATGGCGTTATAGCGCATTTAAGAAAAGTGATTTTGAACAGCGTATTAAGGACGCGGGCCGTGATCAGCTGATTATTTGCGGCGTGTATGCGCATATTGGTTGCTTACTGACTGCGGCTGAGGCATTTATGCTGGATATGCAGGCATTTTTAGTAGGTGATGCACTGGCAGATTTCAGTTTAGAAGAACATGAACTGGCATTGAAATATGCAACTGGGCGCTGTGCCAAAGTGGTAGATACAGCAGCTGTGCTCAGTGAGCTTCAAACGGAGATTGTACGATGAGCCATGCTGCATTGACATTGGACGGGCTGCGTCAAACATTGGCCAAGCAATTGGAAATTGACGCCAGTGAAATTCAAAATGATGACAACTTATTTATGCTTGGCCTAGATTCCGTCAGTTTAATGACTTTGGTCGGCCAATGGCGTGAACAAGGGCTGAGTGTTGAATTTCAAGACTTGGTCGAAGAGCCAACATTAAATGACTGGCAGCAGCGCTTAAAATTGCGTCCAGCTTGATTGTTGCTTCCAAAATTATCGCTTCCAAATTAAAGCGGTCAATCTAGACGATTGACCGCCGTATTGAACGGTCCCAGCCAACATCATAGCCAAAGGCCATTTTCGTTCACATCTGTATGTAATGGTGGATTTCCATGCAGTTAGAAAATTATTACTCTTCAAAACAGTGGCAAAAAATTCAGAACTTTGCTGCCAATAAACCCAGCCCATTTTTAGTGGTGGATTTAGATCGTGTAGAATTTAAATATCAGGAGCTGCAGCAAAGTTTTCCCATGGCACGGATCTTCTATGCGGTCAAAGCCAATCCTAGCTGTGAAATTCTGCAGCGTTTAGATCGATTAGGCTCATATTTTGATGTGGCTTCCGTATATGAGCTGGATCGGGTGATTGAATGCGGCATTTCGCCCGAGCGGATTTCATTTGGCAACACCATTAAAAAAGCTGTCGATGTGAAATATGCATATGAGCAAGGCGTTCGTTTATTTGTCACAGATGCACAGGCAGATTTAGAACAGATTGCACTGCATGCGCCAAATTCACGTGTGTTTGTCCGTGTATTGGTCGAGTCTGGTACAACATCGGACTGGCCTTTATCCCGTAAATTTGGCTGTGATACGCAGATGGCAATAGATTTGATGGTCAAAGCCAAACAAATGGGGCTTCAGCCTTATGGTGTGTCGTTCCATGTGGGCAGTCAGCAAAATGATGTAACGGTATGGCGCACGGCATTAAAAACGGTGAAAACTGTCTTTGACACGCTTGAGCAGCAACATGGCATACAGCTTGAGCTGATTAATGCGGGAGGCGGTTTTCCAGCACAATATTTAGCAGATATTGACAGCATTCAAGATTATGCAAAACGCATTCAATGCTATTTGGATGATCACTTTAAGCAAAAAGTCACATTGTTTTTAGAACCGGGCCGCTCTCTGGTTGGAGATGCAGGGGTGATTGTTTCAGAGATTGTGCTCATTGCAAATAAGTCTGAACAGGATGAAAAGCGCTGGATTTATACTGATGTCGGTGTATTCAATGGCTTAATAGAAACCTTGGGGGAAATGATTAAGTACCCGATTTATACCCCGAAAATGCTGAATAATGCACCTAAATCCAATGTGGTGCTGGCAGGCCCAACCTGTGATTCTACCGATATCATGTATGAAAAAGTTGCCTATCCCTTACCCAAAGATTTGGTCATGGGCGACCGTTTGTATTGGCTGAGTACTGGTGCCTATACCACTTCTTATGCTTCAGTTGAGTTTAATGGTTATCCGCCTTTAAAGACTTTCTATTTGGAATAAACATTCTGCATACACGAAAACAGTCCGTGACTTAGGCATTGAATGATGCATATGGGCGGGCTGTTTTATCGTGCTTCAGCATTTGGTGCTGAATCTGAATCAACAAGAAAACTGAATTGCCTTAATTTTTAAAAATAATAATGACTAAGTCAGCCGAACTCATTTCAAAAAATGTTCGTTCATTGGTTTGAATCAGGTGAATGTTGAAGTGAATGCTCTTTGCTTTATACCAATCTATTCATTGATGTTTGTTCAATAAATAATGCCACTATGATCGGTTTTAACTTTTAAAAGAAATATTTGTATAGTTAATATTAATGAGAATTGTTAATCAAATACGAATCATTCTCATTAATTTGTGTATGATGTCTACAAAATTTAACATCACTATAGAGTGAGACATCATCTTGAAAAAAAATCTATTATTTCTCTCTTTAATGGCCGCGCCATTTTTTGCTGTTGCTGAAGATACAACGGTATTGCCAACGATTGTTGTCAAAGCGGACTCGCAAGAAACCGATGTCACGGGGAAACTAAAAAAGAAAGCAACACTGAATATTTTGGGCGAAAAAGATGTGCTGGATACACCATTTACGATCCGCAACTACAGTGATCAAGCCATTCAGGACTCGCATGCGCATACCATGATGGATGTGTTGAAAATTGATCCAAGTATTCGTACTACCACAAACAGCGGTCATTTAAACGAAAACTTCAATATCCGCGGTTTTAGTGTCAATTGGGAAGATTACAACTTAAATGGCATGTACGGTATGGCGCCAACAGGGCGGATTACCACGGATATTTTAAGCTCGGTTACTGTATTAAAAGGTCCTAATGCTCTGGTTGCGGGTATGGCGCCTGGCGGCAGTGTGGGCGGTGTGATTATTGCCAATACCAAACGCGCTGATAAAGAATTGACTCGTGTTAATGCTAACTTTGAAAGCGATGGTTTTTATAAATCAGGCTTTGATGTCGCACGCCGTATGGGTGAAAATGAAGAGTTTGGTGCGCGTTTTAGTGCCAACTTTGGTCAAGGTGAACATGTAGTTGACGGTTTAGAAGACGAAAGTACTTCGGCTGTTCTGGGCTTAGATTGGACTACGGACCGCGCTAAACTTAATTTTGATGCTTATGCGACCAAAGACAAACGCAGTGGTGGATCACCGGCAATGGTGTCTTTTGCGCAATTAGGTAAAGTACTTGATGCGCCAGACGGCAAAAAGAATTATTTCCCTAACCTGCATGGGGAGCAGTCTGCTCAGTACGTAGGTTTATCGGGTGAATATAAACTGCTGGATAATCTGAAAGTCATTGCAGGTGCTGGTACCGCAGAACAAGAATATCAAGGACATCTGTTTGGCACGCGCATGATTGTGACCAATGAGGCAGGTGATGCGAATTCTCAGTATTATCATGTGAAATTGAAGCAGCACAATTCTACAGCTAACTTAGGGCTAGAAGGCGCATTCAGTACGGGCGCTATTGATCATGTCGTTGGTTTACGCGCGGATTATTTACATCAAGAAGTCAAAAAGCATACTGGACAAGGTTCTCCAGCTGTACCATTTACGACGAATATTTATAATCCAAGTAATGGTGGTTCAATGCCATCAAATGCCCCAGAGATGTTTAAACAATCTGATAATGATTACATCAGCTATTCATTAACTGACCAAATCTCAATGCTGGATGATAAAGTACAGCTGATTTTAGGCGCTCGTTTCCAAGATATGGACATTAAAAACCCATTGACGGGTGTTGAATACAGTGAAGATAAGCTGTCACCAAGCCTTGGTATTGTGGTTAAACCATGGGGTGAAGATATTTCACTCTATACCAGCTATGTCGAAGGCCTTGCGCAGGGCAGTACAGTTAATAATCCGTTGGATGCGAACAATGGAACAACTTTTGCGCCATTCCAAACCAAGCAATATGAAGTTGGTGCCAAATACCAGCATGGTTCATGGCTGCACACTTTAGCGGCCTATCAAATTAAAAAACCAAGTACCATTACAGAGTTTTATACAGCTCCTGTAAATGGTGCTAGCCAAATTACCACTGATGGCGGCGAAACTAAATCCAAAGGGATTGAATACGGATTCTCTGGCAACCTGATTGATAATCTGATCGTATGGGGCAACTTAGCCTATATTGATGTGGAATATACAAAAGGCATGAGTGGTAAAGTTGATATTACTGGCAATACAGTAGAAGGTCAGCCTGAGTTTACTGCTGGTTTGGGGGTTGAATATAGTGTGCCGCAGCTTGATGGTTTTAGTGTAAATGCACGTGCTAATTACGTGGATAGACAGTATTTAAATAATACCAATACTTTAGAATTGCCTGATTACACATTATTAGATATCGGTGCGAAATACAAAACCAATATTGGCGGTGTAGATACAACATTCCGCGCAAATATTGATAACGTGACCGATGAAAAATATTGGGCAGGTGTGTTCAACAGCGGCTTCACAACATTAGGTTCTGGCCGTACTTATAAACTTGGCTTAACCTTTGATTTCTAAGTCTGAATAATCAGTCAGCGTTGGAATAATGCTGATTGCAAATGGGAGATCTCTTGCAATGATTGTTTGAGATCTTTCCTATTTTATTTCAATTTTTGTGTGATGCACGTTTTATAAACATACCAGCGTTTGCCTGCAAATTTTCTAATTTTTAAATCGATCTCTATTTATCAATGCATTGCTTAAGCTTGGCAATATAGTCTTTCAATAACCATAATTAAGGTGTAAGTGATGAAGTTTCTTGCATTTTTCTTTGTCTTTTTGGGCAGCATTCTTCTGTATTGCACGCATCCCAATCAAGGGCTCATGAAGTCCGTTTTATCCCGTTCATATCGTTGGCTTGGCGTTGGTAGCCTAGTCTTGGCATTGCTGCTTTTTGTTCTATCTTTGCCAAAGTTAGCCGCAGTATATATGTGGCTTTTAACACTGCTGGTCGTTTGGTCTTTTTTACCATTTATCCCTTTAATGATGAAAAAATATAGCGCATGAATTCATTCTTTAAACAAAAAATCCAGCCTGATTGGTGGTCAAAATCTTTTGCGGGTTTTGTGTTGGGATTCATGCTGGCGCTGCTGTGCGCTTCGCTAATTACCTTATGGGCAGTGCAACATTTTAGCCCGAGTCTCGCACCGCAATTGGGTATGTGGTCTATTCCTTGGATATGGTTGCCTTTATGTTTTATTGCCTATTTTATTCCTAAGGGCTGGCAGTCTATCTTCATTTTTCTGCTGCTGAATGCTTTGGCATATGGCGCTTTATGCTGGATGAGAGCCACATAGTATGAAAGTACGTACCGATATCATCAGGCATGCCAAAACACTGCATACTTGGGTTGGCATTACCTCAGGCATTGTCTTATTCATCTGCTTTTTTGCAGGTGGCTTAAGCATGTTTCAGCATGACTTAAGCCGCTGGGCAACACCGCCACAGCAGCAGCTGCAGCCTATTGCAAATTCTCAGTACAATACTTTGATTGAGCAGGTTCAGGCCAAATATCCTGAAACGCAGAAAAGCTTCCAACTTAATTTTGATTCTAAAGAATTTCATTATGCGCCAATGCAATGGCAGCCGCCTGAGCTGAAAGGGCAGGATGATCATGGCTTTGATACGCATCAAAATAGTATGCTGGCGACGCTGAATGCCGAAAATACACTGCGAGTAGAACAAGAAAATCTATCTAAAATGGGCTGGCTGATTGAACAGCTGCATGAAACAGCGGGCATACCTGGGACTTTGGGACATCATACAATTGGTATGTATGTCATGGGTGTGGTTTGCGTATTGTATTTTCTTGCGCTGATGACAGGCCTGATTATCTTATTGCCGACGCTGGTAAAAGACTATTTTGCGGTTCGGGCAGGTAAAAACAAAAAGCGTTTTTGGCTGGATGCACATAATGTAGTGGGCATTACCAGTTTACCTTTTCATATTATTATCAGCGTGTCGGTGATTGCTTTTGCATTTCATGATGTGTTTTACGATGCAATAGGAAATTTAATTGGCAATGATAAAGCCAAGGCTCAACGTTCGGCGGTGGCAAAAGTTGTAGAAACACCAGTGCCATTAGACATTGAAAAGCTGCTGCAAAAAATTAAGCTGCAGGCGCCTGAATATCAGGTCAGTTCCATCAGTTTTAATCATATGGATCGGCCGGAAAAAGCCTCTGCACGTGCCAATTTGTATAGCGCGGATCAAATGCTGCGCGGTGACCGTTTTGATGTCATGGTCTTTAATCCTTATTTGGATAAAGCGCCAAGTACCAGCAATTTAAATACCTCTGCGAGCGCGATGGATCAAGTGATCCGCTCGATGTTCAGTTTGCATTTTGGTAACTATGGCGGTGATTTGACCCGCTGGCTGTATCTTATTTTAGGTGTCGGCGGCGCATTCCTGTTTTATTCAGGAAATATCCTTTGGATTGAGTCGCGTTTGAAGCGGCAAAAAAATCCAGAGTTGAGTCCAGTTCAGCAGCGTAAAGATGTGAGGATGATTGCTAATTTAACTGTAGGTGCTTGTCTCGGCTGTATTCTAGCAATTGCCAGCAGTATGCTGACTGGGCGCTGGGGGTATGTTTTTTATGCGGAATTAAGCAGTTTAAATCACTGGCTCATGTATAGCTATTATGCGGTTTTTGCACTGAGTCTCATCTACTGTTTTGCTGCTGGCGCTGCAAAAGCTTTGCCACAGTTTTTTATGGCGATAGCTGTGGTGCTGTGCTGTCTGCCACTAACGTCACTGGCTGCAATTATTCTGCCAAATTCAAGCCTATGGGCTTCGCATGGCGCTTTATGGTGGATTGATATTACCGCTGTAATTTTTGCTGGGGTATTTTTCAGGTTTTACCAACAAGCAAAACATCGTCAACAAGCTGCGGAGACAGGAAGTATTTGGTCCGTTCAGAAGGATTAGCTCTTAAGAAAGCCATGAAACTGTTCGTGGCTTTTTAGCGACATTTCTTTTTTAGCTGTACTTATAATTCAGCATGTGTATAAAAAGCAGATGCTAGGGTGTGTATATTCAGCAGGGCGAATTGATGTACTGCTGATTTTAAATCAAGCAATCGCTGCTGCTCAACACTTTAATATTCAGTGAGTCAAGCCAAATCGATTTAAGCAAATCGACCTTATTGATCAAGCATATTTATATTCAGGCTTTTTATTTAAGGATTGCATGATAGAACAGCCGCAGCAGCAATTTATACCGCTTGCAATGCTGCGAATTCGTTTATGTCTTCAATTTGCAAATCCCAAAAGCTATTCCATAGTGCGCAGTATTCAATGCAAAGCTGGTGTAAACCATCATAATCATCTGCTGTGATGGCCTGCGCTAAGGCATACCAGAGGTCATTTTGATGATCATCATCTGCCGCTTCAGCGGTTTCATCACTGGAGATGCCGTGCACATAATAATAACCGCCGCCATCAACAGTAATGCCTGCAGCTTTGGTCGCTTGGCGCAGAGGCGGGCTGAATAAAATCACTTCTTCTTCTGCTACGGCTAAAAGCGCTAAAACTTTCATATAGCTGCTGTAGGATGCTTCTAAATAGCTGCGGACATCATCAGCAATTTGGGATGGTTGATATGCATTGCGTTCAGTTTCGCTAATGCCATATTGTGCCAGTAAGTCTTCAAAGAGCGGGTAATGCGCATAAGCTGGATTGCCTTGATAATAATTATTTTTATCAAAGCCAGGGCGGAAGCCGAATTCATCCAAAATGTTCAGGCTCAGCAGCACACGCGGTGCGAGTTTAGCGCCTGCATGTAATTTGAGTTCCAGCTGTTTGCTTTGAAATTGCGCCATTAATAAGGCATCAGTAAATATTTGAACAATGGCATGCCGGTATTCAAGATGAATTTTTTTGAGCTGCTCTATACAAAGCTGGCCGCTGTTTAATACTTGAATGGCAGGGTGTGTGGAAACTGGATGCGCAGCGATTATTTTCCGCAGGTTATTCAGGAATTGTAGATTCTTTTCCCACTGTTCATCAGGAATGCTTTTTGACATTTCAGCAAGGGCTAATTCCCGAGGATTATCAAATATTTCAAATTTTTTAAGCATAAGCATTCTCACGTGCATAAATTATTAATGAGCTAAGCTCGGCGCTTTTTTGGAGAATACCATAATATTTTGCGGCCAAAGGATAATTTGTGCTCACTTCTTAATAGATTGATTTTATGTGTAAAATTTTGATAAATCAATGTGCCTTAGTCGAATAATGTACGATAAATAATAAAGTAAGAGTTGAACAATTTTTCATTTTTAAAGTGTGATGTTTTGGTGCATATTTAAAGATTTGGCCCGTTTTTAAATTTTTGCTTTTGATCATGAAAATCTATTGCTTATGTGCGCTTTTAAGCATTTTTGGGCGAATGAACGGCTATTGAGAGCAGATGATGTGAGGTAATGCTTCAGAGCAGAACAATGCGCCGTAAAAGTTTTCAAAATATAGCAATTAAAAAAGGTAGCAATGGGGCATTTAATTTGATTCAAATATATCGTTTAAGGTGCGCTTTTTTTTGGAATTTTTGGAATTTTTGGAAAATATGCAACTGATGCTGATCATCAATACAATTATGAAAATGCCGACGGTGACTAAAATCATTTACCGTTTAAAAGATGAGGGGTTGCTGGATACCCGAATTTGCGACAATGACAATCGAGTCACTCAAGTCAGTTTGACAGAGCAGGGCTGGACCATGGTCGAGAAAATTAATGAAATCGCCTCATTGCTGTTAACGGATAGTTTTACGGGCTTAAAACCCAACGACATTAAAAAATTAAATGAGTATCTTAAAATTCTGAAAGCCAATTTACAGTAAGCAAATTAACGCGCAGATTAGGCAGCGCGCCAATTACACCTATATGTAATTGGCGCGCTGCCGATTTCAGCATATGAAAACACAGCTGTGCTTAATAGCGTCAAATATAAATAAATTTAGAAATTTGGTTCGCATATTCAATGACGTTCTGCGCGATTTCGCCTCTAAACTCGTCTTCTGTATAAGTGCTTAAAGGACAGCTGACGGACAGCACAGCCGTTACATCACCGCTGGCTTGGCTGTAAATAGGCGCAGCGCAGGCAGCCATGTCGGTATTAAAATGCCCCCAGCTCACCATGAAGGGCTGCTTACGCACCTCATTTAAACGCGCCAGCAGTGATTTGATGTCTCGCGGTGTGCGTTCTGAATAGACCTTCCAGTCTGTAAAGTTTTCATAGCGCTGAATCACTTCCGCCTCAGGCAGGCGCGACAGGATTAATTGCCCAATAACGGTTGCATGCGCATGCCAGCGCGTGCCGATATGTACATTGCTGGTGAATGGCCCAATAGACTGCACATTGCTGATAAAAACAATATCTGTGCCTTCCAAGATAGAGAGATGCACCGCAATTTTAATCTGGTCGCGCAGATTGCGCATGATTGGTGCGGCCAGTTCCGTTAAAGATGATTTAGATAGACTGTTATAGCCCAATTCCATCACATTGCTGTTCAGCGCAAAGGTTTTTTGCGACATTTTTCTTAAGTATCCGCAATGCTCCAATGTATGAATCAATCGGAATGCGCTGGAACGGTTCACGTCAATTTTTTCTGCAATTTCAGAAATGGTCATTTCCTGATTGCTTTGATCAAATAATTTTAATATGGCTAAGCCGCGTACCAAACCGGGTACTAAATAACGCTCATCATTATTAGAGTCAGTTTCCTGCTCCAATAGGGCATCTGTAGTTGTGGAATTCATTGCCAAGCTAACCTGTATTTATGCTGATTTATCTCCTCGCTTGAGAAGATCTATGCCTATTTTAACGGGGTATTTTTAATATCACAATGTTTCGTATATAAATAAATATTTCGCATTTAAAACATTTCAAAATGTTTAATTTTAATAAGTTATTGAATTTTAAAGTTATATAAAAATTGACAACTAAATTGGTCAGGTATTATTCTATTATTAATGTTTTAAATATCAAATTATGTTTTACATATAAAACACGGAAGATGAGCACATGAACTGGATATCTGTTTGCAAGGTGAACGAAGTCGCTGAGGAAGAACCTAAAGCGATTGAGGTTGACGACAAAAAGATTGGTGTCTTTGTGATCGAGGAAAATTATTTCGCTGTTGAAAATGTCTGCCCGCATGCATATGCATTGTTGACTGAAGGCTTCATTGAAGGACTCACAGTTGAATGCCCGCTGCACGAAGCAATTTTCAATTTGGAAACGGGCGCTTTAGAAAGCGGTCCAGGGTGCAGAGATTTGTGCACTTACCCTGTCAGAGTTGAGAACGGAGAAGTTCAAATTCAGCTCTAAGCAGTGAAGCAAAGGAAATATTCACATGAAAGAATTTAATGAAAAGCTCGCGAGATGGATCAATGCAACGCCTTCGACCGAAGCAGGTATCAACAATATTCAAATCCCTGGAGATGTTGAGCACCTAGTTTGGCAGAACCGCAGCCGAGCACCGAGCCAGTACGAACTGGACTTTGTACAGCATTTAATTCAAGCCTTCAGTAATGATGTGACTGAACTGGATGCATTAACCGAAGCGCTGAATCAGCAAGGGTTTAGAACGGTAGCGGGTGATGTATGGACCGCTGAAAGCTTCTCGAAAGAGATGCAGCGTCTAGGCTACTAAGAAAAGGATTTCATCATGACGACAGAAATTAATTTAGAACAATATTTGGATCTTGGTCTGCGTGATCAATGGTATCCAGTATTGGCCAGCTGGGAAGTGGGTTCAAATCCAGTCGGCATTACCCGCTTAGGCGAAAATATTGTGGTATGGCGTGATGAGCAAGGCGCTGTACATGCCTTGGAAGACCGCTGTCCGCACCGCGGTGCACGTTTATCTTTAGGCTGGAATCTGGGTAACCGCGTAGCGTGCTGGTATCACGGTGTAGAAGTGCGTCATGACGGCGTAGTGGAAGATGTGCCAGCGGTACATGATTGCCCGCTTAAAGGCAGTGACTGTGTGAAGTCTTATCAAGTGAAAGAACTGAATGATGCGATCTTCATTTGGTTTGGTATTGATGATGCAGAAGCGCCTGCAGAACTGGTTTTGCCGGATCAGCTTGCAACTGAGGAGTGGAGTTCATTCCTTTGCATGGCAGATTGGAAAGTGAACCATCAATATGCCATTGATAACGTGATGGACCCAATGCACGGCACATACCTGCATTGCACATCGCACTCTATGGCAGACGGTGAACGCACGGCAGAAATGAAGCATCGTGCTACTAAAGATGGCTTTGTTTTTGAAAAAGAAGGCCAGACGGGTGTGAACTTTGACTGGGTTGAATACGGTCAAACAGGTGCTGCGTGGCTGCGTTTATCTATTCCTTACCGTAAGTCATTTGGTCCGGGCGGCGAGTTCTGGATTGTCGGTTTTGCAACACCGATTGATGCCAATAACACCCGCGTATTTTTCTGGCGCTGCCGTAAAGTCTCTGGCTGGCAACGTAATGTATGGCGCTTCTTGTACCGCAACCATCTTGAGCAATTACATTGGGATGTGTTGGAGCAAGACCGCATTATTCTTGAAAACATGGCGCCAAATGCGCGTCAGCATGAATTTCTTTATCAGCACGATGTCGGGCTTTCACGCTTACGCCGCTTAATGAAAAAAGAAGCGGAAAAGCAGATTAAGAAAATTACGGCATTACGCGGTGCGCAAGATTCAAACCGTATTGATATGAAGGAAACTGCCAATGGCTAGCCTACAGATTTTAGCGGGCAAGCGCATTTTAGTGACTGGTGCAGCGCGAGGCCTTGGGCGCGATTTTGCTCAAGCGGCTGCAGAAGCTGGCGCTGCGGTGGTCATGGCAGATATTTTGACGGATTTGGTGCAGTCAGAAGCTGAAAAGTTAGCGCATGCAGGTTTTCAGGTATCTGCCGTCAGTATCGATTTAAGTCAAAAACAGTCTATTCAACATGCGGTGCAAACTGCTGTTGAAGCCCTTGGTGGTTTAGACGGTCTAATTAACTGTGCTGCCTTAGCTACAGGCGTAGGCGGTGTGGACATGATGGGCTATGACGAAGCGCTTTGGGACCGAGTAATGACGGTCAATGTCAAAGGTACATGGCTGGTTTCTCAAGCTTGCGTGCCGCATTTAAAAGCTTCAGGTCAGGGCAAAATTATCAATATTGCATCAGACACTGCTTTATGGGGCGCACCGAAGTTGATGGCTTATGTGGCCAGCAAAGGTGCAATTATCTCGATGACCCGTTCCATGGCAACTGAATTAGGTCCAGACAATATTTGTGTCAATACCATCAGTCCAGGGTTGACCTTGGTTGAAGCCACAGAATATGTACCTCAGTCGCGTCATGATTTGTATGTCAATGGAAGAGCAATACAGCGTCAGCAGCTTCCACAGGATGTAAACGGCACAGCGATTTATCTGCTTTCAGATTTATCTTCTTTTGTGACTGGACAGAATATTCCTGTGAACGGCGGTTTTGTATTTAATTAAGGAGCACGACATGATTACAGGAATTGAAGTCCTTAAATTTGGTGTCGAAAACCGCCAAGAGGCGAATACTTTTTTAACTGATTTTGGCTTAAAAGCTGTTGATTCAGATATTGATGCTACAGATTTATATCAGACCCAAAATGGCAGCAAAATTTACCTGTTTGATATTGCAGATGCGCGCTTGCCGCCAGCGATTGAAGCAGGTTCAACACTGCGTGAAGTGACATGGGGTGTTGAAAATGAACAAGACTTTGAACAGTTAAAAGCAAGTTTAGCCAATGAAGCAGGTTTTGCCAGCTCGACTTCACATGTGCAGTGCCGCGATCCTAATGGCATGACCATTGTGTTTGAAAAAAGCATTACACATGAGCTTCCTGCAGCAAAAACCGAAGGCATCAACCAATTTGGCAATATTCAGCGTGTGAACGCAGCCAGCCCAGTGTATGAAAAAGCTGAGCCTGTCGATATTGGCCATGTGGTGTTTTTCACGCCAGATTTGGAAGCCACGCAAGCGTTTTATATTGAAAAAATTGGCTTTCATTTGTCAGATGCTTACCGAAAGCGCGGTGCATTTTTACGCTGCCGCGGTGAAGGTTTCCACCATGATTTATTCCTGCTGTCTATTCCGAATAAGCCTGCTGGCTTAAACCATGTAGCTTTTGTGGTGCGTGATATTCATGAAGTGATTGGCGGCGGTTTGAGCATGAACCGTCAAGACTGGTCAACCTTTATTGGTCCGGGCCGCCACCCGATTTCATCGGCGTATTTCTGGTATGTCAACTCGCCATTGGGCGGTGCTTTTGAGTACTACACCAATGATGATTACCTGACAGAAGAATGGCAGCCGCGTGAAGAAGAACACAGCTTGGAGCTGTTTACGGAGTGGGCAATTGAAGGCGGTTTAGATCATGAAACCCGCCGTCAGGTCAAACCCGCTTAAAGTCCAATCAGGATAAGGAGATCAGCATGGACAGGATTGTAATTGTGGGTGCAGGGCAGGCCGCTGGCTGGGCAGTGCATACGCTGCGCGGTCAAGGTTTTGGCGGTGAAATTCATGTGGTATCCAATGAAGATCAAGTCTTTTATGAGCGTCCGCCATTGTCTAAGCAAGTATTGTCGCAGGAAGCGGCAGTTGAAAGCCTAAATTTATTTTCTGCAGATCAGGTCAATGATTTTTCAGTGACATGGCATAAGCCAGACCATGCGGTCAAATTGGATAAAGCGGATAAAACCGTGCATTTGGAAAGCGGCAAAGTGCTGGCATATGACAAGTTGCTGATTGCCACGGGCAGCCGAGCACGCGTTCCTGTTTCTGCATGGTCCAGCATGCACAACGTTTACACCATGCGTGACATTAAAGACTGCCAAAAATTGGCTGAAAAATTTAAGTCAGCAGAGCATATTGCAGTGATTGGCGGCGGCTGGATTGGTCTTGAAATTGCAGCCACTGCACGCAAGCAGGGCAAGCAGGTTGAAATTTTTGAATACGGCTCACGTCTTTGCGCACGCAGTGTGAGTCCTGAAGTCTCAGATTATTTAAAGCAATTGCATGAAGATGCAGGCACGGCCATTCATCTCAATGCCACCAAGCTGCATTTGATCGAAACAGCTGATCAGAAAGTCGAAGTTTTTGATGCAGACATAAAATTAAAGCAGTTTGATTGTGTGGTGGTGGGTGCAGGTGCGGAAATTGCAAAGGAATTGGCTGCTTTAGCTGAACTCGAAGTTAAAGATGGCATTGTGGTAAATGAATTTGGCCAAACATCCGATGCAGATATTTATGCTGCGGGCGATGTAGCGATTCACCCCAATTTGGGCTATTGCATCCAGTCTTGGGCCAATGCGCAAAATCAGGCGATCGCGGCTGCCAAATCCATGCTTGGGGACATGACTGCTTATCAAGATATTCCTTGGTTATGGTCAGATCAATATCAATGCAACATTCAAATTTTAGGCACTTATCAACCTGAAAAAACACATCAGGTGGTGATTCGTAAAACTTCAGATTTGCAAATAACGTTTTTTTATTTGGATGAACACAATCAACTGCTCAACATGATTGCAGTCAATGACTCAAAACTGGTGAAACTGGCAAAACGTTGGATGGCCAGCAGCCGTGAGTTGGATCCAGCTCAATTGCAAGATCCTGACTTTAATCTAATGAAGCTTAAGTAATTGTTTTAACCCAAATATTAGACCATGTAATAAAGGATTTACCCATGGATAGTGGTGCAAAAACAGGGTTTAAGCATTGGACACCGGCAATCATTTTAATGATCTGCGTGGTGCTGGCTTTCTTTGACAAAATCAGTATTGCCGTATTGTTTTCTGACGCGACTTTTCAGAATGCGATGGGCATTGGACAAGACAAGGCCAAACTGGGCTGGCTGATGACCAGTTTCCTGTTGGCTTATGGCTTTTCATCAATGTTTTTAAGCTTTTTAGGCGACATTTTTTGTCCTAAAAAGATGCTGTTCTGGAGTGTGAGCTCTTGGGGAATGCTGATGATTCTGATGGGCTTCACCACAGATTATTCAGCGATGTTAACACTCCGTGTACTGCTTGGTTTGGCAGAAGGTCCTTTATTCGCCTTGGCCTATACCATTGTGAAACAAACTTACACAGACCGTCAGCAAGCGCGTGCATCAACCATGTTTTTATTGGGCACACCGATTGGCGCATTCTTAGGTTTTCCTATTACCGCATTCGTCCTAGCGCACTATGACTGGCACACCACCTTCTTTGTGATGGGTGCAATGACGTTTGTCGTACTGGGTTTAATTGTCTTTGGCCTACGCAATTTACAGCTGAAACGTACTGTGGATTTAGAAGGTGTGGGCAAGCGCGTGAATTTCAGTACGCATTTGAGCAATACCAAAGCATTGTTCAGCAACAGCGCATTTTGGTTGCTGTGTGTGTTCAATATCGCGTTGATGACTTACCTGTGGGGCTTGAATAGCTGGGTGCCTTCGTACCTGATTCAGGACAAAGGTTTCAACTTGAAAGAGTTCGGTATTTACTCAAGCTTGCCGTTCATAGCCATGCTGATTGGTGAAGTGGCTGGCGCATTCCTTTCCGACAAGATAGGCAAGCGTGCGATTCAAGTCAGCGGCGGTTTATTGGTCGCAGGTATTTTCATGTACGTGATGGTCATTGCGACCAATCCAATGCTGGTGATTTTGGCGATGTCGCTCAGCGCAATGGCTTGGGGTTTTGGTGTCGCAGCGGTGTTTGCTTTGCTGGCGCGTATTACCACAGCAGATGTCGGCGCAACCGCAGGCGGCATTTTCAATGGCTTGGGCAACTTTGCCAGCGCAGCAGCGCCTGTGATTATCGGCGCAATTGTGATGCAAACCGGCAGTTTTAATATCGGCATTACTTTCTTGGCTGCGGTGGCCGTGATTGGTTCCTTCTTCTTGGCGCCATTGCTGAAACGCTACTGATTGAGCTGTATTAAAAATTAACACACGCGCTCAGGAAAACAGCTGAGCGCGTAAAGAACACCCTGAATGAAATTGCTCCAATACTAAAAAGCTTTGGAGCTGAAAAGGAGATAGTCATGTCTGTACAACAATTTGAATCTTGGACACAGCCTGAAGGCCAATCATTGGAAGACTGGATTGGTGGACGCATCGCGCGCTTTGAAACGCGTCAATATGATTTTGATGCACTTAAATTCCAAGCGGATTACGACCCGAAATACCGCCGCGCACAGATGCGTTATATGGGTACAGGCGCAACGGGTGTAGCAAATGATGGCAATACCGTTCCTGCAGAAAACTTTACCTTTTCTACGATGGTGCTGCCGCCGCAATGTGAAGGCCCGCTGCATATTCATCACGATGTAGAAGAAGTGTTCTTTATGCTGCGCGGTGAAATTGACCTGTTCATTGAACACGACGGCCAAGAATATTCAACCCGTTTAAAAGAGCGTGATTTGATTTCAATTCCGCCGGGCATTTACCGCGGCCTATTTAACCCTGGTACTGAAGATGCCTTGATGTGCGTAATGCTCGGTACGGGTAAGCCGACCATTCCGAACTATCCACCTGAGCATCCGCTGTCTCAAATCAAGCGTTAATTTTAGGAAGTAAAGAGATGACTTTAATCGAGCAATTGGCGCAGTTTGAATTGAAAATGATTCAGTTTGACGGCGTGCAGCAATCTTACCGCGAAGCGGGTACAGGAAAAGTTCTGGTGTTGCTGCATGGCATCAGTTCTGGCTCGGGTTCTTGGGTCAAGCAGCTGCAAGATTTAAGTCATCATTTTCATGTCATTGCATGGGATGCGCCGGGCTATGGCCAGTCGGACCGTTTAGTTACAAAGCCAAATGCAGCAGATTATGCAAAACGCTTAAAAGGCATGCTAGATGCTTTAGATCTGAACTTAGGTTCGGGTCAGGGCCAAGAACAAATTATTTTAGTTGGGCATTCTTTAGGTGCAATGCAAGCTGCGGCTTTTAATGCGCTGTATCCAGATGCTGTAGAGGCTTTAGTGATTGCTAATGTGGCGCAAGGCTACAAAGGCAGTGATGCACAGAAACAGCAGGATGTCTTTGAAAAGCGTCCCAAAATGCTGCAAACACTGGGCGCATCTGGCATGGCGCAATCACGCGGGCCGCATTTGGTGGCCAATGCTTCAGCTGAGGCGCTAGCGCTGATTGAAGCGGTGATGCACAACATTCATTTAGATGGTTTTAGTGATGCATCGTACCTGTTGGCTTATGACGCAATCCAAAGCTATTTAAATCCAGAACAGCACAATATTCATGTGATTAAAGGCATGGCGGACGGCATTACGCCTCCACAAGATATTCAAGCATTGGCAGATCAGTTTCAGCTGAAGCCGTGTTACGACATTGCCGCTGCGGGCCACTTAAGTTATTTGGACCAAGCAGAGCAATTCAACCAAATTTTATTGTCGCTTAATTAAGCACTGATGTGAGATAGGGAAATGAGCTTCCAATTAGAAGGAAAAAAAGCAGTAGTCACCGGCGGCTCGTCTGGCATTGGGCTGGCAACGGTAGAACTCTTAGTTGCGGAAGGCGCGCTTGTGGCATGGTGCGGCCGTGATGAGCAGCGTTTAAATGAATCTAAAGCGCTGATTTTATCGCGCTATCCAAATGCCAAAATTTTTACTGCGACTTGTAATGTTTTAGACAAAGCGGATGTTAAACGCTTTGCTAAACAAGTGAATAGCGAATTTGGCGGTGTCGATATTTTAATTAACAACGCAGGCCAAGGCCGTGTTTCTAATTTTGAAAATACAGTGGATGAAGATTGGATTAAAGAAGTTGAACTGAAGTATTTCAGTGTGCTGCATCCAATCCGCGCATTTTTGCCTGCGCTGCAGCAGTCGGCTTGTGCATCGATCACCAATGTCAATTCTTTGCTGGCGCTGCAGCCAGAGCCGCATATGATTGCGACCTCATCTGCACGGGCAGCATTGCTGAATCTAACCCATTCGTTGGCGCATGAATTTTCTCAGTACAACATCCGCGTGAACTCGATTTTATTGGGCATGGTGGAATCTGCACAGTGGAAACGCCGCTTTGCAGCCCGTTCTGATCATAACCAAAGCTGGGAAGAGTGGATTGGCAATATTGCCAAAAAACGCGGTATTCCAATGGCACGTTTGGGCAAGCCTGAAGAGCCGGCGCGCGCTTTGGTGTTCTTGGCATCGCCAATGGCGTCATACACCACAGGCTCTGCGGTTGATGTGTCTGGCGGCTTTAACAAGCATTTATAAGGTGAGCGTATGAAACAGTTAATGATGATTGGTTTTGGCGCAATGGCAAATGAAGTCCGTAGCCATTTGCCTAAAGACCTTGAGCTGAAATGGGTGGTGGTGCCTGAGCGCAGTATTCAAAACGTACAGCAAGAAGTGGCAGCCGATGTTCAAGTCATTGCCAATATTGATGACTGTGACGGCACACCAGACTACGTGATTGAAGTGGCAGGTCAGGCAGCAGTCAAAGAACATGCTGCAAAAGTGCTGGAAAAAGGCTGGAACATTGGCTTGATCTCTGTAGGCACATTGGCTGACAGCGCTTTCTTTGAACAGCTGCAAAATACAGCAGAGCAGTCTGGTGCGCATATTCATTTGCTGGCAGGCGCAATTGCAGGAATTGACGGTATTTCGGCTGCCAAAGAAGGCGGTTTGGAAAAAGTCACTTATAAAGGCTGCAAAAGCCCAAATAGCTGGCGCGGCAGTTATGCGGAAAAGCTGATTGATTTAGATCAAGTGACTGAAGCAACCGTTTTTTATACCGGAACTGCACGTGAAGCTGCGTTGAATTTTCCAGCCAATGCCAATGTGGCGGCCACCATTGCGCTGGCAGGCATTGGTATGGATGAAACCATGGTTGAACTGACGGTTGATCCGAACATCAGCCAAAACAAACATACCATTATTGCCCAAGGGCGGTTTGGTCAAATGAGTATTGAAATGATTGGAGTGCCTTTGGAGAGTAATCCAAAGACTTCAACATTGGCCGCATTGAGCGTGATCCGTGCGTGCAGAAATAGCGTAGATGCGATTCAGATTTAAAGGGATTGGGTGAGTGTCATGGTAAAAGAAATTTATATTGCAGGTGAATGGCGTTTAGGCCGCGGCAACGTGATTCAAAGCGTTTTTCCAGCAGACAATTCAGTCAATGCGGAAATCTCAACCGCAACTTTGGAAGATGTTGAAGAAGCGATTACAAAGGCCGATCAAGCTTGGCGTAAGCCAGAGTGGCGCAATTCTTTGCCGCATGAGCGCGCAAAAATTTTGTACCGCGTAGCCGACATTATTGAAGCCCGCGCAGATGAATTGTCTAAATTACAAACGCGTGACAACGGCAAGCCTTTAGCTGAAACACGTGCTTTGGTGATGAGCGCGGCAGCAACTGCGCGCTTTAATGCAGCAGCATGCGAAACTTTTAATGAAGAATTGACTACGCAACGTGCACAAGATTTTTTGACCATGAGCGTGCATGAACCAGTGGGTGTGGTAGCAGCCATTACTCCTTGGAATTCTCCAATTGCCAGCGAAGTGCAAAAATTGGCGCCAGCCATTGCAGCAGGCAACGCGGTGATTTTAAAACCTGCCGAAGCGACGTCATTAATTGCCTTAGAACTGGCTAAAATCTTTGAAGAAGCAGGCTTGCCGAAAGGCATTTTGAGTGTACTGGTTGGACGTGGTTCTGTCATTGGCGATGCTATTGCACAGCATCCTTTGGTTCGCAAAATTTCGTTTACGGGCGGTACATCTACTGGCCGCCACTTGGCGCATATTGCCGCTGAAAAGCTGATTACCACATCTTTAGAGTTAGGTGGTAAATCTCCAACGATTGTACTGCCAGATGCAGATATTGAAATTGCAACCAAAGGCATTGCTTACGGTATTTTCAGCTCGGCAGGTCAGGCGTGTATTGCAGGTTCGCGTCTGTTCATCCATACGTCAATTTATGACAGCTTCTTAAAACGTTTGGTGGAGATCACTGAAGGTTTACGTGTGGGGCATCCTGAACAGCCAAATGTGCATATGGGCTCATTGATTAACCAAAAACATTTGGAATCTGTGCACCGTTATGTGGAATTAGCCAAAGCTGAAGGCGGTACGGTAGTCACTGGCGGTGAGGCGATTACAGAAGGCGAGTTTGCCAAAGGCAGTTTCTACAAGCCCACGATCATTACGGGTTTAAGCAATAGCGCGCAAACCTGCCAAGAAGAAATTTTTGGCCCTGTATTGGTGGTTATGCCATATGACAACGAAAAAGACTTATTTGAACAAGCCAATGACAGCTGTTTTGGTTTAGCCGCAGGCATTTGGACAGAAAGCTACCGTAAAGCATGGAAAATTGCCCGTTTGCTGGAAGTGGGCACAGTGTGGATCAACACCTATAAAAAATTCTCTATCAGCGCACCATTTGGCGGCTTTAAAGACAGCGGTATTGGCCGTGAAAAAGGGCGCCTCGGTATCCTGTCGTATATGCAGCAAAAAAGTATTTATCTGGGTTTAAACGAGCAAGCCAATCCATGGTCGGACTAGCAGCTAAACACCCATAAACAACGAATTGAAAAAATTAAGGAAAGAACAATGACTGAACGTGTAAATGTAGGCGAAGCAATCGCTCGAGTATTAGAACAGCACAATGTAGACAGCATGTATGGCGTGATTTCTATTCACAACTTGCCAATTGCTGATGCTGTAGGCCGGCGTGAAAAAATGCGTTTTGTTGCAGCGCGCGGTGAAGCAGGTTCTGTCACCATGGCGGATGCACATGCACGTTTTAAAGGCTTAGGTGTGGCCTTGACCAGTACGGGCGCAGGTGCAGGCAATGCCGTAGGTTCATTGATTGAAGCAATGAATGCTGGCAGTCCAGTGCTGCATTTAACAGGTCAAGTGGAACGTGAATATTTAGACCGCGATGCCAGCTTCATTCATGAAACTAAAGACCAGCTGACTTTCTTAAAAGCATCGAGCAAAGCAGCTTTTCGTATTACCAGCCCAGACAATGCTGTCGGTGTAATTCGTGAAGCAATCCGCGTTGCGACGACTGTTCCTATGGGTCCAGTAAGTGTAGAAATTCCAATTGATGTGCAAGCGGCTGAGATTGATTTGCCCGCCAATCTTGGTCCAGTAAAAGCCATGCAATTGCCGCAGGCGGAAGTTGCTGAAATTGACATGATTGCAGATGCATTGAAAAAGGCGAAGCGTCCACTACTTTGGATTGGTGGCGGTACGTTAAATGCAGTTGCAGAAGTGAAAGCGCTTGCAGATTTGGGTATTCCTGTGGTGTCTTCTACACATGCACGCGGTGTATTGGCTGATGACCATCCGCGCAACTTACGTGCATTCCATAACTCTGCAGCCGTTGAAAAACTGATGAAAGAAGCGGATTTATTTATTGTTGCAGGCTCACGTCTACGCAGTAATGAAACCAAGACTTACTCAGTAGAATTCCCTGAAAATATTATCCAAATTGATGCCAACCCAGTGGCGCAGCAGCGTAACTATAAGGTTTCACAATTTGTCTGTGCAGATACCAAAGATACTTTTGCACGTGTACTCAGCGCTTTAAATGGCGTGAGCAAAATTGATGCCGCTTATGATGCAGACATTAAAGCCGCACGTGAACATGCAGTAGACGCACTGCGTACGCAAATGGATCAATACGCATTGATTTGTGATCACTTGCGTGCAGCTTTGCCAGAAGACGGTATTTTTGTACGCGACATCACTATGTCAGGCAGTACATGGGGCAGCCGTTTGTTCCCAGTGCAAACCCCAAATAAAAACATTCACTCATTGGCAGGTGCAATTGGCCTTGGTCTTGCACACGCGATTGGTTCATCTATTGCTAACCCAGACAAAAAAGTCGTTGGGCTAGTGGGTGATGGCGGTTTGATGCTGGGTATCGGTGAGATTGCCACCATGGCGCAAGAAAATACCGACATGGTGCTGATGGTCATGAACGACGGTGGTTATGGCGTCATGCGCGGTATTCAAAATAATTACTTTGGCGGCCGTCAATACTTTAACGAACTGCATACGCCAGACTACTGTTTATTGGGCGAGTCGATGGGCGTGAAGAGCTGGAAAGTCGGCAGTGCAGACGAATTTAAAACAGCAATTCAAGAAGCGATTGATTTGAATGGCCCAGCAGTGATTGAACTGGATATGAACGCCATTGGCCCATTGAAATTTGCTGGTCCACCGCAGAAAAAATTGTACTAATTCATCCTTAGAGGATGAACCATATTTGAAGCAATTCCAGAAGGCAATTTCCCAACAGGGAGATTGCCTCAGGCATGGGGGGCCGTTAGAGCTGATTCAATTATTGTTGCCATTGGTGCAGCGTTTAAATCAGCCCAAGCGGAAATGCCAAAAGACTCAAAACTTAAATCCTTACAAGGAATGTAGGGCGTTTAAGTTCAGCCAGCCTGTTTTTTAAAACAGCCAGCGACGCAGCGCTAAATTTTTTTAGCCAAAATGAGAAACAAACAATGTTTTGTATATAAAACATGGGATTTTAGGGAAAAGAGATGAATAAAACGATTTTAACAGCTGCGGTTTTCATGTCATTGGGCGCAGCTGCCGCTAGTGTTCAAGCCAAAGATGATCCATTGGAATGGAAAAGTGAAGATGGGGCGCATTCATTAAAAGTCGGTGGGGTGCTGCGTTTCAATCACCGCTATGAACAATGGGATGCCAGTCCAAACCGCGGTTTTGGCAAGCTGGATTTTGATATTTTCCGTTTAGATTTAAAAGGCAAATCGGATGATGCCTATCTGAATGCCAGCTATCTTGTGCAAGATCAGGAAAAAACCTCCATTGAAAAGGCTTATGTAGGCTACAACCTGAACAAGAACAACAGCATCGAAGCAGGTTTTGTCTATAAGCCTTTTGCGCTTTATCCTTATCCGCAAAATGGCTGGACGTACCACATTCCATTCTTTTTAGGTTATGGCAACAATGCCGCGCCTGGGGTGAACTGGAATTACAATAATCCTGAGTGGGATATTAAAGTCGGTTATTATCCGCGCATGCTGGAAACCAATTTGCGTTATTCTCCAGAAGCTGCCACCTATGATGATCTTTCAGAAAATCATTTGCCTTTCCAAGCGGCCTATCAAAATGAAAAGCAGAATCAGCTGAATACCCGCATTGTGCGTAAATTTGGCGATGATCAAATCGGTAAGCATGAAATTGGCTTATCGGGTTCTGTGGCTCAGCTGCACAACAAAACCACGCAAAAAGACGGCAGCTACTATGCGGCTGGATTGCATAGCAACAGCAACTATCAGCGCTGGAATCTGCAGTCTTCAGTGATTCATTATCAATATGATGTGGAAAACCCAGACGGTGTAAATAACGATATGACGCTGATGGGCGCGAACGGTTTAACGCCATCGTATTTCATTGCTTCTGAGGGAACGGTTGCGAGTTTAAACCTAGCTTATACCTTGCCTGTGCAGAATATGGGGAAATTGAAAGCGATCCGTTTTTATAATGATTATAGCTATTTAGACAAAGAGCGCAGTGATTGGGCAGCCTCGCAAATGAACACCACAGGTGCGATGTTTATTGCTTCGCCATTTATGGTTTGGGCTGATTATACATGGGGCAAAAACGCCAATATTATCGGCGGCGCAACCAACGGCACTGGCTTTACCTCAGCGACGTCTGAAAACAGTGAAAAATGGATGTACCGTGTCAACTTGAATATTGGATTCAGTTTCTGATTTTATCAGAATACTTATAGATATCATTTGGATTTAAAGCTGATTATATATTGAAAAGCCCTCAAGATCCTTGGATTTTGCGGGCTTATTTTTTGAGATATGGCAGTAATAGTTTGAAATAATTCTAAAATTTATAGCCGAATTTCAGCATATAGCCCCAAGCGGTATTATCTGAATAATCTGCGACTTTTGCTGCTTCGGCATTGCCTGGAATCGCATAGGTCGCTGCATGTCCCGTGGCATCGCCAAACCATAAATATTTAAATGCGCCTTGAATAAAATAATTGGGTGCAGGATTAAACTGTGCCCCTAAACCAGCAGTCCAATATCCGTCAATCGGGCCTAAAGTCGAGGTTGGATTGCCAGCGCCGCTGTCCCAGCCAGCCAGGGCCATCACGCTCCATTGCTCATTCAGTTTCTTAGCCAATCCTGCATTGATGGAAATTTGATCTTTATCATAATCCACAAGATTTAATGAAATCGGGGTATTCAGCTTCATCGTGGTTAAAATTTCAGTCACTTTACCAAATTGATAAGGCTTAATATAGAAGTCTTTCCAATTGACCCAGCGCGCATTGAAAAAAGCCAGTGTGCTTGGGTTTAAACCAGTCTGAAAATCAAAATTGACCGATTGCGGTGTGGTCAGCTCCGTTTGCCCAGTGCCTGCAAGCGGAACTAATGCGCTCAGCGGCAAGGAAAAGCTTTCTACTGCATTAAATTCGTGCTTGATTTCCGCACGGTAAGTCAGCGCGGCTTTCAGCGCAATTTCCGGGATTTGATAGGCGACGCCAGCGAGCCAGCCGACCGCGCTGTCTTCCTTAACATCATAGCCATAGCCGCTGGCTTCACTAAAACCTAAACCGTTAATGGCAAGGTCACCTTTAATGGTTTGATACACAGGCCCCGCATAAATATTCCAGTTTTCAGTTGGCTGATAGCCAAAAAGAAAGGATAAATTTTGCGTGCTGACCTCTGCTGTTGTTGCGCCTGCGGTAGAAGAATAGGTTGAGTTGGCAAGACGGTCATAGGTGACATCTGCGCCAAAGGGCTGATCATAAATCAGGCCAAAAGAAAATTGCCGTGTGAGCTGTAGTTTGAGCGCTGCATTATAAAATTGATAGTTATTGGCCATATTGCCCGTTGCAGGGTCGGTATTCGCTGCCACGTAATTTGGCCGCGCCGTACCGGATACATCCGCATCAAGCACTGAAATTGAGGCTTCTGCATAATTGCCATCCTGCAAAAATGCGGTAATCGGCTGTCCTGACCGGTCTAAGGCAGCGGCATGACTCTGCGCGCACATGACGGTCAAAATTCCCATAGATAATGCTGATTTAAATAATTTTGAACCCTTTACGATGTCTTTCATTGTTATGTCATTCCTTGAGTGATTTAGCGCTTTTTTTCTTCACAGGTTTTTCTAGTTCACAGGTTTCGTGTGCATATACTTTTCTTGTGTATGTAGCTTTCTTGTTTTTGCCGATTCCTCCTTTATCCTTTAAGCAGCAGCCGATGAAGATTTTCAAAAAGGTTTTCTCCAGCAAATCTTCTGTTTATACGCTTATCGCTTACGCATATTTTCTCCAAGCTTTAACATGGGTTTCATCAGTGAATGGCGCAGGCGGGTGCCAAAAGGCGCTGTTGAATAGCGCTGCAATTCTGGAATGCTGTGATCTGCTTCGACTTTAAATTGCGGAAACAGCGCCAAAGCGTTTTCACGTAAAATTTGTGATTTCTGCTCAGCGCTGAAGACTGTCAGTTCATCAAAATTCTGCCTTTGCAAAATCGACAGCTGTTTAGGCGCAAACGGAAAATCGCTGCCAAATAAAATATGGCTCGGGTCGGCCAATTCACTCAGCGCAGCCATGGCATAGGGTGACGGCGATAGTGCGGTATCAAAATAAAAACGGCGGATATAATGCAAAAAGCCCTGCGGTGTTTTTTCGGCAAGCTCAGGCATCATGTTGCATAAGGACACACGCCATGCCACATAGGGTAAAAAGCCGCCGGCATGCGCCAAAATCCAATTAATCTTCGGGTATCGTTCCAGCACGCCCGAAGCAACTAAATTCACTGAGGCGCGGGTGGTGTCGCATAAAAATTCTAAGATAAATCCGGGAATATTCAGCTGAACCTGATTACTGGATTCATGAATATTCGGGTGAATAAAAACCGTGGCTTGGCGCACATTCAAGCAGTGCATCAGTTCTTCCAAGCTCGGATCGCCTAAAAAGACACCTTCGGTACTGCCCAGCAGCACAATGCCGTCGGCTTGCAGCACATCCAGCGCATATTCGGCTTCACGGCAGGATTCTGCGGTAAAAGGCATGGGCAATACTGCAAAAGAACCAAAGCGTCCAGGGTGCTGCTGTTTTATTTCTGCAGAAAACTCATTGCATGCGCGGGCCAAGTCACAGGCTTCAGGCAAATTGCCAAAGTACACACCCGGTGCAGAGAGCGAGGTGATTGCTGTTTGCGTGCCAATCAAATCCATGGCTTCAATCGAGCGCTGTGCATTCCATGGCGGCAGCGGCGCTCCTGCGACTTTATCGATGCCGTATTTGTCCATGGTGTGGATAAATGCAGGCGGAATTAAATGATGATGTACATCAATACTGTAATTATTCATATTTTTTCCTTAAAAGATGAATCGCAATGTTTAAACCTGACTGAAGTTCATTATTTTAAAAATTCAACTGTGTGGCGCTGTGTGCCCAAATCTATTTTTCCATCAGCGCTTTGAATCTGCAGTTCCAGCACATCGCCGATATTTAAATAATGACCTGTAGCTTTTTGTTTTTTAATAAAGATTTCCCATTTTTTATGTTCGGGCAGCAGGCCAGAAATTTTTACCAAAAGCGGAGAGGGAATCGACAGCGCGCAGCCAGACGGTGTTCCTGTCATAACCACATCCCCCGCGCGGAAGTTAAAAACTTGCGACATTTCACTCAGGGTTTCGGCAGGCTTAAACACCATATTGGCGCTGGAGTCCTGCTGACGCGCCGCGCCATTAACCTTTAAGCTCAAATTCATTTGCTGCAGATAATGCATTTCATGCGCTTCCAGCAGGCATAGGATGGGGCCAAGCGGACAGAAACTGCGATAGCTTTTGCCTTTATAAAATTGCGTTTGCGGAATTTGCACATCCCGTGCAGAAACATCATTGCCGATGCAGATGCCGGCCACATATTCATGCAGGTTGCTGCCGTTGACGCTGACTTGGTGATCGATGTCCTGTTTTAAAATCAGGCACAGCTCAATTTCATAATCCAGCAGCTGCACATGCTTAGGCTTGGCAATGGCGCCAACAGGCGCATGAATAGACGCGCTGGATTTGGTAAAGAACATATTGAAATTTTTCTCGTCGGGATTCATGCCCGAATCAATCATGTGCTGGCGGTAATTGGCGCCCTGACAAATGATTTTCTGTTCCGATGTAATTGGGCTGAGCAGTTCAACCGCATCTAAGGGCAGCGCAATCTCCCGATTGACCAGCTGCTGTATTCCTTGAATGCCCAGCCGAATCACTGCAGCTGTTGTGTCAGTTGTGCTTTCATCAATTTTGAGCGGATAAATCTGTCCGTGTTCCAGTACCCCCCAAGCGAATTGATTTTGATCGTGATAACGCAGCAGATTTAAGGCCATTTTTATACTCAATTTTTATTAATTGAACACTAATGTATAAAATGTTTTTTTAAAGTTCAATTGAATTGATCAAAAAATAATAAATAAATCTATTGAAAAATTGAACACTATTGTTCAATATGGTTTAAAAATAAACATAAAGAGGCAGTCTCGGTATGAATCAGCAAGTACAAATACATGGGCTGAAAAGCTATTTTATTGAATTTGCACAGCGCAAGGTCTTTGTCAGTGAAGCTGGTGAAGGCTTTCCCGTGCTGATGCTGCATGGCGGCGGCGCAGGCGCAACGGGGCTATCCAATTATTCAAAAAATATTGAAGCTTTGGCGCAAAACTTCCGTGTGATTGTTCCCGATATGCAGGGCTATGGCCAGTCCAGCAAAGGCGTCAAACGTTCAGACCCTTTTGGCGATTTAGCCGAAGTGATGCTGGGTCTATTGGATCAGCTGAATATTCCTAAAATTCATATCGTCGGCAATTCATTGGGCGGTGCCTGCGCGCTGCGGATGGCTTTGGAAGCGCCAGAGCGGGTTGCTTCCTTAGTGCTGATGGGGCCGGGCGGCATCAATACGACGCGCGGTTTGCCGACCAAAGGCCTGCAGCAATTATTAAATTATTACAGCGGTGAAGGGCCAACGCGGGAAAAGCTGCGCACCTTTATACGTGAATATTTGGTGTATGACGGCTCGCAAGTGTCAGAAGATTTAATTGAGCTGCGTTATCAAGCCAGCATTGACCCGGACGTCATTGCATCACCGCCATTGCAGCGTCCAAATGGCCTGAAAGGCGCACTCCGCATGGATTTCAGCCGTGACCCGCGTTTGAAGCGCTGCAATACGCCAACGCTGGTGCTGTGGGGTTCGGATGACAAAGTCAACCGTCCGAGCGGCGGCGAAACCTTGCGCCAGACCATGAAAAACTGTGATCTATATTATTTTGCGCAAACGGGACACTGGGTGCAGTGGGAGCGGGCCGAACAGTTTAATGCAGTCACTGCGAGCTTTATGGGTCTGCATACGCCTGCAGCACAAGCTTCAACATCGTCATCGGGTTAAGAGGTGGATATGAATATCTTTGGCAAAGTAAAAATAGGCTATTTGATTGCAGAATCCAGCAAGTTCGATGAATGGATTGATTTTGCACAAAAATGCCTTGGGCTGATGCTGTCAGAACGTACCGAACAGGCGCTCAGTTTCCGTATCGATGATCATCAAAAACGCTTGATCATTCAAAAAGGCGTACAGGAAGATGTAACGCATTTAGGGGTGCAGTTGGCAGATCAATCTGTACTGCAGGAGGTGCTACGCCGCTTCGATCAGCGCGGCATAGATTATGCGCAAGGCACAGCAGAAGATGCGGTATTGCGTAGGGTCAAAGCATTTTGGACCTTACGGGGCCCAAAAGATATTCAGTTAGAGCTATTTATTGACGCGCTGCATACACAGGATGACTTAGAGACCAAAGTCAGCGGTTTCTATACTGGTGATTGCGGTATGGGGCATGTGGCGCTGACCTCACGCAAACCCGAAAAAATGATTCGATTTTGGCAGGAATTTTTTGATGCGCGGCTAACCGATACCATTGAACAGAAGATCAATGGCGTCATTTTGGATGTCAGCTTTTTACGCCTGAATGAACGCCATCATTCCGTGGCTGTGGCGCGTACCCGCGGCAGCGTGCATCTTGATCCCATCCGCACCCGCATTCAGCATGTCAATTTTCAGGTGCTGGATATTGAAGATGTCACGGCATCTTATCAGCGCTGCAAAGATTATGGCTTTCATGTGGTGTGGGATGTTGGCCTGCATACCAATGACCGTGAAGTGTCATTTTATGTGGCTAGCCCGTCCGATTTTGAAGTCGAGCTGGGCTGGAACCCAATCAAAATTGATGAAGCGGTTTGGACACCTGTTAAGCATACGTCGATTAGCGTGTGGGGGCATAAACCCCGCAACCCAACACCTGCGCATAAATTGCTGCACGAATTCGGTCAGTTAAACCGCGGGCTGAAATCACTGAAACGGGATGAATATTCCCCGATTTAAAGCATCCATATTTAAACGGCAATGAAGCAAAACCCAAAGCAGGCGCAGCTGAGCGCTTGCTCTAGCCTCGTTTTGCCTAAAAAAATTACGCGCTTAGGTTTAAGCAAGAAAAAACAGAAAGAACAATGGTGAATACGATGGAACGAAGCAATACAAAAAAAGCCAATACGAAACGTCCTGAGATTGCAGATGTCGTTATTTCAGGACTGGGGCCTACAGGTTTGGTTTTGGCGCATATATTGGGCAAGCGCGGCCATCACGTGGTGGTCTTAGAGCGTGAACCGGTATTTTACGGCAATGCCCGCGCAGTCTATACCGATGATGAATGCATGCGGATTTTCCAGTCCATCGGCATGGCGGAAGAGCTGCAAAAAGATATGCTGCTGGATACGCCTGTACAGCTGGCGCGGCCAGACGGCACGGTGCTGTCGCAGTACAAGCCTTTAAAACGTCCAAATGGCTGGCCTGTGGTCAATTTCTTCTATCAGCCCTATCTGGAAACATCTTTAACCCATGGATTAAGCAAATATTCAAATGTGGACATCCGCCGCGGCCGTGAGTTGGTGAATTTCAGCCAAGATGCCGATACCGTGACCATTGTGCATCAGGCCACACAGCAATACCGATTTCATGACAGCAGCGCAGATAAAACTGAAGGTGATGGAAATCTGGATGTACAGGAAATCCGCGCGCGCTACTTGGTAGGCGCTGATGGCGGGCGCAGTACAGTGCGGGCCAAGCTGGGCATTGAAATGACGGGTAAGAATTTTCCAGAGCCTTGGCTTGTGGTGGACTTAAAGCAAAAAGACCGCAATAAAGGCCTGCGCCACATGCCGTATTTCAATTTTGTGGTCGATCCTGATTTGCCGGTTGTGAGCTGTGTACAGCCAGACGGTCATCACCGTTTTGAATTTATGCTGCAAAAAGGCCAAACCGCAGAATATATGGAGCGTCCAGAAACCGTACGTGAATTGCTGGCAAAATATGTCAATCCAGATGATTTTGAAGTGAATCGCAAACTGGTTTATACCTTCAATGCTTTGGTGGCGAATCAATGGCGTGAACGCCATGTGGTGCTGGCGGGAGATGCTGCGCACATGACCCCGCAGTTTATGGGGCAAGGCGCAAGCTCAGGCGTACGCGATGCCTATAACCTCGGCTGGAAACTCAGTGATGTTTTATCTGGCCGTGCGCATGAAAGCCTGCTCGATAGTTATGCCAGAGAGCGCTTTCATCATGCCAAAGCCATGATTGATTCATCGGTATTGCTCAAAGATGTGGTGTCAATGACCAGCCCGATTGCGACAAAATTACGCGATGGTGTGCTCAAAACCATACAGGCTGTGCCATTTTTAAAGAAATGGTCTGAAGAAGGCGGGTTTAAACCTGCGCCGGTGTATGAAGCGCATCAATATTTAGGATTGCCGAGAACTAAACGCCGTTCACCGGAAGGTAAATTGATACCGCAGCCGACACTGCGCGGTTTTAACGGTAGACGGATTCTGCTGGATGATGTATTAGGTGAAAGTTATGCTTTGATTGGTTTTGAGTGTGATCCGAGTGAGGTATTGTCTGCAGAGTCCAAAGCCATTTTAAGCAGGCTGAATGCACAAGCCGTACAAATTCATGCCTACGCAGGGCGTCCGCAAGGCCGAATCCTTCGGGATTTAAACCCTAACTTGGCAGAAGTAGAAGATATTCACGGCGAGTTTCAGCAATGGCTTAAAGGTGTTAAAACCCAGAAAGATCAAAGCATTGTACTGCTTAGACCAGACCATTTTGTCTTTGCTTTGGTTGCGCCGGAACAATTAAATGCGGCTGTACAGCAGTTAAAACTGCAATTGAATCTCAGTGCCAGTCCTTGCCAAATGCCGCAAGATGAAGCCTTATTGGTTTAAAAGTGCTTGGACTTGAAAACAGGGTTGATACATTGCTGATGCTGCAAAAATAGTTACAAAGCACTCGGATTATGCTGTGTATTTTGATGTTTGAGATGAATGGAAATTGCACTGCATTCCGGGCTGCGGCATGCTTTAAGGCTACAGATCAACTTTATAAATGAATATCATGCGAATCAATGAAAGCTGATAAATAAAAAATGATGCCAAAGTTTCAACGCTAAAAAGACCTTGGCATCACTGGCACGAAAACTAAAAAACCAATGAATAAAAGCGAACCAATAAAAGGAAATCAAAATGGCACAAGTACAGCCGAATGGGAAAGTGGCGTTGGTTACTGGCGCAAGTTCAGGCATAGGCCGTGAAACGGCTAATCAGCTGGCCTTGCAAGGCTATCATGTATTTATCACTTGCCGTGATTTTGCCAAGGCCAAGCCAGTATTGGATGAGATTGATCAATGCTCAGAACAAACCGCAAAAGCAGAGTATTTAGCACTGGAACTGGGCAATATTGATTCCGTCAAAGCCTGCGCTAAAAACTTTCTCAGCCTCAATTTACCGTTGCATGTACTGATTGCCAATGCAGGTGTAGCAGGAGCAAAAGGCCTCACCGATTCAGGTTTTGAGCAGACTTTTGGGGTATGCCATGTCGGGCATTTTCTGCTGATTCAATTATTAACTGAAAAACTGCAGCAGTCAGCGCCTGCACGTGTAGTGGTGGTTGCCAGCAAAGCGCACCGTCATGCCAATGGCATCGACTTTGATCAGCTTTTAAAGCCCGCATCCAGCATAGGCGCGATTAAGGAATACAGTACAGCCAAGCTGGCAAATGTTTTATTTGCCAAAGAGTTGGCGCGCCGTTTATTCAGCACAGGGGTAACGGTATATGCGGTTCACCCAGGTGTGGTTGCAACCGATATTTGGCGCAAATTACCGAAACCCATGTCTAAGCTGCTGGGTAAATTTATGCTCACGCCGCAGCAGGGCGCATTAACATCTTTGCACTGCGCGACCAAGCCGCAGCTGGCGGGGGAAAGCGGATTTTATTATGAAGACTGTAAAGTGGTGCAGTCTTCACCTGCAGCGCAAGATTTGGCTTTGGCGCAGCAGCTCTGGGAAAAAACCGAACTATGGCTGCGCAGTGCAATCTAAATCTTCAGTTGATGACTGAGCAGATCTCTTTAATAGATGGCTTCTGTTGCGCAAAAACCTTGAGGATCGTCGGTGTTAAATATGTTAAAGTTTGTTCAAATTAAATGGATTTGTTCAAAAGAGGAGCCAAATGGCAATTTCTTCATCACAAAAAAGAATCCACCGAGCGGCGCTGCGTTTATTTGCTGAAAAAGGTTCAACGGCAATTACCGTTAGTGAATTGGCCGAAGTTTCAGGCGTCGCCCGCGGCACGATTTATAATAATGGCTTAAATCCAGATTCTTTATTTGAAGACATCGCTCATCAGCTGACACATGAAATGAACGCGCGGGTGATCAAAACCTTTGGCGATGATCAAGACGCGGCTTGGCGCATTGCAACAGGCGTTCGCATGTATATTCGCCGTGCCCATGAAGAGCCGGATTGGGGGCGTTTTATCTGTAAGTTTTCATTTAATTCACAATCATTAAGCGGTCTGTGGACAGGCGAAGCTTCACCGCTTTCAGATTTGCATAAAGGCATAGAAACTCAGCGCTATCATATCCGTCCTGAACTCTTGCCTGCCGTTATGGCTATTGTCACGGGATCAGTTTTATCCTCTATTTTTCTAGTTTTAGAAGGGCATAAGACTTGGCGGGAGATTGGTTCCGAAGTTGCAGAACTTTTGCTGACTGCGGTGGGATTAGATGCACAAGAAGCTTTTGAAATCGCTCATCGAGAATTGCCTGTTCTTGTTGAAATTTAAAGGTTTAGAGCTGCCCGAATATTCGAAAAACCGAGTTTGATTTTACGGTTTAAGCTTGAACAGTCATGCCATTTCTGATTCTGAACTCAAAAATTAAAAATGCCTGCATCAGCAGGCATTTTTAATTTTTGAGCGTGATTTAGAGCTTGCTGTTTAAGCAGCTTGAATAACTTTGGCAAAAGAATCGGCCACATAATCAATATTGCTTAAATTCAGGCCAGCTACACACATACGGCCGCTGCGCACGAGGTAAATGCCGTATTGATCTTTCAGTTGATCAACCTGTGCTGCGGTTAGGCCTGTATAGCTGAACATGCCTTGCTGTTTCAGCAGATAATCAAAGTTACGTTCTGGCAAAGCTTGATTCAGTTTAGTACTGAGCAATTCGCGCATATGCTGGATGCGAACACGCATTTCATTCAGTTCGGCTTGCCACTCGGCATTCAGTGCAGGGGTATTCAACACATTTTCAACCAGCAAAGCCCCTGTTGTTGCTGGACTAGAATAAATGCGGCGTACAGTCGCTTTGAGCTGACCCAAAACTTTTTGCGCAGTTTCTGAATCATCACAAACAAAGGTTAAGCCGCCAACACGTTCGCCATACAGTGAAAAGATTTTTGAAAATGAATTGCTGACAATAAAGTTCATGCCTGAACGGTCTAATGCACGGATCGCATAGGCATCTTCTTCAAGGCCTTGTCCAAAACCTTGATATGCGATGTCCAAAAATGGAATTAAGTCTTGCTGTTTTAATACAGCAATCACTTGATCCCATTCTGCAGGTGTTAAATCTGCACCTGTTGGGTTATGGCAGCATGGGTGCAGCAGCACAATGCTTTTTGCTGGAAGTGCAGCTAAGGTTTCCAACATTGCAGGAACGTTTACACCATTGGTTTTATCGTCAAAATAGGGATAAAAATGCGATGCAATGCCTGCGCCATTAAAAATGGCAATGTGGTTTTCCCATGTCGGCTGGCTGACCCAAACATCAGACTGCGGGAAGTATTTTTTTAAAAAGTCCGCACCTACTTTAAGCGCGCCAGAACCGCCTAAAGTTTGAATGGTCACTGCACGGCCATCACGGCGGGCAGGGCTATATGCACCTAAAACCAAAGCTTGAGTCGCTTGGTTATAAGGCTTTAAACCATCCATCGGCAGGTACAGTTTAACTTTGTCATTGCCAGATTCAATATTTTTATAGGCAGCCTGTACGCAATTTAACTGCGGCACGATATTATCTTCGTTGTAATACAGTCCAATACTTAAATTAACTTTTTGAGTCCGTTCATCCTTTACAAAATCTTCCATCAGGGAAAGAATTGGATCGCCTGCATAGGCATCTACATGTTGGAACATGGTCTAACCTTCATTATTCGTGTTTAACTGCCGCCTTCAAGAAAGGCGGATTTCATCTTTGACAATCAGCGTCTGATTGGCTGCTTTTTTCTGCTTAAAGAAATAAGCCACCAGTAAAATGGATACCCAGCATGGGATCATCCATACCGCAATCCGCATATCTGACTGACTCATAATCCATAAAATACCGCACATAAACGCAATACATAAGTAATTTGTAAATGGATAGGCAATGCTTGGAAACAAGGTTTGAGTCTGTGTATTCAGCATATGCTTTTTAAACTTCAGGTGCGTATAAGAAATGACGATCCAGTTGATCACGAGTGCAGCAACGACCAGCATCATTAATAGGCTAAATGCTTTTTCAGGGAATAAGTAATTGATGAGCACGCAGATTAAAGTAAAAAATGCAGAAGCCATTACAGCATTAAAGGGGATGCCGCGGTCATTAATTTTGCTGAACAGCTTTGGCGCATTGCCTTGTTCGGCTAAGCCCAATAACATGCGGCTGGTGCAGTAATTGGTGCTGTTATAGACTGAAACGGCTGCAGTCAGCACTACAAAATTTAAAATAGTGGCGGTCGTTTGACTGCCCAATGAATCAAAAATCATAACAAAAGGGCTGCCGCCTTGCGCCATTTGGTTCCAAGGGTACAGCGAAAGAATAATCACCAAACTTAAAATGTAAAACAGTAAAACGCGGTACACAATTTGGTTAATGGCTTTGGGCAGGGTAGTTTTGGGATTATCGGTTTCGGCTGCTGCAATGCCGACCAGTTCAATACCGCCAAAGGCAAACATGATCATGGCCATTGCCATGACTAAGCCCATCATGCCATGAGGGAAAAATCCGCCCAGTGACCATAAGTTGCTCAGGCTGGACGATGTGCCGCCACTGCCGCTGGCCAGCAGGTAACTGCCAAAGGCAATCATGGCGATAATGGCAATGACTTTAATAATGGCCAGCCAAAATTCCATTTCGCCAAACAGTTTCACGTTTAATAGGTTTATGACATTAATAAAAATGAAAAAGCCTAAAGCGGAAATCCATGTTGGGATATCAGGCCACCAATAATGGATATAGAGTCCAATGGCGCTAAGCTCTGCCATACAAACCAAAATATTCAGCACCCAGTAGTTCCAGCCAGACATGAAGCCGGCAAATTTTCCCCAGTATTTATAGGCAAAATGGCTGAATGAACCGCTGACGGGTTCTTCCACAATCATTTCGCCCAGTTGGCGCATCATTAAAAATGCGATCAAGCCTGCAATGGCATAGCCTAAAATGACTGAAGGGCCTGCCAATTTAATGGTTTGTGAAATACCGAGAAACAATCCTGTACCGATCGAACCGCCAAGGGCGATCAATTGAATATGGCGATTACTTAAACCTTTTTTTAGGTTTCCTTGCTGTGTTTGCTGCATTTTCTAACATCATCCATGTCAAAATTCAGCTCATATATTGCCCGTCAGTTTTTATTTATTGTTTTGCTGTGCGGCTGAACTGAATCATAAGTTTTTGAAAATAATCTGCAAAAAGAGGACCTAGGCGCAAGCGGACTTGCGCGCTGAGGCTGTCATTTATGAATGAAATAGATCCGACATTTTCTAATCGGCAGAGCGCTTAAGCGTTGGAAATATCTAAAACACCGCGCTTGATTTGGTCACGTTCAATCGATTCAAACAACGCTTTAAAGTTGCCTTCGCCAAAACCGTCGTCATCTTTACGCTGAATAAACTCGAAGAATACGGGGCCGAGCATATTTTCAGAGAAGATCTGCAGCAGCAGGCGGTTGCTGCCGTCTTTGGTATTGCCGTCCAGCAGAATGCCGCGCTTTTGCAGCTCTTCGGTTGGCTCGCCATGATTTGGCAGGCGTTCAGGCAGCATTTCGTAATAGGTATTTGGCGGCGGGGTCATAAACTTCGCGCCCAGTGCTTTCAATTTATCCCATGTGCCAAGCAGGTCATCGGTAATAAAGGCAATATGCTGAATGCCTTCACCATTAAACTCATTTAAGAATTCAGCAATTTGACCATTTCCTTTGTCTGAGTCTTCATTCAGCGGAATACGGATTTTGCCGTCGGGCGCGGTGAGGGCTTTTGAGGTTAAACCGGTATATTCGCCTTTAATATCGAAGTAGCGGATTTCTTGGAAATTAAAGATTTTTTCATAGAAATTTGCCCAATAATCCATACGGCCTTTGTAGACGTTATGGGTTAAATGGTCAATTTCTTGCAGGCCAGTGCCAACAGGGCGCGGGTCTTGCCCTTCAATAAAAACAAAGTCGCTGCTGTAGATGTCACGGTCCACCAAGAAAATTGGGGATCCGCCGATGCCTTTGATGGCAGGAATATTGAGTTCCATTGGGCCAATTTTACTGTAAATCGGCTCTGCGCCAAGCTCGACTGCTTTATGAAATGCTTTGGCTGCATCTTTGGTTCTAAATCCCATGGCGCAGGCAGAAGGACCGTGTTCTTGGTAAAAATACGCAGCAGAAGACTCAGGCTGATAATTCAGAATAATATTGATATTTCCCTGACGCCATAAATACACGTTTTTAGATTTATGTTTAGCGACCTTGGTGAAGCCGATTGTTGAGAAAATTGCGTCCAATTCACCGTCTTGAGAGACAAACTCAATAAATTCAAAGCCACAGAGTTGTAAAGGGTTTGCTAACTCATTCATAAAACATCCTCATTTTATTTGGGCAATCCAATTGCCTTTTTTCAACTTGTTGTCATGAGCAAATAGATTTTATATCCGCGATGCTTGCATCAGTGTTCTATAAAAAGATATCTGATTAATTTTGATAACAATTCCATTTGCTCAAGTCTTAATTTTTTGAATATTTTGGAGGCCATTCCAAAAACACATTCGATAAAATTAATCTATAATCCCATCATAAATGGCTAAAATAATTATTCAATACATAAATTAATTACGAAATGCGTAATTAATTTTAGAAACTGTTATTTTTATAACATAAAGTAATGAAATAAATAACAAAAAGTTTTTTAAATTTAGTTGCAGGCTTTATTTTTGTATTGTTAAGTTTTGTAAGTAAAGAAATAGAGGTGAGATCAATTAAATGGTATTAAGCAATAAGAAGCAAAGTAGCGCTGATTTTGAGGAGATTTATAATTCTAAATAGTGATTATCAGGTTCTGAAAGCCATGCTAAAAAACGCTGCAATGACCAAGCCAGATCATCGGTTTGACGGGTAGAGCATTCCCACCAGATGCAGACTTTCCAATGATTTTGCAGCAAAGTGAGCGTATGCGCAGTATCCCGTTCTACATTCTTTAAAATTTTGGGCTGCCAATAATCCAAATTGCTTTTGGGCCAATGAAAATACTTGCAGTCATGTTTATGCCAAAAGCAGCCATGCACAAAAACGACAGTACGGTATTTTTTCAGCACGATATCAGGCGTTCCAGCTAGGTCTTTATTGTGCAGACGAAAGCGCAGGCCCGCATGATGCAGGGCTTTACGGATTTTGATTTCAGGGATTGTATTTTTAGAGTGAATCGCAGCCATATTTTCAGAGCGGGTAAGAGGCTTTTTGACTGTTTTTATAGATTTGACGGGCATAATTTTTCCCTTCCAATTCATGGCAAAACCCATAACTGTATTTGCATGCAGCTGAATAGTTTAGCTTAAACTGAAAGGATGCCGTTTTAAGTATAGCAAGCGTGAACTCAATCGATTTTCAATTGTTTAGATAAAATAAACAGGGAAAAATTTAGAAAAAAATAAACCGCTGATTTAAATGTAATAAGCAGGCAATTAATAAAATAAGATGATTAATTAAAATAAATAATACGGTTTGTCTATCCCTATAATTAGGGATAAGAATTAGAAAGGTATTTACTGAAATAACATCCTAAAATAGGCAGGCAGACATAAAAATACTGCATCTATTTTGGGGATAAACTTTACAGATGCAGTATTGTTGCTTTAAGCAGGAGATGATCAGATTTCACGCCAAACGGTGTCTTGATCTTTGAGGGAAATCATAAAGTTAAAGTTATCATCATTGCTGACTAAAAGGCCTTTAGGAGTTTGCATGACAACTTTAAGCACGGTGCCTTCTTCAAAGGTTAGAGGCTCACAGTTTTCTTTTTCAAGGGTGACTGGCTTAAGTAGTTCTACAATCAGGTTATCCATTTTAATCCCCTTCGATTTTATATCGAGTGTTTTATGATATTAACACATTCTATGAGTTTTTAACTGTTGTTGTAAATACTGTTGTTTGCATCATATAAAAAACCATTTGTGAATAACAGTTAATATAAAAAATCAGTCAGTTTTTTAAGTGTTGCTTCATTTTGTTTGGGTAGATTAATCACAATTTACTTTTAAAATTGATTTTCGCTGCTGGGCAGAAATCGATACCTGTTTTGATGAATAGCCTGACGAGTCTGTAGAATTCATGATTTTGCTGGTTTATACGGTTAAATTGCAAAGCTCTGGCGGCCAGTATGCAGCGAATTTGCATTGTGCAGGTGCGTCATCTGTTTATCCAAAAATAGAGCTGAGTTGAGTTGAATTCGTGTGTAATATCGTTCATCTTAAGCTGTATCACCTGATCAGAATAATTGCTGAAATAACGAATTTTAAAAGAAAAATTAAGGATTAAGTTTTATGATTCGCCTATATCATTCAAATCAAAAATAAAGGACACCTAGAGCAGAATGTTTAAATCCTTTTTTCCCAATCCAAAATGGTTTTTTGGATCACTCATTTTATGGTTTGTTATAAACATTGCGCTTTGGTATAGCGGCGGCAGCGGTTGGGGCACATTCCTCGGTATGCCGCAGCGTTATGCAGATGCAGCATTGCCTATCGGTGTCAGCCGTTTTTGGTCACCTGCTTTTTTATGGTTTTATGGCTGGTTCTTCATTTCTACAGTAATTTTCGCCGTATTTTGGCGTTTAAAATCAGACAATCCTTGGCAGGGCTGGTCAGTGTGGGGTTCTGCCTTTATTTTATTTAATATCTGGTTTGGTGTGCAGGTCAGCGTTGTCGTCAATGCATGGTACAACCCATTTTATGATCTCATTCAAAAAATGCTCAGCGGCGGCGGCGGCGATGTCACACAGCTCTATAGCGGCACGCTGACGTTCTTATATATAGCGATGGTTTATGTAACTACTGCGGTCTTTAACTTATTCTTTGTCAGTCATTATGTATTCCGCTGGCGTACAGCAATGAACGATTACTACACGGCCAATTGGGAGAAGCTGCGCCATATAGAGGGCGCATCGCAGCGTATACAGGAAGACACTATGCGCTTTGCCAAAACCATGGAAGGGCTGGGTGTGAGTTTGGTTGAAGCGCTGATGACGCTGCTGGCATTTTTACCCGTGCTGTTTAGTTTGTCATCACATGTAAAAGCATTGCCTATTGTCGGTGAGATACCGCATGCACTGATGTGGGCGGCAGTCACTTGGTCTATTGCAGGTACGGTGATTTTGATGCTGGTCGGCTACAAGCTGCCGGGCTTGGAATTCAATAACCAGAAAGTGGAAGCTGCTTACCGCAAAGAGCTAGTCTATGGTGAAGATCATGCAGAGCGTGCAGATCCACTAACCTTGCAGCAGCTGTTTTCTAAAGTGCGCTTTAATTATTTCCGACTGTATTTCCACTACGCCTATTTTAATATGGTGCGCATTTGGTATATGCAGCTTGATAATTTATACGGCCTTTTTGTACTGTTTCCGAGTATTGCGGCTGGTGCAATTACCTTAGGCCTGATGATGCAGATTTCTAATGTCTTTGGCAAAGTGCGTGAATCTTTTCAATATTTGATTGCTTCTTGGCCGACGATTATCGAATTATTGTCTATTTATAAGCGTTTAAAAGCCTTTGAATCGACCTTAGATGATTAAACATGCTGAACATTTGCCCGCATTATGCGGGCTTTTTTATTGCGTGAACTAAAAGATGAAAATTCACAAAAATTTAAATTGCTGCTTTTTAGTCAAATAAAACTGTAAGTTGAGTCATGTAATTTAAAAAATAAATTATTCAATTAGCAGTTTATGTTGAAAACATAGATTGCATCATTAAAAAACCGCATAAAAAACAAAGTGTTGAATTTGAGCTTTAAAGGCTTTTCGTATATGTTCAATTTCTCAGCATGATTGAGAATGTATGTGTGAATTTCAAAACAATAGTGTTGATGAGCAGCTTAGGCATGCTGCTGCATGGCTGTGCCACCGTCGGAAAATTAGGTTCAGAATCTTGGGGTTCATACGATTCTGCTCAAGAATTGATTGATAAAAAAAATTTAAATGAAGCAAATGGCCGCGGCAAAGACTATGTATATGCATGGGGTCGAAAGCAGGGCAATGCTGAACCGCAATCGCTCTATCCGCGCAAGTATTTAAGCAATTATTGCAGCGATCAAAAAGGCAACTTTTCTTTACTGTTTAAAAGTAATTTCAGTCTGGTTAAAGATGCCAGAGACAGAAGTACACTGGCGTCCAAGGCAAATGTGAAACAAGGCATCGGTGCGTATCAATGTGTGCAAAAAGATGGAAAACGTTGGATTGTATCGATTGAGCCTGTGTCTGAGTCTGCTTCTGCTCAATATGCTGGCGCAAGAGAAGTTACTTTAAAAACTGATTTAATGGGTGCGGAAGAAGCGCGAAAATTCTATCGGAACAATAGCAATACCGCTGCAAATAATAGTTCTAAAAAATCAGCTCCAGTACCAGCGAAGAGCGCTGCTTCCGCCAAAGCAGCTGTGAAAGAGGTGGAAGAGAAAAAAGAAGCTCCAGCAGCAGAGCCAGCCAGAGCTGCCACGGTTTCTTTAACCCCGCAGCAGCAGCAAATGAAGTTTTATGTCGATGCACGCAGAGACATCAATAGCGGTAGAAATTTGAATAATGCCTGCAATAATGCGCAGCGGGCGTATAACTATGGCAAATTGCAAGGAACTGAAGGCACACGGGTCTATACGGAGTCTGGCATGCTGGTGGCACGCTGTTTAACCAGTATTTCCACTTACAGCACACGCTTCCCAAATGCCAAAGGCCAAGCGCAGCGGGTCTTGCAGAATTTGTCTAAAAACTATAATCACGCAGGTGCTAAGCGCATGCTCAGTCAAATGAAGTAATTTTGAACCTAAATTGCATCTGCTGTTGAAAACAATTCAGCATCTATAAATGCATGAAAGTTTGAAAATGCCAATTCTCCCATGAAAAAGGCCGCATATGCGGCCTTTTTCAATTTGGGTTTAAATATTTTGGCTCTAAAAATGATCAACCTCGATGCGTAAATTTAGGTGCAAGGCTGGAATAGTCCTTAAATTTGTCAGTAGATAAAGTCATTTTGCTGTTTTATCTCACTGATTTTAATTAAATACCCAATTATAGCGATGGCAGCTTTTTGGCGTCTGCATTAGATTGGCTTAAGGGGATATACGAAAAATTTATCAAAAAATCATTAGAATAATGAGGCATTTATGAGCCAAACAGACTTAAAAACAACTGCATTACAGCAAACTGCATTCGAACCTTTGCTGCTTGATCGGGAAAAACGTAAAAAAGAGATTTCTCTGAGTGAGAACCCTTATTTTTATAATGACCAAGGCGCACCCAGTTATTTAATGAATGTGCCATCACATGCACAGCTCATAGAAAAGCCGACGATTCATATGAAAGCGCGGCTAGGTAAGCAATATAAAGTTAGACAACAGCTTGGCAGCAGCAATTCCCCTGAATTTGGAATGCAGACACAGCTGGATTTTGAAGGGGAGTATTTTGAATATGAGGCCATGTGGGCAACTGCCGACACAGCAGCTGCATTTGGAATCACTTTAATTCAGCCTGGACAGGCGATTCGGATCGTTAATGAAAGCCCGCATTTAGCACATATTGATTATGAATACGGTAAATATGCAGGGTATTGGTGTCCCTATTTGGAAGCAGGTTTAACAGCGGGCAAAACCTTATTTCCTTTTGTCAGTACAGATCTAGAGCATCATGATTTTCCGCATATTTTTGCTTCTACTGATCAAGAGTTGCCGCTGGTGATTTCTGTTGCGCGTTATTTCCCTAAAGACGGCAAGATCTATTTGGCAGATTTATGGGTCAAACGGGGAGATGCACTGTACATTCCGCCAAAACCTATCGATCAGTTGAAATTTATAGATCTGCACAATAATCGAAATTCGGCGCTGGCATGCTGGGGCGGAGTGAACAATCAGCTGCAGAGTCATGGAATGGCGAGGAAAACCGCTATTGAAACTGAAACTTTACTGCAAGAAGATGGCTATTTTTACTGGTATTGGAATAAAAAGCGCACAGTACATCATCAGTTGCTTTTAAAGCCATAAAATACGTTCTGTATTCAGTCCTGTGTAAAAGTCCTCATTCACTGCTGTTTTACAGAGTCATAACAGGTATCGCCTTAGACTTTGTGGTACAAAGAGACAGTTTGCTGATAGGAGTTTGTGAATGTCTTTCAACGTTTCTGCTGTACGCCAGCAATTGTCCCGCCTTGGATGTTTGAGTATGTTGGCGCTGTCTATGCTTGGCGCAAGTCAAATGGCTGCTGCTGGCCCAACGGTCGATCAGCTGAGTGATTGCCTAGTCAAATCGACTACCGCTGCGGATAAAACTACGGTACTGCAATGGACTTTTGTTGCATTATCAGCACATCCAGAATTGAAAAAGTTCAGCAATGTGAATGAAGAGCAGCGCACGCAGCTGGATAAAAACTTAGCGCAGATTTTACAGCGCATATTGGTCGAGCAGTGTTCTGCGCAAACTAAAGCAGTGATTCAGGCAGAAGGTGTGCAGGCAGTGGGTGACAGTTTTCAGGAGCTTGGAAGTATTACGGGTGAAGAAATTTTAAAAACGCCTGAAGTGAAAGAGCAGCTGAAAGGTGTAGTCCGTTATATCGATTTGAATAAATTGGTGACTACATTCTTGACGCCAGAGCTTTGGAATAAACTGGGTATAGTTCGATAGAAATCGGTTATTTAATTTTTTAGATTGTGTGAAATCGTGATTTTTAATTAGCTCTAAATAGATTCATCAGGTTTTTTAAAATAAAGCGCGGATGTCATTTCAATGTACATCCGCGTTCATAATTTAAAGCTTATTTTTCAGCTTATTCAAAAACCAAAACACTTTTACCTTTGGTATGGCCCTCTAAAATATCACCATAGGCTACCGGTGCATCCTTAAATCCATATTCACGGCTTACCGTCCAAGTAAAACGGCCATCTGCCACGCCATTGACCACATGCTGTAAATTTGCAGGATTGCGTTTAACCCAAATTGGCTGAATTTTATTGGAAGATAATTTTCTGCCTGCAATCGATCCCATAAATCCACCAGCTTTTACCGTTGCAAGAGAGGCTTGGGTAGCTTCTTTAGAACCAATCATATCAATCGAAACATCAAAAGGTGTTGGATGTACTGCTTTTAGGCGCTCAATTAGGCCTTCACCGTAAATGACAGCTATAGCACCTAATTTACGGATATAGTCTTGATTGGCAGCCGATGCCGTCGCTACAACGTCAATTCCTTTTTCTACCGCAAGCTGTACCACAATAGAACCGACACCGCCTGAACCGCCGTGCACCAGTAAGGACTGAGCAGGGCCCATTTCATCTAAAATGGTCATGGCTGTTTGCGCAGCACCTGCAATTGTTCCAGCAATGGACCAATCAATATTTTTCGGTTTACGAATTAAATTGGCTAATGGCACATCAATTACAGTGGCATGGGTAAATGCACCGCCAGAGCCGAGCACTTCATCACCCACAGCCCATTCATTTTGTGTACCGTCAACTTCTGCAATGATGCCTGCGTATTCTGTGCCAAAGGTTTGTGGCAGAGCTGCATGTTTAAATTCGCCTGTCATGCGGCGGGCATCAATAGGGTTAATACCAGAGGCTTTAACGTGAATACGTGCCATACTTGCGGCTAAAGGCGGAAGTTCGTATTGTGCAAATTCGAGGACTTCTGGTTGGCCGTATTGGTGTGCTGCTAAGATGATTGATTTCATTTTCTTGTGCCTATTCATATCTGGTTTTTAAATCATGTTTGAATTATAGGCAGGCGGCGTGTGTAGATTACAGACCTAAATTTGCATTAGATTTTTCTAAAAATAGAACAGTGAAAATAACCTCTCCCTAACCCTCTCCTAGTAGGAGAGGGAATTTCTATTACAAAATCCATAACGGTATTAAATTAGTAATGGAAGCTCCTTCTCCCGCTGGGATGAGAAGCACTGCTTCGAAAGGGGAGATGAGGGGTATTAGAAGTCACGCATAAAAAAAGACTTCGAAAGTTGGATGCGTTTTAAGTCTTCAAGTTTGGCGATGGAGGATACTTTTTTGATGGTCATGTTGTTTTGGATATGAAGTGTTTGGATCGATTCTTTAAATAAAGTTATGAAAATAAATTAATAATTCTCTCTTAAAAGGAGAGAGAACATTCAATCTATTTTTAGAATTTGAAGTTGTATTTTGCTAACGAACTCACTGATATTTGTAATAAGGGTATCGATATCTTCTTTTGAGATTCGTATTTTCTTCTGTTCTTTAGTATATCCAGCTCTATGAGCACAATCATGTCTTTTCTCAACAGCTGGCACTAGCCAAGTAGTTTTGGGAATATCACAGTTTAATGTTGTCTTAAACATAGGAATAACAGTTTGAACATTATGGAATGATTTTGTTTTAAGAGAGTCTTCTACTTTTTTTCTAAGAGTATCTTTCCAATTATTTAATTCTTGAATTTTAAATGTTAAATCTTTGGTTGAGCCATCGTTTAAAGCTTGCTTGAGGATAAAGCTATCTGATGAAAGTACAGTTGTAATGAATGTTGTTTCAAGATAATTTTCTAATGTAGCAATAAGAAAACCATGTAGCATTATATTAATATCTTCTTCTAAATCGGCAGGATAATTATGGTTAAGAATTTGCTTGGCTTTCAATATATTTTTTTCAAAAATATCTATAGATTTGGTTTTTTCATATAACCATTGAAACTCTTGTTGAGTAGTAAAACACATCGTCCTTTTAAAGGATTTAATAAAAAAGTTTTCAGTTAGAATCTGATGCTGTAAGTTATTTTTAACAATATCTCTAATTTTTTCGTAAAAGCAACTAAGTAAAGTAAAGTTAAGTCCTCCGAGAAATAATTTTCTAGATCGAAATAAAAGTGTTCATATTCTGGTAAAGAAAATAAATTATTTGGTAGTGTGTTTAGAAAGCGTTGCGGGATAGGTAAATCAAAATAGTATTTAAAATATTCTGTTTCAAAAATATTATTTGTTGGTGATTGTGCAAGTTGACCAATTTTAATTATACCAAAACTTTTCTTTATACAAGGGTTCTTAGAATAGTCACAAATATGGATATTAAACGTTGTTTTGTATCCAAAATCATCCCAATTAGAGGGAGAGAGTAAAATGAGATAACCTGAAAAGTTTTCTAATAGCGGGGGTGCACTAGTTTCATTAAAGTAAATTTTAATTTCCATACTTTCTCCCATAAAAAAACCCCACATAATGTGAGGTTTTTATCTCATGAAAACAACTAATTAGTCAATTAATCAACCAATCAATTTCTTCATCAATTCATTTACTTGTGCAGGGTTAGCTTTACCTTTCGCTGCTTTCATCACTTGACCAACAAGACCATTGAAAGCTTTCTCTTTACCAGACTTATACTCTTCAACCATCTTCTCGTTAGCAGCAAGTACGTCTTTAATAATCGCTTCAATCGCGCCTGTATCAGTTTCCTGTTTCAAGCCTTTTTCCGCAATTACTTCGTCCGCTGTTTTGCCTTCTTCCCACATAAAGCCGAACACTTGCTTCGCAATCTTACCGTTAATCGTGTTATCCACAATACGTGCAATCATGCCGCCCAATTTTTCTGCTGTTACAGGAGAGTCAGCAAGTTCTAGGCTCGCTTTGTTTAAAGCGCCTGAGAATTCACCCATCACCCAGTTAGCAGCCACTTTACCTTGCGCAGCACCGCCAGCAGCTTTTACCACGTCTTCATAAAACTCTGACATTTCACGAGTTAGCGTAAGCACGTGAGCATCGTACTCAGTCACGCCAAAGTCAGCTACAAAGCGGGTACGACGTGCAGCAGGCAACTCAGGCAAAGCAGCACGCGCCGCTTCAATTTGCGCATCTGCAATGATTACAGGCAACAAGTCAGGGTCAGGGAAGTAGCGGTAATCGTTCGCTTCTTCTTTCGAACGCATCGAACGTGTCTCCATCTTCACAGGGTCAAACAAACGCGTTTCTTGGTCAATCGTGCCATCCCATTCTAGGATTTCCATTTGACGTTCAATTTCAACGTTAATTGCTTGCTCAATGAAACGGAATGAGTTGAGGTTTTTAAGCTCACAACGCGTACCAAATTCATTGCCCGGACGGCGCAACGACACGTTACAGTCGCAGCGGAATGAACCTTCCGCCATGTTGCCGTCAGAAATGCCTAACCAGCGTACAAGTGTGTGAATCGCTTTAATGTAGGCAACTGCTTCTTCAACCGAACGCATATCAGGTTCAGATACGATCTCAAGTAACGGTGTACCTGCACGGTTTAAATCGATGCCTGACATGCCTTCGAATTGATCATGGATCGATTTGCCTGCATCTTCCTCAAGGTGCGCACGGGTTACGCCAATTCGTTTTACAGTGCCGTCTTCAAGTTGAATGTCGATATGACCCAAGCCCACAATCGGGTTGTCCATTTGGCTGATTTGATAGCCTTTAGGGGAGTCAGGGTAAAAATAGTTTTTACGGGCAAACACAGATGCTTGGTCGATGTAAGCATCAATACCCAAACCAAAGCGAATCGCAAGATCAACCACTTCTTTGTTCAATACTGGCAATACACCCGGCATTGCAAGGTCAACAAGGCTCGCTTGGGTGTTTGGATCATTTCCAAATACAGTCGATGAGCCTGAGAAAATCTTGGTATTGGTCGCAAGCTGAGTGTGAATCTCAATACCAATCACCACTTCCCAACCGTCAATCAGGTTAGATTTTGGTTTCGCAGCGTTCTTAGACATTATGCGTTCTCCTCAGCAATTACAGCGCGTTTTGTATGCCAATCCGTTGCTTGCTGGTACTGATGCACCACAGACAACAATTGAGATTCTGACCAGTAGTTACCAATCAGCTGTAAGCCAACAGGCAAGTTGTCTTTGTCAAAACCAACAGGCGCATTAATTGCAGGTAGACCCGCCAAGTTCACCGCGATGGTGTAGATGTCACCCAAGTACATTTCTACAGGAGACAGGTTTGCACCAATCTTATAAGCAGTTGTAGGTGCAGCAGGGGCCGCAATCACGTCTACAGATTCAAATGCTTTTAAGAAGTCTTGTTGAATTAAACGACGTACTTTTTGTGCTTTCACATAGTAAGCATCGTAGTAACCCGCAGACAGCGCATAAGTACCAATCAAGATACGTTGCTGAACTTCTTTACCAAAACCTTCTGAACGTGAACGTTTGTACAAGTCCATCAAGTCCACAGGGTTTTCACAACGGTAGCCATAACGCACGCCGTCAAAACGTTGTAAGTTAGATGAAGCTTCAGCAGGCGCAATCAGGTAGTACGTTGGAACATAAGCGTCTGTCATGTTGAGATCAATCTCAACCAACGTTGCGCCCATTTCTTCCAATTTTTTCAGTGATTCTTCAACACGTGCTTTTACGTCAGCATCTAAACCAGCAACATTAAAGTACTGCTTAGGAATACCAATACGTAAACCTTTTACAGAAGTGCCGTTTAGGTTCGCCACGTAGTTGTCGACGTCTTTTTCAACAGAAGTTGAATCTTTTGCATCATGACCCGCCATCACGTTCATGAGGTACGCACAGTCTTCAGCCGAACGCGCCATTGGGCCGCCTTGGTCTAAAGATGATGCATACGCAATCATACCAAAACGAGATACACGGCCATACGTCGGTTTAAGACCTGTCAAACCGCAGAATGATGCAGGCTGACGAATAGAACCGCCTGTGTCTGTACCAGTCGCAAACGGTGCCAAATCAGCCGCTACCGCTGCTGCAGAACCGCCAGATGAACCGCCAGGTACATGGTCAAGTGCCCAAGGGTTAGCTGTTGCGCCAAAGTAAGATGACTCAGAGGTAGAGCCCATGGCGAATTCGTCCATGTTTACTTTACCTAAAGTCACCAAACCTGCAGTTTTACCTTTCGCTACAACGGTTGCGTCGTAAGGAGAGATAAAGTTGTCCAGTATTTTAGAACCAGCAGTGGTTTTAATGCCGTGTGTACAAAAAATGTCTTTGTGCGCAATAGGCACGCCAGTCAGTGCAGTTGCGCCGCCAGCTTTACGCAGTGCATCTGCCGCATCTGCTTCGTCCAAAGCTTGTTCAGCCGTCACAGTCACATAAGATTTTACTTGCGTATCAATTTTTGCAATGCGTTTTAAATAGTGTTCGGTCAATTCGCGTGACGAAAAATTAGCACTGGCTAAACCTTCTGTCAGTTCGCGAATAGATAAGCGGTGTAAATCAGTCATGAGAAATAATTCTTTACGTTTAATTTAAGAAAAATAGATGAACTGAGTGAAAATCACTCAATAACGCGAGGTACAAGGTATAAGCCGTCTTGTGTTGCAGGTGCAACAGCTTGATATTCCTCGCGATGATTCACTTCACTAACCGTATCTTCACGTAATGGCTGCGGATTGTCGAATGGGCTTTTCAGCGGTTCAACACCGTCAGTATTGATACCTTTTAAAGTGTCCATCATGCCTAAGATTTTATTTAAACTCTGAGCATATTCAGCCGATTGAGTCTCATTCAGCGATAATCTTGCCAAATGAGCAATCGCTGAAACTGTTTCTGCATTGAGATCTGCTGAATGCTGTGCATCCGATGTAGACATAACATTACCTAATTCAGTATTAAAAAATTTCAAATTATCGTGCGTTATAATAAGCGATTGACTTGTTCAAATCATCACATTTAGTTAAAGTTGCCACCTTGCGTCCACATAAAGTTTAATCGAGAACGTCTCCGTGATTCTAAAAAGACTAATTGGCTTGTTTTCGCCCGATCTAGCCATTGATTTAGGTACAGCAAATACACTTATTTATGCGCCAGGACGAGGCATTATATTAAATGAACCGACAGTTGTGGCGATTCGTCACAGCGGTTCACAAAAAATTGTATCGGCGGTAGGCCTTGATGCAAAACAAATGCTCGGCCGTACGCCTGCAAATATCTCTGCAATCCGTCCAATGAAGGATGGTGTGATTGCAGATTTTGAAGTCACTGAAACCATGCTGAACCAATTTATTGGCAAAGTGCATGAAAAGCGTTTGTTCCCGCCAGCGCCGCGTGTTGTGGTATGTGTGCCATGCAAATCGACACTGGTCGAACGCCGTGCAATCCGTGAAGCGGTTTATAATGCAGGCGCGCGTGATGTGCGTTTAATTGAAGAGCCAATGGCTGCGGCGATTGGTGCAGGCATGCCAGTAGAGCAGGCTTGCGGTTCAATGGTTGTAGATGTGGGCGGCGGCACGACAGAAATTGCAATTATTTCATTGCAAGGCTGTGTCTATGCAGATTCACTGCGTATCGGCGGCGATGTATTTGATGAGCAGATCATCAACTACGTGCGTAAAGCGCATGGCTGTGTGATTGGTGAAACCACGGCTGAAACCATTAAAAAAGAAGTGGGTATGGCGCTTCCAGAAGAAGGCGCGAAAGCTTTAGAAATTGAAGTTCGCGGCCGTAACTTGGCGGAAGGTGTACCTCGCGCCATTACTGTGACTTCTGATGAAATTACCCAAGCGATTTCAGATCCGCTGCAAAGCATTGTGTCTGCAGTGAAATCTGCGCTAGAGCAAACACCTCCAGAATTGTCTTCAGATATTGCCGAACGCGGTATTGTATTGACGGGCGGCGGCGCATTGCTTCGCAACCTAGACAAATTATTGGCGAAAGAAACTGGCTTGCCGGTTGTTGTAGCAGAAGATCCGCTGACTTGCGTAACACGCGGCGGCGGCAAAGTGCTCGATTTCTTCGACAATCCAAACCACGATATGCTGTTTGTAGGCTAAGAAAAGGACTCGGCGGGTGCAAACTCAACTGTTTTCAAGACAGCCGCCATCTTTTCGCTCATTGATCATTGCGGTCATTGCATGCTTGGTGGTGCTTTTCTTTGATTGGCGCATGCCGCATGTAATTCAACCGGCAAGAGATGTTTTGTATGCGGCGTATAATCCAATTTACGCTGCTGCAAGCTATCCAGTGTTATCGCGAGAATGGCTGAATCAACAAACCAAGTCTGAAGCTCAATTGCGCCGTGAAAATACCGCGATGCAAGCCGAGCTTTTACAGGCTCAAGTCCGTTTGCAAAAACTCTCTGAACTTTCTGCAGAAAATACCCGTTTGCGCGGTTTATTAGATACGCCGCTGATTATTGACGGCCGTATGGAAATTGCAGAAGTCATTGGGACAGATGCCGATCCGCTGCGCCACATTATTGTGATCAACCGCGGTGCAAGCAGCAATTTGAAAGTCGGGCAAACTGTACTGGATGATAAAGGCATCATGGGGCAGATTGTGGATGTTTATCCGCACAGCAGCCGCATTATGCTGTTGTCTGATAAAGAGCATTCATTGTCGGTTCGCCTAGAGCGTACAGGCATGCGCGCCATTGTCACAGGTACAGGCGATTTGGGACGCTTGGAAATGGAATACGTTCCGACCAGCGCCAATATCAAAGTAGGGGAAAAAGTGTATAGCTCAGGGCTTGGAGCGCATTTTCCAGCAGGTTATTTAGTCGGAACCGTTTCAAAAGTGCAGCGTCATAATTCAGGCGAGTTTGCGCAAATTGACGTTACTCCGGCAGCGCAATTGGCAGGCGGCCATCATGTGGTGGTGCTGTTTTCTGATTCCCTAGCGATGGAGCAGCCAAATGTCGATCGCTAAACTGAACCGTCCAGAAAGCCGAGATCCATTATTTGCCATTGTTATTTCAGTAGTTTTTGCATCTGCATTAATGGTTTATCCATTATCTTATGAACTCTCAGGCTGGCGCCCATTGTTCATGCTGATGATCACCTTGTTTTGGGTGCTGTGCCAGCCAACGTGGTGCGGCGTCTGGTTTGCTTTCGGCACAGGTCTGTTTGTTGATCTTTTGGTCGATGCGCCCTTAGGCATGAATGCATTATGCTTTGTATTGATTTCATTTATTGCGCGCTTTCTGACACGTGAACGCCGTATTTTAACGTTCAGCAATTTGTGGATAATTACTTCAATTGCAATACTGGCTCATCTATTTTTTATCTGGGTGGCGCAAGTCATGAGCGGCGTACATTTTTCATTTACAAGGCACTGGCTGCCGCTGTTTAGCAGTGTGATGCTTTGGCCTGTCCTTTATTATATGTTAAAAAAATGGCGCATATAATTTTAGCTTCCAGCTCGCCGCGCCGCAAAGACTTGCTGGAACAGTTAGGTCATACCTTCGATATTTACAGTCCAAATATTGATGAGTCTGTATTAAAAGGTGAGCAGGCGGCGGTTTATGTCGAGCGCTTAGCAAGAGTAAAGGCCAAAGCTGTACAGGACCGTTTTGCAGATGCAGTAGTGATTGCTGCCGACACGAGCTTAGGCCTCGATGGTCAAATTTTAGGAAAACCTGAATCTAAACAGCATGCTTTTGAAATGTGGACGCAACTTTCAGGCAGAAAGCATGATGTATTTACTGGGGTCTGCGTACGTACAAAAGATCAAATATACAGTATAGTAGTGCGGACAGAAGTTGAGTTTCAAACGCTAAGCTTGAGTGACATGGAAGATTACTGGGCAACAGGCGAACCCGTGGGCAAGGCGGGCGCTTATGCCATTCAAGGCATTGCAGCGCGGTATATTCCCCGTATTGACGGCAGTTATTCCAATGTGGTCGGGCTGCCCTTGCATGAAACGGCAAAATTGCTGCACGATATTTTGAAGCAAAGCAATTAACAATAAAAGCGTGGATTGCGCTACAGCTTTGTAAAAGATAATCACAGACAGTTAAGGCATCAAATTAACTGCTGGAAAAGAATTTTTATAATGTTTTGAGTTTTATTATGTCTGACGAGTTATTAATTAACGTCACACCGATGGAGTGCCGGGTTGCGTTAATTGAAAATGGCACGGTCAATGAATTATTTGTTGAGCGTACGGTTAAACGTGGTTTGGTGGGCAATATCTATAAGGGCAAAGTTGTGCGTGTACTGCCGGGCATGCAGGCGGCTTTTGTTGATATTGGCCTGTCTCGGACTGCTTTTTTGCATATTAACGATATGGTTTGGCCGCGCAATCAGCCTACGCCAAATGTGTTTGAGCTGCTGCAGCCGGGGCAGATCCTGACCGTACAGGTCATGAAGGATATGCTGGGGACCAAAGGCGCGCGTTTAAGCACGGATCTATCTGTACCTTCGCGCTATTTAGTGATGATGCCTTTTGGCAGTCATACAGGTGTATCGCAGCGCATTGAGTCTGAAGAAGAGCGTGAGCGTCTGCGCAATATGATCGAACGCATTCAAGCTGAGCATAAATTGCCTGGCTCTGTGATTGTGCGTACGGCAGCAGAAGGGATTGCAGAAGCTGAAATTGCACAGGATATGGCTTACTTGGCTAAACTGTGGGAATTTATTCAGCGCAAACAAAAAAATATTGCGGTGCCTTCACTGATTTTTGAAGAATTGCCTTTGCCGCAGCGCGTGATCCGCGATCTTGCCAATGAAGATACCTCTAAAATTCATGTCGATTCGCGTGAAATACACGGCAAATTGATCGAATTTGTTGAAGAGTTTGTCCCAAGCATGCGCGACCGCCTGATTCACTATCCAGGTGAGCGCCCAATCTTTGATTTGTACAATGTCGAAGAAGATATTCAAAAAGCGCTGCAAACCCGTGTTGCCTTAAAGTCTGGCGGTTATCTGATGATTGACCAGACCGAGGCTATGACCACGATTGATGTCAATACGGGTTCATATGTTGGCGGCCGTACACTGGAAGACACTGTATTTAAAACCAATATGGAAGCGACACAAGTGATTGCGCGCCAGCTTCGCCTGCGCAATTTAGGCGGGATTATCATCATCGATTTCATTGATATGCAGGAAGCGCATCATCGTGAACAGGTGATGAGCCAGTTTGAGAAAATGCTGGAGCGTGATCACGCCAAAACCAAGATTACCCAAGTATCCGAACTGGGATTGGTGGAAATGACCCGTAAGCGGACCCGCGAATCTTTGGAGCACTTGCTTTGCGAATCTTGCCCGACGTGTCAGGGGCGCGGTTATGTGAAAACAGCGGAGACAGTGTGTTACGAAATCTTTCGAGAGATTCTGCGCTATGCGCGCGCTTTTGATAATCAGAGTGGCTTTACTGTTGTTGCGCATCCGTCTGTCATTGACCGTTTGCTGACTGCAGAAGCGCCTGCAGTGGCGGATTTAGAGCATTTCATTAGCTGCGTGATTAAGTTCCAAGTGGAAAATCTGTATACGCAAGAGCAATACGATATCATCTTGAGCTGAAATTGTAACAGAATATCGTTAAACACTTGTTACAACTGAAATTTTACTTTTGATCTGTATTTTTTATACTTAACTCATCGTATAGCCAAAACCTTTTTTCAACAGGTTTAGCAAAATGAGGTGGGATATGGGTGTAAGTAAAGCAGTAATGAGTACAGGTTTAAAGCATATGCTGGATGCTAAGACAATGCATTCTGCATATATCGTAGATGAGCGCGGCAATGAAGTGCAAATCACGGCATCAATGATCCGTACTGCATGTCATCAATTATTAAAACAATGCCGAAATATTAAAAATTAAGGGGCTATTTAAAGCCCCTTAATTTTTTTGATCATTTTTTGAATGATCCATTTCTAATCTATAACCAATTGTATTGGCAATTTCTACCATGAGGTTGGCGGTTAGCTAACCGCCTGAAGCTTTGGGGTATCATGGCTGATGATTTCTTCGAAGCGCTGAATTTCTTCTTCTAAATGCGTCAGCAGGTTTTGCATTTTTGGCAGAGCATTGCGGCATGCCGTTAATCCAACTTCCAATTTATCTAAATAGCTGGTCATGGTGATATTGAGCGCCTGACCATCCAGAACAATAGACGCAGGATAGAGCGCATCTAAACGCGCGCCATTCCAATACAGCGGCTCACGCGGTCCCGGCACATTTGAAATTACCAAGTTAAATGCTTGGCGCTTAGGCATCAGGCCAGAAGCAATATTCAAACCTGCAGCGCCATAAACAAATGCGCTGTAATTTAAAATTTGATTGGCATTCATGCGTTTGAAGCGTTCTTTGGCATTGAGTACACTGCGGCGGACAATTTTAAGGCGTTCCAGCGGATCATCTTTATGCGTGCCTAGGTTTGCCAGAATCATCGTAATACGGTTCGACATATCAGAATCATCAGTTCGTACAGATGCTGGAACCATCGCAATCAGCGGTTTTTTTGGCAGCGCATTTTGGCTGATCAGATATTCACGCAATGCGCCTGAGCAGATCGCCAGTACAATATCGTTAATCGTTACGCCCAATGCCTTGGCGATAACGTGCAAGCGGGAAAAGTCAAAAGACTGCGCCGCAAAGCGTCGAGACGAGCTCACGCGCTGATTCAAAATAGAACTTGGCGCTTGGAAACTGGATACGTAGTCTGGATTGCGCCCCATATCTTTCATCACAGTTTGTGACAGTTCATACATGACGCGGGGGGTAGATTCCAGCTGGCCTTTCAAACCATCGATTAAGCCTTTGATGCGGCTAGCCTTGGGCGCTTTTAAGCGTTTAGCGCGTGGGCCTTCGACACACCAAGGCGGCACGATGCGCTTTGCATTCGGGTCGTCAGAAAGAGATTTTTCAACCAGACGCATGCCTGCAATACCATCAACCATAGCATGGTGAATTTTGAAATACATAGCAAAGCGGTTGCCTTCAATACCTTCAATGATATGGCAGGTCCATAATGGCTTAGCGCGGTCAATCAGCGTGCTGTGTTCTTGTGAAATATAAGTCAGCAATTCACGGATGCGCCCAGGTTGCGGCAAAGCAATGTGGCGAAAATGGTGATCTAAATCGAATTCTTCATCTTCATCCCAGAAAAAGCCGTTCAGACGGTTGTTGAATGGCGGGACAGGTATAGATTTGGAATTTCGAATATCACTGACTAAATCTTGAATAAAACTGGCTGGCGCGTTGTCTGGAATAGTGAATAAAAATAATCCGCCCACATGCATAGGCTGCTGGCGTTTTTCTAACGTGAGAAATATGAAATCAATCGGATGTAATGGACGCATAGCGTGGATTGCCTCACTGCAATATCTGTGGGAGCTCCTGTATGAGCAGCCTTGTTAGAATTATAAATGACAGAGGAAGTATAGCTGTTTTCTGTCAGAATAAAACTGCTTTATGTGTATCAATAAGTTGAAAAAAAACCACTGCAGGGCAGTGGTTTAAACTGGATTATTTTTTCATATTTCCAGCATGCAGGCCGCATTCTTTATGCGTTGCATCTTCCCACCACCAGCGGCCTTCACGTTCGTGCTGATTTGGCAGAACAGGGCGTGTGCATGGTTCACAGCCAATCGAGGTAAAGCCGCGCTCATGCAGCGGATTATAGGGAATTTCCATCAAGCGGATATAATTCCAAACATCTGCACTCGACCAGTTCGCTAAAGGATTATATTTAATCAATTGCTTGCCTGGGCCAGAAAAACCGGGATCGGCTTGAACCACTGGAATTTCGTTGCGGGTGCCTGGGCTTTGATCTTTACGTTGCCCTGTAATCCAGCCATCTAAAGTTGCTAATTTCTTGCGTAAAGGCTGGACTTTACGAATACCGCAGCATTCTTTGTGGTCATCTTGATAGAAGCTGAAAAAGCCTTTTTCAGTGACCAGCTTTTGCACGGCTTCAGTTTCTGGGAAGCAAATTTCAATATCAATATTATAGTGTTTGCGTACTGCATCAATAAATTGATAAGTTTCGGCATGCAAGCGGCCAGTATCTAAACTGAATACGCGAAAAGGCTTGCCTAAGTGCGATGCCATATCAATCAGCACTACATCTTCTGCGCCAGAAAAAGAAATGGCAATTTCGCCTTCTTGGCTCAGTGCAAGTTCAATAATTTCGTTTGGAGATTTATCTGCATATTCAGCTGCAAGCGCATCTACAATATCGATCGTTGGGATTGTTGTCATGATTGTCCTGGCGATAGGCTTGGAAACATTAAGCCTATATTAATTTATTTCACAAGTATTTTAATAGAAATGCTAAGCATGACTTATTAATAAAAATTAGATTGATATGAAAAAAATAGAATTAATAAACTCAAGCCGTTATACATAAAATTCGGATATGATAGATGGAATTTTTAATAACTTTTTACCACAGTGACATTTGGGAGAACCCATGGAAATCGTATGTCTAGATCTTGAAGGTGTGTTAGTTCCAGAAATCTGGATTAATTTCGCTAAAAAAACTGGAATTAAAGAGTTGGAAGCAACGACACGTGATATTCCAGACTACGATGTGTTGATGACTCAGCGTTTGAATATTTTAAAAGAGCATGGACTTGGTCTGAATGATATTCAAGATGTAATTGCAGATATGGGGCCATTCCCAGGTGCAAAAGAATTTGTGAAATGGGTGAGTACGCATTTCCAGCTGATTATTTTGTCTGATACGTTCTATGAGTTTGCACATCCATTGATGAAACAATTGGATTGGCCGACTATTTTTTGCCATAAATTAGAAACTGATGAAAATGGCATGATTACCGATTACAAACTGCGTCAGCCAGATCAAAAACGTCAGGCGGTTAAAGCGCTTCACGGGTTGAATTTCCGTGTAATTGCGGCAGGTGATTCTTATAATGATACAACGATGCTGGGCGAAGCCGATCATGGTTTCTTATTTGATGCGCCTGAAAATGTGATTGCAGAATTTCCGCAATTCCCGCCTATTCAGGGCTATGAAGCATTGAAAGAAGCAATCCGTAATTCTTCAGTACGTAATATTCCTGCATAATATTTAAAATTTATTAAGCTAAAAGAGAAGGGCGCCAATGGCGCCCTTTTTACAGCCTTAATTTTTTAGAAAAATTAGAAGCGGTATCCGATTTTCATGCCGTATGCAAGAGCAGTATTGTCTTCAAATTTAGCAACTTCATTTGGACCAGCTTTAGCATCAGCATCACCTAACCACATGTAGCGCACACCAGTTTGAATGAAGTAGTTTTCAGCTGGGCTATATTGAGCGCCTAAACCTACACCCCAATAGCCTTCAGTTGGCCCAAGTGTAGTCACAGGGTTACCAGCACCAGAATCGTAACTTACTAAAGCTGAGCCAGACCATTTTTCACTGAATTTACGGCCTAAACCGACATTAGCAGACCACTGGTCATCAGAATAGTCGATTAAGTTGCTGCCTGACACCATTTTTAAGAATTTAGGTGTTACAGCAAATTGGCTCCAATGTACCCAGCGAATATTAGCAAAGGCTACGGTATTTGCTGCAATACCTGTTTGCAGGTCAATATTGACTGACTGTGGTGTGGTCGCATCTACTTCTGGAGAAATTCCCAATGCTGCTGCTGGGCGTGTACCAAAGGCAAAAGCTTCATTTGCAGTTGCTTCGTGTTTGATTTCAGAGCGATAAGTTACAGCAGCTTTTAAGGCAATTTCAGGAATTTGGTATGCAAAACCAGCTAACCAGCCATAAGCTTCTTCAGTTTCTACATTAATATTATAGCCAGAGTTACCATAGCCATTACCACGAAGCGCAATATCAGCTTCTACAGTTTGCCATACTGGACCTGCATATAAATTCCAGTTTGCATTTGGTTGATAACCGATTAAAGCCGTTAAGCTCTCAGTTTTAACTTCAACCGTTGTGCCTTCAAACGTTTGTTCTAATGGGTTAAGTTGACCAAATGTTTTTGAGCTCTTTGCATAACTAGAGTCTGCACCAAATGGTTGATCATAAATTAAGCCAAGTGAAACTTTATCTGTTGCTTGTACTTTAATCGCTGCAGATGGGAAGTAGTAATCTTCAGCCATATCACCAATTTTTTCACCGCCAAGAGCCGGAATTGCTTGACCTTTTACAGTTGGATCAATAACTGTAATTCCTGCTTCAGCATAGTTGCCTGGCTGTAAAAATGCAGAAATCGATTGGCCTGAGCGGTCTAAGCCTGCGGCAAAAATAGATGTCGATGGAAGAAGGCAGAGCAAAATAGCTGTGCGAAGTGTGGTTTGTTTCATTAAAACATTCCCTGATTGTAGCTTTATGTAAAAAACGCAGGAAAAGTAACATAAAAATAAAAAGAGTAAATGCTCAGTGGCGTATGGAAAGTGAACTGAAAAGTTTGAATATTGTGCTTGCTTAGAGTAATTGTACTAAGAAAACGTATGTATATTAATGATTTTTAAATAGAAAATTAGAGTAAAAGTTTTATTTTTTATTATAAAAGTCTGCAAATTTAATTGAATGTTTTTAAAACAATTGATTAATTAAATAATAAAAAAGAAGATCATAGCGAACTATGATCTTCTTTTACTTTTACAGATTAGAATTTGTAACCGATTTTCAAGCCATAAGCCCAAGCATCGTTATCTTCAAATTCTGCATCATATGCTGAGGTGCCAAATTTAGCTGCAGATTGTGCTTTTGCATCACCTAACATGAAATATTTCACACCGCCAGCAATGAAATAGTTTGGAGCAGGGCTAAACTGTAGACCTAAACCAACGTTCCAGTAACCTTCTGTTGGACCAAGGGTCGATACAGGGTTACCAGCGCCAGTGTCATATCCTACAGATACGTTACCAGCCCATTGTTCATTTAGTTTACGGCCGACACCGACAGTTGCTGAGATTTGATCATCTGTATAAGAAACAAGATCGAAACCTTTACCAAGCTTACCAGTTGCTGGGTTTGCTGTTGCTACTTCAGTAAATTGTCCAAATTTATCTGGACGAATACCGAAGTCTTTCCAATTTACCCAACGTAAATTAGCAAAGGCAACAGTATTTGCCATAATACCTGTTTGAAGATCTAAATTAACTGATTGAGGTGTTGTGATTTCAGTTTCGCCATTGCTATAGCCATTTGGCAATAAAAGACCGAAAGCTGGTTGTCCAATTGCAGTCATTTGAGCAGGTGAAACAATATTTTCAGCCACATTCATTTTATGTTCAACTTCAGAACGGTAAGTTAATGAAGCTTTTAATGCAATTTCAGGAATTTGGTATGCAAAACCAGCTAACCAGCCTACCGCACCATCTTCGCCAATATTTGCATCATAACCGCCAATGCCTGCTGCAGGAACACCACCTAATACACTGTAAGCAGCTCCACGTAAAGCGACTTTACCTTTTACCGTTTGATAAACAGGGCCCGCGTAAACATTCCAATTCTCAGTTGGTTGGTAGCCAAAAATCATAGACAAGTTTTGTGTGTCTACTTCGACATTCGTATTGCCTTGTGCGTTAGTAAATGCTACTGATTGAGTGTATTCAGCATCAGCACCAAAAGGCTGGTCGTAAATTAATCCAAATGAAAAGTTATCAGTAAGTTGTAGTTTTAAAGCCGCTGAAGGGAAGTAGTAGTCACCAGCCATATCACCAGTATTTTGATTGCCTAGAGCTGCTACAGTTGTTCCTGAAACAGTTGGATCTAATACTGAGATACCAGCTTCAAAATAGTTACCTGGCTGCAAAAATGCAGCAATTGATTGACCAGAACGATCTAGGGCTGCTGCAAATACGCCAGTCGTTGGCAGTGTTGCAAGAATTAAGGCTGTTGAGAGCTTTTTTAATTTCATTCTTTGTCTTTCCTTGGTGTGCAAAATTAAGTTACTGCATTTTATTTTGAGTTTAAGCTGATACTGGCTCGGAAGTTTTTAGGCTTCCTACATGCTTATTTGTTACTCCATGTGACAAAAATATCACAAATTAAATAAGAGTAAATGCTCTACAAGAAAAATTAGTTTAAAAAAGAAGCAAATTAGAGTATTAATACTAATTATTTTTTAAAAAAAACCATAAGGCTATGTTTTGTAATATTTAAATTAGTGATAAAAAAATATCTGAGTAGTCAAAAAAAAATGAAAAAATGTGATTTGTAAAATGAATAAGTGTTAAATACATCACAATGTTGAAAGTGGTGCGCCTTGAGGGACTCGAACCCACGTCGGTCGCTTAGGAGGCAACTGCTCTATCCAGTTAAGCTAAAGGCGCAAAAGCGCAGTTAATTTACTCCAATTTCGGGCAAAAAAAAAGTTATTGCATAAACAATAACTTTTTTAAAAATGAAGAAATTTTATGCTTTTCTATACAAAAGCTTGAACAGAATAAACATAAGCACGATCCAAATAGGGATCATAATCACCGCACCGCTTAAACCTTGTGTCCACATGATGTAAAGCACAACAGCAATGAAGGCAAGTACAAGGTAATTGCTGAATGGAGACCAAAGCGCAGGGAATAGTGATGCTTTCGCTTCGCGTTTCATAGCCTTCTTAAATTGAAGGTGCGTTAAGCTGATCATTGCCCAGTTCAATACCAAAGCGCCGACCACAATGTAAATTAAGTTGCTGAGCGCATCTTCCGGTGCAAAATAGTTCAGCAGCACACAGCCGAAAATCAGCAATGCCGAAAATAAAACTGCTGGAATGGGTACGCCTTGCTTATTGGTTTTGCTAAACACTTTAGGTGCATTGCCTTGCTGCGCTAAACCGAACAGCATACGGCTATTGGCATACATGCCGCTGTTATACACAGAAAGTGCCGCAGTCAAAATAATAAAGTTAAGCAAATGCGCTGCCCAGCCAATACCCAATTGACTGAAAATCATGACAAATGGGCTCTTATCCAGACCGCCCAAATGCAATTCATTCCAAGGCACAAGTGATAACAAAATTGTCAATGAACCTACATAGAAAATGAGGATACGGAACACAACTTGGTTGATCGCTTTAGGAATTGATTTTTGCGGATTATCAGCTTCTGCTGCAGCCATACCAATCAGTTCAATACCGCCAAAGGCAAACATTAAGAAGGCAAGCATGTAAAATAGGCCTTCAAAACCATGCGGGAAGAAGCCGCCATGCGTCCATAAGTTACTGAATGAAGCTGTAGAGTCAGCACCTGCTGTCGCCAACAGATAAATACCGAAAATGATCATGGATACAACAGCGGTTACTTTGACAATAGATAGCCAAAACTCTGATTCGCCATAAAACTTTACATTGCCTAAATTGACTAAGGTAATAATGACAAAAAAAGTTAGTACAGATGCCCATGCTGGAATATGAGGCCACCAGTAATTGATGTATTTTGCGACGGCAGTCAGTTCAGTCATAGCGACGAGAACATATAAAATCCAATAGTTCCAGCCTGCAAGAAAACCTGCAAATTTGCCCCAATATTTGTTTGCAAAATGACTGAAAGAACCTGCTACAGGTTCCTCAACAATCATTTCCCCAAGTTGACGCATGATTAGAAAAGCAATTAAACCGCCAATTGCGTAACCCAAAATAATGGATGGGCCGGCAGATTCAATCACATGTGCGGAACCTAAAAATAAGCCTGTTCCAATTGCGCCACCCATGGCTATCAATTGAATATGACGGTTTTTTAAGCCACGCTGAAGTTGAGAAGACTCTTTATTCAAGTTATTTCAGCCCGACAGTGAATATGTGATTTGGATTGTAATAGATCAAGATGAAATAGCCTAGTAGCTCAAAAAATATGAAAAATAATTATCAATTTCATAAGTATTATTTATCTATTTTTATGCAATAAATAATAAATGAATCAATAGATTAATTTTATTTGATTTATAAAAATAAAATATGTCTGCTTGATGGTTAACGCACAAATGCTGTTTTTTTATACTTAAGTCATGCGGCTAATGTATTTTTATCAAAAGCCGCTATGATAATGCGTGATCAATATCGGAAAGATATTGCGCAGTACAATGATAAATAAGGATTCAACAATATGCCGTTTGCACCACAAATTAAAATTCCAGCAACCTATATGCGTGGCGGCACCAGTAAGGGTGTGTTCTTTAAATTGAGTGATTTGCCGGAAGCGGCGCAAAAGGCAGGCGCAATTCGCGATCAGCTGCTGCTGCGTGTCATTGGCAGTCCAGACCCTTATGGCAAGCAAATTGACGGCATGGGCGGCGCTACTTCAAGTACCAGCAAAACGGTGATTTTAGATAAAAGCGCGCAGCCGCATCATGATGTGGATTATTTATTTGGACAGGTATCCATTGACAGCGCTTTTGTCGATTGGAGCGGAAATTGCGGCAATTTAACTGCAGCCGTAGGCGCATTTGCCATTTCAAATGGCTTAGTGGATGCCGCAAAAATTCCAGAAAACGGCATTTGCACAGTGCATATCTGGCAGGCCAATATTCAAAAATCCATTATTGCGCATGTGCCAGTGACCCAGGGTCAAGTGCAGGAAACAGGTGATTTTGAACTGGATGGTGTGACGTTCCCTGCAGCTGAAGTGCAGATTGAATTCTTAGATCCGGCAGATGATGGTGAAGATGGCGGGGCAATGTTCCCAACGGGCAATGTGGTTGATACTTTATCTGTGCCTGATGTGGGCGAATTTCAAGCTACTTTTATAAATGCGGGTATTCCGACCATTTTCTTAAATGCAGAAGATATTGGCTACGAAGGTACGGAACTGCAAGATGTGATTAATGGTGATGCAGCTGCTTTAGCGCGTTTTGAAAAAATCCGTGCCTATGGCGCAAAGCACATGGGCCTCATCCAAGATATTTCCGAAGCGGAAAAACGCCAGCATACGCCTAAAATTGCCTTTGTTTCTAAGCCCAAAGCCTATGTGTCTTCGAGCGGTAAAGATATTACAGAGCAAGATACAGATTTATTGGTACGCGCTTTGTCGATGGGGAAACTGCATCATGCCATGATGGGTACAGCAGCGGTGGCGATTGGAACAGCAGCGGCCATTCCAGGTACTTTGGTCAATTTGGCTGCTGGCGGCGGAGAACGTGAAGCTGTGCGTTTTGGTCATCCGTCTGGAACTTTACGTGTAGGTGCGCAAGCGGTCTATGAAAATGGACAATGGGCCGTGAAAAAAGCCGTGATGAGCCGCAGCGCACGTGTATTGATGGAAGGCTGGGTTCGCATTCCGCAAGATGCATTGAACGAATAGTAATTCATTGCATAGACAGCGTTCTGCACTGTGAAATAGTTTGCCACAATATTCAGAAGCGATTAATTCTAAAGCCCCTTTCTAGGGGCTTATTTTATGGATGAATTTTATAGGCTTAATGGCAGTTTTTTTGTGATAGGAAAAGTGCTTAATTCAACCTTACTCATTTTTGAATAGTATTTGGTATTGATAAAATAAAAATCATCGATGCATCATCCACAGCGGTATTTTCTCTTCAGATTTGAATCATGATCTGAGCTTAATTGTCGGATCTTCTGTACGAATAACCATGGGTGATCAATTTAAGTTTCAACAATGCAGTTTCGAGATAGAGAAAGCAGGGCAAAAGCAGTATCATGCAACAAGCCAGAAAAGCTGCAGGCCGAATTGTTCAGGCTCTATGCAGCGCCAGTTTGTCATACCGCATAGATAATAAAATTGAGGTGAACGTGTCGTCTTTAACTGATGTGCAGGCTCATGCACTGACAGAAGCACAGAACCGCATTCAGCAGGATTTACTGACTGCACTGGATGCTTTTGCCATTCCAGAACCGTTAAAAGGCGCAGTGCATCACGCCGTTATGCTAGGCGGAAAACGAGTGCGTCCAGCACTATGCTTTGCGACAGGCGCCTTAAAACAGAATCCAAATGCGGCTGCGGTACGCCGCGCTGCGGTTGCCATTGAGTTTATCCATTGCTATTCATTGGCGCATGATGATTTGCCATGTATGGACAATGACCTGCTGCGCCGCGGTCAGCCGACCTGCCATGCTGCTTTTGGTGAAGATACTGCTTTGCTGGCAGGGGATATTCTGCAGTCCATGGCTTTTGAGATTTTGGGCAGCCGCCTGTTTGATCAGGGGCCTGCAGTAGAAGCGTCTATTGTATTAAAGCAAATGCAGATTTTAGCGACAGCTTCTTCAAAAATGGTCAATGGGCAAGTGCTGGATTTGCAGGCGGAAGGCAAGCATATTTCGCAAGAAGCTTTGGAAAATATTCACCGCAATAAAACCGGCGCGTTGATTACAGCGGCGATTATGATGGCTGCGGTAACCCTTTTTTCGGGTACAGATCAAGCCATTCCAAAACTGCGTGAATATGGTCAAGCCATTGGTTTAGCTTTCCAAGTTCAGGATGATATTTTAGATATTATTTCTGATACTGAAGTGCTCGGCAAAACTGCCGGAAAAGATCAGCAAGTTGAAAAATCGACCTATCCAGCATTGATTGGTTTAGAGCAAGCCAAAGCCTATGCGCAGGAATTGCATAATCAAGCCATGAATGCGCTGGCGTACTTTGGTGAAGATGCAGCACAATTGACGCAGATCACGCAATTTTTGCTGTCACGAAAAAGCTAAACAGATACGGCTTTAGCGCTAGCATTTTCCGTATCGAGTATGCTTTTAATTGAAAAAAGAGGCCTGTATAGGCCTCTTTTTATTTATCAATCTGAAAAGATCGGATTATTTGCTTTCATTATAAATACGCTGTGCTTCATCAAAGCGGTCGGTAATTTCTTTACCAGGTGCTTTACCCATTAGGCTTACAGCAATAATGGCAATGAATGAACAGATAAAGCCGGGAATGATTTCATACACGCCAGTATCGCCCCAGACATTTTTCCATAGAATAACCATCACAGCACCGACGATCATGCCTGCCAATGCACCGTTTAAAGTCATGCGTTTCCAGAACAAAGACAGAATAATCAGTGGACCGAATGCTGCGCCAAAACCTGCCCATGCATAGGCCACTAAGCCGAGCACTTTTGATTCAGGGTTGCCCGCCATCCAAATTGCCAGCAGGGCAATCAGCAGTACCATTAAACGGCCAACCCACACCAATTCTTTTTGCGAGGCATTTTTACGTAAGAATGACTTGTAAAAATCTTCGGTTAAAGTGCTTGAGCAGACCAGCAGCTGACAGCTAAGCGTACTCATCACCGCGGCTAAAATCGCGGCTAAGACAATCCCTGCAACCCATGGGTTAAACAGAATTTTTGTGAGCTCCATAAAGACTGTTTCAGGGTTTGCATTCACTACGCCTGCCAGTTCTGGATGCTGTTGGAAATAAGCAATCCCGAAGAAACCTGCCGCAACTGCACCGCCTAAGCAAAGTGTCATCCATGCCATACCAATGCGGCGTGCATTTGGAATAGATTTCACAGAATCTGCAGCCATAAAGCGCACCAGAATATGCGGCTGTCCAAAATAGCCTAAGCCCCATGCCAATAAAGACATAATGGCAATAAAGCTGAGATTGCCAAAAATATCGGTGGCTTGCGGGCGGGCAGCATCGAGCGCGATTGTAATTTGCGATAGATCTGAAAAGGACAGAATGGCGACGATTGGCGTCAGCAGCAGCGCAAAAATCATCAGTCCTGCTTGAATGGTATCGGTCCAGCTGACTGCAAGGAATCCGCCAATAAATACATAGCTGATGGTGGCAATGGCACTGATCCACAGGGCTGTGCTGTAAGACATGTCAAACATGCTTTCGAACAAGCGCGCGCCTGCCACCATGCCAGAGGCACAGTAAATGGCAAAAAACACAAGAATGACAATGGCTGAAACCACACGCAAAATTTTCTTTTGATCATTAAAGCGGTTGGCAAAATAATCTGGCAAAGTCAGCGCATTGTGCTGCACTTCGGTATGCACGCGCAGGCGGCCTGCAACCAGCAGCCAGTTAAGCCAAGCGCCAATGATCAGGCCAATGGCAATCCACATTTCTGAAAGGCCAGACAGATAAATTGCGCCAGGCAAACCCATCAAAAGCCAGCCGCTCATGTCGGACGCGCCTGCAGAAAGCGCCGTTACAAAGCTGCCCAAACGGCGGCCGCCTAAAATGTAGTCAGAAAAATTCGACGTAGCGCGGTAGGCCATCAGACCAATCGCGATCATGGCGGCGATATAAAATAAAAACGTAATTAACGTTGGATTGAGGGAGCTCATACAATATCCATTTTCGAGTTGGACAGCAGATCGAAATATGAATTGACAGCAATAGGAGAGCCAATTGAGGGCAAATGAACTGCCATCAATTCAGGAGATTTCAAAAATTAACGCGAAATTTAACCACAAATAAACAAATTTTGCAGAATTTTTATTGGTTTAAATAAAAATAGACAGCGCTAGCGCTGTCTATTATGTATTTCAAAAGATGTCAGACATCTCGATAGGAAAGGGGGCGTATTATTAATTACGGCCCATGACACCGCGAATGGTATTCATAATATCTGCAGGCAAGACCACAGTTTTTGAATTATTCGACTTCGCCATATCCTGCATGGCTTTTACATATTGCTCACCCAGCAGGTAAGCCACTGGAATTTCTTTATCACCCACCGCAGATGTCACCATTTCAATGGCTTTTTGCGATGCTTCAGCCAGTACCACTTGCGCTTCTGCATCACGGCGGGACGCTTCTAAACGGCCATCCGCTTCTAAAATCGCAGCCTGTTTTTCACCATCTGCTTTGGTTACGGTCGCACGGCGCTGACGTTCTGCAGCAGCCTGTTCTTCCATTGCCGCCTGCATGGTGTGAGATGGTTTAATATCTTGAATTTCTACAGTTTTTAAGGTGATGCCCCAGTCAGAAATATCATCAGAAATACCGGCTTTCAGTTTTGCCTTGATATGATCGCGAGAAGACAATGCATCATCTAGATCCATTTCACCGACAATTGAACGCAGCGCAGTCTGCACTAAGTTCTGGATGGCCCATGTGTAGTTTTCAATACCATAGACGGCTTTTTCAGGCGTGGTCAGGTTAATATAAGCCACAGCATTCATCAGCAGCACAGCATTGTCGCGGGTAATCACTTCTTGAGATGGAATATCCAGCACAATATCTTTGGTGGTGACTTTATAAGCCACTTCATCGACATAAGGAATGACGAAATTCAAACCGGGGCCCAAGGTGGTGTGGTATTTGCCTAAACGCTGCACAATCCATTTATAGCCTTGCGGCACAATTCGCACACCCTTAAAAATGGTTACGGCAACGAAGGCCAGCAGGGCAAAGACAATAATCGTAGCTGCGCTCATGTTATTTACTCACTTTTTTCGTTGTTGGTTTGACTGTTTGCAATTTGATTCGCTGCGCTGTGCAATTGCACAACCAGATCATTGCCTAAAATGTCGACCACACGGACGCGGTCACCGACTTGAACAGGGGACAGTGTGCGGCAGTTCCATTCATCTGAACCCAATACAGGCATTGGAAAACGGACTTTAATTTGATCGTGCTCTAAATTGGTTTGAATGACCATGCCCACTTGTCCAATGGTCGCTTCACGGGAAAGGCCCGCTTGGGTTTTGTCGGTAGACAGCGGCTTGATAAATTTAAACCAAGCGACCGTGCATAAAATGGATAGGATGATCCATGTGACAAATTGGGTCGTAGTGCCCATCATTGGAAATAGAAAATATAAAATACCGACCATGATGGCGCCGATGCCAAACCACAGTGCGGCAAATGCGGGCAATAGCAATTCTGAAAGAATCAGTAAAACGCCCAATACAAACCAGTGCCAAGGTTCTAAAACAAATTCCATACATCTGCCCGTGTATTGCTCTAAAGATTAGAGTGAATTGATCGAGTTAAATTGATATAGATGGCGACGCCTTTATATCTTAAGCATCTATATCAATGTAGCAGATGAATATGTTTTTGAATATTTAAAAAATTACTCATCTTTAAAATTTAGAAGCAGGTGCCAGCTTTAAGGCAGCAGGTGATGCTTTAAAATCAGCAATGGCTTTTTGAATAGAACGTATTTTCAGCTGCGCGGCTTTTTCGCCTTCTAAAATCGTTGCATTGCTGGATTTCAAATCCAGCGTGCCGATATGGCCTACTTTGGGCTGAATCACAATGCTGGCTTGGTTCAGCTCTTCATTAATGCTTTGCTGCCCCATAATATTCAGGGTTTGATCCAGTACGCCAAACATATTCAGCGCTTTGCTGCTGTCTGGGCGTGCAGAAATATCCACAGCGATGACGATATCTGCACCCATATCTTTGGCTGTTTTAACAGGAATAGGACTGACTAAGCCGCCATCGACATATTTTAAGCCGCCAATGGTGGCTGGAACAAAGACATTGGGGATACTGCAAGATGCACGGACGGCTTGACCTGCATTGCCTTTAATAAAATCTGCTTTACGGCCAGTATCCAAGCGGGTGGCAACTGCAGCAAAGCGGATTGGAAATTTTTCAATCGGCTTGTTTCCGACATTTTTGTTGACGTAGTCTTGCAATTTTTGACCTAAAATCACGCCTTGGCGGTTTAAGGTTAAATCACGGATATCGGATTCTTTAAAGCCCAAAGCAATCTGCTGCATCTGATATGGTGTTTTACCGCTGGCATAGAGGCTGCCCACAAAACTGCCGGCGCTGGTGCCTGTCACAATTTTCGGTTTAATGCCGTGCGATTCCAGCACTTTTAACACGCCAATATGGGAAAAGCCTTTGGCGCCGCCGCCGCCCAGCGCAATGGCAATCACAGGCTCACGCGCTTTGATTGGTGTAGTCTTGGCGGGTGTGTTGATGGCTTTGTCACAGCCTGCAAGGCTCAGCGCCAATATGCCAATCGCGGAATAATGCAATATTTTCATAATATAATTAGATGATGATCTGCTCAAATATGCGCACATCTCAGCAAAAAAATGCACATTTTACTAGCGCTTTTTCCATCGCTTTTGTAACGGCTTAGCCAGCCAATCTGGATTTTTTGGAGAAAATTTGCCTTCGTACAGCTGTAAAATCTGTTCTAAGTCCTGTTCATAATTGCCTGTAGGCTGAAAGACGCCTAAGCAGTGAATAATTTTATGTTCATAATCAAAAGAAAACATCACAATCGGGATTTGAGCTTCGTAGGCAATATAATAAAAGCCGCTTTTGATTTTTTCGGCCTGCTTGCGGGTGCCTTCAGGCGCCATGCCAATCCATATTTTGTCTTTGGCCTGAATAATATCGGAAATTTGCTTGGTCAGGCCCTGCGCATTGCCGCGGTCTACAGGAATCACGCCAATCCATTCCAATAAGGGCTTTAACGGTGTTTCAAATAAAGTGTGCTTGCCGAAAATGGTAATTTGAATGCCTAGTCCAAGCAGGGCGGTAAAACCATGCCAAGCATCGATATTGGAGGTATGCGGTGAAATAATCGCAACCGCTTTGGGCAGGTTTGGAAAGTTGCCTTCAAAGCTCCAGCCCTGCGCCAAGAACAGCTTCTTAAAAAGCTGTTTGCTGAAGGCTGAGCCGCGTGCAGGCACTTGCTCAGGCAAAGTGGGGAAGTGTTGAGTCATTGTTTTTATCAAAGCGTTGCATTCAATATAAATTATCATATGCTTTGCATATAGGCACTGCATTGGCAAGATTGTGCAGTTTGTACTTTGCCCTGATTAGCTATGCAATAGATGGCTGTTTGATGAGTGAATATAAATAATTTGAATTAAGGACCGTTCATGCCGCAGATACGCAATGTATATGTGCTGCTGTTTTCGCTGTATTGGGCGCAAGGCTTGCCTGTCGGCTTTATGACGCACGCCTTGCCGGTTATTTTAAGGGCGCAGGGGGTATCGCTGGCGCATATTGGCGGTTTCGGCCTATTGATGCTGCCGTGGTCGATAAAGATTTTTTGGGCGCCATGGGTAGACCGTGTTGGCTCCATCACATATGGACACTACCGTTCTTGGATTATTCCTACACAGCTGCTGACGGTTGCCGTGCTGATTGGACTGTCATTTTTACCAATTCAAGCTTTGAATGAACCGCTTTATCTGCTGTGTTTTTTTATTGGCTTGCTGAGCATGAATTTAATTGGCGCAACGCAGGATATCGCGACAGACGGGTTGGCGGTCAATATCCTAAAAGGCGAGCAGCAGCACTGGGGCAATACTTTTCAGGTCGTTGGTTCGCGGCTGGGTTTTATTGTGGGCGGCGGAGCCATTTTATGGGCGCTAGATTGGCTGCAGTGGCAAAGCACTTTTTTAATTTTAGCGGGTTTAGTCCTGCTGAATACGATTCCTGTTTTATTTTATTCAGAAGCCGACCGAATAAAGCTGAAAAGTTCAGCTGCAGAAACGTCAAACAGCACGATTCGGCCGCAGTGGGCCATCATTCGTGAGTATTTAGACTACTTTATTCATACTGCTGAATTACGCTGCTGGCTGATGGTATTGATCACATTTAAAATTGCCGATGGGCTGTCAGGGCCAGTGTTAAAACCGCTAATGGTGGATATGGGTTTAAGTTTCAGTCAGATTGGCATTTATGTGACCATGCTGGGGGCTGCAGCCGCACTTGCAGGGGCAGGTATTTCAGGGTTGTCTTTAAAATTGCTCTCACGCTTTCATGTATTGATGCTGTTCTCAATACTTAAAATAGGGAGTTTAGCCGCCTATGCATGTCTGGCATGGCAATATGATGCGGCGCATGCCGTGCAGCCTTGGATTATTTATGCAGTGAATGCACTGGAAGACATGGTATCCGCCATGCTTTTGGTGGTGATGCTTACGGTGGTGATGCAATACAGCCGTAAACATTTGGCAGGCACTGATTTCACTTTTCAGGTGGGGCTGATGGCGACAGTCAGCGGTGGATTGTATAGCATGAGCGGCATAGCAGCGGATGCATTAGGCTACAGCAGCTATTTAATAGCAATTGTCCTAGTTGCTGCGCTCAGCACTGTGCCCATTGGCATCTGGGGACGTGAGCTGAGGAAAACGCAACAGATTTCTACTGAGGATTAAAAATGTATTTTTACTATTATTTTCTTTTTTGGATGGACTAGTCAGAGCGCAAAAAGTTGAATTTTATTTTTTGCTTAAATTATGACATTTATAGGAAAGTCATGAATTAGGCAGAAATCGAGCTAGGATCACCATGCAATTGCCATAATTAGGGTGCAATGGGGTTTCTCATTTTGTGGAAGTGGCTTCGATTGACAGCTGATAATAATTCTATAAAGATAAAAGCTTATTATTTGAACATGGCTTGATATGGATATTGATCAAGTTCTTATCATTCTGGGTTTCTTTGCATTTTGCGGGGGGCTGATTGATGCAGCCGTGGGCGGTGGGGGTAGTTCAATTGCCTTCCTTAATACATGCCTTGCTGCAATACAGTTTGGCGACAGTATTTGGCACCAATAAGCTTGCTGTGCTGGCAGGCACAGCATCTTCTTTTTTCGGGTATATCAAAAGAATCAAAATCGTTTGGCGTGTTATGCATGCCCATTATGCTGGCTGCATTTGTATTTGCATTTTTGGGTGCAATGTCTGTGGATTATATTCCCAAGAACATGATGCGTTATGCCGTATTTTTCCTGCTGATTATGATGGCAATTTATACTTTTGCCAAAAAAGATTTAGGCCAATTGCATACCGCCATGCACATGGGCGTGCGTGAGATTTTATTGGGTGTTGGCTTTGGCGCTTTGATCGGTTTTTATGATGGCGTTTTGGACCTGGCAGCGGCAGTTTTTTACTTTTTTATTTGTGAAAGTCTTTGGCTTTGATTTTCTCAATGCTTCTGCATCAGCAAAACTGGTGAACTTAGGCACTTTCAGCGCATCACTGCTGTATTTTATCACTACGGGCAATGTCCTATGGATGGTAGGCGCCATGGTTGCAGCTTGAAATATTGCTGGCGCCTTATGCGGCACATTTTTAGCTTTACGTTATGGCAGCGGTTTTATCCGAATCTTTTTTCTGATTCTTTTACTATTTTTAAATGTGCGAATGGGCAATTCTCTTTTTTAGAAAAAATAATTCAGATGATTTAATCTATTTATTTATAAGCAATTTTTATATGATTAGAGCGATAACAAGAAAATGCGATTGATGACTTAAGCAAGTTTTAAGTTTGAACAATTAATTTAACAGCATCGATAAAAAACACGATGATTTTGATGCTGACCATATTCACTGCCTTAAAAAACAAAATTATGCCTATTTCACTTACAAAGTTTAATTTATTGATCGCGTTATGGCTTGGTCTAGCGCTTAATCTGGCTTTTTATCAAAAAATTCAGCAGCTCACGCCCTATCAAGGCATAAAAGCACAGCTATTTTTAGCGGCAACGGTGATAGTCGTTATTGCGCTGTACAATGCTTTGCTTCAATTGCTGAATTGGCGCTGGAATGCGAAAGTCGTTGCGGCAGTACTGCTTTTTATCGGCGGTTTCAGCGCGTATTTTGTCAGCAGTCTAGGTGTGGTCATTTCTCCTGATCAAATTCAAAATGCCATGCAAACCGACCCGAATGAAGCAAAAGATCTTGCCTCTATGCGTTTGGTCGTGTGGTCGATTGTTATGGTCATTTTACCCATTGTGCTCATGACCCAGATTCCAATTTTGAAGGAAGCACTGCCTAAAGTATTGCTCAAAAAAACAGTGAATTTGCTGGCATCTTTTGCGGTGATCGGCAGTCTGCTTTTTGTTTTTTATGTTGATTATGCAGCCATATTCCGCGAGCACCGTGATCTTAAAGGCATGCTTTCACCGCAAAATGCCATTGCTTCAAGCCTGTCGTACTACCGCCATCAAGCGCCTAAAAAAAACCTGCCTTTGGTGGCTTATGGAACGGATGCGCACCGCAATATTGATGTTTCGAATCAAAGCAAACCTAAATTGATGGTGCTGGTGGTGGGTGAAACTGCACGTGCGGAAAGCTTTTCATTAAATGGCTACAGCAAAAATACCAATCCAGAGCTGTCTAAATTAGATATTCTAAATTTCAGCCAAGTCAGCTCATGCGGCACGGCCACAGCGGTTTCTGTCCCGTGCATGTTTTCCGGCATGCCGCGCAAACAATATGATGAACAGCTGGCCAACCACCGTGAAGGGCTTTTGGATATTGCCAAACGCGCGGGCTATAAAGTGGCTTGGCTAGACAATAATTCAGGCTGTAAAGGAACTTGCAACCGCGTTGAACAGGTTCAGTTCAGTCCAGAATTGAAAAAGAAATGGTGCAGCGACTTAGGCGGTGAATGCCATGATGAAATTTTGGTTGATGGTTTAAAACAGTATATTGATGCGATTCCAGAAAATGACCATACGCCGCGCTTGATTGTATTGCATCAAATGGGCAGTCATGGGCCTGCTTATTATGAGCGCAGCACTGCAAAATACCAGCCGTTTAAACCCACATGCAACACCAATGCCATTCAAGGCTGCAGTCCGCAGGAGCTGATCAATACTTATGACAATTCAATTGTGTATACCGACTACGTTTTGAGCCAAATTATTGGAACTTTGAATGCCAATCAAAAATATCAGACTGGTTTTTGGTATCTGTCCGACCATGGTGAATCCACTGGCGAGCATGGTATGTATCTGCATGGCGCGCCATATGCGATTGCGCCTGAACAGCAAACTCATGTACCTATGATCATGTGGTTTTCTCCAGCGTGGAAAGCTGAAAATACGCAGCAAATGGCTTGCCTTGGCGCGCAAAAAAGCAAAGAATTAAGTCAGGATAACTTATTCCCAAGCCTGCTGAGTATGCTGGATATAAACACCAAGGTGAAGGATAGGAACAATGATATGCTTAACAGTTGTGCGCCAGCAGCTTAAGTGAGTAGCGGACTGATGATCAAAATATTAATTATTGAAGACGATTTCATGATTGCGGAATCAACTCAGACCTTGCTGAAATATCAAGGTTTTGAGGTGATTTGGGTCAATAACGGAATTGATGGATTAAAGAAAATTCAGCAAGAAAAAGTGGATGCTGTGCTGCTGGATTTAGGATTGCCCATGATGGATGGCATGCAAGTGCTTAAACAAATCCGTCAAAGCCACCCGATTTTGCCAGTATTGATTATTTCAGCCAGAGATCAGCTGCAGCAGCGGGTTGATGGCCTGAATCAAGGTGCAGATGATTATCTGATTAAACCCTATGAATTTGATGAATTGCTGGCGCGCTTACATGCCTTATTGCGCCGCAGCGGCAAGGAGCAGCTGCAAAACAGCCACTCAGTACTCGCTTATGGTGATCTGGTCTTAGATGTAGAGCAGCATTTGGCGAAATTTAAAGGCGAATATATCGATTTGTCTAACCGTGAATGGGCGATTTTAATTCCCTTAGTGACACATCCCAATAAAATATTTTCTAAAACCAATTTGGAAGATAAGCTGTACGATTTCGATAGCGAAATTAACAGCAATACCATCGAAGTCTATGTGCATCATTTGCGCAATAAGCTGGGCAAAGATTTTATCCGCACCATACGCGGTTTAGGCTATCGATTAGGCCAGCTGTAAACAGACAGGATTTTGCACATATGGCGTTGTGGAGTGGCAATTCTTTAAAGCGGAAGCTGATTCTTTATACTTCATTTTTCAGTTTAATTTTGGGCTGCCTGTTGATGGTGGCTGCTTATAAAATTTCATTGGAAGAAACCAATGAAATTTTAGATTCGCAGATGAAGAATTTGGCGGAGCGGGTTGCCGCGCATGAGCCTGTGCCGATGCAAAGCCAATTTGATCCAGCAAAGCACTATCATGAAGAAGATTTATTTGTTGATGTTTGGCCATATTCAGCGCAAGCGCATCAATCTCATGAATTTAATCTGCTGCTTCAGCCGATTGAAAAAGAAGGTTTTTATACGCATAAAACGTCCAATGATACTTGGCGTACTTATGTGCTGCCTCTAAAAGCGTATCAAGTGCAGGTGAGCCAGCAGCAGTCCGTCCGCCAAAATTTAGCTTTAGAGCTGGCGGGCAACATGTTTCTACCTTATGTGATATTCATGCCTTTTGTGCTGTGGGGCTTGAGCTGGATGATCAGCCGTATTTTACAGCCGCTGGATGATTTTAAATCTGAACTGTCACAGCGCGATTCAAAAGAATTGTCTCCCATTCAATCTGATCCTTATCCCATTGAAATCGCTCCGACCATTGATGAAATGAACGGGTTATTTCAGCGGATTTCATTGTCGCAGCATGAACAGCGCCAATTTATTGCCGATGCGGCGCATGAGCTGCGCACGCCCATTACAGCATTGAATCTGCAAATTAAAGTCCTGCTGCAAGAGTATCCAGAACATAAGGCTTTGAACAATCTGGCCTTAGGTTTAGTGCGTATGCAGCATTTGGTTGCTCAGCTCTTAAGTTTGGCCAAACAGGATGCATCATTGCCTGAATTTGAACATAGCCAGTCTTTTCTATTGAACGTGACTGCCGCGAATTGTGTCGAGTCGCTGATGGATTTGGCTATGCAAAAAGAAATAGATTTAGGCATGGAGCGTCTGCAGGAATTGCGGCTGCATACACAGGAAGCCGCTGTGCATTCGGTGATTTATAATTTAATTGATAATGCGATTAAGTATACGCCAGAGCGCGGCGTGATTAATGTATCGGTATATGCAGCTGATACCATGGCCGTCATTCAAATTGAAGACAGCGGGCCGGGTATAGATCCTGCATTGCATGAAAAAATCTTAAAGCGCTTTTATCGAGTGCAGAACCATCAAGAGATTGGCAGCGGTTTGGGCTTATCCATAGTGGATAAAGCTGTAGAGCGCTTGCACGGTACTTTAAGTTTCGGCAGCAGTGAAAGTCTAGGCGGTTTAAGTGTTACCGTGCGGCTGCCTTTAGCATCTTAATTCTTAAGCTGTATATTTTAATTTTCTCGCCGCGAGCACAGGCTGAGTTAAACTTGCGGCAAGATGGATGTTTCAACATTGGCGCTAGGCACTCGATTGGTTTTCTGTGCGCTAATGCGTTTATAGCAAAGCGCATAGACCACAACATTGATGCACCACACGACCCAAGCTGTCCATAAATTATGACTGAGGAAGTGCGCGCCGCGCATCATTTGCGCCCAGCCCATGGCAAATCCTAAAATAAAGCCTGTACATAAAAAGAAGTATGCGCGTTTGGGCTGCGAAAGCCGGTAAGCAAAATACCCTGTCATAAAAGCAAAGCCTGTAGAGGCATGGCCGCCCGGAAAGCAGTGCCCATGTTCAGCTTTGAATTCCCAGAGGAAGCCATGCGGAGCAGGTAGAGTCATATTCCAAGGGCAGGCATGCGCAGATTGTGATTTTAAAATACCCACAATGATGGTGCAAAGCATGGCGGCGGCAAAAAAATAGCCCAATTCAAAACGCTGTGCTTTCATTCGGTCAATTTTAAAAGTGGCCAGCCATTGCAAAAGAATCAACATATAGGCTGCAATCAGCAGGGTTTTAACCCAGCTATGATTCAGTACAGCCAATGCCCAGTCATAGCGCAGCGGGAAATTTCCTGTTTCATTCATCCAAGGTTCAATCAGGCTTAAATCCAGCGCACCGCCTACAGGAAAAAATACCCACAGCACTGCAGCCGTAAACAGCAAAAAAATGGATTGAATAAAAGTAAAGCGCTGTAAGTCGTTCATGAAGGGTAGCGTATTTTAAGAATGCCTTATTGCAGCAAATTCAGCTTAAAGATGGCTTAAAAAAGTTAAAAATGGCTATTTTCAAATGCTTGCTATGCATATCAAAGATGCTGAAATAGCAGAGAAGATGAATATGCTAAAGTGAGTGAAAACATGCTGAATAAATTGGATATATATGCGCATACAGGCTGTATTATTTGATCTGGACAATACCTTAACCCACCGTGGGCAGAGTATTGCCGCCTATAGCCAGTTTCTTGCAGCGTATTATGCTGCGCGTTTGCAGCATGTCGATCTAGCTAAAATTCAAAGCATTATTCACCGTATAGACAATGGCGGCTATCCTCAAAAAGAACTGCTGACGCATGCCAGTATAGGTGCATCAGTTGGCTATGCTTTGCAGCGGGAACTGCATTGGAATTCCACCCCAGAATTAGAAGATTTAAGTGAATTTTGGTTTAGCCATTTTGGCCCGCATGCAGTCGCTATGCAGGGCGCAGAGCAGTTGCTGCAAGGTTTAAAAGATCGTGATTATAAATTGGCGGTTATTTCCAATGGCGGTCATGCTACACGTTTAAATATTTTAAAAGGTTTAGGTTTCAGTCATTTCTTTGATGAAATTGTCAGTTCAGAGCAGGCAGGCTTAAGTAAGCCTAAACCTGAGATTTTCCTGCAAACCAGTGCAAAACTTGGAATTGCGCCAGAGCACTGCTTATTTATTGGTGATCATCCAGTAAATGATGTGCAGGGTGCTTTGGGCGCTGGCATGCAAGCTGTATTGCTGGAAGGCTTTCATGCACATACTGATCAGCTGATGATTTCAAACCGAATTCAGCGGCTGGATCAAATCTGGGATTATTTACAGCGCTAGTTTTGAGTTCAGTTTTAAAACAAGAAAGCGGTCATTTTGACCGCATTCTTTATGTTGATTTATAGACGCGCTGTGCTTAGAAAATATTATCTTCAGAGTTTGCAGTAATGCGGTGAATGGACAAATCTGCGCCGCGGAATTCTTCCTCTTGGCTAAGGCGAATACCCATCGTGGCTTTTAAGATGCCGTACACCGCAAATCCGCCGCCCATAGCAATCGCAATCGCTAAAATTGTGCCAATGCATTGCGATATAAAAGATACACCGCCTAAACCGCCCAGCCACTGCTGCCCGAATATACCCACTGCAATACCGCCAAAAGCGCCGCATACGCCGTGCAAAGGCCAAACCCCGAGTACATCATCAATTTTTAATTTGTTTTGCGTATAGGTAAAGAGTTTAACAAAGATAACTCCAGCCGACATGCCAATCACCAATGCGCCTACAGGGTGAACAATATCAGAGCCTGCGCAGATTGCGACCAATCCTGCTAAGGGGCCATTGTGCAAGAAGCCTGGGTCATTTTTGCCGACCATATTGGCAGCGAGCGTACCGCCCACCATTGCCATTAAAGAGTTGATGGCCACTAAGCCTGAAATGGCATCTAGACGCTGTGCGCTCATCACGTTAAAGCCAAACCAGCCGACAATTAAGATCCATGAACCGAGTGCAAGAAAAGGAATAGAGGATGGTGGATGCGCGCTGATGCGGCCATCTTTTTTATAGCGTCCATAGCGCGGGCCAAGCAGCAGTACAGCCGCCAATGCAATCCAGCCGCCCATAGCATGCACCACCACCGAACCTGCAAAGTCATGGAAGCTTGCGCCAAAAGTACGCTCTAGCCAGCCTTGCAAGCCATAGTTGCCATTCCAAATCATGCCCTCAAACAGAGGATAGATCAAAGCGACCAGCAATAGGGTTGCGATGGCCTGAGAACGCATTTTGGCGCGTTCTGCAATCCCGCCAGAAATAATGGCGGGAATGGCTGCTGCAAAAGTCAGCAGGAAAAAACAGCGCATTAAATTGTAGCCGTGATCTGCTGCGAGTGTCGGGCCAATATGGAAAAAGTGCTGACCATAGGAGATGTAATAACCCACGAAAAAGTAGGCAATCGCTGAAATAGAAAAGTCCGTTAAAATTTTGCTTAAAGCATTCACTTGGTTTTTATGGCGCACAGTACCCAGCTCAAGAAAAGCAAAGCCGGCATGCATCGCGAGCACTAGAACTGCACCAAGGAGGAGAAAAAGTAAATCAATATTTTGCATTGTGAGTCCTAAAGTAGTGCGTAGTGTCACAAAAGAAGCCAAGTATATCTATACAGATTTTTTCTAACAGAGGGGGGATTAAGGGAAATTTTGATTGATTTGGAACAAATAGAAAAAAGACTCGATATAAAGCAAAAAAGCAAATATCGAATTATTTTGGTGCAAATTTAAATATGAAATATTTATATAAATTTATTAAATATCAATGCTTAATGTTTATTAATCTATCAACTTTATTTAGGTGTTTTGTCGGGGTGCACAAATGTTTCCAATTTAGAAAAGGGCTGTAATTTAAAAAAAGATAAATCAGCCTTGGAAGAATTTCGAAGAAATTGCACTCGAAAAGCACAGTTGACGTTTATGTGCAGCTGATCCTTATTTTCAGATACAAACCCTTACAGCATTGGCAGCTTTAGTTTTGAAATTTAGCAGCAGCTCTTTCAATCTGTTGCGGCATTAAAATAGATTAAAGATGAGGGCTTTAAATTGTATAAGAGCATGACGGCTATGGCCGTATTTTTGGCGGCTGCGGCAGCACAGGTAAATGCAGCGGATAGTATTGGATCAGCTTGGAGCTATACCGGATCGACAGCACCTGCACATTGGGCCAATTTAGATGCTCAATATGCGGCTTGTGAAGGGCAGAATCAGTCGCCTATTAATATTTCAGAAACAGTCAATGCCGCTTTAACACCGCTAGAGTTCAGTTATGAGGCAGAGGTGCAGCAAATCATTCAAAATGAACATACGCTGCAGCTGAATGTTATGGAGGGCGCATTTGTCCTATTAGATGGTCAGCCATTTCAGCTGAAACAGTTTCATATTCATACGCCGAGCGAAAATACTTTGTTAGGCAAACAGTATCCTATGGAGCTGCATTTGGTGCATGTCAATGCGGCAGGAGAACTGGCAGTTGTCGCGCTGATGTACGAAGAAGGCAGTGAAAATCAGGCATTAAAAACATTGCAAAAATTGGCTGCATTGCCGCAGGCAACGAAAAAGAAAGTCACGTTCCAAGCAGCCTCGCTGCTGCCTAAGCAGCCTCGCTGCTGCCTAAGCAGCTAGAGTATTACCGCTTTAATGGGTCTTTAACCACACCGCCGTGTACAGAAGGCGTGCGCTGGATTGTGCTGAAAGATATACAGCAGGCGTCAAAGGCGCAGCTGCAAATATTCAGTCAGATGTTTCAGCATGGCAACAGTCGTCCAGTGCAGCCGCAAAACGCACGTTTGGTTTTACACTAAAGAATAATGAAAAAAGCAGGTCAAGTGATCTGCTTTTTTAAACATCGAATGGTCAGTGAAGTGGATAAACACTTTGCTGACTAAAAGATGCAGGATTAATGCAAAATTTTATTGAGGAACTGCTGTGCGCGTTCGCCACGCGGTGTGTTAAAGAATTCATCTTTGGTGCAGTCTTCAACAATTTTTCCCTGATCCATAAAAATGACACGGTTAGCCACTTGGCGTGCAAAGCCCATTTCATGCGTTACACACATCATGGTCATGCCTTCTTTGGCTAAGCCGACCATAACATCAAGCACTTCATTAATCATTTCTGGATCTAGCGCAGAGGTTGGCTCATCAAACAGCATGGCAATGGGGTCCATGCTCAGCGCGCGGGCAATCGCAACACGCTGCTGCTGACCGCCAGACAGCTGGGCTGGGAACTTGCCAGCTTGCGCGCTTAGACCCACTCGATCTAAATATGCCAAGCCTTTTTTCTTCGCTTCCTCTTCTGAGCGGCCTAAAACTTTTACCTGTGCAATGGTCAAGTTTTCAGTGATAGACAAATGCGGAAACAGCTCAAAATGCTGGAATACCATACCTACACGGCTGCGCAGTTTATTGAGGTCGGTTTTGGGGTCATTAATAGAAATGCCATCAACCAAGATTTGACCTGACTGAAAAGGCTCTAATCCGTTTACAGTTTTGATTAAAGTTGATTTTCCAGAACCTGATGGCCCGCAGACCACCACAACTTCACCTTGCTTAATTTGCGTGGTGCAATCAGTGAGTACCTGAAAATCTTTATACCATTTACTGACATTTTGGAGGTCAATCATCGTTTTTTGATCTGTCATACACTTAACCTCCGTTGTAATTTTTTAACTGCATACGTTGCGATCATACTAATAGTGAAGTACACCAAACCTGCGAAAAGAATGTATTGCGTCAAGAGAGACATTAAGTCGCCGCGGACGTAGTTGGTTCGGAAAAAGTCCAAAAGGCCAATGGCATAAACCATGGTGGAATCCTGAAACAGGATAATGGTTTGCTGCAGCAGCAAAGGCGTCATTTTGCGAAAAGCCTGTGGCAAAATAATCAAGCGCATAGACTGACTGTAGCTCATACCTAGCGCATAGGCGGCAGAGGTTTGACCTTTGGGAATAGACTGGATACCCGCACGGACAATTTCAGAGAAATAAGCCGCTTCAAACAGCATAAAGGCCACAATACTGGAAACCAGTGCAGTATCAATGGTCAGATAATTGCCTGTTATACCCGTATAAATAAAGGGCACAGCAAAGTAGAACCACATCAGCACCAGCAGCAAAGGAATAGAACGGAATAAGTTCACATAGCCTTTGGCAAAAATATTGAGGGCTTTAATGGACGACAAACGCATCAGCGCCAGCAGTGTGCCAATGAAAACACCGCCAATGGTAGCAGCAATCACCACTTTTAAGGTGATGCTCATGCCATGCCAAAGTGCAGGGCCAGACTGTTGCAAGTCTTGAATAAATGAAGTCAGCCAATCCATTATTTATCTCCTGCAATTAAGCCTGGAACACGCAGGCGCTTTTCCAGATAAGTCATAAAGCCAATCAGGCAAACATTAATGACCATGAAAATAATGGTGACGTAGGTATAAATTTCGATGGTATTTTGCGTGTATTCACTGATGGTTTTCATCTGAGAAATAATTTCCGCAACCCCCACCAAAGAAGCAATAGACGTGTTTTTGACACAGTTGGTCAGCTCGGAGCTTAAAGGCGGCAAAATGGTACGGAAGGACTGCGGTAAAATTACATAGCGGTACAGCTGCGCTGTACTGAAACCCATGGCGTAGCCTGCATTGGTTTGTCCTAAAGGCAGCGCTTCAATACCAGTACGCACCTGTTCGCAAACACGTGCCGCGGTAAATAGGCCTAAACCGACACTGGCAGAAATAAGAGCCGTGGTATTGGCGCCTAAGTCATTCATCCACCAGTTTTTAATTGGCGCTGGCAGAAAATTGGGAACGACATAGAACCAGATAAACAATTGAATCAATAAAGGCACATTTCGGAAAATGGTCACATAGGCTGTACCAATGCCGCGGGCAACTGGGCTAGGCAAGGTGCGCATAATGCCCAAAATGCTGCCGAGCACCATAGCAATGCTCCAAGCCACCAGCGCGATGACAAACAGCCAGCCTAAGCCAATTAAAATCCAGCCAAGGTAAGTGGAATCTCCCACACCTGTGGATTGGAAGAGCACACCCCAATTCCAGCTATAATTCATAGGAACTCCCTTTATTTAGCTTAAGCCAAAATCCTTTTGGCTTAAGCGTATTTTGAATGTTTAGGGATGATTATTCGTCACGGTCATGCGGATTGCTGATCAGCGCTTTCAACTGATCTGACATTGGGAAGTTGAGGTTAATGTTTTTAGGCGGGATTGGAGATTGGAACCACGTTTTATACATCGCGTTGATATCGCCAGAGCTGTAAGTCGCTTTGATCGCATCATCAACCACTTGTTTAAAGCCAGTGTCGCCTTTACGCATCATGCAGCCGTAAATTTCATGAATTGGCGCAGTACCGACAATTTCCCATTTATTCGGATCTTTGGCTTTCGATTTTTCACCCGCCAGCAAAATATCATCCATCATAAAGGCAGCTGCACGGCCATTTTGCAGCATCAGGAATGATTCTGCATGGTCTTTGGCAGAAATGACTTCGCCAATACCTAATTCTTTTTCATGCTGACGGATATAGCGCTCAGACGTTGTCCCCGCAGTGGTCACTAACTTTTTGCCTTTAAGGTCAGCAAAATCTTTTACCCCAGAGTCTTTGGCGGTAAGCAGGCGGGAACCGACTTCAAAGAAGCCTGTAGAGAAAGCCACTTGCTGCTGGCGCTCTTTATTGTTGGTGGTTGAACCGCACTCTAAATCGACAGTGCCGTTAGAGACCAGTGGAATACGGTTTTGGCTGGTCACTAGGTTATAACGGACTTTCAAGTCTGGCATGTCCAGTTTCTTTTTGACCGCTTCTACAACTTTAAGCTGCAAGTCATGCGCATAGCCGACTGGCTGATTTGGATTGTCTGCAATATATGAAAAAGGAATAGATGAGTCGCGGTAGCCTAAAACAATGGTGCCGGACTTTTTGATTTTATCTAAAGTACCTGAGTCGGAAGCTGTTGCTTCGCCGCCCGCAGGCTTATCCGCAGATGGAGCTTTATTGTCGCTGCAGGCACTTAGACCGAGCATGAGAGCACTTGCACAGAACAGGGAGGTCATGGTGCGTTTATAGATCATTGGCAAAACTCCTTTTTATTGCTTGTTCATCACTTGCTTTAATTGTCGATGGTTTAAAGCCATCTGGTTGTTGCAAAGATGATTTCTGGCATGTACAAAAAGCGTACATTAGATTTCATCTTAAGCGAGATTTGAAGAATTGCTCAAGCAAATTTTTTTACGATTTGTTAACGGTAAATGGTTATGATTTAAACAGTTTTTATGGCTTAGGAATATAAGAAAAGTACAGCACAATATGTGCCATAGTGAATCCGAAGCATGCTTAGCTTAGACAAAATGCTAAGATTGGTTGACCGATAAAAAGTCGCTATTTTTTGAAAATATATTTTTAAAATATTGATATTAAATATAAATTTATATAATTGTGATGGGCTGTATTTATGGTTGAGGGAGCATCTAACTGCTTCAGTAAACCACTGAATGTCTATGTTCTCATATGTAATCAAATGATTTAGCCAGTATTTCATCCTTCTATCGGGCATCATTGAGGCATAAATGTGCAACTGACTGATTGCATAGATGTTGCAGCTGGTGGCTTGGCTAGATCGGCCTGTCTGCGTTATTTCTTGGTGCTGCCAAAATTGCTATAGTGCTTCTTTTCTATTTTGATTGATCATGTCTTTTGATTTAAAAACCACGGTTCAGCCAAATATTGAGCTTTCTACACCTGAAAAAAAGCTCAACCGTTTAATTGATCAAATTGAACAGCTGAAAAGGGAATTGGCGGCATGGGAAAATGCAAAATCAGAAATTCAGAGCTATAGCCGCAAGCGCTTTGTCCCTGTATATGCAGAGCTGCATGAAGTGTTATTTAAGCAATTAGAACAGCTTTGGAGTAGCCTAAGCAGTTATGAGTTCAGCAAAGCGGATGCTGCGCAGCTGGACGATAAAATTTATGCATTAGCCAAAATGCTGCACTCATCAAAAATATTAAGCTCGAATCAACTGCAAAAGGTGGATGAGCTGTATGCGTATTATCAGCAAACGGCAGAACATGCGCAGAATAAGAAAAGTAAAAAGAAAAATGATTCAGCTGATGATGCTTCAAGCATAAATGACAGCATGCAAGATGGTGAAGTGGATTGGAAAAATGCTGAATGGGAGCATGAGGATTGCAGCGGGGAGCAGTATAGCCAAGCGCGTGAACAGGCCAAACTGAAACGTCAGCAAGAAAAGCGGAAACAAGCAGAAAAGCTAGTCGAGCAGTCATTAAAAACGGTGTATTTAAAAATTGCGGCCAGTATTCACCCAGACCGTGAACAAGACGAAACTAAGAAATTAGAAAAAACAGAATTATTTCAGCGTGCCAATGAAGCCTATGAACAGCAGGATTTATTTTATCTGCTGAAATTACAGCTGCAGGTTGAGTCGAGTCAAAGCAGTTCGCAAAAGGGCTTAAGTGCAGAACAGATCAAGTTTTATAAAATGGCGCTGGATGCGCAATGTCAGAAACTGCAAAACCAAATAGATGATCTGATTAATGCTCTAGTGTGGTCTGAAAGCGCCAAAATTACCGTGCAGAAGTCGAAAGGCAAACTGAATATTGAGGACTTGTATAAGAAGATAGATGTGGATACTTCGGCTTTAAAACAGCAGGTAAAAGTAGAAAAGCAGAGACTGGGGTATATGCAGAAAGAGAGTGGTTTGCAGATGATGTTGGAGCGTGGGGTTCTTTAGATTTTGCTTTTCTCCCTCTCCCTTTGGGAGAGGGTCGGGGTGAGGGGTGTTTTTAGATTCACCTCTCCCTAGCCCTCTCCTGAGAGGAGAGGGAACTTCATTACGTATCGTATAATGACAACAAATTTAAGAGGGAACATAAAAATGAAAATAGATCCCCAGTTACTAGAATTCGCCAAATCCATGCGGCAAACAGCCACCGATGCTGAAAGCCTGATGTGGCAAGTCTTACGTGCCAAGCGGTTTATGGATTTAAAATTTAGACGTCAGCATGTAATTGAACCTTATATTGTGGATTTTTACTGTCATGAAATTGGTTTAGTGGTTGAGCTAGATGGTGGTCAGCATGGAACGGATGATGCAATTGAATACGATGCTGAGCGGACAAAGTTTTTAGAGGCTCTGGATTTAAAGGTGGTGCGCTATTGGAATCATGATGTGTTGGAGCGAATGGATGTACTTTTGGAAGAGTTGTTGAATATATATCTTAAGCTAAAAGTAAATTAATAATGGAAAATTCCCTCTCCCCATGGGAGAGGGCTTAAAAATTAACTATCTTCTGCTGCAAGTTTGTTCATATCATTAGAAGTTGTAGATTGTTTAACATCAGCTTTTTTATTAGCTACCCCAAAAGGAATGTGAACAGATGCAATACTATCAGCAGTTCTCTCAAGGTGAGTAACTTGATCGTCAAAGAAGATATGAGGTTGTAGTATTTCTAAAACTTTACGTTTTTCAATTCCCCCTAAGAAAAAAGCTTCATTTACTGTTTCAATGCCCCATGAGCGTAAAGAATTAATTACACGTTTATGTGCAGGTGCATTACGTGCAGTAACGATAGAAATTCTCAAGCGACTTTTATAATCTAAATGTTGAGACTGATATTTAAGCTCTTCATTTTGTAGTGTAGATAATTCTTTTAAAAGCTTATGGAGTGGGCCCTCATTAGCGGGTTGATCTGCGAGATTCTTTTCATTTTCAATAAATGCACCAAGTCCACTCTCTTTATAGACTTGTTCTGATGAATCATCCGCAATGACTCCATCAAAGTCGAATGCAATACGTAATTCTTCATCATGAGCGACATCAAATATATGACCTTTTAATATTAAACCAGCTGGATATCCTGCAAGGATTGCTTGATTAACATCAGTTTCATTGGCTGACAGAAATAAACTAATATTTAAAGCATCAATGTATTTGTGCGGTGTGCGACCTTGCAAAAAGATAGCTCTTTTAATACCTAACCCATAATGCTCTATGGAGTTCATTACACGTAAACCTGTATTAGGGTCGTTACGCGAAAGTAGAATGACTTCAACAAAGGGCTTATCTGTTTGAAAGATACTATTTAGATTTAACAAACGCTGAATGAAAGGAAATGCAACCCCTGGTTCTAATAATTTGTTTTCATTTTCTTTTTGATATTCACGATATCCAAGCTCACCTTCAGTTCTAAATACTTTGTCAGATTCTTCTAAATTAAAAAGAGCACTTGAAGCTAAACCGATAACTAGCTTTTGTTCTAAATCATAACCACTCATATTTATTTCTCTATATTTTCTTTGCACCATTCAAAAATACAATATTTTGAATCTTCTTTTTTATATCTATTATCATCATAACCATCATAACCATCATAACCATCATAACCATCATAACCATCATAACCATCATAACCATCATAACCATCATAACCATCATAACCATCATAACCATCATAACCATCATAACCATCATAACCATCATAACCATCATAACCATCATAACCATCATAACCATCATCTCGATCAGGAGATATTTGATTGCGAATATCTATACTAGCTACAGACTTACCAGGAAAGCCTGTAAAGATACGATGCGATAAAGTATTATTGTAAATATAATCACCTATAAAGGTTGAAGATATAAATAGGAAAATCCAAGTTATCAAAAGTAATCTAGCTGTTTTGATAGGAATTTTACTGACTGATGGTTTAGTTAGAATACGATCATTTATATTTGCAAAAGGATTATAGGTAGTTAAGGTACTCCGAGATAGAAAATATTCAGTATCGTATTTTTCTTTTATAAAAAGTCGTGTGGTTAGTCTCTTAAAATATTTAGAATAAAGAGTATGTTGTATTTCTACAGTATCTTTATTAAATAGTTGATGGAAATGTGTTTTCTTAATATTTTCATAGAATTTTTTAAGTTTTTTTTCACAAATGTCTACTTCTGACTCCCAGTAATCTTGCCAAAACTTAGCCCCAGCAGCAATCTGCATTTGAAAAAATGAGATGAAAATACCTACAAAGCAAATTGCTGTGTGTATGAAAGGGACAGTATTATTTGAATAAATTATGCAAGCAATTAGCACACCCTGAAAAATCATAAAGAAGTTATTTCTTTGAACTAATTGCGTAATCTCAAAGTTACGGGTTTTGACAGCTATGTAATATAACTTTTTCAAACGTTCTTCTTGTTCTTTTTGTTTTTCTTCTTCTTGGTTCTCATAGTTTGATTGAGTTTGAATGGTAAATAAGGTTTTCCCCTTTCTAAGAAAAGTAGAGCTAAACTTAGATACGAAATTAAATTTTTTCATTTAAAAAATAAAGGGCTGAATAATCAGCCCTTTATACACAAATTAGATCAAACTAACAACACATTAAAGCGCTGCAATTTGCTCCATATTCGCTTTAATCTTCGCTAACTGGTCAGCGAACTCAGCAAGTTTCACTTTCTCACCTTCAACTACAGCCGCAGGTGCTTTAGCCACAAAACCTTCGTTAGAAAGTTTAGTTGCAATTTGGTCATGCTGTTTTTGAACCTTGTCTAAGTCTTTTTGCAAACGACCCAATTCCGCTTTAGGGTCAATTAAACCCTTCATTGGAACGAATACAGACACATGACCGACAACACTTGATGAAGACAATGGCGGTTGCTCAGCATCTGCAAGGAAAGTAATGCTTTCAACTTTTGCCAATGCTTTAAACAACGGTTCAATACGCGCGATCTGTGATTTTTCAGCATCAGTGGTGTTTTGAAGTAGAACAGGCAACAAGCGAGCATTACCTAGACCCATTTCACCACGGATGTTACGTACCGCACCAATCAAACCTTGCAGCCATTGCATATCCGCTTCAGCTTGTTCGTTAATCAATGCTTGTTCAGCAACAGGGTACTGAGCCAACATGATTGTTTCGCCAGAAATATTCAGTTTCGGCGCAAGCGTTTGCCAGATTTCTTCTGTTAAGTATGGCATCAACGGATGAGCTAAACGTAAAGACGCTTCCATCACAGCAAGTAGAACACGACGTACTTCAGCTTTACGCTCAACCGATACATTTTCGTCATTCAGAACAGGCTTAGTCAGCTCGACATACCAGTCACAGTATTCATTCCAAATGAACTCGTAAATCGCTTGTGCAGCCAAGTCTAAACGGTAAGTCGCGAATGCTGTTTGCACTGCTTGTTCCGCTTTTTGCAGACGGCTTACGATCCACTGTTCAGGTAATTCCCAAAGGTCTTGACGTACTTCTTGACCAATCACTTGCTCTTCGCAGTTCATCATCACGAAACGCGTTGCGTTCCAGATTTTGTTGGCAAAGTTACGGTAGCCTTCAACACGTTTCATGTCGAATTTAATGTCACGGCCTGTATTGGCAAGCGCACAGAATGTGAAACGAACCGCATCTGTACCGTAAGACTGAATGCCTTCAGGGAATTCTTTACGTGTTGATTTTTCAATCTTCGCCGCTTGTTTCGGGTTCATCAAACCAGTTGTACGTTTTTGTACTAAAGTTTCAAGATCAACACCGTCAATCAAGTCTAATGGGTCAAGCACGTTGCCCTTAGATTTAGACATTTTCTGACCTTCACCATCACGTACCAAACCGTGTACATACACAGTTTTAAACGGAACTTGTGGTGTGCCGTCTTCATTTTTCATGAAGTGCATGGTCATCATGATCATGCGGGCAACCCAGAAGAAGATGATGTCGAAACCAGTTACAAGCACATCAGTCGGGTGGAAAGTATTTAAGAAATAGTTTTCTTTATCTTTCGCCGCGTCGCCAGTCCAGCCTAAAGTTGAGAATGTCCAAAGGCCAGAAGAGAACCATGTATCCAATACATCTTCGTCTTGTTTCAATTCAACTTCAGGTGCAATACTGTTTTTCGCACGAACTTCAGCTTCATCGCGGCCGACAAATACGTTACCTTCAGCATCGTACCAAGCTGGAATACGATGACCCCACCACAATTGACGCGAGATACACCAGTCTTGAATGTTGTTCATCCAAGCCATGTACATATTGCTGTATTGCTCAGGTACAAATTTGATGTCGCCATCTTTCACCGCTTTAATTGCAGGCTCAGCAAGCGGTGCAATTTTTACATACCATTGGTCTGTCAATAATGGTTCAACAATTACACCTGAACGGTCACCGCGTGGTGGTTTCAACGTGTATGGTTGAATTTGGTCTAACCAGCCTTCGCTTTCAGCTTGTTCTACTAACTTTTTACGTGCTTCAAAACGCTCTAAGCCAATGTAGTCCGCAGGAGCAGGAATGGTTTTAGAAATTTGTTCGCCCGCTTTCGCGATGTATTCAAACTCAGCCAACACTTCAGCATTTTTGTTGAAGATATTGATGATTGGTAATTCGCAACGTTTACCCACTTCATAGTCATTGAAGTCGTGCGCAGGGGTGATTTTCACACAGCCTGTACCAAATTCTTTGTCTACATATTCATCTTTAACGATTGGAACAGCACGACCTGTAATTGGCAGAATGATGTTTTTGCCAACTAAAGCTGCATAACGTTCATCATCCAGTGCAACTGCAACCGCTGTATCGCCAAGTAATGTTTCAGGACGCGTGGTTGCAACCACGATGTGATCTTTACCATCGTGCGTGCGTAGTGATTTGTCTTCAAAGAAGTATTTGAAGTGCCACAATGAGCCTGCTTCTTCTTTATCAGACTCAACTTCTAAGTCAGAAAGCGCAGTTTGGAGTTTTGGATCCCAGTTAACTAAGCGTTTACCACGGTAGATCAAGCCATCTTCGTGTAGTTTTACAAACACTTCTTTCACTGCATTGGATAAACCATCATCCATGGTGAAGCGTTCACGTGACCAATCTACCGAAGAACCTAAACGACGAATTTGACGGGTAATTGTTCCGCCAGATTGTTCTTTCCATTCCCAGATTTTGTCGATGAATTTTTCACGGCCTAAGTCATGGCGGCTAATGCCTTCAGCGCCAAGCTGGCGTTCAACAACCATTTGCGTTGCAATACCTGCATGGTCCGTACCCGGCTGCCATAAGGTGTTTTTACCTGACATGCGGTTGTAGCGCGTCAAGGCATCCATGATGGCATTGTTAAAACCATGACCCATGTGCAAGCTGCCTGTGACGTTAGGCGGCGGAATCATAATACAGAATGATTCACCTTTTTGAGATGGTTTGAAATAACCACGCTCTTCCCAAGTCTTGTACCATTTTTTTTCGATCTCGGTTGGATCGTAGGTCGTAGCAATATTTTGCGCTGAATCAGTCATAGTCTAAACAGATCAAAAGTAGATAAAAAATTGCATCCATTGTAGCAAAAAAAATAAGGTTTTAGACAGCTTGCTTTTATGCAAAAACGTATGAGCTGACGTTAAATGTGGAGTGAATTGCTAGGATATTCAGTTTAATTTTATGCTAATGTCATGTTTGAAAGCTAAAATTCGCAGCCGCCATAATTAAAAAAGAGGAGCCGCCGAATGAGTTATAATATTTCTTTAAAAATACAGCCTGAAACCCATCAGCGGTTTATTGACCTGCATCATCGTTTAAATTCGGGGGATGCATCCAGTTTGGCCAAGCCGCTGGGAGAAAATCTGGCAGATATCGCCTGCGAAATTATTGACCAAGTTTTTGGCAGTATCGCAAAAGTGTCTAAATCTGGCGATCATGAATCTGAAAAAGTCATTCAGCAAATTGTAGATACGACGCGCAAGTATATGCCGTGGTCGGTCTCTTTTTTCGGCAATGATCGTCTGGTGCCGATGGTCAATTATTTGCGGGATTTAACCATCGAAAAAGAGGGTCAATTTTATGTGATTTATCCCATCGATTATTCATTGGCCAATGAACTGCTCAGCCATGTCGAAAAAATGAAAGACGGCAACAATGCTTATGTATCGCCCGCATTAAAAGCCTTTACTGAGGTGGTGGATCAAGGGGTCACGCATTTAATCCGCCAGCCTAAAAAAATGCTGAAGTTTAATGTTGTGGTGGATAAAACATTAACCGGGGTGATTAACGTGACCACGCAGCTGGGCTATAAGCGTTTTGATAAATTGGGCAAAATTTATGACGCCAATTCAATGAGCGGCTATTTTGATCATTTTATGGTGTTTTTAAATAACGAAGCTCAGTAAAATAAAGCATAAACTATTTTATAAATGACTATAGATCAGTATTTTGAAAAGGAATGGATCATGGCGAAGCTGGATAATTTAGACGGGAAAGTTGTGTGGATTACAGGCGCATCTTCTGGTTTAGGTAAAGCCTTGGCGCAGGAATGCGCTCTGCAGGGCGCACATGTGGTGCTGACAGCACGCCGTTTTGAAGAGCTGGAAAATGTCCGCGTCGGCCTGTTAAATCCAGATCAGCATCTATCTATTGCTGCAGACATTACCGATGAAAGCCAAGTACGCCATGCCTTTGATAAAGTATTGGAATGCAAAGGCCGTATTGATTGGCTCATCAATAACGCAGGCTTAAGCCAGCGCGCGCTGATTACTGAAACGACCATGCAGACTGAACGCGCCATTATGGAGCTGGATTATTTTTCTCAAGTCTTTTTAACCAAAACGGCGCTGCCGGCATTCCTGCAGCAAAAGTCTGGCCGCATCGTTTTTGTGTCTAGTGTAGCTGGCCTGTTGGGTACGCAGTACCGCGCGTCCTATTCGGCAGCCAAAGCGGCTATTCATATGTGGGCCAACAGTCTGCGTGCGGAAGTAGCTGATGAAGGCGTGGATGTTTCGGTTATTTTCCCCGGCTTTGTGAAAACCAACGTTTCAATTAATGCCTTAAATGGTGAAGGCAAGGCGCAAGGCTTTGATAATGAAGTCACTGCTAATGGCCTAGAAGCGGATGAGTTTGCGCAAATTGCTGTAAAAGCCCTGCTGAAAGGGGATGAGTATATTGTGGTAGGCGGTCGAAAAGAAGTATTAGGAACTTGGGTTTCACGTCTATCACCAAGTACGCTGTATAAAATGATCCGTAAAGCGAAAGTGAAGTAATAGGTTTAAAATTTTTAGTATGAACTTTTAAGGTTTAAGTAGGGTATGAAACAACTATCACATCAGTTTTATAGATTCGTCAGCTGTTTCGTACTTTGCTTATGCTCAATAGCGGTTCCAAAGTTGTCCGCAGCTCAACCGATTGATCGATTAGTTGAAGAGGCGCGGGCGTATGCAGAGCCTTCTGAAGAACAGAAACAAGGTTGGCGTCCGCGGGAACATTTTTTTGATACGCAGAAATGGCTGAAATCGACATTTTATAACACTCAAAATTCGAACATTAATACACGGCTGCCATCAGCTCAATTGGATACACGTCAAATCCCATATCATTTTGAGATTTTAAATCATCAGCAATATTTAAAAACCCCAGAGGCAGATACTAAAAAATGTCCAGTCCAATGTATTTTATTAAATGGGCATATCTTTTCAGAGCAGTTGTCAATTTTAAATAGCAGCAGGCTTAAAGAAGTAGGGCGTTTTGTGTATGACAATACCCACGTCCATATTATCGATATGCGCAATCATAAGTCACAGTATTATGGTGGAATAGGCTTTTTAAGTATTCAGAATAATCAGATCAATTTTTATTATTTTGATGGGTTTAGAAAGGCAGTGGGAAATACGATGTATCGGATTAAAGACAACGGTTTAGACATTAAAATGGATGATGGTGCATATAAATCCATTATTCGTTTTGATCAGCAGGAATTTCATCTTACAGAATTGACCAATTATCCTTTAGTAGTGGAAAAATGCGTTGAAAAAGCGGGTCAACGGGTATGTGAAATGGCGCGTTAGTTTAGAAATGTTGATCACTTGTTTTTAAATTAAACGTAGTTACTTTTATATGCTTGAGGGTGCATGTCTTATCTTTTCTGCTAAATAGAAAAAGACCAATTCAAATTCTGATCAGTGTGTAAGATAACGTTCTATGATGAAATTTGATGGCTGATTTGATCAAATTTCATCACCGTTTAAATTGGATGATTAATATTAAGGTCGAATTGCCGTACCATATGCAAAAACCTCAACCATGCCGCCTTGCATACCCAGCTCTGTAGTGCTTAAACGCAAGCCCATAATCTGCGTTGCGCCCATTTTTTCAGCTTCCTGCTTTAAACGCACAACGGCTTCACGTCGTGCCCGGTCCACAATGCTTTCATAGCTGGTCAAACGCCCGCCAAAAAAGTTTTGAATATTGGCAATCACATATTTAAAGTAATCGTGCGAGATCACCACATTGCTGCTGACCAGTTGTCCAAAATGCTCACTGGTTTTAAAGCGGTTATTGTCTATACGGATATGGGCTAAACGCTTTTCCTGTACTTCAAGTTCGTTTAAATGCTTACGTTCGGCATGGCGGCCAAAAGCCCAGCCCACAGCAAACAAAATGACAAAGATCAGAATCTTAAAAAGAAATGCATCCATGTTATTTAGCCTTGTGCAGGGAATGGATCTGCCAGTTTTGGCATATTAGCTTCTACACGGACAGCTGTGCCATATACAAAAAGTTCAGATGCGCCCTGTGCAATATTTGACGTTGAAAAACGGATGCCAACCACTGCATTTGCACCTAGGCCGTGCGCTTTCTCAATCATACGGCTCATGGCTTCCTGACGGGACTCTTCCAGCAGTTCGGTATAGCCTTTCAGTTCACCGCCTACAATATTTTTCAGGCCTGCCATAAAGTCGCGGCCTACATGTTTGCTGCGTACTGTACTGCCATAAACGACATCCAGCTGCTGAGTAATGGTATGGCCGGGTACTGTTTCTAAATTGCTTAAAATCATAAAGTGCAGGTTGTATTTAATTTGAATACTTTTGAAGATAGGCAATGCGGTTTTAAAAAGCAATAAAAAAGCCCACCGAAGTGAGCTTTCTTAATAGAATTTTTAAGCGATTAACTTATTTTGCAGCATCTGCTTTACGTTCAGCGCTAGACAGCTGCACTGGAGCTGCATCACCCGAATTGGCTTTAATACCGCCGCCAAGTGATTTATACAGTTCAACTTGGTTGTTTAAATTTGCTTGTTCAAGCAATAACAAACCTTGTTCTGCAGCATAAGAAGTACGCTGAGCGTCCAATACGGTTAAGTAGCTGTCAATACCAGCGCGGAAGCGGGCATTAGACAGTTTATAAGTCGTGTTGGTCGCATCTACCAAACGTTTTTGAGCCGACAGGCGGTCACCAATGTTTTGGCGCACAGCTAAAGCATCGTTGACTTCACGGAAAGCAGACTGAATCGATTTTTCATAATCAGATAGCGCAATTTGCTGATCTGTTTCAGAAATTTTGATGTTTGCTTGTCGAGTGCCCCAGTCAAAGATAGGAATATCGATGCTAGGACCGAAGCCCCATACAAAACTGCCAGATTTAAACAAGTCGCTTAAATCTGTAGATGCATAACCCGCATTGCCTGTCAGGCTGATGGTTGGGAACATGCGCGCTTTTGCTGCGCCAATGTTTGCACCCGCTGCAGACAGTTTGTATTCAGCTGCGCGTACATCTGGACGGTTGTTCAGCAAGTCGCTTGGCAAGCCTGAGCCGATTGCGCCGTTAGAGGTAATTTTAGTTACGCGCTGAGTTGGCAATAAGTTTTCAGGCAGCTGCTGACCCACAAGTAGATTCAGCAAGTTCTTTGCTTGAGCGACTTGCGTTTTGTAGTTAGCAACATCATTGCGCGCAGTTTCTACCGAAATTTGCGCCTGACGCACAGGTACTTCACTGTCAATACCAACATCAAAACGCTTTTTGTTCAGATTGTAAGATTCAAGCTGCGCTTTTAATGTTTGGTCAGCCAATTTCAAATTTGCATTTGAAAAAGAATAGCTGAGCCATGCTTGAGCAACTTGACCAATCAGCGCAATTTGAGTTGCATCACGCGCGCTTGCAGTTGCAAGGTAGCTGTCCAGAGCATTGTCTTTCAAGCTGCGGACACGGCCCCATAAATCAAGTTCATAAGCTGTTACACCGAGGCCAACGTTATAAGACGTCATCGGCTTTTGTGAGCTTAATGTGTCTTGACGCAGAACGCTTCCGCTTGCGCCAATGGTCGGCAGCTGGTTATTTTCCGTAATTTGGTATTGCTGCTGCGCGCGCTGGATATTCAGCGCTGCAGTGCGTAAATCACGGTTGTTTGCCAGAGCTAAATCCAAAACTTGAACCAAACGCTGGTCTGAGAAAAAGTCCTTATAGCCTTGCTCTGCAGCAGAAGTGCCAGACGCGCTTGCTGTATAGCCTTGCGGAATGTTTGCTTGTGCCGCTGGTTCTGGACCACGCATGCTTTGGCAGGCAGCCAAAGCAAGCGCAAGTGAAGAAACCGCAATGCTACGACCTGTAATAGACCATATATTTTGCATCACGATGTGTGCTCCTGAGTATTTTGTTGTTTTGGTTTGTACTTAAAGATACTGCGTACCCATACATAGAATACAGGAATAAAGAAGATACCTAAAAGTGTAGAGCTGATAACACCGCCAAGAACGCCGTAACCAACAGAGTGCTGACTGCCTGCACCTGCGCCAGAGGCTAGGGCAAGAGGAAGTACACCGAAACCGAAGGCAAGGGTCGTCATGATGATTGGGCGTAAACGCATTTTTGCAGCATGCATTGTCGCTTCAAACAGCTCTTCGCCTTTTTCTTGCAGCTCTTTCGCAAATTCCACAATCAAAATCGCATTCTTCGCAGATAGACCAATCACGGCAATGATCGCTACGTGGAAGTAAATGTTATTTGATAAGTTTGGATCTTTAAATAGAACCATTCCGCCAAAGGTGAGCAAGATCGCGCCGACAATACCCAGCGGCACAACCAAGAGTACAGAGACTGGAATTGACCAACTTTCATACAATGCAGCAAGGCATAAGAATACGATGAGCAGTGACAGCGCCATCAGGTAGACGATTTGCGAGCCCGCTTCACGTTCTTCAAGCGATAAGCCAGTCCATTCGTAATCGAAACCGTTTAAGCCCATAGACGGAAGTTTTGCAACAATTTCTTCCATTGCAATCATTGCGTCGCCAGAGCTGATACCAGGTGCCGGCGTACCTTGGATGTTCATCGAAGAAATACCGTTATAGCGCTCGAGACGCGGTGAACCGTAGCTCCATTCGCCAGTTGCAAAGGTAGAGAATGGGATCATTTCACCTTTGTTGTTGCGGACGTACCACTTGTTCAGGTCTTCAGGCATCATGCGGGTATCCGATTCGCCTTGGATGTAAACTTTCTTCACACGGCCGCGGTCAACGAAGTCATTGATATACGAACCGCCCCAAGCCATGCTCATGGTTGAGTTGATTTCAGAAATGCTGACACCCGCTGCACCAGCTTGCGCTTGGTCGACAATAATTTTGTACTGCGGCGTATCTTCTTGACCGTTTGGACGGACACCAGCCAGACGCTTGTCTTGGGCAGCCATGCCTAAAATCATGTTGCGCGCTTCAAGCAGTTTGTCGTGGCCGCTGCCTGCAGAGTCTTTCAGCTGCAAGTTAAAGCCAGCGCTTACACCTAGTTCTGGCATTGCAGGCAGCTGTAAAGGCATGATGTAAGATGCATCTTTTACAATCATGTTTAAGGCCATGCCGCGCTGAATTATTGCGCCAACTTGAGATTCAGGTGTTGTACGCTCTTCCCAGTCTTTCAATTTAATGAAGGCAAGACCCGCATTTTGACCGACACCAGAGAATGAGAAACCGGCAACACTGAACACAGAGTCAACGTATTTTTCTTCATTCTTTAAGAAGAACTGAGACATCTTGTCGATGGTTTCGCCAGTACGTTCTAAAGAGGCATTCGGCGGCAGCTGCACTAAAGTCATGACAACGCCTTGGTCTTCGTCCGGCAAGAACGATGACGGCAATTTCATGAATAAAGTTACCAAGATTGCGATAACGGCAACATAGACTAGGCTTGCAAAAAACTTAGCATGTGTCAGCCAGTTCACGCCATTTTTGTACTTATCAGACAGTTTGTCGAAGCTTGTGTTAAACCAGCGGAAGAAACGAGCCACAGGATTGTTGCTCGGCTTTTTGTTTGGATCATGCTGTTTCAGCATCGTCGCACAAAGTGCTGGAGTAAAAGTCAACGCAACAATCAAGGACAAGATCATGGCGGTTACAAGCGTGATAGAGAACTGACGGTAAATTACACCGGTAGTGCCGCTCATGAATGCCATCGGTACGAATACTGCTGTTAATACAGAAGTAATACCGATTAAAGCGCCAGAAATCTGCTTCATCGACTTTTCAGTCGCTGTTACAGGATCAAGGTGCTCTTCTGCCATGACACGCTCAACGTTTTCCACCACAACAATGGCATCATCCACCAGAAGGCCGATGGCTAGAACCATAGCGAACATGGTTAAGGTGTTGATTGAGAAACCGAAAACGTTAATGACCGCAAATGTGCCTAACACAACAACCGGTACAGCCATGGTTGGAATCAGCGTTGCGCGCCAGTTTTGCAGGAAGAGGAACATCACTAGGAATACAAGGATGACCGCTTCGACCAGCGTATGCACCACACTTTCAATCGAAAGTTTAATAAATGGTGTGGTATCGAAAGCCAATTGGTCTTTCATGCCAGCAGGGTAGTTCGGACGAAGCTCTTTCAAGCGCGCTTCAACAGCTGATGCTGTATCTAGCGCATTGGCTCCAGTTGCAAGTTTAATTGCAACACCGCCGGCAGCTTTGCCGTTGAACTTAGAGTCAAACTGGTAGCTGTCAGCGCCTAATTCTACGCGCGCGACATCACTCAAACGCACTTGTGCGCCTGATGCTGTGTTACGCAGGAAAATGTTCGAGAACTCTTCTGGCGTTTGCAATAAGCTTTGAGCATTGACCGTCGCGTTCAGCAGCTGTCCTTTCACAGAAGGCGCACCGCCTAATTGGCCAACAGCAACTTGGGCATTCTGCGTGCGGATTGCTGCAGCCACGTCGCTTGGCGTTACTTGCAGGTTAGCCATTTTTGCAGGGTCTAACCAGATGCGCATTGCATAAGAGCCGCCGAAGACTTGTACTTCGCCTACACCCGGAACACGGCTAAGCGGTTCAGAGATATTCGAGTTGACGTAGTCTTTGATGTCATCTGCAGAAAGTGAATCACTGTCTGAATAGAATGCGAGAACTTGCAGGAAGCTTGCGCCAGATTTAGTGACTTTTACACCTTGGCGCTGAACGTCTTCAGGTAAAAGCGCTGTAGCAGACTGCAATTTATTCTGTACTTGAACTTGCGCGATATTCGGATCAATACCTTGTTCAAAGTTGAGGGTAATTGAAGCCTGACCGTTACCGGCACTGTTTGATGAAATGTAGCGTAAGCCATCCAGACCATTCATTTGCTGTTCAATGATCTGAGTAACCGTATTTTCAACTGTTTCTGCAGATGCACCAGGGTAAGTCGCTGAAATAGAAACTGTAGGCGGTGCAATCGTTGGGTACTGCGCGATAGGCATTTTTGTCAGCGTAAGAATACCTGCTAACATAATGACCAGCGCAATTACCCATGCAAAAATGGGGCGATGAATAAAAAATTGAGCCATGAACGAATCTCCTTATGCAGATGCAGCAGGTTTTTGTTCAGCTTGCTCTTTTTTCTCATCCGCTTTTGCCGCAGGCTGTTGTGGCGCAGCTTGCGGAGCGGCAGCCTGAGGTTGATACGGCTTAGCGACAACTTGCTGTTCAGGCTTCACTTTGGCAACGCCATCAACAATCACTTTATCACCAGTCTTTAAACCTTCAGTAATAATCCAATTATTGCCTTGTGAGCCGACAGTAGTCACTGGACGTGTTTCAACGGCGCCTTTGGCATTCACCAGCATTGCCATTGCCTGGCCTGTCGGTGTACGCGTGATTGCAGATTGCGGCACAAGGTAAGCATTTGGAATCACGCCCTGTACAATTTTCGCATTGGCAAACATGCCAGGAAGCAGCAGGTGGTTCGGGTTAGGGAACACTGCACGAACGGTTACGGTGCCTGTTTCCGGATTCACGCTGGCATCAGAAAATGCCAAGCGGCCTTCTTGAGCATATTCGCTTCCGTCTTCAAGCTTCAGCTTCACTTTGGTGTTGTTGCTGCTGTCCAAAGAGCCTTTGCTCAGCTGCTGGCGTAAACGAAGCAATTCTGCGCTAGATTGATTGATATCGACATAGATAGGGTCTAAGCGCTGAATAGTCACTAACGGTTCTGCTTGGTTCGCAGTGACTAAAGCGCCAGCTGTTACTGTAGAGCGGTTCGTTTGACCAGAGATTGGCGCGCGTACTGTAGAGTAACCTAAGTTGATTTGCGCATTTTTCAACGTCGCCTGATTGGCATTCAGCGTAGCTTCAGCCAATTTCACCTGTGCAGCGATATCATCATATTCTTGCTTAGAAATGGCGTTTGTACCCACCAGTTGGCGGTAACGGCCTTCTTTCACGCGAAGAACATGCAGATTCGCTTCTGCACTGGCAATTGCAGCGCGGGCATTGTCAACATTGGCACGGTTGGTACTTGAGTCGATTTCGTAAAGCGCTTGGCCTTCACGCACATAGCTGCCTTCAGCAAATAAACGCTTCAGAACGACGCCGCTCGCTTGAGGGCGCACATCAGAAATTTCATAAGCTGTTGTACGGCCTGAAAGTTCGACAGACTGTTCTACGCTTTGCGGCTGAGCCACAATGACACCCACTTCAGTAGGCGGCATTTGCTGCGCAGCGCCAGCTTGCTGAGCATCTTTTGGATCTTTACTGCAACCGACAAGTGCAATACTTGTTGCTAATGCGCAAGCAGTCAGGGCAGGTGCCCAAAGCTTTGCAGACATCATTCTTTCACCTCAATGAGATTCTTCTCTAAAATTATTTATTTAGGCTGCCTATATTTTTCTATAGTCCAATACAGCAGCGTGATCCAAATAAAACTTATGCTCCAGCCAGAAAGGACATCGGAAGGAAAATGCGCGCCGGCATACACTCTTGAAATACCCATCAGCAAGATCCATAGACTTGCAAATAGGCATATGAGCTTATGCTTTGAATGCTTTAGGGAAGCGTATATCGCCAAACAGCCTAAAGCAGCTGCATAAAGGCTATGCCCACTTGGAAATGAATCTCCATAGGTTTGCACCAAGAAATACATTTCAGGTGGACGCGGTCTTGAGACGACGTACTTCAGCATCCAAGCGATGCAAATACTTCCGATTATTCCAATACTGATAAAAACAGTATTTGAACAATTTTTATACCATGCTTGGTGTAAACACCAAAGCCCAGTTAAAAATAATACAAATGGCATGCCGCCAGCTGCGGAAAATCCTTTGGCTAAATCGTTAAAAAACGGTGTTCTATGCTCATACATCCATTGCACAGCGCCGATATCAAAAAGATGCAGTGCTGGTAGCTTAAGCATTAAAATACTGATTAATAACCCAAAAAAACCGAGGGAAAGCAACAATCTGGGCATGCTGAAATCCTTGTTATTTTAAACGGAGCCTGTCCGGATAAATTACTGAGTAAAGTGTACTCATCAGTACACTTTATTTCAAGTGTGCGTAAATTATGCTAATTTCTTTTTCGAGATTTTTTAACATTTGATAATATAAATTAACAAATTCTTTAATGCCCTGTTTTGTGCGTATGGGATGTGTCTTGAATTTCCAGCGGCTGTTTAGGCGGCCAAAAAAAGTCGCTAGGGCGTGTTAAAAAATGTGTCAGCACTAATTTTGCTAAAGGCTTCCATTGTTCAAAACGCACGCGGCGCGCACGTAAGGCAACAATAATGGTGAGTGTGAAGCTGACAAACAAGTTGGTTAAGCCGATACAGAGCACACCCAAGAACGATACAATAATCAGGCCAATTTCTGCACCGCCATTGATGCACATTAAGCCCTGAATAAAGTTGGCTGAAGCGAAAGCAATGTGGCGGATATCCAGCGGCAAGCCCAGTATGTAGCCCAGTGTTCCCATGCTGCCCAGCATGATGCCAAATAAGAAGTTACCTGCTAAAGCGCCTAAATTGCGTTCGATATAGGATGCAAATTTATTTAAGCGCTCCTGTCCAAGCCAATGCTTTAAAGAGGGATGCGCTTGCAGCCGCGGGCCGATTTTCCGGTAAATGGCCATGTTGTCAAAATAGCCGGCTAAAAGACCAGATAAAAATAGACACACACCCGCAATGGCTGCATGGGGAATCGCCAGTGAAGTAAACGGGTCTAGACTGTGCAGCAGATGCGTTGCCTTAGCATGCGTAAGTAATGGTTCATCCAATGCAGCTTGCCAAAAGTAGGTAATTAGAGCTGCTGTTGGGATCGCAATTGAAATATTGCCTAAAATGGCAATGAACTGCGTGCGGATAATATTAATAATCAGCGCAGCTAATTCGGCGATCTGCGCATTTTTTGAGCCCTTTCGATGCTGTACCGTCGAGGCAAGCGCTGCCGCGGTCATCGCGGGCTGCTTGGTGGCAACGGTAAAATGCAGCACATGAATCAGCATGAAACCCAGCGAGTAGTTCATGCTGTACATGAACGCCTGCATCAGCGGCGCCAGCGCTAATCGGGAGGCCAATATCTTTAATGTTGCCATGGTGGCAATAATCGCGCCTGCGCCTGCAGCGGCTTTATACATGTCGATAAAGCCTTTTTTGTCACTGCTCACATAGTGTTCACCAGTCTTGCTGGCATTTTCTGTAACTTGCAGCGCAATCAGTTCACTATTGGTGGCCAGCAGGGAGCGAACACTGCGCTCGCTGTAGAGCGCATCAGTCACATCAACCAGCAGTGTCCCAATGGAGCTGTAGCGGATGTCATCTTCTTCCACAATTAAATTGAGCAGAATTTCAATGCGGTCTAAACACTGCTCCAGCAAAGACAGCAGGTAGGTCAAGCTGACACTCACGCCGCTACGCTTCGTTGCCCTGCGGATTTTTAAAACCACTTCACGGCATTGATCCAGCATCACCAATGCTTGTGAGGCATCGGGCGGAATGACGGCTGTCATCTTTTCTGCATTTTGATGCAACTGCTTATAATGCTGAATGAAATCATTAATCTCGCGGTTTTGCACCAAAAAAGGCGATTCATATTCGGTCAGTTCTGGCCGCGCATTAATAAACTCTGGATACAGTCCAATGCCGCTGACCCGATAAGACAGCACGGTAATGGCTTTAATCAGCTCTTGGCGGATCTGCTTTTTTTCATCTTGGTTGCGATGACCCTGATTAAATAGGCGGAAAAGTTTTTGCCATTCTTCCGTGTCAATTTCATCCAGCCAATATTTGTCGCTGCGCTGATGAAAAACTTGGCGCAGTAAATCCTGCAGCTGGCTTTCGTCATTGATTAAAGGTAAAAAATGCGAGCCAAGACGCTGAAAAAACTGATTTAAAAATCCATCGAGCGAAAGAATGCCGGTATCAGCATATAAGCTGGTTTGTTTGTAATGGCTAATCAGCTGTAAAACAAAACTTTGCAGGGTAGAGGCCGCATCAGGCGTGATTAAGAGCGAAGTATAAAAGGCTTGGAATTTCTGATGAATTTCTTCTGTGTTTTGGGTGTCTGCTGGGCGTATGCGGCCAATCAGCTCAATCAATAAGTTTTGATCCAGCACCGCTTGAGGCGTATCAAGCTGGTGCTGCATTTGTAAAAATAAATCATTAAATTTTATATGCATAAGCAAGCGGGTATTCGGATATTTTATTGAATTCGATGTAAGGCAAGCTTGGCCAGATTAATCAGTGCCTGACGGTATTCTGAATCTGGCAGAGCTGAAAGCGCAGCAATGGCTGCATCTGTTTCTTCAGTTGCGCGCTGGCTGCAGTAATCTAAAGCGCCAGAGCTCTGCACAATTGCAATGACACGCTCTAAATCGGCTGTACCGCCTGTGGCAATACTGCGGCGAATGATGTCGTGTTCTTCACCAGTGGTATTCTTTAAAGCAGAGATTAACGGCAAAGTCGGTTTGCCTTCCATTAAATCATCGCCAATATTTTTACCTAATGTTTCAGCATCAGAGGTATAGTCTAAAATATCATCAATGATTTGAAAGGCATTGCCAAAGTGTCCGGCAAATTGGCGCAACGGTTCACGGTACGCTGCTTTATCCGACAGAATTGCAGCGCCTTCTGTCGCAAGTTCAAACAGGCGGGACGTCTTGCCGTGAATAATATCTAAATAGGTTTGTTCTGAAGTTTCAGGCTGATGCTGCGCTTGCAGCTGCAGGACTTCACCTTCAGCAATTTCACAGGTGCCCGTAGAAAAATCTTTGAGCAGCACCATGTTGTCTAAGTCGACCAATAGATCGAAAGCGCGTGAAATCAGGAAATCACCGACCAGCACTGCAGTTTGGTTATTCCATGTGGCATTGGCCGTAGGACGGCCGCGGCGCAGGCCTGACTCATCTACTACATCGTCATGCACCAGTGTAGCTGTATGCAGCATTTCAATAATCGCCGCCAGTTTGCGGTGCTTTTCTAAATCTTCTGCACCGCAGGCTTTCGCCGCCAAAAGGCACATGATTGGGCGCATGCGTTTACCGCCAGCTTCGACCACATGTTTGCTGACGGCCATGACCAGCGCAACTTTTGAGGTGATTCCTTCATTAATAAATGTGTCCATCGCGGTAAAGTCCGCAGCAACAGGAGCGAGAATGTCTTGCTTGAAGTCGATGGCCATGTGAAGAAAAACCTCAATAATTTTGAATTGCTGCTGTAGTTTAGCAATTTCGTATAATAATTACAGATAGGAAGCTAAGCGTTTGATTTAAAATTAAGTGAAAACCTTAAATTTTTTCTCAGTTCCTATCAGCGGATTAAGATCTGCAATGCATTGTAAATCTGGCAGGCAAGGCGTCTTTTTTATTAAGTCTATACTAGCGGATTGATTTTAAAAACCTATTTGAATTTTTAGAAGAGGTTTTATGCGCTGGCGCTAATGTACAGGCTATTAAAAAAAAATGTTTATAAAATAATCGTTGTTTCTCGATAATTTTTTGTGCAAATGGCTTGTTGTTTGTGGGTATATGGCTTAAAATCCTTGCCCTTGTAAACCCCAGTGGCGTTCGTCTTAAGATCGGTATCTTCCTTTATCGGCACGACGACACGGGCAAGTTTGGAGTACTTTATGTACGCAGTTATCCAAAGCGGTGGTAAACAACACCGTGTGGTTGAGGGTGAAACCCTTAAAGTAGAATTATTGAAAGCTGAAACTGGCGCTACAATTACGTTTGATGACGTATTGATGCTTGTTAACGGTGAAAGCATTCAAATCGGTGCTCCAGTTGTTGCTGGCGCTACTGTTACTGCTGAAGTAGTTAGCCATGGTCGTCACGACAAAATCCGCATCATCAAAATGCGTCGTCGTAAGCACTATCGTAAACAACAAGGTCACCGTCAATGGTTCACTGAGTTGAAAATTACAGCTATTTCAGGCTAATTACGAGGAGTAAATAGACATGGCAACTAAAAAAGCCGGTGGTTCGACTAAAAACGGTCGTGACTCGAATCCTAAAATGTTAGGTGTTAAAATGTACGGCGGTCAATCTGTGACTGCTGGTAACATTATCGTTCGTCAACGTGGTACTGAGTTCCATGCTGGTCAAAACGTAGGTATGGGCCGTGACCATACTTTGTTCGCGACTGCTGACGGCGTGATCAAATTCGAAGTGAAAGGCCAATTCGGTCGTCGCTACGTATCTGTTGAAGCGTAAGCTTAAATAGAAAAAAGCCCGCAAATTTTGCGGGTTTTTTTATGCCAACATCATCATTGAAAATAGAAAATTCTAAGAAAATTAGTTAAATAATCATTATAAAAATAAACAATAATATTGAAATAAATCTTAATAATTAAATCTTAAATATGTAATTAAATGTGATTTAAGTCACATTTTAATAGGTGTTTAATAAGAATACATAAAATAAAAAAGGAAAATGGACATGGATAAAGCATTAGAAAAAATATTCATTCACGCCAGCTCCGCAAGTCAGAGGCTTAAACACAGTGTCTTGAATATTCCTGAAAATAAAAAATCGCTGTACTGCATCAATCATAGCTTGAAGAGCGCCGCATCTAGATCAAAAATGCTGCAGGCTATTCCAAAGCTGATCACAGTCAGTACATTATTTGCATTAAGCAGTTTGGCGTGGTCTGGCAACAGTCACGATTCGGAACAGGGTGGAGGCGGTTGTCAAATAGGATGTAATTCAGGTGGGGGTATGCATGGGCATGGCAATGGTCATGGAAGTCACGGCAATGGCCATGGCGGCGTGCAAGGCCCAATAGGCCCTCAAGGTCCGATAGGTCCTCAAGGTGAAACTGGCGCTGCTGGAGAAAAAGGTGATACCGGTGCTGATGGTGTGAATGGTTTAAGCGCCTATGAAGTTGCATTGGGTAATGGCTTTGACGGTACAGAGTCAGAGTGGCTGCTCAGTTTGAAAGGCATGGATGGGCAAAGTTTTTCTGGCGAAGAATACTTAAATGAGTCAAAAAACTATACAGACAGCCGGATAAATGATCTGAATAGGCGGTTTGACAACTTTAAGGGCAGTGTTTATGCGGCTGTTGCTTCCAGCATAGCTATTGCTTCATTGCCGCAGCCGACTGATGCAGGGTACAGTATGCTGAGTATTGGCGCAGGTACCTGGAAAAGTGAACAGGGTTTTGCCATTGGTTTTAGCGGAGTAACCCAAAACAATAAATATGTCTACAAAATGGCTGCATCAGGCAATACTGAAGGTGATTTTGGCGCTGGCGCCTCAGTTGGGGTGCAATGGAAATGATGCCAGTGAATTACAGTAACTAAAAGCCCCCGCATATTTTGGGGGCTTTTTTATTTGTGCAGCAATTCTCCATCATGATGGACAAAAAACGGTATTTTGCATTAATAACAATACAAAACTTATTGTTTTCGCTCATATTAGTCCTAAAAATTGGTTTAAGATGGGGCATTGAATAAATTGCAATGTTGCAAATATAAAAGGTGAATTTATGAAAATGCTTCGTAAAACCATATGTGCCATGGCATTAGGTGCGGCGACATTAGCACCTGTGATGATGAGTACAACAGTTTTGGCTGCAACTGCAGCATCGGAGCAGCAAGCTGCAGCCAGCTTGGTGAACCAGCTCAACGGTGTAAAAAGCTTTACAGCGAATTTTGAGCAAACAACAAAAGTGAGCAGCGGCAAAGCGCCACAGAAAAAAGGCTTATCTGCACAGCATATGAATCAGACCTTTAAAGGTGTGATGAAAGTTGAACGTCCGGGTAAATTCTTCTGGGAAACCACCAGTCCGGCAAAACAAACCATTGTCACTTCGGGTAAAACGGTGTGGATTTATGACCCTGACCTGCAGCAGGCTGTACGTCAGAATTTAGATGAGCAGGTAGCCAATACGCCAGCGCTGCTGCTGTCGGGCAATACCAGCCAAATCATGCAGACTTACCGTGTAACCCAGCCGAATAAAACTAAAACGTATTACACGCTGTATCCAAAAGATAAAGATGGAGCATTTCAAAGCTTGACTATCAGCTTTGGCGCCAATAAAGCGCCGACTTTGATGATTTTGGCGGACTCACTGGGTCAAACGACTTATGTGCGTTTCAATAATATGAAAGTTAATGCTTCAATTCCTGCATCAACTTTCAATTTTACTCCGCCTAAAGGCACGGATATTATTGATCAATAAGGAATGCAGAATTTCGCCCTGAAGCAGGGATGAAAATTTAAAAGAGCAGGCTGGTCCTGCTCTTTTTTTAGGCGGATGCAGCCAGATCTAAACGATGGATACATTTCGTAATTTTATCAGCTGTATAGAGTGCGTATAGTGTAGTCAGATAACGGTTTTTTGCAGTATGGGTAATAGGGATTTGACAATGAATACAATTCATAAGAGCGTTTTAACAGCTTCTATGACAGCAATATTTTCACTGAGTGTGCTGACGGCATGCCATCCGCGAAATGAACCTGTAAATGATCAAGACCCCAAAATCCAAGCTGCTGAAGTCAAGGCAGAAAGTATTCCGCTGATTGAATCGAAAGCGGTTGCAATGACGCTGCCGAAACCGGAAGCATGCGATGCGGAAGGCTGTACACGCTATTCCATTCAAACTGTAGAAACCAATGTGGATTGGATTAATCAGTATTTTGCAGACCGCATCAAAAAAGCGGATCCCATTGCATTTTCTACTGAGCCGAATGAAAAGCTGAATTTGTCTGAAGGTTCAGATGCTGGCTTGAGTCAAAGCACCACGTCTGTCCGTTTTATCAGCCAATGGGGCAATATTGCGACCTTTGCGCTAGAAAGCTATACCTACACTGCAGGTGCTGCGCATGGCATGTATCATGTCGAATACGTCAATTTTGACTTAACAGCCAAAAAACGCTTGGCGCTGCAGGATATTTTAGTCAAAGATGCGGATCGTAAAGTGCTAAGCGCCTTATATGAAGCCAATACGATGTGGCTGGATGAGCACAATATTGAACGCAGCAAGCTTCAGCTCAGTGATAATTTTTATTACGGCGCAAATGGCATTGTATTTGTTTACCCGCTGTATGAGCTGGCCAGTTATGCGGAGGGCATGACGGAGCTGAAACTGCCTTACCCTTTGGTGAAAGCTTTGTTTAAGCCTGAATATTTGCCCAATTTGCCGAGTTATGAAAATCAGTAATTTGCAGAAATCTTGTATTTTATTGTTCTAATAAGCCCCAGCTGTAAGCTCGATTACTGTATTTTTTACTGTTAAGAGCTTACACTATAGCCAGTTTTTTTCTTTGCAAATAATTGGCTATGATCGACCCGAAATTACTCAGAAATAATATTGAGGCTGTAAATTTAGCCTTAGCAAAACGCGGTGTTCAGCTGGACGCAGCAGAATGGTCTGCACTTGAAGCGCGCCGTAAAGAAATCCAATCTAAAACTGAAAACTTGCAGGCAGAACGCAATGCGGGCGCGAAGCAAGTCGGCCAAATTAAAAAATCAGGCGGCGACGCATCTGAAATCATGGCGCGCATGTCATCAATTGGTGACGAAATTAAAGCGGCCGAAGTTGCATTAACAGAACTGCAAGCTGAAATTGAAGCTAAATCTCTGTCTATTCCGAACATGCCGCATGAATCTGTGCCAGAAGGTAAAGATGAAAGCGACAACGTTGAAGTTCTGAAGTGGGGCACACCGCGCGAATTTGATTTTGAAATCAAAGACCATACCGATCTTGGCGAAATGATGGGCGGTTTGGAGTTTGAAACGGCAACTAAGCTTACAGGTACGCGCTTTAGTGTATTAAAAGGCCCATTAGCGCGTTTGCAGCGTGCAATTACGCAATTTATGCTGAACACACATACCGATGTGAACGGCTATACCGAAGCTTATGTTCCTTATCTTGTAAATGCAGATTCTTTACGCGGTACAGGCCAGTTGCCTAAATTTGAAGAAGATTTGTTCAAGCTTCAAGGCGAAAAAGAATTTTATCTTATTCCTACAGCTGAAGTGCCAGTGACGAACTTTGTCCGTGACGAAATTATTGATGCTGACCGCCTGCCTTTGAAATATGCTGCGCATACACCATGTTTCCGCAGTGAGGCAGGCTCTTATGGCCGTGATACACGCGGTTTAATCCGTCAGCACCAATTTGATAAAGTTGAAATGGTGCAAATTGTAAAACCTGAAGATTCTTTAAATGCATTGGAAGAATTGACGGGTCATGCCGAAGGCATTCTTCAAGCTTTAGGCTTGCCATACCGTAAAATTGTACTGTGCGGCGGTGATATGGGCTTTGGGGCAACCAAAACTTACGATTTAGAAGTTTGGGTGCCAAGCCAGAATACTTACCGTGAAATTTCATCTTGCTCAAGCATGGGTGACTTCCAAGCACGCCGCATGATGGCGCGTTACCGTGTAGATCAAAAGAAAACTGAATTGGTTCATACTTTAAATGGTTCTGGTTTAGCTGTGGGCCGCACACTGCTTGCAGTGATGGAAAACTATCAGCGTGCAGACGGTTCGATTGAAATTCCAGAAGTATTGCGTCCATACATGGGCGGTGCGACGTATATCGACTGATATTGCCGATGTTTAACAGAGTTTTGTGCACGATAATTGCTTAAGGCAATCAGAACAAAAATATTGAGGTTTTGTGTGGATATTTTTCCAATCTCGTTAAAGCTGCAACAGCAGCCTTGTCTGATTGTCGGCGGCGGTCATATTGCTTACCGCAAAGCGCTCTTGCTTGCGAAAGCAGGGGCTGCGGTTCATGTGCTTGCACCTGAAATCGACGCCAATCTATTGGAGATCGTTGAGCAAAGCGGCGGTGAATATCAACAAGCGGCGTACCGTGAAGGATTGCCTTTACGCAATTACCGCTTAGTGATCGCAGCCACAGATGATTCAGTGGTCAATCAAGCAGTCTTTGTAGCCTGTGAAAGCGACAACGTACTGGTCAATAGTGTGGATGATCCACCGCATTGCCGTTTTATGGTTCCTGCAATTATCGACCGTTCACCGTTGGTGGTGTCTATTGCAACCAATGGCGCATCGCCAGTACTTGCACGTCAAATTCGAACTCAGCTTGAAGCCAGCATTCCGCATGGTATGGGTAAACTTGCAGAGTTTTCTGGAAAATGGCGCGCAGCTGTAAAAGCAAAAATTGCGAACCCCGATGAACGCCGTATCTTTTGGGAAGACTTATATGCCAGCCCGCTGAAAGAGCAGGTGTTTAATGACAACGTTGCAGAAGCAGACCGTTTAATTGAACAGGCACTGATTGAATGGACTAAGCCTAAAGGTGAAGTGTATTTGGTCGGGGCAGGTCCAGGCGATCCAGAACTGCTGACGTTGAAAGCGTTGCGTCTGATGCAGCAGGCGGATGTAGTGATCTATGACCGTTTGGTTTCGCCAGCAATTATGGAGCTTTGCCGACGCGATGCTGAAAAAGTTTATGTGGGGAAAGCGCGTTCAAATCATGCTGTGCCGCAAGAAGGCATTAATGCTTTATTGGTTAAATACGCGCAGCAGGGTAAACGTGTTTGCCGTTTAAAAGGCGGGGATCCCTTTATTTTTGGCCGTGGCGGTGAAGAAATTCAGGAGCTGTTTGCTGCGGGTGTCGCTTTTCAAGTGGTGCCAGGTATTACTGCCGCTTCAGGCTGTTCAGCTTATGCGGGTATTCCTTTAACCCATCGTGATTATGCGCAAAGTGTGCGGTTTTTAACAGGTCATTTAAAGGAAGGTTCACCAGAATTGCCTTGGAATGAACTTGTTTATCAAAATCAGACACTTGTACTGTATATGGGCTTGGTTGGTTTAGAAAGCATTTGTGAAAAGCTGATTGAGCATGGACAGCGCCCAGATATGCCTGTGGCTTTAATTTCCAAGGGAACCACACCAGAGCAGAAAGTGGTGGTTGGCACTTTGGCCGATATTGCTTCTAAAGTATCTGAATACCAGATTCAAGCGCCTACACTGACGATTATTGGTGATGTGGTCAGCCTGCGTGATCAGCTTCAATGGCATGAGCGAGGGTAAACAACGCGAAGCGTTGCCCGAGCAAAGAGGATAAGCCGCGGTCTTGTTTTCGCTTAAGTAAAAAGGTAAGCATGATTGTGTTGCCCGAGCACAAGGCCAAAATTATCCAACGTAAAGATAAGTCGATATCTTGGCGTTGGAGCCATCAGCTTAGTCAGTACCAGAGTGTAAGGTGATGATCACCTTACTTCATTTTTTAAAGAGTAGAGAAATCCAGTGATCCATGTAGTTTTATACGAGCCAGAAATTCCAGCAAATACAGGGAATATCATTCGTTTGTGCGCCAATACAGGGGCGCAGCTGCATTTGGTCAAGCCATTAGGCTTTGAGCTGGATGACAAAAAATTACGCCGTGCCGGTTTGGATTATCATGAATGGGCGCACATGAAAGTATGGGAAAACTTTGAAGAGTGTTTGGCGCATTTGAAAGACAACGGTATTGATATGGATGCGATTTATCCATTAACCACAAAGGGCACGGAAACACCGCATACTTCAGATTTGAATCGTCCAGTAGCGCTTCTAATGGGGCCTGAAACTCGCGGTCTGCCAGAAGATGTACGCATGATGTTTCCGCAAAAGCACTGGATTCGCTTGCCGATGGCGCCAAATTCACGCAGTTTGAATTTATCGAATGCAACTGCTGTGATCTTGTATGAAGCGTGGCGTCAGCAAGATTTTAAAGAATTGGTTTAAGCTTAGCAGCGGTGAAGCAGCCATCTCAATTGAGGTGGCTTTTTTGTGTTTGTTGGTTGATATACAGCAGAGTGAAAGTTACTCAGTCAATATCAAGGGTAAGTCAGGAATTTTCTGTTCATTAAATCTGTAAATTTAATTATAAAAATACTGTAAATTTCGGATGGTTTAATTATGAAATTACTGGGCATTTTTTACTCATTGATCAAATAAAGTTCATGAATATTTAAATTGGTGCAAATTTATTCTTTGATTTATTCAGTATTTACAGCAATTAAGTAGTAAAAATAAAAAAATCTGCGAATAAGTCCTTAATTTGGATAATTTTTAATCATTGGTATATAAGTTGCATAATCCTGACCAGCTGTGTTGGTTATTGAATTAATACAAGCACGAGCATTTAATTCACGCTGTTTAAGCACATGCGTGCAGGTCTACTGATGTTTATTCAGTTAGCAGAATAGGCATCAGTCACATAGCCGAAGGGTTTGGGGAATATGTGATGAAAGAAAACTGGTTTATAAATTTTACACCGTTTAAAGGTGATATTGAAACAACACCTGTGGCAATGAATGAGTACTTGCCAGCAGGCCAATCTGTCATTTTAGGTTTGCAGCATACCTTTGCCATGTTTGGCGCCACTGTCTTAGCTCCGCTATTAATGGGCTTTGATCCCAGCCTGACCATTTTGCTTTCAGGTATAGGAACGATTCTATTTTTCTTAATTACCGGCGGACGAGTGCCAAGCTATTTGGGCGGCAGCTTTGCTTTTATTGGCGCAGTCATTGCAGTTACAGGATATAGCGGCTCAGGACTTAACCCCAATATTGGCATTGCCTTAGGGGCAATTATTGTTTGTGGACTTTTCTATGCACTGATGGGCTTAGTGGTGATGAAAACTGGCTCAAAATGGATGGAAAATCTGCTGCCGCCTGTTGTTGCTGGCGCGATTATTATGATTGTAGGGCTAAATCTTGCGCCTGGCGCAATTAAAGCGGTAGCTGGCAATGCTTTTGATACATGGATGGCGTTACTAACTGCAATGTGTATAGGCGGTGTTGCGGTATTTACCAAAGGCATGCTGCGCCGCTTGCTGCTGCTGGTGGGGATTATTATTGCGTATTTGGCTTATTTTGTTTTGGCTAACGTACTAGGTTTGGGCAAGCCAATTGATTTTGCACCAGTGGCCAATGCGGCTTGGTTTGGTTTGCCTACATTTCATCAGCCAGAATTTCAGCTCAATGCAATTTTACTGATTTTGCCTATTGCCTTCATTTTAATTGCAGAAAATCTTGCACACTTTAAAGTCGTCAGTGAAATGACAGGTAAAAATATTACGCCATATATGGGCCGCGCTTTCCTTGCGGATGGTCTCTGTACATCCATGTCTGGCGCTGCTGGCGGTACGGGCTTGACCACTTATGCAGAAAATATTGGCGTCATGGCGGCAACACGGATTTATTCTACGGTTGTTTTTGTGATCGCAGGGCTTGCGGCTATTTTACTGGGATTGTCGCCTAAGTTTGGTGCAGTGATCAGTACACTGCCTGCTGCTATTTTGACGGGCACATCCATGATTGTATTTGGTTTGATTGTGATTGCCGGTGCTAAAATCTGGATTGAAAACAAAGTCGATTTTACCCAAAACGGCAATATTATTGTCGCTTCAGTAACTGTGATTATGGGCGCAGGAAATTATTCGATTTATATTGGCAGTTTAGATCTGGGCGGGATTACCACAGCAACATTTGCAGGGATTCTTTTGAACCTTGTATTTAACCGTAAGAAAAAGCAAAAGGAAGCTGTCACAGAAAATATGCTGGCTGAAAAAAGTTAATGTTTAAAAGTGATTTAATTGAGTATTAAGTCGCTTTTTATTTTCTGTTTTTAAAATATTTAAATGGCATATGAATTGCTTTAATTCAAATGCGCTGAATTGAAACTTTGCTGAATTATATTTTAGGTTGAAATGGTATGAGTATCCCAGTTATTGATTTAAAAGATGTAGATGTAAATAATCCAGAATGCGAAGCTACACAAAAAGTGGTGGCAGAACTGCGTAAAGCGGCAATGCATTCGGGTTTCTTTTATGTGAAAAATCACAGTGTTCCATTACAAATGATTGCGCGCCAGTTTGCGCTTTCTAAAGATCTCTTGGCGCTCTCTGATGAAGTAAAGCAGAAGTATGATGTAAAGAACTTCTTTGGCTTTCGCGGTTTTGACAAGCTGAACGGCCAGCAGTTAGACCCTTATGGTAAGCCAGATCATAAGGAAGGATTTTATTGCGGTAAAAATTATCCGCAAGATCATCGATTTGCAATTGCCAAATATCAAAACTATGGGCCGAATCAATGGCCTGAAGAGTTGCCAGAATGCGAAGAAATTTGCCAAGAGTATATAGAGGCGATGTATTCGCTGGCAGATTACCTGATGAAACTTTTGGCCTTAACTTTAAAATTGCCCGCAGACTATTTTGATGCATCAAGCCAAGATCCAATGGGGACTTTGCGCATGATCCGCTATCCGCCTACACCGGAAGATGAAGATGGCCTGACCTATGGCGTGGGGGCACATACCGATTGGGGTTCAGTGACAATTTTGGCGCAGGATCAAGTGGGCGGTCTGGAAGTGTGCATGCCGGATGGTACTTGGGTTGCCGCTCCGCCTATTGAAGGTACATTTGTGGTGAACTTGGGCGATATGATCCCGAAATGGACCAATGGCCTCTATCATTCCAACCCGCACCGGGTGAAAAATACTTTTTCTAAAGGACAGTACCGCTATTCAATTCCTTTCTTCTATGAGCCTGATTATCATGCCGTGATTACACCTGTGCTAGGAACGCTGCAAGAAGGCGAGCAGGCTAAATTTGAACCTTGTACCGTAGGCGAACATCTAGAGCAAATGTATAACCGTTCATATAACAAGGCTGCAGAAAATGCAGTCGCTTAATCCTTTCTATTGAGTTAATAAAAATAAAGCATTATGAAAATAATGCTTTATTTTTTTGCGCGGAATAAAAGTTTTTAGGCGCGGTATTGTTTCACAAAATCCTGCACGCTGAGTTTCTGTTTAGCTTCATAAATAGCGCTGCGTTCTGCGTACAGTTCACGGATATAAGCTGCTACATGGCAGCTGTCTTGGAACATGTTGTATTTCCAGCCTAAGCCATAGGACCATAAATTAATATTGTCTACGGTCATTATTTCAAGTTTGGATTCAGGATTGTACAGGTAGCTGTCTATAAGCTTTTTAATGACTTCTTTAGTGCAAGCTAATTTATGCGCATGCCAAACTTCCGTTGGCCATTCGCCTGCATTCGGCTGTGCAAAGGGGTACTGAATGCCGCGTCCCGGACGGTCTACACCAAAACCTTCCCATGGACTGCTTTCAGAAGCCCACATATTTAAAGGGCCATTGGGTACAGCAGGACGGATTTGCCCCCAATGCACAAGGTTGCTGTTGAGCCAGTCATCGGCATAACTGTCTGTATTAAAGGGATCTAATTTACGGATGGCATCTGGGCTGCCTTGAAAGGAAACATGGCATTCCACTGGGTTTTCAATTTTAAAAATACAATGGCTATAGTCCATAGCCAGTTGAAACGGTATGCCTTGCTTTTGGACTAACTCAGCAACCTGCATCACGCGGCGGTAGTCTTCAGACCAATTGTCGACATGATTTTCAAAGGTGATATTTACACCTTTTTTAAGTGCATATTCATAAAAATATAGGTAAGCCTTAGCGACTTGTTCATTGCTTAAATATGAACGGCTGATGTCTTTAGCGGCCATCATAATATTATGATATTTTGCGCCGACAGCAGCGCTTAAATCTATATTGGTTTTAAATTCAGTTTCATGATTACCCCAAACATAGCAACCATAACCTGAATAAATAGGAATGCCTGTTTTTTGACTGCCTTGGATATAATCATCAATGAAGTCTGCATGAAGCGGAATATGATCTATAAAATCCCAAAGCTCGGCTTTTTGCAATAATTCAAATTTTTCAGCAATAGAAGGTTCATTAAGTGATACTGGCTGTTCAAAACTAGATGCTTGAATACCCAAACCAGCACAGCCTAATGGAAACATCTTTTTCATTAAAATAAATCCTAGAAAATGTATAAATAAGGATTTATTTAAAGCAATAATAGTGCCTGATTATTTAAATCATCTTTTAAAAGATAATATGGAGTTAGATTATAAAAAATAGTGGGAAAACAATATAAATATATTTTATTAACAAAAATATTATGAAAGATAAATGTAATGTTTTTTTGTTAAAGCTTTGTATTGCAGGATGAATTGTGTATAACGAAATTTATTGAATAGGTGAAATTAAGGTTCAATTTGAAAACTTTAAAAAAATTAAAAAAGCTCCCTGCAATTTTAGCTTTTGTGACAGCAACGGGTTGCAGCGTATTTAGCTATGCAGATGATGCTGCGGCATCACCTGTACAGCCTTTGACGAAAGAAGAAATACAGAAGGGCATTACAGATTTACGTGAGCTGCAGAATCAGCGTATTGAAGCATGGGGAGCATCATTAAAGCCTGAAGATTTTGAGCGCAGCTGGTTTGGGCGCATTTTGAAAAAACAGAAACGGCAAGAAGTCTGCGGTATTTATCAAAGCATTGTAGATGAAACACTGAAATTGGCCGTGCAAAACCGCAGCCGTTTGCCAGAAGCGGACCAAAAACTACTGGACGACCGAAATGCATTTATACAGTCTTTGGGGTATCAGAATAATATCGTCGATACGCAAATGGGCTTTAATTGCCGCTTAAAGTAGGCTGAAAAAAGTTTGCCTCCGGCTTTATGCAAGCTGAAGGCAATGTTGGAAGATTGGCGCATCCGTACAAAAAAAACTGGATGATTTAGTCAATAAGCTGGAAGCTCACCAAATCAGTCTGCAGATGTTTAGGCTGGGTGGCATATATCAGCTGGCTATTGGTGAAAATCCAGCCTAATTGGCCTTGCTGATTTAAACGTTTCAGCAATACATCATTATAGGTCGATGTTCCAAATGCTGTTTCGCTGAAGACTTTAAACTCGCCTACATTGCTATTTTCGCTGTCTTTCATAAACAGCAAACCATTTTTTGTGGTCGAACTCATATCTAATGAACGGCTGACCATGCGGTAGCCTTCTTTAGCCTGTTCATCAATCATTGTTTGCAGGGCTATAGTGCGTTCTACACTGGTGCTGTTGGTTGGATAGTCTTTATAGCGGTAAGTATAGGTGCCGTTATGTGCACTGCTATTTACACAAGTTGCAATTTTAGGACTATTTTCCTTACCGCCTAGAACATCTGAGCGCAAACCGGTGAAGTAGCTTGAAAACCCAATGATTTTGCATCCTTGTGCACCGAGTGCATTGAGTGTATTTATGAGCAGGGTGGAATCGACTAATGGATAAACATAACCGCTGTCATAGGTATAAGTCGCAGTATCATTCTCTTTTTTAATGAAATAATCTTTGTAATTAAGTGCGGTGGACGGTCTAACACTATGCAGGTGCTGATAACCAGACTTGCCTTTTTCATTTAATTGATTGCGCCATGAGAAATAGTTATCAGCGAGAGATGCTGCATTACGGTCAGCAACGATATGGCTGAAACGTGCCGTATCATTGGCTAATTTCATATAGCTGTTTACATTGCTTTGATCATTCGTTTTGCTGTTATAGCCTATGATTTTATAGCCATTTTGACCCATTTCATTCAGCTGCGCTAAAAAATCAGTTGTGCTTATGGAATTTACAAAACTGGCAGTTTTAAATTCAGCTGTAGTCACTTTAGTTTTTGGTTTGAGGGCGGTAAAAAATCCAACGGTATTTTTGGTATAGCAGCGGCTATCTTTCAGCGGGTCTTTGATCAGGCCTCGCTCCATGATGATGTAATTCGGATTTGAAATGGTGCTGTTAATAATACAGAAGCTATTGTTATTTAAGAAAGTCAGTACACGATTGTTCGCAGTGTTGCCTCTTTCAGGTTGAAATTTAATTGCATGATATTGGAAATTGCTAAGAGTCGCTGCAGGTTGTATATCGCTAATGACCAAATCATGCAGTAATTGATAGCGTTTAGAAATTAGCTCTCCACTGCAGCTCTTTTCAGTACTATTGTGTGTGGCATATGCGGCTTCTTCATTCACAGCTTGGACTGAATTGTCGCTAGTTTTAATGATTGTAATTTGCGGAACATTACAATTGCTATTTCCAAGGCTTGAGTTGCCTTGAATCCATTCACCTGTGAATTTATCGGCTACTGTTGTTGGCGTTGGCGTTGGCGTTGGCGTTGGTGTCGGTGTCGGTGTCGGTTCCGATGGTGCGTCATCCGAGCTAGAGCCGCCGCAAGCTGTTAAGCCAATCAGTATAGAAAGGGCTAAACCGCTTTTAGTAAAAGTGTTCATGACATTTCCTCTATTTTTCAGTCATTTAAGCGTCAAATGAGGGCAGGGCATCTAGCGCTTAAATGGATGAGGCCTAAATGTGCGGAGCGTGTTTCAAGCAGTATCTAGGCCATTCAATTTAATAATTTTTTTGTTCAGAGCTTTATTGCACCAGATGGGCTTCTACCCAGCCATTACCGTGTTCTGTTGTTACTTCAATAAAGCCGTTATTGGATGCATTCCCTGAAAAGATTAAATCGGTATTTTTAGTTAGCTTTGTCAGCACAGAGCTCGACTTATTTGCAGATTGATAGAGGGCAAGATTATTGATTTTCGGATAAAGGCTTTGTCCAGACTTAAAGTTGCTGCTGTTAGCATTTCCGCCGCTTTTAAAGCCGCCTAATTCTTTCGTTACACCTGTAATTTCTTTGGTTGTATCGGTAATTTGGCTTAGAGTTCCGCGCAGATCACGCATAGAGTCTGCAAATCCTGCATGGGCTTGCGCACAGAATATCGTTGCGGCAGTTAAAGCTAAGGCTAGTTTTTTCATCGTTTTCACTCCTGTATGGGGCAAATAATTAAGTTGCGACATTTAGGTCTACAAAATTTAAATTATGGCTATTTATAAATGCGAAAATTTAGCATTTTTAGGATAGTTCAATTATACTTGCTCTGTAAAGTGGGAAAATTCACTGAATTTGTAAAGGCGAATCTTGTACAAGCATGGCAATAGAATTTCGCTGATAGGGTATAAAGCATTGGCAGCTGAATACGTTGCTTAATGCATGAGCTGAAATTGGAGTCTAATTGCCTTATTCAATTTAATTTTTTATTCTTAGCGGCACATTTTTGCTTATGCCATGATGAATGGATACTGCTCAGCTAATGGAGCGAGAGGCAGAAATTAAATCATCAATTGCTAAATTTTTTTTGGGTGATGTAACAGGCTGTTTGAAGATGATTAATTTACGAAATTAATCAAAATAAACACTTTTATTTAGAATATCTACAAGGACGCATCATTTTGAAATTGTTAAACAGTTCAAATAATGCGAAAATTTCACTTATAAACCAGCAATCTAGTATTGGCACTCAATGAGCAAACTTCCCACCAACGATGCAGAATTCAATTTACAGCAAGTGCTTGTATTGATGAATTATTTAAGCCAGTGGCTTATCCGGTCAGGGGTGGGCTATACGGAGTTTACTGCGGCTTTAAAACCTATTTTCTATCAGCAAGCCATGGAAGAATTACAACGTATCGATCAGAAAACCACAATTTCTGCTCTTAGCCTGCTTTCCGGTTTACACCGCAAGGATGTTACTGCATATAAAGAGGTTGCTGCGGCAGGGATGGCTTTAACAGAAGCGACGGTATCTGAACCTGTAAGTGTGCCTTCACGGGTCATTGGCCTGTGGATTGCCGAGGGCTGGAAGGAGAGCCTGCCTTTTCATAGTGAAACTGAAAATAGTTTTGAGCATTTGGTTAAGCGTGTATCTACAGAGCGTCATCCGCGTTCGGTACTGAATGAACTGCTCCGTTTAGGTGTTGTTTTAGAAGAAAATGAACATATTTTGTTGCAGAAAGGTCAATTTATTCCTGACCCTTCTTTGCAAGAAGCACGTAAAATTTTAACCAATAATTTGCAGTCTCATATGGCAGCGGGCTTACATAATCTATTTCAGCCCGATCAGATCTCCTATTTAGAACAGGCTATTTGTGCTGATGAATTAACAGAAGAATCAATCAATATATTACATGATCAAAGTTTAAAATTGTGGCAGCAGTATTCACTGCAGCTTTTAAAGTTGGCATCGGAGCGCTGTGCTTTAGATGAGGGAAAAGCAGATGCCAATAAGTCTTTCAGATTTGGAGTTTATCAGCATGATAGTGAATAGGCCGCAGAAGCTATTTCCATTATCAATTTTATGCATTGCATTGACGGGGTGTGGTCTGGATTTTGGTGCAGGCGGCGCAAGTCTGGAAGGCACAGGCAATGGCCAGCCGCCAGCGCCAGGTCTTGGAAATGCTGGTGATGATAATGTAGGGCCGCCTTCGCATTGGGAGCAAAGCCCAATGCGGCTTACACTGGGTGCTGCAGCAATCGATGCCTGCAATATGCTGATCCGTGAAATACTGTTTATCGATCCTAAAACTCAAAACGTGCTATATGATCAGCAAGATGTTGCGGTAAATTTTGATCAAAGCGGAACAGTGCCGATAGAAGTGTATTTGAGTCTGGATAATGTTTATAACAAAGATATAAGTATTGAATATCCATCATGTGATGTGCCAATGATGCTTCAAAATAATCAGGGAGATACGCAGTATTTTCCAATTAGAGAATGCACTGTATCTAAAACTGAAATCATTGCGCCGCAGCAGACGAGATCATTTCATTTGAAATATAAGCTTGATCAGCCGATAGAGGGGCAGTGGTCGGTTCATCCTAAGCTTAAAATAACCGTGCCGGATATGCCGCAGGAAGAATGCCAGCCTTTAGTTTTGCCTATTGGTTTAAAATTGCAGCAGAGTAATGTGGATCAGATTCTTAATACAGGTTTGGTGAGAGAAGACCCTTAATCCATTCAATCAGTACACAATAAAAAAGGCGCATGAAGCGCCTTTTTTATTGTCCGTATTGCAGCGATTAATGATGAGTATCATCGAATTCGTTATGCTGCGGTGCAGGGTGCTTGAAGCCTTTGGTCTTATAGCCAAGGTACAAGATACCGAACATCGCCCACCATAATCCGAATTTCAGCGCTGTTTCTTCAATTTCCAGCCACATCGCAAAGATGCTGAGGAAACCAAGCATTGGAATAATGACAAAGCTCAGAATGTCTTTGAAGTTTTTGGTGCGTCCATCACGCAGTGCATAGCGTGAAATCACTGACAAGTTAACGAAAGTGAATGCTGTTAAAGCGCCAAAACTGATCATTGAAATCACAATGTCCAGATCCATGAAGCCTGCTGTTAGAGCCACTGCGCCAACAATTAAAATGTTGTATGACGGAGTAAAGCTTTTCGGGCTGATATGGCCAAAAATCTTCTTATTGATGACACCGTCACGGCCCATCACATACATTAAGCGTGAAACGCCGGCATGTGCAGAAATACCTGAAGCCATCACCGTCACAATTGCAAAATACAGCACAACTGTTTTGAATGCTGCGCCGCCTACTGCTTGAAGAATGTCTGGCTGAGTTGCAGCTACGTCTTCAAAGTAGGTTTTAGGGTCATTCGGGAAATAGATCTGCATGAAGTACGTGCTGATAATAAAAATGATACCTGCAATTAAAGCGGTTAAGAAAATGGCTTTAGGCAGGGTTTTTTCAGTATCTTTGGTTTCTTCTGCAAGTGAGCTGAGTGAGTCAAATCCTGTGAAAGAGAAGCACAGCAAGGTCGCACCCGTAATTAATGCGCCAAGTTGGGTCATTTCGTTCCAGAACGGCTCTAAACTCCAGAGCTGATATGGTGCGTTGATTAATGTGCCGTCGGCATTTATACCGCCTGCAAGCAAGCTGTAAACCATCCAGGTAAAGTAGGCAATAACGCCAAGCTGTACAAATACGATTAAGCCATTAAAGTTTGCTACGAATTTAGCGCCGCGCAAGTTCACTGCTGTCATGAATGCGGTCAAGCCGATTACCCAAACCCAGTGATTAACGTCTGGGAAAAGAGCTTCCAAATAGATTACCGCTAATATGATATTGACCATTGGCGATAATAAATAGTCCAGCCAAGATGACCAGCCCACCATGAAACCAACATTCGGGTGAATGGATTTTTGCGCATAGGTATATGCAGAACCCGAAGATGGATAGCGGCGGATCATATGTCCGTAACTGATGGAAGTAAACAGAATTGCAACTAAGGCAATGATGTAAGAGGTAGGCACATGATAATGACTTTCTTCCGACACGAGGCCGAAAGTATCAAATAGCGTCATTGGCTGAATATAAGCTAAACCAATAATAATGATGTGCCAGAGCCCTAGCGTTTTTTGCAGTTTAGCTGCCGATTGAGTCCCAGAGTTATTTGTCAACGGCGTTTCCTCTTAATCGTTGATCAAGGATCAGTCATATACAATAAGGACCGTTTGAGACGAACGATCCCCCCTATGTGTAATTCAAAAGCATTTGATTCAAAAGCGCGCCAATCTACTCTAAAACGACGCAATTTGTCAGTAACTTTGCATGATTTTTTTAGCAGAAATTGTGCCAATTATGCTGAATAATAATTAAATATCTGCTCAGCATGATAAAAGCCCGATGTTTAAAAAAACATCAGGCTTATTTGGGGCTATATTCGCTTATTTTTCAGCAATTACCAAGCTTTTTCTAGGATAGATTTGAGATCTTGCAAGGTCGCTTCTTTCGGGTTGTAAATAATCGATCCGTCATTCAGCGCTTTTTCTGCAATTTCTTCAAACTGCACTTCAGTGACTTTACCGGTTTCACGCAAAGTACGCGGCAATTTAGTCAGCGCATAAATGCGGTCACGCATGGTTTGAATCGTTGAAATCGCTTTATCTGCGCGCAGATGGGCAGGGGTCTGCGCGTAAATATCAGGTCCTGCTAAAGGCAGCAGCAAATCCGCTAGTTTATCGCTATTGGTTTCTTTGTTGTATTCCAATACATAAGGCAGGAACAAGTTCATGCATAAACCATGCGGCAGGTGTGCAACTGCGCCTAAAGAGTGTCCAAGTGAATGTACCAGCCCCACCATTGAGTTTGAGAAGGCAATCCCCGCCATGGTCGAAGCTTGCGCCAGTTCTAAACGGCCGTTGGCATCCGTCGGATTGTCCAAGACATTAAATAAGCTGGCGCTGATTTTTTTAATTGCCGCTGTTGCATAAGCATCAGAAATGGGGTTGGCTGCCAAACAGGTATAAGCTTCAACCGCATGCGTCATGGCATCCATTGCTGTCATTGCCGTTAAGTGTGGCGGCAGTGTCTGCGTCATGCGCGGATCTAAAATGGCAGCATGCGGCATCAAATAATAAGACGCAAACGGCATTTTTACATTTTTCTGATTATCAGAAACCACAGCAACCATTGTGACTTCAGAACCTGTACCTGACGTGGTTGGAATCACAAAAAATGGTTTGAGCGGCTTTGGCAGATTATGAGCGCCTGAATATTTCAGCAGATCGTCGCCGCCTTCAGACACCAAAATGTTGGTCGCTTTTGAGGTGTCAATGACTGAACCGCCGCCGACAGCAATGATGGCGTCGCAGTTGTTATCGCGGTACAGCTGCGCGGCCTTGCGCACAGTTTCAAGGCTTGAATCTGGCGGGACATCATCAAAAATACAGCCAATGACTGCATCAGTCGATTCAAAAGCCGCTTCGATGGGCGTCAATAGATTATTGCTGCGCACGCCTTTGTCAGTAATGATCATTGGGCGGGCTGCACCCAAAGTCGCAAGTTCAAACGGAATGTGTTCTAAAGCTGCATGGCCTGCAATCACTTTAACTGGACAGAAAAATTCGTAATAAGGCTTAGCCATGAGTTATGCGCTCCGTTTGAAATATGATTGAGCCACTTTGAGATAAATGCTGGCAGCTCCTGTAAGTTTTTCTTTTAGGCTGAGTTCGCTTGGGTATTCCTTGACTGCAAGCTCTGCCACCAATTTAGGCAAAATCAGCGCTTCCATTTTATTGAGGCAGCGGACGAGGCGGATTGCATAGGAAATGTCGCCATTCGCAATCATACGGTCATTGGCAAACGCCTGCGCCGTACTTTCTTGGAAAGAAAAAACTAAAAATGCGTGGCTAAGATGCTTAAAAGTAATAGTCAGATCTGGTTTGGTAGGCAAATTGGGCACCAATTCCAGCTGCTTATTGGCAGTTACACGTGCAATGAATGCCGGCCCATTTGGGAAAACATTCATCGACAAAGTGAATTGTTCTGGAAATTTAGAGACTTCCTGTTTGATTTCGTCATCTACTTGGCTCGCCATAACTAAGCCTCTGCCAATCACATCCATCATGAGTTTGACATAGGCTAGCTGCAGGGCGGGCTTGACGGATTTTGCTGCAATCACGCGTTCATCCCTTTTAGTGTTTTATTTTGTTTAGAGTAAATACTCTAATTTATTTTTGTGCTGAAAGCAAAAGCTTTATCGCTGTTCGATTCGAACATCTTTAAAGTAACCGCTGTTTTTTAATGTTTCAATGATATCGACGCATAAGTTTTCAAATTTTGGATAGTCTTGCACTAAATCCATAACGCGCACCATTTCCAGCCCTGCATAGCCGCAAGGATTGATGGTGTGAAAACCGAAGAGATCACAATCAATATTCAGCGCAAGTCCATGGTATGAGCGGCCTTTGCGGATTTTAAAGCCCAGTGAGCCAATTTTACGTTCATTGACATAGACGCCGGGCGCATCTGGTTTGGCATAGGCTTGAATGCCGTACTTATTCAGCAGTTCAATCATTAGATTTTCTGCATAAGTGACCAGTGTGCGTACATTCCAGCCAAGGCGGTTTAAATCAAACATGAAATAAGCCACCAATTGGCCTGGCCCATGCCATGTCACCTGACCGCCGCGGTCAGACTGAACGACAGGAATGCTGCTGGTCATTAAAATATGCTCTGGTTTGCCTGCTTGGCCTTGGGTCAGCACATCTGGATGCTGCAGAATCCATAACTCGTCTGGGGTGTTTTCATCACGCTGTTCGGTCAGCGCCTTCATCTCTAAAAAGCGTTCTTCATAAGGCGTGAGCGCTGTGTATTGACGAATGATGAGCTGCGGTTTAGACGCCTCGGTCTCCATGCTGAATGTCCTGACAAAATGGCTGGATAGAAAAGCTTATTATAGTGAAATTGATAGAAAAGAGGAGGAGAAGGATAAAGTGAGGGGTTGCAATACGCATAAAAAAACACGCTCGAAAGCGTGTTTTTTTATTAGAGAGCTGTTTTGATGTGCGGGCAAGCCGCAAGGTCAGCATAAACCAGATGAACCTGCTCCAGCTCTATAAAACGAAGCTGTGCGGTAATAGAGTGATATTTACCAGTACGTGAAGGTGTCACTGTCATGCTTTCGCCGTCAAAATCAGGGAAATGCTTGATAAAGATTTCGGCAACAGCTTGACGCAACTCTTCTCCAGCATTACCAATGAGTTTAATTGGATAGTCCATTGGGAAAACCCAAAGATGCTCTTGTAGTTCACGTGATGGCGTGCGGTCGATCATGTCAGTCATGGGACACCTCTTATATTAAAAATACCTGCCAGAGCAGGTATTTTGATTCATTTACTGCATACTCAATATTATGGGGGAGTACCCTGAATATTCAAGTCTGCATTATCTCAGGAATGGGTTAGTCATTCTCAAGGAATGAACGTAAATGTTCTGAGCGAGAAGGGTGGCGCAGCTTACGCAGCGCTTTGGCTTCAATCTGACGGATACGTTCACGTGTTACATCAAACTGTTTGCCCACTTCTTCCAAAGTATGATCCGTTGGCATATCAATACCAAAACGCATTTTCAAGACTTTGGCTTCACGTTCAGTCAAGTTTTCCAGCACTTCGCGAGTCGCTTCTTTCAGGCCTTCTGAAGTTGCAGCATCGACTGGAGAAGTGATGTTGCTGTCTTCAATGAAGTCACCCAAGTGCGAATCTTCATCATCACCAATCGGCGTTTCCATTGAAATCGGTTCTTTGGCAATTTTGAGGACTTTACGGACTTTTACTTCGTCCATTTCTAAGCGTTCACCTAATTCTTCAGGTGTCGGTTCACGGCCCATTTCTTGAAGCAATTGACGAGATACACGGTTGATCTTGTTAATGGTTTCAATCATATGCACTGGAATACGAATGGTACGCGCTTGGTCGGCAATCGAACGGGTAATCGCCTGACGAATCCACCATGTCGCATAAGTCGAGAACTTGTAGCCGCGGCGGTATTCAAATTTATCAACCGCTTTCATCAAGCCGATGTTGCCTTCTTGAATCAAGTCCAGGAATTGCAAGCCGCGGTTAGTGTATTTTTTCGCAATTGAAATTACCAAACGCAAGTTGGCTTCAACCATCTCTTTTTTAGCACGGCGGGCTTTTGCTTCACCCACAGCCATACGTTTAGAAATGTCTTTAATTTCTTTTACGTTCAGAACAAGTTCTTTTTCGATATCCGCAATTTTCTGCTGGAATGCAAGAATGTCTGGACGGACTTTTTCCAAGTAGCCTTTTTGATCTGCAGGCGCTTTGGCAATTTGTTCATCTAACCAAGCAAAGTTTGATTCTTGGCCCGGGAAAGATGTACGGAATTGAGTACGGTCCATACGGCCGCGGCGGATTGCATAACGCATTACTTCACGCTCAGATGTACGGATCTGGTCGTGTGTGCCGCGGATCAGTTCAGAAATAATATCGAATAAACGCGGAGTGAACTTGAACATCATGAATACAGATGCAAGCGCTTCTAGGGCTTCTTCGCCTTGCTTGCTGCTGCGGCCATGCTTTTCAATTACAACTTTAGTGTTTTTCCACGCATTTTCAAGTTCAGTGAAACGCGCTTTTGCAATTTCAGGATCTGGGCCAGAATCGCCTTCAGAATCGTCGTCACTTTCAGACTCTTCTTCCTCTTCATCATCATCCAATTTTACATCTTTGGCTGATTTGCTGGTCGAAGATTCTTCTTCATCAATTTCTTCGGATTCTTCTTCTAGAACTTCTGGAATTTCTTCATCTGATTCAGGGTCTAAATAGCCTGAAAGAAGGTCAGCAAGACGGCGTTCGCCTGCTTCATAATCTTTGTATTCTTGCAGTACAACTTCAACCGCATTAGGCCAGTAAGCAATTGAGTGAAGAACATCGCGGATGCCTTCTTCAATGCGTTTTGCAATACTGATTTCGCCTTCGCGTGTCAGAAGCTCAACAGTACCCATTTCACGCATATACATGCGGACGGGGTCAGTGGTGCGGCCAGGTTCGTTTTCTACAGATGCAAGTACCGCAGCAGCTTCTTCTTCTGCAACTTCATCGGCAGCTTCGTTGCCGCCTTCAAACATGGTATCGTCAGATTCAGGCGCGCGGTCATGTACAGGAATACCAACGTCATTCAGCATTTGAATGATGTCTTCAATCTGTTCGCTTTCTGTGATCGAGTCCGGGAGATGATCGTTAACCTCAGCGAAAGTTAGGTAACCTTGTTCTTTGCCTCGGCTAATCAGCGCCGCTACTTGTGAAGTAGGGGAATTCATATCGCTCATCTTTGCTCACTCATCGTTGAATTTGTGACAGTAAAAAACCGTGCATTTTAGCACAATTCGCTTAAATTTAGCTGTGAATAGCTTGCGTATTTCATCAGGGTAAACCAGCGCGGCGCTGCCTGATAAAATTTTAAAATATTAATTCAGTAAATGAGATGGGGGTGAATTTGTTGTTTTCAAGTTCAGCCCTACCGTATTTCTCTTTATGACTTTTACTCAATAACCAGTGCTTAACACAGATGGACTGTCATAAAACTGAAAGACGCAGGGTGGATTATATCATGCCATAAAATTTGCTCTGAAATATAGCCCTAAACGCAAATTAAATGTAAAAAAACAAATAAAACTTGACATGGTTCTAGAACCCATATAAATAGCGCCTAGGACCCTTCACATTTTTTCATTATGAGGTAGTTTAAGTGTCTTCTACAGATTTTGAACTAGATGATAGCTACAGTGATGATGACGTTAATTTCGATGAAGCCGGCAGCAAGATCAGTGCAAAGGAATCATTGGAAAAGCGCCGCTTGATCGATGATTTATTGGCACAGCGCCGTTTGGAGCGAGAACTAAAAGAATTTGATTACGATTTCGACGATGACGATTTGGATGATGATGACGAATAAAATCTGATTCTGCCTAAGCGTTGAAAATGCTATGCTACGCCTTTAAGTTTCCAAGTTTGGATGTGAAATGAGTGCTTTAAACTTAGACCTATTAAGTGAATATCTAGACGGTGATGACAATGAGCACGGTCTGGATTTTGCTGCGACTCACGGTTTTCTGTGTGCAATTGCCGTAGGCCCTGCATTTGCGAAATGGCTGGATGAGCTTTTTGATAATAATCAAAAGAAAGTGCCTGCCGAAATTATCGCTCAAGTTAAAGCATGGCTGGAATCGATTCGTCAAAACTTGGCGAACGAAGAAGGAATTGAGTTTCCTTTCGAAATTGAAGAAGCTGACGTTGAATCAAGCTTAGGCGACTGGAGTGTGGGCTTTGTTGATGCCATGTTCCTGAATGAAGACGCTTGGTTTGCAGAAGAATTTGAAGAGCAGCTGATTGATTTAACTTTGCCGATTATGGTGTTTAGCGGCATTGATGAAGAAGATCCGCAAATGGAAACTTTCCGCCGCAACGGCCAATTGATGGACGAACTGGCAGAAGAAATTCCAGAAAATTTGAATGAATTATATTTGATGTATCACACACCAAACTAATTGATTTAGATATTGAAAAGCGCCTTTAGGGGCGCTTTTTTATGTGCTGTAGTTTCGCGTGTTGGTGCGGACTGTATTATTTTTTAAGCATATTTTTTTGATTCCAGCGGGCAAACCAGCCAAATGACAAAGCCAAGATAAAATAGTGGATGAGCAGGGTAAAGAGAATGGCAATTGCCCAGATCCACAGTGGAACAGTACTCAGCATACTGAAGAAATCTGCAGTTTCGGCAAAAATTATTAAAGACACCATAGAAGCAAGTACGCTTACGGCTACAGAAGCGATGAGGCAGCCCCAAATCAGCTGTTTCTTTTCTGCTGCTTCTGGAGCGCGCTGCTGATCCTGCACAAATTTCATCGCTGCTGCAAAACCTGCGGCAACGAGGCAGGCAACGGATGTGCCGCCGGGCAGATCAAAGAAACTGATGATAATGCCGGTAATCAGCATAGCGGCGCCATAACAAAGCGCGAAGTAGAAGGTATATTTTTTTATCATGTCGCTTGGCTCCATTGTCATTATTAAAAGCGGCAAGGGCAGTGCTTAAATTTATTTAAATGTATCTATTTTTTCAGCAAGATGAAAGATGCTGCAAACAGTCCTTTGGCTTGAAGCGGGATTGTGTGGTCAGGTATGCAGTCAATTTACTCAGTATTATTCAGCCTTTTCTGTTGTTTTTACGCTGATAGCGGCGGTAAAGAATCCAAAGAATAATCACTACAACAATTGCCATAATGACATAGCCGACCTGACTGAAAATTTGGTGCATCATGGCTTGATTTTCACCGAAGTAAAAACCGACATAGGCCAAGAAAGTGGTCCAAATAATCGTGCCGAGTGAGCTGTAAAACATGAATTTCCAAAAGGGCATTCGGCTCATTCCTGCAGGAATGCTGATTAGAGAGCGTACCGCTGGAACCATACGGCCGACGAACACAATCCGATGTCCATAGTGTTCAAACCAAGCTAAGGATTTTTCAACATCTGCAGATTTAATAAACAAATATTTGCCGTAACGGTCTACAAATCGAAAAATTGCAGCATGGCTGAATTGGCGCCCAACCCAATACAGTACAGCTGCTGCAGCTAAAGAGCCTATACAGCCGGCAATAATGACCCCGATGAGAAGCAGCTGGCCTTGGGATGCCGTGTAGCCGGCAGAAGGCATGATAATTTCTGATGGAATAGGAGGGAAGACATTATCTAAAAACATCAGCAAGGCAATGCCCAGATAGCCCAGCTGTTCCATAACGGAAATAATCCATTCAGTTAAATTCATAGGTCATTATTCAAAAGCGCTGAAAATATCCTAAGTTTAATTGCAGCGGAGGTAAAGTACAGATGTGCAATGTTAAAGAAAGGGCTAAACAGAAGAGATGGCCTTTGATTAATCAAAATATCGCTTACAAATTAAAGCTTCAGCCAGATAAAAGAAAAGGCCCTCAATTTTGAGCGCCTTTTTCGGAAATTTTACAGAGACCTTGCAATGTACTTAGAGGCGTTTGCGTTTAGCCGCCAAAATTTGTGATTGGCGCATGCGGAAGCCAGACTTTTGCTGTTCTGAGGTCTTGTCGATGCAATACTTACATGACACGCCATGTTCATAGCTTGGCAATTCCACTTCTTCTGGAAGCAACGGCCAGCCGCACGCGTGACATTTAATATTTGCACCTTCTTCCATACCATGCGTTACGGCGGTACGTCCGTCAAAGACGAAACATTCGCCTTCCCACATGCTTTCTTCTGCAGGCGTTTCTTCAAGGTATTTTAAGATGCCGCCTTTGAGGTGGTAGACATCGCTAAAGCCTTCTTGAAGCAATAAAGATGTCGATTTTTCACAGCGGATGCCGCCTGTGCAGAACATCGCAATTTTCTTGTCTTTATGCTGTTCCAATTCTTTCTTCACATAATCTGGAAATTCACGGAATGATTCTGTTTGAGGATCAATCGCGCCTTTGAAAGTACCCGCTTTATATTCATAGTCGTTGCGGGTATCAATCAAGATCACATCGTCGCGTGCAATCAGTTCATTCCATTCTTTCGGGTCTAGATAATGGCCAACCAAGTCGCGCGGCTTCACTTCCACACCTAAAGTTACAATTTCTTTTTTATGTTTGATTTTCATTTTGCGGAATGGTTTTTCAGAGCTATGAGACTCTTTATATTCCATCGAAGCAAAACCTTCATTCAGAAGGAATTGATGAATCGTATCAACTGCTTGGCGGTCGCCGGCAACTGTGCCGTTAATGCCTTCATCAGCAACAATCAGAGTACCGCAGAGGTTGATGGTTTTTACCAAATTCAGTAAGCGCTGCTGTAAATCAGCAGAGTCTTGTACTTCTTTGAATTGATAAAGCGCCGCAACAACCCAGCCATCGGCCGCATGCTGTTCTACAGGTGCAAGCTGTTCTACAGTAGCGTTCATGGATACTCCAATTGAAAATTAAGAATTTTGAAAGGCGCATATTTTAACGTGAATTGCGCGAATAAGCGAGTGATCCATTACAGATTCACGGCTTCTCATCCAGCAGCAGAGCGTGTATATTCTTGACCAGCCGGAAAAATGCCGGCGATGCAGATTTTATGAATGTTTTTGGAGCTTGCATTGACTACGGATCGCCGGATTGCCTCATTAACCCCCTGTGCGGGACGCTGTTCGACGGTATTTGGGGATTCAGTTTGCCGCGGCTGCCGCCGTTTTAATCATGAAGTCATTCGGTGGAATACCTATACAGCCGATCAGCAAAGTGCGGTATGGCATCGCTTGGATGCGCAGCTGGATCAGATTTTAGTGCCTCTGCTGCCGCTGGCGGATATACGCCATGTCGAAGGTTTTGTGCTGTCTAAACGTGTGCGGCTGCGCCCAGATGCTACACGCGGACGCAAGCTGTACCATGCCTTGAAATTATGTGAAAAAAACCGTCATTTTACCGATGAAAGCGGTTTAGGCATTCATTATAAACAAGTGCGCCCATTGTGGGACGAATTTGAGCGCCGCATATTGGCGCTGGCGACCGCAAGCTATGACTTGGCTTTTTTACGGGCAGACGGCATTAGTATTCATTTGATGCAATATATGGCAGAAGAGGACTGAGTCCTCTTTTTTTATGAACCTTTAAAAATCAATAAAGAGGTTGGCGGTGAATTTTGCGGAGTATTTTTTATATTGCGCGGCTGTAGTGGTGATGATTGCGACACCAGGGCCAGTCATGCTGCTGGTGGCCAGTGCTGGCCTGCAAGGTGGATATAAGCGTGCGCTGCAAACGATTTTTGGAACTAATTTGGCGTCATTGGTATTAATCGTACTGTCTATACTGATTTTAAAAGGTGCGCTGAATATTAATGAGCAATGGCTGAATGGCATTAAAGTGCTGGGCTGTTTGTATATTGCTTATATTGGTTTTGACATTCTGAAAGACGTTATCACAAGCTCTTCCAGTGAAAATGCGATGACGCTTAATGCGGTATCTGGCGGCTTTAAAAAAGGCTTTCTCGTCGGTATTTCCAATCCTAAAGATATAATCTTTTTTGCCTCATTTTTCCCGCAATTTACTGGCGTCAGCTCCGATTTAAACCTCAGTTTAATGATATTGACCATCAGCTGGATTATTTTGGATTTTGTTACTTTGAGTGTGGTCTATCTGTCATTTAACCGTTTAGCGAAATCTGCATGGTATCCAAAGCTGCTGGCTTTATGCGGACTGATTTTGATTGCCGTTGCCATCTATGGCATTTACGGTGTTTGGGCTTAATATGGCACCGTAAAATAAGCAGAATTTTCGCAGCAAATCGATTTTGTATTTAAGTGCATTAAAGCCGAATATTCAGCGTGAAAGCATTCAGACGCTGCATGATTCAGTTGAATTAATCGTCAATGAAATTAAATAGATGACGAACAAAGCTGAACAAGCCGATAATATCCATAAATAAATCGAAAGCACCCATATGAGCGTTATAGCCGAGCTGATCTGCGCGTAATAAAATTTGGCTGGTATCGTAAAGAATCCAGCCAATAAATATGATAGAGCCAAAAATACCGATAAATATGGATAAAGCGTTGATATGAACAAAGAGCGAAACAACCGATAGGGCAAGAATGACCCAAAAACCGATATTTAAACTGGCATGTAAAAAAGAGAAATCTTTTTTACTGAAAAATACATAGGCGCTTGTTCCTGCAAAAATAGCCAAGGTGGTCGCTGCAGCGGTCAAGAAAACATCTGGACGGTATAAATGCGCGATTTGCCCTAGGCATAATCCTGTAATCACTAGAAATGCTGGAAAAACCGCTTTAATGGGGTTACGCAGACCAAACCAGCCGCATGCAATCCAGATAATAGAATCTAAAAGCATCAGCGGGCCAGCGGAGGCAGGTGGGAGCTGGGTATAAGAAAATATGCCTAATAAAGTCATTAGTGCCAAAGCGCCGAAAAGCACCTGATAAGTACGCTGGATGAATTGGGTGTCTTCACGGCTTAAATCTGAAAAATGGCTGAGCATGATTGAACCTTATTTATTTTTAATTATTGGTTATATTCTTTTATTAAATTAACTGTGCTTAAAAAGCAAACATTTTTCGACCTATAGAAAAAAGCCCAGCGTACAGGCTGGGCTTTTTGTTAAAGCTTTATATTAGATTTGGTGCGCAAGCCGATATTGCACAATTTCATCAATGGTAATTAGAGTGAGATTGTGTGTTTGCGCATAGGAAAGGACTTGAATGCCAGCAGCCATTGAGCCATCTGGATTGGTGACCTCACATAGGACGCCAGCGGGTTTTAGTCCAGCTAAACGCGCAAGATCTACACTGCCTTCAGTATGTCCGCGGCGTGTTAATACACCGCCGTCACGTGCGCGCAGTGGAAATACATGTCCCGGTCTGTTTAAGTCACTGGCTGCAGCACCGTCTTTAATGGCTGCATGAATGGTTGTGGTGCGGTCTTGGGCCGACACACCGGTAGTGACGCCTTCAGCGGCTTCAATGGTGATGGTAAAAGCCGTTTTAAATTGACTTGAGTTATCTGTCACCATAGGCGGCAATTGGAGATGGTCGGCCAGCGCATTGGTCAACGTTAAGCAAACTATGCCTGAACCGTCTCGAATCATGCGCGCCATCGTTTCGACATTTAGGGTTTCTGCGGCGACAATCAGGTCGGCTTCATTTTCACGGTCAAAATCATCCATGACCAAAACAGGCTTGCCTTGGCGCATATCTTCAAGCGCTTGCGCGATGCGCTGCTCGAAAGGTGGCAGTGCAGAAAAGAAAATTTCGGGTTGTATTAAGCTGGACATTGAAACGCTCTCGTAAGTTTTAAGATACGGTTGAACATTTCAGGACGTGTGAAATAGTGTGGCGTTACGAAACAGCTTGAGATTTCAAGCTGTTAATATGTGACGTCGTCTTCTTTCATCCGGACTATACCGTCGGCTTTGGTTTCTCACCAAATCTGCAAATTGCAAAGCGCAATTGGCTCGTGGGCTGATTCAGTCATAATGATTTTATGCTGAACTTACCACCGGTGGGGAATTGCGCCCCGCCCTGAAGCGATGTGCAGCCAGTATAGACCGTTTTAACGTTTCGGGGGGGAGCTGGGGTATAGAAACCTATGCAAAATTTAAGATAAGTAAAGCAGATGAATTGATTTGTAAGCAATTTTATAGTCAGTAAAAAAGCATGCTATCTTTTTAATTAAGTAATAATGACTGCATAATGATAAAAATGACAGATTCAAGTCTAAAACAGCATCTTAATTCAAAGCCGTATAACGAGTTCTCACCGCGCTTATTTTGCGATCTGCACGTTGTTCAATATCTGCAAGTCATCGGACTGGCGCTGATTGCGGCAAGTTTTTTATATTTGATTGCGGCCAATTGGCTGATGATTCCAAAATTTATTCAGTTGCTCATTCCAATGCTTCTGCTGTTGTGCAGTGCGCTTGCCAGTATGTATTTTTCACAAAAACAATGGATACAGCAGAGTTTGGATACGGTATGCGGTCTGATGCTGGGTTTAAGCATGGCTGTGATCGGGCAAGTTTACCAGACTGGGGCAGACAGCTATTTGCTGTTTGTGGTCTGGGCTTTGCTGCTTTTACCTTGGCTGTATAGACCCAATATCGGTGTGTTTGCGCTATTTTGTATTGTCAGTCAGCTGGCTTTATTGATGTATTTTAAACAGAGCTATTTAATGCTGGATCATCAGCCGATGTATTTACTCTGTATGAGTGTGCTGACCATTCTCTGCGTGACGATGAGCTTAAAATTCTATCCAGCCTTGCGTTATGTCTTTATCGCGTTTATCAGCTTAATGTCGATCTATTGCATGTTTCTCTTTTGCGGCATGGGGGCAGATCAGTATCAATGGCCGTATCTGCTGCTGTCTATTGCATTGCCTGCATATCTCATTGCGTATTTTTATCTGCAGCGCCGCGCGCTCGAAACCAGTTTACAAACCGCAGGTCTTGCTGCAAGTTTCAGTATTTTAATTTTCCAGTTCGCAGAACATTTATTGACGGATTCAATTGGCGGTCTGCTGGTTTTAGCGCTGCTGATTTTTGCATGGTTTGCCGCGATTAGTGCGGTACTGATGAAATTTTTTCCCCAAACAAAATTTGCAGCCATTCCTTTGGCGATTGGCGCGTGGCTGGCAGGGATTATTTTGGCGAGCCTTTTGCTGACATTTTGGAAGGCTTTTTCAATCGTTATGGGCTTAGTGTTTGTTGCTTTGGCATGGTGGATGATTCACCGTTCAATCAGCGCATTCAGCAGGCAGTTTGCTTACTGTCTCTGGGTGTGCGGGCAAACAGCAGTACTGGTTCATACCCAGATTTTAACTGACAGTTTTTTACTGATTCTTCTGCTGCAAATTGGATTTACCTTGCTGTGCATATTTAGCCGAATGCATTGGTTTATTGTTCTGATTCAGCTGATTGCATGTTATGGATTAACTGTTGCCGCTATGGGACTGGAGGAGTTTTTCCGCGGTGAAGATACTTTGATTTTAGCGGTGATGGGTTTGAATTATATTTTACTTATCTCGCTGTTATGCACCGCGCCGTATTGGCTGTCATCGATTTACCGCAAAACTTTTGCACTTTGGATGCTGTTTATTGTTTTAGCTGGTGTGGTATTACAAACGCTGTCCAGCAGTTTAATGAATGCTGATTACACTCAGCTTCAAGCTATGCGTTCAGTCATTGTTTATGCGCTGCCGCTACTCTGGCTTGGCGTTTATATTGCTGTTGAACAGGGCTATTCGGGCTTAGAGAAATGGCTATTGGGGATTTTGGGCATTGTGCTGATTGCGATGGGCTATTTTGAAATTTTTCTTTTGCTGGTCATGCTGTCTTGGGCTATTTCTTATCAGCAAGGGCTGGTCAAAGCGCTAAGCATCTTATTATTGATCTTTAGTTTGTGGATGCTGTACTACAATTTGGGATTAAGCTTTTTACTGAAGAGCCTGAGTATTTTGATTTCCGGCATTTTGCTGTTGGCAATGGCATGGCTGCTTGCATCGATGGCTAAGAGTGCGGAAGGGGAAATGCCATGAAAAAAGTATTCAAAAAAAGCCTCCCTTTGTTTTTAGCTGTGTTCAGTATCGTATTTTTTTCAGTGCTGATTATTCGCCATGAATGGCACTTATCAAACAGCGAGAGTATTTATGTCAGACTGAAACCAGTGGATCCGCGCTCTATGATTCAAGGCGACTACATGGCGCTCAATTATCATCTTTATTTTGGCGGTCTACCGCCTGCCATGGAATTAACAGATGACCGAGTTGATGAGCATGCCTCGTCAGAACATTTGAAAATAGATTACTTTCTGAATCAGCAGAGCGTAATAACCTATGTGCAGCTTGATTCGCAGCGAAAGGTGATTCGAACCAGTTTTAATCCGAATCTTTTAACTGCATATCCCAATGCCTCGGCAAAACTGATAGTAAAAAACCCAGAAAACACTTTTGAAGGCCTATATCCAGCATCGCGCAGTTTTCTATTTGCCGAAGGTTTAGAGCCATGTTACCGCGATGCGCAATTTGCAGAGCTGAAAGTGCAAGCGAATGGGCAGCCGCTCTTGGCGGGATTAGTTGGGGGGAATTTACAGGCACTGCATTGCGAGCAGAAGCAAGCGTGGTGGAAAGGTCCGCGCAGTTAATTTCTCGTTCTGCCGCTCATTGATGTGTGAATGAAAGTGATTTGGATGACATTGGCAAATCATGTGATTCATCCCATAAAAAAGCCCGCATATAAGCAGGCTTTTTAAAATCTGAATGTGCTTAAAATTAAGCCACTTGAACTGGAATGCAGTTCGCTGTGTGATTCACAGTATTATTTGGGTTTGCATAAACTAAGCGCGGTTTATGTGCATTTGCTTCTGCTTCTGTGAAGTCGCCAAAAGTTGCGATAATCATCAGATCGCCAATATCTGCTTGGTGCGCAGCGCCGCCATTTACAGAGATAATGCCAGAACCTTCTTCACCGCGGATTGCATAAGTCGTGAAGCGCTTACCGTTAGTTACGTTCCACATATGAATTTCTTCATATTCACGGATACCGGCTAAATCCAATAAAATACCGTCAATCGCGCAAGAGCCTTCATAATGCAATTCTGCTTGCGTTACTACACAACGGTGAATTTTAGCTTTTAATAAACGAGATAGCATGACTAGCGTCTCCTTGGTGGACACAAGATTTGATCTTATGATTGAATCAATCTGAACTTGCTGGTTCAGCAATCAGGCAAGCGCATTTTGCCTTTAAAATTGCTGTATAGCAAGCAGCATTGTTCAACAATTTATGGACTTATCAGTTTGGTTTGTAAGCATTGATTTGATTCATGGCAGGCTGAATTTCACCATTGACCAGCATCTTAATGCGGCTTAAAGCATGGTGAATGGCATTGTCCATTAAATCTTGTTCACTGCTTGGCGCTTTGCTTAAGACATGTCCTGAGACACGCTCTTTAGAACCAGGATGGCCGATTCCAATACGCAGGCGATGGAAGTTTGGACCAGTATGAGGAACAATGTCACGCAAACCATTATGACCGCCGTGACCGCCGCCAGTTTTAAGGCGGATAACACCGGGATTCATATCCAGTTCATCATGAGCAATGAGCATTGCTTCGGGAGCAATGTTATAAAATTTAGCGAAGGGGACAACACTTTTACCAACAAGGTTCATAAAAGTTGTGGGTAATAACAAACGAACGTCTTGACCTTCGATATTACCGCGACCGCTGATTCCGTTGAATTTTGGGTCAGCTTTGAGGGAAATGCCATATTGATCTGCAAGGCGTTCTACGAACCAGAAGCCTGCATTATGGCGGGTTTGGGCATACTCTTTACCAGGGTTGCCCAAACCGACAATCAGTGAAATATTAGACACTAATTACACCAATAAACACTTACGCGCGAACGAAGTCAGCGTGCATAGGAGTGTTTTTAGCTGGGTGACGCTGTAACGCTTTGATTTTAACGCTTTCAGTTTTGTCGCCAACTTTGATTTCAACAACTTCTTCAAAGAATGCATTGTTTTCTAAAGCTTTAACAAGCTCACGAAGTTCTAAAGTTACAGCAACAGGTTCGCCTGAACCGTAGATGATTGCTGGTACTTTGTTTTGCAGGCGAAGGCGGCGGCTCGAACCTTTCCCTTGAACTGCTTCTTCACGTGCTGCTGCGTTTAATACGAAGTTTGCCATGATAGACATCCTATTTAAGTTTTGATTGAGCTGAACTTTCGACCAGTTCAGCGATAGAAAACCCTGCGTTAAGCAGGGTTTTGAAATTTTAGCGCTATATTATAGATAAGAATCGAACATTGCGCTAATAGATTCTTCGTTGTTAATACGACGAATTGTTTCAGCAACCATACTTGCTACTGAAACCTGGCGAATCTTGCCAATAGCTTGAGCTTCTTCTGAAAGAGGAATCGTGTCAGTAACGACTAATTCATCAATTACAGAATTTTTCAAATTCTCAATGGCTTTGCCTGAAAGAACTGGGTGAGTTGCATAAGCAACAACACGGCGCGCACCAAATGTTTTCAGTGCATCAGCAGCTTTGCATAGCGTACCTGCTGTATCAACCATGTCATCTACAATAACGCAGTCACGGCCTTTTACATCACCAATCAAATGCATGACTTGTGATTCATTCGCTTTTTGACGGCGTTTGTCGATGATTGCAAGATCGATATCACCCATTTGCTTCGCAACTGCGCGAGCGCGGACTACACCGCCTACGTCTGGAGAAACAACCATTAGGTTGTCATGAGACTGTTGGCGTAAGTCAGCAAGCAATGCAGGCGTACCGTAGATGTTGTCTACAGGAATATCGAAGAAACCTTGGATTTGGTCTGCGTGCAGATCAATCATTACAACACGGTCAATACCTACAGTTGTCAGCATATCTGCAACAACTTTAGCGGTGATTGGCACACGTGATGAACGAGGACGACGGTCTTGACGGGCATAACCGAAGTAAGGAATGACAGCAGTGATACGGCCAGCACTTGCACGGCGAAGCGCGTCTGCCATAACTAAGATTTCCATCAGGTTATCATTAGTTGGGGCACAAGTAGGCTGTACGATAAATACGTCTTTACCACGTACATTCTCAGTGATTTCTACAGCGATTTCACCATCAGAAAAGGTAGAAACAGCAGCAGCACCTAGTGGAATGTGTAAGTGGCTAACGACTTTTTGAGCGAATTGTGGATGCGCGGTTCCACTAAAAACGACAAGATTGGGCATGAAGCACCCTTGGCGGTTGATTTGTATGGAAATAGATGGCAGGGGCGGCTGGATTCGAACCAACGGATGCCGAGATCAAAACCCGGTGCCTTACCACTTGGCGACGCCCCTAATGCGGCAGAACTTTAATATTTATGAGCTGTTTTGTCAAGGTGATTTAACAGGCTATTCACAAAAGTATGTTCTGTCTTTTTTGAGAAAATGGCAGGGGCGGCTGGATTCGAACCAACGGATGCCGAGATCAAAACCCGGTGCCTTACCACTTGGCGACGCCCCTAATTTGATGTGCTGTATTAAATGGCAGGGGCGGCTGGATTCGAACCAACGGATGCCGAGATCAAAACCCGGTGCCTTACCACTTGGCGACGCCCCTTTAATACAACATACATCTACAGGTGAATTTAATGGCAGGGGCGGCTGGATTCGAACCAACGGATGCCGAGATCAAAACCCGGTGCCTTACCACTTGGCGACGCCCCTATCAAACTTCGAAATGACGCAATGGCGATTCTGCTAAACTGTTGACCAAGTAAGATTTACAAGGCGCGTTTTTCAGAATGTCATCAACATTCATATTCTCTGTTACCTCAGCAAAAACACAAGCACCTGTACCTGTAAGCTTTGCCGTACCGAACTGATCTAAATACTGCATTGCTTCGTCTACTTCTGGATATAAACTTCTTGCCACAGGTTCGAAGTTATTGCCAAAACTAAACGGCGTTAGCTGATAGGCGCAAAATTTAGTAGGCTTCGTGTCTCTTGTCAATGTTTTTTGTGAAAAAAGCAGTTGAGTGCTGATAAAACAATCAGGTTTTAGCACAATGTATTGTTTTTGATCTAAGTCTATGAATGTTAAGTGTTCACCAATGCCTTCTGCCCATGCATTCTGCCCATGTACAAAAATCGGCACATCTGCGCCCAGCTTGAGGCCTAATGCGGCCAGTTGTTCAGTATTTAAACCGCAGCGCCATAATTTGTTAAGCACGATGAGGGTGGATGCAGCATTTGATGACCCGCCGCCAAGTCCAGCACCCATAGGAATGTTTTTTTCAATGCGGATATTCAGCCCAGTTGGCTGTTTTGCATACGGCAGAAGCATTTGTGCCGCGCGATAAATTAAGTTTTGTTCCAGATCGACGCTGCTTAAACCCTCAATCGTGATTTGGGAGGATTCTGTTTGTGTAAATTCCAGCCAATCGCTTAAGTCAATGAGCTGAAAAATACTCTGCAATTCATGGTAGCCGTCTGCACGGCGGCCAGTAATATGCAAAAACAGGTTCAGTTTGGCTGGAGAAGAAACTCGAATCATAAGTATATCGGCTTAAAAATTAGACTTAGCGGTTTTGAATGACCATTGTAATACGGTTTTCTTTACCTGTTTCAAGCGCTTGCTTCAAAATCAGTTTATTCGGCAAGGTTGCGCTGTCTGCATAGCTTAAATCGACTTGCCAGCCATCTTCCTGAATCTGCGCAATACGTCCGCTGTCATCTTTGTTCAGCTGTGCTTGCTGAGTCGCAGGTTTTGCCTGCACCCATTTGACTAAATGCGTAATCGGGGCTTGCCAGCCTGTTGCCCGTTCCAGCAGCTCTTCCGGTGTTGCCGCACTGACTAAGCCTGTTTTTGCGCTGTTTAGCGTCACTTCGCCTGCTTTACCGCTAATCTGGGTTTTGCCTACCCCTAAAATGCCGCTCAGCTCTATATCAAAGTCTTGCTGCTCTTGCGCCCAAGTAAAAAACGCGCTGCCAGACTGCTGCGGTGTGCGTACACCTATTTTGCCTTGCAGATTAAATTGATCTGGCGCTTCAATGCCTGACGCAGGCGGCTGTTCTTGCGGTTTGATATATTGCTGACACCCCGTTAATGCCAAACTGCTGACAGCCATCAGGGATAAGCAGAATTTTGAAATAGTACGCATAGGCTGAAATTAACTCTTTTTCATGTGCTGGGGTAACAATAATGCATTGAGCTGATCCAATTGAGGATCATTCGGGTGTTTTTGTTTGAGTTGTTGTAACACTTGGCTAAATTCTGCAATGTTGCCTTGCATATACACAGAGCGGGCATAGTTCACCCCAATTTTAACGCTGCCGCTCAGCTCATAAGCTTTCTTCAGCACTTCTGCAGAAGTGGCAAAGTCGTTTTGCAAAAAGCAGATATAACCTAGCGTATCTAAAATAGAGGCCTGTTCTGGCGCAAATTCTAATGCGTGCTCTACAAATCTGCGGGCATCATCCAGCCTTCTGTTTTGCAATGCCAGCGTGTATGCATAGGCATTTAAGTAGGTTGGGCTGTTCGGTTCAATACTTAAAAGCTTAGTCAATAATTTATCGAGTTTATCCCGCTCCTGAAAGGGGTCGAGAATCAGCACTTCGGCATAAATCAGCTCAGGATCATCGGGTAAATTTTTAATGGCTTCGTCTAAAAGGCGCATGGCAGCTTTTTTATTGTTCATGCGTTTTAAAATATCGGCCTGTGCAAGATATAAAAAACTGGCGTGCTGAGGATAATTGACGCGCTCTTGCGTTAAAAAGCGCAGGGCATCCGGCAGCTTATTTTGCTGTGCAAAAATATTGATCATATTGCGGCGTGACACGGTGTATAGGCTGCCGTCTACCAGACGGTAATAGGCTTTTGCCGTTTCAAAATGCTGTTTGCGTTCCGCATTGACTGCCAAATAATAATAGGCTTCATTTTGATATTGTGCTGAATAGCGCAGTTCGACCAGATACTTTTCAGCTTTTTCATATTGTTCTAAGTCAATACTGGTTAATCCGCCAAGAAACAGCGCTTCTTCGGCTTTAGGCCATTTTTTGATGATCTCTTCAAGCTTGAGCAGCGCTTGTTCTGATTCATTCATTTTGACCAAATATTTAGCTTCTGCGAGCCGTACTTCTAAATTGCTGCGGTGCTTTCTGCTGGATTTTTCATACCATTCAAGCGTGGCTTTCTCATCGCCTAGAGCCAGCAGTAAGTTGGCTTTCATTAAAATATAACCCGTGGTTTTAGGGCGTTTTTTTAAGGCGAGATTCACGGTGTTCAGCGCGTCAAAAAATTGACCATTTTGAGCTTCTAGACCAGCAATCAGCACTAAAATAGAGGGGTTGCGGTTTTCTTTGCTGGCGCGCAAGGCGCGGATTAGAAAATCACGGTCATCTGCAGATTCTGGGGCAATTCCGGCCAAAATCTGTTCAAGATCTGCATTGGGATCAATATTTAAAATTTTATCTAGTGTATCCGCTGCCAGTTCATACTCATGCGCTTTTAATGCAATATGCGACAGATAAAACAGCGCAGGCACATCTTCTGGTTCTTGCACAACCCAATGTGTGGCAATGTCCAAAGCGGCCTGTAAATCATTTTGTTCTAGCGCAATGTTCAATGCGCGCTGTTTAACGGCAGTAGAATTGCTTTTAATTGCGAGAACAGTATAGTTATGCAATGCGGTGGGGATGTCATCATAAGCAAGAGCAAACTCTGCAATCATGCTTTGTTTTATGGCATCATAATTTGAATTGGCGTGGTAAACTTCTCCAAATGCTCGAACTTGAGCACTGGAAGCCATGCTACCGACCAGCAAGAATGTGGTAGAATACTGCTTAATTGTCGAACCGTTTAGCCGGCTATTTGTTTGACGCAATTTTTCTTGATCCAAGTAATGCTTTTTATGACACCGATGTTGCACAATAGCATAAATTTAGCGAAATGATGATCTGATATGTCTTTCTTTGCATTGGGTGTCAACCATCAAACCGCCTCTGTAGAACTGCGTGAAAAAATCGCGTTTAATCCTGAAAAATTAAGCGGGTTGCTTGCACAGCAAAGCCATGCCGAACACCTGAATGATATGGTGGTGGTGTCTACATGTAACAGAACCGAAGTATATGCGATGTCTGATAATGCAGACATGGTATTGAATTGGCTCGCCCAAGCAAATCATCTTGATGTTAAACAATTGTCAAATCATGTATACCGCTACGAAAATGCGCAAGCGGTAACGCACCTGATGCGGGTTGCCAGCGGGCTGGATTCGCTCATGCTGGGTGAGCCGCAAATTTTAGGTCAGGTTAAATCGGCCTTATCACTTGCCAAAGATGCGGCTACAGTCTCTAGCAATTTAAACCGGATTTTCGAATACGCATTTTATGCCGCTAAGCGTGTGCGCTCAGAAACTGCTGTGGGCAGCCATGCTGTTTCTATGGGCTATGCTGTGGCGCAGTTGGCGCTGCAGGTGTTCAGCAAACCCGAACAATTAACGGTCATGGTGGTGGCCGCTGGTGAAATGAATAGCTTGGTGGCCAAGCATTTGGCGGAAATGGGGGTAGGTAAAATCATTATCTGCAACCGTACCCGCGGCCGCGCAGAAGAGCTGGCGCAGGAAATTGCGCACCGTGTAGATGTAGAAATTATTGAGTTTGATCAGCTGGCGGATCATTTATACCGTGCTGATGTGATTTCTAGCTGCACGGGCAGCTTGCATCAAGTCATTTATTTTAAAGATGTAAAAGCGGCGTTAAAGAAGCGTAAATATAAGCAAATGCTTTTGGTGGATTTGGCCGTTCCGCGTGATATTGAAGCAAAAGTAGAAAGTCTGGATGGTGTCTATCTGTATGGGGTAGATGATCTGCAAAGCGTGATTGATGAAAATCTCGCGCAGCGCCGTCAAGCCGCGGTAGAAGCGGAGGTGATGGTCAACCAATTGGCGACCGAGCTGGTCACACAGCAAAAAGTCAATTTAGCGGGGGAAACCATTCATGCATACCGTGATTATGGCAATAGCCTGAGAGAAGAAGAGCTGGCGCATGCTTTAAGCCGTTTGCAGCATGGCGATTCTGCTGAACACGTGCTGCAAGAGTTTTCGCAGCGGTTAACTAATAAGCTGCTGCATCCTACATCTATTGTGCTGCGCCATGCCGCTACGGCAGAAGACCCGTCCTATTTTGAGATGCTGGAACAGGAGCTTATGGATATTACGCAGCACCGCCGCAAGCCAAAAAAATGATGAGGTTCTTGTATTGAGCGCATTTTTTTTAAGTGAATGGCAATAATTTTAGCTTTAGTCATCCAGCAGCGTCAGAGATCTTTTTTTGCTGATTTCATAAATTTTTTGCTTTAGGTTGCGCATCTCAGACAAGCTGGAAAATTTCTTAGATTTCAATTTTTGCTGTAAAAACTCGTACTGCAATTTGGTTGAAAAATCGGCAGCCAATTTGTCAGCCTGTTCAGGTGATGAAGTATAGTCACTGATATTGGCATTTTCTAAAATATTATGCAATTCATGGTGATAGGCTGCACATGCGCCCAGAACATAATAGCGTGACAGTTCTGGGTCATCTGGCAAATCGTCAAAAATGCTATTAAAAATATTCAAGATATTAAACAGAAGCAAGTCTGACGAAACAATGGCGCGCAGCGGTTCAAAATGAATGTAGAGATAAGGGTGATTGATCAGAATGGCAATCACATATTCTTCGGCATCAATTTTGGTGCTGAAACTGAGTGAGGCGTCGTTGTTGACCTGCGGCTGCCACTTACGGCTAAAGCCCAGTTTTTCACGGAAATACTGCTGCAGCAGGTAACGGTAAGAGCCGCCTTTAGGCAGCAGCTCGGTGAGCTGTTTGAGTTCACCCATTACTTGGCTTTTGCCTTCGGGTTTTGTGACATCAAAATTTTGCGCTAAATGCGCAAAGACAAATTCAGACAGCAAAGGCGCTGTATCTAACAGCCGTCTAAAGTTTTCAATACCTTCACGGCGGATTAAGGAATCTGGGTCATGTTCATTGGGCAAGACAAAGAACTTGAGTTCGCGGCCGTCATTAAGCAGCGGCAGAGCAATTTCCAAAGTTCTGCGCGCAGCCTTTTGACCTGCAGCATCGCCATCAAAAGCAATAGTAATGCGGTTATTTTGCTTAAACAGAATATTTAAATGTTCTGTATTGCTTGCGGTTCCCAAAGTCGCAACGGCGCCTGCAATACCGTACTGCTGTAGGGCAATGACGTCCATATAGCCTTCGACCATCAGCCAGTCATTGGCTTTTTGCTTGCGGCCTTCGTATAAGCCATATAGCAGCTGGTTTTTATGGAAAACTTCAGAGTCTGGCGAGTTAATGTATTTGGGTTTAATCTCGTCGTTCAGTGCACGTCCGCCAAAACCAACTACACGGCCTTTGGCATCGCGAATAGGGAAGATCACCCGTTCGCGCAGCAAGTCAAAGTCACGGCCGCTATCGCTGGTGCGGATTAAGCCCAGCAGCTTTAAGCCCTCAATATCCTGCGGAAAGGCTTTTTCTAAATGCTGCCAGTCTTCAGGCGCATAGCCGAGACGCCAGTAGGCAATGGTTTCCGCAGAAAGGCCGCGCTGTTTGAAGTACTGCTGCGCGATCTTGCTGTTGGGCAGCTGATGTTCATAGAACTGAGCAATATTTTCCAGCAGATCATAGAGGTTGCCGTCAGGCTGTGCTTGTTCAAACGCAGCCGGCTGATCAAATGCGGCAAAAGGATCATTGCCATAAAACGCATCATCCTGCTGCTGAAATTCTGCAAAGGGGTCATGCTCAAAAGCAGGGATGCCAGCATTCGGCGCTTTTTTTACAGCTGCTTGAGTCTCTGCTGGCGCTGGCTGAGCAGCGGGAGCTGGCGCTTTAGGCTTCGGCGCTTCGCGCTTATATTTTAATTTATTGGAATCAAAATTGTCTTTAGGCAATTCAATGCCTGTTTGGCTCGACAGGTCTTTCATCACTTCGATGAAATTGCGGCTGCCGATATCCATTAAAAAACGGATGGCATTGCCGTTGGCCTGACAGCCGAAGCAGTGGAAATACTGTTTATCGCGGTAAACATGAAACGACGGCGATTTTTCTTGATGAAACGGACAGCAGCCTGAGTAGGTTCGCCCAGTCTTTTTTAATTTCACAAATTGGCCAATGACATCGACAATGTCGGTGCGGTCCAAAATTTGATCAATGGTATGCTGAGGAATGGCCATGCTGTGCTATCAATATATCTTTAATTCAGTAGGGAAATTGCCATTTTGAAGTCATGGCGCGAGCTTTTGCAAGCAATTGGCTTAAGGCGCCAATTTATCATTTGTAGCCTTTTTAAGCATTCCAATCAAGCTTTGAATAGCGTGTGTCTGAAATGATAAAGGGCAAGTATGATAACTTGCCCTTTATGAAAAATCATCTGAAATACTGGATTTATTCAGCTGGTGTTGCCGCGTCTGTTTCTACAGGCTGCTGAATATCAGCTGCTTCCGCTTTTGGGCGGTCCAATAAGCCAAAAGATAGGCGGTTGGTTAAGCTGCGCTGTTCTTCATTGCCGGTGTTTTTTACTTCATCCTGCTCTGAATGTGTGCTGGCGCTTTTGCCTAAAACGCCTAAAGTTGCACGGTTCCAGAAGCTGCCTTCACTGCGCGCTGCACGCATATTGACACTGCCGTCAGATTTAACTAGATCTGGGTAATTCAGCTTCAGTACGTCAATATATTGCTGTGCAGTCGCTTTGTCGCCCAGCTTGTCATAGCCGTAAGCTACGGTAGCGAGCGCTTCTGGCACTTGCGGTGTTTGCGGATAGTGTTCAATTACCCATAATGAGCGCTCTACAGCAGCCAAATACGCTTTACGCTTAATATTGAAGCGGGCAGCGTTCATTTCGCTTTCTGCCAGTTCTTGACCAATAAATTTCATACGCTGCGCAGCATCTACTGCATATTCACTAGATGGGTAGCGGCGGATAAAATCGACAAAATTTTGATAGGCTAATTTCAGGTAGCTTACATCACGGTGCGACTGTTTGAGTGATGTATAACGGATCAGGCCGTCATAATTTTGTTCCATATTCGAAACGCCGCGAACATAGTAGGCATAGTCTACATTTGGATGCTGCGGGTTCATGCGGATGAAGCGGTCGGCCATAGTAATTGCCGCTTCATAATCTTTCTGCTGGAATTTGACATACAAAAGCTCAAGCTGAGCCTGCGTTGAATAGCTGCCAGTTGGATAATAGGTTTCTAAAGCTTCCAGATGTTTTGCTGCATCTGTATATTGATGACGATCAAGCGCTTTTTTAGCTTTTTCAATATAAACCTGTTCGCTGGATTGCGGACCAGTATCAACCACATCTTTTTTTGGATTACTGCTGCAGCCTGCCATTGCTGTTGCAATGCCGAGGGTTAGAGCAAGCATTGTCTTTTTATAATGTGGTAGCGACATAAAAATTCCTCTGTTAATACTGGCAATGAGCTACAATTGCACTATTAAACCACTTTTGCCTGAATGATCAAATGACTCAAGCACAATCTTCTAATCCAAATATCCCTGAAACCGACTTCAATTTGCTTGAAGATTCTGAGGATGCAGATAACCATACTTCAGACTCAACTGCAACACGTTTATCGTTGCAATTTCAATTGGATGACAGCTTTTTCGGACAGCGTATCGACCAAGTTTCGGCAACAGTATGGCCTGATTTTTCCCGTGAAAAACTGAAGCAGTGGCTGAAAGAAGGCCATTTGTTAGTGAATGGTAACAGCGTCAAGCCAAAGTATAAATCTGAGGGCGATGAGTTGCTTACGCTCGAGGTTGAGCTGGAAGCGCAGACCCGCAGCCTGCCTGAAGACATTCCTTTAGACATTGTGTATGAAGATGACGACATTATTGTCATTAACAAACCTGTTGGCATGGTTGTGCATCCTGGGGCAGGAAATGGCTCTGGCACATTAGTGAATGCATTGCTTCATCATTACCCGAAATCTGTAGAGCTGACCCGCGCAGGCTTAGTGCATCGTATCGATAAAGACACATCTGGACTTTTGGTTGTAGCGAAAAACTTAGAAGCGCAATTCTCATTGAGTAAGCAGCTGGCAAAAAAATCGGTATACCGTGTATATGATTTAGTGGCTTATGGCGCGATTATTGCGGGCGGCACGATTGATGAGCCTATTAAGCGCCATCCGATAGACCGCATTAAAATGGCGATATTGCCGGGCGGTAAAGAAGCGGTAACGCATTACAATGTGAAAGAGCGTTTCCAGAATTTCACCCGTATTCAAGCGCGCTTGGAAACAGGCCGTACCCATCAGATCCGTGTGCATTTCAGCTATATCGGTCACGGTTTGGTGGGCGATCCAGTATATATGAACCGTGTGCGTGTTCCAGCGGGAGCTTCTCCTTTATTGGCGGAAACTTTGCGCGCGTTTAAGCGTCAGGCTTTGCATGCAGTAAAACTGGGCTTGGTGCATCCGCGCAGCGGCGAAGAAATGCTGTTTGAAGCGCCGTGGCCAGAAGATTTGACCAATTTGGTTGAAGTACTGCGCACGGAAAACAAAGCGTATTAATTCAAAGCTCCATCATCATGTATTTGCAATATGAATAAGGAAAATGACATGCAATTTGTTCAAGGGCTGCCTCAAGGTGTTTTTGTGGGGCAAACTCGAGTACAGCACGATCAGGCGCTGCCTTCAGCCATGGCTGAGTTGGCGGGCTTTAATTTGGCTTTGCATGTCAATGATGATACGCAGCGGGTACAGCGTCACCGCATGGCGCTGCTGCAGGAATTTTCTGAACATGGCGTGAATAAAATTACCTGGATGACGCAAACTCACAGCACCATTTGCCGCACCATCAATGCAGAAATGCCTTTTGATGCGCTTGAGGGTGATGGGCTGGTCACACAAACAGCTGGCCATGCTTTGATGATGATGACGGCGGATTGTTTGCCTGTGGCATTGGGCAATGCGGACGGCACAGAAGTGGCCAACCTGCATGCGGGCTGGCGCGGTTTGGCTGGCGGCATTATTGAAAACTCCATTGCTGAGATGCAAAGTCCGCCTGCATGGGCATGGCTGGGCGCGGCAATTTGTCAGGACAATTTTGAAATTGGCGCTGAAGTGAAGCAAGCGTTTTGCTCAAAATATCCTGAGCTGGACAGTGCCTTTAAAGCAGGGCTTAAAGAAGGCAAATTTTATGCAGATTTATATGCTATTGCCCGTTATATCTTAGCGTTGCATGGCGTTAAAACTGTTTTAGGCGGTGATCAGTGCTCTTATCAGCAGCCTGATGATTACTACTCTTACCGCAGAGCCTCAAAAACAGGGCGCATGGCAACATTCGTGTTTATGGCATGAAAATGCTAAACTTGACTGAATCTGTAGACTTTTGATTATTATGTCTTTAACTGCATCTGTATCTTCCAAATCTATCGCAATTGTCTACCATAGCCCTTATGGTCATACCGCAAAAGTTGCATCATCCATCGCGCAAGGCGCCTTACAAACAGGCGTGACTGTGCACAGTATGAACATTGAAAATGTCGACTGGGATGTGCTTGATCAAGCGGATGCCATTATTTTTGGCTGTCCAACGTATATGGGCAGCTTAACCTCTGGCCTGAAACAGTTCATGGAACAGTCGTCTAAACGCTGGCTGGCGCGGACATGGCAAGGCAAGCTGGCAGCGGGCTTTACCAATGGCGGCGGTTTAAGCGGCGATAAGCTTGCAGTTTTGCAGCAGATTAATTTATTTGCTATGCAGCATGGCATGTTGTGGTCTGGTTTACCCATGATGCCAACAGGGCGCAGCACAACAGATTTAAACCGAATGTCGAGCTTTTTGGGCTTAATGACACAGTCAGACAATGCGCCTGTAGAAGTCACACCGCCTAAAGGTGATTTGGATACCGCCGTTTGGTTTGGTGAATACATAGGTTTATTGTTAAATAAATTCAAATAATTTATTTTAAAAAAATATTTAAATAAATGAAAAGTCAAAAGATTTAATTATTCTTTTGGCTTTTTTGTTCCTTGGAATTGCATTTTCCCCTTCATTTTATGTAAATACCAGTGGAACTGGGCTTAGAGGCCATGATGGAAGTAGATGCAAAGCTAAAAACCTGAACAATGAATGTGGCAGAGATAATGGCGCAGGCGGCTGTGATATTGATATCTCAAATTTGGCGATCAGCGGCAAAGCCAATGGCATGGATGCGCAGGACAATTTAACTTTGAATGCTGAGCGGGCATCCACCAGTGCAGAACTGAAAAATCCGTTTATTGAATTTGCCATTAATAATCCAAATCAGGTTTCCACTCGAGAAGTGAAAGGATTTCGTCTGAGTGCGGAATCAATTACGGGTTATGTAACAGCGGAAATTTTAAATAAAGAACCGATTTATATTCCACTCGGATCATCGGTGGGGGCGGCTTTGGGCTTGCCGATTTATAAAAATGTAGGATCACTGGATTTGTCCAGTTCTGGCGCTGCAGCATTAACGTTGCGAAATCAGGTCTTGGGCAATCAGGAGGTAAAATCCAACTGTTTTGGCGGATTGAAGTTTTGTTAGGCTGCCCTTTAAGCAGATAACCCTGCTCAGAACACCTATAGCCTAAAATATAAAAAAGCCTCTTAATTGGAGGCTTTTTTATATTCAAACTGGTGCATTTTATTTATGCATAATCCGCGATTTATCACGCTGCCAGTCACGGTCTTTTTCAGTTGCACGCTTATCATGCAGCTGCTTACCTTTAACCAGCGCAATTTCCAGTTTGGCTAGGCGGCCTTTCCAATAGCATGCCAAAGGCACGCATGAATAGCCTTTTTGATTGACTGCGCCAAGCAATTTTTCAATTTCACGTTTGCTGAGCAGCAGTTTACGTGTGCGGCGCGCTTCAGGAACAATATGCGTAGATGCGCTTAATAGCGGCTGTACTTGTGCGCCAAATAAAAACGCTTCACCATTTTTGAAGGTGATATAGCTTTCAGTCAAAGTCATGCGGCCAGCGCGTAATGACTTTACTTCCCAGCCTTGCAGCGAAAGGCCGGCTTCAAATTTATCTTCAATGAAAAAATCATGGCGCGCGCGTTTATTCTGCGCGATCGTTCCGCCATTGTTCTTTTTAACTACAGTTACTTTCGACATAATCAGAAACTTCCAAAGTTAGGCCTATTGTACCCGAACTTATATGTTTATGGATTGTTTAAATTGATGGAGTTTCTTCTCCCAAAAACAAGATTTTGCTAAAATAAAGATCTACAAAACAAACTGAGTACAAATGGATGTCTCAAACACGCGTAATTTATCCGGGCACATTTGATCCAATCACCAATGGCCATATCGATTTAGTCACCCGTGCAGCGCGCATGTTTGATGAAGTGGTGGTTGCAATTGCGATTGGTCACCATAAAAATCCATTGTTTAGTCTGGAAGAGCGTGTAGAGCTGGCAAAAGAGTCATTAAGCCATTTGAATAATGTAGAATTTGTAGGTTTTGATGGCCTGCTGGTGAATTTTTTTCATGAGCAAAATGCGACAGCTGTGCTGCGTGGACTGCGCGCCGTATCCGATTTTGAATACGAGTTTCAATTGGCGAATATGAACCGCCAGCTGGATCCGCATTTTGAAGCTGTATTTTTAACGCCGTCAGAGCAGTATTCATTTATTTCATCCACTTTAGTGCGTGAAATTGCCCGTTTAAAAGGCGATGTGACCAAGTTTGTTCCAGCAAATGTTGACGCAGCCTTTAAGCGCAAATTTCAACAAGGCGAGTAGTGTGTCTTTATATATTACCGATGAATGCATCAATTGTGATGTCTGTGAACCTGTATGCCCCAATGAGGCGATTTTTATGGGCGAGGTCATTTATGAGATCAACCCAGATTTATGTACAGAGTGTGTCGGGCATCATGATAAACCGCAATGCCAATTGTTCTGTCCAGTAGATTGTATTCCACTGGATCCGAGCCATGCAGAAACACAGGATGAACTTTTTGCAAAATATGAAAAACTAATTGCACAGAAAACATCCAGCAATTAGTTTGTTTCTTTGATATCATCCCGCTCGAAGTGAGCCAGACGATCGCTGCTGTGGAAATCTCCGTGATTGAAGCAGGGGAGGAAAGTCCGGGCTTCATAGGGCAGGGTGCCAGGTAACGCCTGGGCGGCGAAAGCCGACGGCAAGTGCAGCAGAGAGTAGACCGCCTTCATTATGTTTCTAAGCAATTAGATTCGAAGGTAAGGGTGAAAGGGTGCGGTAAGAGCGCACCGCGTGTCTGGTAACAGTTCACGGCAAGGTAAACCCCACCAGAAGCAAGACCAAATAGGGATCCTGAGGCACGGCCCGTGCTGGATCCGGGTAGGTCGCTTGAGCGTACGAGTGATTGTACGCCTAGAGGAATGATCGTTCACGACAGAACCCGGCTTATCGGCTCACTTCACCAAATTTTGATCAATTAAGCGCATTAGGTACTTGACGTACTTAGGATAAAACCACATAATGCGCGCACAGTTTTTGGCTATGTAGCTCAGTTGGTTAGAGCACCGCACTCATAATGCGGGGGTCACAAGTTCAAGTCTCGTCATAGCCACCATTTTCATATACCGCGTTCCAAAACGCGGTATTTTTTTGCCTGAAATTTGGCGTCTAAATTTTAAGCTATTTATAGACCAGTGCCCGCATACCAGAGCGTAAAGCAAATGCGCCATGCATGTATACGCCGCCTAACCAATAGGGCACATTAAACATGTCGCTATGCCGATAGGCCACTAAGCCACTAAGCCACTAAGCCACTAAGCCACTAAGCCAAATTCTGCCAAAAGTCCTTCAAAGAACATGCCGCCTATGGCCAATAAAATGGCCAATAGACATAACCAGCATCGCTCGTAAGTGAAAGCCTGCCGAATAATAAAGGTGAAGTAAAAAATAAAGCACAATAAAGCAGGGTGAAAATTGCCAAAGCCGCTGAGCAGATATATGCAGGCAAATGCTGTTAAATCTTCGGATAAATTGTGCCAGTTACCATGTGTTGTGCTTTGAGCCACATCTATTTTTTGTCTAAGTGCATGACTTAAAAATAGGTAATTGATTGCCATAAATAAAAAGGCAATGAAAAAGGCTGGAAAGACCCACCAAGCTTGCTGAAAAAATAGGGGAGTGGGGTAGCTAAGTGTTTGAGTAAAGACGTGGTTGGCGTCGCAGAGTGTGGCGACGATGGCGGCCAGCAAAGCTAAAGCAAAAATACCGGTTTTGTTGATGTTATAAGGCATTCCATGTCCTATTATTTTTTGTTTTGATGGGCTTTATTTATAGAGCCTAGTTAGGTTTATAACTATGTCATCTGGGGAAAATATTCAGATTAAAATGATAAAACTATAAAAAAATTAAAGAGTTCTAAATTCAATTCTATTTTTTAGCATCGAAATTTGACGATTGGATTGTTGATTTGCAGTTTTATTCGATATATAAAATCTTTTTAAATAAATTATTAAAATATAAGGAAAATTATGTCATTAGGTGCTGTTTACTTATGGGAACCTGAAATTTTTACGGGAAATATGCCTGATATCAACGATTCAGAACGTGCAGCTTATGAGTTGTATCAGAAATATCGTGGCACTAAGAGTAATGGAAATGCATTACAGTCATGGATTGATTATATTGTTACAAAAGTAACAGCCCCGCAATACAGTGAATTTTTTTCTGAAAAAGTACAAAAGTGGGCTATAGGTTTGCAGCAAGGCTTAAAAGACCAAGCTTGGGCAATATTAGAAATAGAGAACTTTGATATTCTTGCTCAGGGAGGTGCGCTTTACCGTGTATTTTATGAAGCAGTGCAGGCATCGGACGTTGGTTTCTATGAGCCTTATTTTTCAGTCTGGGGAGTTGGTAATTCACAAATACCTGTAGGTGCAGTTGAAGGTGTACTTACTTCATTTTTAAAACCATTAACAACAGATTCACAAATTTTTAATCTAGAAAATATTGAACCACCTTGTAATATAAAAAAAGCTGAAGAATTAGTACGGTTATGGGCAGCACAGCACCCATATGCAAAAAACTTAAAATTATATATTTATAATACTGGACATGATTTTATTAGTCCAAGCCGGAATGTTGAGTATCCTGAATTGGCACCAGATGAGGGATACCGCGCGTGCCTTTTTATAGATCAAGTTGAGGATATCTTTTACCAATTAAAAATGAGTTTTGGAAAGCTGACAACTAGCCCAATGACTTCATTTACAATGGATTTAACCAATCATTTTATACCTCAAGAGCAAAAAAAATTATTAAAAGAGGAACTTATTTTAAGATTACGAAGTGAGGAGATTCGTACGCATCTCATAGATAGATTTGGAAGAAATGAAATTAAATATTTATTGGTTGGTCGTTGGGACGAGCAGACCAAAATCCGGAAATTTTTTAATGGATTTAATGGTTATGTCAGTTTTATTTTTGCACATTTGGGAAATGGGAATTTAAAAACATTACAGGCATGGGCATATGGAGATATGCCTGAGGATACTATCATTCAATTAAGTTATAAAGATAAGATGATGATTTATGCATTAAGTCTAGATCTAAAAAGTTTAACTGAATGTTATGAAGCATATAAGGAAGAGTGCAGTAAAAAAGAATATGAAAAACAGGAATATTATGACAAAGCATTATCTGACTTAGAATATAACTATTCGCTGTATCAAGACACGATAGCATTAATAAGAGAGGCAGGCACTGCATTGCTTGCTTATCAAAAGCAAACTTAATGCTAATCAGATTGTTTGAACAAAGTATTTACATCATTGGTCTGCAATTGTTCCCGCATCTTTAAAAACTGCTTTTCATCTAAATCGTAAAGCTTAAGAGAAAGCAGTTTTTTTATATCTTCCTTTGGAAAGCGATATTTAATAATCTTCGCAGGCACACCGCCTACGACTGCATAAGGTGGCACATCTTTGGTCACTACTGCACCTGTAGCGATCACAGCACCTTCGCCAAGCGTCACACCTTGCATAATCATGGCGCGTGAACCAATCCAGCAGCCATTGCCAATAACCGTATCGCCAGCAGGCACAAAACTGCGTGTATCAAACGGAAAGGCCGAAATCCAGTCTGTGCGGTGCAATTGGTTGCCACCCATCATAATCACGCATTCTGCGCCAAAACAGACGAAATTGCCGATATAGAGCTGATCAATGGGTTTCTCTGGAGTTGCTGGCTTATCATGCAAATAGCGCACGACACAGCGTTCAAAGCCCTGATCCCAATACGCAGAGTAATAGCTGTAATTGCCTTTGATATGAATATTCGGGTTCTTCACTGTTTTGGAGATAAACTCGAATTCACACCAATGCTTCACAGGGGAATTAATCAATTTTTCAGTCATAGCAGGCAGACAACAAATGCGGATAAATCATTATAGCGAAGAGGTATCTTTACTTGCGGAATAATATTAAAAAGGTACTCAAGCGACTAGCAATCTCGGGTAATTAGGCTGGAATTTCAGCCTTAGGTATGCGCGCAATGACTTTAATTTCAAAATCGAAACCTGCCAGCCAATTTACGCCAATTGCTGTCCAATTAGGATAAGGCTTTTGTGTAAAAATCTTATTTTTGACTTTCATAATGGTTTCAAATTGCTGTTCTGGATCTGTATGGAAAGTTGTGACATCGACAATATCATCAAAGCTACAACCCGCTGCTGTTAAAGTGTCAGCTAAGTTTTCAAATGCTTGTTCCACCTGTTTTTCGAATTCGGGTTCAGGTGTGCCATCTGCGCGGCTACCAACCTGACCTGAAATAAAAAGTAAATCTTGGGATTGAATAGCAGCAGAATATCCATGCTGTTCATATAAAGCATGGCGATTTTGCGGAAAGATAGCTGTTCTGGTCATGATATTTCTCATTCAAGATTAGATGAATAATTTAACATACGTAGCGTATGTTAATAACGTAATTGACATACGCTATGTATGTCAATAAAATTTTGATAATAATTAATGAGAGCGTTGCATGTCTGTACGTGAACAAAAAATGGCGGAAACCCGCAAAAAATTGATTGAGGTGGCGCGGCGTGCATTTGCAGAATATGGCTATGCCGAAACCTCTATGGATAAGCTCACAGCAGAAGCTGGGCTCACACGCGGTGCGTTGTATCATCATTTTGGGGATAAAAAAGGTTTATTTGCTGTAGTGGTAGATCAAATTGATTCAGAAATGGCATTGACCGCACAACAGCAATTACACGACAAACAGGATTTATGGCGGGGTTTATTGCTAGAAGGTCGCACCTATATTGAACATGCTCTCAATCCTGAATTTCAACGCATTGTGTTACGTGATGGTCCAGCAGTATTGGGTGATCCTGCACATTGGCCAAGTCAGAATAAGTGCCTGCAATCAACACAAGTATGTGTTGAACAATTGTTGACTGAGGGTAAATTAAAAGCAGTGGAGCCTATTGCTGCGGCCGTTTTATTAAATGGGGCTGCAATGAATGCGGCATTATGGGTTGCATCTAGTGAGGATCCAGTATACGCCTTGCCGCAAGCTTTACAGGCCTTTGAGATATTTGCTTCAGGATTTTTAAAAATTTAATTTTAGATAATAAAAAACCCCTCATAAGGAGGGGCTGGCGTTAAAATCTTTAATAATTAAAGATATTCAACTTTCACAATTTCGTATTCTACTTCGCCTTGCGGAGTCACGATTTTTACTTCGTCGCCTTCACTCTTACCTAAAAGGCCGCGAGCGATTGGAGAGTTTACAGAGATCTTGTTGATCTTAAAGTCTGCTTCGTCATCGCCAACAATCTTATAGGTTTTTTGCTCTTCGGTATCTAGGTTTTCAATCGTCACCGTTACACCAAAAACAACACGGCCATTTTGTTCAAGTGTGTTGATATCAACCACTTGGCATGCGCCTAATTTGCCTTCGATATCTTGAATGCGGCCTTCACAGAAGCCTTGCTGTTCACGGGCAGCATGGTATTCCGCGTTTTCTTTTAAATCCCCATGTTCGCGTGCTTCAGCAATAGCGGCTGTAATACGCGGACGATCAATACTTTTTAATTGATATAATTCTTTCTCTAAGGCAACCTTGCCTTCGGGAGTCATAGGATAACGTTGCATTGTTGTCCCTCATAAATTGGTATGTAGAAAATACAGGTTTAGAAAATAAAAAAGCCCGCCACCGATAAGGTGACGGGTCTTATCAGTAACTTAATTAACCTTTAGTAAGGTCTTGCAGACGGTAAACATCCATTGGCAATTTGATTGCTAAAGCTTGGCATACAGCATCTGCGCCATTCAAGGTGGTAGTGTAATACACTTTGCCTTGAAGTGCAGAGCGGCGGATCGAGAATGAATCTTCTTGAGCCTGTTTGCCTTCAGTTGTATTGATAATGAGGTGAACTTCGCCGTTTTTCAAGCGGTCCACAATATTAGGACGGCCTTCAGTGACTTTATTCACGCGTTCACATTCAATACCTGCTTCTTTAATCACATCATAAGTGCCGCCAGTCGCGATCACTTTGAAGCCTAGATCTGTTAACTGTTTGGCAATACCGACAGCGCGAGGCTTGTCTGAATGACGTACAGACAAGAATGCGTGCTTCACTTCGCCTTCAGTTGGCAAGCCTGGTAAACGGTCGTTAGAGCCTAACACAGCTTTATAGAATGCTTCACCAAAAGTTTTGCCTACACCCATAACTTCGCCAGTCGATTTCATCTCAGGGCCAAGGATAGGGTCTACGCCAGGGAACTTGTTGAATGGGAACACAGCTTCTTTTACAGAGAAGTGCTCAGGGATAATCTCTGCAGTGAATCCTTGAGATTCTAGAGATTGGCCCGCCATACAGCGTGCAGCCACTTTCGCTAAAGATTCGCCGATGCATTTAGAAACGAACGGAACTGTACGTGATGCACGCGGGTTCACTTCTAAGATGTATACATCAGTGCCTTTAACCGCAAACTGTACGTTCATCAAACCGATTACGCCAAGCTCTTTCGCCATGGCAACAGTTTGACGGCGCATATCATCCTGAACTTCTTTAGATAAAGAGTAAGGCGGAATTGAACATGCAGAGTCACCTGAGTGAATGCCTGCTTGTTCGATATGCTGCATAATACCGCCAATCACCACGTCTTTACCGTCAGATACGCAGTCCACATCAACTTCAATCGCATCATCAAGGAAGTGGTCAAGAAGAACTGGCGCTTCATTTGATGCTTGAACCGCATCACGTAAGTAGCGTTTCAATTCGTCATCGTTGTAAACGATTTCCATCGCACGGCCGCCAAGCACGTATGATGGACGTACTACAAGCGGGTAGCCCACTTTAGACGCTTCAGCCATGCCTTCTTCAGCAGATTTTACGATGCTGTTGTTTGGTTGGCGAAGTTGCAGACGTTGAATCATTTGCTGGAAACGTTCACGGTCTTCAGCACGGTCAATTGCATCAGGTGATGTACCGATAATTGGCGCACCTGCTTCTTCAAGCGCACGAGCCAATTTCAAAGGTGTTTGACCGCCGTACTGAACGATAATGCCTTTAGGCTTCTCGATACGTACGATTTCAAGTACATCTTCCAAAGTAATTGGTTCGAAGTACAAGCGATCAGATGTGTCGTAATCCGTAGAAACCGTTTCAGGGTTACAGTTCACCATGATGGTTTCGTAGCCGTCTTCACGCATAGCAAGCGCCGCGTGTACACAGCAGTAATCGAACTCGATCCCTTGGCCAATACGGTTAGGACCGCCGCCGATCACCATGATTTTGTCACGGTTAGAAGGATTCGCTTCACATTCTTCATCGTAAGTTGAGTACATGTAAGCTGTGTCAGATTCAAACTCTGCTGCACATGTATCTACGCGTTTGTAAACTGGAGTCACGCCCAAGTTCCAACGGTGTTTACGGAATTGCTTTTGTGAAATGCCCATCAAGTCCGCAATGCGAAGATCTGATAAACCTTTACGTTTGAATGAACGGATGTTGTCTGCATTCAAATCACCAAAACCTAAAGTTTTGATTTGGTTTTCAGTTTTGATGATGTCTTCGATTTGAATCAAGAACCAACGGTCGATGTTTGTTGCAGCAAATACTTCATCTAAAGTAAAGCCGTGACGGAATGCATCGCCCACGTACCAAATACGCTCTGGACCTGGAACTTTCAATTCAACCAGAATTTTTTCACGTGCGCCTTCAGTGCCCACTGCGATTTTTTCATCAAAACCGCATGCGCCAACTTCAAGACCGCGAAGCGCTTTAGACACAGACTCTTGGAAGTTACGGCCAATCGCCATGACTTCACCGACAGATTTCATCTGTGTAGTCAAAGTTGCGTCAGCTTGCGGGAATTTCTCGAAGTTAAAACGAGGAATCTTAGTAACAACATAGTCAATTGCTGGTTCGAAAGATGCAGGTGTTGTACCGCCAGTGATGTCGTTTTTCAACTCATCAAGGGTGTAGCCTACAGCCAATTTCGCAGCGATTTTCGCAATTGGGAAACCAGTTGCTTTAGATGCAAGGGCAGATGAACGAGAAACACGCGGGTTCATCTCGATCACAACCATACGGCCGTCTTTCGGGTTAATACCGAATTGAACGTTAGAACCGCCAGTTTCAACACCAATTTCACGAAGCACTGCTAAAGATGCATTACGTAGAAGCTGGAATTCTTTGTCTGTCAATGTTTGCGCAGGAGCAACAGTGATTGAGTCACCAGTGTGCACGCCCATTGGGTCAAAGTTTTCAATGGTACATACAATGATACAGTTGTCGTTTTTGTCACGAACAACTTCCATTTCGTACTCTTTCCAACCAATTAAAGATTCATCGATCAATAATTGTTTGGTTGGAGAAAGATCGAAACCGCGTTCACAGATTTCAATGAATTCTTCTTTGTTATACGCAATACCGCCGCCTGAACCGCCCATGGTGAATGATGGACGAATAATTACAGGGAAGCCGAAACGCGCTTGGATTTCAAGAGCATGTTCCATGCTTTCTGCAACATCAGCGCGAGGGCATTCCAAACCAATTTTGCGCATTGCGATATCGAAAAGTTTACGGTCTTCCGCTTTTTCAATCGCTTCTTTGCTCGCGCCAATCAATTCAACATTGTATTTTTCTAAAATACCGTTGGCATCCAGTGCGAGTGCACAGTTCAATGCTGTTTGACCGCCCATTGTCGGAAGAACTGCGTCTGGGCGTTCTTTCTCAATGATTGCAGCTACAGTTTGCCAAGTGATCGGCTCGATGTAAGTTGCGTCTGCCATTGCTGGGTCAGTCATAATGGTGGCTGGGTTAGAGTTCACCAAAATTACACGGTAGCCTTCTTCACGAAGGGCTTTACATGCTTGCGCACCTGAGTAGTCAAACTCACATGCCTGACCGATCACAATCGGACCCGCACCAATAATTAAGATGCTTTTAATGTCTGTACGTTTAGCCATGATCGCTTCCTTAATTACTTCTTAGATGCTTTGATAAGTTCGATGAAATGATCGAACAATGGTGCGCAGTCATGTGGACCAGGGCTTGCTTCAGGGTGTCCCTGGAAGCTGAACGCAGGTTTGTCTGTACGATGCATACCTTGTAAGGTTTGGTCGAACAGTGATTTGTGCGTAGCTTTCAAGTTGGCCGGTAGCGTATCTGTATCTACTGCGAAACCGTGGTTCTGAGAAGTAATCATCACTGTGCCATCTTCAAGATTTTGTACAGGATGGTTAGCACCGTGGTGGCCGTGAGGCATTTTCACAGTTTTTGCACCTGATGCAAGTGCAAGAATTTGATGGCCTAAGCAAATACCGAATACTGGTACGTTGCGGGCATCTTCTACAATTGTTTTTACAGCCTCAATTGCATAGTCGCATGCAGCTGGATCGCCAGGGCCGTTCGAAAGGAACACTCCATCTGGATTCAACGCAAGCACGTCAGCAGCAGGAGTTTGCGCAGGCACGACAGTTAATTTACAGCCGCGGTCTGCGAGCATACGTAAGATGTTGGTTTTGACACCGTAATCGTATGCAACAACATGGAATTTAAGTTCTGGTTGAGCGAAACCTTTACCAAGTGCCCAAGAGCCTTCTGTCCATTCAAAACCTTCAGGGTCACAGCATTCTTTCGCAAGATCTAAACCGTTTAAACCGCCAAATGCACGAGCTTTTTCTAAAGCTTCTTCTGCCGTGATATTTTCGCCAGCAAGGATGCAACCATTCTGCGCGCCTTTATCACGTAAAATACGTGTCAGTTTACGGGTGTCGATGTCTGCAATAGCAACAACGTTGTGCTGCTCTAGGTATTCACCTAATGATTGCGTTGAACGGAAATTGCTGTGCAATAAAGGCAGGTCACGGATAATTAAACCGTTGGCCCATACTTTATGAATTCGACCTGACTCAGCGTCTTCATCGTTGCAGCCTGTATTACCGATATGCGGGTAAGTCAGCGTTACAATTTGCTGTGCATAGCTAGGGTCAGTCAAAATTTCTTGATAGCCAGTCATTGCTGTATTAAAAACGACTTCACCAGTCGTACTACCCGTTGCGCCAATAGAAGTACCTTTAAAGATAGTTCCGTCGGCAAGGGCTAAAATTGCTGGGGTGCTCAAACCAAAGCTCCTGAAATTTAGGCTGTAAAAAAGCGAGTAGACGAAAAAAAAGGAAGGCTGCTTTAAAACCTACCCTCCCTATGTCTGCTCGCTTGAACTTAACAGCGTACTATACGCATGAAAGCCTCAAAAGTCCATTGAAAATATCCTGAATAAGTTAGATATTAGGCTTGATTTTTGCTTGAAAGTTTGTTTTTTAGTCTTTAAAAATATGTAAGCATTTAATTATTGTCTGACAAATCAGAAGTTAAAATTTATCAATTTGGAATATGCTTAAAAAGTCATCAATAACTATAGGTATAAGCACATGGCGACATCTCCAAAGGCAACTGAAACTGTTAAAACACTTAAAACCATCGCGGCAGATGGTGCTGAGCAGCTTGAGCAGGCGACGAAAGAAGCCACTGAACAAGTTGCAGAAGCGGTAATAGAGAGCAAAGAAAAAATTCAAGCAGAGGCTAAACAGCTGAATGCCAGCGTGCAAGATCAGCTGCGCCAATTCAAGCAGGATTTGCTGCAGAAGATTGAATTGCTGAAAACTCAATTAGGTTCATCTCAGAAAGATCTTACTGAGCTGAAAGAATTTGTAAAAACAGAATTCAATGCAGTGCTTGATGATATTTCTAAATTAAGCAAAGAACTGAAAGAGGATGTCAGCCAAATTTCACTGAAACATAAAGATCAGCTGACTGAAACCTATAAGCGTTCAAAAGAGCATACTTTGGAAGCATGGAAGAAAGTATCGAATGTGAAAGCTGAAGCTGATCAAGCAGCCGAAACTAAAGATGTATTAAAAAGCTAAGCGCTCAAGCTGAATTTTAATGAAGAACAGTACATGGATGTATTGTTTTAATTGAATCAAATAAAAAATGAAGCGTATAAAACGCAGTATAGTGCTCAATAACATAATAAATACATCGCAGACGCTGCATGAAGCATTCAGATTATTTAAATAAGTTCATATAAATGACATTGAGCAATATGCAATCCTTAGTCACGCTTTCAATCGCATAGATCTAATGCAGGAAAATAATCTAAGGTCCGCAATAGCGCTGATTTGCTGCTGCACTTGATAGAATCAGATGCTTTGTATTGATATTAGATTTATCTATGACGGGCTTATAAATAAAAAAAGCAAAAGGCTGAGCTTTTGCTTGATCTATTGCAGATTGGCTTTTGTTTAAAACTGATGCAGCCAATCGCGCTTATTATGAAAATCTGCATTTGGGCTGCTATGCTGCATTGCGTAGTATTGATCGCCTTGTGAGGTTTTCAATACAGCAGATAAGCCGAGATACATGTCAGACCATTTCAGTTTATGCGTCAGCATGAATTCTGTCAGATCGACGCTGACATTCAAGCCATAGTGTGTGCGCTTGAGTTGATTCAGTTCAATATCATATGCAGCTGGCGGCGGCATATCTTCAGGGAAGCGGTATTCTTCAAATTGATAAGCTTGCCATGCCTGAGAAGGGGAGAGGTTGATTTCACGATAGAAATCTTCATTATGTACGCCAATGAAAATTTCAAAGCAGGTCTGTTCCCACAGAAAATCCTGACGCGGGTTGGACGCAGCCATTTCAGGCCATTGCACCCATTGATTGGGGTCGCGCAGCCAGAAGCCCACATTCAATGCGTACTGGCCTTGCTGCTCAATTGCGCCGACCAGCGAAATTGCCTGAAAGCGGCGGTCAAAAGCGCTTAGATCATAACTAGCCATTCTATGGATTAGTTAGATAAATGAGCATGACGGACTAAATTAGACAATTTGGCATTTTGCTTGGCTGCTTTTTTATACAGCAATACAATTTTGCCGATCGTCTGTACAATTTCAGCACCAGAAGCTTCTGAAACTTCAGTAATTAGGGCAGCGCGGGCTTCACGGTCTTCAGCAACGATTTTCACTTTAATCAGTTCGTGGTCGTTTAAAGCGCGGGCCAATTCTTCAATTACATTTTCAGTTAAGCCTTTGTCGCCCACCATAACCACAGGGTTTAGAGCATGTCCGATTTGACGTAAACGCTTGCGCTCTTGAATAGATAAAGACGCCATAAATGTAACCTAAATTTGAAAACGGCCTATTATAGCAAAAGCTGAGTTTAAACGCTTTAGATTATACGAAAATATCGATGCGAAATATTGAAAAAAACTGGCTTTTAACCACCATTTAGATACACATGTATACTGCAAACAGCGTGTTTTTCACGTACAATCAGAGTTTAGAAGATTATTTTATTTAGAGTTTTATGGCGACGCGTATTACCAATCAAAAATTATCCAAGAGCAGCCGAGACTGGATGCGGGAACATTTAGATGATCCTTTTGTGAAAAAAGCGCAAAAGGAAGGTTATCGTGCGCGAGCCGCCTATAAACTTCTCGAAATTCAAGAAAAATACAAGATGATCAAACCCGGCATGATCGTGGTGGATCTGGGTGCAGCACCGGGCAGCTGGTCGCAGATTGCCGGCAAACTGGTGGGTGACAAAGGTTTGGTCATTGCATCGGATATCTTGGAAATGGACGCATTGCCAGATGTTACTTTCTTGCAAGGTGACTTCCGAGAAGAAGAAGTATTCGAAAATTTGTTAAAAATTTTAAACGGACGTACGGTAGACGTTGTAATTTCAGATATGGCCCCCAATACATCAGGTAATAAGGCTGTAGATCAACCTCGCCAAATTTATTTATGTGAGCTTGCGCTGGATTTTGCAACCAAAGTGCTAGGGCCTAAAGGCCAGTTTTTGGTGAAAGTGTTCCAAGGTACTGGTTTTGATGAGTTCCGCAAGCAAGTTGTCGATAATTTTGACGTATTGAAGACAGCGAAACCCGCTGCTTCACGCGCCCGTTCTAAAGAAGTGTTTTTAATTGGTCAAGGACGCAAGAAGGGTTTCAAGTAAAGTCTACTTGCCAACGCGTTAAAAATTGTGCATTTTGTACTTTTTTAACTAATTGCAAAGCTGGTCTGCAGCGTAAATATTAGGGTCAACCCTTTTATAGGGCATGATCAAATTAATGATATGGGAATAAAGCTTTGAGCGATCTTTTTAAGAATGCCGTATTGTGGCTCGTCATACTGGGTGTGCTGGTACTTATATTCAGCAACGTCAGTGACCGCAATCAGCCGACTGCGATGAACTATTCAGAGTTTGTGGCAGCGGTGAATGCTGGTCAAATTAAACAAGTCATAATTGATGGTGAAAGAATCCGTGGTGAGAAATCTAACGGTTCTGAATTTGAAAGTATTCGTCCAGCGGTTCAAGATCCTGAACTGATGCCGAACCTGATTAAAAACAACGTTGTTGTTGAAGGCACTGCGCCTCAGCGTCAAGGTCTGTTAATGCAGCTTCTCATTGCTAGTTTCCCAGTGCTTCTCATCATTTTGCTGTTCATGTTCTTTATGCGCAACATGGGTGGCGGTGCTGGCGGTAAAAATGGCCCGATGAGTTTCGGCAAATCTAAAGCCAAGATGCTGTCTGAAGATCAGATCAAAGTCACGTTTACTGATGTTGCTGGCTGTGATGAAGCAAAGCAGGAAGTGGTTGAGATTGTCGATTTCCTGAAAGATCCGACTAAATTCAAACGCCTTGGCGCAACTATTCCGCGCGGCGTGCTGATGGTAGGTCCTCCAGGTACTGGTAAAACCTTGCTTGCAAAAGCCATTGCAGGTGAAGCGAAAGTTCCATTTTTCAGTATTTCAGGTTCTGACTTTGTCGAAATGTTTGTGGGTGTCGGTGCATCTCGTGTACGCGATATGTTCGAACAGGCTAAACGCCACGCGCCTTGTATCATCTTTATTGATGAGATTGATGCAGTGGGCCGTCACCGCGGTTCAGGCACTGGCGGCGGTCATGATGAGCGTGAACAGACATTGAACCAGATGCTGGTCGAAATGGACGGTTTTGAAGGCAATGAAGGCATTATTGTTATTGCTGCTACAAACCGTGCAGATGTTTTGGATAAAGCATTGCTTCGTCCTGGGCGTTTCGACCGTCAGGTGATGGTGGGTCTGCCAGACATTAAAGGCCGTGAACAGATTTTAAATGTACATATGAAAAAATTGCCATCTACCACTGGTGTAGAGGTAAAAGTACTTGCACGCGGTACACCAGGCTTCTCTGGCGCGCAATTGGCAAACCTTGTGAACGAAGCTGCATTATTTGCTGCCCGCCGCAATAAAAATACTGTCGATATGCATGACTTTGAAGATGCAAAAGACAAGCTGTACATGGGTCCTGAGCGTAAATCGATGGTGCTTCGCGAAGAAGAGCGACGCGCTACCGCTTACCATGAAGCAGGCCATGCGATTGTTGCAGAAATTTTACCGGGTACTGACCCTGTGCATAAAGTAACGATTATGCCGCGCGGCTGGGCTTTGGGTGTGACATGGCAGCTGCCTGAACATGACCAAACCAGTCATTACAAAGACAAAATGCTGAATGAACTTTCAATTTTGTTTGGCGGCCGTATTGCAGAGGAAGTCTTCATTAACCAAATGTCGACTGGCGCTTCAAACGACTTTGAACGCGCGACCAAAATGGCGCGTGCAATGGTCACTAAATATGGTATGTCTGATAAGTTAGGCGTCATGGTCTATGAAGATGATTCTCAGCAATCTTTCATGGGCAGCATTGGCAGCCGTACAATTTCAGAAGCAACTCAGCAGCAAGTTGATGCTGAAGTGCGCCGTATTATTGATGAGCAGTACCGTGTTGCGCGCGATATCTTGGAAGGCAATAAAGATATTGCCCATGCAATGGTTAAAGCGTTGCTTGAGTGGGAAACCATTGACCGCGAGCAAATCCGCGACATTATGGAAGGCCGTGAACCGCAGCCGCCAAAAGTCTATGTAGCAGATAATCCTGTAGTGGATATTGCTGCAGCTGATGGTCCTGCGACTCCGCCGCCATTGCCAGCGAACTAATCCGCACAGTACATTCAGTTTGGAAAAAGCCTCAATTTATTGAGGCTTTTTTTTGCTGAAAATTCCAGCGGTGTTTGAAAAGTTTTCAGCTTGGGTTTAGAGAATATTGTTAATATGCATGCAGAATAGAAGGAGTATTCCAATGCAGCTGATGCCATTACCCCATAAAGTCTTAAAGTGCGGCAATTTATCTTTAGATTTGTCTGTACCGCATGTTATGGGGATTTTAAATGTCACACCAGATTCCTTTAGCGATGGCGGCAGGCATAATGGCAAAGAGCAGGCGCTTGCGCATGCTAAGCAAATGATTATTGATGGCGCGACAGTGATTGATGTTGGCGGCGAATCAACACGTCCAGGCGCATCTGCAGTGCCTATAGAAGAAGAAATCGGCCGTGTAGTGCCAGTTGTTGAAGAGCTGGCAAAGCTGAATACTGTAATTTCAATTGATACCTCAGAGCCAGCGGTAATCCGTGCTGCGGTTAATGCGGGAGCACATATCTGGAATGATGTACGGGCATTAACTCGGCCGAATGCCTTAAAAACTGCTGCTGAACTGAATATCCCTGTGATGATTATGCATATGCGCGGTGAGCCGACCACCATGAATAATCTGGATCAATATGAAGATGTAACTCTGGATGTGATAGCAGAGCTGAAGCAGCGTATAGATGATGCTTTAGAAGCTGGCGTACAGCCAGAAAATATTATGATTGATCCCGGTTTCGGCTTTGCAAAAAATGCATCTCAAAATCTGAAATTGCTGAATGAATTTTATAAACTGCATGAATTGGGATATCCAATTTTATCAGCCTTGTCACGGAAACGTTTTATAGGTGAAGCCTTAAATGGTGCAGATGCACAAAACCGCGCTGTGGGTTCAGTGGCTGCGCATATGTTCAGCATACAGCAAGGCGCGTGCATGGTTCGCGCGCATGACGTCAAAGCTATGACAGATGCCATTAATGTATGGAAAGCGATGGAATCTGCGCATTGATTGCAGATATTTGAATAAGCAGTCTGTAAAAATGCTGTAAATTTCAATTTATATGGGTTTTAGTTGGTAATTTTGTATGGGTATGTTATATACACACGCTTAAAGTTTAGTGTGTTTAGAGTACCTGTAATGCTTGCAGAATTACTTCTCCCTATGTTTGATGATGAATATTATCCAGATATTCTTGTTGCTGAAGTAAAGCAGCACATCGAACAGTTTGCAAAAAAATTGGCCAAGTCTGAATTGTCAGAAGGTGATGTATATCACCATGCGCATGTGGCAGTGATTGCTATTAATGCCATGAAGCTGCAATTTGAAGATTTGGATTCATCGTTAGATGATAGCGCTGCGGATTATATTGCTGAAGCGATGATGATGATAGCGCAAGACCATGGCTATATGGATATTGAAATGGAAGAGTTAGTATCAAATAGAGAGTGGTAATACACGCTCTGAATTTGATGCGCTCAAGAGTGATTCACGTCAGATTGTTTGCTGCAATGATTCAATAATTCAGTGGGATGACAGGTTCTATTCGGGTATTTTTCTGCAGTATTATCCACTGTCATCACACACTCAGCATTTTTCATGTCTGTATTTGAATTTAACAAAGCGTAAATTTATTATATTTCTGCATCATTTTTCTAATATGCTGCATCTTTAGATGTATGGCTGAACGCTTCAGCATCTATTGTTTAGCAGCTTAGAAGGTGGAGTTGATGATTCTTCAATGCGAATGAGTCTATAAGAAGACCATAGAATGGTTTTTTGATCGATAGCGGGAGTATTATCATTTGCTAACGAATAATTGAGATACACGGTGATATTTTTATATCAAAATATTGAATAATCGTGATTTTAAGTTTTATCGTTGTTACATTTCAGACATAAAAAAACCAGCTTAATGCTGGATTTTTTATTGCACCATTTTAAGAAGTATTAAAATGGTGCCCGAGGCCAGACTCGAACTGGCACGCTTTGTGGGCGGGGGATTTTAAATCCCCTGTGTCTACCGATTTCACCACTCGGGCATGTGCGCAATATTAATAGACGAAACTTAGATTGGCAAGCATAAATCAGCACAATTGATTTAAATACAGCCAAAACAGTCATTTATATTTAAAAATGAGCTCAATTTTTTGTGCAGAATATACTGTGGAGATATTTTTATCATTGCTTAATTAAATTGAGATTAAATTGCAGCCATATTGTTCTAGCCTGATTTAAAAAAAATAGGTCGCGATAAGATGAAAATTAAAAATGACACGCCGTGAAATGATTCAACGCACTTTAGCGGGTTTCGGCGCTGTAGGTTTATCTATATCAGTTTGACGGCATGCAACAGCGATACGGATGTAACATCTGCGTCAAAAGTGCAATTACAGCCTGTGCACAGCTTAGCGCAGTCGGCATAAGGGCACAGGCAATAGAAATGAAATAGAAGGCTCAATTGCAGATTAATCTTCTATTTCATTAAATCGTCTAAATAAGTTTCTAGATCAATGTGTTTAAAGCTTTTGCACAGCTGGTTTTCGAAACGCATGGTTTGCGCATGCAGTTCTTGCAGATGCTTCAGTTTTTGTTTTAACAATTCAGACTTTTCTGAATTCCGTTGACAGAAAAAAAGCTGGCATTTAATTTTCAGCATTTGCTTATAAGACCAAAAGCATACGCGGCGAGCTTCTTGCAGGTAGTGGAATTGCAGATTGTCGCTATGCTCCCGAAACAGATTCTCTTTGTAAAAACGCACAAAACCAAAGCTTAAGGCAAAGAAAAACAGTACCGATTGCAGGAATGTACTTTCAATATACGCAATGTTCAGCGCCTGCAGCAGAATAATACCAGCCAATTTAATAGGCGTATTGCAAAGCTGCTTATACAGTGAAATTGAACTGTGCTTCATTTGCTTAATAATAAGCGGGGCAGTCAGCATGAAAAACAGCATGATGGCTAAAACGGCAAGGCCTTTGGCGCGGAATCCGGCTAAATGCGGCCAAAGCATTTCTAGATAACTGCCTAGACTGAGGCTGATCGATACAAAAATCATCGCCGCCAGCACCCAAGGAATTAATTCTTTTAATTCATCAAGCATGCCTTTGGTTTTCATCATGCCGTAAAAAATATAATTATGTTTAAATGCGGCAGGGTAGAGCAGTTTCAGCTGTTCTAAAAAGAGAGCGGCCTGTTTATCTTTAATCATGCAAAAAGCAGCGTTGTAAAACGTGTTGAATAATATAAATTATTTTTTGCTTATCGGCATGATTTTTTCAAATTGAATTTTAGATGGTTGCCCGCAAGAGATATTCCACTTTTGTCATCAGAAATATGAGAAAATAATGCTTTAAATACCTATTCAAAGGCAGGCCATGGCTGAGCAATCTCCTGAAAATTTAAGTGATATTGAAATCTTAGATATTTTAACGTCCATGAAAGACGATGATTTGTGCGCAGAAGCAAAAGTCATTATTCGTGAAGGCGGTAAAGCGGGGCGTCAGGAGTCGCATAAACAAGCATTGGTAGCTTTAAACCAATCTTTTGAAGACAAATTTGTAGAAGCTGTGACTTTGGCGCTGCAGCTGAACGAGGGGCAAAGCAAAAAAATCCGTTATAAAAAAGACCGTATCCGTATTTTAAAAGTGCGCGGTATTGATTATATGGCGATTGATGGAGCTGAAACGGCCCAAGTGCTTGCCCAAGTTGCGCAGGCAATTATCCGCGAAGATGCAGTGGTAACCCGCGATTTGCATAATATCTTCCCTTTTTGGAAAGAAGGCTGGCCAATGGTGCAGTTTGATAATGCATACACAATATTAGCTGAAGATATTTCCATTCATTATCAAGGCGTACTCGATGCGCTGATTCGCAAATAATGATTTAAATATTAAAAAAGCGCCTTAAGGCGCTTTTTTATGGTGAATGAACTAACCGAGGGTTGAATAAAAGGGAAACATGCCAAAAATTAATCCTGCAGCCAGCATAACAAAGCAGGTAACCGTCGCCCAAATGATGGTGAATTTTTGATGTTGACCAAATTCAATTCCTGCTAAACCGCAGAGCAAATACGTCGATGGAACCAATGGAGACAGCAGGTGCACTGGCTGTCCGACAATAGACGCTCGAGCCATTTCAACAGGCTCAATACCGTAATGCATTGCCGCTTCCGATAAAATGGGCAGTACGCCAAAATAGAAGGCATCATTCGACATAAAGAAGGTCATTGGCATGCTGATGACAGCGGTAATAGGCGCTAAATAAGGCCCCATACTTTCTGGAATAACAGCAACAAGTTCTTTAGACATGGCTTCAACCATGCCAGTACCGGCTAAAATACCGGTAAAAATACCCGCGGCAAAAATAATACCGACGACGTTCAGTGCGCTGCCTGCATGATTTGCAATCAGCTTTTTCTGCAAATCAATATTTTTATAGTTCACAACCAGTGCAATACACAGTGCAACCATAAATAGCACAGGCATAGGCAATACACCCATGATCAGGCTAATCATTAAAGCAAGAGTCAGCAGGCCGTTAAACCAGCGCAAATGCGCACGGTTGGCTTCTGGATTATTTGAAATCTGAATGTTGTCGCCATGGCTAATGTCCAGTTCAATGATGCCTAAGCGCTTGCGTTCCATGCGTCCATACATATAGCCCAAAAAATACAGCCAAGCAATTGCGCACAGCATAGGCAGAATCATTGGCACAAATACAGCGCTTGGGTCTACATGCAAGGCGCTGGCTGCCCGTGCGGTCGGACCGCCCCAGGGGGTTAAGTTCATAATGCCGCTTGCCAGCATCATTAAGCAGGCCATGATCAGCGGGCTCATCTGCAAACGCTTGTAGAGCGGCAGCATCGCCGCGACACAGATCATATAGGTGGTAGAACCGTCACCGTCCAGAGATACAATAATGGTGAGGGTAATAGTTCCTAAGATGACTTTGAGCGGATCGCCTTTAACCATCCGTAAGATAAATTTAACCGAAGGATCAAATAAACCAGTATCGATCATGATGGCAAAATATAAAATTGCGAACAGCAGCATAATGCCTGTAGGCGCCAATTTCTTAACGCCCTCTATCATCATTTCGCCAATTTCATGTATTTGAATGTGTGACAGGCTGTCAAAATAAAAACCAAGCAACCATGCAATAACAGCAAAAAGCAGCGGGATTAACGTGAGCGCAACGAGCGGGCTCATACGGCGTGACATGATTAAATACATGAAGCAAATAATCATGCCTAGGCCTAAGAGGGTGAGCATGGTTTTCAGTCCTTTGAGTTTTTCAATTTAATGAAGTAATTTTTCACAAAGGAGCATAGAAGAAAAACAGGCTATCTAAAACAATATGACAAAAATGTGAATTGCATCACTATTTAATCAAAAAATGGTTTTTATAAATGAATAAGTTACGAGCCGTCCAAAAATGAGTTTTTTTACTATTTAGCAAAAATGAATGCTGGAGTTACATTTAAATAACAATAGGTCTGCTTATATCAATGCCAGCAACGGCTGTTATGGGCATTAGTTTGCAGCATAAATAGCAATAAGCGAGTGCTTAATCCCGGAGCAGGGACAGCAAAATACGAATTGGCCAGCTGAAAAATTGTCCCCAAAAAAGTAAGGGATGATAAAAGATAGACCCTAAGGTTAATGTTGAGTCGAATCCTTGGCGCTGGCGTTCTTCATAAGAATAGGGCGTAAAAAACCATGACCCTGCAAAAAGCCCTAAAGCAGCGATTATATAAAAAGGATTATTTCCCTTAAAGAAAAAAGCATAGACCAGATAAAGAGCAGAATAAAAACAGAAACAGGCTGCAAGCGCTCGGAATGAAAGGATCATGTTTTTAATTCTGCTGCTGATTTGAATTAATTCAGAAGAGTCAGATTATTCTGACTCTTCTTTGGCTGGATCGGGCTGCTCTAACAATCGCGTGACCAGCAGCTGATCAATTTTAAAATGATCAACATCCACAACTTCAAATTTATAGTTGCCATAAATGACGGTATCAGCAGGGCGCGGAATCTTGCGCAGCTTATACATCATAAAGCCTGCCAGTGTTTCGTAATTGTCCGTGTCGGGCATTTCATCAATTTCCAGCGCATGCATCATATCTTCAATCGGCGTGCTGCCTTCAATCAGCCATGAATTATTATCGCGCTTGATAATTTGCTGGTCAGCTTCAATTGGAGTCACCCAGTCGCCCATCACTGTAATCATAATGTCTGAGAGGGTAATGACACCAACAACCAGCGCATATTCATTAATTACCACGGCAAATTTTTCTTTGGTGGAGCGGAAGCGGTCAAGCACCTCAGATAAAGTCAATGTGTCTGGTATGGTCAGTACGTTGCGGATGGTGTTTTCATTCAGCTGCAATAATGACTGATTGTTTAAAATACGGACTAAAATATCTTTAGCATCTACATAGCCAATCACTTCATCAATATTTTCACTGCAGACGACAAATTTAGAATAAGGAAATTCTGCTAATTTTTGACGGATACTGGCTTCGGGTTCTTTCAGCGTAAAAAACACCACATTTTCACGTGTGGTCATGCTGGAGGGCACATTACGCTCTTCCAGCTCAAACACATTTTCAATAAAGTGATGCTCTTGCTTTTGCAGTACGCCGGCCTGTGCGCCTGCATCCATGACCGCCGAAATATCATCAAACGTAATATTGTCTTCGCGGGTTGTGTTCACTTTAAATAAGCGGAACAGCATATTGGCAATCGCGTTAATAAACCACGCTAGCGGCTTGCAGACTACAATGAAAATCTGGATAGGATTAATCACGGAAACCGCAATTTTTTCAGGCGCAATCATGGCCAGACGCTTAGGCATCAGATCTGCAAATAAGATAAATAATGACGTGACTAAAGTGAAAGAGAGCGCAAAGCTGATAGATTCGGTCCATTGCCCTACATAAAAGCGTGAAACCAGTTCTAAGAAATAAGGGCGAAAAGCGCCTTCACCCAAAATACCGCCTAAAATGGCCACAGTATTTAAACCAATCTGGGAGGCTGCAAAAAAGTCAGCAGAATTTTCTTGCAGCTCTAAAACTTTCTGAGCGCGTTCATCGCCAGTTTCGGCAAGGATTTTGAGTTTAACTTTGCGTGCGCCAGCAAGCGCGATTTCTGTTAAGGATAAAAAACCGGCCCCAGCAATAAGGATGACGATGATTACAATATTTTGGAAGAGGCTCACGAATCCACCTGCGGATCATCATTATTATCAATATTTTTAACATAAAAAAACCTGAGGGAATAAGTCAATTATTTCCTCAGGCTCCAGTATAGGCTTAAAAAAGAAGAATTTATGAAAAATTATGTTTAATAGTGGGAAAACTGAGAGTTATTTATTAAAAATTCACGATTCTCTTCTTCAATCATTTGGCGCGCCACATATAAAATCAGCTGACGCAGCCAGCGGTGCGCAGGGTGATGATGCAAAAGCGGGCACCACGCCATTTTTAATTCAAATTCTGGAATATAAAATGGCGGATCTTTTAGCAGCAGGTTTTGACTTTTTGCTTGCAGGCGTGCAATACGAGTCGGCAAAGTTGCAACTAAATCCACATTTGCAGCCAACAGCCCCGGCATTTGATAATGGCGGGTAAAGACTGAAATTTTACGTTTTTGACCAATCCGTTCTAAAGCTTGATCAATCCAGCCTAATCCAGCTTGCTTTTCTGGGTTTACGCCAAAACCTACCCCCATGCCGGTTTTAGATACCCAGATATGCTGTGCATCTAAATAGCTTTTTAAATTCAGGTTGCTTGCAGCGGGGTGCTTATTGTTGAGCAGGCAAGAAAAACTGTCACGCCAAACCAGCACTTGATGGAAGCTTTGCGGTATTTCATTAAAGCGGTTGATGGCAAGATCAACTTTACCTTGTTCCATGTCTCTGTAAGACACATCACTAGGTGTTAAAAAGTCCAGAACCACATTCGGCGCTTCTGACCGCAACGCTTTCACGAGGCGCGGAACCAGTGTTGCTTCGGCATAGTCCGAAGTCATAATGCGGAAAACGCGGTTTGACGTATAAGGCCGGAACTCGGTGCGCGGCTCTAAAATCATCGATAAGTCAGCAAGGGCATCACGGATGCGCGGCTGCAATTCTAAAGCGCGTTCTGTTGGCGTCATGCCTTCGGAAGAACGGATTAAAAGCGGATCATTAAATAAGTTACGCAAACGGCGTAAAATATTACTCATTGCCGGCTGAGTGACGCCCAGCTGTTCAGCTGCTCGAGTCACATTTTTTTCACGAAGAAGAACGTCTAAGTAAATTAGTAGATTAAGATCGACCCGCTCCAGATTCATAAAATAAATACCGAAAATAAAATCATGAAATTGTTTTGATTATGCCATAAGCCACACGGCTTGTGTAATAAAGTGATGAAAAAAAGGCCTTAGCGCTCCAGCCGCAATAGGCTGTGCTGAGCGCCTTTTGCAACAATAAAATGGTGCTTGTAGATTTGATTGGTTTAAGGCTAAAGCATACATATGATTGTATAAAAGGCAGAGCCCTTTAGCTTGAGGGACTGTACCAAAGTATAAAAAGTGCAACATCATGATTGAAAAATAAACTTTGCAATTATGTGTAAAGGTGCTGTCATTTGGGTCAATTTTCTATTTATTGGGAAGATGCAAGCGCTTTTTTGAACTGACCAGACTTAAGTCTAATGCATAAAATATAGTCGAAAAGTATCGTTTACTTATAATATTATTTTTATAAAAATCATAGTTATATATTGTTTTGGTTAAAATATAATTAGACTTTGATCTACCCATTTTTTAAATAAATACCGAAAATTAATGCAGGATATTGGATTAATTATTCCGCTCAATCTACTCTAAGTTCATCGAAGCGATGTGCTGTAAATCTGAACAAATCATTGAGGGTTGATTTTAGCCGCGCTGCAGAAAAATCCTAATATTATATACAGGAAAATATCATGACTACATACCAAACAGCGATTGATGCAATCCGCGAATTAAAAGCAAAATTCGGCAGCACTTGGGCAGACATCAGTCCTGAAGATGCTGCGCGTATGCAAATGCAAAACCGTTTCAAAACTGGTTTAGATATTGCTAAATACACAGCTGCAATTATGCGTCGTGATATGGCAGCTTATGATGCTGACTCTAGCCAATACACTCAGTCTTTGGGCTGCTGGCACGGTTTCATCGCACAACAAAAAATGATTGCGAACAAAAAATACTTCGGTACAACTGACCGCCGCTACATCTACCTTTCTGGCTGGATGGTTGCTGCGCTTCGTTCAGAATTCGGTCCGCTTCCTGACCAATCTATGCACGAAAAAACTTCAGTACCTGCATTGATCGAAGAAATCTACACTTTCCTTCGCCAAGCGGATGCAAAAGAATTAAACGACTTGTTCCGTGCGCTTAAAAAAGCAAACGAAGCTGGCGATACTGCTAAAGCTGCTGAAATCACTGCTCAAATCGACGGTTTCCAAACTCACGTTGTGCCAATTATTGCGGACATCGATGCTGGTTTCGGTAACGAAGAAGCGACTTACTTACTTGCTAAGAAAATGATTGAAGCTGGCGCTTGCGCACTTCAAATCGAAAACCAAGTATCTGACGCTAAACAATGCGGTCACCAAGCTGGTAAAGTTACAGTTCCACACGAAGACTTCATCTCTAAAATCCATGCACTTCGCTATGCATTCTTAGAAATGGGCCTTGACGACGGTATCATCGTTGCGCGTACTGACTCTGAAGGCGCTGACTTGACTCAAAAAATCCCAGTGGTTAAAGAGCCAGGCGACATCGCTTCTCAATACATCGGTTTCCTAGATACTGTTGAAATTGACATTGCTGATGCTCAAGAAGACGAAATCCTAATCAAGCGTAACGGTAAACTACACCGTCCAAAACGTCTTGCTTCTGGCCTATACCAATTCCGTCCAGACACGCAAATCGACCGCGTTGTACTTGACTGTGTATCTAGCCTTCAAAACGGCGCTGACCTTCTTTGGATCGAAACTGCAACGCCAAACGTTGAAGAAATCGCTCACATGGTTAACCGTGTTAAAGAAACAGTTCCAAATGCTAAGCTTGTTTACAACAACTCGCCTTCATTCAACTGGACTTTAAACTTCCGTCAACAGTCTTATGACCGTTGGGTTGCTGAAGGTAAAGACGTTTCTGCTTACGACCGCGCTAAACTAATGAGCGCTGAGTACGATGCGACTGAATTGGCTGCTGACGCTGACGAAAAAGTACGTACATTCCAAGCAGATGCTTCTCGTGAAGCGGGCGTGTTCCATCACTTGATCACACTTCCGACTTACCACACAGCTGCTCTTTCTACTCACGAGCTTGCTCAAGGTTACTTCGGCGACCAAGGTATGCTTGCTTATGTAGCTGGCGTTCAACGTAAAGAAATCCGCGGCACAATCGCTTGTGTTAAACACCAAGCAATGGCTGGTTCTGACATCGGTGATGATCACAAAGAAATCTTCTCTGGTGACAACGCTCTTAAAGCGCACGATGATGCTAAAAACACAATGAACCAATTCTCTGCTCACTAAGCACTGAACTGATTCAACAAAAAACCCAGCGAAAGCTGGGTTTTTTGTATTTGAAAATTGGTGCAAATTTAAAGGCGAAGTATGATTCGGAACATTAAATTTATGTGCTAAAAATTCAGCAAAGAACTGTACATTTTTGCTGTAAAATTAAGGGAAGCCAATCAATTAAGGCCATAAAATTAAAGCCCAAACGATTGCAATAATGCTCATAGTAACAAATTGTGCAGCGCTGCCCATATCTTTGGCATTTTTAGACAAGGGATGCCGTTCTAAAGAAACGCGGTCAACTACTGCTTCAATTGCGGAATTGAATAATTCTACGATCAGCGCCAGCAGGCAAACCGCAATCATTAGGGCTTGTTCTGTCCGGCTGACATCTAAAAAGAATGTGGCTGGAATAAGGATGAGATTGATGAATGTGATTTGACGAAAAGCCGCTTCATTTTGAAACGCGGATTTAAAGCCAGATAATGAATACTGAGTGGCATTCAATACACGCTTAGCGCCTGTTTTACCTTTAAAGGGGGATGTCTCGTTCATATTTAAATTGTTCAGATTTTTCGTTTATTTTAAGTTCCGAATCTGAAAGATTTCTGAAAATGCTTTGAAATTATAAAAAAATGCTGATCAAAAAATATAAAAAGCTGGGATCTAAAGATTTAATGCTAAAAAGATGGCTGATTTTCAGGCAGAATTGTGCCGCAAAATTCTAATAATGAATAAAACATAATAGATATTCATATCGTGCATAAAAGGCAAAGAATGGAAAAAAATTGCATGGCGATGGCGATGGCGATGGCGATGGCGATGGCGGCGCTGTCAGGGTTCTCTTTAGCCAATACTTTAGATCCAGTTCCAGCTAGGATGCATCAAGCTGCAGGATTTCAAAGCATACAGCTGGGTGCTTATAAAATTACGGCTTTGCATGATGGCAATGTGCTACTACGCCCAACGGTATTTAATCAAAATCTCACATCTGCAACACCTGAAAATCAGTTTTTAAGTAGCCATTTGCCGTATGAAGAAACATTTCTTGTCATTTTTCCTGAGTAAAATACACGGACAGTAGAAACAGGTGATCTTCACAGTTTCTCCACATTGCTGCTGATTTCGAGGTTTTGTGTAGAAGAGGGTTGTTTTTTTTACTTTAGTCACTGATTATCCATAATTATTTGTTATTAATCTTCAGTGTTTTAAATAACAATCCATATGACGAGTGAATCAGCCTGATGCTGTCTAAGTTCTTTATCCATCGACCTATTTTTGCAGGCGTACTGGCCATTATTGTCATGGCGGTAGGGCTGTTTGCCGTTTTAAATTTGCCTGTAGAGCGTTATCCCGATATCGCACCGCCTAAAATTAATGTCAGCGCTACATATACAGGCGCGTCGGCAGAAACGGTGGAAGAAAGTGTCACTCAGGTGCTGGAACAGCAGATTAAGGGCATTGATCACTTGCTGTATTTCAGTTCCAGCAGTGATTCTTCTGGGCGCAGCCGCATCAGCATCAGTTTTGAAAATGGCACTGATCCAGATACTGCTCAAGTACAGGTGCAGAATGCCATCAATGGGGTGGTTAACCGTTTGCCGGATGATGTGCAGCGCCAAGGCGTGAATGTCTATAAATCACTGGGCGATACCCATATGGTCATAGGACTGTATGATTCGACAGGCAAGAGTTCAAATATTGAACTTTCTGACTATATGATGACGCATTTGGAACAGGATATTGCCCGTATTGAAGGTATTGGTGAGGTCGATGTCTTTGGTTCACAATATGCAATGCGGATTTGGCTGAATCCACTGCTGCTGAAGCAATATGGATTAATGCCAAGTGATATCCGCAGCGCGGTAGAATCGCAGAATGCGCAAGTGGCAGCCGGCGCAGTCGGGGATTTGCCAGTAGCGCAAGACCAGTATCTGAATGCCAAAGTCACATCAGGCTCACGTTTAAAAACACCAGAAGAATTTGAAAATATTATTGTGAAATCTGCCCGCGATGGCAGTTTTGTCTATTTAAAAGATGTGGCCCGAGTGGAATTGGGGGCAGAGAATTATCAGTCCTTTAACAGCATTAACGGTTATCCCTCTGCGGGGATGGGCATTTCTCTGGCTTCAAGCGCCAATGCGCTGGAAACATCGGCTTTAATTCAGCAGGAAGTTGATCATTTATCTGCGCAGCTGCCAGACGGCTATAAGATTGTTTATCCGCGGGACAATACGCCTTTTGTGCAGGAATCCATTAAAGAAGTAGTGAAAACGCTCTTTGAAGCGGTTGCGCTGGTTGTTATTGTGATGTTCCTGTTTTTACAAAATTGGCGTGCGACACTCATTCCAGCCATTACGGTGCCTGTAGTAATTTTAGGCACGCTGGCTATTTTGTATGCAGCGGGTATGACCATCAATACCTTAACGCTGTTTGCGCTGGTATTGGCCATTGGCCTTCTGGTGGATGATGCCATCGTCGTCGTAGAAAATGTAGAGCGGCTGATGCATGAACAGCAGCTTACAGCTAAACAGGCATCTATCGAGTCCATGCATGAAATCAGCAGTGCCTTGATTGGTATTACTTTGGTGTTGACTGCCGTATTTATTCCGATGGCATTTTTTGGCGGTTCTACAGGCGTTATCTATCGGCAGTTTTCCATTACTTTAGTCGCGGCAATGGGGCTATCATTGCTGGTTGCGCTTATTTTAACACCTGCGCTGTGCGCGATTATTCTTAAGCCCAATCCGCAGCCTGCACGCTGGGCAGAGTGGTTTAATGAAAAACTGGATGCTTTAAAGCATCGCTATTTAAAGTTATCGCAGCTGACGATTCAAAATAAAGCAGTGTGCTTGGTGCTGTTTGCCGCGCTGATTGCTGTATTTGGATTGTTTTACCGTGCGCTTCCGACCAGTTTTATTCCCAGCGAAGACCAAGGCATATTGTCTGTGCAGTTTAAACTGCAGGATGGTGCGCCGATGTCTAAAAGCAAAGAAGTGGGTGAGGCTATCCGCCAGTACTTTCTGGAGCATGAAAAAGACAATGTGAATCTGGTGATGATCCGCTATGGCCGTAATTTCTCTGGTACGGGGCAAAACTTAGGTCAGGGTTTTATTGCACTGAAGCATTGGGATGAACGGACTGGGCAAGACAATTCTGCGCAGGCAATCCGCGAGCGCGCGACACGATATTTTAAGAAAAATCCGAATGCGCAGATCAATATCAATATGCCGTCTTCCGTGAGCGGACTTGGCCAAACAGATGGCCTTGAGTTTTGGATTCGAGATATGGACGGCAAAGGCCGTGAATATTTAGAAGACAAATTCAAGGCCTTGAAGTCGCATTCAGCTCAGTACAGCAGTTTTGAAAATCTGGATAAAAAATCCAATCCCGATAAAGCCGAACTCAAAGTCAATGTCGATCAAAAAATGGCAATGGCTGCCGGTTTAAATCCGACAGCGGTGAACAGCACGCTGTCAGCTGCATGGGGCGGCAGTTATATCAATGACTTTATTGACCGCGGCCGAATCAAGCGGGTGATGATGCAAGGCGATGCAGCGTTCCGTTCAAAGCCTGAAGATTTGCAATACTGGCATGTGCGCAATGATCAAAACCAGATGATTCCGTTCAATCAGTTTTCTACTGTGGATTGGACGGGCGGTCCGGAAGTGGTGAATCGCTTTATGGGCTATACCGCACTGCAGATGGAAGCAGATACAGCGAAGAATGTCAGTACTGGCCAGGCGATGAAAGATGTGCAGCGCTTGGCGGATCAGGAATCAGGTATTGATGTAGCGTGGAGTGGACTGTCTTACGAAGAGCAGAAATCCAGCAATCAGGCCATTTGGCTTTATCTGATTTCGATTGGCTTTATCTTTTTATGCCTTGCTGCATTATATGAAAGCTGGAGCATTCCAACGGCCGTGATGAGCGCAATACCCTTAGGGATCGGCGGCAATATTATTTTCAGTTATTTTGCGGGTTTTCCAAACGATATTTATTTCCAGATCGCATTGCTGACCACCATAGGCCTGTCGTGTAAGAATGCAATTCTGATTGTGGAGTTTGCATCGCTGGCGCAAGATAAAGGTCAAAGCGTGGTTGAATCAGCTTTGGAAGGTGCAGCACTGCGGTTAAGGCCTATTCTTATGACTTCATTGGCTTTTGGCGCAGGTGTTATTCCTTTGGTTATTGCTCTTGGCGCGGGTGCAGCCAGCCGTCAGGAAATTGGTGTCAGCGTATTAGGCGGTGTGATTTTTGGCACAGTACTGGTACTGATCTTTATTCCGTTTATGTACGTTTTGATTCGCAGTATCTTTAAACAGAAGCAAAAAGCTTAATGCACTTGGCTTGTTATAGTTTTGCATCAGGCGTTGAGCTTGATGCAAAAAATTTGTAGTATTTGCGCGCCGTATAAGCGGTTTAATGAGGATTTATTTTCTAAATGGACAGGCAAAGTTGTCATTCATTCATATTTTTAAATTGCGAAATTCATCTTGTACAGGATGACGGGGCTGTGCATTCCATAAAATAAAAAGAGTGCATGAATCCCTTGTTGCTGTGCAGGATCATAGAACAGGGGGCTTAGATGGGCCTAAATAATTTTTTATATCTTTTAAATGATGCACTGAAAAATCAAAATATGCAGCTTGCATTAGATTCAGTGAAAACTTTCCGCGCTGCAGATTTAGCCGACATTCTGAGTCAGCTGCCTGTAGAAAACAGTCAAATTTTACTGCAGCATTTGCCAGACCGCGGCTATGTTTTTTCATATTTATCTCCCGAAACGCAGATGAAGTTTGCCAATCTGCTGCCGCGTCAAACCCTTGCGGAAATTGTCGGTGAAATGTCATCCGATAAACGCGCCGATTTATTTAAAAGCCTCAACCCCGAACAACAGGATGCTTTGCTTCCAGCATTGGCTCAGGCGGAGCGCGAAGATATCCGTCTATTGTCTTCCTATGTTGAGGGCACAGCGGGCGCGATTATGCGTTCAGAGTATGCGACTTTAAAGCCAGAATTATCGGTTAAAGATGCAATCAGCATGCTGCGTCTGGAAGCGCCCGATACAGAAAGTATTTATTTTGCTTATGTTTTAGATGATGAACGCAAATTATTAGGCGTGGTGTCTTTAAAGCAGCTGGTATTGGCCAAAGAAGAACAGAATATTGCAGAAATCATGGTGACCCATTTGGTCTCGGCTTTTGTCGATACTGATCAGGATGAAGTCGCGAAAACCATAGCTCGATACGACTTTCTGGCTTTGCCAATCATCGATCGGCAAGGGGCCATGGTCGGAATTGTAACCTATGATGATGCCATGGATGTTGCCAGCCAAGAAGCGACGGAAGACTTCCTGAAAGTGGGCGCGGTCAATGCGGACAGCAAACTAAGCCTAAAGACAGGGCCTATTTTGAAACTGTATCAGCGCCGCGTATATTGGCTGGTGTTTCTGGTATTCGGCAGCTTGCTGTCAGGTCTAGGCATTGCGCATTTTGAAGATATTATTACTGCCAATATTGTCTTGGTATTTTTCCTCCCGCTTTTAGTCGGCAGCGGCGGTAATGCAGGCTCACAATCTGCAACGCTGATGGTGCGGGCTTTGGCGACCGGTGATGTGCATTTCAAAGACTGGTTTATGCTGCTTGGCCGCGAGAGTTTGGTCGCGCTGTGTTTAGGCGCTACGATGGCGTTCGCTGTATCTGCTTTAGGCTATTACCGCGGCGATGAAATGGTCGCTTTGGTTCTGGCGCTCAGTATGATGACCATTGTCATGATGGGCTGTTTAATCGGCATGAGTTTGCCTTTTATCCTCAATCGGATTGGCATGGATCCAGCCAGCGCATCTGCGCCTTTAGTTACCTCAATTTGCGATGCGACAGGGGTGTTGATTTATCTCTTCATTGCCTCACAATTATTGTTTTAAAGTTGAAAATAAAAGCCTTTAATATGTCCTTAACTTCATCAAACACTGACATCTATATGGATATGGATGCCAGTGTTTGATGGGTTAGTACCAATATTTTAAAAAAAACTGCACAATTTTCAGTTAATGAAATGACACTACTTTGGCTGATGAAAATACATTATCTTTAATAAATTAAATGGCTTTGGATCAATCATGGCGCTTATAACCCAAGAAAAAAAACTATCGCAGCAGGAAGTCATCCGTTTAGAGCGGGATTTAGCTAAATTTGCCAATATGATGGATTCAGTCGTGCGTATTCCGTTCACCAAACAAGGGGTAGGGGCGGATGCGGCTTTAAGCACCATTCCAATTGCGGGTGATGCCGCTGGATTTGTGCTGACCTGCTATGCCATTTATAAAGCTAAACAGATTGGTGTACCGCAGGAAAAACTCAGTCCAGTGCTTAGAATGGCAATGGCAGACGCTGTAGTTGGCTTTATTCCTATATTGGGTACGGTGTTTGATATTTTTATCCGGCCAAGCCGAAAAGCCTTAGATGTGGTGCATGAACATATCCGTACAGAATACAATATTCATAGCGAAACGCATGTTGTGCACCCGTTTTTGCACGAAAGTCTCGAAAAGAAGCAGCAAAATTCTGCATTTTGGCGTAATCCCGTGGTTGCATGGTTCTGGATTCATTTGCCTGATCTGCTAGGCTTGATGTTTATCGCCTTATTAGCCTTTGCGATGTGGGTTGGGGGCATGTGGCTTTGGCAATGGTATCAATCGATGGCAGCAGGATAAAAGCATGCAATTTGATGGGCAAATTACTGCCAACTTACCAGCTATAGATTTTTCGGAAACTGCACTGTTTTACCAGTATCTGGGGTTAAGTGTGCACTATCAATCTTCTGAATGGATGATCATGCGCTTAGGCAACGGCATGCTGCTGGAGTTTTTTCACCATCCTAGTTTGGATGCTAAACACTCTTGGCATAGCGCCTGTATTCGGGTACAAGACCTGCATTGCTATTATGAGTATTGGTCTGGGTTGAATTGGCAGGATTGGCCTGCAGCTAGAATCACCGAGATACAAAATTTTGAGGAAATCTCGCAATTTTGTATCATTGATATCAATGGTAGCTTATTGCGTTGTATACAAGTCAACGAAAAAGATGAGCGCCGAATTATCTATAAAGGCTCTGCAGTACAGATCTAAAAAAAGCCTCCATTTGGAGGCTTTTTTTAGATCTGCGTGTTGCCAATTAAGGACAATTTAGCTGCTGCAGCGCAGCTACACGCTGTTCAATGGTTGGGTGGGTATGGAATAGGGCAGCAAAGCTGAAACCTTGTTCCTTACCTTCCGCAATTGAAAATGCTTTCATTTCTTTTGGCATTTGATCTGGCAATTCTGATTCTGCCTGTAAGCGGAGCAAAGCAGAAATCATTGCTTGTTTGCCTGCTAAACGGGCGCCAGCTTCATCTGCGCGGTATTCACGGTGACGGGAGAACCACATCACAATTGTAGAAGCCAAAATACCAAACACAATGTCTAATACAATGGTAATAACAAAGTAAGCGATACCCGGCGCTTCGCCTTCTTCACGGCCAAAGACATTGCGGTCGATAAAGTCGCCTGCAATACGTGCGAAGAACATCACGAAAGCGTTTACTACACCTTGGATTAAGGCAAGGGTCACCATGTCGCCATTGGCAACGTGGCCGATTTCGTGCGCAAGCACAGCGCGTAATTCGTCTTTGTTCATGCGTTCAAGCAAGCCAGTAGAAACGGCTACTAAAGCGTCATTTTTATTCCAGCCTGTCGCGAAGGCATTTGACTGGTAAGACGGGAAGATGCCCACTTCGGGCATTTTAATGCCGGCACGTTGTGAAAGCTGAGCAACTTCTTGCAAGAGCCAAGCTTCAGCTTGGCTGCGAGGAGCGTTAGGGTCAATCAGTTCAGTACCCGTGGTCTTTTTCGCCATCCATTTAGACATGAATAGAGAAATTAAAGAACCCACCATACCAAAGACAAAACAGATAACCATCAGGTTACCAATGTTCAGGCCACCAGCGCCATGGTAACTGCCGACACCGAAGAGCGACAAGATAATGCCAGCTACAACCAGTACCGCGAGGTTGGTCAGCAAAAACAAACCAATCCGCATCATTGAGAAAATCCTTATATTAGATAAAAATAATCTGATTTACTAATAAAAATCATTAAACTGAATATGAGGTGAATTTACGCTTTTTTCAAGGAAAAAATCGTAAATAAAGTATAAAAATAGCCGAGTTGGGTCATTATTCGTTGAAATAAATTCGAGCAGAGGCTGAAGCATTGGCCGTAGAATAAGAACCAGGCGCATCAGTAAAGCTGCCATCAGCCGTTTGAATCACTTGGCGTGAATATTTAGGCGCTTTGATTTCTGTCGAAGGCGCAGGCTGATAATTTTCAGAACTGGCAATAATTTTATCCTGAGAAGCGCTAGGGATATCGCTGGCAATATTGCTGCCATTGGAATACAGGTTGTTAAAACGGCTGGTCACACGGCGTACATAATCCTGAGTTTCACGGAAAGGCGGAATGCCGCCGTATTTTTGCACATTGCCTTCGCCAGCATTATAGCCAGCCAGGACCAAAGACGTGTTCCCATTAAAACGTTTCTTGAGCCAAGCCAGATATTTTGCACCCGCCATAATGTTCTGATATGGATCATAAGCATTGGATACGTTAAAGCGCCGTGCTGTAGCAGGCATGAGCTGCATCAGCCCTTGTGCGCCGACTGGAGAGCGTGCATTAACGTTAAAGCCTGATTCAGTGTGCATGACGGCTTTGATCAGCCCTTCAGCGATGCCATGCTGCTGGGATGCCTGCTTAATAATATGGTCAAAGGCATTTTTATTGCGGCTGTAGCTGGGCAGCACAGAGGATTCACTGCTGCCCCAGTTACTGTAGCTGTGGATATTGCTGTCCGGATAATAGGTGGCTTTCACTTTAGTCAGTGAACGGTCAGAACTTTTACGGTTGGTCAGTAGCGTACTGCCTTTATTGTCTTTATAGATATAGATTTGACCCGCATGCGCAGAAACAGCACCTATGCTGATAGATGCCGCGCCCCAAATCGCTAATGCAAATAGTCCAATTTTATTGTTCATTGTAGTAATAAAAAAACTTTGTCCCCAACAGTTATTCAGAGTTTAACAAAAAAAAACCGGTTGGAAAGACATGCGCGGCAGATTTCTCAAAGAGTTTGTAAAAAGCAAGTCATTTTGATGCATCAATAATCAAAAAAATATTTAATTTTTTTTTAGCCAGCATAACTTGACAGCATTAAACCATTGTTTTTAAATGTATTTTAAATTGATCAAAAAATGATCAATTTAAATAGAAGCCTTAAAGTCAGGGCAAGACAAGCTGTCAAGCACTGTAAAATCCACAAAGTTATCCACAGCTTTTGTGGAAAACTGTGGAAAAGTCCAAAAGATAAGCATCTTGGATAAAAAATGAACTGAAACGTTCAAAATTATCATGCGCAGCATGACGTGTTCATGACACAGATTTTTCAATTTTGAGAAATTAAATTCTTTAGGTGCGAGAAAGCTGCGAATCAGATAAAATTGCGCGGTATTTTTTTTAAGGTTTAACTCGTCTATGTTCTCGCCAGTTGAGTCCGATCAAGGATTTAATTTCAAACCAGAACTGCCTACCAGCTCTGCGTATTATCGTTTGCTGAAAAAACTGCGCCGTCAGGTCGGTCATGCTATCCGTGATTTTAAAATGATCGAGGAAGGCGACAAAGTGATGGTGTGTGTGTCAGGCGGGAAGGACAGCTATACTTTGCTGGATATCATGCTGCAGTTCAAACGCATCGCGCCGATTAATTTTGATGTCGTTGCTGTAAATCTGGATCAAAAACAGCCTGGTTTCCCTGAAGATGTATTGCCGCGTTATTTAGAAGAAAATAACATTCCGTATTACATCTTAGAAAAAGATACCTACAGCATCACCAAAAAGCTGACGCCTGAAGGCAAAACTTACTGCGCTGTTTGCTCACGCCTGCGCCGCGGCTCTTTGTATGGCTTTGCGCAAGAAATTGGCGCGACTAAAGTTGCGCTTGGCCATCACCGTGATGATATTTTGGCGACTTTCTTCTTGAACTTGTTCCATGGCGGAAGTTTAAAAGCGATGCCGCCGAAGCTTTTATCGTCGGATAAAAAGAATATTTTGATCCGTCCTTTAGCTTATGTTGAAGAAAAAGACATTATCAAATATGCAGAAATGCGCAAATTCCCAATTATTCCCTGCAACCTATGCGGTTCGCAGGAAAATCTGCAGCGCGCCATGCTGAACGATATGCTGCGTCAATGGGATAAAGATTATCCGAAACGCCTGCACAGCATCTTTGGCGCATTGCAAAATGTATCGCCATCACAGCTGGCTGACCGTGAGCTGTTTGATTTTGAAGCTTTGGACAGTGAACGAGAGTTTGACTTTAAAGAAAGCTGCTCAACTGAAGATGCCGCTGCTGAAAGCAAGCGCATTAATATGGTGAACTTAGGATTTGCTGCGGATTAATTTGCAGGAATGCTGCAAAAAAGCATCTTTTATATAAAGGTGCTTTTTTTATGTTTTTGATTTTTATCATTTATGTATAGAAAGTTTAAAAACTGAACGACGCGTACAAAAAACTTTAGGCATAAAATTTAATTACATGCTATAACAGGCTTCAAGCAAAATAGCTTCAAAAGATGCGGCCTGGATAGGCTTCACACAATGTACAAATAAATTGAGGAAACATCATGCCTGCTTTTTTAACTGATGATTGGTTTTCAACTGTCGAAACACTTACTGCTCAAGCAGGTAACCTAAATTTACCGCCTGCATTGGCAACTCTCGCAATCAATTTGGTTGTTGCAGATACATCTGGCAATACTGAATTATCTTTAGATGGCGGCGCGATTAAAAAAGGCCTTTCGGGCAATGCAAAAACCACGCTGAACATGGATGCGGAAACTTTACGTAAAGTATTCCTTGAGTTTGATATGGCTGCGGCAATGCAGGCATTCATGACGGGCAAAATAAAAGTTCAAGGCGATATGTCACAATTGATGGCATTGCAAACCGCAAAACCAAGCCAAGAGCAAAAAGATTTATTTAAGAAAGTGCTTGAGCAAACTGCTTAATTGCACCTCATAAAAAAAGCTTACCCTAAGGTAAGCTTTTTTTTGCCATAAGCTGCGGATATTAAATATTTACCAGCTGCGGCGTCGTTTTAATATGTTCCAAGTAAGCGCGGATGCGCGTCACATATTGCGCTGCTTGACGGTAACGGCCATTGCTGGCTTTGTTACGCTCCAAATAGGCATATAGATGCACCCATTTGTTTGGATTCTTGCCTTGCGCCTTTAAGCGGTTCTGAATCTGATTCACGGCGCCTGGACCCATATTGTATGCAACCAAGGCATACCAATTGCGGTCGGGATAGGGAATATCCGAATATCTATCCAGCATCTGGTCATAATACTTCGCGCCGCCTTGAATGCTTTGCGCTGGGTCTGTACGGTTGGTTACACCCATTGCTTTCGCAGTGCTGTTGGTCAGCATCATTAAGCCGCGCACACCTGTCGGTGATACTGAGTTTGGCTTAAGATAAGACTCTTGATAGCCAATGGCCGCCAGCAAGTGCCAATCAATATCGTATTGATTGGCGGTACGCTGGAAATTAGCCTTATAAATTGGCATGCGCTTATTCAAATCGCGTTGAATAATGTCCCATGATTCTTGCTTGATCACATTGCGGTTATAAAATGAGGCCAGCTGCTGCAGTGTGCCGCTTTGTTTAGAGCGGCAGATAAAGCCGTTAGCCGTTTCACTTAATGGATCATCCGCAGCTTTGAATACCCAATTCAAATCGGTATTCAAACCATTTTTTTGCAGTGATGCGGTATCGCCGCAAGATGCAGAAAAAGAGGTCAGCTTTTTCGCTTCGATACTTTGAATACTTGCAGTAGTCATCGCGAAGTTGGCTTTGCCTTGTTTCACCCATTTGAGGGCAGTGGCATTGTCATCCACTGTTTTAAACTCAAGGCGCACATTTAGGCTCTCTGCATAGTTACGCACTAAGTCATAGCCAAAGCCATGCAGATGATCACTGTCTTCAAATACAGTTGTGGGATTCGCCACAGACACAACAACCAGCTTGTTGTTGTTTACGACCGTATCAAACTGATACGCCGTCTTACTTGCATTAATACTATGAAATGGGAGAAGTAAAGTACTAAAGGCAAGGCTTTTAATCGGGAGAGATTTTAATGAGTTAAGGCTAAGCCTCGACCCAGAAGTTGAACTACTGTGCATGTTGTCTCCGCTACAGGTATTTATGCCCTAAAAGCACAGGCGGTTGCCTTCGTACTTTACAAGTCAGCTAAATGCGATAAGGGTTGGGCAGTCATGACGTCATTCAAAATGACTAAGTTAGATTGGGAAAATATACAGAAAAAACTGTATTGATTAAAAAACAATCGATATCAAAAGATGTGCGAATAATAAAGATGAAAAAATAGCTTGTCAAATTTTGTACATGAAATATTCTAAAATTAACATTTAAATTGTTGTTTTTATTGAATTAAAAAAAATAATAAAACGGTTTTAGGCAAAGCGAGTACAAAAATGCATATTTTTGTATTGTTTGTGTATCAATTTTCCTTATTGTTGAAAAAGTTGAAAATTACCATAATTAAAAGCATATCTATGATTTATTGCTGGTTTTAATCATAAAGAAATCAAAAGCAAAGCATTCAAATTGATAAATTGTGAATGAATATAGAGCATCTAAAATGATTGAAATCTTAGAAAATTTACATAAAAATAAAATACGCTAATTTATATCTCTGACTTAGTAGAGTGCTTGTGTGATGGGGCTTCTATTGGGTAAGGCGTCACTCAATTGCAGTTCGTATTATTTTAGCCTATCCACCGTCATGGAGGCCGTATTCGATATTGATAATATACCAATGCTTAAGTCCATGCGGGGTATTCACTTGAATATCGTCATCCACCATTTTGCCTAAGCATGCCTTGGCCATAGGGGATTGCAATGAAATATAGTCTCTACGGCCGTATATTTCTTCGTCGCCTACAATGCGGAATTTGATTGACTCTCCATGGTCATTTTCCAGTTCAACCCATGCCCCGAAATAAGCTTTGCCATCCTGCTCAGGGTTGTATTCCACTTTATGCGCAACTTCAAATAATTTGGTCAAAAATCTAATTCTTCGGTCAATTTCACGCAGTTTTCTTTTGTTATAGTGGTAGTCTGCATTTTCTGAGCGATCACCTAAACTGGCAGCCCATGAGACGATTTTGGTAATTTCAGGTCGCTCTTTACGGACCAAATCATTTAATTCATCTTGCAAGCGTTGATAGCCCTCTGCAGTAAGCAATTTACGATTCAAGAAAAACTCCAAATGCACAATATTTTATGCGTTCACTTTAAAATAATAGAGGCGTATACATCAATAAGCGCGGAAGAGAATACCTGCGTATCTTGGCTTTTTATTATGAAATCTGCATGTTGATGAAATGCAGCGCAGTACATTCCAGTTCATCTCATATTTAGGAGCGCAAAAAAGCTGATGTTTGCCCTTGCGGCATATTCATTGAAAAGAATGTTAATTATTCTGTTTTTATTTTGATCAGTCAGAATAAAAAGAAAGAAAAGCATTTGCTTAAAGCACAATTTATTTATATTATGGCGCACATGGAAGCGTGGCAGAGCGGTTTAATGCACCGGTCTTGAAAACCGACGAGGGCTTATACCCCTCCGTGAGTTCGAATCTCACCGCTTCCGCCAAATTCAAAAAGCCTCTGATTATTCAGGGGCTTTTTTTTATGGGATTTTTTAAATGGACTCGTTCGTCAATTCTTTGAACGACTTCAGATAGGCATAGAAAAGATTGAATAAAGTGAGCTTCTATAATTAATTATCAGTTTATTTAGGTTGCTGTCTAAGTTTAAATAACGAATAGAACAACAATATTGAACTCAGTTTTCTTTGCTTAATTTAGGGTTTAAATCTTTAGAAAAAGCGCTATATAATGATTCTGCAACGAAGTAGTTTTCTTTTTTGGAGCTCAAATGTATATGGGGCTGAAAGGGGATGAGTTTTAATTGTCTCGCCATAGTCCTGCCGCAAGACCATTTATTTATAAACTTGATTTTTATTCGCGCATTAACCTCATTTTAATTTTGATTTAAAAAATAGATTATATGTATTAAAATAATCAGTTTTTTAAATTTAAAACTTGTCTGTATATTTCCTGCTCATAAGATTTGAAGTTCAAGCACAGGTTTTGTGCGATCTCCCGTATCAATTCTATGAGGACATTGAAATGTTGAAATTAATGGCTGTTGTATTGATGACAAGTGTTATAACGGCTTGCGCATTTGATCCTGTTCAGTATGAGCAAAACCGTAAAGCTGAAAATCAGCTGCATAACCGTACTATGGGTTAAGCTGTTTAGGCGCGGTTTATCTTTTCTACATCTGCGCCTAAAATAAAAAAGCCTTCATAAAGAAGGCTTTTTGTATTCATACATTACTGAATGTTTTCAGCCAAATCAAACCAGATGACTTGCGCATCGTCCAGCGCTTCAATTTGAGCAGGATCTACAAATGCAATTGCATCACCAGCATGAACAGTATGTTCTGCAACCTGAATTGAACCAGAAACTACATGCAGGTAATTGATGTGCTGCGTTGCTTGCACATCTAAAGTTTTGCCTTTTTCAAGTACAGCAGTTTTCACTTCAGCATTTTGACGAATATGCATCGGTGCATTGTCATTCGGTCCACAGATCAAATGCCATTGATTTGGGTGTTCACGTGGATCAAGCTGAATTTGCTGATACGTCGGTTCTGCATCACGCACATTTGGAATGACCCAAATTTGCAGTAAATGCACCTGTTCATCGCCTTGGTTCATTTCACTATGGCGTATACCTGTACCAGCGCTCATCAGCTGCCATTCACCGGCAGCAATCCCGCCATGATTGCCCATACTGTCTTGATGGGTAATGGTGCCTTTTAATACACAGGTTAAAATTTCCATGTTGTCATGCGGGTGCTGACCAAAGCCTTGGTGACCATCAATCAAGTCATCATTAATCACACGCAGTGCACTAATGCCCATGTGTTTTGGATCATACCAGCTGCCAAACGAAAAGCTGTGTTTAGATTCAAGCCAGCCCATTTTCACATGACCGCGTGAATCACTGCGGTGTAGGTATGCATTCATGGTTTTATTCCTATAATATTTTTAACTTGAAACAAGTGTAAAACTTTCTTATGGTGCGGCAAATAGCATAAAAGCGATACAGCATTTCATTTTTAGGATGAATTTTAATTAAAAGTGTTTATTGTTCTAAATTGCAAAAAAGCTGTCTGAATTTAGGCCATGTATAACTTTTAGCTTTTTCATAATCCTTAAAAAAGGTTTGATATAAAGCAGGCTGCTGCTGCAGCCAAGGATTGCCCCAACGCACATTTTTTGCTGCTGCCTTGTCATGATAGACCCAATAATCCTCTAAACAGCTGCTAGGTGCTGGAACACGATCCATGTTCGCTTCTTCATACTCATCTTGCATATTTTCAGCGTTTACACCGCCATGCTCATGTTTAATGGCTGCACGTTCACTGGGTGTCAGCAGGCGTTTTTGTGTATGTTTAGTGAATGTTCCGTGAGAATAGACGTAGCTATAGTCAATGTCATAAGGGTGTAAGGTTTGATAAACCCCAGGTGTGCTGGTGGTGTATTCAATACTGCTGTCTTCGTAATCGCCATTTTGTTCATTGAGTTTTGGGCCAAAACCTAAACCGTTCTCTGGAGATGGTGCTGTAAATTGACTGCGGTGCAGGATTTTACCTTGCGGCGTCACTTCAATCAGTTCGTAACTGGTGCGGTATAAATAGCTTTTAAAATTGGGATCTAGAGCAATATTTCGCGCCATTTCTGCTGGAGTATGAAAATATCGGCTGCGGAAAACCAGCACTAGGTTTTTATCATGCGGCTGAATGCTAAAGAGCTGGTGATCTTTCAGTTTATGGCTTAATTGGGGTTTAAGAATAATTGGCTGCATGGTCGCCCCATAAGATTGCACGATTGCAAAGTAATTTTTACTGCCCACTTTGGTATATAAAAGTGCAGGGTTTGCAGCATCCGATAAGGGATAATAGCGCACAGCATTTTGTCCATTGATCACAAAATAGCGGGTATTGCTTAAAAAATTCTGAGAAGAATCTTCATGCGGATTATATTTTTTATCGCGGATTTTTTTCTCATCTGACCAGTTTTCAGGATAAATAGATGCATCTTCATTGCCATCTAATGTGGCATCAATATATAGCACTTGCTCGATCTGTTCTTCTAGTTCGGCGTGACAGATGCTTGGAACCAAAGCTATTAGTGTTAGCGCAAAAAATAGGTGTTGAGCATGATTTTTAGAAAAATAAAGCATATGGATTGAGTCCTGATATTATTTTGATTATGAAGGTGGATGTTTATAAAAGTTTGAAGTGAAATTCAATTTTTGAAATTATTATAATAAATATAAAAAAGGTGTTTTAGTTTAGAACTAAAACACCTTTATGAGAATCTTGTTAAATCATTATTCTAAGAATTTAACCGTTACGCCTGATTTAACTTTCTTGCCAAGGTCATTGGCATCCCAGTTTGTTAAGCGGATACAGCCATGAGAAGCTGTCTTAGAGATGGCAGACGGGTTTGGCGTACCGTGAATACCAAATGACTTTTTACTCAAGCCAATCCAAATGTTGCCGACAGGACCGTTTGGACCAGGCGGTAAAGATAGCGGCTTTTTATTGTTGCCTTGCACAAAGTTGCTAGGTGAGTAGCTGTACCAAGGGTTTGGCGCTACACCAGTCACTTTATATGTACCTGTAGGCGATGGAGTATCTGAACTGCCAATCGTTGCAGGGAAAGAGCCGATCATTTGATTGCGGCTGTTAAATAGATACAGCTGCTTAGCGCCTTTGTGCGCTACAATCAAATGAATGTCTTCAGGCACTTCATTGCGGATGTTTGCGACAATAATTTTTTCGCCAGCTTTTTTGAATGTCACATTAGGATTCAATTTCTTTAAGAAATCTTCATCCATATGGAATTTCTCAGCCAGCATTTCGGTTACGCGTGTGTAATACAAGCCTTTCATTTTGGCTTGCAGGGCATAATCGTGAGGGATAGATTGCGCATACGGGCCAGCAATATCTTGCGCAGTAATGGTGTACTCAATAAATGCAGGTTTGCTGCCTTGCTGTGCAAGCAATGCATCCCAAGTTTCTTGAGTTAAAGTGCCTGTAGGCTTGATTCCCTGAATTTGCTGGAAAGATGCAATCGCTTTCAGGGTATTTTTACCGCTTGAACCATCAATTGCGCCTGGCGAAGCATGTGCATTATTCAGCATTACATGCGCGCGCGCATAGACAGGGAATTGGCCTTTGCCAATATCTTCAAACCATTGCGCATTGTTCATGCCGTCCAGTGTCCAAGCAACTTTGGCAGCAGATGCGCTGCCTGCAGAAGCTTTTGGCGCAGCTTTAGGTGCTGGAGTAGGTGCGGCGCTGACATCGGCAGTTTGATCTTCAGTTTTCTGCAGATCATTGAGTGTTTGAGACGCTTTATTTAAATCTTGTTGTTCTTGAGACGTAATTGTTGTTGGAACTGATGACGCAGAATCTGCCGCAAGCGGATCAATAGGATCCTGAATGGCAACATCCGTAATAACTTTTGGATTTAATGGTTGTTCTGCAGTGGTTGCGGCGATAGCTGAACCCGCAAAAATGCAACTTAGGCTCATTGCGAGCATTGTGCGAACGAACATGTAACTCAACCTTAAGAATTATTCATTTACAGTGTTAAAAACGGTGCAAGTATTGCAGAAAATGAATTGTGATGCAGTATTTGTTTTGTGTAAATATCATATTTATCTTTGACAGTAATCGATTTTTTGAGTTCTGAGAAATTACTCAATATGAAGGCTTTTTGTTATGATGTTGCCAAGTTGATAATTGATGGAAAAGTAAATGACGGCTCTAAAAAATGATCGTTTCCTGCGTGCATTGCTGCGTGAGCCAGTAGATGCAACTCCAGTATGGATGATGCGTCAAGCTGGGCGTTATTTACCAGAGTATCGTGCAACCCGCGCTACAGCGGGAGACTTCCTGTCTTTATGTAAAAACAACGATTTTGCCTGTGAAGTGACTTTACAGCCTTTGCGCCGCTATGACTTAGATGCTGCCATCTTATTTTCCGATATTTTAACTGTGCCGGATGCATTGGGTCTAGGTTTGTACTTTGAAGCTGGCGAAGGTCCGAAATTCCATAAAACCATCCGTACAGAGCAAGATGTTGCCAATCTGCCGTCTTTTAATGCCAAGTCAGATTTAGACTATGTGATGAATGCCGTGAGCACCATCCGTTCTGCCTTGGGCGGTCAAGTTCCTTTAATCGGCTTTTCTGGCAGTCCGTGGACTTTGGCGACGTATATGATTGAAGGCGGTTCAAGCAAGGACTTCCGCTTTACCAAGCAGATGATGTATGCGCAGCCAGAAGTATTGCATGCTTTATTAGACCGTTTGGCGGTGGCTGTCATTGATTATTTGAATGCGCAAATCGATGCAGGCGCGCAAGCTGTCCAGATTTTTGACAGCTGGGGCGGGGCATTGGCGCATCGCGAATATATCGAATTTTCGCTGAATTACATGCAAAAAATTGTTGCTGGCTTAAAGCGTGAGAATGAAGGCCGTAAAGTGCCAGTGATTCTATTTACCAAAGGCGGCGGTCAATGGCTTGAGCCGATGATTGCAACAGGCGCTGATGCCTTTGGTCTGGATTGGACTACACCTTTAAATGTGGCGCGTCAAACTGTTGCAGGCCGTGCAGCGCTGCAAGGGAATTTAGATCCGGCAACGTTGTATGGCAACTCAGCATCGATTGTAAAAGCCACCAAAGCCATGCTGGATGACGCCTATGCCAATGGCGAAAAAACAGGCTATGTGGCGAACCTAGGCCACGGCATTACGCAGTGGGTCGATCCTGCAAATCCAAAAGCATTTATTGATACTGTGCATGAATATAGCGCTAAATATTTGTAATCCATTAAGTTTAGGGTTTTAGTGTGCTTGCGATTTTTAAATCTGGATGTGAATTTACCTATAAGGCAGCTTCGGCTGCCTTATTTGGTATTTTATTGCTGGGCGCTTTTGTGGTTACGGCCGCCATGGGCAGTCAGGAATACTACGGTTTTTTCCGTTATGACTATCTGTTGTTTTTTGCGCTGATCATTCAAGCTTGCCTGCTTTATCTGAAGCTGGAATCATGGGCTGAAGCGAAAGTGATCGCTTTATTTCATCTCATGGCTATGGTGATGGAAATTTTCCTGACCCATCCGCAAATTGCCTCATGGCATTACCCGCAGCCTGCAGTGTTTAAAATTATGACGGTACCGCTGTTTGCTGGCTTTATGTATTCCGCTGTAGGCAGTTTTTTTGCACGTTCATTGCGATTGTATCAAGTCTCCTTTGAGCATTTACCGCGCTTTGGCAATATGCTGGCTTTGGCGGTGCTGTCCTATATCAATTTTATGAGCAAATTTTTTGTGCCAGATATCCGTATCTTGCTATTTGCATGGAGTGTGCTGATTTTTTGGAAAACCAAAATTAAGTTTCAGCTGCAGCAGCACCAATTTCAGCTACCGATGTTACCTATATTGTTGCTGTTGGCATTTATTATTTGGATTGCGGAGAATATCAGCACATTTTATAAAATCTGGCTGTATCCAAGTCAGGTTGATGCTTGGCATATGGTGGGCTGGGGCAAATTAGGCTCGTGGTATTTATTGCTGCTGTTGAGTTTGGTATTGGTCTTGAAAATACTTGGAAACCGCAGCAAAGACGGTGTTTGGGAATTAAAAGATAAATGATTTCAGTATTATAGGGTGGTGGATAAGGACTCTAGTATAAATTGCTTTGCGTTATGAGAAAGTTACAGCTATCTTACAAAGGTGCAATAAAAAATGCACGACTGTAAAGAATTAAAACACTTGGATAATAAATTCTGGAGAATAACCATGTTGAAAAAATTAGCTTTAGCAGCTGTTGTTGCACTCGGTTCTACAGCAGCATTTGCAGATAAAGATGCGGGTTGCGGTATTGGTTCTCAAGTTTGGGCAGGGCAATCTGGTAAAGTGCCTAAAATTTTAGCGGCAACAACCAACGGTTTATTTGCCAACCAGCTATTTGGTATTACTTTTGGTACTTTGGGCTGTAGCGGCACAGGCACAGTGACAGCGCAAGCAGTGACTTTTACCAATGAAAACTCTGAATCATTAGCGCGCGATATGGCAGTGGGCCAAGGCGAAAGCCTGAACGTGCTTGCAGAACTTCTGAATATTAAAGCACAAGACAAAGCCCATTTCTTTGCAGTTTCTAAACAAAACTTCTCTACCATTTATTCTGCAGAAAACCTTGATTCACTTCAGGTTCTTGCATCGTTACAAGCGGTCATGGCTAAAGATGAAGTGCTGAAAGCTTACGTATAAGAATTGCTGTTAAACCCTGCCAGCTCTGGCGGGGTTTTTCTTATGATATAAATATAAACATCAGGTTTGCATGAAACCATTTGCTTTCATTTTTGCTTTAATTTCCTCTCCGCTTGCGTATGCAGCTACAGACACTCAAACCGTTCAGTCCTATTTTGATGAAGCTACCCAGCAGCAGCTGGATCAGGATATCACTTGGCGCAGGCTGATGTATGCAGACAGCAAAGGGCAGAGTGAGGTCAGCTATGCAGGTTACTTTTTATCTGCTGAAGGAAAAGCCAATTTAAAACTCGAATTGCAAGCCAATATAAAGGCCCTATTTCAAGCTGCGGAGCCGAATCAATCGGTACGCTGCCGTTTTCCAGCGCGCAGTCACTGGTTAATGCAGCGGCTAAATATTCAAGAACAGCAATTGCCTGCAGTGGCCTGTCCTGAATTGGAAGACTGGATTGGGCAGATCAAGCCCTATAAGGCCACACTCATCTATGCCACCGACTTTATGGGAAATCCCAGTTCAATGTTTGGGCATACCTTGCTGCGGCTGGACCCTCAAGATCAAAAGCAGCTGAATTTAGTTTCTTATGCTGTAAATTATGCGGCGACAGTCGCCGAAGGGCAAAGCTGGTCTTTTGCATGGAATGGCCTCACGGGGCAATATCCAGGTGAATATTCCTTAATGCCCTATTACCGTAAGGTAAAAGAATACGGTGATCTGGAAAGCCGAGATTTGTGGGAATATGAACTCAGCTTAAGCCCTGAAGAAACTCGGTTTTTAGTACAGCATATTTGGGAAATGAAACACGTCACTTTTCCATATTATTTTATCAGTGATAACTGTGCATACCGCTTGCTTGGCCTCATGGATCTGGTGCGTCCAAACTTGAATCTGAAAGCGCAATTTAACATCGATGCCATTCCAATTGAAACCATCCGCGCTGTCGAACAGCAAGGTTTAGTTGCAGATACGGTATACCGTCCAGCCTTGGAAACGCAGCTGCAGGCGCAGGCCACGCAGCACGGTCAGGCATTGGCAAAAAAAGCGCATCAAACAGCTTTCTCAGCCCCTGAGCAGATGGCTGATCAATTGGCGTCATATACTGAAATTGAGCGCGCTCAGATTTTAGAAATGGCTTATGACGATTTATATCTGTATTTAACTTCACGCAAAGTGCAGAGCGATTTTGCGCAGCCGCGCCTGCGGCAGTTATTGGTGCTGCGCAGTGAAATTCAGTTGGAAAAGCAGCGCAAAGATGCAGCGCGTCCTGCTGTTGATCCGACGCAAGGGCATCATGCCAAAAATATCTCATTCACAGCAGGTCAGCTTCAGGGCGATGCATTTTATGAACTGGGGCACCGTCAAGCCTATCATGACCTTATGGATACTCAAGGCGGCTTCAGGACAGGAACACAGTTGATGTTCTGGGATGGAGCACTGCAATATCGTCAGAATCGGCTGAAATTGGAACATTTTGATTTTTTGTCGGTCAATTCCTATAACCCGATAACGCCATTCAAAACGCCATTGTCGTGGGGATTCAATTTTGGCTGGCAGCAGGAAGCGCTGCAAGATCATGGTCAGTTTAGTGATACGCAGCAGCATGGTGTGGCGAATCTGAATACACAGGCAGGTTATAGCTGGGCCAATCAGGAGCGAACCCATCTTTGTTATATGCAGATGCAGATGCACGTACAAGGCAGTCAGGCGCTAGATCAGGGTTGGCGTGCTGGGGCAGGGCCAGCTTTGGGTTGTCAGAATGTTTGGTCAGAAAGAATCAACAGCCTTGTACAAGTCGAACTCCCTTATTGGGCAGATCAAAATCAGTGGAATTTCAGGTTAAACAGTCAAATTCAATATGCAATAAATCCGCAAAATGCCATTCGATTAAACTGGGAATACCAGCAGCAGAATCATTTAGATTGGAATAATGCGGCGATGGAATTGGTGCATTATTTTTAATATGCCGTGCGGGAAAATGATCTTTATTGAGTTGCAAGTGTTTGGTTGGGGCAATCAATGGGCCATGGGTGATCAATCAAATTTATGACTCGAAAATTATGAGCAGTTTTCAACTGCAGCAGCGGCCGAATATCTTTTCTATTCATGCCGCGAGCTTGGCGATGAAATGCGGAAAATCGAGTTATAACACTTTTAGTTGCTTTAAACTGGCGATGACCAATTCTTTACGCAGAGTGAGAGGCATGTCTTTTTGCATTTCCATATTTAGTGAAAATGCATTGATGTTCCCATGTTCATCTTCAATCCAGCCTGTATACCAGCCGACTTGAGGTTCTGCATCCATGGCCCAGCCGCTTTTGGCATAGAGTGTACGGCTGTTAATTTTTTCAATAAACAGCATCTTTTGAACTTGCTGTTGTGTGGACTGACTAAATGGCAACTGTTCATGCGCGAGTTGATCTACAAATTCAATTTCTTGCAGCGGTGTAATTTTGAGTGGGCCGACCAGCCAGAAATTATCCACCTGTGTGCCAATTTCTGCATTGCCAAATTTCACACGTTTTACTTCCTGACGCATGAGATCAATTCCAATGTCTCGCGCTAACGCTTGATATACGGGAACAGCCGAGGCAGTCATGGCTTCAGACAAGCTTAAATCTTTTTCCCATGCAGGAAATGCGCGCTTTTCACCATGCCACGGATAAACTTTTTCAGGTGATGTTTTATGATGTTCAATGCCAATTAATGCATTGAGCATTTTAAAGGTAGATGCTGGAATATATGCTGTGTTTGCGCGATCTACGGCATTGCCATAGGCTTGAACTTTGCCCTGATGTTTGACCAATAGAACTCCCGAAACATGTGCCTGCTTAAATAATTCAGCAATGGCCTCTTTATTGTTTTGTTCGGTCTGTGTATTGGCACTGGCGGTATAATTAAATTTTGGGCTAAGTGTACAGGCGCTAAATAATGTTAAATGTAGGAAAATAGCACAGCATCGAAGAAAAACGTTCATCCATTAAACTCATAAAAATACGCGAAAAGAGTGCATTAAAATGACAGGTTTTAGATAAAAAGCTTGTGTTTAAACTGTAAAATGATCGTATTAAACCATGACATTAACATAGTATTTTTTTACGGCTTCAAGCACTTCAAAGGTGCCTTCAAAGCCAGGCGGAATAATCCCAGCTTCACCTGCGCCCACATCAATCACAATATCAGAATGTTTTGCATGCAGGCGGACTTTGCCTTCAATCACTGTAAAAAATTCTTGCTTATTCTCTGCAAAAACAATATTCCATGCGCCCACTTCACACTGCCAAATGCCGCAGTCCATGTTGGGATGTTCATATAGATTATAAGTGTGACGTTCTGGATTGCCTTTGACTAAGCGCTCTTCCCGAGGAAAATCAATAGAACATTCGCTTTGAGTTTGTCCTTGACCTGCAACTGAAATTGTCGACATGGCGGATGCCTCACTAAATAAATTGAATAAGGAAATTAAGCTCAAAATTTAGAATTTTTGGCTCAAAAAAGCCCCAACACAGGTTGAGGCTTTATTTAATCGCAATCAGTAGCTTTCTGGAACAGCGCTTAAAAATTCACGGCGCTCTTCTTTATTGGTTTTGAAGTCACCCACAAAAGAAACGGTACGTGTTGTTGATTCCTGCTTGCCGACACCGCGCATCATCATGCACATATGTGCAGAATCAATAACTACGGCAACACCGCGTGCGCCTGTGACATCAGCAACAGCTTCTGCAATTTGCTGCGTTAAATTTTCTTGAATTTGCAAGCGGCGCGCAAACATTTCAGTAATGCGGGCAAATTTAGATAAGCCCAAAACATTGCCTTCAGGCAAGTAGGCAATATGCACACGGCCGTAAAATGGCAATAAATGGTGTTCACATAATGAATAGAACTCGATATTTTTTACGAGCACCATTTCGCGGTTGTCAGAAGGGAAGACCGCATTATTGGTCACTTCTTCTAAGGTTTGGCTGTATCCAGACGTTAGATAGGAGAAGGCTTTAGCAGCACGCATAGGCGTATCTTTTAGACCAGGGCGATTCAGGTCTTCACCAACGGCAGTAAGAATGTTAGCGTAGGATTGCTGCATAGACATAAGACGTGTTCACTTACACAGAGATTGAACAAGGACGGCATTGTAGCAGAAAACTATTGCAATGCCTGCATTTAAGGATGAAACCGATTACTGTTTGAACTTTGGGTTCTTTTCTGCGCGTTTAAGCAGAACCAAAACCGCACCAGTACCGCCTTGATTTTCAGGTGCGCTGACAAAAGCCAACACATCTCTGTGCTGACGCAGCCAGCTGTTGACATGTGTTTTTAAAATAGCTTCAGGGCCTTTGCCGTGCACAATTTTCAGGACATTTTCATTGTTTTCTTTGGCCATTTGAATAATTTGCAGGACTGCACTGCGGGCATCTTCAATGGTGCAGCCATGCAAGTCGACCGCTTCAAACCAGCGCAGATTGCCGGCTTTTAAATCTTCAAAAACACGGTGCTGCAGGGTAGCAATGCGGTAGCTGAGTTTGGCTTGGCTCGCAACAGGATTCAGCATGGCTTGCGTATCAGAAAGCAAGGCATCATCGGTTTCCATTGGACCTATAGCTGCGGCACGTTTAGCCAGTGTTTGCGCATCTGGTTTGCGTTTAACTGCGGTTTTAATGGTTTTTGCAGTATTGCCAGCCGCCATTTTTTGCACGCCTTGCATTTGCTTGCGGAAAAAATCTAAATCTTCCTGCTGTTCCTGTTCAGTGGTTTTTTCTATGGGCGCAACGGGTTCTGGCACTGGCGCCGGTTTGCTGATTTGCTTTTTAAAAGCATTCAGTAAGTTGTATTGTTCTTTAGACAGCGAAGAATCGTGTTTGCTCATAAGGAAAAAACAAGAGAAGAGGGTAAGACAGAGCTAAATTATAGTCTCAATTGTGAAAAATGAGAAATTTATTGCATTTGTTGATTTATTTTAAAGCTTAGCTGGAATAGGTGTTTATCGATATTTATTAGAATATGCGGCGGTAAGATAATGTTTGAGGACTCAAGAGGTTGTGCATCAAATGCGCATCTAAAAATAATATGATAAATGCGCATTTACATCTCTATCTGTAAATTTAGTAACTGGCGTGCTGTTTCACAGCCGCTTAAATAGGCGCCATGGACTGTCCCAGCATATTTTAGGCTGCAGTGTTCACCTGAAAAAAACAGCATTTGATCAATATTGCCCTCAAAGACTTTGGTCAGCTGTTCGCTCTGCTTGAGCGCTGGAAAACTAAATGAGCCATAACTATTTGAATCTGCGCCCCAGCGGGTGATCAGCAGATTTTTAGGTTTTTCTATAAATGTTTGAAATGTCTCTTGCAAGCTTTGGCCAATTTTATCCCAGACCGCATCATCATCGGCATGATCAATAAAATCGGAAACTGAACCGCCAAATAACATGAGATAGGTTGGTTTCTGATATATCTGCGTCAAATCTAAAAGATTAAATAATTTATTATTGTTCCAATACAGCGTGCTGAATTCATTGTCTAATGAAGGTGGGCAAAATGGCAGCGGTATATCTAATTGAAAAAAAACCTTATTAAATGAGCCAAAGCCCATATTTTTAATGGCATGACAATATGCATCAGGCAAGGGCGGGTTAAATTGTATATGCTGTTTTTTTAAAACACCCAATGGCACTGCGATGACAATTTTAGAGGCTTGAAAAGTTTGATTATTTTGAGCCTGAATTTCGGCATAGCCTGATTTAATCGATATTTTTTGAACATGAATGTTACGCTGAATCTGAAGATCTTGTGCAAGATGATGGATAATTTGTGCATAGCCTTTAGGGAAGATGACTTCATCCCCCTCAAAATAGCCTTCATAATTTTGGTATTGGCTAGATAGTTGTTCAAGATCTGTGGCATAAGGATCATTCGCCACATATTGAAAAAACGTCAGCAAAAGTGTTTTTAAGTCTTGTGCTGCAAATTCATCGTTCTGATAATCAAGTGAATTTATGATGTCTTGCACAGCAACCAATGCAGATTCATGCGCAGTTTTGAATAAAGCGGATTGTATTTTTCTAATATAGCTTTCAAAAACGTGAACTTCACTTTCATTAAATAATTGACCCGTTGCGTGAAAATATTGCGGTTTATTGTAGTTGAATATTTGAGTTTCAATATGGAGCTGCTGACTCAGTGCCCAAATAGGATTGCCTTTAATTCCATGAATCCATGAGGCGCCTAAATCAAAAAAATCATTATTGATTTGTTTAGATTCAATACGTCCGCCAATTCGATCTCGGGACTCTAAAATAATGACTTTTTTGCCGGCATCTTGAAGCTGCTTTGCGCAACTAATCCCTGCAATACCTGCACCGATAATATAAATGGGCAGGTCTTGGCCTGTTGTATGAGTCATATAAAGTTTTAATTGGAAGTTTGATTTATGAGTTAATTCTATTAAAACACAGAAAACGAATGAGGTCTTGCAACATCACTACCATTTAATTTTACTTAAATTTACAGTTGGTTATTCGTTAGGATTAGAAATTTTATTCTTAAAATGAGTTATATAGTTTGAGTAGATATAATTAATTATTCAAAATTTAATGGTTTAGAGGTGCACGCATGCACCTCTAAACGAATTGATTTATTGCAATTTAGGTACACCAAACAATTCAGCAAAGGCTTGATCTGGTCTTGGCTGCTTCATAAAGCTTTCACCGACCAAGAATGCGTGAATATCGTTTTCCTGCATCATGGCAACATCTGCAGGTGTAGCAATACCGCTTTCAGTCACCAGCAGGCGAGAAGGTTCAAGCAATTTTTTCAAACGCAGTGATGTGTTTAAGTCGACATCAAAGGTTTTTAAATTGCGGTTATTTACACCTAGCAGGCAGCGGTCATCTAAACGCAGGGCACGTTCGAGCTCTTCTTCGTCATGCACTTCAACCAATACATCTAAGTTATGCTCAAATGCAGTTTTTGACATTTCTTCAAGCTGCTGATTCGACAAACATGCCACAATCAGCAAAATGCAGTCTGCATGTAATGCGCGTGCTTCAATCACACCGTATGGATCAATCAAAAAGTCTTTACGCAGGGCTGGCAAGTCGCAATGCGTGCGCGCAATTTGAATGTTTTCATCTGCACCTTGGAAAAAGTCCACATCGGTGAGAACAGACAAACATGCAGCGCCAGCATCTTGATACTGCTGTGCAATTTCTGCTGGATTAAAGTTTTCACGAATAATCCCTTTTGAAGGTGATGCCTTTTTAATTTCAGCAATCACGCCCGGACGCTTACTAAGCAAAGATTGTGCAAAACCGCGTACAGGTGTTGCCGCCTGCGCCAGTTCTTCAACATCTTTATAGCTTTTCTGTTTTAAGCGCGCAGCGAATTCTTCCTGCTTGCGGTCAACAATTTTACCCAAGATGGTATTTGCGATATCAACCATGATTTAAATGTCCTTGACCGATTAAGCTTCGTATTGTTTTAACGTTTTGGTGAATTCAGACAGCACATCCATTTTCTCTAAAGCTTGGCCGCCGTAGATAATGTCATGCGCCAGCGCTACACCTTGCTTATAAGATGTGGTCACGCCAGAAACATAAATGCCTGCACCTGCATTTAAAGCAATCATGTGGGCCGCTTTTTCACCTTTTGCTGATTTTTTCTTGCCAAGCGCATCTTTAATCAGCGCCAGACTTTCAGCAGCGCTTTCAACCGAAAGGCCGGTTAAAGTTTGCGATTCGATGTCTACAGCTTCAGGCTGAATTTCCCATTCGGTAATTTCGCCATTTTTCAGTTCTGCAACATAGGTTGACGATGCAAGGCTGATTTCATCTAAACCATCTTTAGAATGCACCACCATCACATGTTCAGCGCCGAGCTGTTTAAGTACTTCCGCCATTGGACGGCATAACTCAGTAGAGAACACACCAATCACAAAGCGTTTTACCCCAGCCGGATTCGTAAGCGGGCCGAGCAAGTTGAAAATACTGCGGAAGCCAAGCTCTTTACGCGGGCCGGCGGCATATTTCATCGCTTTGTGATGGTTTGGCGCAAAGAGGAAACCCACACCAAGCTCACGGATGCAGCGCTCAGTTTGTTCCATATTTAAGTCAAGGTTAATGCCTGCCTGCTCCAGCAGATCAGAGGATCCTGAACTTGAAGATACACCGCGGCCGCCATGCTTCGCTAAATTGGCGCCAGAAGCAGCGATTACAAAAGAAGACGCTGTAGAGACGTTAAACAGGTTTTGGCCATCACCGCCTGTACCGACGATATCGACTAAATTGGGCAAATCACTGACATCAATTTTAATCGCCAATTCACGCATGACACGGGCTGCAGCGGTAATTTCATCTACACTTTCGCCTTTTAAGCGCAGACCCATCATGAAAGCGCCAATTTGCGCTTCAGTCGCTTCACCATTCATGATGGTGCGCATGACATCTTCCATTTGCGGCTGAGTGAGTTCGATATTTTTAGTAATATTGTTTAAAGCTTGCTGAATATTCATAGTCTTAATTGCTTCAATTATGCGTAAATTTCGAGGAAGTTTTTGAAAATCTGATGGCCGTGCTGGCTTAAGATTGACTCAGGGTGGAACTGCACGCCTTCAACAGGCAATGTCTTATGCTTCACACCCATGATCTCTTCCATCGTGCCATCTGCTTCATTGGTCCAGCAAGTGACTTCCAAGCATTCCGGCAGCGTTGCTTGATCAATCACCAAAGAGTGATAGCGCGTTGCCGAAAAAGGGGATGGAAGGTTGCTGAAAATACCCTTGTCGCTGTGATACATGTCTGACAGGCGGCCATGCATGACTTTTTTGGCGCGGATAATATCACCGCCAAAAGCCTGTCCAATTGCTTGGTGGCCTAAGCACACACCGAGCAATGGGATTTTGCCTGCAAAATGCTGAATCGCTGGAATAGATATGCCAGCTTCACTTGGTGAACAAGGGCCAGGGCCAATGACCAAATACTTCGGTTGCCATCGCTCTATATCTTCCAAAGTGACGGCATCATTGCGAACGACTTTAACTTCTTGATTTAACTCGCCAAAATACTGGGCGATGTTATAAGTAAAGCTGTCGTAATTATCAATCATCAGAAGCATGAGTTTAATAACCTATTGAAATTTTGCACTTAACTGTGCCTATTTAGTCTGGATCGGCTCACTGTTTTTCGGCGTTTAAAACGCATTATTTATCCGTTATATAAACAAAAATAAAGCTGAAAAATGGAGCGCAGGTCATCATAGCAAAAAATAAACATTTTCTGCTGAACTATTTCTCCTAAAGGGCTGCATGCCTTTTGGATTCTGCCAATATGCGTATTAGGTTTTAGTGATAATCAAGGGGGGCGGCTATGCATTATGCTTTTATAGAGTAATCGTCAATGCATTGTGATACTGGCATGCTGCCCAACGAAATGATACTGAATTGCTTCCTTAATATGGGCAATAAGTCTGTTGCTTGCTGATTCAGTATCTGAAGTTTGAAGCTGAGTGCATGCATAAATATTGCAGTAAATGAATGAACATAAATGTGTATAGATCTGTAACTAAAAATGCTGCAAATTTGTATAGCATTTATAAGCGCTCTAAAGCACAGATAAAAGTGTATAAGCAGCATTTTGGCAGGGTTGAAATTGACGTGAAAAAAGATTTATTCACTCAAATGGTGCATTTTTTTAATTTTCGCTTAAATTTCAAACTGGGCTATTTGATATAGATTCTCAATATTGAGCTGTAAAATTTTTTGCATGTGCTCGCCCTGTAAAATTTCAATGAAACGACTGATGTTTTGAGCTAAAAAGTATGAGTTAAGAACTCTTAACTATTGAGCTTTAAACAAAAAGATCAGGGTTGATTGTTTTTTACTCAATCGATACGGGTGATAAGATAAAAGTTGCACAGAGAGGGCAATAGGCTTTAGCTTTATAAAAATAAACGCACCAAATTGGTTCATGTTGTGACGCTTTTTGAACAAAATTAAAAGACAGTGTTTGAATATGGTGCATTTACATTGAGGCACAGTATAATGGTGTAAAAGCAAAGCTGCCTAATCTTCAATTCTGATAAGGAATTCAACATTTTAGCTTTTCTTTTAAAAGTTGGTATAGTAATTGCTTATTAACAACCAACTACTAACACGCACTGGGTGCGTGCAACAAAAAACATCGGAGCACAATGAGCATGGCGAACAAGGTCCTTCAACTCATCCAAGAAAGTGGCGCAAAATGGGTCGATTTTCGCTTTACTGACACTAAGGGTAAAGAGCAGCACGTAACTTACCCTGCTGATACAATTGACGAAGACACATTTGAAGACGGCAAAATGTTTGACGGTTCTTCAATTGCTGGCTGGAAAGGCATCGAAGCATCTGACATGATTTTACGTCCAGATGCAGAAACTTGCTTCCTAGATCCGTTCTTCGCTGAAGCGACTGTTGTTGTAACTTGTGACGTTATTGAACCTTCAACTGGTCAAGGTTATGACCGTGATCCGCGTTCTATCGCTCGCCGTGCAGAAGAATACCTTAAATCTACAGGTATTGGTGATACAGCATTCTTTGGTCCAGAACCAGAATTCTTCGTATTTGACGAAGTGAAATGGGACATCGACATGTCTGGCGCGCGCCACACATTGATCGCTGAAGAAGCTGCTTGGTCTACTGGTAAAGATTACGAAGCTGGCAACTCTGGCCACCGTCCACGTGTTAAAGGCGGTTACTTCCCAGTTCCACCGGTTGATTCTTCACAAGATATGCGTGCAGACATGTGTGCAAAAATTGAAGATATCATGGGCCCAGGCCGTGTAGAAGTGCATCACCATGAAGTTGCTTCTTGCCAATTAGAAATCGGCGTAAGCTTCAACACTATGGTTCGCAAAGCTGACGAAGTTCAACAGTTCAAATATGCTGTTTGGAACGTTGCTCACCAATATGCTAAAACTGCTACATTCATGCCTAAGCCAATGGTTGGCGACAACGGTTCTGGTATGCACGTTCACATGTCAATCGCTAAAGATGGCAAGAACTTGTTTGCTGGTGACGAATATGCAGGCCTTTCTGAAATGGCATTGTACTTCATTGGCGGTGTGATCAAGCACGCTCGTTCATTGAACGCAATTACTAACCCTTCTACAAACTCGTACAAGCGTTTAGTTCCGCATTTCGAAGCGCCGATCATGCTTGCTTACTCAGCGCGTAACCGTTCTGCTTCTATCCGTATTCCTTACGTTTCTAGCCCTAAAGGCAAACGTATCGAAGCGCGTTTCCCAGATCCAATGATGAACCCGTACTTAGGTTTCGCAGCACTTCTTATGGCTGGTCTTGACGGTATTCAAAACAAGATCCACCCAGGCGAAGCGGCAGACAAAAACTTGTATGACCTTCCTCCTGAAGAAGAAGCTAAAATCCCAACAGTGGCGCATAGCCTAGAGATGGCTCTTGACGCGCTTGAAGCTGATCACGAATACCTATTGAAAGGTGGCGTGTTCACTCAAGAAATGTTGGATGCATATGTAGAACTTAAGCGTGAAGATGTACGTCGTCTAAATACGACTACTCACCCTGTTGAGTTTGATATGTACTACAGCCTGTAATTGATCTGGTCTACGGACCAAGAATTACATCTGTAAAAAAACCCGCCTAGTGCGGGTTTTTTTTGTATGATGTAAATATTAAAGAATTGAAAGAAATTGCATGGCACAACGTAAAAAACATACGGGCTTCTTTCCTTGGATTGATCCTAAAGCTCATGATAAAGGATTTAAATTAAACTTCTCTGAAGTGACCTATATAGAAGTTGGGCGTACGTTAGAAGGGTATAAGCAAGCAGAATTTGTTGCTTTAAAGAATCCTGAACTGGCGCTGAGTTTTGATTATCCGAAAAGTTTTTATATCAGTGCTGAAGGGCTGGTTTTAATTAAAACGCCGCAAGGTAAATTTGAAGTGATTGCCAAAACAGACAATGCTTAACAATTGTTGATTTTATTAAAATGTTAATTAGATTTAGAAAACGAATGCACGTGCGTCATGCAGTGCAATTGCATGGGTATATGTATGCATCAAATCTCAGCTGAACTGAAAACATGGCTGTATGCGTCAGGTTCTTTAACGCAGCAGCTGACAGATTTAGCGAATGGTCAATTTCAAGTCGAACCCACGAAAGAACATTTTCAGCGAATGCGTTTTAGCGATGCAAAATGGATGGGCATGCCCAATCAGCATACGTCATGGGTCAGAGAAAGCTTACTATATGGCTGTGAATCTCAGCCTTGGGTCAAAGCGAAAAGTATTTTTCCTATTTTAAGCTTACAAAAGCGGGCGCGGATTTTTCAGCACATTGGCACAAAGCCGATTGGCTTTTTCTTATTTCAGCGGACAAATCCAGCATGTGAGCGCCGTGTCATTTGGCTTAAAGATGGCTGGACACGGCAGAGCTGTTATACTTGGCATGGCTGCAAATTCATAGTGCAGGAAACTTTTCTAGAAAGTTTCGAACTGTATTTGCAAAAGCAACACTCAGCGGGTTAAGGACAGTCATGACAGCTGCGCATCAAATTACTTGGCGTGAACGTTTAGAAGCATATTATTATCTTTGCCGGTTTGATAAGCCGATTGGTACAGAATTGGTTTTTTGGCCAACCATGTGGGCGCTTTGGCTGGCAAATTCAGGCACACCCAGCTTGTCTATATTGATACCGATGATTCTGGGCACCATTTTCATGCGTGCTGCAGGCTGTGCGATTAATGATTTTGCTGACCGTAAAGTAGATGCGCATGTCGAACGCACCAAGACGCGCCCGCTGGCTACAGGGATTATTTCGGCCCAAGAAGCAATTTATGTTTTTTTGTTTTTGGTGGCGGCCAGTGCCTGCATGCTGTTCTTTTTGCCGATTGAAACCTTTTACTGCTCTTTTGGCGCGCTGTTTTTAGCTTTCATTTATCCCTTTATGAAACGCTATACGCATTTGCCGCAAGTGTTTTTAGGTGCAGCATTTTCGTGGTCTATACCAATGGCCTATACAGCAGTGGGGCATCCGCTAGATATTACTTGCTGGCTGTTATATTTTGGGAACCTCGCTTGGACGGTAGCTTATGATACGCAATATGCCATTACCGACCGTGAATATGATTTAAAAATTGGCGTGAAATCGACTGCAATTTTATTTGGCAAATACGATATTGAAATTATATCGGCACTGCAGGCGATCAGTATTGTACTCATTGGATCGGCTTTATATTTAAAGCAGGCGCTGATGCCATTTGGTTTAATTGCTTTACTGGCTGTAGCTGCAGATTTTGTCTATCAATGGACTAAAACCAAAGACCGCGATCCGCAATGGTGTTTTAAAACCTTTTTGCATAACCGCTGGGTGGGCCTCATAATTTTTGTCGGTATTTTTGTTTCATTCTCGGTTTAATGTCATTGATCTGAAACCATCTAAATTGATTTAAAGCATCCTATTCGGGTGCTTTTTTTTATGCATTAATAAAACGGCATGTAGCTTCATGCTCAAAAAATAATGATTAAAAAAGGATATTTTATGAACCATTCAAAAATAGCATTAGCGCTGACAGTTGCGGTTTCAATGCTGTCATTAACAGCGTGTAATGATGACAATAATGACTCAACACCTTCTTCAAATCAAAATCCAACGTATGTGTCTGAAGCTAACTATAGTTTGGATACTGTAGACAACACATCATCAATTAAAGTCATGACCTATAACATGACTAATGTAAAAGGAAAGACAGCAACAGCGACAGCCTTGGTTATGTTTCCTACAGCAATTAAGCCTAAAGATGGTTATCGCGTAGTGGTCTGGGAGCATGGAACAGTCGGTGCAGGAGATGCTTGTGCGCCGAGTAAAAATACAATTCATCCGCGTTTTAAAATACTGGCAAATAGTTTATTGGCTGCAGGTTATGTAATTGTTGCGCCTGACTATGAGGGACTGGGGACGCCTGGTGTACATCCATATCTGAATTTATCGAGTGCAGCCAATTCTGCACTTGCAGCGGTAAAATCAGCCAAAGAGCATTATGGGGCGCAGTTAAATGGAGCATGGATGTCGATTGGCCAATCACAAGGTGGACATGCGTCTTTAGGCACAGCAGAATTTGCTAATGCAGATAGCAGTTATAAGGGCGCAGTTGCAGCAGCGCCGGCATCAAGTTTAGGGGAGATTATTAAGGTTTATCTTGATCCTGCAAAAAATACATCTGGTGTATTTACAACATACAATATGTTGGATGATAAATTAATGCAGGTGCGTTATGCGCTATCACAACAACAGATCAGTGTGGCGCAAAGCGAAGCGTTGATTGCACAAATTGCAGATGGTTATGCAGAGCTTTTAGCTTATGCGGCTTTAACCACTTCGGGTATTAAAGCTTATGACCCGAGTTATGATTTGAAATCGATCTTTACCGCAGATGCAGGTTTAATTGCAGAAAAAGCCTATGGCCGCACAGGGGATGATGGGGCTTGTTTAAGTTATGCTGATCCGTATAGTGCCGATGGTTTGCAAGCGCAATTCAAAGCCAGCGTGCTTAATTTTATAAAAGACCCAACACATATGGTTTCGCAGTATGGAATTGTTTTAAATAAAATCGATTCAGATCCTGTTGTACAGAAATTTTTAAGTGACAATCAGCCTGCGACAAATGCAACAGCTGCTAAAGTGATTAAAGCCCCTGTTTATATTATTCAAGGCGGCAATGATCAGGCCGTGTTACCGCAAATGACGCAAATCGTGTTTGCAAATATGAAGGCGAAAGCCGCGCAGTATTTCCCGCAAGCAAATTATGCAGATGGCTATACATTAGACATTGTGCCAGGCGCGAGCCATACACAAGCAATCATCTGCAGAAATGAAAAGGCCGTAGATTTTATTCAGGATAAAATGTCTGCAGGTACAGGTATCGTGTTAACCAGTGCACAGAAAGATGCCAGTCAGAGTCCGCATTGTACCGGTGCAGCTGCTTCAAATTAATCGCTTATATAGTAAAAAGGGGCTTAGGCTCCTTTTTTATTATTGATGTTCATTGGGCTGAGCCGTTATTCTAAGTTCATTGCAAATCAGCTGCAGGGCTTGATGACTCGAGCCTTTTCTAAAACTGGCATATAAATGCAGTGGTGCAATTTCAAAGTCTACAGCGACAACCTGCACATCTTCACTTAAAAATTTCAGCAGATACTCTGGCGCAAAACTGTAGCCCATGCCCATATTGATTAAATTGATATGCTGCAGCACATTGGTCACCCAGTGCATTTGTGTGCGGGGAAGATGCTCAAGTGCAAGAATCTGATTAATCTTTTCATAGAATACGGGTGATGCGCTTTGCTCACACATAATGATACTTTGTTTGCTTAAATAGCTGCGACTCACAGTATGGCTGCTGCTGTGCAGTTTTTTAGAGGCAACCAGATAAATTTTTTCGGTCATGAGCTGAATATTTTCATAGTCTTCATGCTGGACGGCATAGCGGGTAAAGCTGATGTCCAGCTCTGATTTTTTTAATTTATGAATTTGTTCAAGGCAAGTAAGGCTCTGAATATGAATGCTGATATTTGGAATTTGCCGTTTCAGTTTGTCTAAAATCAGCGGCATGATTTTTAATTCAGCCACATTTAAAAAGCCGATATGAATCTGATTTTTCTTTTGATGGGCAACTTGACGAGCGGCAGCCGATGCAAGATTAGCGCTTTCAATGGCATTGATGGCGTGCTTTAGAAAAGCCTGTCCTTCATCTGTCAATTTAATTTGCTTGCTGGAACGGTCAATCAGCTGCACGCCGACTTCTGCTTCTAAATCTTTAATTTGCTGGCTCAGAGAAGGCTGTGCGGTAAACAGCTGTTCGGCGGCTTTGGTAAAACTGCCATATTCGGCAACGGCAGCAAAATATTTGAGGTGGCGCAATTCCATAGCGTATAACCGTCACAGAGAGTAAAAATCAATAAAATACGGGTTTTGTCGCCGAATCTTAAAATTAAGTATGCAATAAAGTAGATGTAAAACCTATACAACTATCGTTTAAACATCTGGGTGTGTAGGGCTGGATTAAACTTTTTTACACTGAACTGCAAACAATGGGTCGATGCACCCAGATTTATGATGGTTGAGTGGCGGAGTTGAATATGTCGAAGCAATACGATACGGATGTTTTAATTGTAGGCACAGGGCCAGCGGGTTCTACATTGGGCTTGGCTTTGGCGGGCTATGGCCTTAAGGTGCAGCTATTCACGCAGTTTAATTGGCTCGCCAACAGCCCGCGTGCGCACATTACCAATCAGCGCGCAATGGAAGTGCTGCGTGATCTGGGAGTGGAAGAACAGGTCAAAGCCATTGCTACACCATGGGAAGCCATGGGTGAGAGCTTAATTACCACCAGCTTGGTCGGTGAAGAAATTGCCCGCATGAGCGCTTGGGGCACAGGTGATGAACGTCATGGCGATTATGTTCAAGGCAGTCCATGTCCGTTGGTGGATTTGATTCAGCCCAAAATGGAAGCACTGCTGGTGAAAAATGCTGGTGAGCGCGGTGCAATTTATCATTTTAATACTGAGTATATGTCACATACTCAGGATGAAGATGGCGTAACGGCCCATTTTATCAATAATATTACAGGTCAAGAATTTAGCTTGCGCGCTAAATATTTAGTGGGGATGGATGGCGCGCGTTCTAAAATTGTGGAGCAGCTGAATTTGCCTTTAGAGGGCGTTATGTCACGCGCTGGAACAGTGTATGTCACGTTCAAGTCAGATCTGTCGCAGTATGTTCAGCACCGTCCAGCGATTTTGCAATGGATCGTGAACCCAGAAGCGGGCTTTGGCGACATAGGCATGGGATTGCTGCGCGCCATCAGTCCATGGAATGAATGGATTATGGGCTGGGGCTTTGACATTGACCAAGGTGAGCCGCAAGTCACAGAAGAGCAAGTGCGCGCACGTTTAAATGCTTTTGTTGGCGCAGAAGTTGAAGATGTTGAAATTCAAAAAGTCTCATACTGGTATGTGAACCAAACTTGGGCAACCAATTATTCGGTTGGCCGAGTGTTCTGCGGAGGCGATGCTGTACACCGTCATCCGCCTTCAAGCGGCCTAGGTTCGAATACTTGCATGCAGGATGCATTTAACTTGGCATGGAAGCTGGCTTATGCAGTCAAAGGCTGGGCGCAGCCAAGCCTGCTGGATTCATATACGGCAGAACGCGCGCCTGTAGGTAAACAAATTGTGGCGCGCGCAAATCAATCGCGTTTTGACTATAAGCATTTAAAAGAAGTCTTTGGTTTTGATCAGGGGATAACAACCCAAGCGCAAATGCTGGAACGGATTTTTGCAGAAACTGAAGATGCGGCAAAAATTCGTGAGCAATTATTTAAGGCTTTGGAAATTAAACATTATGAGTTTAATGCACAAGGGACTGAGTTGAATCAGCGCTATGCATCCAATGCCATTATTGCTGAAACACAAGAAGAAGTATTCCTGCAAGATCCACAGCTTCACTTGCAGGCAACTACACGCTCAGGTGCCAAAGTGCCGCATACATGGCTGATTGATGCCAAAGGCAAAAAGCATTCGACTTTAGATATTACGGGTAAAGGCCGCTTTACATTGCTGACAGGTTTATCCGGCACAGGATGGAAAGCAGCTGCTGCAGATTTGGATGTGCCATATTTGGATGTGGTGCAAATCGGCGCACGCCAATTCCGCGATGTATATGGAACATGGAACGCGAAGTCTGAAATCCATGAAGCTGGCGCCGTGCTGGTGCGTCCAGATGGTTATGTGGCATGGCGTATGACTGAAAAGCCAGATGCTGCATTTGATCATCTGCAATGTTTAAAGCAAGTGTTGGCTGATATTCAGCTGAACGCCTGAAAAATCTAAAAGCCAGCGTATGCTGGCTTTTTTCAAGAATGGAGCTTAAAGGAAATTGAATCTTCAAGGCGAAAAAAGCATGCAGATTTGCTATATTCGCTTTTGAAATTTTAAGTGCAGCCATTCAGCAGGTAAATTGATATGTCTCAGACAGAGCCAAGAAACGTTAAATCCAGCAAAAAGAAAGTGATTATTTTGATGGCGCTGGGTTTGCTGATTCCGATTTTTCTGGTGAGCATGGCAATTTTGGCGGTGAACAGTGATGCTAAAAACCAAGAAAAATATGCGCAGCAAAAGGCAGACATGCTGAAACGTATTGAAGCGCGTGAAGCCGCAGAAAAATTAAAAGCAGAGCAAGCTAATGCAGCTTCAGAAACAGCTGTGGCATCTGAGCCGCAGGTGGAAAAGGTGCAGCCTGTGAATGCGCTGAAAACTCAGTAAAAGCTTACAGATATAATAGTTAAATAAAAAAGTACCGTTTAGACGGTACTTTTTTATCTTCATGTTTTAGTGATGAAAATCAATTGAGCAGAGGCACCATAGTCATTAGGCAGGGCTTACTTCATTGGTTAAAAGTGTGGTGCCTGTTGCGGCTGTAATCTGTTCTGGCGTTACATCTTTTGCTAATTCAACCAAAGCAATGCCTTCTGCTGTGATATCCATAACGCCCAAATCAGTAATGATGCGGGTAACCACGCCTTTTCCAGTCAGCGGGAGAGCGCACTGCGGAACAATTTTTGGACTGCCATCTTTGGCATTGTGTTCCATGAGCACTACCACTTTTTGTACGCCAGCCACCAAATCCATCGCGCCGCCCATACCTTTAACTTTTTTGCCCGGAATCATCCAGTTGGCAAGATCGCCCGTTTCTGAAACCTCCATCGCGCCTAAAATCGCAATATTGACGTGACCGCCGCGGATCATGGCAAAAGATTCTGCGCTGGAGAAAAACGCTGCGCCTTTACGTGCAGTCACAGTTTGTTTGCCAGCATTAATTAAGTCAGCATCAACTGTTTCTGCTGTTGGAAATTCATCAATACCCAGCAGCCCATTTTCGGATTGCAACCAAACTTTGATATGCTCTGGAATATAATTTGCGACCAATGTCGGCAGGCCAATTCCGAGATTTACATAGAATCCATCTTCGAGTTCTAGGGCTGCGCGCTGCGCCATTTCATTGCGTGTCCAAGCCATGATTAAGCCTCCGCCTTCAGGGTTAATTGTTCAATCCGTTTTTCTGGCGCTGCATTCAGCACAATGCGGTTTACATAAATGCCCGGCAAATGAATCTCGTCTGGATCCAGCTCGCCGATCTCTACGATTTCTTCGACCTCTGCTACAGTGAATTTTCCAGCCATCGCACATTCTGGGTTGAAGTTTCGCGCAGTTTTTCGGAACACTAAATTGCCAGCTTTATCTGCCTTATATGCTTTTACTAAAGCAATATCTGCAGTTAATGAAGGTTCTAAAATGTATTCTTTACCGTCAAATTCACGGACTTCTTTGCCTTCTGCAATGAGCGTACCAACGCCAGTCTGTGTAAAAAATGCTGGAATGCCTGCACCGCCAGCACGCAGTTTTTCTGCCAGTGTACCTTGCGGAGTTAATTCCACTTCCAATTCGCCATTTAAATATTGACGCTCAAACTCTTTGTTTTCACCGACATAAGATGCGATCATTTTTTTGATTTGTTTGGTTTGCAATAATTTCCCCAATCCGAAATCATCTACGCCAGCATTGTTGGAGATACAAGTCAAATCTGTGACGCCGGTATTTTTTAAAGCTTCAATTAATGCTTCTGGAATGCCGCATAGGCCAAACCCGCCAACAGCAATGGTTTGATGGTCTGCAGCAATATCCGCTAATGCTAGATCTGCACTTGCAGTCAGTTTATTCATGTCATATTTTCCTTGATCTTAAGCATCCACTTTTGCAGAAGCTGAATTGTTATCTAATTCAGACGCATGCAGGAAGTGTGTATGGTCAGGCGCGCGTTTGGTTTGGGACCATTGTTCCAGCATGTCATGCTTCATTTCTTCAGTAATCATGGCAATTTTTTCAGGCGCTTTTTCATCGTCATAAGCCAGTTCCAAGCGGTGACCATTTGGGTCGAAAAAGTAAATAGAATGGAAGATCCCATGATTGGTAATGCCTAATACATCTACGCCGTTTTCTTCTAAATGTGCTTTTGCTTCAATTAAGGCATTACGGTCTTTCACTTTTAGGGCAATATGCTGCACCCATTTTGGCGTATTTTCATCACGGCCCATTTCTGGCTGTGTCGGCAGTTCAAAGAAAGCCAAAACGTTGCCGTTGCCTGCATCTAAAAATAAATGCATATACGGATCAAAAGCTTTGGTTGAAGGTACATGATCTTCAGCAAAGGCCAAAATAAAGTCCATGTTCAGGTTCTTTTTGTACCATTCCACGGTTTCTTTCGCGTCTTTACAGCGGTAAGCGACGTGGTGAATTTTCTCGATTTGAATTGCCATGTTGAATATCCTTATTAACGTTAAATTTTAAGCAGCGTCAGGCTGTGCTTCTGGTGCAGCCAGCTGAAATGCGTCCAATGCACTGCAATGTGTATAAATAGATTGAATTTGGGGATAGGCTGAAAGATCAATCCTAAAACGCAGGGCGTTATACACTTGAGGAATCAGGCAACAGTCAGCAACTGTTGCATATTCACCAAAGCAGAACTTGCCATTTGAGTTGCTCAGCTGTGCTTCTAAAGATTCAAAACCTGCCACAACCCAATGGGTGTACCATGCGTTTTTCTGTTCATCCGTTAAGCCCAGTTCACCAGTTAAATACTGCAATACACGCAGGTTATTTAAAGGGTGAATATCACAGGCAATGCTCAAACCAAATGCGCGGGCAAGTGCACGCTGCTGTAAATCTTGAGGCAGAATGCTGTGTGCAGGATATTTCTCTTCCAAATATTCCAAAATGCTGAGAGATTGTGTCAGGGTAAAATTATCATCAATCAGGGCGGGAACCAATTCACTTGGGTTCACTGCACGGTAAGCCGCGCTATGCTGCTCACCGCCATGGTTCAGTAAATGTACAGGCATAATTTCTGCATTTAGCTGTTTTAAATTCAGCGCAATGCGCACGCGGTACGCTGCTGAGCTGCGGAAATAACTATAAAATTTCATGGCTATGATCCTTTATAGTTATTCTGCAAAATTGAAATTCACGGCTGGCAGCACTTTGCCTGACACTTCACCAAAACCGATACGTAAGCCTTCTTTTGCACAGAAGCCTTTCATGATTAAGGTGTCGCCATCTTGAATAAATGAGCGTTCTTCGCCGTTTGAAAGCGTCAATGGCTTAGTGGCATTCCATGTGATTTCCAGCAAAGAGCCATAAGAGTTTGGTGTAGCGCCAGAAATGGTGCCTGAACCCATCAAGTCACCGACTTGTACATTACAGCCTGCAATGGTGTGATGAGTCAGCTGCTGTGCCATAGACCAGTACATATATTTGAAATTGGTTTCAGAAATTACATCTGCTTGTTCAGCATTTTCTGCTTGGATTTCTACAGACAAGTTAATGTCATAACTGTTTGCTGCATGATCTTCACGCAAATAAGCCAAAGGCTTCGGCTCTTGTGCAGGAGAACTTGTTTTAAACGGTTCTAGCGCTTCTAGGGTCACAATCCAAGGTGAAACAGATGATGCAAAGGTTTTTGCATTGAACGGGCCTAGCGGTACATATTCCCATTGCTGTAAATCACGTGCAGACCAGTCATTAAACAGCACCATGCCAAAGATGTGATCCCATGCGTTTTCAATAGCAATCGGTTCGCCTAAATTATTCGGCTTGCCGACAATAAAGCCAGTTTCTAATTCAAAATCCAGCTTGCGGCAAGGGGAGAATTGCGGGCGTTCAGCATTGGGTAATTTGATCTGACCTGATGGGCGGACAATATCTGTACCGCTCACAATTACAGAGCTGGCACGGCCGTTATAACCGACAGGCAGTTCTGACCAGTTCGGCAATAATGCATTTTTAGGGTCGCGGAACATGCAGCCAACATTCGTGGCATGTTCTTTAGAAGAGTAGAAATCTGTATAGCCAGGAATATGCACAGGTAAATGCAAAGTCACATCTGCTTGCTTAAAGAAAACTTGGTCACGCAATGCTTGGTTGTCACGCAGTTCTGCATTATCTGCAGACAATAAATCTTGCAGCTCAGCGCGGATTTTTGACCAATTGGCTTTGCCAGACTCAATAAATTTATTCAGCGTACTTTCTGCAAAATAGCTCACGCCATCTTGAATGTTTAAATAGCCCTTTGCTTCGAGCGCTGCTAAATCTAAGACCCACTCACCAATTGCTGTGCCTGCACGGCGTACACCATCTTTGGTTTCACTGAAAATGCCATAAGGCAAATTTTGAATAGGGAAGTCTGAGTTTTGGGCGACGTCTATAAAAGATTTCAATGGGCGAGTCATTCTTTATTCCTTTTGACCTAACAAGCAATCCATAGGGCTTGCAAGAGTGTAAATAAATCTTAGCGCTTAAAAGTTTTATTTATATCTTTAAAAAAAAACAGTGAGATATAAATTTTAAGTTGAGCTTTTATAGCTGCCTTGATTTTTGTGCTTAAGTTCATCATACTCATTTTTATGAATTACGCAATATATAAATTAATTATGAAATACGTAATTTATATATTCAGGCTAATATGAAGTTGCTAAAGCATTGGTCGTTAAGATGTCTTTTTGAGTTTATTATTTTTCATTTGCTGTGCTTCGCGTAGAATGCTGATCATTAAAGAGAGAGTTAAAGACTGATGTCTGAAGAAAAAGTACAAGGCGGGGTTCAGTCCTTAGAAGTTGGCTTAAATGTTTTGGATGCGCTGATTGCGCACCGCACGCCAATGATGCTGAAAGAGCTTTCTGAAAAATTGTCGATGCATCCTGCAAAAGTGCATCGCTATGTGGTGAGCTTGGTGCGCATGGACTATGCCAAGCAATTGGATGACGGCCGCTATGCGCTGGGAGATCAAGCTTGGCGTTTAGGTTTGAGCTGCATTCAGCGTACAGACATTATTCAAGCGGCTCAGCCAATGATTTATGCATTGCATCGTGAAATTAATTGCGGTTTGCAAATCAGTAAATGGACATCCCAAGGGCCGCTGGTGGTGCAGTGGATTGAGCCAGACCAGCCTGTATCTGTCATTACGCGGGTAGGATCAATTATGCCGATGCTGAATTCGGCAACGGGGCGCACATTTGCAGCCTTTCTGCCTGAAGCAATTGTTCGGCCAATGCTAGATAAAGAGTGGCAGCAGCGTCAGGCTTTGGGTCAGCCTGTAAATCCAGCCAACTGGGAAGAGTTTCAAAATATGAAAAGCAGCATTGAAGCCATAGGAGCCGCGACTGTTTCTGGTGACTTGCTGGCAGGGGTAAATGCCGTATCTGTACCGGTATTTAACCGTTTAGGCGAAGTGGAATTTTGTATAGCGGCCTTAGGCAGTGAAACCTACTTATCGGTTGAGCCGAATAGCGCCAAAGTTCAAGCGCTTAAAACCACTGCACAAGCCTTAACAGCCTTTATTGCCTAAAGACTGGGTAAAGTAAGCGGCTTTATGCAGTTACGTGCCTAATGTAGGGCGGCATATTTTAAAACATCTCAGAGTTTAGATGCTCTGGGATTTTTTTATAACTAGAAGCTTATGATTGAAGGGCTAGAGCACATCTTTTTGCAGATTATGCGCACTTGGAATATTGGTATAACGTAAAACGCGGTAGCCGGCTTCATTCAGCATGGCATCACGTTCGGCATCTTCTTTTTCTTTGCCAATATGGCTGGGATCATCCAGTTCAATTATGACAACGACATTGCAATCTTTATCCAGCACCACAAAATCTGTTACTTTGCGGTTAAATTGATTGCGAATTTTATAATTTTGGTTGGTGATTAAAGCGCTAAATGCAACTTGGGCTAAAACATGATGCTGCGGAAAAGCGCTGATCAGCCGTGCATACATCTTACTTTCAAAAGGCGTAATCACACGTTTAGGGAAAAACTTTTGCCTGCGGCAGAACAGCCGTGGAAAGATCAGGCACACTAAAGCAAAACTTGCTAAACAGCCAATAATAAAAAAGATGCTTTGGGATAGATCGAACACAGCGGCAATCACGGAAAGATTTGTGAGATCAATAAAAAGCCCACGTCGTAATGCGTGGGCTTTTTAGAATTTGGCTCTCCAACCTGGGCTCGAACCAGGGACCTGCGGATTAACAGTCCGTCGCTCTACCGACTGAGCTATTGGAGAATCTGAAGCGGATTCTAGACAGCTCTAGCTCATTGGTCAAGCAAGAATATTGAAAAAACTTAAAAAAAGCATTCAATTGAAGCAAAAACAATCAGATTTAAAATAAAATGATAATTTTTATGCAATTAGCTTGGTTGATACATTGGGAATGTAGGGCAGGGCTAATTGAGAAAATGCGCTTCATTTTTGGAAACGTAAAATGGGTGGAGAGTAGGTGCTAACTTGAGTTGGTACGTATACGGGGATGAAAGAGGAAGGTGGGATGAAATTGGTTTGACGTTTGCAATCTAAAAAGCGAAATCAAAATAGAGTTATATAATTTACTCTGCTTTTCATACGCAAAAAAAAGCCCACGTCATAATGCGTGGGCTTTTTAGAATTTGGCTCTCCAACCTGGGCTCGAACCAGGGACCTGCGGATTAACAGTCCGTCGCTCTACCGACTGAGCTATTGGAGAATCTGCATGCGATTATAAGGAGATTTGACTAAGGGTCAAGTAAAAACTGTTATCTTTCTATCATTTTTCAGCTATATGCTTTTTATTTAAACAAAAGAATCTAGTTTGAAAAATTATCGCCTTAAAGCCTTGCAATCGGAAAATTCAGTTGCTAGTCTAAATTTAACAAAGAGAGTTTAGGCGAAAGCTTAAACGGTGTGGATTTAAAACCAACTTGCCAGCACTAAAATGGCTAAACAGGAGAAAGCGAATGAATACGCTGACTATTTCTCATCTATTTTCAAACCTTCAAGCTTATCAAGATCAATACCTGTCTATTGTGAATGACCCTGCGCAATATTATACGCCTGTAGAAAATGCCTATGTGAAAATTTGGCCAGCAGCAAAGCAGCCACTGTACTTAGGCGATTTATTGCAATTGTGGCTCGCTGAAAAGTGGATTATAAATGCTGAAAAAGAGCCGCTAATTAATACGATTCTAAGAGAAAAAACTCAGGCAAACCCGCAGTTAAACCAGTATGTATACGCCATTGAAGGCAACTTGTTGACGGGTAAAAACTCTGCACAGGCATGGTCTGCTGATTTGGCGGATAAAGCAACTCTTAATGTGAGTGCACTATTTCAATTTTATTGCGTTTGGAAGAGTTTGAACCGTCCTCAAATTCAGCACAAAAATTATCAGCAGGTGGTATAAGCTGCCTTTTCTGAGATAGAGGCCAATACTTTAACTCTATCTCAGAGGGTTTCAAATGTAGGATTAAGGACGAATAATCATGCAGGTTGCAGTGGCGTGCGCATAAAGTTTTCCATCTTCATCAATGATTTTACCTTCAGAAATACCCAGATTTTTACTGACATTAATCACAGTGCCAATTGCCAAGAGTTCTTTATTTTGAGGGATTGGACGGCACATTTTAATATTCAGATCGATTGTGCCATAGCCTACGCCAGCTTCGAGCATGGTGTGAATTGCACAGCCTGTGACCGAATCCAATACTGTCGCTGCAAAGCCGCCATGCACGCCGCCCAATGGGTTTAAATGGCGCTGATCTGCTTTGGCTTTAAAGCTGATGCTTCCTTCAGACACTTCAAAAGGATGCATAGGTATCGTTTCACTGATGCTGGCAGCTGGTATTCTACCTGCGCACATTGCTTGAAGAAGCTGCAAGCCAGTCATTTCTTTTGGATTCATTTGGTTCTCGTCCTTAATTTGATCAAGGTTCCTTTTTGGAACTTAATAACAATTAATCAAAAAATAGGCTGAAGGTCAACGCATAGAAATAGAATGATGAGTCTATTTGGTAAGACTTATATGTGCGGTGCGCTGATAGATGGAGCTATTAGTGGCTATAAGAGAGATAGGTTTTATCAAAGCTGTCAAATTGCTGCAGAATTTTCATGGCAATTTCTTCACCTGTTGCCCATGTGGTGACTGATGTTTTGGGGTTTACATCAATAATATCTAAGTTCAAACAGAGCGTTTGTGAGCTTTGAATAATAATAAATTGAGGCGAACGGGGCTTCAGGCATTTGGCAATGTAGTGCTTAATATTTTCTTTTTGATATACATCAATAATTTTATAGCGCATGTGTTGCCCTCAATAGTCTAACGGCATTATTTGAACGTATTTTAAAGTTTAAATGAAACTATTTACAAAGATATTAAAAAGTTAAATGTATCAAAAAAATATTTTGGCTGTTTTGGCTTATATTTATGGAGTTGGTAGGACTGTTGAATTTTAAGATGTAGTACAGCCCATGCGACCATATCTACCAGATCATCTTTAATCTATGAATTGAATAAGCATAAGTAGAAAAGCCCTATAGATTTCATAAACGGAATTGGCTATATCTAAGCAATGCAGTTGAATAAGGATGCTCAAATATGCTGCTGAAAATTTGTATTGCGATGATAGCCTTTGCTGCCAATTCTATTTTGTGCCGTTTGGCTTTGGCTCAGCATCAGATTGATCCCATGAGTTTTAGTCTGATCCGTGTATGCAGCGGGGCGGCGGTTTTACTGCTTTTATATGCTTTAACAGCACTTCATGATCAATCTGCGCACGGCACTAAAATAGAGTGGAACATTAAAAACGGCTTTTATTTAGCGCTGTATATTGTGGCTTTTTCTATGGCCTATTTGCATATTGATGCAGGGGTGGGCGCATTGCTCCTGTTTGGTACAGTACAGTTGAGTATGGTGGGGTATGGGCTTTGCCATGGTGAGACAATTAATGTACGCCGCGGTATCGGGCTGGCGATTGCCATTTTAGGAATTTTAATTTTGCTGCTGCCAGGTGCTTCTGCGCCTAATCTGCTCTATGCGGGAATGATGGTGCTTTCAGGCATAGGTTGGGCCATGTACAGTATCGCGGGCAAAAATATGCAAAATCCTCTGGTGAGCAGCCTTGCCAATTTTGTGCTGGCTGTTCCTTTTGTGCTATTGGTTTATATTACGTTGTACAGCCAAAGTTTCACACAGCCCAAAGGTATCATTCTGGCGATACTCTCAGGCAGTTTAGCATCCAGTGGCGCTTATGTGCTTTGGTATGCCATTGTGAAGCAGATAGACCGTGTAACGGCCAGCAGTGTGCAATTGTCTGTGCCGTGTTTGGCCATTATTGGCGGCGCCTTGTTTTTAGGCGAGCCGTTGAGCTGGCGTATTATTCTGTCAGCGGTGATTATTTTAGCAGGGATTGGCTTGGTGATTTGGGCTTCGGCTCAGAAGGGTGATACAAAAAATTTAAAATTAGAAGATATAAATCATGAAAGAAAATAATGTATTGATTCCTGAAATTTACGCCTCTTATCCTTATGATGGAAAAGTTTTAGAATATTATCAGGGCGTTTTTGAATCGGTGTATATCGTTTTGCATCCATTTTATAAAGCAGTTACATTGGAACTGGAACGTTAAAATGTTGAAAAGTGGCCTGAAAAAAATGGGTTTATCAAAGGCGGTTATCCAATTTCATGGCATGAAATTTTAAATTTAGCTGGGCTGGAGAATATCTCTCAAATTGATGTTGCATTAAGAACAATGATTGGCGGAATAAAGCCACAATTTCAAAATAAAACTTGGGAAAAACAAATCCTTCGTTTGTACGAAGAAAGTAATATTATTAACCCATGTGACGATGGGCACATTTCACCATTTTTAGAAAATCCGCTTTTATATGCATTGAAAGAAATCGGCTATGACTTTTTGCTGACAGTTGATGAGCATGGGATAAATCAACCGAAAAAAATGCAGATTGATTATTTGATCGCAAATGATCTGCTTGATGTATGTGATTACACTGAAGATCATCAGCTTCTATTTGCTACACATTGGGACAGTCACTGTACTTTTTTATGTTCTTCAAAAAAAATCATTGATCAAATTTTAGAAATTTATTTTTTCGAAGGATTTTTTTGTACGCCTAAAACAGAAGTCTATTGGGGGCTTCACGACATTTAGATACCGAATTATTAAGTCTTTAAAATTTAAGCCGTGAAATTCAAACCATAAAAAAACCCGCGAAATTCGCGGGTTTTTCAAATTTGATGTTTAAATCAAATTATTTTTTTTCAGCAGCAATTGAAGCAATCGCAGCGTCTACGCCTTCGATTGAATCAGCAGCTTTTTTGATACGAGCAAGCGCATCTACAAGCACTTCGTCAGCAGTTGCGTAAGAAATACGCATGAAACCGCCTAAACCGAATGCATCGCCAGGAACAACAGCTACACCAGTTTCTTCCAATAACCATTCAGAGAATTCTGTGCAAGATTTTAAGCCTTTCGCACGAATCAATGGACGGATGTTTGCGTAAGCATAGAACGCGCCGTCAGCTGGTAGGCAAGAAATACCGTTGATTGCATTCAGACCGTTTACAACTAAGTCATGACGGCGTTTGAATGCTTCAATCATAGGCTCAAGAACGTCTTGAGGACCATTCAATGCAGCTTCTGCAGCAACTTGTGAAATAGAAGTTGGGTTAGAAGTAGATTGAGATTGGATTTTTTTCATTGCGCCAATCAATTTAGCAGGGCCCGCTGCATAGCCAATACGCCAGCCAGTCATTGCATATGCTTTAGACACACCGTTCAGAACGATTACGCGGTCGTAAAGATCTGGAGCAACAGTTGCGATGTTGTAGAATTCGTCATCCCAGCGGATTGGTTCATACATGTCGTCAGACGCGATATAAACTTCTGGGTATTTACGAAGTACGTCAGCCAAAGCTTCTAATTCAGCTTTTGTGTAGATCATACCTGTAGGGTTTGAAGGGCTGTTTAAAACAACTAAACGAGTTTTGTCAGTAATAGCCGCTTCTAATTGAGCAGGTGTAATTTTGAAACGCTGTTCTTCACCGCATTTCACAATTACTGGAACGCCTTCAGCAATGATCACCATATCTGGATAGCTTACCCAGAATGGAGCAGGGATAATGACTTCATCACCTTTGTTTAACAAAGCAAGTGCCAAGTTAAAGAAAGATTGTTTGCCGCCGCAAGAAACCAAGATTTGGTTGGCAGCATAGTCAAGGTTATTATCGCGTTTTAATTTCGCAATAATTGCTTTTTTAAGGCCTGGAGTACCGTCAACAGCTGTATATTTTGTAAAGCCGTTATTAATCGCTGCAATTGCTGCGTCTTTGATGTGTTGTGGTGTGTCGAAATCAGGTTCGCCAGCGCCCAAACCAATAACGTTTTTACCCGCAGCTTTCAATTCAGCAGCTTTGTTCGTTACAGCAAGAGTTGGGGACGGTTTGATGGCATTTACACGATCAGAGAGACGTACGTCCACGGCAGTATTCCTTCTTATAGGGATTAAAAATTAAAAAGCACACTATATTATCCTAAAATGGTGCATAAAGGGGAGTGAGAATTGCACCAATCTGAAAAAAGTCTGTAAAAAATAAGCAGACAAGTTTTAAGTGAATAAAAATTTGAAAACTCTTAGGATTTGAGTGGAAAATAAATTGATCTGATTGTTCTTGCTCTATATATGTATGTACTTTTGATGAGTATTTTGGCTTCAATTAAGCATGATTTTTAGCTTGCAAGATAAATTAGACGATGGCCATAAAAATAGGTCGGCATTGTGAGACGCCGCATTATTTTTACAGCGTGCTTATCCTTACAGTTTTGACATAAAAAAGACCGCAAATTGCGGTCTTTTTTATGTCTGCTTAGATCATCGCTTAGTTTTGAAAGCGTGATAAATCTTCTTCAGGGCGCGCAGTTAAAATTTCTACACCGGTTTTGGTCACTAAAATGGTGTGTTCATACTGGGCAGATAAGCTGTGGTCTTTAGTCACGACAGTCCATTTATCGCCAAGCAGTTTAGTTTTCCAGTCGCCGCCATTGACCATTGGTTCAATCGTGAAGGTCATGCCTTCTTCAAAAATCATGCCGGTATTTGGCTGGCCATAATGCAGTACTTGCGGTTCGTCATGGAATACCGTGCCAATACCATGACCGCAATATTCACGAACTACGCCAAAACGTTCAGATTCCACATAAGTTTGAATCGCGTTACCGATATCACCCAAAGTAGAACCCGGTTTTACAGTCGCAATGCCGCGGTACATGGCTTCTTGCGCAACTTTGCACAGACGGTTGGCTAAAATAGATGTTTCACCGCCTACGATATACATCATATTGGTGTCGCCGTGATAACCGTCCTTAATGACTGTTACATCAATATTTAAGATGTCGCCTTTTTTCAAGACTTTATTATCAGATGGAATGCCGTGGCACACCACATGGTTGACTGATGTGCATATCACATGCTGAAACGCAGGACGGCCTGGTGCTGCGCCGTAACCTAAACATGCTGGAATCGCCTCTTGTTTATTGACAATATAGTCATGACAAATCGTATCAAGTTCGAGGGTAGTCACACCGGGAACAATATGCGGTTTGATCATATCCAAAACTTCAGCTGCCAGCCGGCCAGCCACACGCATTTTTTCAATTTCGTCTGGTGTTTTGATTAAACGGCGGGGAGCTTCGTAAGTACTGTTCATGATCTCTAAAAACTTTTGGAAATTTATATGTGACTATGGTATAAATAGCCGCCCATTTTATCAAATGCTTTTTCGTGAATATCTTTCACGGGCTTTGTGCGATGGGGCAATAAAATCCGCACATATATCGACACATTTCTCTGGGTGCCCTTTTGGGGGTGGAGAATGCGGATATATGGAGGCCTAACCCAAACTTTAAGGTAAAGAAAATGGCAGATTACAACGTAAGCATGCGCGACCTTCTAACAGCAGGCGCACACTTTGGTCACCAAACACGTTTTTGGAACCCAAAAATGCGCGACTACATCTTTGGCGCGCGTAACAAAATTCACATCATCAACCTTGAACATACTGTTCCTGCGTTAAATGATGCTTTGAACTTTGCTAACAACTTGGCTAGCAAAAAGAACAAAGTTTTGTTCGTTGGTACTAAACGTGCAGCTTCTGCAATCATCCGTGAACAAGCCCAACGCGCTGGTCAACCATATGTAGATCACCGCTGGTTAGGCGGTATGTTGACGAACTGGAAAACTCTTCGTCAATCTATCAACCGTTTAAAAGACCTTCAAACTCAATCTACTGACGGTACTTTCGCTAAGCTTACTAAACGTGAAGCTTTAGAGCGTACTCGTGAGATGGAAAAACTTGAACGCGCTCTTGGCGGTGTTAAAAACATGGGTGGTTTACCTGACGCATTATTCGTAATCGATGTAGATCACGAAGCAATTGCAATCAAAGAAGCTAAAAACTTGGGTATCCCTGTTATCGGTATCGTTGATACAAACTCTAACCCAGACAACGTAGATTACGTTATTCCTGGTAACGACGATGCGATCCGTGCAGTTACTCTTTATGCTTCTGCTATGGCTAACGCGATTCTTGCTGGTAAAGAATATGCGCAATCACAAGCAAATGCACAAGCAAAAGCTGAAGAAGTTAAAGAAGCTCCAGAGGCTTAATGCGTTTGACGTAAGCTTGTCATTTTTGCGACATGTGATGGTGGCAATGTAAGCGTCATGTATGCAGGCGGCCCATGAGTATACTCTGGGCCGTTTCTGTTCTAAAAAGAATTCATTTTCGACCGAATTTAGGAGACTAACATGACTGCAGTTACAGCAAGCATGGTTAAAGAATTGCGCGACCGTACTGGCCTTGCAATGATGGAATGTAAAAAAGCATTGACAGAAGCGGGCGGTGACATCGAATTAGCGATTGACAACCTTCGTAAATCTGGTCAAGCAAAAGCTGCTAAAAAAGCGGGCAACATTGCTGCTGACGGCGCGATCACGATTGCTCAAGAAGGCAATAAAGCGCTTCTTTTAGAAGTTAACTGCCAAACTGACTTCGTTGCTAAAGACGAAAACTTTGCTGGTTTCTCTGCAAAAGTTGCTGCTGCTGCTCTTGCTGCAAACGTTACTGATGCTGCGCAAATTGCTGATCTTAAACTTGAAGACGGCGTGACAGTTGAAGAAGCGCGTATCGCTCTTGTTCAAAAAATCGGTGAAAACATCCAAGTACGCCGCGCTAAAATCGTTGAAGGCGAAAACATCGCAGTCTACAAACACGGTCTTAAAATTGGTGTTGTTGTTTCTTACACTGGTAGCGCTGACACTGGTAAAGGCATTGCAATGCACGTTGCTGCATTCAATCCAGTTGCTATTACAGCTGAAGACGTTTCTGCAGATCTTATCGCTAAAGAGAAAGAAATTGCTGAAGCGAAAGCGATCGAATCTGGCAAGCCAGCAAACATCGTTGAAAAAATGGTTACTGGTTCAGTAGAGAAATACTTGAACGAAGTTGTTCTTGAGCGTCAAATGTACGTAATTGACAACGACAAGAAAGTAGCTGAAATTCTTAAATCAACTGGTACTACAGTTGCTCAATTCGTTCGCTTTGAAGTAGGCGAAGGTATTGAGAAGAAAGCAGAAATGAGCTTCGCTGACGAAGTTGCTGCTGCTCAAGCTGCTGCTGCTCAATAATTTTAGCCTTTAGGTTAAAATGAATTGAAAAAAGCCCCATTTGATTGGGGCTTTTTTTATGCCGATTTTTAAAATTAAAAAAATCAAATATAATAATTTGGCATAAATGCAATCCTGAAAATATTTCAATAATTAAAATTTATTATGGATTTAAAAGTTTATGTGAAAATTTAAAAAAATATCAGGGAACATTATGAAAGAAAAAATATTTGCACTTATTATTTTGTTTGGTGGGTTAATTTTATCAATTACTTCGTTTAATGATTCTAGAGACTATTCAAAAGTTGAAAAAAGGGGAATAGATGTGATGAGTGAGCCAATGACGCAATACGCGGAAAGGACAAAGCGCGGCGCAGTTGTTGGCTATAATATTTCACCCAGATTTAAGGCAAAAGATGGAGCTATGTACACTTGTCACGGCGATGTTGCGAAAGCAGTTATTGATAGGTTAAGAGATAATCCTGTTATTAAAGTGCGCTATTTATTAAATTCGCCTGAAGTTTGTATGATTGAAGGTCAGAACACTAAAAACTTTTGGTTTCTCATGACAATCGGTCTTATGATGATTTTGGGTTCAGCTGCTTATATTTATAACCGCTCTAATTTGTAAATTAAGTTCATTTGCTCAATAGCGCTGAATTGAGCAAATGAAAGATTTAGCTGCTTTGACTGTAAAGTAAAGTTGAAAATGTTATCGAATTCGGAATTGAAGAAATAGGTAGTACTAAGACTGCTGTTTGCTAGAGCTTCCCTTCAGCCAGTAATCTAAAATATCCATCTTTAAACTCAATTTTAGAGAGAGAGTCGTAAGGGTAATCTTTGTTTTTATAGCGTATACCCTGAGTATTAAGGCTTAAATCTTGATCCATAACCAGCGAATTCTGTTTTGAAAAACGTTCAATCAAAACAGGCAGAATAATTTGCTGTTCAAGTTGGGCTATAGCATCATACAGTTCATCTGCAGAATTCACATTTGAGTTTAATGTTAATGTCTCATTTGGATTCATTATTTTGATCGAATAATCGTAATGACGAAACACCAAAAATAATGATTGAATGTTTCTTCTGATATAAATTTTAGATTCAGGTGTGATGTTGATTGAATTTTCAGTGAATAAATTTTTATAGCTTATTTTTCTGCCTTTTACGGTAATTTGACTGGTTATCGACCGAATAGCTAGAAATGCTAAAGCAATGAAAAATAATGCAATGATTAATCGTCCGATTGGATCGGAAAAAGCAAACAGCAGTACGATCAGGAATGCGAGTAGAACGATCCAATAAAATTTAGTTAATGTATTTCTTGTATAGGTCATTTTTTCTCATCTTATTGTAAGTTATTTAATTTATTTATCAGACAATTAGGGGGCTTTCTATTGAAATTTTATTTTTCAGATGAGGGAGAGAAAAAGATCATTTTGCAGTTTTAAACTTAAGCTAAAATAATTCAAATTTTTATTCACTGATGTTTTACTTATACTATCGCAAATTGTTTTTCTCTTGAGATTATGGCAAATAAAACAAACTTCAGCATAGGCGCAGTCATTGCGCTGTTAGTGGCTGCCTATTTTGGAATTGACCTTCAGCAAAGCAAAATTGAGCCTGCTGCAACAGGCGCTGAAACGCAGCAGCAAAAATCTGAAGCGCATCCATATCATCCATATCCTAACCATTCGAAATCTGCCGAAGATGCACCGCAGTTAGATACAGCTCGAGATGATACTCAGCGCATTGCGGAAGCTTTTAAACAACAGCAAAGTAATGTTCAAGTTCAGGCCAGCGGAAAGGTAAAAGCAGTACTGCGTGATGACAATGAAGGATCGCGTCATCAAAAGTTTATTTTAAGTCTGCGTAATGGCCAGACAGTGCTTGTTGCACACAATATTGATCTATCACCTCGAATTGAACAGCTTCAAAAGGGTGATACAGTGGCATTTTTTGGTGAGTATGAGTATTCAGCGCAAGGCGGAGTGATTCATTGGACTCATCACGATCCTAATCAGCGTCATGAAGATGGCTGGTTAAAACATCAGGGTAAAACTTATCAATAACCATAGCGTTTTCTGAGCCAAGAGCAATTTTGTTCTATAAAGACGCTCAACTTGCTCTAAGCTAAGTACTGTATGAAAGAGGAGCGGTCATGCAGGAAAATAAAGTGAATGAAAGTGCAGATTATTGGCATTTAAAGGAGCTGGGCGGTTTAGAGCTGCTCAAAGCATCCTATCAGCATACGCAATTTTCCAAGCATACGCATGAAGGCTACTGTATCGGATTGATTGATGAGGGCGCGCAATCCTTTTTACGTATGGGCAGTCAGCATATAGCGCCTAAGGGCGATATTATTTTAGTCAATGCTGATGAAGTGCATACAGGTTCATCAGCAGTAGACTCGGGCTGGTGTTACCGTGCAATTTATCCCACACCGGAAATGATGCAGGAAATTACTCAGGATTTTTTTAATGCGCACGGCACTGCGCCGTGGTTTCCGCAAGCAGTTGTGCATGATGAAGGGCTGGCTGCTCAGCTGCACTTACTGTTTGATTTGCTGCTGCAGCCGAATAATGCTCTATTTAAACAAAGCCTATATCTATCGACATTGGCTTATTTGTTTAGCAAACATGGTAAAACTCACCAGCAGCTGAAGCCGCATCTGGACGTGCAGGATAAAATTCAGCTGATAAAGGACGTGTTGGCCGCTGAGCCGGAAAAAGAGCATCAACTTTCAGATTTAGCACAATTGGCGGAACTTAGCCAATGGCATTTATTGCGTCAATTTAAAAAATATACAGGTTTGCCGCCGCATGCATGGCTAGTGCAATGCCGTTTGCGCAAATCACTCAAACTGTTAAAGCAGGGACAGGACATTGCTTTGACTGCACAGCTCTGCGGATTTTCAGATCAGAGTCATTTTAACCGGCACTTTAAAAAGTCACTGGGCTGTACGCCTGCGCAATATACCCAAAAACTATCATTAAGCTAAAAAATAAAAGAGCAACACCGCAATTTCATTCAATTCATCTAGCAAGCTTTACCGCATTGTGTGGCCCATAGAATTTGAATTTGATATGCGATGAATAAAAGTGCACTGCAGGCTCGGACAGCCAAGACGCTGGGTTTTAGACGAGGCGCATTGGACATGCTCCCATTATCCATTGCAGTTATTCCATGGGGAATATTGGCAGGGTCGACTGCGATTCAGGCTGGACTGAGCTTAATGCAAGCCGCCGGCATGTCTGCCTTGGTTTTTGCAGGCGCAGCGCAACTGGTCAGCTTAAGCATGCTGAATGCAGGTGTCTCTGCGGCAGCCATCGCAATAACTGTATTCTTTATTACCAGCCAGCACTATATTTATGCGCTGCATTTACGCAAAGATGCTGCGTCATTGCCTGTGCTGCAGCGACTGCTGCTTGGATTTTTACTCACAGATGAGCTGTATGCAACTGCAATGCTCCAGCAGCAGCGGCCTTACCGATATTTGCTGGGAGCGGGCTTAAGCTTTTATTTGAGCTGGCAGCTGTTTAGCTGGATTGGGATTTATTTAGCAAGGAAAGTGCCTGATCTGCATGCATTTCATTTAGATTTTTCCATTGCGGCGGTCTTTTTAGTTATGGGGGTAATGCAGCTGCAGAGTAGGGCGGCTATTGCAGGCGGGATTTCTGCAGCGCTGATGTCTGTGCTTTTTACTGAGCTGCATATGCATGCTGGCATTTTACTGGCAGGTCTATGCGGCATGGCTGTAGCAGCAATCTGTGACAAGGCTGGAGAAAAAGCATGAGCTGGTTACTGCTGCTTGGTTTAACCGCAGTCACTTTTTTTAACCGATATTTTTTTCTTGAGCCGAAAACTGCCCTTAAATTTCCAAATTTAGTGATACGCATGCTGAAATATGCGGTGCCTTGTCTGATGTTTGCAATTTGTGCTCCAGTCATTTTTTTTCAGCAGGGAGAGTGGAGGGGTTTAAGTGAGAATTTATATTTTTATGGCGCAATATTTACGGTTATGGTTACTGCATTGAGTAAAAAAATGATGCTGAGTCTGAGCTTAAGTTTGCTGTTTTTTTACCTGTTGATTTATGTTTTTTCTTAGTATGGGTACAGATGTAAAAACTAGGCTTAAATTTTATAAATAACGGCTGTATTTGATGGAAAAAGTGTAAAGAAAAGCTTTTTCCATCAATCTTAAATTAGAAGTGCTCTAAATGCTCGCTATTTGCGATTTTTGGCGTGAATTCCATTTTGAGCTAACTTTACCTAGGTAAGCATCAACGCACCAAATTGGGCCAATAAGGAGGAATTGCAGATCTTTAAAAAAAGATGGCTTTTTACCTTCAATTTTATGGCCATAAAATTGCCCAATCCATGCAATAACGAATAAGGCAATATAGAGTCCAAAACCGGCAGGTAAAATAAAAATCAGCCAAGACATAAGCAATGTTAAGGCTGCCATAGCAATGGCCAGCACAATATCCAATCGGGCATAAAAAATCATAGCCATAATTACTAAAAGCGCGGTGAGCAAAACACTAAAGTGCGCCAAAATGCCAAGAATTGAAAAATAGATGGTTGGTACGCAAACCCAATGAATCAATTTGTTGGTTTTGTTCTGGTGGCTTTCAGAGTATTCATCAAACCATTCATTTACTGTTTTCATCAAGCTTCTCTTCTTTGGCTGATTGCTGTCTAAAATATAAGCAATAAAATTGACAGCGTCAAAAATAAAAATTTGCTTATTTTTAATTGAAGCTTTTTGAAATGTACGAGTCAATTTCAGCGGAAAGACGAATGTTTGAAGATGGCCTATCGAATATGAAACTGTAGTTCTAATGCAGAATAACAAAAGCCACCGATTAGGTGGCTTTTAGGTCAAATGCAGTCAGTGAAACATTAAGAGTTTGGACCATCTACACGTTCGATGCTGACTTTGGCTGTGCCAGAGTTGGTAATGCCCAGTTGTTTAGCTGCGCCATAAGAAAGATCTAGTACGCGGTTGCCATGGAACGGGCCGCGGTCATTTACTTTTACCACAACACTTTTGCCGTTGTTTTTATTCGTTACACGGATAAAACAGTTCAGCGGTAAGCTGCGGTGCGCTGCAGTAAGGCCATTCATATCGAATGTGTCACCGCTTGCAGTTTTACGGCCATGGAATTGACGGCCATACCACGAAGCAGTGCCTGTTTGGCTGAAGCGGCGTACAGTGTTTGATGCTACGGTATTCAACTTCTCAATCACTGAAGGCTCATCTTCAGGGATTTCAATTTTTGCAGCGATAGTTTCTTGGCGGATTTTGTCGCCAGAACGCTCAGTGATTGAAAGGCTGCTGAGATTTTTAAAATTTGAGTTAAAGCTTTGCGCTTCTTTGTTTAAAGCACGCGCTGCAAGGCGAGAGTTGTCGCTATCATTGGTAAATGATGACTGAACCATCTCAGCTTGTGACTGACTTAGGACTGCCGTTGTGGCAAGCGCTAAGGCATATTTTATAATTGACGACTGCATTGTTTATCTCCCAAGGGCAGTTTTTGCAGTGAATTTCAAGTAGTTGAAATTTATGCAATGTTGCCTGTTATTTCACTTTTGCAACTACATTTGACGAAATGGATAATATTCATGCGGTCAACAGGCTGTCTAGTGTTTAATTAAAATAGTTCAAAAAAGCACATAAAATAAACAAATGATGGTTAAAAAATAACCAATAATGTAACAAGTTGTTTAAAAAGCCTATTTTGTGATCTTTTTAACTGTTTTTTTTGTTGACTTTTTTATTCTGCAGGAAATTACCAGCCTTATCGGCTGGTAATTTCAGTCCCTAAAAGCCACAAAGCAGTGGCATACATGCGGCTTTTGTTATAAGTCGTGATGACCTGAAAATTAGGGTAAGTAATGTAATAAATTGGTCCATAGTTTTCTTGCAGCTGGATGACATTCACTAAATCTAAGTCATCAATTTTTACGATAGGATTCAAAGGGCTAATGCCTTGAGCCTTTAAAACACCGTAAGGCGTTGGCTGGTTTAAATCTGCCGCAATGATCGATGCAGGATTGTTGCCTGAGTAGCGCGCTGAAAACGCAATAGGCTGATTGCGCTGCCAGCCATGCTGCGCGAGATAATTTGCAATAGATCCAATGGCGTCTACTGCTGAATTTCTCAGATCAATATGACCGTTGCCATCGTAGTCAACGCCAAATTTTGGAATGTTGCTTGGCATAAATTGCGGATAGCCGACTGCGCCTGCATAAGAACCGACAATTGAACTCGCCGGTACGCCATCTTTATATGACCAAGCAATTAATGCGCTTAATTCATCCTGAAAATAAGCAGCGCGGCGTTCATAGCCAAAGCCGAGTGTTGCCAGCGCATCGCGGGTAACGAAGTTGCCTTTATTGGTGCCAAAACCAGTTTCTACCCCTAAAATGCCTAAGATAATGGATTGCGGGACGCCAAATTGCTGCTCTGCACGATTCAGGGTGTCTGCATACTGCTGTTTAAAGCGCACACCGCGCTGAATGGTGCTTTCGGCTATGAAATTGGTTTTGTAGTCATACCAAGGTTTGCTTTCACCAGGCCGATTCATGATATTGATAATATTCGGCAGATTTTTCGCACCGCTCATTGCCCAATCAACTTGTTCCGCGCTTAGGCCATAGGTCTGCATGGTTTTTTGCTTAAAATTAAAATATTGAGCTGAATTTTGAAAATCATTGGCCTGACAAAAACTGGTTGCAGAGACTGCACCGGCAATAATGGCCAAAGTTTTAAGCTTTTTATAAAAATGTTGTTTAGACATATTGGGCTAAGTTCCAAAATTATTATCAATACGTGTCCAATGACCGTAATGCGTTAAAGATACGCGAAATACAAAAGCATCTAAAAGTGCTGATTTTAAAGGCTGTTTCTTTCAATTCCTTAAGATAACACTCATGGGGTGCAAGTTAACAAAAAGTTCTATAAAAGTAGACAAGGATTGACCAAAAAGAATTTTTTGTGAGATGTATTGGGGGAAATAAGTATCTCTATATAGTTAAAGAGAAATTTCAATTAATAGTTCGGCCATGTTGGGCTTAGTAATGTACATCTAATTCCACAGCTGGTGCTGTGAAGTTCGGTCAGATCTTAGATGTTTTATGACCGTTGCTGCATGGTATATATGAAGCAGGGAATACATTTTTTTGATTTTATCAATATGAGTGCTGCTGAGCGCTCTATACCAATACAGCTGTTTTTAAACAGGCATTAAAAAGCCGCACTGAAGCATAGCTCCAATACGGCAACTCAACAGATTTTTTAACTATATATAGCTATATATAGTAGAAACGTAAATTAAGGGTGGAATAAAGGGTCGTGAGCCTCTGCCAGCGCGCCTAACTCTTCCTTAGTTAAATTAGGGAAGATTTTATCAATGGCAATATGAATGGCCTTGATCACTGCCGCAGAGCCAATGTCTGCTGCTTTGCGTTTAATCATGCCTAAATCCAACGTTTTGTTGAAATCATTCATAAAATGGCGAACAGTGGCTTCTGCAAACTGTTTATATAGCTCAGCAAATGCCGATTTATTGATGTCATTGCCAGCTTTAATCTCTGAATAAGCAGATTTTAGATTGATCACTAAACTGCTGTCTAATGATTCACCTACGCGTTTTGCACCAGAAGCATCGGTAAATAGGCTTCTTTCTGAAAAAGCGATCGATTGCTGTACAACATCGTTTGATGCTTTGCTCAGAAGCTGTTTTAAAAGCACAGCAACAGTCGATTTGACATATCCAGCAAGTTTTTCAGCTGTATCGCGCTTGTCGCTGGCGGGAAATAGACGCACTGGCCCAAGAATAGTCGCATCAATAATTTCATCATTGATCAGCAGGGCAGTTTTATCCCGTAATGGGTACAAAGGCTCGCTGGAATTCTTTTTACTTTGTGCAGTCTCAATCGTACCTAAAAGCGATTCAGATGGAATAAAACCAAAAAATGGCATCTTATAAACCTCAATGTTCTTTATTTTATTGTCGCGCCAATCGAATTGGGCGAGGCATCCATGTTAAATCCGATACTCGGCAAGGGTTAATGTCTAACCCCCCGCGGCGCGTATAGGCAGCATAAACCATCAGTTTTTCAGGTTTCAGGTTTTGCCAAATGTCGGCATACATCTGCTCCACGCATTGCTCGTGAAAACCATTATGCTGACGATAAGAGATGATATAAGCCAAAATACTTTCGTAAGCTGGTTTTTTCCCCTTATATCTTATAAATACCGTGCCCCAGTCTGGTTGTCCAGTGACTGGGCAGTTACTTCTGAGTAAATGTGAATAAAATTGCACATCCACGTCGGCATCATCGGTTTGATCGAAGGCCAGAAGGGCCGCATTCGGATGATTTTCCAATTCAGAAGGAACGAGTTCATCAATACAGAAGCCTTGCGGATCAGAAATCTGCACATCGTCAGCATGAAACAGGTCAATCGTTACGTCTGCGCCAGCAGCAGCAGATAAATCTTTTTCAACTGTTGCTTTAAATGCCTCTTTAGAATCAAAAGCCGTAAAATTCATACTGTTGAAATACAGTTTTAAAGATTTTGATTCGATCAGATTTGGCGATGTTGCCGGCAACGTGAGACGCCCAATAGCAACTTGCGGAATACCCTGAGCATTCAGCCATGAAATTTCAAAGACATGCCACCAGTCTTTGCCTTGCTGTATGCCTTCAACATGCGAGTAGCTGGCACGGGCAGTTGCACGGGCAATAGGGAACAGAATATCGGGCTGATATTCTGTGGGATAGTTGGTGTCTTTACCTAAAAGAGAATGTTCTACACTCATTATTCACGCATTCCTGAACCACGAGAAAGTAAATAGTAAGCAATGCCGTAAAGTACAGCACAGCATAATGTAACCACGCCAAGTGAAATGCCAACGTTGACATCGCTATGGCCTAAAATGCCGTAGCGGAACGCATTGACCATATATACCACTGGGTTAATTAACGATAAATTTTGCCAAAATGGGCTTAGCGATGAAATCGCATAAAACACGCCGCCTAAATAGGTCAGCGGTGTGAGCACGAAAGTTGGAATAATTGAAATATCATCAAACGATTTTGCATAGACGGCATTAATAAAACCGCCTAAAGAGAACAAGAAGGAGGTGATTAATACTGTATATATAGTTACAAACCAATTGGTGATATTCAAGTCAGTAAAAAACAGGCTCATGGCAGTCACAATGATGCCAACCAGTACGCCGCGGCAAACGCCGCCCAAGATGTAGCCCCATAATACAGCATGCAGTGGAACTGGGCTCATAATCAGCTCTTCAATGCTTTTTTGGAATTTAGCGCTGAAAAAACTGGAAGACACGTTGGCATAGCTATTGGTAATCACGGCCATCATAATTAAGCCGGGCACAATAAACTGCATATAAGTAAAGCCGCCCATTGTGCCAATGCGTGAACCGACTAAATTACCAAAGATCACAAAATATAGGCTCATGGTAATAGCAGGCGGCAGCAGGGTTTGCGGCCAAATTCGCATAAAACGGCGAATTTCTTTATAAACGAGTGTATAGAGCGCGACTTTTAACTGGCTGAAATTCATTGCGCTGCTCCATCAAGATTTTTTTCCACCATTTTTACAAACAGTTCTTCTAAGCGGTTGGATTTGTTGCGCATACTGCGAACTTGAATGCCTTGCGCTTCCATTAACTGGAACAATTCATTTAATGTATGCGCTTTGTCCATGGTGACTTCTAAAGTAAGTGAGTCAATTAAGTTGAAACGCACACCAATAATATCTATATGCAGCGGCTGAATCGGTTCGACTAAGTCAAAAATAAAGGATTCTTCGCTCAACTGATTCAGGAAACTTTTCATGCTGGTGTCTTCTTTAATCACACCGCGGTCAATAATGGCAATGCGGCGGCACAGCATTTCAGCTTCTTCTAGATAGTGTGTAGTTAGAATAATAGATGTGCCGTTCTCGTTCATTTCGGTCAGAAATTCCCACATTGAACGACGCAGCTCAATATCTACACCAGCAGTTGGCTCATCCAAAATAAGCAGTTTCGGCTCATGCATCATAGCGCGGGCAATCATTAAGCGGCGTTTCATACCGCCAGACAGCATACGCCCCTGAGTGTTGCGCTTATCCCATAGCCCTAATTTTTCAAGATATTCTTCAGCACGTTTTTCAGCTATTTTTTTAGGAATGCCGTAGTAGCCCGCTTGGGTGACCAAAATATCAAAAGTTTTTTCGAACTGGCCAAAGTTAAATTCTTGAGGGACAACACCGAGGCACTGTTTGGCATTGGATGGGTGGGTTTCCAAATTATGACCAAAAATTTCTACACTGCCAGAGGTTTTTTTTGTCAGTGAGCTGATGATGCTGATTGTGGTTGATTTACCTGCACCGTTTGGACCAAGCAGTGCATAAAATTCGCCTTCTGGAACTGTTAAATTAATTCCTTTCAGCGCTTGAAACCCATTTCTGTAGGTTTTGGATAAATCCCTTAGCGTCAATGCATCAGTCATGAAAATCTCACAGGGTAAATAGTGAGGGTATTGTGAGCGAATTGATCGAATAAACCAAGTAATTGACAGGGAATACTGCGTTGCAAATATGGAATATTGTACAAAGTGTAAGCACTAAATTCGAAGCGAGATATATAGATGCTTTACCTAACTGATTTTTTTGATATGATGTGCGCAATCCTACTGTAGCGGCCATAGCTCAACTGGATAGAGTACAGGTCTCCGAAGCCTGTGGCGTGGGTTCGAGTCCCGCTGGCCGCACCAAATTTCCTATAAATACTTGTACAAACCCGTATAAAGTAATTTAAAGTTATAACGCAAAAAGCTAAAACAAGTAATTTTCATTAAAAGTGCTTAGTTGCCTGAACATTGCAATTTCGAAAATAGGCTCTACCTCTTTAATTTCAGATAAAACTCGAGTATGAGCTCTGTCTAATTTTATTTTTTTGACAAAAGCTATCTGCTTCATTGACTTATCTATAAAGCTTTTTGGAGTAAGGTGATAGTCTATTTATTTGATATAAATATTTTTTAACCAAACTGCTGTGCAGGTAGAATCAATTTGCTCATATTGAGTTATATAATTGAATCGTCTTCCTAATCCTTTGAATTACTTGAATTACTTGAATTACTTGAATTGTTTGTTGTGAGATAAACTTGCATGTATTTGAAAGGTTTCAGTATGTAGGCTGATGTGTATCTTAGCTATGAGAGATGATATTTAGATTGATGTGAGTTGTGTTTGCATATGCCTTCACCTGAAAATTTTAAACAGTATTATCCGCAAGTAAAATGAGCCATTGCGGTTTTTTGATATTCCATCCTATTATCATTTTCTTTTTTGACTTGCGCAGAAGGCTGAGCAAACAGCGGCATCAATAAGATTTAATTCTAATATTATTCAGTTGCTTATATTTTTTTGGTTATTTTAGAATCTCAATGGCTAGGGCGGATTGAGTGTGCTTTGGGTCATATAGTTTGATCCTAGCCCATTATCTTAATGAGTAAATGAACAGATATGGCGATCAATGAAGCACTCAAGACTTTATTGAGTTACGTCAGGGGGGAGCCTGAGTTAGTTGCTGACAGTATCTTTATATTTGAGCCTACTGCAGTGATTAGTCACATTGCATAGAACAGGCAATTGCAGGTTTAGCCAACATAGTGATTGCTTTCTGTCATGATTTAATCTTTTATCTCAATGGATTAGCTCATTGACTTTATTTCTGATATTTAAATGAAAAACATCTAAATTTACTTGAAAAATAATGTGTTAATTTAATGAAATCGCGCAAAAAAATATTCGAAAAAGCATTTTAAACGAATGGGGATCATCATAATTTGATATTATGGATACGCTTTAGGATATGATTAAAAAAAGTTTTAGACTTAATAGATTATGAGAGTTGATAGTAACTATGGCGAATGAAATAACCAAAGAAGTGCCATTAAAACGTCAGCAAAAAGTACAAGCCGCAGAGCTGAGTACAGATATTTTAAAAGGGCTGGCAGATTTAGCGCCATCAACAACATTGAGCGGTCTTTCCGAGCATTTGAATATTCCTGCAAGTAAATTGCATCGCTATTTACAGGCGTTACTGGCCAACGGATTTGCAGAGCAGGATCCAGAAACCAGCCAATATAAACTCGGCCCGACAGCACTGTATGTGGCAGCCGCGGCACTGGGCAGTTTAGATGTTGTAAAAATTGCGAAACCTTTTGTGCATCAATTGTGTCTGGATTTACAGGAAACCTGTTTCTTAGCCATTTGGGGTAATCAAGGCCCGACAGTGATTCACTTAGAAGAAGCCATCAAAGCATTTACAATGGTGACCAAAGTGGGTTCTGTACTGCCATTAATGGAATCATCTACAGGTCAAGTTTTCTGTGCATATATTCCAGAAGATGAATTAAAGAAAACACATGGAATTGATAATCTTGGGAAAATCCGCGCAAAGATTTTAAAGATCCGTGAGCATGGTATGAACCAAATTCATGGAAAAGTGATGACGGGTGTCAATGCGATGTCTGCTCCCATTTTTAATATTCATCAGCGTATTGTTGGTGTAATTACGGTGATTGGCATGCAGGACACCTTTAATGCTGATTTTGACAGTGATGCCGCAAAACTATTGCTCCGTACTGCTCGGGAAGCCAGTTATAAACTGGGCTGCAATGTCGATGCGATGTGATTTTTTAAAATCATCAGCATAAAAAAGGTGGGCCTGAAAAGATTCACCTTTTTTATTGCATGCTGTGAAAGAAGAATTATTTTATCAATACATTTTTGAATGGAGCTGAACTAAAGTTTGCCTGCCGCATGCTTGGCGGCAATATAGCCAAAAGTGAGACCAGGGCCTAGCGTGATGCCTGGGCCAGGGTAATGACCGCCCATGATTGAATTCATATCATTGCCTGCAGCATACAGCCCAGTAATAATCTGCTGATTTTCATCTAATACACGGGCAAATTCATCGGTAACTAAACCCGCAGAGGTGCCAATATCTCCCGGGAATATCTGAATGGCATAATAAGGCGCTTGATCTACGGGTGCTAGGCATGGATTACCCGCATGGGTTGGGTCGCCCAAGTAGGTATTGTAAATATTGCTGCCTTTGCCAAATTCACGGTCTGCGCCTGCAACTGCATCTTGGTTGTAATTGTGAATGGTTTTTTCCAGTACGGTGGCATTTACCTGAATCTGCTGTGCCAATTCCACAATGTTATTAGCGCAAATCAAATAGTTTTCTTGCATAAAACCTTTCAGTTCTGTGTCACTTGGATTGGGTCGAACCAGTCCTAAACCATATTTTTTCATGGCTGTGGCATCACACATAATCCAGCCCGGATTGGCATTCGATTGATATTGCGCTGCGCCGCATTCATGGTAAGAATTGGCTTCATTGACAAAACGTTTACCCTCGGCATTGAGCATAATAATGCCGGGTTTGTAGCGATCTAGCATTAAATGTGGGAAATTTGCGGTGGTGCCGTCTTTACGCTTGCGCTGAGAAATAGGCGAATAAAATCCGTTATTGACATTGCTGCCCATTTTTGCGCCAATGCCCAAACCGGCATTAATGCCGTCACCTGTATTGTGCGGATTGCCTGCAGACCAGAGACCTGTCGGCGCAGGCAAATACTTTTGACGCATCTCAATGTTATTGGGGAAACCGCCAGTTGCCAAGACAATGCCTTTTTTTGCAGTAATCGACAGTGCTTTGCCTTGCTGCTGGCAATACGCCGCATCAACACGTCCATCTGCATTTTTTTCAAGGCTTTGAATGGCTGTATCAGTCAGAATCTCAATGTTTAAATCAAGCATGCTTTTATACAGGCGGCCAGCCAATGCATTGCCCAATACTAAGCGTGTGCCGCGTGAGTAACCGCGCAAACGGTCTAGGGCAAAACGCGTGACCATTTTTGCCGCATGGAAAAAACCGTCTGCGCTGGTTTTCGCTCGCAGCAGCAGGTCAATATCCATTTTATTGACCATCATGCCGTCAAAGACTAAAAATTCAGGCAAAGGGCTTTTTAGGTTTTCAAAATTTTGACCTAATAAGCGCCCGTCAAATTCCAGCGGATCTAAGGCGCGGCCGCCAGTGCCTGCACCGCATTTTTCCGGCAAATAGTCTGGTGAATATTTGCGGCCAGAAAATTTAACTTCAGTGTGCTGCTCCATGAACTTCAGCATTTCTGGGCCAAATTTTAAAAAGTTGCTGCGTAGCGCTTTAGGGGCATCCATTCCAATCACGGTATCTAAATACAGCTCGGCTTGCTCCAATGTATCTTGTACGCCTAGAGCAATGCCTTGATGATTAAGCGGAATCCACGTTCCACCGCCTGATAAGGCGGTGGTGCCGCCGATTTTGCTGGTTTTTTCAATCAGCAGGACATTTAAGCCCGAAAGTTTAGCAACAATGGCAGCGCACATGCCTGCTGCGCCGCTGCCAACCACCAGTAAATCGACGTCTTTATTCATTTAATCCGTCCTAAGCTTGGATGAATGGGCGCAAATGATGCAGGTTCGAGCAGGTAGATATCTGAACGACCCAATAAGTATTTCCCCAGCTGTTCACGTTGCTGTTTTAACGCTGTTTGAATAGCCTCATCTGCCCAATAGGCTTTCCAGCCCGCAAGGCGCGCTTCAAAACTAGGCCAGCTGATAATGCTGACTATGCCCGGCATATTCATGCCGCTTTGCGGAACAAAACTGCCTAGAATGTCGCCGCCATGCTTAATCAGCGTAGGGAAAGCCGTATTTTCCAAATATTCTTGCGCTGCTTTCGGCTGACCATTGGCAATCGGCTGCACGATTAGTTCATGCAGGGCGCCTAATGCCGGCAAGCCATTTTTTTCTGCATGGTTGAGCCAAGAGATGGCAGGAGAAAGCAAATGAATATCATAATATTCAACCAGCTCTGTGCCTGCGTTGGTTTCTGCGCGCAATGCCCACCATTCTGGGTCATTGTAAAAACCGCCCCAATTGGTATCACGTTCAGTATTGTCTTTCCATGCCATTAAATAAATGAACATAGAGCATTGCGGGCCAGCTAAAACACTCCAGCGCCCAACCACATTGATGCCGTGTTTATTTAAAAGCGGCGGCAAACCATCACGCATACGCGCTTCAATGTCAGCCATGCGGCCTTTTTCGATATAGTAAAATCTTAGTTCGTATTGCATTTTTTAAATCTCGTTTAAAGCGGAATAAACATAATTTGAGGTGCTCCAGCCGCCATCGACCACCAGTGTGTGGCCATTAATAAAGCTGGCTTTGTCAGAGCAGAGGAAATAAATCGCGTTGGCAATATCTTCAGGGCGGCCTACACGCTGAAAGGGGGTGGTTTCGACCATCAGTTTTTGGAAATTGCGGTCGTGATCAATACGTTCCGCGGTCAATGGTGTTTTGATTAAACCCGGCGCAATCGCATTGACGCGAATGCCTTGCGGGCCTAAATCCGTTGCCATTTGTTTGGTTAATCCCATGACAGCGGCTTTGGTTGCGGCATAAGGGGCGGTACCCGGATTGCCCAATAAGCCGAAAATAGAACCAAGGTTAATGATTGAGCCGCGGCCAGCCTGCATATGGGGAATGGCCGCTTTTGACATGCGGAAGACACTGCGCAGGTTCAGGTCGCTGTAGCGGTCCCAATCCGCATCGCTGGTGTCCATCAGGCTTTTTGATTTGCCGATGCCTGCGTTATTTATCAGCCAGTCTAAACCGCCAAAATGCTCAATAGCAGCCTGCACAGCTTGCTGAGGTGCATTTTCTGCGGTGACATCCTGAACGATATAGTGAATTTTGCTGACGTCTGACGCCAAGCTGACCGTTTCTTTTAAGGCAACTTCATTCAAATCGGTAATGAGTACATTTATGCCGTTTGCTGCCATTTCGAGTGCCGTTGCACGGCCAAGTCCTTGGCCGCCGCCTGTAATCAAGGCGGTATGGGATTGAGTCATATCCAGTCCTTTGTAGAGAATAAAAAAGGCAATATGACAAAGACAAGGAGATTCATATTGCCAAAAGAGTAAAGGTTAAACTTTGGCTGTTTTAAGCGTAGCTGCCGCCCAGTGATTTACCGCCATCGACAAACAGCACTTGCCCAGTAATAAAGCAGGTCTTGGCGCTACTGAAAAATGACACTGCATGGGCAATATCTTCAGGCATGCCAGCTTTGCCTGTAGGCTGCAGCGCTTCCTGCGCTTTGCGGCGCTCTGGGGTCAGCGATTTAAGAATGGGTGTTTCAATTAAACCGGGTGCAATGGCATTGACCATGATTTCACGCGGTGCAAGTTCCATGGCTGCAGCGCGGGTGTAGCCAACCACGGCAGATTTAGATGAAACGTAATGGATATGGTTTTTTGCACCTAAATAGGCGCGTGAAGCAATGATAACTACGCGCGAGTTATTTGGCATTTTGCGCACAGCCAATTGCGTCAAGTTATGTACGGCAATGGTGTTCACTTCAAACATGCGGCGGAAATCTGCAGATGATGCTTCATCAAATAAACGCTCATCAAAAATACCTGCGTTATTGACTAGGGCAGATAAGCTTGGCAATTCATCTATAAGTTGTTCCAGTGAAGGCTCATCGGTCAGATCGACGACAAAGCCTTTAACGTTAAAGCCTTGAGCATTCAGATCTTGCGTCACGGCCTCAACTTGTTCTGCATTGCGGTCTAAAAAGAACACGCTAAAACCGTCTTGAGATAAACGTTTTACACAAGCCAAGCCCATGCCGCTGGCGCCGCCAGTCACCAATGCGTATTTCTTTTCTACATTTGTATCCATATAAAACCTATCTATCCTTAGATGTTTATTGCATGCGGTATCCGCCATTTACATCAATCATTGAACCTGTGATGTAAGCGGCTTGTTCTGAAATTAAAAATTGAATGGCTGCGGCAATGTCTTCGACTTGCCCTAAGCGCTGTAAGGGAATATTGGCCGCTGCGGCTTGTTCCTGACCATCTTTCATAGAAAGGCGCAGCATGGCTGTGTCAATCAAGCCAGGCGCAATGCCATTGACTGTGATTTGATGTTCTGCAACTTCACGCGCCAATGCTTTGGTATAGCCCAATACTGCGGCTTTACTTGAAATGTACGCCGAGCTTGAACGGTAACCGCCAAGCTGAGCAGCACAGGAAGAAAAAGTTACGACACGGCCATGTGGCACAGGTTTTTGAATGCGTGTGCGGACAAATTCACGAGTACACAAGAAAGTGCCGCGTGTATTGATGGCATGAGTAAGTTCCCATTCAGATAAATCTGTATCCACAATCAGTTTGCGTTGGCCATCATGTAAAATTAGAATACCGGCTGCGCAGACAAGGCAGTCAATCGCGCCAGCTTTTGCTTCAGCATCTGCAAATATTTTTTGCACCTGCTGTTCGTTTGAAACATCAATGCCGTAAGCGAGATGGCCTGTTCCCGTTAGTTCACGCAATAAATTTTCACAATTTTGCTGATTGATGTCCGTCGCAATAATTTTGTAGCCAGCGTTCGCCAATATTTTTGCGAGGCCAGCGCCAATCCCTTGACCGGCACCAGTAATCAATACTGTTCGTTGTGTCATGAAAATGTCCCTTTTATTTCGGCTAAAAAGACAACAGCTGCTGTGCTGTCTTTTTTTACCTTAATCACTTTTTTTGGCTATTGCAAGAAAAATAGAATTGAATTACGATCAGCGTAATAGATGCAATCACAGACGACGCATTTATACATGGATTAAATGTAGAAAGGATTTTTATGAATAATTCGCAAACACTGGCTTATCGTGAAGCCTTGGATAAGAACCCAGTCTCGAAAAGAACGTGGTGGGCGCTCGCCATCATTTTGATTGTATTGATTACCGATGGTTACGATGCTCAAGCCATCAGCTATATGGTGCCTATTCTTTCGGAGCAGTGGTCACTGCCTGCCGCAACTTTTGCCCCCGTATTTACTGCAAATATTTTAGGCTTAACCCTTGGCGCTATGCTGATCTCACCTTTGGGTGACCGCTTTGGCAGCCGTAATGTCTTGATGGCGTGTGTATTGACCTATTCATTACTCACCATCGGCATGATTTTCACTTATGACATTACCTCTTTAATGATCGTGCGCTTCTTGTGTGGCTTAGGCATGGGCGCTGCAATGCCGAATGCCTTGGCGCTGATGTCGGACTATTCGCCTACACGCTACCGTACTTTGATGGTGACGGTTGCAGCGGCAGGGTATTCATTAGGCGGTATGCTGAGCGGCTTGGTTTCTGCGGCTTTAGTGGACTCATTTGGCTGGAAGGTGGTGTTAATGATTGGCGGGATTATTCCCATTGTCATGCTTCCATTTATTTATAGATTCTTGCCTGAAGCAGTAAATAATTTGCTGTCAGATGCTGCGCCGTATACTCGTTTCCGTGCAATGACCAAGGACTTTATGCCAGGCTGGAATGTGCCGGAAAGCTTTAACCATTTGCCAAAAGATTTGGCTGTTGCATCGGGTGAAAGCAGATTCCCTGTATTGAATTTATTCCGTAATGGCTGGGCGCGTCCGACCATCTTCATATGGGGTACTTATATGTCTATGATGATGTTGACTTATTTCTACCTGAGCTGGCTGCCAGTGCTGCTGAAACAGTCGGGTTTGAGCATTAATGTTGCCAATGTGATGACATCTTTATTTCTGCTGTCAGGTGTTATTGGTGCCTTATTGATTTCTTATGTTGCAGACAAAGTTCAAAACAAATCGCCTATTTTGTTCACCATGTTTGTCGGCGCTGCAATTGCGACCCTATTTATTGGTTTTCAAAACACCAATCCGACATTATTAGTGGTCGGCGTGCTGGCAGCGGGTTTCTGCATCATTGGCGGCAACCTGATCATGAACTCGTTTACCAGCAGTTTCTATCCTGACTATGCGCGGGCAACGGGGATTGGCTGGGGCTTAGGCATTGGCCGTTTTGGTTCGATTATGGCGCCAGTTTTGGGCGGGTATTTATTGGCTTCTAATACCGATGTCAGCAATATCTTCTTTATCTTTATTGTGCCTGCAGCGATTGCAAGCTTTTTCATTCTATTTGTCCGCAAGCCGAAAGGCTATCAAGCGCCGAAAGAAGAATCTGCATCTGCAGTATTCCATCATTGATTTAAATCAATTTTTAATAAGAGCCAGCGTCCTGTGATGCTGGCTTTTTCATTTGTAAATGGAGCGATTAACGAATGGCGATCAGTATTCAGTTATTTGCATGCAAATTTCAGCTTTAAAAGATCACGGTAAAATTAGGGTGTTGATCGCTATGTTATTTATTGATATTTATATTTTTTTGTTCAAGGTAGTCTGTTTGACATGAGGCTTTCTTTTGCTCTGTAATGACGATATTCAAAGACTGTATGCCTAATTTTATTAGCTATGATTGCTATGGCTAAAATACTGCTTAAACAGGCTTACATGCCGTGTAAATGATGTGGTGATATGTGTTTATAGTGAGTATGTTCATCTCCTAAGCGATATTTTTGTTAGTGAGGTTAGGAGGCGTATGTATATACTAATTGCTATGCAGAAGATTTGTGATTTAAGAAGTTTTGCAGGGGTTAACGGTTTGGCACTGGTGTGTTTTCGATTGAATATTAAGTCTTTGAAGCACATAAAAAAACAGGCCGAAGCCTGCTCTTTAATCATTCAGCAAAGATGAATTAAAAGTTCAGCGGATATTCCAGAATTACACGCAGTTCATCAATATCATTATAGCGGTAACCTTGCGTTGAACGGTGTGTCGCTTGGCGCAGCAGCACATTTAGGCCTTTAGCTTTGCCTTTTTGCACGGTATAGCCCAACTGTAAATCACGTTCCCAATGCTTATTGTCTACAGACGGATCATAGACATGGCGCTTGGTATAAAAGGCATTGGTGCTGTCTTGGTTATCCATATCCCAGCCATATAGATATCGGCCCATAAAGCTTAAACCCGGTATGCCGTAAGGTGAAAAATCTAAGTCATAGCGGATTTGCGCAGACTTTTCATTCGCTTCCGAGAAAGTTGCAAACTGAACAGCATTGGCAATGGCAATGCCTGGCCCTTGTGTAGCAAAACCTGTCCAGTCTGCTGGCTCATCACCAAAAACTTGCTGATAAGCAACGCTGATTTTGTGATTATTCAAGCTATAGCCCAGCATGGCTGATGCAATCGTGGTGCTGATATCACCGCCATTTTTTTTGCCTGTGTCTTGGTTATTGTAAGTATTGAAGTTTAATTTCAGGCTTTGCTGCTCATTAATCTTGTGCAGATAATCTGCACCTGCATAAGTTTGAATCCATACATCTTCTAGCTCTGATACATAAGCAGTAGCGCTGCCTTCTGGAAACTTGTATGTGCCGCCAAGATATTTAACACTCTCGCCTTGAATGCCCACACTATAATCAGTCGTGAAATAATTCAAATCTTCGGTCGAATCTACAGGATTCATGCTGTAAAAATAGCCAGCATTTAATGTGAGATGTTCAAAACTTTTATCCTGCAGGCTTAGTCCTGTAGCGGTGCTTGGCAATAAACGGGCCGTATTCACCCATAGCACGGGAACATTTGGAAACTGGTTGCCGTAGGTCAAAACAGTATCTTTATATTTAACTTTCAGGCTTGCACCCACTTCTCCAAAGGCGCTTTTGGCATTGCCTTCATGATCAATCTGCAGATTGCTGGTGCCCGTTTTAAATGGGTCACTGTACAGTTCAAAACCGAATAGGCCATAGGCATTGACGCCAAATTGTACTGCGCCGTCCGTAAAGCCCGAGTCGTAATTCAAAATCAGACCATGCGCCCATTCGCTGCGGTAGCCTTCTTTTTCGTCTATGGGCACAAATTTGTTGGCGCCTGATGGGTTGTATTCGCCATTGCGAAAGTCGCGGTAAAAATAAAAGTTTTTATTGGTGACGGTCAGCTTGTCTTCTTTAAAGATGACGTCGGCCCAAGCAGCAGGTGAAAAAGGCACAAGTGTACCCATCACCAGTAAACATTTGACTGATGCTTTCATGAAAAATCCAGTTTAAAAAACAAATCCTTGTTAATCAGTTCATTCCTAGAACTGAGATACAGGGTGTATCCAAATGAAATTACGATTTAAATTATTCGTAATTTAATTACGATCAGCGCAATTGTTTATTTTTTAACATAAGCGATTAAGCAATTCAATAAAAATGTAATTCAATTACGATTTTTAGGACTAAAGTTTAAATATAAAAAATCATTGAGCAAAAGCAGGTTAAATCTGAATGGCGGATGAAGAATATAAGTCGAGTGATTTTGAAGAAGAAAAGCCTGAATTAATCTAATAGCTTGTATATACAAGCTTAAGGAATTGATTATAATCAAGATCAGAACTTGACCGCTGCTGCTGATTTTCTTGCGTATAAAACGGAAAGTGCAGAACGCTTTAGGCGGTCATCTATTTTAGAAGCTAAGCAGTTTAGAGACCAAAATGCCATTCACTTCATCGACAGAAGAAAATAAAACATCCATAGGCTTAGAAGCACCTTCGCCGCTATATGCGCAAGTGAAACAGTATATTCAAAGCAAAATTTACAGCGGAGAATGGAAAGTTAATGACAAAATTCCATCGGAAAGCGAATTAGTCAAATTGCTGGGCTGCAGCCGCATGACGGTTAATCGGGCATTGCGTGAACTCACAGCAGATAAAATGCTGGTTCGTGTGCAAGGTGTCGGTTCATTCGTTGCAGAAGGGCAAGGACATTCAGCCCTATTTCAAATTAATAATATTGCCGATGAAATTGTGGCGCGTAATCATATTCACCGTGCAGAAGTCTTGAAACTGGAAAAAATTAAAGCGGATGTACAGCAAGCTTTGTTTATGCAAACGCAAGAAGGCCAGCCGTTATTTCATTCCATCATTATTCATTATGAAAATGATGTGCCTGTACAAGTTGAAGACCGTTTGGTCAATGCGGCTTTAATTCCAAATTATTTAAAACAGGATTTTACTCAAATTACGCCTAATGCCTATTTGATGGCACAAGCGCCCGTCAGTGAAGGGGAGCATATTGTGGAAGCTGTCTTGGCCAATGCACAAGAATGCAAATGGCTGAAAATTACCAAGCAGGAGCCTTGTCTGCTCATCCGCCGCCGTACATGGTCCAATAAGCATCTCATTTCCAGCGCGCGTTTAACCTATCCAGGCAGCCGTTACTATCTGGAAGGAAAGTTCGTGCAATGATTCAGCATCTGACACTGCAGCATTACCAAAAAATGCTGTGGAAAAATGGCCTAGGCTTTACTTATGAAATTGCCCGTAGCCCGCAAGAAGATGCAGATGATTTTGACTGGCGCATCTCTATGGCAGATGTAGATACGGATAGTGAATTTTCATTTTTTAAAGATAAGCAGCGGATAATTTCGGTATTGTCAGGTGCTGGTATGCATCTAAGCCTCAAGCAAAAAATGCTGGCTGAGCCCAATGAAGTGCATGTATTGACCAGAACGCTTTTTGCTTTTGATGGCGAACAGCCAGTGTTCTGCAGGCTATTGAATGGCCCGATTCGAGATCTGAATTTAATTTACCGCAAGGACCGTGTTCAGCCGCGGGTGCAATGGCTAAAGGGGGAAGCGGTGCAAACCGTTTTAAGTTCGGCGCCTACGCTGTTTATTTTTAATATGGCAGAAGCTGCAGTAATACAAATTGCACAGCAAAAATATCATTTAGCGGCTTTGGACTGTCTCAAAATCAGCAATGCTGATCAAATATTAACAATACAACTGCCCGAAAATTTAGAGAAAGATTGCTGTTTTATTGAGCTTTATTAAATATTCGATGAACATCTCTAGCCGAAATTTTGGCATAAAATGCGGCAAATTATAAAAAAATAAAAATATTTAACTTTAATAAAATCAAATTTTTAAAAAATATTTAATGATTATTTTGAATTGGGGTCTTTTCAAAGATTCTGACTCATGTTTAATATGTATACATGTATATACAAGTAAGCACATGTTTGTATTAGTGCTGAAGGGATGTCATTAGAAACACAGTTTGTTGAATGGAAGGAGTCCAACGGTGACAACAACTACAAAATTTCGTGATGTAGAAATTCGTGCCCCTCGCGGTACAACGCTAAATGCAAAAAGCTGGTTAACAGAAGCGCCGCTGCGCATGTTGATGAATAACCTAGACCCAGATGTCGCAGAGAACCCAAAAGAATTGGTGGTGTATGGCGGGATTGGCCGTGCAGCGCGTAACTGGGAATGTTATGACAAAATTGTTGAAACTTTAAAAGATTTAGAAGATCACGAAACTTTGCTGGTTCAGTCTGGCAAGCCAGTAGGCGTGTTCAAAACCCATAAAGACGCACCGCGTGTGTTAATTGCCAACTCGAACTTAGTGCCGCATTGGGCAAACTGGAAGCATTTTAATGAAATGGATGCAAAAGGTTTGGCGATGTACGGTCAAATGACCGCAGGTTCTTGGATCTATATTGGCAGCCAAGGGATTGTGCAAGGCACATACGAAACTTTTGTAGAAGCAGGGCGTCAGCACTATAACGGCAGCTTGACGGGTCGCTGGGTATTAACGGCTGGTTTAGGCGGCATGGGCGGCGCTCAGCCATTGGCTGCAACTTTGGCAGGCGCGTGTTCTTTGAACATTGAATGCCAGCAAGCCAGCATCGATTTCCGTTTACGTACCCGTTATGTAGATGAGCAAGCTGCAGATTTAGACAACGCTTTGGTGCGTATTGAGCGCTATACCAAAGAAGGTAAAGCCATTTCAATTGCGCTGCACGGCAATGCTGCAGACATTTTGCCTGAGCTGGTGCGCCGCGGTGTGCGTCCAGATATGGTGACGGATCAAACCAGTGCGCATGACCCATTAAATGGTTACCTGCCAATTGGCTGGACATGGGAAGAATACCGCGAACGCGCGCAAACTGAACCAGATGTAGTGGTAAAAGCCGCGAAGCAATCTATGGGTGTGCATGTTCAAGCGATGCTGGACTTCCAAAAAATGGGCGTCCCAACCTTTGACTATGGCAACAACATCCGTCAAATGGCGCAAGAAGAGGGGGTAGAAAACGCATTCGATTTCCCTGGCTTCGTTCCAGCTTATATCCGTCCGTTGTTCTGCCGCGGTATTGGTCCATTCCGTTGGGCTGCACTTTCTGGTGACCCAGAAGACATCTATAAAACTGATGCAAAAGTGAAAGAGCTGATTCCAGATGATGAGCATTTGCATCATTGGTTAGATATGGCGCGTGAACGAATTGCATTCCAAGGTTTGCCAGCGCGTATTTGCTGGGTAGGTCTAGGCCTGCGTGCAAAACTTGGCCTGGCATTCAATGAAATGGTACGTACAGGCGAATTATCTGCACCTGTTGTGATTGGCCGTGACCACTTAGACTCAGGTTCTGTGTCTAGTCCAAACCGTGAAACTGAATCGATGCAAGATGGATCAGATGCAGTATCAGATTGGCCATTACTGAATGCTTTGCTCAATACAGCAGGCGGCGCAACTTGGGTGTCGTTGCATCATGGCGGTGGCGTAGGCATGGGCTTCTCACAGCACTCAGGTGTGGTGATTGTATGTGATGGTACAGATGAAGCCGCAGAACGTATTGCCAGAGTACTGACCAATGACCCTGCGACAGGCGTAATGCGCCACGCAGACGCTGGTTATGATATTGCAATTGACTGTGCGAAAGAACAAGGCTTAAATCTGCCGATGATTACTGGCTAAGCCGTAAAAAGGACAACTGCTGATTCATCTCAACTCTCTCCTGATGATTCAGCAGCGTATAAAAAATAGGAAACAGGGCTGTATACATGGAACTTTTAATTCAACCAGGCAAACTTAATTTAGCAGAATTACGTGAAGCATTTTTAAAGCCGATCAAAGTTAAGCTAGATCAGAAGGCCATTCCAGCCATTCAAGCCAGTGTCGATTGTGTTGAGCAAATTATTCGTGAAGGCCGAACGGCTTACGGCATCAATACAGGTTTTGGTTTATTGGCATCGACCAAAATTGCGCAAGAAGATTTAGAACAGCTTCAACGTTCATTGGTATTGTCACATGCAGCAGGTGTAGGTGAAGCACTGGATGATTCAATGGTGCGTTTGATTATGCTGCTCAAAGCCAACAGTTTGGCGCGCGGTTTTTCAGGTATTCGTTTAAAAGTCATTGAAGCGCTTTTGGCACTGATTAATGCTGAAGTTTATCCGCATATTCCTTTAAAAGGTTCTGTGGGAGCTTCAGGTGACTTGGCGCCGCTTGCTCACATGTCATTGGTGCTGCTGGGTGAAAGCAAAGCGCGTTATAAAGGCGAATGGCTGCCAGCGGTTGAAGCATTAAAAATTGCAGGTTTAGAACCGGTTGCATTGGCAGCCAAAGAAGGCTTGGCATTGCTCAACGGCACACAAGTATCTACAGCCTATGCGTTACGCGGTTTATTTGAAGCGGAAGATTTATTTGCGGCAGCCACAGTGTGCGGCGGTTTAAGTGTAGAAGCGATGCTTGGTTCACGTTCACCATTTGATGCGCGTGTACATGAAGTACGCGGTCAGCGCGGTCAAATTGATGTGGCCGCTGCATATCGTGATCTATTGACTGAAGAAAGTGAAATCGGCCATTCGCATGAAGACTGTGAAAAAGTACAAGATCCATATTCACTGCGCTGTCAGCCGCAGGTGATGGGCGCTTGCTTAACACAAATCCGTCAAGCGGCTGAAGTGTTAGAAGTGGAATCTAATGCAGTTTCTGACAATCCATTGGTTTTTGCCAAAGAAGGCGATGTGATTTCAGGGGGTAACTTCCATGCGGAACCTGTAGCGATGGCTGCGGACAACTTAGCGTTAGCGATTGCAGAAGTGGGTTCACTGTCTGAACGCCGTATCTCTATGATGATGGACCGCCACATGTCACAGCTTCCGCCATTCTTGGTGGAAAATGGCGGTGTGAACTCAGACTTTATGATTGCACAGGTGACTGCAGCGGCATTGGCAAGTGACAATAAAGCACTGGCACATCCTGCAAGCGTTGACAGCCTGCCGACTTCTGCCAATCAGGAAGACCATGTATCTATGGCGCCAAATGCGGGCAAACGCTTATGGTCTATGGCGGACAATGTACGCGGCATCATTGCGATTGAATGGCTGGGCGCATGCCAAGGTTTAGACTTCCGTAAAGGCTTAAAAAGCTCGGTTAAATTGGAGCGTGCGCGCAAAGCGCTGCGTGATCAAGTGCCGTATTACAGTGAAGACCGCTTCTTCGCGCCAGATATTGAGCAGGCGAGTGAATTGCTGGCGAGCGGCTGCTTAAATGACCTGATCATTCACGGTTTATTGCCAAGCCTAAAATAAGTTTGTGATTGAGAAAAGGGCCGCATGATGCGGCCCGATCAAATAAAAATTTCCTCATGGATTGGAGATAACAATGTCACAAGAGTCGACCTTACAGCGGGGATTAAACACCCGTCATATCCGATTTTTAGCTTTAGGCTCAGCTATTGGTACAGGACTATTCTATGGTTCAGCCAGTGCGATTCAAATGGCTGGCCCCTCGGTATTAATTGCTTATATCGTGGCGGGTATTGCCATTTATATCGTCATGCGCGCCCTCGGCGAAATGTCTGTACATAATCCAGTTTCGGGTTCATTCAGCCACTATGCCAGCAAGTACATTAGCCCCTTTGCAGGTTTTACCACGGGATGGACCTATGTCTTTGAAATGATCATTGTGGCTTTGGCAGATGTCACAGCTTTTGGTATTTACATGGGCTTTTGGTATCCCGATGTCCCGCGCTGGATTTGGATTCTATCGCTGATTATGTTTTTAGGCGGGATTAATTTAATCCATGTCAAAGTCTTTGGTGAACTCGAGTTTTGGCTGTCGATTGTAAAAGTGACTGCGATTATCGCCATGATTATCGGCGGTTTTGGCCTGATGCTTTACGGCTTCCATTCTGATCACGGTACAGCAGTTTCTGGCTTGCAAAACCTGTGGATTCATGACGGGTTTATGCCAAATGGCATAGGCGGATTGATTGCTTGTTTATCTGTGGTGGTATTTGCTTTTGGCGGTATCGAAATTATTGGTATTACTGCGGGTGAAACCGCAGAACCGAAAAAGTCGATTCCAAAAGCCATCAATGCGGTGCCTGTGCGTATTTTACTATTCTATGTGTTGACCATTTTTGTGTTGATGGCGATTTTCCCTTGGAATCAAATTGGTACACAAGGCAGTCCATTTGTACAAATTTTTGAAAACCTAGGCATTGGTTCAGCAGCAACCATTTTAAATATTGTGGTGATTTCAGCTGCAGTCTCTGCAATCAATAGTGATGTATTTGGTGCTGGGCGCATGTTGTACGGCATGGCGCAAGATGGTCAAGCGCCTAAAGTCTTTACCAAGCTATCTAAAAATGGTGTGCCTTGGATGACCGTTGTCGTAATGGCAGGCGTGCTGTTGATTGGTGTGGTGCTGAATTACCTGATTCCTAAAAATATTTTCATGATTATTGCTTCAATTGCGACATTTGCAACAGTTTGGGTTTGGCTGATGATCCTGCTGTCACAAATGGGTATGCGCCGTAAATTGTCTACTGCTGAAATTAAAGCTTTAGATTTCCCAGTCGTGGGCTGGCCGTATGCACCTGCATTTGCAGTGGTCTTCATGTTGTTTGTTTTAGGCATCATTGCGTACTTCCCAGACTCTCGTCCGGCGATCTATGTTGGTGCGGCATGGCTGGTGATTTTATGGGTTGCCTATTTTTTCAAGATCAAGCCAAAAATGAACTTGAATCAGGACCCAAAAAATACCTCGCAAGAACTAGAAACCAACTCATAACTGATTTAATCATTTTCCTTAAATCCAACAACATTTCCGCTTAAGCATTTGCTTTGGCGGAATAGGAATTGTCAACATGAAGCTCTGGCTGAATTGCCATATTGCGACCATGCAGCATGGCCTTTATTCAATCATTGAAGATGCAGCACTGATTACAAATGCTGAGCTGATTCATTGGATTGGCAAAAGCAGTGATGTTCCTCAAGCATCTTTTAGCGAACAGATTGATCTGCAAGGCGCTTGGATAACACCGGGTTTAATCGACTGTCATACCCATAGCGTTTTTGGTGGCAATCGCAGTATTGAATTTGAACAGCGCCTGCAGGGTGTAAGTTATGCCGAAATCGCGAAAAATGGCGGTGGTATTGCCAGTACGGTGCGCGCAACACGCGAGGCGACAGAAGCTGAACTGTTTCAATCTGCTTATAAGCGGATTCAAAACTTGCAGCGTGAAGGCGTCACCGCGATTGAAATTAAATCGGGCTATGGGCTGGATTTAGCCAATGAGCGCAAAATGCTGAAAGTGATTCGTCAGTTAGGTGCAGCTTTGCCAATGACGGTAAAAAGTACCTGTTTGGCTGCACATGCTTTGCCGCCAGAATTTAAAGATGCCAGTGATGACTATATCCATTATATCTGCAGTGAAATGCTGCCGCAGCTGCATGCAGAACAATTAGTCGATGCTGTAGATGCTTTTTGTGAGCATTTGGCATTTTCTCCAAGCCAAGTAGAGCGGGTGTTTCAAACTGCACAATCTTTAAATTTGCCTGTCAAACTGCACGCAGAACAGCTGTCTGCTTTGGGTGGTTCTAGTCTTGCTGCACAATATCATGCGCTATCGGCAGATCATCTGGAGTATATGACCGAAGATGATGTGAAAGCCATGGCCGCCTCCGATACGGTTGCAGTCTTATTGCCAGGCGCATTTTATTTGCTGCGCGAAACGCAATATCCGCCTGTAGAAAGTTTAATTCAACATGGGGTGAAAATTGCCTTATCGACGGATTTAAATCCGGGCACATCACCAGCGCAGTCATTGCGTTTGATGATGAATATGGGCAGTACTTTGTTCCGTTTGACGCCAGAACAAACATTGGCAGCAGTGACGATTCATGCGGCTCAAGCGCTTGGCCTGCAACAGATGCATGGCAGTTTAGAGGCTGGAAAGTTCGCCAATTTTGTACTGTGGGATATTCAGCATCCTTCAGAAATTACCTATTGGCTGGGTGGTGATCTTAATCAAAAAGTCATCTACAAAGGTCAGCAGGTAGAGATCTAAGGCTTGAATGGAATGGTGTCATTCAATTTTTAAACCGAAAGCTTAAGCTTCGCCTTAAGCCTGAGTTTTTATTTTTAAAGCGTTGAAGATTTAAAGACGGTATTCATTATGGATCATTCTTTTCAATGGCAAGGGCGGCAGGATGGTGAAGGCGCAGAACATCGGCGTATCTTCCATACGGTGAACCAATCAGATTCCGCTGAATTTGCAATTTTAGGTTTTAGCTCTGACGAAGGCGTGCGCCGTAATCGTGGACGCATTGGCGCAGCAGAAGCGCCAGATTTAATCCGTAAACAACTGGCAAATTTGCCTGTGCATTCACAAGTTTCAATTCGTGACTTGGGTACAGTGCTGTGTGCCAATGGTGAATTGGAAAAAGCCCAAGTTGCTTTGGCCGAACAAATTGAAATGGCTTTGCAGCAAGGCTTAAAACCGATCGTGTTTGGCGGTGGGCATGAGATTGCATTTGGCAGTTTTAGTGGCATTTTTCAATATGCACAAAATACGTATCCAGAAAAAAACATTGGGATTATCAATTTTGATGCGCATTTAGATTTACGTGAAGACGTGCATGCAACTTCGGGCACACCATTTTTGCAATCAGCTCAGCTCTGCGAACAGCACGGTAAATCTTTTCACTATCTTTGCATCGGCGCAGCACAGCATTCCAATACCAAAAAATTGTTTGATACAGCAGCGCGTTTAGGCAGTCAGTGTATTTTTGATCATGAGCTTGAAGCAGCTCAGCTGCAACAGGTGTTCTCTAAAATTGATCAATTTATACAAGCAGTGGATTGGCTGTACGTCACGGTGGATCTTGATGTTTTTGCCGCATCGATTGCGCCGGGTGTCAGTGCGCCGGCGGTCAGAGGCATTGATTTAAAAATGTTTGAAAAGCTGATGAGATATATTCAACGTAGCGGAAAAATCAAGCTGCTGGATATTGCAGAATGCAATCCAAAATACGATCAGGATGCAATGACTGCAAGACTCGCGGCGTTCATTGTCTACAGTTATATATTTAACCCACAATAATTTAAAAATTTAGGAACAGGAATGTCAAATCTCTCTTACGCAAATGGCGGCAACGGTGCATGGCAAACTTTTTTGGCGCAGGTCGACCGCGTGGCACCTTATCTAAGTGAAGATCTGGCCGATTATGTCGATACCTTAAAACGCCCAAAACGCGCTTTAATTGTCGATGTGCCAATCATTATGGATGACGGAAAAATTCAGCATTTTGAAGGCTACCGCGTACAGCATAATTTATCGCGCGGGCCGGGCAAAGGCGGTATCCGCTATCATCCAGACGTAGAGCTGAATGAAGTCATGGCGCTGTCGGCGTGGATGACCATTAAAACAGCGGTACTGAATTTGCCTTTTGGCGGTGCAAAGGGCGGTGTACGGGTTGATCCGCGTAAGCTTTCAGCACGTGAGCTAGAACGTTTAACCCGCCGTTATACCAGTGAAATTGCGCATATTATTGGCCCGCAAAAAGACATTCCTGCACCAGATGTCGGCACGAATCCTAATGTCATGGGCTGGATGATGGATACCTATTCATCAGGTCAGGGCTATACGGTAACGGGTGTGGTGACAGGCAAGCCTGTGCATTTGGGCGGTTCTTTAGGCCGTGTAAAAGCCACAGGGCGCGGTGTTTATATTACGGGCTGTCAAGTTGCGCAAAAAATAGATTTGGACATTGCAGATGCCAAAGTCAGCGTTCAGGGTTATGGCAATGTGGGCAGTGAAGCTGCCAATTTATTTGCTTTGTCTGATGCAAAAATTGTCTGTATTCAAGATCATACTGGCACGATTTATAATGCTATGGGAATTGATTTAAACAGGCTGCATGTGCATGTAGAACAGCATCAAGGCGTTGCGGGTTTTGACGGCGCAATAGCTATTGATAACGAAGCGTTTTGGGATATAGAAACGGACATCATTATTCCAGCTGCTTTGGAAGGGCAAATTAATGTGGATCGTGCACAGCGGTTAAAAGCCAAAATGATTTTAGAAGGCGCCAATGGTCCGACCTATCCTGAAGCAGATGATATTTTGCGTGAACGTCAAATTATGATTGTGCCGGATGTGATCTGTAATGCTGGCGGTGTAACGGTCAGTTATTTTGAATGGGTTCAGGACATGGCAAGCTATTTCTGGAGTGAAGCCGAAATTAATGACCGTTTAGATAAATTGATGATTCAAGCGGTAGAAGATGTTTGGACGTGCGCCAATAACAATGCTTGTACTTTACGCACCGCGGCCTACATTTTAGCCTGTGAGCGTATTTTAAAAGCGCGCAAAGAGCGCGGTATTTTCCCTGGCTAAGTGCAATTGAAAACAATTTGCTTACAGTCAGTTTTTGAATCGATGTTTTAAAAACAGGCACTTAAGTTTTTATTATAGGTTTTAAGCGCCAAGCGAATTGAATCGAACATATTATCTGCTTCTCAGCGACGAAATATAATTGTATTTATTTTGATCAAATGTTTGGAAGTGTTAAAGGTGCTTGCGCTAATAATCAACAGTGCTATATTGATACTACAGCAGGTCAGAAAGTTAAAGACGCTGCTAAGAGTTGGACGGATCAATGACAGCTAATTGAGTCTCTAACCTCGGTTAAGACAAAAAATCAGCACTAGCCTTCCAACATAGAGCCCGCAGAAATGCGGGCTTTTTTAATGCCTTAAATGTTGCACAAAGTTTCTGATGAACTGCATGAATGGTGAGTTATTGTCATACAATTTTTGCCAAAATTGTGTATGTCATTGATTTACAATATTTCGAGTTAACTAAGTTTACAATGCCAAGAAATCTAACATTTTATGCAAAGGCGTTGTTTTAGGCATGTGGTATAAAAATGCTAATTCAAATAAGTAAGAGAGTGACAACAATGACAAATATGATTGATATTAAGGTGAAGAACCAGTTTAGTGAAATTTTGGATGCCAAAGCTTTATTGCGTTCTGCGCCAGACTCCAACAGCGTTTCTAACCGCATTGAGCACATTGTGGTCGATGGTGAAGTGATCTTGCCCAGCATTGAGCTTCTGTTCGAAAGCCAGCATTCATCCAGTATTTATAAAGTGATTGAAGCTAAATAGTTTTAAGCCTAGCTTTATTAACGTAAAAAAACTCACCGTATTTAGGTGAGTTTTTTTGATATTACAGGGGGATTATTTTTATATTTAATCTTGCTTGAACTGTACGCAAACATCATAGCGGTCAAATTCTTTTAAAATAGTTTGAATCACTTCCTGCGCTTGCGGATCTGCTGGCGGAAAAGTAATTTCTTGATTTAAACTGCTGTCAAAGCATTCTATGCACTCAATTTCCCAATTATTCTCTGCAGGCGCCTTATGCATAATGAGCCGACGCGGCTGTAAATGCTCACTCATTTGACGCGGCAGGACATGGGTAATCGCCAGTTGAATATGTTCCAGCTCTTCTTTCGGGCTTAAGAAGGTAATAATCCAGTTGCCTACTTTACTCAGCTGCATCGGATTATCAAAAGCATCAAATTCAAGATAGTACGACATGGTTTTACACTCCCCAAAATATCTTGCATATATGCACTGAATATTAGAAATACACCATGCAAATAAAGTCTTAGAGATTAACGCTTAAAACAAATTATTTTATTTAAAAATTAATAAATGATTTAATTTTAAATACTTATCTTTCATGCAAGACGTTTAGGGATATTCTTTTAGTGATTTTTTGAATCAGCGCCTATAAAAAAACTCTTAATCATTGGTGGCTTAATAGACGAGCCTTAGCTATTTTGCAGCTGGTGCATATTTAAGTTGACTTGCTGTAAGGCATGATTCAGCGTTTGAGGCAAAATCCGTGACTCTTGGAGCAGAGTAATCCATTGTATTTGGCATTGTTTCAGCTGGGAAATTTGCTCAGCGTGCTGAATTTTAATCAGGAGCTGCTTCGCCATCAGCCCGCAATATTGCTGCAGGTGATGCATCATAAATTGTTTTAAATCTTCAAAACTTAAGATTTCAGAATGTATAGAATGGGCAGCTTCTATTTCATTATTTTGATTTTCTATTACGGTTTCTGTAATAGGTGCGTTGCTTTGATGGCTTAAATCAATGGGATGAATATTCTCGCTTTCAGATGCTGAATCTGAAATGTCTTGGTCAATTGGTAGATGATTTTCTTCAAAATTTTGAACTGTATTGTGCGCAGTAATTAAACCCAAATCCTGCAATTGCTGCAGTAAATCAGGGGAAGCAATGCGTTGCTGCATGTTTGTGCTAAGCGCGTAAAAATCTTCTGTGTCAATTAAGACTAAAAGCCTGCGCTGTCTGGCATTGAGTGCTAAATCTCGAAGTTTTAAAGTGCGGAAGCCAAGTTCAGTTTTAGTAAAAGTAGACATGCCTTAATTTATCCCCAAATAAATTAAGGCTGATGATATTGTGTGAAAATTACACTGGGATGAAGCTTTTGTGACAAAGCTTTATTAAATAATTGTATTTTAAAGTGTTGTGATGGCCGTATTTTCGAGTGCTTTACGCAGATAAGGATCTAAATCGTCCTGACGCAGCAGCCATTGCACGTAGTCCGCAGGCAGCTCTGCAATTGCAGTTCCGCGGTGTTTACCAAAATTAATGCTGCGGGGAATGCGGGCATCTTCTGAAGCTTCATATAGTTCTTCAATGCTGTTGATTTTAAGATGATGCACGATATGCATCAAAATGTTGGCTGTTAAAATAATATCCATATCTGCACGGTGCGCTTTACGGATCATTTCACGGGCTTTTTCACTGCCTTTGCTGATCATATAAATCAGCGCGGAAATATTGTGCGCTTCGGCATCAGGCCAAACCAATCGCGCCAAAGCCAATGTGCAAATCGCTTTAATATTTTTTGAATCGACACCGCATTTTTCAAGGGCGCGGATATCGTAATCAATATTATGGCCAATGATATAAACCGTATCTTGAGGCAATTCAAAGCTGGTGTAATGCGGCTGATCTTGAATATCTGCTTTTAGAATATGATGTACCGCCATCGCTGCAAAAGATATTGGCTCATCCACACTATAGAGCTGATCAAACAATTTAGATTTGTCTAAAGTAATTTTATGGTCAGAGATTTGAATAGGCGCGTATGCAATTTCAATCGGCTGGCCATTTAAAGTATGCGTTTCAGTGTCGAGAATTATGGCGTGCATAACCGATTCCATCAGGAGAATGTATAAAACTCCCAATTTATCATTTGCCTAAGTCATTGACAAACCAAAGCCAAAGAATTGGATGAGCTTTCTGAGGTCGCGGATGTAGAAACAATACGATTAGGAGTTTTTTTCAGCAGTTTAGCCAGTTATAGGCTGCAAATGCGCAGGTTCGTTTTTGTTTTTTTATCTGCAGCTGCATCTAACAATCTTTGAAGAAATGAATGTTTTCTTTTTGTAAGTTAAATTTGTTTTAAGTTATAAAAATCAATTAATTATAAAATAATGTGATGTGTATAAAATTTAGGCTTGTCATTGATCTTAAAAGCTCTTGTGCTATTGGCCTATTGCAGGTAATACATAGTGTTAAATACTTATTAAGAACAAAGTACAAGGATGGTCCAATGAAAAAGCATATTCTTACAGTCTGTGTATGGAGCGCGTTTTTACTTACAGCCTGCGGGGGCGGAGATGGAGACGGCGGGAATTCGGTCTTTGTTCCTGATGATGGAATTCCAAAAAACAATATTGCCAACCCTGTGGTGAAAACAGAAGCCTATGTTGATGTCAACGCAAATACGAATATTGTATTAGATAGTGCAGGCGCTTCCCGCATCTTGATGACTTATAAAATGTTAGGCGTGAATGGAACTGAGACTCAAGCGACTGCGCTTGTATTTACGCCGAAAGGAACGAAACCCGCTGGAGGCTGGCCTATTGTCGCGTGGGCACATGGGACGACTGGTGTTGCAGATCAATGTGCGCCAAGCCAGCAAGGTCTGAAGGGCAATGAATTTTTTATTGCTAAATTATTGGCAGCGGGCTATGCCGTTGTTGCGCCAGATTATGAAGGTTTAGGTGAGCCAAGCGGTAAAGAATTACATCCATTCTTAAATTTAAAAAGTGAAGCCTATTCCATTACCGATGCTGTGGTCGCTGCAAGTAAAAGCTTAGGCAACACCACAGAAAAAAGATGGGCAACCGTTGGGCATTCTCAAGGCGGGCAGGCGGCATTAGGGGCTGCCCAATATGCATCTCGCGCTCAGTTAACGTATAAAGGCACAGTTGCTGTAGCGCCTGCGTCTTATTTAAGTTTAATTTTAAATGGCGGCGAACAAAAAGCTGCAGCTGAATTAGATCCGATAAAGAAAATAAATATTCTTGCACCGCTTGATACATTTACATCACTGATCACGGCAGGGTTAAGAAATACAACACCAACCCTGCAATACAGCGAAGTCTTTATACCTCCGACGGATCAGCTCGCTGCACAAGCTGAAAGTGTATGTTATGACGTATTAGGCCAGAATTTAGGCGATGCCATGGGGGCTTATCTTCAAAACAACAATGGAAAATTAGACGGTTATCCACGGACACAGCCAAACTTTATGACCGCTATTCCAGAGGTGAAAGCGTTCTTGGTTTCTGGTTCACAGCCATTAACGACTAAAATTTCCACCCCAATTTATATCTATCAGGGAACTAAAGATCCAACGATTCCAAGAAAGGTCACTGACTATTTAGTGTCTACAGCGCCTGCAGGCAGCAATATTACGTACAAGACGGATGATGCTCTTGCTGTAGCCGATCAGTGGGATCATGGCTCGGTCTATGTGAACAATTGGGACAATATCATTACCAATGTAAAAACGCTGATGCCAGCGAATTAAACATGCAAATAAAGCCTAATTGATCTGATTAGGCTTTATTTTTACGACCTCAGTTTCGAATGACTTGCGTTTCCCAGCCATCATATTGCGCATTTGCCTGTTTTGCCAACTCAAAAAGCACCAAGGTGCATTGATCAATAGATAATTGATCTACATGATCTTTTCTCGAAATTACCAGTTTATAAGGATAGTTTTTATTTTCTATTGCAGTCGTTTTCTCAACTACAGTAAAGCCAAGGTCTTCGACTTTCTTAATGAAATTTCTCTGTTCATTCAGTGATTTAAAGTAAACCCAATGATCTACTGGCCGTGCAACTTCAAGACTGTCCCCATGGTTTTTTAGGTTTTCTAGGACTTTACTATTGGACATCGTTTGTAAATTCACTTCATTTGGATACAGGTTTCTAAAATATATGTTCCAATCTCTATCACTTTTTTACCAAAACTATAATGGTAGTCAGGGAATGCCTGCATGGCAGACTGAATTGATTGCTCTGCATTAATATGTGGTGCAGCGTAGAAGAAAAACAGCCTTTTTGTATCACGCGTTACACGGCCTACATATACAATTAACTTGTTTTTAGCCATGGCTGGAATCAAGGCATCTTCTAATTTTAATAAAAGATCATATTCCTCTCTGGAAGATAGTCCATCTTCTCGAGGGTGATTCATTTGTAATGCAACCCAAATCAAATTTGAAAGCGGCTGAATTGGCGCATTTTGAGCTAAAGCCAAATTCAAAAAATAGCTGGCGGGTATTCCATCGATTTCATCAAGATAAAAATCCCAGTTTTCTTGGATCTCAAAATATCGAATGCCTGCTGGAGCGGCAATGGAATGATGCGGTAAATCGGTAAATTTACTGTCTATTTCCATCAGCTCCAATTCCTGTAATTATTCATTTATTCACTAAAGATTAGCAGTTAAAATGAATAATAATCACTTGGAATTAAATAAATATCAAACTGTGGAAAAGACAAACTTTCTGTTATAATACGCGCCAATCTTAGCACGGCTTAAAAGCCCTAATTTAATAGGACCTCGCTAATGTTTGCCAATATCTCTATTGCTGAATTTGATCCAGAAATCGCGAAAGCAATTTCTCAAGAAGATGCCCGCCAAGAAGCGCACATCGAACTCATTGCTTCTGAAAACTACTGCTCGCCAGCAGTGATGGAAGCGCAAGGATCAAAACTGACTAACAAATATGCGGAAGGCTACCCAGGCAAACGCTACTACGGCGGCTGCGAATATGTAGACGTTATTGAACAGTTAGCGATTGACCGTGCTAAAGAACTTTTCGGCGCAGACTATGCGAACGTACAGCCGCATGCTGGTTCACAAGCAAACTCTGCAGTTTACTTAGCGCTTCTTAATCCTGGCGATACAGTGTTAGGTATGAGCTTGGCGCACGGCGGTCACTTGACTCACGGTGCTAAAGTAAGCTTCTCTGGTAAAACTTACAACGCAATTCAATACGGTTTGAACCCAGAAACTGGCGAAATCGATTACGAAGAAGTTGAACGTTTAGCAGAAGAACACAAGCCTCGCATGATCGTTGCTGGTTTCTCTGCATACAGCCAAATCGTTGATTGGCAGCGTTTCCGTGAAATCGCGGATAAAGTTGGCGCTTACCTATTTGTAGATATGGCTCACGTTGCAGGCCTTGTTGCTGCTGGCGTATACCCAAGCCCAGTGCAAATTGCTGACGTAACGACTACAACAACGCATAAAACACTTCGCGGCCCGCGTTCAGGTTTAATCCTTGCGAAAGCAAACGAAGAAATTGAGAAAAAATTACAGTCAGCTGTATTCCCAGGCAACCAAGGCGGTCCATTGGTTCACGCTGTAGCGGCTAAAGCGATCTGCTTCAAAGAAGCGATGGCGCCTGAATATAAAGAATATCAAAAGCAAGTTGTTGTAAACGCTAAAGCAATGGCTGAAGTGTTGATCGCTCGCGGTTATGACGTTGTTTCTGGCGGTACTGAAAACCACTTGTTCCTATTGTCTTTAATCAAACAAGGCGATATTACAGGTAAAGAAGCTGATGCTTGGTTAGGTGCTGCTCACATTACTGTGAACAAAAACTCTGTACCAAACGATCCGCGTTCTCCATTCGTTACTTCTGGTATCCGTATTGGTACTCCTGCAGTAACAACTCGCGGTTTCGGCGAAGCTGAAGTACGTGACTTGGCTGGCTGGATTGCAGACATTTTAGATTCGAAAGGCGACGAAGCAGTAATCAATACTGTGAAAGCGAAAGTTGAAACTGTTTGCGCGAAATTCCCAGTTTACGCAAAATAAGTTTCACTTGAGAAAAGCCCCCTCAAGGGGGCTTTTTTTATGGTGCAAGAAAAACGTTTGCTAGCGGTTATTCCTCAATTTCTGCTATAACAGAATGAAAGCAATTATAAATTTTAAGATCAGGCCGCAGCTGTTTTGATGGAAAAACAAGATTCAAAGGAAAATGTATATGAAAAAACCCACCATTATTCTTTCTGAGCAGGATTTACACCGTTTGGAAACCATGCTGGAGCATCAATCTAAATTGACACCGACGATGGAGCATTTAGAAGAAGAAATGGCGCGTGCCGAAGTGGTTGCGCCGCAGGATGTGCCAGCCAATGTGGTGAGTATGAATGCCAAAGTGCTGATTACGATTGCGCCAGCGACAGAGCCGACAGAAATTACCTTGGTTTATCCGCATGATTTTATTGGTGAGAAAGGGCAAGTGAATGTGCTGGCGCCAGTTGGTGCAGCTATTTTAGGGCTGTCGGAAGGTCAGGAAATTGAATGGCCCCAGCCAGATGGGCATATCATGAAAGTTAAAATTGAAAAAGTGCTGTATCAGCCGGAGCGTGAAGGCAATTATTTATAATCGCTGCCGCTGTAAAGTTTGAAAGTGAAACTCCAGATCTATGATCTGGAGTTTTTTGCCATACAGTTTTATTATTCAGTTTTGTGCAAAGTTCTGCGGATAAGGATAAGTTCCAGCCCGATAATGTTTTGCCCACACTTTGCGCTCAGCAGGGAGAGGTGTTTCAAAATCTTCGATGCCATCAAAAAATGCTTGCATGGCATTTAAAATTTGAGGCATTTGCTGATCTGTCACGCTATCGCAAGCACTGAGATAGGGCTGCAGTATGTGAAACCCGCGATAGTCAAAGACAGGAAAGTATGGAACCACGATGTGCAAATTGATTGCATGTTCTCCATATTGGCGGACATGGAGAGATATCGCATCGGTTCTGATATGCGGTAAACATGCATACATTTCATAAGCCAGAACATTATAAGGGTATTCTTGCGCATTTTGTTCGAGCTGCTTTAAGCCAGAATCCGGTCCATCCATATGTTTAATAAAGGTATTTCCCGGAGGAAAACTGGTTGGATCCATGTTGGCATTTGGATCGTGCCTAGGCATTACGCCGTGTATAAACTGGAAAACATAGCCGAGTAAAAAACCTGCTTGATGTAAAACATCATGAAATAGTGAGCATTTATAAGCGGCATTTTGAGGAGGATGAGCTAAATAGAGCGGTGTGCGGACTTTTAAAATTTCCTCAATAATTTGTTTAGCATATTGCAAAGAACTGGTCTTAATCATTGGGGCGAATAGAAATTCACCAATATGGCCAGTGGTAAAAAATATTTGATTGTGGATTTGTGCAACACGGCAAGTTTCCAATTGCGGTTGGATTTCACGTCTAAGCATTTCGCTGACTTGCTGCGGATTGAGCCATCTTAAGGACGTACCGGCATGCTGAGCAATGACACGGCCCAAATAGCCGCTTAAGTACAAAATAAAGTAAAAGTTGCTTTGCTCTGAAAGAAATTTTTCTACAGAGACAATATAGTTCTGACGCAGTTCACGCATTAATTCATCTAATCGGTCAAGGCTCTGCAGGGAATAGTCCAGATTCGAAATTTCAACTAATTTTTGAAAGGCGCTACCAAAATTCAGCGGATAATTTTTTTGATACATGCTTTGTAAGGCATGCATTTCTTCTGCAATTTTATTTTTTTCTTCCCCGCAGGCAATCAAATGGTTCAAAATTTCTATTTCAATATGCTGGCTGAAAGTCTGAGAAGTTTCCGCCTGTTTAAAATATTGATGCGCCACCAAGAGTGGAAAAACAATTTTATTGGGTAGGGCGAGGGCATAGTCATATAAAAAAGATTCAGGCAATAACGCTTCGCTTTGCGGCAAATTTTGCTTTAATTCTTCGCGTGAAAACCACTGCTCAGGCGTAGACGTCCGTTCTGCTAAAAACTGGCCTAAATGACTGGCAATCAGCATTAAGCTATTTGACTGGCTCGGATCGGCATCATGCTGAATATCTAAAACCCCGATTTGGTTCTTAAACGCGGTAAATAATTGATCGAGCCGTTGAAAGCTTTCAAAGCTTTGATCAAAGTTCACAGTATTAAATGCATTTGCAATATAAAACTCATGCTGATGCTCTGCATTTTTGAAGTGATGGCGAATGTTTTGCATACGCTGTGTTGCTGTACTTTGACTGGCAGTTCCGCTGTTTAAATGATTAGTTATCATGATGATTCTTTTAGTGTTATTGTTGTGAGAGTATAAAATATGCGCGATACATCTTGCTAGAAGTTAGCGCTTGATTCTATGAATATTTAAACGATCTTATTTGATATTTTTATCGAAAAATTAACTACATTGATAGCTAAAAGGGTGGCGTATTAGCTCAGTGCAGGTTCATATGAAAATAACTAGAGCAGCAAAGCGGATTGGCTTATAGGCAAAATGTACAGGCATGACAGCATTAAATCTTAAGGTGTTGCTTTGAATGTCAGTGGGCTTAGAATTTTTCATGATTTATTGCAAAAAAATACATGAAAAGCTGGCTAAAAGTCGTAGTATAAAAATGATTTTATTGGGTTTAATTGTTTATGCATTCAACTGATGTTTTGGTGCCCATTGCCGATATTCCAGTGCATCCGGAAGATGCGCTGTCGATTAAACGAAATGAACTGCTGCCATTGCTGAATGATCCATACCGTTTAAACCATTATGCCGATCAGCTGATTCAAGCGCAGGCTGTGCTATTGAGCGGAGTAGATCCGCAGTTGACGCAAAGGCTAAGTCAAAGTATTGAACATTTAATTCAAACACTTTCGGATTCAAAAAAAGTCTTAAAAAAGCGCAAATTCAATGGCCTGCAAAAATGGCTAGGACTGGATTTAGAGTTTGGTTCCAGCCAAGTGGAATACTATAAAAATTTAGACCGCCATTTAGATGAAGCTAATCAGCTCAGCCGCCGCTTGCAGATTGAAATTCAAAAATCTCAGGCGCGTTTTTCACAGCTGCAGGGGCTTCGTGAGCAAATGGCCAAATATATTGTGGCTGCTGAAGAGTTCCTGCATGAATATCCTACTTTTGCACAGCAGCCGCTGCCGCTGGACAGTTTTGCTGAGCGGCTGTCTAAAAAAATTCAGACATTAAGAACGCTGCAATCCAGCAACGATCTTGCCATCATGCAAATGCATTTGTCACAGCAGCTGTCATTTACCTTATTGGATCGTTATAAAGAGGCGCAGCAGGTGCTAATTCCTGCATGGCAGCATCATGTGAAGCAAAGCCAGCAGAGCGGCTCGACAAGTTCATTGGACAGACTTGATAATAGCCGTGAAAATCTCATTAAAACTTTAAGAAAATCATTAGAGAAACCCTCTAAATCATAATCAGTACAAGGTGCGCCATGACACATCCAGAACAGACATATTTGCCGGCAGATACGGAACAGGGTTCAGACATTGCAGTAACTGAACAAAAATTCCAGCAGCTGGATTTACAGGGGATCGGCTTGCAGCCATCAGATTTTCAAGAGGTGCTGACGGCGCATAAAGAGCTGTCGGATATCAATCATAATGCCGTGGCCGAATACGGTAAGAATATTGCCAGCAAAACCTCAAGCTATACAGATGAACTGCTGAATTTAGTGCAGAACAAAGATTTGGATGCTACAGGGCAAAAACTGAATCAAGTGGTGCAGGTGGCGCAGCAGCTCAATACCAGCAGCATTTTGAATAAATCCAAAAGTTCGGGTTTTTTTGGCAGTATTCTCAGTAAATTTAAAGGCGCAAAGCAAAGCTTTGATCAGCATTTTAATACCACCAAAGAGCAGATTGATGCCTTGGTCAAAGAGATTGAAAGCTCACAAAACGGTCTTAAGGCGCGGGTGAGTACGCTGGATAAAATGTTTGACGGTGTGCAGGATGAATATAAGCAGCTCGGTATTTATGTGGCTGCTGGCAAAATCAAAGAACAGGAAATTCAGCAGCAAATTGCGGTATTAACGGGACAAGAGCAGGATCAATCGACCACACAGAAAATTTATGATTTAAATCATTTATCCAATAATTTGGAAAAGCGCGTGAGTGATCTGCAAGTGCTGCAGCAATCTGCTATGCAAACCTTGCCAATGATCCGCATTATTCAGTCTAATAATTTGATGCTGGTCGACAAGTTTTATGCCATTAAAAACATTACGCTGCCAGCGTGGAAGAACCAGATCAGTTTGGCAATCTCACTGCAGGAACAGAAAAACAGTGTCCAATTGGCCAATACTATTGATGATGCGACCAATGACCTGCTGAAACGTAATGCAGACTTGCTGCATCAAAATTCAGTAGATACTGCCCGCGCTAATCAGCGTTCAGTAATTGATATTGAAACGCTTGAACATGTGCAAAACACCCTCATTAAAACAGTTAATGATGTGATTCAAATTCAAAAAGAAGGCATGCAGAAGCGTGATGAAGCTGCAGGCCGCCTGCGCATTTTGCAGGACAATTTGAATCATTTGGTGCTTGAGTCCAGCTCAAACAGTTCTAAGCCTAACTAAGCGTTGCCTTAGGGAGGTGTCTTTCAAACCGCTAGGAGAACAGATTTGCCTCCCTTGGATGAATTTGCAGTGCAGCCGCAGCAGCTTGAAACAGGCTTAAAAACGTTGAAAAAGCGCCAGCGCAATTTAATGCTGCTTGGCATCACATCGACTGTGCTGCTGACGGCATCGATTATTGGCTTATTTGTGCAACAGGATTTTATTTACAGTTTCTTTGGCTTAACCTCCCAAGTTGAGCAGTTGCATATGCCAAACAGCGTTGATGGCAGCTTGGCCTCTTTCGGTCATCAATCCGATTATTTTGTGAATTTGCTGTCATGGTTTGGATGGCTGTTTCTAAAACTGTTTGCTTCATTCTTTGGCGCTTTTATTGCAGTGTATTTACTGCGAAAAATCCGTTTTTTCTATCTGCGCTTTCAATCCTTTGTCCTTAAATTTGTTGGCTGGCTGATCGCATTTATGCTGATTTGGGGCAGCTTGACTTATGTGCAGTATGACTGGAATCAAGGCCGAAATGCTGAATTTCAGCAGCTGGTTCAATATGATAAACAGATTCAAGACAGCGAAATTTCACATTATTTAGCCGATTCAGATTTAGCGCAGCCTGTTCAAAATTACTTGCTGGCGCAAACTGCGCTGCTGCATCATCCAGCAGATCGGGCAGCGGCAATTCCTTATGTACAGGCTTTAATCAAAGCTGAAAAAAATGATCCGCAATTTTTAGAATATGGCTTTAAGCCTGAACAGCTGTGGACCATGCAAAATCAATTGTTCCAAAAAACCATTACGCCAATGGCGCAAAGTGTAACTCAGCAAGTTGCGCAAGCAGACTTACTTAACAGTGCACTGAGATGGGTGTTGCTGGCGGTCATTGCATTGACGGCATTTCTAAGTTTGGTGCTGTTTTTACTGGCCAGCCAAATAAAAAATAGGGCAGCCCGTATTGAGCATCGGATTCAGTAACTAGCCTGCCGTGAGTCTAAGTCTATAGTTTAGGTACTTCAAAATGGCGTGAACTAATGCAGTAATTTTCATGTTTTAGTTCACGCACCTTGAATTTTATTGTTGCAACCTCATATATAAATCATTGTTATTCATTTCGTTTTTCTACTATGATTTAATAATTCGATCATTGTTATAAAAACTAACTGTTTTACCTATATCATTGAATCCCCTATGATTCACTCATCAAATAAATATTTACTCCTTTGGAGGCGTTAGCAATGTTGGATCAAAATACTTCTGCTCAGTTAAAAACACTTTTAGAACGTTTAGAGGGCCCGATTGAAATCGTCGCGACTTTAAATGCTTCTGACAAATCAGACAAAATTAAAGAATTGGTAACTGAAATTGCCGCTCTGTCTGAATTGGTGACTGCACGCTTTGACGGTACAAACAGCCGTGCGCCAAGCTTTGGCATTGCAAAAACCGGTGAGCAGCCGCGTGTTAACTTCGCTGGCCTGCCTATGGGTCACGAGTTCACTTCTTTGATTCTGGCATTGCTTCAAGTGTCTGGTTATGCGCCTAAAGTGTCTGATGACGTTTTGGCTCAAATTAAAGGCCTAAACTTAACTTCAGACTTTGATGTCTTTGTATCTTTAAGCTGCCATAACTGCCCAGACGTGGTTCAAGCGCTGAACTTGATTGCAATCTACAACCCAGGTGCAACTGCAACCATGATTGATGGTGCATTCTTCCAAGATGAAGTGGAAGAACGCAAAATCATGGCTGTGCCGATGGTGTTCCAAGATGGCAATCACATCGGTCAAGGCCGCATGACTTTGGAAGAAATCATTGCTCAGCTAGATACAGGCGCAGCAACCAAAGATGCTGAACGATTAAATGCCAAAGACGCATTTGATGTATTAGTCATTGGCGGCGGCCCTGCAGGCAATACGTCTGCGATCTATGCAGCGCGTAAAGGCATTAAAACCGGTATCGTGGCTGAACGCATGGGCGGTCAGGTCATGGATACCATGGATATTGAAAACTATACCTCTATTCAAAAAACCCAAGGCCCTAAATTTGCTGCGGCAATGGAAGAGCATGTGCGTGAATATGGTGTAGACATCATGAACCTGCAGCGTGTATCTAACATTAAAGGCGCAGATCAAACAGCAAATGGCTTAGTGGAAGTCACTTTAGAGAATGGTGCGAAACTTGAATCTAAAACCGTGATTCTTTCAACTGGCGCACGCTGGAGAGAGATGAATGTTCCTGGCGAGAAAGAGTACAAAACACGCGGTGTTGCATACTGCCCGCACTGTGACGGCCCATTGTTCAAAGGCAAGCGTGTTGCAGTGATTGGCGGCGGCAACTCTGGTGTAGAAGCAGCCATTGACCTTGCAGGTATTGTTGAGCATGTCACATTGGTTGAGTTTGATACTAAACTGCGCGCTGACCAAGTATTGCAGGACAAACTGAACAGCTTGCCGAACACCACTGTGATTATGAATGCATTGTCTACAGAAGTGGTGGGTGACGGTTCACAAGTGACTGCCTTGAACTACAAAGACCGCGCAACAGATGAGATCAAAACCATTGAGCTTGCAGGCATCTTTGTACAGATCGGTTTACTGCCAAACACAGATTTCTTAAAAGAAACTGCTGTAGCACTTTCAAACCGCGGCGAGATTGTGATTAATGACCGCAACGAAACCAATGTCAAAGGTGTATTTGCAGCGGGTGACTGTACAACAGTACCGTACAAGCAAATCATCATTGCAACAGGTGAAGGCGCGAAAGCATCACTCTCTGCATTTGATTACATCATCCGTTCAGGTCAGTAATTCAAAAGAAACACTGCACTTCGTTAGGCATGTTTACATGCCTAACGAAGCATGAAATAAATTTTGAATATTGAGATACAAAGAGATTTACCCTTTTAGGAACTTTGGAGGCTAACACCAAAGTTCCTTTTTTTATTTTAAGCATTTGCCTATTAGGGATAGCCAAAAGAAAAAAGCCAAAGTGCTCCCCATGCACAATGGCTTGATTCTTAACACAGTGTGTTAATTTTTATAATGTTCGTTGTAGTTTTATTGGGAAACTTTGGATTCACATCCGTTTCTCTTTGCTTTGCTCCCTCCAGAGTCATTTTTGAAATAAGTTTAAGCCCTCAAATTTTTGCATTAACTGTTCCTGCGTTTCGATATGCTCGGGATGCGGGATAATGCATTCAATCGGGCAGACGGAAACGCAAGTTTGATGGTCATAGAAGCCGACGCATTCTGTGCAGCGACTTGTGTCTATTTCATAGACTTTTTCACCTTCATAAATAGCGTCATTGGGGCATTCCGGTAAACACATGTCGCAGTTGATGCATTTGTCTGTGATCAGTAAAGCCATACCGTTGCCTTAAGCCTGATAAGCCAATGATGATGCTGAAATATCTGCTGTTGAATTAGGCAGATTTCGGATCAGCAGGGCGTAATTCATATCGACATCGGCTGGCACTGGAATATCGACAATATGACCAGAACCTTTGGCATCAGGAATGTCATGGCCTTTTTTGTCTTTCATTTCAGTTAATTCAAAGGTGATATTGCCCGAAGTGGTCATCAATTCCAGAGAGTCACCAACCACAAAACGGTTTTTCACTTCAATTTTGATGTAATCGCCATTACGCTCCAAAACTTCACCGACAAATTGCTGATGATCAAAACGTGATGAACCTGTTTCATAATTTTGATATTCGCTATGCACATGGCGGCGCAGAAAACCTTCGGTATAGCCGCGGTTGGCTAAACCTTCCAGCTGTGACATGAGAGATGGATCAAAAGGCTTTCCTTCATGCGCATCATCAATGGCTTTGCGATAGATTTGTGCAGTACGGGCACAGTAAAAATATGATTTGGTGCGGCCTTCAATCTTCAAAGAGTGAATGCCCATTTTCGCTAAACGGTCGACATGCTGTACAGCGCGCAGATCTTTTGAGTTCATGAAGTAAGTGCCATGCTCATCTTCTTCTGCGGCAAACATGTCTTCTTCATTGCGTTGTAATAAAACCGGCTCGCCAAATTGGTGTTGTTCTATGGCGTGCTGCTCGTCGGCATCTTTGTTTTGACAGCATGAGGATTCTTGGAATGATTCTTCAAGTTGTTGTACTGGTATGACATCGCCAGTTTCATCTTCTGCTGCCTCGTGAATTTTATAGTCCCAGCGGCACGCATTGGTGCAAGCGCCTTGGTTGGCATCACGTTTGTTCATATAGCCGGAAAGTAAGCAGCGGCCGGAATAAGCCATGCACAACGCGCCATGTACGAAAACTTCAATTTCCATATCTGGCACGTTGTTCTTAATTTCTTCAATCTCTTCCATGGATAACTCGCGCGACAAAATTACGCGGGTCAGGCCCATATTTTTCCAAAATTTAACCGTTGCCCAATTGACTGCGTTGGCTTGTACCGACAAATGCACAGCTACATCAGGAAAGTGCTCACGCACCATCATGATTAAACCAGGGTCAGACATGATGAGCGCGTCAGGCTGCATAGCAACAACAGGTTCTAAGTCGCGGATAAAGTTTTTAAGCTTAGAGTTATGTGGCTGAATATTGACAACCACATAGAATTTTTTGCCCAAAGCATGCGCTTCAGAAATACCAATCTGTAAATTGTCATGATCAAAAGCATTGTTGCGTACACGTAAACTGTAGCGTGGCTGACCTGCATAAACCGCGTCTGCGCCATAAGCAAATGCATAGCGCATATTTTTAAGCGAGCCGGCAGGAGAGAGGAGTTCAGTCACGTGTGAGATGGTCATGGTTAAAGGCATACAAAAAATATGGCTTTATTGTATGGATTTAAAAATTAGATTCAACCCAGTAAAAAGCTCGGGATTATGAATAAAAAAATCGACACATGTCTTCAAATTGTCATCATTGAGGAAGTATTATATATGGAAATTCATATATCCATATATTTTAAGGTTGAGATGAATCAGGTTGAATTTTTTAAATGTCTCGCTGACCCAACACGGCTGGATATTGTGATGATGATTGTGCAGCAGGGTGAACGCTGTGTATGCGATTTAACTGCGGGTTTAGATTTAAGCCAGCCGAAGATTTCACGTCATTTGGCTTTGCTGCGCAGCGGCCATATTTTGCAGGACCGCCGGCAGGGGCAGTGGGTTTATTACCGCCTGCATGACCATTTACCGGGCTGGTGCCATGAGGTTTTAAAGATAGCGGCCAGCGAAAATCCAAAGTTTCAGCAGGCTGATGAATCAGTGTGTACCGGCAGCAACTGCTGTAATTAAATTTTAAGTTATTAATTATTAAGTTATTAAAAGTTATGAAATTTCTATTTTTATGTACAGGCAATAGCTGCCGCAGTATTTTGTCAGAAGCAATTTTCAATGCGCGTGCGCCTGAAGGGTTCAGCGCCTGCAGTGCAGGCAGCCAGCCATCTGGACAGGTTCATCCTTTAACGATTCAAACCCTGCAGCATTTGGGTATTGCCACAGCAGGATTGTCCAGCAAAAGCATGCAGGATTGCGAAGCTTTTCAGCCTGAAATTGTGATCACGGTTTGCGGCTCAGCAGCACAGGAACCTTGCCCGCTGTATTTAGGTAAAGCACTCAAAGCGCATTGGGGATTGGATGATCCATCTCATTTAGACCTGCCGGAAGCAGAAAAACTAGCTGCTTTCCAAACAACAGTGGATCATATCAACCGCCGCTTTGATGCATTTTTTGCACTGGATTTCGCTCATTTAACTGAGCGGGAACTGCGTGCTGAAATTGAAAAAATTGCTGAAATCGCCTAATTGAGTTTCCCGCATGTCAGCAAAAAAATTATCATTTTTAGATCGAAACCTGACGCTGTGGATTTTTATAGCCATGGCGGCAGGGATAGGTATTGGCCTATTGCTTCCGCAAGTACCAAATTATTTAAATCAGCTCAACGTGGGCGGGGTGAATGCACTCATCGCCATTGGCCTGATCTTAATGATGTATCCGCCTTTAGCAAAAGTCGATTATAAAGCCTTGCCCAAAGTCTTTCAGGACAAACGCACATTGGCCTTGTCGCTGGTGCAAAACTGGCTGATCGCGCCATGCTTGATGTTTATTCTTGCCGTCGTTTTTTTACAGGATTATCCAGCTTATATGACTGGCCTGATATTGATTGGGCTGGCGCGCTGCATTGCCATGGTACTGGTCTGGAATGACTTAGCTTGCGGGGACAATCAGTATGTCGCTGCACTTGTCGCGTTTAACAGTATTTTCCAAATTTTGTTTTTCAGCACTTATACATGGCTATTTTTAACTGTTTTACCGCCATTTTTTGGTGTTGCAGGTCAAGTGATTGATGTCAGTTTCTGGACCATCACCCAAGCTGTTTTGATCTATTTAGGAATTCCTTTTCTTTTGGGCTTTTTGACACGGAAAGTTTTGGTTGGCTGCAAAGGACTAGACTGGTATCAGCAGAAATTTATCCCTCGAATTAGCCCGCTGAGCCTGCTCGCATTGCTGTTCACCATTATGGCTATGTTCAGCCTGAAAGGCGCAGATGTGCTGAGTCTGCCGATGGATGTGCTGCACATTGCGATTCCGCTGACCCTTTATTTTGTGCTGATGTTTTTGGTGAGCTTTTTTATGAGCCGCTGGATGGGCAATAGCTACCCAAAAACAGCAGCCATTTCATTTACAGCGGCAGGCAATAATTTTGAATTGGCATTAGCGGTAGCGATTGCAGCTTTTGGCATTGCATCCCCCATTGCATTCACCACAATTATTGGCCCTTTGGTAGAAGTGCCGGTATTGATTGCATTAGTCAGTGTATCTCTGTGGCTGCGTAGCCGATTTTTTACAGATAAAAGTTCTGAATAAGATGAATTTTGCCCGAATCAATGTATTGAAATTTAGCCTTTAGAATTTAGAGAATGGACAATGTCACTCCCGAATATTGATTTAACACTTTTGCAGACACCTGAATTTAGCCAAATTCAGGCGAAAGAATTGACGCATCCGCCGCGCATTTTATTGCTGTACGGTTCTAATCGGGAACGTTCATTCAGCCGTTTGGCTGTGCTGGAGGCTGGGCGCATTTTGCAGCAGTTCGGCGCAGAGGTTAAAATTTTTCATGCGACAGGCCTGCCTTTGCCGGAAGATGCAGAAAATACACATGCTAAAGTGCAGGAGCTGCATGAACTTTTGGCATGGTCTGAGGGGATGGTCTGGTGTTCGCCGGAACGCCACGGTGCGATGAGTTCAATTTTAAAAGCGCAGATCGATTGGATTCCACTGGCGGCTGGCGCAATCCGCGCCACACAGGGGAAAACGCTGGCTTTAATGCAGGTTTGCGGCGGTTCGCAGTCCTTTAATGCATTGAATCAAATGCGTGTACTGGGCCGATGGATGCGCATGGTGACCATCCCGAATCAATCCTCTGTACCTAAAGCATTTTTAGAATTTGATGAAACGGATCGAATGAAGCCTTCTAGCTATTATGACCGCATTGTCGATGTGATGGAGGAGCTGTATAAGTTCACCTTGCTGACACGCGGGCAAGCAGGTTTTTTGACAGACCGCTATTCTGAGCGTAAAGAGTCTGCTGAAGAGCTGTCTAAAAGGGTAAATCAAAAATCGATTTAATTAGAAAGGTCTATGCTGCAGAATATGTATCTGCAGCATAATTTATTTTAAACACACTTCGCCTGTTCAACTTCAATCTAATGATTCGAGCTGCTTTAAAATTTGGCAATCATCAATCGTCGATTGTGCTGTGCAGGTTTGGCGCAGCTGCTGGAGCTGAATCTGAAATTTTTGCAGCTCAGCGATACGGTTCTGCACATGCATTAAATGCTCTTCTATTAAATCATTCACTGCACAGCAATCCTGTTTTGGGTTCTGTTCTAATTCAATCAGCGCCTGAATTTCTTTTAAGGTCATGTCTAGCGCACGGCAGCGTTTGATAAAAACCAGCCTGCGCAAAGCATGGCTATTGTAATAGCGGTAATTATTTTCTCCGCGCAATGTAGGTTGAATCAAATCTTTCTTTTCATAAAAACGGATGGTATCAGCGCTTAATCCAGTTTTTTGAACGAGATCTTTCATTAAATATTCTGCAGCAAGATGCGATTGACTCATTTCGCTTGACCTTGGAGTTAGTCCATAGTTTTGAATAAGAATAATACAAAAAGGAGCATATTGAAAATGGCCTGTACTTGCAGTCATGAACCCGCACCGAAAAAACCGGACAGCAAATTTAGAACCGCATTGTGGATTGCGCTGTTCATTAATCTGGCAATGTTTTTTGTAGAATTGATTGGCGGCGCTTATGCGCATTCATCCTCACTTTGGGCGGATTCGCTCGATTTTTTTGGTGATGCTGTCAATTATGCAGTTTCATTAGCTGTATTAGGGGCAAGCCTATATTGGCGGGCAACCGTGGCGCTGTTAAAAGGCATCACTATGGCGGCCTTTGGCTTTATTGTGATCGCTAAAGTGATCTATTCCTATATGCAGGGCATACCGCCGGAAGCAATAACCATGGGGGCCATTGGCGTACTGGCGCTGATTGCGAATGTCATCACGGCTGTTATTTTATATGCATTTAGGGATGGCGATTCTAATATGACATCGGTTTGGCTGTGCAGCCGAAATGATGCGATTGGCAATGCAGCGGTTATTTTTGCTGCGATTGGGGTATTTGGCACAGGCAGTATGCTGCCGGATATTATTGTAGCGGCGATTATGGCGCTATTAGGCTTAACGGGCGGTTATCAAGTCATTCGCAAAGCACTGCATGAGCGCAGACAGCCTATAATTTCTGAGCAGAAGATCCTAGTGCAGGCGGAGAAATGCGGCAACAGTTAAGCTGCTTTCCGTTGCCCTAATTCGATCGATTCAGCCGTTCTCCGCTGTATAATAGGGAAGTAATACGCCGAAATTTATGGCCTGATTTGCCAAAGTTTAAAATGTATTTGAGCCTTGAGTATGGCGGAGCTAAATTCCAAGCCTGATGTGAGAAGCGGTATTCAGCAGCAGAGAATTGCTTTAACAATGCTTAAGATATTAAAAGGATTTTCTCTAATTGAATTGTGACTTGATATGATTTTGTATAAATTCAGTGCTTTGTACTAAATTTAAGATATAATTATATTCCACACATTTTGTGTGCGCTGTTCCTTATAGTTCAAAAGTAATTTTTCTAAATTTAAAGCTTTGTCCATTAGGTAAAATAAATGTCAAAAAAACAAGACATCATTAACACTGCGCTGAATCTATTCAACTCTCATAGTTATAACTCTATTGGGATTGACCGGATTATCAGCGAATCAGGCGTTGCTAAAATGACGTTTTACAAATATTTTCCGTCTAAAGCTAAATTAATTGAAGAGTGTTTGAACACACGAAATCATAATCTGCAAGAATCTTTAGATGCAGCGATTGCCGAATGTGATCCGAAAGATTATTTGTCTCATATTCGCACAATTTTTGTTTGGTACGATGCTTGGTTCCGTTCAGTCGATTTTAACGGCTGTATGTTTCAAAAAGCGGTAGAAGAAATTTCTAAAATTTATCCGTCCTCTTTGCAGCCTGCAATAGATTACAAAGAGTGGTTGAAAGCACAGCTTTGCAAGGGATTACAGCATTTAGGCATTTCTCAGCCTTTACAGCTGGCTTCTTTTTTATCCAGTATTTTAGATGGCATGACGATTCAGGCCCAGATTAATCCTGAACAAGTGCGTTTGGATGATTATTGGAAGCGTGTTGAAACATTAATCCAGATGGAACTTGTTTAAGTTTCATCTTAACGATCTAAAAGTATAGCAAAAAAGTTTTTTAAAGCGTTTATTTTGCCTAAATTAGGCTCAATTTTTATTCATTTTTCAAAGTATAAGCAGGCATTCACTATATGTCGAAGCTTATGTCCATACTCAAATAACTTAATTGCCTAATCAAATATTCAATTCGGGTGTTAACGGGTATTCCATCTATCTATTGATCAGGCTGTGCACTGCTTCATTGCGAACAACTCAAACAAATCATATTTTTGATTATATTAGGGAAATGCATTTTCCTTAGTTTTTGAATTGCTATAAACCTATAGGACCGCGCAAGCATAGAATTCAAGACATAAAAAAAGCGCGCTTACTTGGGATAAGCGCGCTTTGCTGATAAATATTGTATCCCTCATTATTTACACTGTTAGCATGAGTAAATAATGGGAAATGAGATACTTAAGTATCTTCTTGTATTTATTTTTTTACCCTCTGAATGCTAAAAGATTCAGTTTTTTTCAGCAACTAGACAGACTTGTCTGTTTTAAATAGATTATAAAGAATCTTTCTCAAAAAACAACGCACATTTATCGTTTTTTGCTTATTTTTCTATCGATTGTGCCGATTATTTTTAAAATATGTCATTTTTTGCTGCATTCATCAGCGATTACACATGGCGGCAAGTAAATAGTGAATTCATTGACGGGTTCAATCAGTACGCTGTAGGGGTTAAGCTGTTCTTCAAAACTCACAAGATTCAAACGCTGCAGCAGTTCAAAACGGGCATGGATTAGTTTTGCGGGTTTTGGGTTTAATCGCTCATGCCAGACACGGTAGGTTCCTAATTTTCCGTCTCTGCGGTGATAAAAACCTGCTAGTGGATGTGTTAAAAATACTTGATAACTTTCTAAATCTGGAAAGCCTTGATAATTCCAAGCATCATCTGCGGATTGGCCGAGTTCTAATTCTGCTGCTGCCCAAGCTGATTGCGTTTGCATTTTATATTGGGTGTACAGTCCAGAATCATCCTGCTGGCAATCGAAGGTGAAATCTGCAGCATGCCAAGGCAATTGCCATAAATAGCGGGGTACGATGAGTGTCCATGAATCCAGTGTTGTGCCAATGAACCAGACGCAACGTTCTTGGGTTTCTTGATCAATTACATAAACACGGTAGTTGGTTTGGCCCATGGTGAAGTTTAGAAATGGGTACACTGCCGACGTAAAGTCAACATCAATAAAAGGCACAACAGACATCAAGGCTTGTTCTTTGCTTTGGTACTGCACTGTGTCCAATTTGAAGCGTGCAGGAATAATGTTCTTAAAACGTTCTGGGTCAAGGGCATAGGTGATGAGTGCAAAATGCTGTAATTTACATTGCACATCTATACCTTTAGGCTGGGGTCGAGGCTGTAAAAAATCTTGAAATTTTAATTGGGGAAATGTCATAAATTTATGGAATAGGTGATTTATCTTTATACAGAAATATTAAGCAAAATAATGTGCATTGTAAAAGTAAGTTTTTAATTGATTCTTCAGTAAACCATGCGTTCATGTAAGAGCGTATAACCCCTTAAAACCTTAGTTTAGCCGATTTGATTCTACTATTTACAGCTTTGCATGCTTGATTTTTTGCTCATGGTTAAATTTGAAAATAAGTTTTTATTTTAAAAAGTCTTTAGCTTAATATCGAATATTAAAAAATCAGTTTATTAAACAATGACAAGATTTATTTATGGGCAGCTGTGCATATTCGCTTTGATACCTATTTTGAGTTCATATGCATTGGCTGCAGTATCTGCAGAAAAAGCCTATGCAGAAATGCAAACTGAAGTTAGGCAAAATTTAACGGGACAATGGGCATGCCGTTCAGAATTAGCAGCGTATCAAATGAGTACTGAAACGCATGATGAGTACCGAGCAGACGGCAAATATTTTTCTGAAAGTAAAACGATGATGAAACGCCCTGCTGGCGAACAGCAGTCATCAATAGGTGTAGAGGCAAGGTGGTCACTGTCTGGCAATACTGTGCGGTTAAGCGATATTCAGCTGAAATCTGTTCAGGCGGATGATCCCGCTTATGCTGAGCGCCTAAAAGCGTTGTTCCAGCAATTGGATTGGGCTGAGAATAAGCTGTTAAGTTTATCGGGCAGCTCGCTGGCATTTTTACCTATTGCACCCATGGCATCAGAGATGCCAATTCATTGTCAGAAGCAATCTCATGTTCAGATGCAAAGTTCATAAAATAATGAGCTGAATAACAGATAAAAAAACCGAGCTACAAGGCTCGGTTTTTTTGATTCAAAGAATCTTACTTTTCAACGAATGCGCGTTCAATCACGTAGTCGCCTAGAACGCCCATTTTTGGAGATTCTTTTAGACCGTGCTGATCAAGAAGCGCTGCAACATCATCAAGGAATGCAGGCGAGCCGCAAAGCATTGCTCGGTCAGTTTCTGGATTGAAACGCGGCAAGCCGATTTTTTCAAAGAGCTGGCCAGATTCAATAGCAGTGGTTACACGGCCTTGAGTATGGAAGTCTTCACGAGTCACAGTAGGGTAGTAAACTAACTTTTCTTTAGCGCCTAACTCACCGAAGAATTCGTGATTTGGAATTTCGTTTTCAATCAGGTCTTGGTAAGCCAATTCAGAAACAAAACGTGTACCGTGAACAACAATGATTTTTTCAAAGCGTTCGTATGTTTCTGGATCGCGGATCGTAGACAAGAATGGTGCAAGACCAGTACCAGAAGAAAGCAAGTACAGGTTTTTACCTGGGTTTAGGTCGTCAAGAACTAAAGTACCTGTAGGTTTCTTAGAGACAAGAATGTCGTCGCCCACTTTTACTTTTTGCAAAATAGAGGTTAAAGGACCGTCTGGAACTTTAATAGAGAAAAACTCTAGCTCTTCTTCGTAGTTTGCGCTGGCAATTGAATATGCGCGCAATAAAGGCTTGCCATTGACTTCAAGACCAATCATCACAAATTGACCATTTTTAAAACGCAGCGCAGTATCGCGTGTAGTTTTAAAACTGAATAAAGTGTCATTCCAGTGGTGTACGTGAGTAATCTTTTCGACGTTGAAAGCAGCCATTAAAGGTCTCAATAAATTATCAAATTAGAACAGCTTGCTATTCTAATCTAAAACCATTCTCGATAAACTGAATATATTTAATTGAACTTATCAGAAAAAGTGATTATGACGGGCTTAAATTTGCCAATTATTGGGTATATGAATTCTCCCTACAAAGAAAAGTTTGGCATTCCGCGTCAGCCAAATTTGGTGCAAGTTGAATCTTATATTGACATGCAGGCGCCGTATAATGACCTTTTGGCCTTTGAGGGGATTGAAGCGTTTAGCCATCTTTGGCTGGTTTGGCAGTTTCATGACAATAAAAATCAACAATATAGCGATAAATTTCGTCCGCAGGTACGTCCGCCGCGTTTAGGAGGCAACAAGAAAATTGGTGTATTCGCCACGCGTAGTATGTATCGTCCATCACCTATAGGCTTATCTGTTGTACAGCTGAAAGAAGTCAAAAAGGTAGGTAAATCTGTCCGAGTATATGTATGTGGAAGTGATTTGCTGCATGGCACTCCCATTATTGATATTAAGCCTTATATTCACTATTCAGACGCAGTGCAGGGGGCGCAAAGCGGCTATGCGCAAGAAGAGCCTCAACGTAAGGCAGTCATTTGGAGTATAGACGCTGAAATACAGCGTGATGAATATCTAAAAAAACAGTTATTGAACGCTCAATTGATTGATGAACTTGAACAGGTGCTGAGCTTAGATCCGCGACCTGCTTATCAGGATGATGCAGAAAGAGAATATGGCATGCTGTTTGCCGCATTTAATATTAAATTTCAGGTAAGTGGTGAGCTGATTCAAATTACTGCCATTGCGCTATAGAAAAAAAGGAGCTCAAAGCTCCTTTTTTAATACTGCCAATGATGTGTTTATGGTTTCATATGAGCTTGAATGAATTTCGCAGCAGTATCGTTATACCAAGAGCATTGATTGTTTAAAGTATCAATTTCTTCAATCGCGAGCTTACGCTCTGCTTCTGTTAAAGACTCATCTATTAGATCTTTTTGTCTTTGAATATAGTCAGCCAAACTGTACTCAACACCCTTTAGATAACGTGTTGCACCATAGTAATTACCTTTGTATTCCGCTGCACCGTAGTCTTGACCAGGTCCCGTGCTAAGTGGCGTACTACTATTAGAATATAAGTAAGCAATGGTATCTTTATAGGTTTTTTTGAAGATAGAAGGATCGTTTTGGGCATACTGCTGTTCATAACGGGCAAAAGAGGCTTTGTCATTATTTGATGTATAGGCATACAAATGTTCTTGATTATTGGTACGAACTGTATCTTGTAGGCAAGAAGAACCAGCAGGGAAGTTTAGATTTTTAACCTTATTATAATAAGTTTGACGTATTGGATCAAAAATTACATTTGGGTTGTTTGCGATTTCCCATTGATCTCTTGCTTCTAAAGTTGCTAAAGCATTTTTACCGTTTAGGTCAATTTTTTTATAACTTGTTGTAAATACAAGGCCACTCGACCCTACAGGGGAGTAGGGCTTTTGGATGAAGGTCAAATTATTAAAACTGCCTGTTCCGGCTAAATATCCATATTTGGAATTTTGCGGCCCGAAATCTTGATATACACCATCTTGAGTAATCAAATAATCATTATCAATTTCAGCTGAATCATCTTGTACGTAAATATTGCTTTTGTCTAAAGTCATAAGTTGATGAACTAATTCAAGCGCTTCATTAACTGCATATCCGCCATCAAGTTCAAAATAATGCCATTGCTGGAAATCTTTATTCTCTTCTGTAGATCCTGCATCAGTCCCTTGGTAATCACTTGCAGAACTGCCGCCACCGCCGCCTCCGCAGCCAATCAGAGTTAATGCTGTAATAATGGATAGGCTCAGGCTTTTTAGCTGCATTGGTTATATACCCTCTGTTTTTTAATATTAATAAATCATTAAAGCACAGGGATAATATTGTAAATATCATGTAATAAATAAATTTTTATTTTAAGAAATGTTAATAGTTTTATTTTTACTAATAAATAAGATTGGCTGTTAAATTTTATTTAACAAAATCGGCTTTTATCTGTACAGAATCAGCAAACTGATCAATACGGCCATATGCAGAATCTGGATGGGTGCAAAAACACGGAAATACTGCCAGCCGCCTGTCAGCAATGCATTGATTGATTTCGCAATGGCATGTGCAGCAAGGCCGAAAATAAAAGCATAAAACACAGCGGATTGATCAGGGCTGCCTTGCATAACCACTGTTGCCATCGCAGCGTGAATTTCAAAGAGGGATGCAAGCAAGGTGCCGGCAATCAAGCCTGCATCACCCAGCCACAGATTTAATCCATACACTCCCGCTTGAATGAGCGTTAAAGTTGCTGCAATGATTCCAGCTTCTTTTAAACTGAACATGCGTGAATCTTCCTGCTCCAATTTTTGGACGGGCACAGCGCTTCGGAGGAACCAATAGGCAGAGCCAGCTAAAATTAGAGTGGCAACGGCGGTTGGAAATAGTATGGTTTTAAACCAAACCATGCTTACGCCAGCAATAATAATCAGCAATTGCAGCAGCGTAGCTACACAAGACATTAAGGCTGCGCCAGCATTGCTTTTGGCTTCGGCTCGTCCCGAACGAACTTCCATGCCAAGGCTGGCAATGGTGGCTGTACTGGACACAAAGCCAGATGCTATGGCGGACAACAGCATGGCATTTTTAGAAGACAGCAGCCGTTTTGCAATATGCGCCAAGCTTTGCACGGCTAAAATGAGAGTCAGCAGTTTTAAAATGACATAAGGATTAAGCACAGCGCCCCAAAGCGGTTTATTGGGGGTAAGCGGCAGCGCAATCAGAATCAGCGCCAGTAAAAACAAGCCGTCTTTAAACTCCGCTTCAGTCATCCATTTCCCTGCAAAACTGTGCATAGAATGCTTGCCCATTAAAATAATGGTGAGGCAGACGGCAAGCCCAGCAGCGATGGGTGCATTCCATAAACACATGGCGCCTATAAAATAGGTCATGACAAAGGCAAGTTCAGTGGTAATGCCAGGATCGTCAGGCTGATTTTGAATAGAGAAAATAACGATACCGCCAACAATTACTGCGCCTGCAATACCAATGACTGGGTCCAGTAAAAAGCACAAAGCGCCCAGCAGTGCGCAAACGGCAAAAGAGCGCAGGCCTGCAAAACTGTGCTGATTTTCACGCTGTTTACTGCGTTCACGTTCCAAGCCAATCATTAGGCCGCAGCCCAGCGCAGAAGCGAACAAGGTCAGCAGCTCCTGAAATGAACTGGATGTGACAGACAGTGCAGAAAAGTCCAAACAGCCTTCCTAAGCTTAAAGAGCACAGTTTAAATATAGGGCAAGCTTTTATAGATGAGCAAGCGCTAAGACGTATAAATCCCAAATAACCTTAATTTCTTTATGGGATTAGTGCGCTTTTATGTGTAAAACGTGCTGTGAAGCATACAGGATATGTATCTCTGCCTGAATAATTCAACTCGATGCAGAAAACTTGTTATAGTTGACGCATGTTTGGGGACATAAGCAAATGACATATAATTTTGAAATTGATACTTCTTGGTGTTTAGAGCAATTACAAAAAGACGGGCGCATTACAGAACGCGAGAAAATGCTGATTCAAACCACGCATCGCCAGCGGGATCAGCTGAAATGGCACCCTTTGCAGTGGATTGCCAATTTCAATTTGCCGGATGCCAGCCATCTGCAAAGCACATTAACTTTAAACCGCTTGTGCCAGTGGCTGTCAGAAAAATCAGGTCTGCCATTTTATATTATTGATCCCCTAAAGGCGGATGTGCAGTCACTCACCAGTGTGATGTCGCAAGAATTTGCCATGCGCAACAAGATTTTGGCAGTAGAACTGCAAAATGAACATGTGTTGATTGCGACAGACCAGCCTTATAAATCTGAGTGGGTTGCCAATTTAGAACGGACAGTGCTGCCTCGGAAAATTCAGCGTGTGCTGCTGAGTCCAGATCAGCTGCAACGCTATCTGATTGAATACTATCAAGTGAGCCGTGCGGTCAGCTCATCGCAAAAATCTTCTGCTTATGACAGAGAGAACAAAGGCGTGGAAGCGCTGCTGCAATTGGGGGATTCACAAAATCCAGATGCCAATGATCAGCACATTGTTAAGCTGGTCGATTGGGTGCTGCAGTTTGCTTTTGAACAGGGCGCCAGCGATATTCATTTAGAGCCGCGTAAAGATACAGGTAAAGTGCGTTTCCGAATTGACGGTGTGCTGCATACGATTTACAACATGCCGGCCAATACCTTAACCGCTGTGATTTCGCGGATTAAGATTTTAGGCCGAATGAACGTCGCGGAAAAGCGCAAGCCGCAGGATGGACGTTTAAAAACACGTACTCCCAAAGGGCAGGAAACGGAACTGCGCTTATCGACCCTGCCAACCGCTTTTGGTGAAAAACTGGTCATGCGTATTTTTGACCCCGATGTTTTGGTGCGCAGTTTTCAGCAATTGGGTTTTGAAGGCCGCTTGCAGGAATCTTGGAACCAATTAACCAGCCACAGTCATGGCATTATTTTAGTTACAGGGCCGACAGGTTCGGGTAAAACCACCACGCTGTATTCGTCGTTAAAACAGCTGGCGACAGATCAAGTCAATGTCTGCACCATTGAAGATCCCATTGAAATGCTTGAGCCTAGTTTTAACCAAATGCAGGTGAATGCAGGGATTGAATTAGGCTTTGCTGATGGTGTGCGTGCACTCATGCGTCAAGACCCAGACATTATTATGGTCGGAGAGATTCGAGATCATGATACGGCCAATATGGCGATACAGGCGGCGCTGACAGGTCATTTGGTGCTTTCTACACTGCATACCAATGATGCGCCGTCCAGCTTAACGCGTCTGCATGATTTAGGTGTTCAGCCCTTTCTTACTGCGGCCACCATTTTAGGTGTATTGGCGCAGCGTTTGGTGCGTCAGCTGTGTCCGCACTGTAAGCAGGAAACTTTTATTAATGATCAAGAGTGGAAGCATTTAACCTTTGATTATAATGTGAAAACGCCGGAATTTGTGTTTAAGGCCGTGGGCTGCGACGAATGCCGCCAAACAGGCTATAAAGGCCGTGTCGGCATTTATGAATTTATGCCTTTGAGCTTAGAAACTAAGCAGATTATTGGCGACAATGGCAATTTAACCCAGTTGCGCCAGCAGGCGCGTAAAGAGGGGATTGAACCTTTGCGGATTGCGGGCGCACGCAAAGTTGTTGCAGGGATTACCACATTGGAAGAGGTGCTGCGGGTGGTGCCACTAAATTGATGATGTGCTGATTTGTCTATTAAATGATCTTAAGGTTCAGTTCATTTGCGGTTGTTTTAATGCCTTCAACGCAATACAACACGACTATGAGGCTAGAACGATGAATAAGTTCACTAAAGTAATTTTGGCAGCTGGTTTTACTGCTGTATCAGCGGTGGCTATAGCAAATACGGTAAAAGCGCCAGCTGCAGCTGAACCCGCAGTGAATCATACCGCTTTTGCTAAAGCAGTAACGGTAAAACAGGCGCTTAGCCTGAAAGACGATACCAAGGTTGAGCTGAAAGGTAACGTGGTTAAAGCGCTGGGCGATGAGAAATATCAATTCCGTGACAGCACTGGCACGATGACGGTAGAAATTGACGACAAACTTTGGCACGGTAAAAAAGTTGCAGCCAAAACACCGCTCACTATTAACGGCGAAATTGACGTGGATTACAAACCCGCGAAGCACGTCAGTGTTGATGTAGATAGTGTGAAATTCTAAAGCGCAAAGATGCAATACAATTGTATTAGATCACAGCATGGCCATACCGAATGACCATGCTGTTTTTATTTGTGTCATCAGTGAAATTTGCTGAAATTAAGCAGTATGATGTTGTGAAATAACAGAAAAATATAAGCGGAGATGAGATGAGAATTCTATTGGCAGAGGATGATGCCTCTCAGGCGCAAAGCATTAAAACCTGGCTGGAAATGGATGGCTATAGTATTGATTGGGTGGAGCGCGGTGACTTTGCCATTTCAGCGATTGAACAGCATCAATATGACTGCGTGCTCTTAGACCGCGGCTTGCCCAAGGCAACGGGTGATGAAATTCTGCAGGCGCTGCGAAAAAAACAGCTGAATACACCTGTCATCTTTTTAACAGCTCGCGACAGTGTGCAAGACCGAGTCGAAGGTCTGGATTTAGGCGCCAATGACTATTTGGTAAAACCTTTCAGTCTGGAAGAGCTGTCTGCCCGCGTGCGTTCGCAAATGCGTCAAAAGCATAATGTGAATAGCCAAAAAATCCATTTCGCGGGTTTGACCTTAGATACACAAGCTAAAATTGTGGTTCATAAAAATGAAACCTTGACGCTCACAGCTAAAGAATTTCAAATTTTGTATAAGCTGATGCAAAAACCAGAGCACATCATTACCCGCGAACAGCTGGAGGAGTCGCTGTATGCATGGGGGGATGAAATTGAAAGCAACGCGATTGAAGTGTTTATTTATCAGCTGCGTAAAAAAATTGGCAGCCAGTATATTAAAACCATTCGCGGTTTGGGTTACCGCATGAATCAGCCTCAGGATTAAGGCATGCAAAAACAACAGGCGGTTTCACTGCAGCGGCGTTTAGTTAAAACTTCAGTTTTCAGTTCTATTGCTGCAGGTTTAATTGCCTTGGTGCTGCTGTTGGGCATTTCAGCGTATCAAATCATGTCTCTGCAAGATCAGATCATGGATGAAATTTCAGACATGCTGATGCTGTCGGATATTACTAAATCCTCAGGGCAGCAAGTTGATGAATTGAGTGATCAGTTTGATATCCATTACCGCTTGGTGTTTAAAGGCCAAACCCTTACCCAGTCTGAAGATGCTGAAAATGATGTATTTCAGTATCTGCGGCAGCATGCAGGACAGGGGTATTCCCTGATGTGGCATCAGGGAGAGCTTTGGCGGACTTTTGTACAGTATAATTCAGACATGACGGTTTATGCGGTTCAGCCGCTTGCAGCCCGTTTTGAGGAAATTGTTTCGACCACGGCAAGCTATGCTGCGATTTTGGCCGTGCTTTGGTGCTTGCAATGGCTGATTGTGCATATTTTAATCAAACGCCAATTTAAATCTATTCATGCGCTGTCGCATCAAATTTCTGAAAAGAGCGCCAATGATTTGGAACCGATTATTTCACAGCAGCCTGAACTGGCAGAATTACAGCCAATGGTCAAGCAGCTCAATCATATGCTGGAACGGGTAAAACATGCGCTGATTGCTGAGCAGCGCTTTACAGCCGATGCATCACATGAATTGCGCTCTCCGTTGTCAGCTATACAAATGCGTGTGCAGGTGCTTAAACGCAAATATCAAGACCATGCGCAGCTGCCCGATGAGCTGAAGCAGATTCAACAGGATGTCAACCGTGGCACGCAGGTGCTGGAAAATCTTTTATTGCTGGCAAGGCTGGATCCTTCAAACCCTGAAGATTTGCCTAAATCAAAGATTGATTTGGCAGACACGACCTCTGAAGTACTGCAGGCCCTTGCACCATTTGTACAGGAAAAAAGCATTCAGACCCATGTACAGGCGGCAGATTTGCCTATTTATGCCAATGCAGAGCTGATCTTCACATGCTTGCGCAATTTAGTGGATAACGCCATTCGCTATGCTCAGCGCAATGGCCAGCTGAATATTAGTATGAGTGTCAATCAAGGTCAGGCGCAGTGGGTGATTGCAGATAATGGTACAGAAGTGACGGATGAAGTTCTGGCGCGCTTAGGTGAGCGGTTTTACCGTGCGCTGGGTACGCAAACACAAGGAACTGGACTGGGTTTGTCGATTTGCAAGAAAGTCATTGAGCTGCATCAAGGCAGTATTGTATTTTCTCAATCTGTGCTGGGCGGCTTAGAAGTGAAAATTGAGTTGCCTTTAGCCTAAGGCATCGTTTGAAGATTTTTATAAAGGATGCTGTTTTAAAGCATAAAAAAGCAGTATGCGCTGATTCATACTGCTTGTTTCCACGTTTATTATTATCTCTAGCTTTTTGTTATTTTGTGAGAATTAAGCGATTATTGCGGGTTAATCGCAAACGGTATTCTTCTCCTGCATGCATAATGCGGATTTCACGGCCTAATGCAAATAAGTTATTAGAATGCAGCATTGGCAGTGCATGATGAGATTCAGTGTTGCGTGTAAATAAGCTAAAAGGTGCGTTCATTCCGTCGACTCCGTGGTGTGTTTGAGTGATTTAAATGATAATCATTATCGAATAGGCCTGTCAACGGTAAATGAGAATATTTTATAAAAAATCATTTTTGCTTACACTAAGTAAAATTTGAAGAACATGGAACAGGCTGTTATGTCAAAACCGAATTTGCATATTGCTATTGGTATTCTGCTGCATCGAGGCAAAGTTTTGGTGGGATGGCGCGAAGCATCTCAGCATCAAGGCAATAAGCATGAATTTCCTGGCGGTAAAGTTGAGGAAGGTGAAACGCCTGAAGAAGCATGCCGCCGTGAAGTGTTTGAAGAAGTGGGTGTTGGCATAAATGATTGGCATGCCTTTGATTTCATTCGCCATGAATATGACGATGTTATTGTTAATTTGCATCTTTTTCATGCCGCAGTACCAGACGCGCTGCTCAACGAAATTCAGCAGCCGTGGACGTGGTATCAGCGCAATGAACTGCTGGATTTAAATTTTCCTAAAGCCAATAAAGCCATGCTGAAGCGCTTGCATTGGCAGCGGCAGATTAAAATTTCAGATGATTTAACTGCTTTAGCGCAGCTTACTGAGCATCAGCTGCTGTATTGGCGTGTCGATGCGGTACAGGCGAATGTAGAAGCGCTTGCGCAAGAGAATATCAGTGTGCTGGATCAACTGATTGTCAATATAGAACTATGGAAACAGCTGAACAGCATCCAGCAGCAGGCCATCGGCACAATACATTTAAAACAGGCGCAATGCCTATTGCTGAAAAAAGGTGATCTTAAGGTAGGCCATCGCTACTTGGCCGCCTGCCACGATTTAAATTCTGCACAGCATGCGCAGGACATCGGCTGTGATGCCATTCTATTAAGTCCAGTGTTGCCAACAGCAACTCATCCTGACACGCCGGCTTTAGGATGGGCTGAGTTGGAGCAGATTGCGCAGCAGATGGACATTCCTGTATTTGCTTTGGGCGGTATGACACCTGAACATTTGCTAGAGGTGCAGCAGCATGGAGCCTATGGAGTTGCAGGCCAGCGTTTTATCTAAACAGTTTGAATTACAGATCTAAAAAATTAAAGCCCATTTTAGAGGGCTTTTAATGCTTGCTGCGCTTTTTGAATGGTTTGCGTTTTCTTCTGTTTTTGTCCGGCCTGCAGCATAATATTCCATAGCTGTTTTTTCATAGGCGTGCTTTGCGCATAGCTTAAACCGCGCTGCGCGAGTGCTTCGGCATTGGCTGGCTGGTTCTTGCGGTTGGCAATCATGGCCAAGTACATAAAAGTTTCTGCAGATTGCGGTGCGAGGCGTTGCGCCTGCATTGCTGTATCTTCCGCTTTATTCAGTTCGCCTTTTGCGTAAAAGCTTTGGGTTTGCTGAATCAGCTTTTTAAAGGCAGGCAGGTTGCGGCCATCATCAAACTTCTGAACACGTTCTGGCTGCTTTGGAATCACAACAGGTTTACGTTCAATATCTGGACGATCATAGGGGTGAATAATGACGCCAGAAGAATCTCGGATAACTTTCGGATTTTCTTTCTGGGCATTTTTCTCTGGCGCTTTCTGTTCAGGCGCTGGCAGGCTTTGACAGCCAGCCAGAATAAGAAGGATCGAAGCGATGAGTGTATTCTTTAAAATCAAAATCTAACCTCAGTTGTTAAAGCTGCCGCTGGAAATGACACGGGTATCATCAGAAGTATCCTGATCATTGCCTGTATCACTTTCGCGGATAAGGTTTTCTAAACTATCAGTTGGAGATGAATCTGCTTGAGGGAATTCGGTATCACTTGTGTTAGCAGGTGATTCATATTGTGACTCTGCGCAAGCGGTTGAGCGGTTAGGCATAGAGTTGCGCAGCAGCGGAATATGCACGGCGCCGGCACAGCCTGAAGCTGATAGCTCGCCGGTGCTGCTATCTAGCCATTGCCAAAGCACATCGTTTGGCTGGCGCAGATTGACAGGTTTCTGACGCAGCTGCTTCATTACATTAATCCACACTGGCAGGGCGCCAGTTGAACCCGTCAGGCCAGTAATTTTATTGTCATCTAAGCCTAACCATACAACGGCTGCATAATTGCCTGAGTAACCTGCAAACCACGAGTCACGGGTGTCATTGGTGGTGCCTGATTTACCCGCCAATTCAAGCGAAGTTGGGAAGGTGTTATAGGCTGAACGGCCTGTGCCAGAATTCATGACTTGCTGTAAGCCATAGTTCAGCACATAGGCGGCAGATGGGTCGATAGTCGGCTGTACAGATAAGCTGTAGCGCTCTAGGGTATGACCGTTGGTGTCTACAACAGAGCGGATCGATTTCACTGGGTATTTGAAACCGCCAGTAGCAAAGTTGCCATAGATGCTCATGACTTCCATAGGCGACATATCCACCGCACCTAAATAAATAGATGGATAGCTGGAAATATTTGAAGTGACGCCAAATTTTTTCAGATGATTGATAAAGGTCGAAATACCAAATTCTTGACCTAAGCGCACAGCTGATAAGTTATAGGATTGAGACAATGCCTGTGACATGGGAACTACGCCGTGTTCGCCGCCGCTATAGTTTTTGGGTGTCCATGCTTTGCCTTCACTTTGAATGCTGATTGCGCTGTCTTCAATTTGGCTCGCCCAGTTGTAGCGTCCAGATTCAATTGCGCTGAGGTAAATCACTGGCTTTAAAAGTGAACCCACTTGACGTTTAGCATCCAGCGCACGGTTAAAGCCTGTAAAGTCTTGGGTAGAACCGACAGCGGCTACGAGTTCGCCATTTTCAGGATGAGTAATCAGCACAGCGCCTTGCAGTTCTTTTAAACGGCTCGGATTCGCGTTGCCTAAGCGGGCAACCGTTTCTTTAAAGCTGTTTTGCACACGGGTTTGCGCCAATGGATCCAGTGTCGTAAAGATCTTTAGACCCTGATTGGTCAAATCACTTTCTTGGTATTCGGTACGCAGCTGTCGGCGCACAATATCAAGGAAGTCTGGGAAGCGGGCAGGGCCGAGCGTCGGTTTTGCAATGACATTGAGCGGACGGGCAGTTTCAGTCTCATATTGCTGCTGTGTTAAATAGCCCATGACCAGCATATTGTTTAATACAATGTCGCGGCGCTTTTTCGCAGCTTCAGGATTGCGCCATGGATTATAAAGCGTAGGGCCTTGCACTAAGCCGACTAAATAAGCTTGCTGTGCAATATTCAATTCACGCAGCGGCAAGCCAAAATAAAACTGTGAAGCTAAACCATAACCGTTAATTGAATAGTTGCCGTTTTGCCCAAGGTTTACTTCATTTAAATACGCTTCAAGAATTTCATCTTTGTCGTAATGCAGTTCAATCAGCATGGCCATCAATGCTTCATTGACTTTACGCTTGATGGTTTTTTCAGGACTCAGATAAAAGTTTTTGACCAGCTGCTGCGTTAAAGTCGAGCCGCCTTGACGTTTGCCGCCCGTGACGTTGCTGACAATAGCGCGCGCCGTACCGCGAACTGAAATACCGTGGTGACTGTAGAAATTGCGGTCTTCAGTTGCAATTAATGCTTCAATCAAAGGTTTCGGCACATTTTTGAGTTTAATCAGCACGCGGTCTTCATTGTGCTGCGGATAAATCCCGCCAATCAGCATAGGCTCTAAACGCGCAATGCCGCTTGATGAAGGCTTGGTCGCGCTTACATCTGTAATGGTATCTTTACCAAATGAAATCTTTAAAACTTGCTCAGGCTCTACACTGGTGCCGAAATCAAATCCACGGGTATGGACATACATTTCATTGCCGTTATTTACGTAGCTGCCGGTTTTAGCATAGCTGTCCGCATTTTTATAGCCGAGCATTTTCAGCTCTTCCTGCACATCATCTTGACTGACTGCCGCATTGCTGTAAATTTCTAAAGGACGAGCAAATACTTTGGCTGGGATATCCCAGCGCTGTCCTTCAAATTTAGCGCGGACTACATTGTCGATTTTAATCAGATAGACACTGAAAGCGACGAATGCGCCAATCACCAAAACACAGAAAATAAATGCGATAATGCCTATGCCGCGTTCAGACTTCATAAATGATGATAAGATCCTGAGAAATTTTGCTAATCATGCGAAGCTTTTGACCATTTTGCAATATTTAAACTGTATAACTATGCAAAATAAGCAGGTGTCTGTCAGATTATTGGTAAATCAAAGTTTGTAAATCAAAGTTTTTTTAAATCAAAAGCGTTAATGCTATGATAAGCATGAAGCGTAGCGGAGCAATGGCGCAGGTGCATATTTCACATAAGGCTTTTCGGAATATTGGATTAATTGGACGTCCTGACAAATCGTCAGTGGTTGAGACCTTATGCCTGATACATGATCATTTACTGAGTTTAGGGCTGCATCCTGTATTTGATACAGAAACAGCTCAATTGGTACCTTATACCAACACCCAGACAGTCAGCAAAGCCTTGCTGGGGGAAGTGGTAGATTTGGTTATTGTGGTTGGCGGTGATGGTTCACTGCTGCATGCGGCGCGTGCTTTGGTCAAATACAACACGCCAGTGATTGGTGTAAACCGCGGACGTTTAGGCTTTTTAACAGATATCAAGCCGACAGAAGTGATTTTTAAGCTGGATCAAGTGCTGAAAGGTGAATTTCAGCAGGACCGCCGTTTTTTGCTTGAAATTGAAATCCGATCTAAAGGTGAAAGCATTTATGATGCGATTGCCCTCAATGATGTGGTGCTGCATTCAGGTAAATCTGTACATATGATTGACTTCGAGCTGAACATTGACGGTCAGTATGTCTATCGTCAGCACAGTGATGGTCTGATTGTATCTACCCCAACAGGGTCTACCGCTTATGCACTGTCGGGCGGCGGGCCAATTGTGCATCCAAGTATGGATGCTATTGCTTTGGTGCCTATGCATCCGCATACTTTGTCTTCACGTCCAATTGTCGTGGGCGGTCAAAGTGAAATTAAGATTCTGATTCGTGAAAACCGTGTGCTGCCTATGGTCAGCGCAGACGGTCAGCACAGTGTTTCACTGGGTGTTGGAGATAGTTTACATATCCGTAAACATCCCTTTAAACTGAATTTGCTCCATCCGCCAGGTTATGACTTTTATATGGCATGCCGTACCAAGCTTGGCTGGAACCAAGATTTTGACTCATTTAAGCAGGATTAATCCATGAATATCGAACAAATGCTTGCCATACTGGATCCTGAAATTGTTGCACGCTTAAAAACAGCAATTGAAATTGGAAAATGGCCAAATGGTGTAGCGCTGACCGCAGAGCAGCGTCAAACATGCATGCAGGCAGTGTATGCGTGGGAAATGAAGAACTTGCCTGAAACAGAGCGCAGCGGCTATATTGACCGTGGCACCAAAGAAGAAGATGAACATTGTGATTCACATGTGGAAGAGCCGGAATTTAAGCCAATCCGTTTTGTGTAATGACATCTAAGATTTATGATAGGTATTGATAAATCTTAAACTGAAAAAAACCAGCATCATGCTGGTTTTTTTAATTGTTGATGCTGATGTTGTAAGGTTCACCTTCTTCAAAGCTGACACAGATTGAATACAGGCTGATATTGGCAGGTAAGACAAAGTCCAAATGATTTTGGCGAAAAGCGATTTGCTCTTCAGTGAGATCGTCCTGATTTAAAATACTGCGGTCATTTAAAACCAAATGCTCAATAATTTGTTCTGTACTGGGTTTTGGATTGCCAAAATGCGCAGTCCAATATTCAGCTGGAATAGCATCTAAATGCAGCTGAACAAATTGCATGACCACCTGTGTAAAGGTATTCCGAAAAATGAGCGCATCATATAGGGCATTCCGTGCCCGCATTTCTTTTTCTGCGGAGGCTGAATCTGTGTTGAAAGTCGTATTCATATAGATTCTCCGTAGCTATTATTTTGATAACTGTATCACGAAAAAATAAATTAGCATTAAAAGATCTGCTCTGCCTAGCAGATCTTTTACGGGACTGTATCAATCTTGCTGCTTTATTCTGCAGCATATCGGTTAAATGCTTGCACTGCGTGTTTGCCACAGTTTTTGAGCTAAATTCATCGCATCTTCATAGCTTTGTACGGCACCCATTGCATACAGCGCAATGCCCATAGTTTCTACAACGGCAATCTCGCCATATTCATGATTTTTCGAGCCTTCCCAAACGGCTTTAAAGACAGCTAAATCGAGTTCTTCTTCAGTTGGGCTGCGGTTATCAGTCAGTTTAGGCAATTCATGTTCATATAATTCACCGTCTTTAATACCGCAGATGAGGGTTTTGGCATCCGGATTGCGTTCAAATTCTCCGCCTTCACCTTTAATCACTGCGCTGTTTTGATAGCCAAGTTTAAAGGCGGCCTGCTGATGCGAGCTGCGGTAAGCCGGATGAAAAATGGCCTGCATGGTTGCTTTGGCATTAAACGGATTGATTAAACGCGCCAGCGTATGAATAGGCGAGCGCAGCCCCATCACATTACGCAGTGAAATCAGGTCACTTAAAATAGGTGAAATGGCTTCTAATGGCATATAGGCAAAATTGCGCTGTTTTAATTGCTGCTCTACATCGAGGTCATTTTGGCAAATTGGATAACTTAAATATTCCAATACCTGTTCGGTATACAAGCGGTTAATGGTATGGCCCGAAGCGCCATGCATCACCACTTTATAGCCATGATGAGCAAGAGTGAGCGCTGCCAGTAAAAACCATGGATAGTGCTTACGTTTTCCTGCATAAGATGACCAGTCTAAATCTACCTGCAGCGGCTTGAAATTCAGCTGGTCACGCGTGGCTTGCACAAAGCCCGTCAGCTCATCTACAGATTCTTCTTTTACACGCAGCAGCATGAGGAATGCGCCGAGCTGCACATCCAGAACTTCATCTTTTAAAATCATACTGAAGGCCTGATAGGCTTCATCATAGGTCAGCGAGCGGGCGCCGTTTTTACCCTTGCCGACAATGCGGACAAACTGTGCAAATGGATGTTCAAAATCTTTGTAGATATTTCGTTTTGTATTCATGGCAGCTGATTGTAAAAGTATAGGCAAACATTGTAGTCTACTTTTATGGTTGGGTTTTTTCAGCCAATTTTTTATTCTTATTTCGTCTAATGATAGACCATAGTCTAATAAGAAAAGTATATTTATTGAGCAAAATTAACATAACAGGCAAAACGAGCAGTTTATAACTTGGTAAAATTCCCGCGTATTTTTGTGTGCTGTTTCTCCTATTCCAAGCCTTAAAAGGGCATGGGTGATTTTACCGAAATCGATTTTCACACTATTTGCTTGCTGGATTGAATTCAGCAACGTTTTACTCTTTTGTCAGCGGCAAATGAGTTCGGGTTGTTTATTTTTAAAGTAAATAGACAGAACAAACGGAAGCTTCTGTAAACAGAAGTATATTGTGAAGTATTCTCATGACGAAAAAACCAATTTATAAGTCGCTGTATTTTCAAGTGATTGTTGCCATTATTCTTGGTGTGATTGTAGGGCATTTTTCGCCAAGCACGACCGAAATAGTTAATGGCGTAAAGCAAAGCGTTCCGGGCTTAGGCGAGCAGCTTAAGCCGCTGGGTGATGCTTTTATTAAACTGATTAAAATGATTATCGCGCCAGTGATTTTCTGTACCGTAGTGAGCGGTATTGCTGGCATGGAAAGCATGAAATCTGTGGGTAAAACGGGCGGTATTGCACTGCTTTACTTTGAAGTAGTGTCGACTTTGGCGCTGGTGATTGGTTTAGTCGTAATTAATATTGCTAAACCGGGTGTGGGCATGAATATTGACCCTGCTACTTTAGATACATCAGGTATTTCAAAGTATGTAGAGTCGGGTGCGTCGCAATCGACGATTGATTTCTTGCTGAATATTATTCCAAATACAGTCGTTGGCGCATTTGCTGAAGGCGAGATTCTGCAAGTGCTTATGTTTGCGCTCTTGTTTGGTTTTGCCCTGCATAAATTAGGCGATGCAGGTAAGCCGGTTCTAAAATTCATTGATCAAATTTCACATGTGTTCTTCAACATTGTAAATATGATTATGAAGCTTGCTCCGATTGGCGCTTTTGGCGCTATGGCGTTTACGATTGGCAAATATGGCATTGGTTCATTGGCGCAATTGGCGCAGTTAATTATCTGCTTCTATGTGACCTGTCTGCTGTTCATCTTTATTGTTTTAGGTTCGATAGCACGCTTCTGCGGTTTCAGTATCTTAAAAATGATCCGTATGATCCGTGAAGAATTACTAATTGTATTGGGTACATCATCATCTGAATCTGTGCTGCCGCGCATGCTGAAAAAGCTTGAACTTGCGGGCTGTGAAAAGTCAGTTGTGGGGTTAGTAATTCCAACAGGCTATTCATTTAACCTAGATGGTACATCTATTTATTTGACCATGGCTGCAATTTTTATTGCGCAAGCGACCAATACGCAATTGGATTTAGCGCATGAAATTACCCTTTTAGCGGTATTGCTGATTTCATCTAAAGGCGCTGCGGGTGTGACAGGTTCAGGCTTTATTGTGATGGCGGCTACGCTGTCTGCAGTTGGTCATATTCCAGTTGCAGGTTTGGCACTCATTTTAGGTATTGACCGTTTCATGTCTGAAGCGCGTGCATTGACCAACTTAGTGGGCAACTCATTGGCAACAATTGTGGTTGCAAAATGGGTAGGTAAGTTGGATACCGTTCAATTGAATGCTGCGCTTAATGATCCTGCGGAAATAGACCGCAAGATGCAGGAAGAAAGCAATCAAGCGCATGCTTAATGTGTTTTGAGACTTAAAAAGGGAAGCTTCGGCTTCCTTTTTTTATGCAAATTTGAAGATTTATAAGAATTTAAAATTACGTCACAAGCTGTATTTCTAAAAGTTGAACGCTCAGTTTTACAGCATGACATGGCAGCAAAACTTATCTAGGATGGAATCAATCAAAACAACAATGTTCAGAAGGAAGAACTTAATGCTGGCTTATGATGCAGATTTAGAATTATTCAGAGATAACTTTCGCCGTTTTATGCAAGAGCAGATTGCGCCGCATTATGAGCAATGGGAACGTGAGGGCATTATGCCGCGTTCAGTTTGGAATGCATTGGGTGACAATGGTTTCCTGTGTGTAGATGTACCAGAAGAATTTGGCGGTTATGGCGTTCCAACACATTATTCATTAATGCTGGTCGAAGAATCTGCCCGTGCAGGTTTTAGTGCTTTATCTACAGGTATTTCATGCCATTCTGAAATTGCTGCGCCGTATATTCTGCATATTGGTTCTGAAGCGCAAAAGCAATATTGGCTGCCTAAAATGGTCAGCGGTGAAGTGGTTGGCGCAATTGGCATGACTGAGCCGGGTGCAGGTTCAGATTTACAGGCAATGCGCAGCAGCGCAATTTTGCAGGGCGATCATTATTTACTAAACGGTTCTAAAACGTTCATTTCAAATGGTCAGCATGCTGATCTTGTCGTTCTAGCAGCCAAGACTGACCCGCAGGCACGTGCCAAAGGCGTGTCGTTGTTATTGGTCGATACGCATTTAGAAGGCTTCAAAAAAGGCACGAACTTAGACAAGATTGGTCTGCATTCACAAGATACATCTGAGTTGTTTTATGACAATGTAAAAGTGCCTAAAGATCAGCTGCTGGGGCAGGCTGGTCAAGGCTTTGCTTATTTGATGCAGGAATTGCCGCGTGAGCGCACAGCCATTGCTTCAACTGCAATTGGCGCAATACGCGGTTCAATTGATATTGCGGTGCAATATGTTAAAGAGCGTCAAGCTTTTGGTCAGCAAATTGGCCAATTCCAAAATACCCGTTTTGTCATGGCGCAAGCCAAAATTGATGAACTGGCAACAGCGGCATTTTATGAGCGCAATGTAGAGCTTTACATGCAAGGCAAGCTGGATGTAGAAACAGCGGCAGCCCTGAAAAGCTTTGCCACAGACATGCAGATGAAAATTGCGGATAATCTGCTGCAGCTGTTTGGCGGCTATGGCTATATGACAGAATATCCAATTTCACGCTTATTTGTAGATGCCAGAATTCAGCGTATTTATGGCGGAACCAATGAAATTATGAAAGAGATTGTCGCGCGCAGCATCTTAGGACGCTAATTTAAACTAATAAAATAAAAGAGCCGAGCGGCTCTTTTATTTTGCTTATAAGCGGAGAACCTCTAAGGTTTCCCGAATAAATTCAGGCAGATCTTTGGGTGCTCTTGATGTGATATACAGATTATTATCATTCACCACAGGCTGATCAAAATACACAGCGCCTGCATCCTGCAGTTCTAAGATAATGGGTGCGATAGTGGTCATTCTGCGGCCTTTCACAACATGGGCATTGATCAGTAATTGCGGCCCATGGCAGATGCACATAATGGGTTTATAAGCGCCGGCAAAATTCCGCACGAAATTGACATAGCGTTCGTCACTGCGTAGCCGTTCAGGCGAATGCCCGCCCGGAATCAGCAGGGCGTCAAAATCATCAATTGAAGCATGATCTATACTTTGGTCGATGGTCACGCTGTGCTGGCGGTTTTTACCGTGAACAATATTGCCTGCGCGGTGTTCAATATTGGAAATGCAATGGCGCGCTGCACGGAAAGCCTCTACGGGTTCGGCATATTCGGAATCTTCAAAATCATGTGTTACCAGTACAGCGATTCTTTTGCGCATGAGAGGCGCTCCTGTATTGCATTTTAGAAGACTAAAGTACAAAGCTTAAAAAATCGTGTCAGCTTTGCAGCGGATTGGTCTGTAAATCGTTATTCAAGATGCTAGCCATAATGAAAAATTTATAAATTAAAAGTAAGTGGTGATTTTTTAAGCGTGTTTATCTAGAATTTAATGTATATCCAAGCGAAAAACTAGGCATATTTGTTAATTTTTATTATTGCTAAAAGCTCTGTGCTTATAGATAAATACTCCAAGCGGCAAAAGGTGATTTAACTACAATCAAAGTCAAGATGATTTACCGTTTTTTACATCAGTTTTTATAGCAATATTTTTGATGATAAATTTCAGAGCTGCTGATGTTTTAAACAACTGTCTGTTTTTAAGGCTGAATCAATGAATGTCGTATTGCGCAACATTTGAAAGCTAACTATTGTTATAATGTTTGCAACCATGATTTTGAAGGGCGACATAACAATGATCAATGACGATCAGAACACCACGGCTTCTCTCGACTTAGTTCAAATCCGCGAGGATATTGACTCAGTTGATATGCAGATCCAGCAGTTGATTAACCGCCGCGCTAAATTGGCGGAAGCTGTTGCTAAAGCGAAATTCGCTGCTGAAGAGAACCCGCTGTTTTACCGTCCTGAGCGTGAAGCGCAAGTTTTGCGCAAAGTTATGGAGCGCAACGAAGGTCCGCTGTCTGATGCAACGATGGCGCGTTTATTCCGTGAAATCATGTCGGCTTGCCTTGCGTTAGAGGCGCCGCAAAGCATTGCATTTCTAGGGCCTGTAGGCACATATACGCATTCGGCTGTATTAAAGCATTTTGGTCAAGATGCGGTTATCCGTCCATTGCCAACCATTGATGAAGTTTTCCGTGAAGTGGAAGCAGGCAGTGCGCATTATGGTTTAGTGCCTGTCGAAAACTCATCAGAAGGCGTTGTAAATCACACGCTGGACTGCTTTAAAACGTCGCATTTAAATGTGATTGGCGAGGTTGAATTGCCAATTCATCATCAGTTCCTGATTTCTGAAAATACCCGCAAAGACAGTATTAAACAGATTTATGCCCATCAGCAAACTTTGGCGCAATGCCGCGGCTGGCTCGATGCGCATTATCCAGGTGTAGAACGTGTAGCGCTGAGCTCAAATGCAGAAGCCGCGCGCCGTATCCGCAACGAATGGCACTCAGCTGCGATTGCTTCTGAAGTAGCATCAAATATCTACGGTCTAGAAATTTTACATAGCAATATCGAAGACAATCCAGAAAACACCACGCGTTTCTTGGTTATTGGCCGTGAGAAAATTCCACAAAGCGGCAATGATAAAACTTCTTTGTTAATTTCTGCACATGACCGTGCCGGTGCATTGCTGGAAATTCTAGCGCCATTTGCGAAGCATAAAATTAGCTTAACCAGTATTGAAACGCGTCCTGCATTGCCAGAAAAATGGGCCTATGTGTTCTTTATTGACTTGGAAGGCCATGTTGAACAGGACAATGTGAAAGCTGCGCTGGAAGAAATCCGCCCGTTGGTGAAAGAGCTTCGCGTATTGGGTTCATATCCTATTGCCGTTTTATAAATCACAGCCGCACTGAATCTTCGTTGAGGTTCAGTGCATTCATCACTTGTAATCATCGGAAGTGTAAAATGACGTTTGTCCCAGCCAATGAAGGCATCGCAAAACTTAAGCCGTATCAACCGGGTAAGCCGATCAGTGAACTTGAACGCGAGTTGGGTATTACTGATATTGTCAAATTAGCCTCAAATGAAAACCCATTGGGCTGTTCAGATAAGGTGAAAGAGGCGGTTGCAGCAGAGTTGGCTGAAATTGGGCGATATCCAGACGGCGGCGGTTTTATTTTAAAAGACCAAGTGCAAGCGCAGTTTGGTGTTGCACATGACCGAATTACACTGGGCAATGGTTCAAACGATCTTCTGGAAATGTTTGCGCGTGCATTTGTGTCTTCAAGCGATTCTGTGGTGTATAGCCAGCATGCGTTTGCAGTATACAGCTTGGTCACGCAAGCGATTAATGCTGAAGCAATTGAAGTGCCAGCCAAAGGCTTTGCGCATGATTTAGATGCAATGGCTGCCGCAATTAAAGAAAATACCAAGCTAATTTTTATTGCTAACCCGAACAACCCGACAGGGACTTGGTTTGAAGAAGCGGAATTTGATGCTTTCATGAAAAAAGTGTCAGCCAATGTTATTGTTGTTCTGGATGAAGCCTATGTGGAATATTTCCCAGAAAACTTCAATAGCTTGAAATTCTTAGAGCAATATCCAAACCTTATTGTCAGCCGCACATTGTCTAAGTGCTATGGCCTAGCTGCGCTGCGCGTCGGTTTTGCTTTGGCATCTATAGAAGTGACTGATTATTTAAACCGTATTCGTCAGCCATTTAACGTGAACCACTTGGCTATGGTTGCAGCGGTTGCGGCATTAAAAGATGAAGACTTTATTGCAAAATCACGTGAAGTGAACAAAGCAGGCATGGCTCAGCTGCAGGCTGGTTTTGAAAAGCTGGGCTTAAATTATGTACCGTCACGTGCCAACTTTATTTTGGTGGATGTTCAGGCAGACCCTGCACAAACCTTTAATGGTTTGCTTAAACAGGGTGTGATTGTGCGTCCAGTAGGTATTGCAAATCATCTTCGCGTATCCATTGGAACAGAAGCTGAAAATGCCAAGTTCCTTGCAGCTTTGGCAAAAGTGCTTGAATTAGAGGCTGTTGCTTAACATATGTCTGCGCCACTGTTTGAAAAAGTTGCTTTTATCGGGCTTGGGCTGATTGGCTCAAGCCTTGCCCGTGTCATTATTGCTGAAAAATTGGCAAAGCAAATCGTTGCATCGACCCGTTCTAAACAGACCTTGGAAGATGCAAAAGCCTTGGGCTTAATTCAAGAAGGGTACAGTGACCCAATTGAAGCCGTAAAAGGCGCTGATCTTGTGGTGCTGGCTTTGCCAGTACGCGCTACGCAGAAAGTTTTGGAATGCATCAAGCCATATTTGTCTGAAAATGTCATTCTGACGGATGTCGGCAGCACCAAAGGCAATGTGGTGGATGCAGCCAAAGCGGTATTTGGCGAGCAATTGCCAGCCGGTTTTGTGCCGGGTCATCCCATTGCAGGCGCTGAACATACAGGCGTTCATGCAGGCAAGGTCGATTTATTTGCCAATCATAAAGTGATTTTGACCCCGCTGCCAAGCAGTGCGGATTGGGCTGTAGAGAAGCTGATTCAGCTGTGGCAGGCCGCCAAGGCGGAAGTGATTTGCATGGATGTGGAAAAGCACGATGAAGTGCTTGCGCATACCAGCCATCTTCCGCACTTAATGGCGTTTAATTTGGTTGAGCAATTGGCCAATCGTGAAGACAATTTAGATATTTTCCGTTATGCCGCGGGCGGCTTCCGTGATTTTTCACGAATCGCAGCCAGTGATCCGCAAATGTGGCATGACATCTTTTTTGCCAATAAAAAAGCAATCTTAAATGCAGTCGACGGCTTTGAAAAACAGCTCGCGACTTTGCGTAAATTGATTGAAGATGATAACTCTCAAGCGCTCATGGGTGTATTGGGGCATGCTCAGGCTGCCCGTCAGCATTTCAATCATATGCTCGCCAACAAACCTTTGATGGAGAAAAACAAAGTGACGACACAGCAATTTACTATTTTACCGGGCCAGAAAAATTTCCAAGGTAAATTTACCGTGCCAGGCGACAAATCTGTGTCACACCGTTCCATTATGTTTGGTGCGATTGCTGAAGGCACGACGCATGTCACAGGCTTTCTTGAAGGCGAAGATGCTTTGGCGACACTGCAAGCTTTCCGTGATATGGGGGTGAGCATTGAAGGCCCTAAAAATGGTGAAGTCACCATTCATGGTGTTGGCATGCATGGCCTTAAAGCACCAGCAAGTGCGTTATACATGGGCAATTCAGGCACATCCATGCGCCTGCTTTCTGGCATGCTGTCTGCGCAGAAATTTGATTCTGTCATGACAGGTGATGCATCGCTGACTAAACGTCCAATGGAGCGTATTGCAAAACCTCTGCGTGAAATGGGTGCACAGATCCAAACGACGGGTGAACGCGGTACACCGCCTGTATCAATCTCGGGCAGTCAAAAGCTAAAAGGTATTCACTACGACTTGCCAATGGCCTCTGCACAGGTAAAATCGGGTATTTTGCTGGCAGGCCTTTGGGCAGAAGGCGAGACTGTTGTGACTGAACCTGAGCCAACGCGTGACCACTCAGAACGCATGCTGCGCGCTTTTGGCTATGAAGTAAAAACAGAAGGCAATCGCATTTCTCTACAGGGCGGCGGAAAATTGGTTGGCACGAATATTCAAGTGCCATCAGATATTTCATCAGCTGCATTCTTTATGGTGGGCGCTGCAATTACTGAAGGTTCGGATGTGACGCTTGAAGCAGTCGGCATCAATCCAACCCGTACTGGCGTGATTGAAATTTTAAAACAGATGGGCGCTGACCTGACGGTTGAGAATGAACGTATTGCAGGCGGTGAGCCGATTGCGGATATTCGCATTCGCGGCACACGTACGCTGAAAGGCATCCATATGCCGGAAGATCAAGTGCCATTGGCCATTGATGAGTTTCCAGCGCTGTTTATTGCGGCTGCATGTGCAGAAGGGCAAACGATTCTGACTGGCGCTGCAGAGCTTCGTGTAAAAGAATCTGACCGTATTCAAGTCATGGCAGATGGCCTGAAAATTATGGGTATTGACTGTACGCCAACAGATGATGGCATCATCATTGAAGGAAAAGGCAGGTCGGGAGCGTGGGATGTGATTTTCACTGGCGGCGAAATTGAATCACATCATGACCACCGTATTGCAATGAGCTTTTCGATGGCGGGTTTGCGTACATCAGGCGAGATTAAAATTGTTGGCACTGAGACTGTGGCGACAAGCTTCCCAACATTCACTGCATTGGCAAATCAGGCGGGCTTAACGATTCACGTCAGTGAATAATTAGTCTAATTTTGTACATTTGTTAGACAACAGCCAAGCAAACGCTTGGCTGTTCTGTTTTAATTGCTTATTCTAAAACCATACAACAATAATGCCTTTAGGTTATACGATGAGAAAATTACAATTTGCAGCCCACTGCGAACATCAGAAGGATCAGGATGATTTCAGTGCGGCGCAAAAGCAGGTCGCTGATTTGCTGGCATCAAAGCTGGGACAATATGGCTTTGAGACCTTATCGCAAAGCGGAGATCAGATTGCGGTGAGCGTAGATAATCATGCTTTACCGCTGTCAGTGATGTGTCAAGGGCATGATCATGATGGGCATTTGGTCTGTGAAATAACCTCTTATCCAGATGAAAATCAAGATTGGCTAGATCGAATTACGGAACAAAGCTTGTTGAATCAGTTGGCACAAGCGGTCGAAAATACACTGAAAGAAGATGAGTCATTTAGTAAATTTGAATGGAAAGGCTGATGTTTTTTGCACATTAAGCGCCATATTTTAGGGCAGATACCTCATGAAAAGTATCTGCCTTATTCTTTTGAAATATTCATTTTTTATCTTAGTGCTGAAAGGTTTAATTCCTGCACAGAAAAAACTGAACTAGCATTTTATTCCACACGCAGCCAAGTTTGATTACGTCCTACCGCTGATACGCCAATATAGCCGCGCAAGAACAGCTTTTTGTCATTTGCGCTTAATTTGCCTTTCAAGCGGTAAATTTTTCCAGAGACTGGATCAATAATTTTCCCATCGTTATAGTTCACTTCGTCCGAAGATTTTAAACCTGAAATGACTTTCATGCCGATGATCGGCTTGTTGGTATATGGAGCGGGGCAGTTGGTGCAAAATTCTTTTGGTGTATAGCCAGCGCGAGGTGTTGCTTTTAATGCTGTGCCTGCATATGAGCCATCAGACTGCTGTTCAATTTTGACAATGCCTTTTGCTTCACCTGTCTTATCATCCATATAGCGCCATGTGCCTGTAATGTTTTGCGCCATTGCGGATGTGCACAATATTGAAAATGCAATAACCCCGAAAAATACTTTCATAATATCCCTGTAAACTATAAAGAATAAACGACATTTTTTATGTCGAAATGAGTCAAACGTTTGATTATATGGTTAAAAAACAACCATATGAATTGCATTAATGATTATTTTTTAACTAATGTTTCACGATAAATATATTGTATTCTTATTCAGAAAGATTGAGGGATCTAAAATTTTTAATATTTTTTATCAATAATTTATAGCTTAAATCAGATATTTTAGATGATCTGATGAGGGGGTGGCTAAGGTATAAAATGCCATTAAAAACAAAAAAGCCCAGATGAATTCTGAGCCTTGAATATACAGCTTGAAGCAAAATGTATTTACGATACGAGGTAACGTGAAATCGCAATTCGCAGCTGTTTTAAATAACCGGTAAAGAAATGGTTTGCGCCCGGCAAAACAGTCAAAAGGTGGCGCTGCGGTTTAGCCCACACGATCAAATCTGAAAGCAGGGTGACTTCATCCGCTTCGCCATGAATGAACAGAATGTCGCCTTTGATTGCAGGAGTTACATAGTGGCGTACGCCTGCAACAGTCGCTGTCGGCAAGCCGCATAAGATGGTTTGCTTTGGACGGATTTCTTCTTGCAGCGAGTGATAGCATTTTGCCATGACATGCGCGCCGAAGCTGAAACCGCCTGCATAAAATGGCAGTGTTGTATGCATTGCACGGACATGCTGAATGACATCCAGTACATCATCTGTTTCGCCATAGCCTTCGTCATGCTCGCCATGGCTTTGGCCTACGCCGCGGAAACTTGGGCGATAAACAATGCAGCCACGCTCTAAGAACATTTGCGCAAGCAATACAGGCACTTTATGCTGCGGTGTACCGCCTTGCAGTGGATGAGGGTGTGTAACTACCGCGAATCCTTTCACTTCACCCTGAGGATAATCTACAAAAACTTCAATTTGGCCAGCAGAGCCTTGAATGGAAATCTGTTCAGACATAGAGATAGATTAGTAAGCAGGAGAATGCGTTATTCTACCGATAATGTTCAGTAAAAACACAGATTGGAAATAAAATAAGTCTACTGTTATAGTTTGATTACTTAAATTTTAATCAAGTTATTTATGCTCGCTCTAATTTCTCCTGCAAAAACTTTAGATTACGAATCTGCATTGCCAACGGATAAACACACATTACCAAGACTGCTGGATCATTCACAAGAGCTTATCGACGTAAGTCGTAAACTGTCTGCTTCAGATATCGCCAGTTTAATGAGTGTGAGTGAAAAAATTGCGCATTTAAACGCAGGGCGCTTTCGAGATTGGCATTCGGACTTTAATTTTTCTAATGCGCGTCAGGCGCTATTTGCATTTAAAGGTGACGTTTATACGGGATTGGATGTTTATAGCCTGAACGATCAGCAGATTGAGTATGCACAGAAGCATTTGCGAATGCTGTCAGGTCTGTACGGCTTATTGCGCCCTTTGGATCTGATGATGCCTTATCGTTTAGAGATGGGTACAAAACTGAAAAACCTACGCGGGCATAATTTGTATGAGTTTTGGGGCGATGAAATTACTCAAATGATCAATCATGATTTGGAGGCTTCAAATTCTGAGCTGCTGGTAAATATTGCCTCAGAGGAATATTACAAGTCTGTAAAAGAAAGCAAAATTAAAGCGAAAATCATCAAGCCTGTTTTTCTGGATCAAAAAAATGGCAAATATAAGGTGATTAGTTTTTATGCCAAAAAAGCGCGCGGATTAATGGCCCGCTATATTTTGGAAAATAAAATTGAACACGCTGAAGATTTAAAAGCCTTTAATACAGATGGCTATTATTTTGATGCAAACAGTTCCTTAAAGGGTGAGCTGGTGTTTAAGCGTGATGAGCAGGCTGCTTAACATATTCAGATACAATAGACCTCTTTCATAAATCATTTTTTGAACTTTTAAAATTCATGATGAAAGTCCCTTCTCCCAAAGGGAGAAGGGACTTTCATTGATAATTTAAGTACCGATTAATGATCATTTTTTTATTTTTGAAAGAACTCTAACGTATGACAGGCTAAGTTTTGTGGCTTGAAAGATATCAGCAAAAAAACGATGTCTGTCATTGTTGGGTTTGGGTGTTTTTTTAACCAAATTAAGTGGTGTGGCCATCTTTTTACAATTCGCTTTTATTTGATGGATTTCACACTTTTATTTGCCGATAAAGAAAGCAAATGTATTTTAAATATTTCCTAATCCTTGAAATAGCGCAACTTTAGCTATAAATTGAAAATAGAAATGAAAAATTGGAAAGATGGAATTGTATTTTTCACTTTTTTTCGTTGAAAATTTGTTATCATAAGAAAAAGTTTATTAAATAATAAAAGCCAGTTATGAAAACCCTTATTCCCGTCTTGATTATGCTCGTCGGTGTACTTGGATTTATGGTCTATAAGGACGCTGAAATGAAGAAGCAGGCTGAAGTCAATCAACTGCTGAACGAATCTATTCAGCCTCAAAGAAAGTCTGCAGCAGATAAACATTTGCCGATTGCATCAGCGCAGGCGGCTGAGCTGCCTTGATTGCATCGCTGGCGGATAATTTTTTTTATGAGAAAAATAAATTTCTTTTATAGAAACCAATATCTTAAATTTAATGAATTTGTCCGCTAAATAAAATTTAGAAACAATAAAAATCAATGTGTTATAATTTGGTACATATGAAATTGGATCAGTTTTTAACATATTAAAGTGCTGATTTAATACAGGTAAATGAAGCTGCATAAATATACTATGCAGCTTTTTTGTTGATGCTGATTTTGCGGTTTAACGCACTGAGATTGGCAAAATACTTAATATTTTCCTGCGGTATGAAAATGCCGGCATGCAGATTGTCAAAACATCGACAAAATCAATCATGTTTTTATGATTCATTTTGTGGAGTGCTTAGGCATAAAGTTTACTCAATAGGGGCTAGGTCATGACGACTCCTAATCCATCTTCAGAAAATATTCTTGAACGCCTGTTCAAGCTGAGTGAAAACAAAACCAGCTTTAGAACAGAAGTATTAGCTGGTGTAACTACATTCTTAACCATGTGTTACATCATTATTGTCAATCCAATGATTTTGTCTGAAACAGGCATGGATCATGGGGCTGTCTTTGTGGCGACATGTCTTGCAGCTGCAATTGGCTGCTTGGTCATGGGCTTAGTCGCAAACTATCCTATTGCGCTTGCTCCGGGCATGGGCTTGAACGCTTACTTCACATATTCTGTGTGTTTAGGCATGGGTGTGCCTTGGCAAACTGCATTAGCGGCAGTTTTTGTATCGGGCTTGGTGTTCATTGCGATCAGCATGTTCAAAATCCGTGAAGCCATTGTGAACTCAATTCCAATGTCGCTTAAGCTGGCTATTGGCGGCGGTATTGGCTTGTTCCTCGCTCTGATTGCATTGAAAAATGCAGGCATTATTGTAGACAATCCAGCAACATTGGTGAGCTTGGGGGATCTTAAGCAGCCTTCGGTTCTTTTAGCTTTATTTGGCTTCTTAATGGTTGTGGTCATGCACCAGTTCAAAGTGCGCGGCGCAATCATTATCAGTATTCTGGTGATCACAGCGATTGCTACTGTACTGGGCTATAACGAATTTAAAGGTGTGGTTGGCGCGATTCCTTCAATAGCTCCAACATTCCTGCAAATGGACTTTGAAGGCCTATTTACTGCAAGTTTAATTGGCGTGATCTTTGTATTCTTCTTGGTCGATTTATTTGACTCAACGGGTACATTGGTTGGTGTGTCGCACCGCGCGGGCCTTTTGAAAGACGGTAAATTGCCACGCTTGAAAAAGGCGCTTTTTGCAGATTCATCTGCAATTGTTGCTGGGGCTGCGTTAGGTACATCATCGACTACGCCATATATCGAATCATCTGCGGGTGTGGCTGCTGGCGGACGTACAGGTTTAACTGCGGTGGTTGTGGCTGTGCTGTTTGTTTTGGCATTGTTCTTGGCGCCGCTTGCACAATCTGTACCGAGTTTTGCAACAGCGCCTGCATTGCTGTTTGTTGGTGTGCTGATGATTCAGGGTATCGTTCATATTGAATGGGATGATATTACAGAAGCAGTACCTGCATTCTTGACGATTGTATTTATGCCGTTCACTTACTCAATTGCAGACGGCATCGCAATGGGCTTCATCAGCTATGCATTAATTAAACTGTTCACAGGCAAGGCTAAAACTGTACCGTATATGGTGTGGATTATTGCTGTGCTTTGGGCATTAAAATTTGCTGCGTTTGGCGGTTAATTCTCCAAACTCACGAAAGGGTGTAAACTCCGTTTGCACCCTTTTTTATTTTTATGAGGATAAGAAATGGATCAACTTGAGCTGATTAGCGCTTTGCCAAAAGCAGAGCTGCATGTGCATATTGAGGGTACTTTTGAACCTGAATTGATGTTTGAAATTGCGCAGCGCAACAAAATTGCGATTCCATATCAATCTGTAGAAGAAGTTAGACAAGCCTATAACTTTCATAATTTACAGTCTTTTTTAGACATTTATTATGCGGGCGCGAATGTGCTGATCCTTGAGCAGGATTTTTATGATTTAGCGTGGGCCTATTTTGAAAAATGTGCTGAAGATCATGTGGTGCACACTGAAATGTTCTTTGATCCTCAAACACATACGGATCGCGGAATTGCCTTTGAAACAGTGATTAATGGCTTGCAGCGCGCCTGTGATGACGCAAAAGCCAAATTAGGCATCAGCTCTCACTTGATTATGTGCTTCCTGCGTCATTTGAGTGAAGAAGCTGCATTTGAAACTTTAGAACAGGCTCTGCCATTTAAAGATCAGATTATTGGTGTGGGGCTGGACTCAAGTGAAGTTGGGCATCCGCCATCAAAATTTGAACGAGTTTTTGCAAAAGCGCGTGAAGCTGGTTTCTTAATTGTTGCACATGCAGGCGAGGAAGGCCCTCCAGAGTATGTGTGGGAAGCTTTGGATTTGCTGAAAGTCAACCGTATTGACCATGGTGTGCGTTCAGAGGAAGATGAAGCTTTGATGCAGCGTCTCATTGCGGAGAAGATGCCGTTGACCGTTTGCCCGCTCAGTAACTTAAAGCTTTGTGTGGTTAATGATATGGCAGAGCATAATATCCGCCGCCTATTGCAGCAAGGTGTGCACGTGACGGTCAACTCAGACGATCCGTCATACTTTGGCGGTTATATGAATGATAATTTCATTGCGATCGCAAAATCTTTAGATTTAAGCCATGAAGAGTTAAAGCAATTGGCGATTAATTCATTTGAAGCTTCGTTTATTTCTGATGCTGAAAAGCAGAAGTGGAAGCAGCAGATTGAAATTTTGCATTAATTGCTGGATGTTTGAAAAGGCAGCATCGGCTGCCTTTTTTGTGCCTGCTTGAAATTGTTGTTCTTTAGAGAACTGTGAATCTGCAATAAAAAATGAATGAGTGATATAGATGAAGGTTTTTGTACAAAGTGCTGTATTTGTGGGAGCGCTTATGTCGCTGAGTCATGCGGCGGCGGGGCAGACTGCCATGCAAAAAATGCTAAAACCCTATATAGAACAGCAATGCGCTTCGGAGCTAAAAGATTCGAATATGTGGAAAGCATCTACTTTTTTAATGACAGACAGCAATACAAGTCAATTTGCTAAAGATGTTTGCGGATGCGTCAGCACCAATGCCTTAAATGATGTGCCGGCTACTGAGTTGGCGCATGCCGCTGTAAGTAGTGATGCGAAAAATCTGCTGATTAAAAAAGCCATGATGAACACATTAAAAAGCTGTGTTGTGCAGCAAAAGATGTAAAAGCGCCATCAGGCGCTTTTATTCAGTTTGTTATGAATGATTTTAGTTTTAGTGCGATCTGCATGCTGCAAAGCAAATTGCCTGATTATTTGCCTTGACGTGTCATGCTTCTCAGCACGTTGTCTTTATCAATAAAATGATGTTTTAATGCTGCTAGAATATGACCAGCCAGCAATAGGCCGGCGGCCCATGAGATATAAATATGCAGCGGTTTTACAATCGCAAGAATATCAGGGTCTTCCTGCACTAGGGTTGGAAGATTAAATAAATATAGAACTGGTGCAGGGTGGCCAGCACTCCAGCTGAATAAGCAGCCTGTAATTGGCAGTGCAAGCAGGACTAAATACAGTGCCAGATGGCCTAAATGCGCAAGTTTTTTCATCAGTGGAGTCATGGTTGCTGGCAGTTCGGGCACAGGGTGTGTATAGCGCCAGAAAATGCGGATAACAACTAAAAAGATAATTATTGTGGCTATATTTTTATGCAGGGTAATCACTTGACCTTTAAAGCTGCCGTCTGTGTCATAGCTTAAAAAATTGCCGCTATAAAAACCGATTAGCCATGCGGCAATAAAAATAATGGCCATCAGCCAGTGCAGCCATTGAGCTGTGCGTGTGTAATATTGCGAATTATTTTTCATTTTGAATAGTGATACATTAATATGATCATAGATATTAATGTATTCCTATATGTGGAAACATGCCAGTATTTGATACGCAGTGTTGATAATTTGAAACACTGATGTTGATGCTAAAGTACACAATTACAGCATTATATTTAAATAGATTTACCGTTTTTGATGTCATTTGGGGCACAATACGCGCACCGATTAACATAACAAAGGATTTATCTGTGAAAAAATTAGCTGCAGTTTTAGCACCACTTACATTAGTTCTTTCTGCGTGCGCTGCAACAGGTACAACTGGTACAGCGCCTTCAACTGCAACCACATCAAACAGCCTGGCAATGATGGCGGTTAAAGTAGGCGTGCAAGCAACTTGCGTGACAGAGTTGAATAACAATACTTATTGGAAAACAGGTTCTAAACTTTTAACTGAAACTCAAAAGTCTGAACTTCAAACAGAAGTATGTTCATGTGTAGGTGAAAAAGCGACTACAAGCGTGACTGCAACTGATTTGGTTGTTGCTGCAATGGATAAAACTTCACAAGCGAATCTTGCTGCTAAAATTGTAACGAATACTTTAAATGCATGTGTAGTTGAAACGCTAAAAAACTAAGCATGTATTAAAACGATCCTCTGCGCTGATATAAATTTAGTGAAGAGGGTCGTTTTTTATTGGAGTGAAACACTATGAAAATTGCGGGTGCAGATGAGGCAGGGCGCGGACCTTTAGTAGGTTCTGTGGTTGCTGCGGCGGTCATACTTGATCCCAATAACCCAATTGTAGGGTTGAATGATTCAAAGAAACTCACAGAAAAAAAGCGTGAGAAACTTTTTGTAGAAATTCAAGAAAAAGCGCTGGCTTGGGCAATTGCAGAATGTTCAGCGGCAGAAATTGATGAATACAATATTTTGCAGGCTTCTTTGCTGGCCATGCGCCGCGCTGTAGAGAAACTGACGGTTCAGCCAGAACATCTGCTGGTTGATGGCAATAAAGTGCCTCAGGGCTTAAGCATGAGCTGTGATGCAGTGGTAGGTGGTGATGCGATCCATCCGGAAATTTCTGCTGCCAGTATTTTGGCAAAAGTCAGCCGTGATCGTGAGATGGTTGAGCTGGATGCAAAGTATCCGCAATATGGTTTTGCAAAACATAAAGGCTATCCAACGAAAGCGCATTTTGAAGCGATTGCTCAGCATGGCGTGATCGATGAGCACCGACGCAGTTTTGGTCCTGTACGCAAAGCGATTGAGCAGGCAGAAAGCTGAACGGCAGATAAATTTAAAGCGGCTATAAAGCCGCTTTATTATCACGAGACAACATCAAAAATTAACGGTTGAAGTTGTTCTGTGACAAATTATCATCTTCAAAAGAAGGTTGATAATCTTGATCGAGATGTTGAAGATGTTCGTGCATAGCGCGTTCATGTTGAATACGTTGGTAAATTTCTTCACGATGAACGGATACTTCTTTTGGAGCATTTACGCCAATACGCACTTGATTGCCTTTAACCCCAAGAACAGTCACGCTGACTTGGTCCCCAATCATCAATGTTTCTCCGACACGTCGAGTCAGAATCAGCATGTTTATCTCCTTGCAAAACGCTAAACCTGCAATTGATCTAGAATGTAAAAACACAGCCTGAAAGCAAAGAAAATTTACCAGAATTTAAAGTAACCGTCAGAAGCCTTCATTGTTACAGATTTATTTCTAATAAATTTTCTAAAAATCCTCAGGGTTAATATAGCAGAGCCACTATAAAAAAAACTATAGTGGCCCTGCTTTATTTGTAATGTTTTTCAAATACTGTCTAACAATGACAATTCTTGACACATTTATTACGCACGTGCGCTTGATTCACCGTGTTCGCGGTCTAAACCAAATGCTGTATGCAGTGTACGCACTGCAAGCTCTAAGTAATTTTCTTCAATAATCACTGAAATTTTGATTTCTGAAGTAGAAATCATCAGGATGTTGATGCCTTCATCAGCCAAAGCAGTGAACATTTTGCTTGCCACGCCTGCATGAGAGCGCATGCCTACACCCACGATTGATACTTTAACGATATCATCGCGTGTTGCAACTTCGCGCGCACCAATTGCTTTAGCGGTCGCTTCAAGAATGGCTTTTGCTTTTGCTAATTCGCCGCGGTTTACCGTAAACGTGAAGTCAGTGGTACCGTCTTCTTCAACGTTTTGAATAATCATATCTACTTCGATGTTGGCAGCGCCAATCGGAGATAGGATTTTAGACGCAATACCTGGTTCGTCAGGAACACCTAAAATTGTTAATTTTGCTTCGTCACGGTTAAACGCGATACCTGAGATAATTGGTTGTTCCATGTTGTCTTCCGCTTCAGTGGTGATTAGTGTCCCGACGTTTTGTTTGAAGTTTTCGTCGAATGCGCCATCATCGTCATTATCAAAGCTTGATAATACGCGTAAAGGCACTTGGTATTTACCTGCAAATTCTACAGAACGGATTTGCAGAACTTTAGAACCAAGTGATGCCATTTCCAGCATTTCTTCAAATGAAATGCGGTCTACTTTTTTTGCTTTTGGAGCAACGCGCGGATCAGTGGTGTATACGCCATCTACATCGGTGTAAATTTGGCATTCATCCGCTTTTAAAGCAGCAGCTAGCGCAACACCTGAGGTGTCTGAACCGCCGCGGCCTAAAGTTGTAGTATTGCCTTCAGTGTCAAAGCCTTGGAAGCCAGCCACAACAATCACACGGCCTGCATCCAGATGACTTGTCATCACGTCTGTATCGATAGATTCGATGCGTGCTTTGGTAAATGCGCTGTCAGTTTTAATGCCAACTTGACGGCCTGTTAATGATTTAGCTTCAACGCCAATTGAATTGAGCGCCATTGCTAACATTGAAATCGTTACCTGCTCACCTGTAGAGACCATTTGGTCAAGCTCACGAGGGTCAGGGGTGTCCGTAATGGCTTTCGCTAAAGCAAGCAGGCGGTTGGTTTCGCCACTCATAGCAGAAACGACAATCACTACTTTGTGACCGTGATCATGCCAACGCTTTACACGACGAGCTACATTGAGAATGCGCTCAGGAGTACCCATTGAGGTACCGCCATATTTTTGAACGATTAATGCCATAACTATCCTTACCAAGTAAATAAGTCTAAAGACTTAAAGCACTTACATATATTTGAAGCCAACTGCGCTGAGCAGCCCCAAAATACCACGCAGCTCCTAAATTGCAATCAGTTAATGCAATTTAATGGGATACTTTGTGTCTAATCTTGAAAATATCAGGACCAGACCCTTTCTTGTGATTTGCCATCTGTTTATAGAGTGGAAAATCTGTGTATTTAAGCGCCTTGGCGCATTCAATATTTGCTTAAGATGACTGTGTATTTTGTATGCTCTTACAGCAGTGATTCAAGCAGAGAGGAATAGGGCGGAAATCCATCATTTTATGGGTTTCCGCTGTAAGGTTTTTGACCTTATTTTTCAAGCCATGCAGTCAGGCTGGACATTACAGATGCAAGTTTGTCACTGTAAGGTGCGCCGCCTTGAGCCATGTCCGGCTTGCCGCCGCCTTTACCGCCAAGTTCTTGACCTAAGTGCTTGATGATGTCGCCAGCTTTTACCGCGCCAGTAAACTCTTTTGCTACAGAAGCAATTAAGCTCACTTTGTCGGCATCTACAGCGGCAATCACAATCACAGCATTGTCCAACTTAGATTTAACACCGTCGTGCAAGTTGCGAAGTGATTTCGCATCCACGCCATGAACAGTGGTGATCAATGTTTTGCGGCCAGCAATCTCTTGAACTTGACTTAATAACTCAGCTGCTTGGAAGCTCGCTAGTTTTTGGTTCAATTGTTCAATTTGCTTTTGCAGGCTAGATGCTGTTGAAGCTAAAGATTCCACTTTTTCTAAAGTTTGATCTTTTTGCGCTTTCAGCAAATCATTGATTGCGTGAATGTCACGATCCGCTTTTTGTGCTGCTTCAACTGCTTTGGTGCCAGTAACCGCTTCAATACGGCGAACGCCAGCAGCTACACCGCCTTCAGAAGTGATCTTGAACAAGCCGATATCGCCCGTACGTTTAACGTGAATACCGCCGCAAAGTTCGATCGAGAAGTTTTTCTCCTCAATGATTGAACCCATTGAAAGTACACGTACTTCATCACCGTATTTCTCACCAAACAGCATCATTGCGCCTTTTTCTTTGGCAGCATCGATGTCTAAAAGTTCAGTTGAAACGGCAGTGTTGGCAATGACTTCAGCATTGACAATACGTTCGATTTCTTGAATTTGTTCAAATGAAACAGGTTGATCATTCGCAAAGTCAAAACGAAGCAATTCACTTGCAACCAATGAACCTTTTTGCTGTACATGCGTACCCAATACTTGGCGAAGCGCTGCATGCAGCAGGTGAGTTGCAGAGTGGTTGCGCGCAGTTGCATCACGCAAATCTGCTTTAACAATGGCTTCTACAGCTTGGGCAGCTTTTAAGTTGCCCATCGTCACGATGCCTTGGTGTACAAATGCGCCGCCAGATTTTTTCGTGTCTTGAACTTCGAAAATACCGGTTTCGTTTTTGAAGATACCTGTATCACCCACTTGACCGCCGCTTTCTGCATAGAAAGGTGTTTGGTTCAATACGATTAGCGCTTCGTCGCCTTCAACGACTTCGTCAACTTGTTCGCCATCTTTGTAGATTGCAATGATTTGGCCTTGGCCTGCAGTTGCGTCATAGCCGTCAAATTGAGTTTCGCCTTCAACTTTTACAATCGAGTTGTAGTCAACTGCAAATTTGCCTGCATCACGCGCGCGTTGACGCTGTGCAGCCATTTCAACTTCAAAGCCAGCTTCATCAATGGTTAAATCACGTTCACGTGCGATATCCGCTGTTAAATCTGTTGGGAAGCCATAAGTGTCGTATAGTTTAAATACGGTTTCACCCGGAATCATTGAGCCTTTAAGCTGAGCGAGTTCGCCTTCAAGCAATTTCAAGCCTTGCTCTAAAGTTTTCGCGAATTGCTCTTCTTCCTTCAAAAGCTGCGCTTCAATGCGTGCTTGATTAGCAGCCAGTTCTGGATATGCTGCACCCATCACTTCAATCAATGGCTGAAGTGTTTTGTAGAAGAATGAACCTGTTGCGCCCAACTTGTTACCATGACGTACTGCACGGCGGATAATACGGCGCAGTACATAGCCGCGACCTTCGTTAGAAGGATTTACACCGTCAGCAATCAAGAAGCTGCATGAACGTGCATGGTCAGCAACCACTTTAAGTGATGCAGGGTATTGAACAGGAGTGCCTTTCTCAGCAGCTTCAGCTTCAAGAGCAGTTGTATCTAAACCGATAACTTCTGCAGCGCCTTTTAATACATGCTGGAACAGATCGATTTCGTAGTTTGAGTTGACGTGCTGCAATACTGCAGAAATACGTTCTAAGCCCATGCCTGTATCTACAGAAGGCGCTGGAAGAGGGTGCAATACACCGTCAACAGTACGGTTGAACTGCATGAATACGTTGTTCCAGATTTCAATGAAACGGTCGCCGTCTTCTTCTGGTGTGCCCGGTAGGCCGCCCCAGATGTGATCACCGTGGTCAAAGAAAATTTCAGAACATGGGCCGCAAGGACCTGTATCGCCCATTGCCCAGAAGTTATCTGATGCGTATTGGCCGCCTTTGTTATCGCCAATGCGGATAATACGGCTGGCGTCTAGGCCAATCTCTTTGTTCCAAATATCGAATGCTTCGTCATCGGTGTGGTAAACCGTTGCATATAATTTATCTTTTGGAAGGCCTAACCATTTTTCGTTGGTTAAAAAGTCCCATGCAAATTTGATTGCATCACGTTTGAAGTAATCGCCAAACGAGAAGTTGCCTAGCATTTCAAAGAATGTGTGGTGACGTGCTGTGTAGCCAACGTTATCCAGGTCGTTGTGCTTGCCGCCTGCGCGTACGCATTTTTGTGAAGATGTTGCACGTACATAATCGCGCTTTTCTAAACCTAAAAAGCAGTCTTTAAACTGGTTCATACCAGCATTTGTAAATAGTAATGTTGGGTCGTTGGCCGGAACCAGAGAACTCGACGCGACACGTGTATGCCCTTGCGATTCAAAATAGCTTAAAAAAGCTTCGCGAATTTCAGCTGATGTCATAAAACGAGTACTCACAACCAAGTCACTCCATAAATCTTGAATTTGGCGAATAGCATATCAAGCAAGTCTTACATATAGATAAAGCTGGCTTGAGATACTGGCTTAAAATTTTAAAACGACAAATTATAACGGAAAAAGCCACTGCGACCAATGATTTTAAGTTAAGTATGTGACTTTTTATGGATTTCTAAAAATATCCAAATTGTCGTTGTAAGGCGCAAGTTTTATTAAAGTCTAAAAGTCCACAACATTGAATATCAATCTATTTTTTATGAATAATTTTGAGTAAACAGCAGGGCTAGTTGTTTCAGGCATCAGCTGGGCTGTATTGGTGTGTAAAATAATGAATATAAGCTGAATTTATTGAAGCTGTGTTGAAGATCAGGTGAAAAAGCGGCGAATCTAAAATAATTCTGAATAGCCTTACTTAAATTAATGATAACGGTTGATCTGAGAAATCCATTAACATAGAGGTGTTTTATAATTGTTTCAAAATGAAGGATAAGTCATGCAGCAAGTGGCAATCAATGGATTTGGCCGAATTGGGCGCAATGTGCTTCGCGCATGGTTTGAAAATCCAAAACAATTTCATTTTGAAATTATTGCCATTAACGATATTGCAGACATTGAAACTTTACTGCATTTGTTTAAGTACGATTCAACGCATGGCCGGTTTCATGGCGAAGTGCATATTGAAGCGGAAAACGGCAAGCAATATATAAGCATACAGGCTGGTGAAACAGCGCTGCGGGTGCAAGTCTTGCGCAGTGCAGAGCCAGTTTTACTGCCATGGCATGCTTTAAATGTTGATGTGGTTCTTGAGTGCACAGGTTTATTTCGCTCGCGTGAAGCAGCAACTCAGCATATTCATGCAGGGGCAAAGCGTGTGATTATTGGCGCTGCGCCATTTGATAGTGTGGATGCCGCCATTGTGTATGGCGTCAATCATCATGAAGTAAAAACGTCTGATCAAATTATTTCCAGTGTGTCTTGTACGACACAGGCTTTAGTGCCGTTGGTTAAAATTATTGATGATGCGTTTGGCATAGAATCTGCACTGATGACAGAAATTCATGCGGTGACTGCAGATCAATCTGTTTTAGATCACGCGCATCGTGACTTGCGTCGAGCAAGAGCTTCTGGTCAGAATATTATTCCAACCACATCATCTGCATTAGGTGCATTAAAGCAAGTCATGCCGAAAATGGAAAACCGGATTGATGGCTATTCTATACGTGTACCGACCATTAATGTGGCAGCCATTGACCTGACCTTTATTGCGCAATCTCCAATTACAACGCACAAAGTAAATGAAGTGCTGGTGAAGTCTGCAGCGCATGACTATGCCTCTATTATGTCTGTGACCGATGAACCGTTGGTATCCAGTGACTTTAATCATTCACCTTATTCTTTAATTGTGGATTTAAGCCAGACCATGACAGTCGGGCGCCAAGCCAAAGTCTATGCTTGGTATGACAATGAATGGGGCTATGCCAACCGTTTATTAGATTTATGTGAGTCCTTTACTTAAAAATTTAAAGCGCCTGAAGGCGCTTTTTAAATACCTATTCTAAGTGGTGATTTTGCAATGAAGCGGTTATTGAGCGCTTAAAAAGCATCTTTGATCGTAAAAACGGTGAAATCGCTGTTTTTTATCAAAAATGTCTCTTTAAAATAGGTAAGATGCACACAAGGAATGATTAAAAGAGCAAAACTGATGATCTTATTGTGGGGATTTATTTTTTTACTGTCGCTGGCTGTTATTTTTCTGATTTGGCTGCAATTCAAAAATCAGGATGACAACGCAGAAGTTCAAGCCAATTTGCATTTGGAAGAAAAAATTGTGCATCTGGAAGCCAATCTGAAAAAGACGCTGGAAATTATGCAGGATTTGGCTAAAAAGATGCACGTTCAGCAAGAGGCGATGGATCAGACCTCACATAAACTGCAGCAGGTCGAACTGCAGAATGCTGAGCTGGTAAATTTGCTCGCCAAGGTTGTGGCGCCTAAGCAAGATTAAGCGGATCTTCAGATTTTTCATTTCAGTGATATTTAGATTGTATAAAAAGGCCCTTTTATGAAAGGGCTTTTTTATAGTTTTTTTTAAGCAAAGCGCCTAATTGCTACTATTTAAACGCCTTGGATAAGTTTGGAATTACACCAGAACGAGCCTTAAACAGGCGGCTGAGGCCATGCTGATTGCAACGGTAGGCAGCAGCGAAAAACGTGAAGCTGCCAGCAGGGTAATCACAATAGCAATCAGATCTGCTGGATTATCTTTAACAAAATACGGTGCAATTACAGAAATGAGCACGCAGCCGGGGACAACTTCTAAAATCTGCCGCTGTTTATTGTTGAGCGTTTTATTTTTCAGCAGTACGTAGCCGAGGATGCGGGTTAAGTAAGTGGTGGCTGCAATAAATAAAATGGCAATAAGTGTCGGTGTATGAATCATGCCTCATCTCCGATGAGGAAAAAAGCAGAAACAATGCCGCTGACTGCACCTATGGGCACATACCAGCCAGATGGAAGATACAAATAAGCCAAAGCGGCAGTGACTAAGCTGACCAGCCAAGGGCGCGCGGCGCGAATTCCTTTCCACATGCTGCGCAGCAGGACTAAAAATACTGCGGGAAAGGCCATATCAAACCCGAAGCGCTGAACATCACCTAGCACAGGGCCTATGGCAGCGCCTAAATAAGTAAACCCCACCCACATGAAATACAGCGCAAAGCATAGTCCTGCATAGTACATCATGCTGAAAGCGCGCAGCATGCCTACAAGATGCTGCTTTTTTTGCGCATCCGCCAGACTCAGCGCCCAGCTTTCATCACACATAAAGAACAAGGCGCTGTACGCAGTCCGATTGGGCAAATGGCGTAAATATGGCGCTAAACTGGCGCCCATCAGTAAATGCCGGCTATTGACCAAAAAGGTAATAAAAACCAGCATGATGATATTGGGCGGATTGGTCCACACTTCTAAAATGGCAAATTCAGAACCGCCAGCAAAGTTTAATCCTGTCAGCAGGGGCACTTCTAAAGTAGAAAATCCTTTTTGCGCGGCTTGAGCGCCAAGTACTAAAGCAAAAGGAATAATGCCCAGCAGCAAGGGGATTGAAGTTTTCAGACCGCGTTTAAATTCTGCATATTTATCTGTGGTTTGAATATCCGCAGCAGCTGTCCGAAAACTTAACATGAGCTTTGCCAATCCGAAAAATAGTGAAGGCATTATTTTAGAGCAAGGTATTTGGCATTGGGCATTTAATTTGCCTGATATGCTTGTATTTTTGGCATTATATTTTATAAATTAAGATAAAGTTGAAATAGGATGCTGCAATAATAAATGGATCAGATAGATAAGAAGATACTTGGTGAGATTCAGCGCAATGGAAAGCTGCAGAATGTTGAGTTGGCGCAAATGGTCGGTCTGTCTCCATCACCGTGTTTACGCCGTGTTAAGCAGCTGGAAGATGACGGCATTATTGAAAAGTATGTCGCGCTATTGAATCCCCATAAAGTGAATTTGGGTTTAACAGTCTTTGCGCGAATCTGGCTGAAAGGGCAGGATGAAAAAACCGTGAATGCCTTTGTAGATGCCATTCAGCAATTGGATGAAGTCGTAGAGTGTCAGCTCATGGCTGGTGATTGTGATTTTTTCCTGCGCATTATGGTGGCAGATTTAGATGCTTATCGGCAATTTCAAATTCATCGCTTAAATAAGATTAGCAGCATTCAAAATGTGAAAACTGAAATTCCGCTGCAAAAAATAAAGCAAACTACAGAACTGCCGATCTTGTAACAGAGCATTGTTATTAACAAAATTATTGGGTCAGAAGCGCAGGTCCTGCACTTCTGACCAGTATGTTATTCAGTTTCTTCGTTTAAAAAGCCTTCTTTAATTTTTTCAGGCAAACCTGCATGCCACCAGCTGTAGATGTTCGCTTTGATTTCTTCATCTTCTTCAGGGTCATTGAATGGTTCATCATCTTCCCTGATAAGTTCATCGCCTTCAAATTTGAACCAAAATTCCCAAGGGTCATCATCACCGCAGCCCCAGGCCTGAACATGAATATCTGGCACTAGCGCCTTAAGAAAAAATAAAATTGCTTCTATAAATTCATCGCCAGATGAGCCGTGTACAAAATGTGCAATTGAAAAGCCTTCAATGGGATAAAGCAGTTCCGGGCCTAAATCAAATTCAATATTGTCGACAGTATCTAAAATGTCTCTGGCTAATTCAGCGCCATTTTCTGGGTTGATGCCGCAGGCCAAAGCAATGAATTTATCTGCATCACCGCGGTGTTCCTGAAATAATTGGTCTAATTTTGACATGACTTGAGCATTCGCATGCCGGTAATACAGGTTGCTGTGCAATTCCATTTAGTTTCCCCTAGAATAAAACCTTCAGATACAGCATCTTTTCAATTTTGGTTTTTACTTATTGTTGATGCTAAATTGAACAGAAGTATATGTGAATCTGTGGTTTGTACAAGATGCTCATTTATTGGAATTAATTAATAAAATATTATTTTAAATGATTTTATTCAATGATTTGTCGCTGTATTCTGCAGTATGATGCCTGTGTTTAATTTATGCCCGAAAGCTTTGCATGCTATTGATGCCGCAGCCGCATTTGTAGCACATTGCTGAACATATTGTTTTAAGGCAATAAGCAAAAATTCGTAAATTGGCTGATGCATGGCTAAATTGAACGTGATACACTATGAGAAATCGGGTGTGTTCCCGATTTTTTTATGCGGATTACTTCCGCGCTGACAAGTATTTAGGTTTACAACATGCCCATTTCAGAGACATGGTTATTACCTGATGGTGTAGCTGATGTATTACCAGAACAGGCGCAAGTAATTGAAGCTTTGCGCCGTAAAGCATTAGATTTCCTCGCATCTCGAGGTTATCAGCTGGTGTACACGCCATTTATCGAATACATCGAATCTCTTTCTTCTCTCTCAGAATCGAATCAAGATTTAGACTTAGCCACTTTTAAAGTGATCGACCAGCTTTCTGGGCGTTTGCTTGGTGTGCGTGCCGATATGACACCGCAAGTGGCCCGTATCGATGCGCATGTACATCCAGTCGAAGGCGTAGCGCGTTATTGCTATGCTGGCACTGTTTTGCACACCAAGCCACAGGGTTTTAACACTACACGCGCTCCATTGCAGCTAGGCGCAGAATTATTTGGTTCAGACAGTATTGATGCCGACGTAGAAATGGTCGATGTTATGCTGAGCTTAATTCAAACTGCAGGTTTGTCTGAGGGCATCCATTTAGATTTAGGCCATGTAGGACTGTTCCGCAGTCTGGTGAAACATGCAGGCTTATCTAAAGCAGTAGAACGTCAGCTTTCCGATCTGTATCAGCGTAAAGCCTTGCCTGAACTGGCTGAATTTACACAAGAATTAAAATTTGGCTCAGATTTTTATAATCTTGGCCGATATTCAAGTGATTTAGATGCGCTGCAAGCCAACTTAAGCGCTGAAATTTTTGCAGATGCTGAGTTCAAGCAGGCATTTAATGCTGTGAAGCAAACTCAGTCAGAAATTCAAGCGCGCTGGCCAGACCTGCTGATTGGTATTGATGTCGTAGAATTGCGTTCATACCATTATCACACAGGTCTGATGTATGCCGTATATGCACCAAACCGTGCGGCTCCGCTGGCTCAAGGCGGACGTTATGACGGGATTGGCGAACACTTTGGACGTGCGCGTCCAGCGACAGGTTTCTCGTGTGACTTATATGCGCTGTGTGCAGGTCAGTTCACACAAATTCAAAAAGTTGTTGCGCCTAAAGGCACAGACAAAGCATTGCTGGATGCAATTGCAGATGTCCGTGCACAAGGCTTAAGTGTAATTCAGTTATTAGGCAATGATGATTTAAACTCTGTGCCGAATGCGACGCACCAGCTGGTGAATGCAGCAGGCGAGTGGAAAGTCGAAGCGGTTTAATCGAATCAGTTTAATGGCAAAGCCAAATGTTCATGTCATTTGGCGATGCTTTCAATTTTAACAGCATGATGTAATGAGGCTATTATGGGCAAGAATGTTGTGGTACTTGGTACCCAATGGGGCGACGAAGGTAAAGGCAAGATCGTCGACCTGCTCACAGATCAAGCGACTGCGGTAGTTCGTTATCAAGGCGGACATAACGCAGGTCATACTCTCGTGGTTGGTGGTAAGAAAACTGTATTACACCTCATTCCATCTGGTATTTTACGTGAAAACGTACTGTGCTTAATTGGTAATGGTGTTGTACTTTCACCAGAAGCGCTAATTAAAGAGATGGACATTCTTGAGAAAGAAGGCGTGCCTGTTAAAGAGCGCCTGCGTATTTCTCCAAACTGTCCGTTGATTCTGCCGCATCACATTGCGCTTGACCAAGCGCGTGAGATCAAACGCGGTAATGCGAAAATTGGTACAACTGGCCGCGGCATTGGCCCTGCGTACGAAGATAAAGTTGCACGCCGTGCAATTCGCGTAGCTGACTTGGTTCGCGGCGGCGAGCATCTTAAAGCGCAGCTGGAAGAGCTTCTTGAATACCATAACTTCCAATTGACTCAATTCTTCGGTGTTGAAGCAGTTAAAGTTGAAGACGTTCTAGCGCTTTGCGACGAATGGCGTAAAGTTGTTGCACCAATGGTTATTGATGTCACTGGTGAACTTCATGCTTACCGTAAAGCTGGCAAAAAAATCATGTTTGAAGGCGCGCAAGGTTCACTTCTTGACGTTGACCATGGTACATATCCGTATGTAACGTCTTCAAATACAACTGCTGGCGGCGTAAGCTCTGGTTCAGGCCTTGGTCCTTTGCACCTTGACTATGTACTGGGTATTACTAAAGCGTACACGACTCGTGTAGGTGCTGGTCCTTTCCCTACTGAACTTGTTTACGATGCAGCTAACGATGTTGGTGATGCAATTGGTAAACACTTGGGTACTATTGGTTCAGAATTTGGCGCGTCAACTGGCCGTCAGCGCCGCTGTGGCTGGTTTGATGCTGAAATCCTGCGCCGTTCTGTAGAAGTGAACTCACTTTCTGGTATTTGCTTAACTAAGCTAGACGTTCTTGACGGCTTAGAAGAAGTGAAAATCTGTGTGGGCTATGAAGCTGCAGATTCAGGCTGTGTGGGTTCTTCTGATGCGCTTGCATTTGAAACTTTAAAGCCAATCTACGAAACTATGCCGGGCTGGTCTGAGTCAACTTTCGGCGCGAAATCTATGGATCAGTTACCGCAAGCAGCGATTAACTATGTGAAACGTATTGAGCAATTGATTGAATGCCCAATTGATATCGTTTCAACAGGTCCAGATCGTGATGAAACAATTGTTTTACGTCATCCTTTCGATGCTTAATCGCTCAGAAATATGACTGAAAAGCTCCGCTAAATGCGGGGCTTTTTTTATGCGGATTTAATCATGTTCAAGACTAAAGTTGCAGTGAGGCTGGCTGTACAGCCGCAGGGGAATTGCTAAAATGCAGTTTAGATTAAACAAGGTGCTGCAGGATGCAGAAATATATTTCTGGAACAATCTTTTATTCACTTCTATTTGCAATGGGCGGTGCGCCGACCATTGCCATGATGATTATCCGTGCGCAAACACAGAATCCAGAAATTATCTATAACGCATTGATTGGGCTTTCGGTCATTATTGCCTGTATTTTGGTGCCGCTCATCCTTATTCAAAATGCTTTTTTATTTTTTAAGCGGAAAAGCGAGGCGGTTGAGGCGAAAGTTGAACCTTTATGCAAGGTTTATCTGTTTTTAAATGCGGGCTGTTTGATTTACTGGCTGTATATTCAGTTTATAGGTTAAATTATTTTACATAAATCCTATGATAATATGCTTTAACTTCATTCAACCTCCTAAATTTTAAGAATATAATTGCTCCATTCGAGTTAGCTAATTTTGGGTTTGGAGTTTGGAATAATGAATAAAAATATATTGATGAGTTTGTGCGCAGCAGGTGCTGTGACTCTTTCTGGCTGTACCACCATTGCTGATATGGCTGGTGCAGATACTGCAACTTTAAATGCATCAGCAACTCAAGGTTTTAATAAAACAGTAACAGAGGCACGCAGTAACAACACATTAGATACATCTTCGGCGACATATAAGCGTATCAACACTGTATTTATCAAACTGAAGCCATATGCAGACCAAATGAACCAAACAGGCGCGAAGTTTAATTGGCAGCTGGCAGTGTTGAAGTCTGATCAGGTGAATGCTTATGTAGCGCCAGGCGGCAAGGTTGTATTTTATACAGGTATTGTCAATAAGCTGAATTTGACTGATGCGGAAATTGCAGCAGTGATGGGGCATGAAATGGTGCATGCTTTAGAAGAGCACGCTAAGAATAAAGTAGGCGCGCAAGCGTTGACTGATCTTGCCTTAGGCATTGGCCTAAGCGCAGCAGGTGTTGGGCAGACTGGTACTGCAGCGGCTCAGCTTGGCAGTCAAATTGGGATCGGCTTGCCGTATTCACGGAGCTTAGAAAGCCGCGCTGACCAAGGCGGTTTGATGCTGATGGCGCGCGGCGGCTACAATCCTCAGGCAGCAATCACACTTTGGGAAAAAATGAATAAGCTTGAAGGTTCAGGCGGCACGTCATTCTTATCAACGCATCCTTCAAATACGCAGCGTATTGAAGCAATGCGTAAAAACTTGCCTGCCGCGCAGCAGATTTATAATCAGCGCAAATAATGGTTGCAGTGGAGAAAAGCAGGGCATAGGCCCTGCTTTTTTTTGACTAAAATACAATTATTGGCATAAAGGTTTGAGTTCACGCTTGCTGATTTTTCTCATTGCGGCGGTTTCTTTCAGATCAACAGGCATGGCTTGCAAGTTTTTTTGATAAATCTGGAAAATGGTGCAATTCCATTCATTCAGCTTTTGATTAGGTTCTTTCCATTCATAAGCAGGCCATTTCAGCTGTTTGCTAATGGCATTTGAGGACCTTTCCAAATCCTGCAAAAATTTAAGCGCGAAACCCGTTCCATACCAAACTTGATCTTTAAATACAGCTTCGCCATTGATGTATTTTCTTGAGGTTAATTGTACAGGCAGTTTTAAGACATCACTTTGATCAATATAAAACAGCCTGCGCCACATTGGGTTATAGTCTTTGTCAAATATCTGCTTTTGCAGCTGTTTTGTATTTTGCGGCAATGCTTCCAGTCTTTGGGTTTGAGTATTTATATCGACTCGCAAGGCGCGTTCCGCCCAATTGGCCATACTTTCCAAATACCATTTATTTTTAAATTGGCTGTAACCGTATTGGTATAAATGAAAAAGCTCATGTGTCACCGTGGTCCAGTAAGCGCCTGGAAAATCAGGAATGCTATTGGATATGCTCATGGGCAGAGAGCAGGGCATGTTTTTAATGGCTGGAATTGCACTGTGTTTAGCAGCGACTTCATAAGCAATACCATTGCCAGACAGCTTTTGCACATATATGGCTATGGCTTTCACATGCTGATAGCGCGGGCTTTTTAAAGGGTGGCGTAATCCTGCAAGGCTGAATGCATCGCGTGATGCTTGTGCTTGTATGGCAATATTTTCAATCACATCAGGCACTTTATTTTTGTTGATATCTCTCGTATCTACTGGTGTATTGGGATTATTGGGCAGATCAGAGTAATACACATAAAATTCATCCAGCTGGTAGACTTTATTGAAACCTGCAGACCATTTTGTTCTATTAATGGCGCAGTCTTCATCTGCTGCCAAACTGTAGGATGATGCGCTAAAGGCAAGCATTGAAAGAGATGACAGTGTGAATAATTTCATTATTTTTAGAGTAATTTAAGAAGTTTATCTTTCCTATAAATAACGTAAAAAATAAAAAAGGCAAAGTAAAACTTTGCCTTTTTGCACTTTAGATCAAAATATCTTAGTGGTGGTGGCCGCCTGCACCGTGTACGTGACCGTGATCTAATTCTTCTTGAGAAGGTTCACGGATCTCAACGATTTCAACTTCGAAAGTCAAATCTTGACCAGCAAGCGGGAAGTTAGCATCAACAACAATGTTGTCGCCTTCCACAGCTTTAACAGTAACAATTTGCACGCCGTCATCTGTTTGAGCTTGGAACTGCATGCCAGCTTGGATGTTGTCTACGCCTTGGAACATTTGAGCTGGAACTTCTTGAACTAGGTCTGGGTTATATTCGCCATAACCTTCAGCAGCAGGAACAGTTACAGTGAATTTTTCACCAACAGTTTTGCCCAATAATGCTTTTTCTAGGCCAGGGATGATATTGCCTGCACCGTGCAAATAGGCAAGTGGTTCACCTTGAGATTGGTCAAGTTTCTCACCTTCAGCATTAGTCAATGTGTAGTGGAAAGACACCACAAGGTTATTTGCAATAGCAGTCATGTTATTGATCCATTCAAATTTTTAAGGGTACATCATAAAGTGAATTTGCATTTTTGTAGACTAATAGTTACTAAAAAAATGCAAAGCATATTATAGATGATGGTTGTTTCATTAATAGGGATGAATTTCAAAAATTCAATGCAATTTTATTTTAGGTGAGATTTTTCTGCTCACAAAATCCTTGGCAGTGAGCAAACCTGCATGTGCATAACCGTAAATTGATGCCTGATGCATACGGTATAAAGACACATACATGGATTTTGCAACAATACCTTGCACGTTTACTTGTCCTAATAATTCGCCAACGGCTTTATTTTTACTTAATGAGACCAATGAGCCTTTATCTGAGAAAACAAACATCGGCAGCTGTTGTCCGCGCAAGCGTAGTTTTAATGCTTCTGCCAAAAAAGCGGCCTGCTGGCTTGCGACTTGCGCACGGGGGCCAAGGACAGGTTCGTTGGCGCGAGGCTGGCAATGCGCGCAGTCACCAAATGCAAAAATATTGGGATCAGCCTTGGTCTGCAGTGTCGCATAGACTTCAACTCGTCCCATACGGTCTTTGGCAAAGCCTTCTAAGTTAGCGATAACAGGCGGGACTTTAATGCCAGCTGCCCAAACTTTGAGTTCCGCATCAATGCTGCTGCCGTCATTAAAATAGATTTTATCCGCATCCACTTTTTCCACACGCTGAGCTGTTAAAACATTAATATTCATTTGTTCGAGCTGGCGATGCGCATGTTCAGCAACATTTTCAGGCAAAGCGGGCAGGATGCGTTCAGCGCCTTCAATTAATGTGATTTTTACATTTTGCTGCTGTAATTTGTTTAAGCCATATTTATTGAAATTCTGTTTGGCTTCAGTCAGCTCTGCGGCAAGCTCTACGCCTGTCGCCCCTGCACCAATAATGCCGATATTCAGCTGGCGCTGCTCCTTGCTGTTTTGCGCATCTAAATACAGATGCAGCAGATCTTGCTGAAAAACCTCAGCCTGCTGAAGACTGTCCAGGTAGTGGCAATGTTCAACAACACCTGCTGTGTTAAAATCATTAGAAACTGATCCAACGGCTAAAATAAGCGTGTCGTACTCCAATTCGAAGGTTTCTGCGCCAGTATTGTATTTACTCAATTGTGTTTTACTGATCAAGATTTTTTTTTCGGCAGCAATGACATTTTCCAAACAGCCTAAAACAAATTCATAATGATGCTTGGCTGCATGGGCATAATAATTGGTCGCTTCGTCATGAATATTCATGGTGCCGGCCGCAATTTCGTGAAGCAGGGGTTTCCAGACATGATTCAGTTTCATATCCACTAAAGTAATCTGCGCTTTGCCTGACTTGCCAAGGCTGTCGCCGAGTTGTGTAACCAGCTCTAAACCGCCTGCACCGCCGCCGACGATGACAATTCTGTGCATTTCACTCTTTTTATGCTGAGTCATGAAATTGCCTATTTTTTGTTGTAAAAAAAGAAGATGGCAGGAGTATGCCATCTTCTTTTGAGTGCGATGAATACATTGTCTTACAAGTTACACAATGTCATCGCAAGGAAACGCATGCATTTCATGCGCTTCAGTAAATGTTTAATTTAAAGGATAAGTTTTTACAGCACCTGCATCGGAAGAAAGCAGACCGAACAAGCTTTTAACCCAGTAAAAAAAACGCTGCAATACATTGGCTTCTTCAATATTCACATCATCTTCTAAATTGATGCTGTTGATGAGCTGGTCATTTTGATACACATTGACTGTGACCAAATTCATGACCTGAGTTAAAGGTGCAGTCAGCAGTTTTTCATTCACTTCCACTTTCATGCGTGTCTCTGTCTGCTGCAGCGGTTCAATACTGTGAATCATGCCATCGCCTGTATTGAGCATAATGCGCTGATGCGGCTGATCAAAAGTATTCATATCAATAGTTTGAGCTGGATCAAACAGCGAAGTGGTAATGATTTGCGGCGCTTTGGTTTCCACCTTGAACATTTTGAGTGTTGATTTAATGACAGGTAGTTCTGCAATCAGCTGTTTGTCTTTAATCGCGACTTCATTGCGGGTGTAGGCATAAGCCAGATTCATGAGTTTATGTGCAACTTCTGCGCGCTTCACACCGCTTTTTGCACCCATCACCACCACGATTAAGCGGCGGTCATCTTGATTGTACAGGCCAGTAGGGCGTTTTGCAGTCAGGGCGAGGTTAAAACCTGCCGCTTTGGTATAGCCCGTTTTTAAACCGTCTACAGAAGGGTCCTGTTTCAGCAATATATTGGTTGCACGGTGAAAGTGCTTATTGTAGCTGAAGCTGGTTTGTTTGGAATAAGTAAGATAATCCGGCGTTTCCTGAACCAGCGCACGGCCTAAACGGGACAAGTCCGCTGCTGATGAATAATGCTCAGGCATAGTAATGCCTGCTGGATTTTGGAAATGTGTATCTTGCATGCCCAGCGCTTTGGCTTCTTTATTCATGCGTTCTACAAACTGAGGAATGCCGCCAGAAATTTTTTCAGCCAGTGTGACCGCAGCATCATTGGCAGACATGACAATCAGGCCAGCCAGCAAGTGATCAACGGTAATTTGTTCACCTTGCTTGAGGTACATTTGTGATTCATCCCATTGGACGATGTTGACCACTGGGGTTGCAGTTAGAACTTCATTTTTATCTAAACGGCCTGCTTGTATTTCCTTTAAAGCAATATAGGCCACCATCATTTTTGTTAGAGAAGCGGGTGCGCGCTGTACATGGCTATTATGTTCAGCGATGACCTGTCCAGATTGCGGATCTAGAATGGTCCAAGCTTCAGCTTCTACAGTTTCTGGATTGATGTTGAGCAGTGCAGCGTTTGCTATCGTGGAACATAAAGCGCATAGCGCCACGATAAAGTAGATCACGTGTTTCAATGAAGTTCCTTAAGAGCCATCCCTAGGCTGAAAGTACGAAAAATTTAAAGAATGCTATGCCTTTTTTTTTCTGATAGCTAGTGAAAATTGAAGACAATTGCAGCAGCTCTGCATCGTTCAGTCAAAAAATGTTAAGCTTATTGTCAAGTTACCTTTTTTTATTTTGTATTGCCCATTATGCTGCATTATCAAATCGAATTTGACGATTATCGTCAGCACCTTATTCATGTCACTGCGCGCTTCCTAGCAGACCCTACGCAAGTACTTTCACTTCCTGCTTGGATTCCTGGAAGCTATTTAATTCGTGAATTTTCTAAGCATATTGAAGCTGTGCGCGCCTACGATGAAGATGGCCGCCTTTTGCAGATTGATAAGTTTGAAAAGAATAAATGGCGATTATTCAATACCGATCATGAACTGATTACGGTTGAATATGATGTTTATGCCTATGATTTGTCTGTACGCGGCGCTTATGTCGATCAAAGCCGTTTATATGTCAATCCAGCCTGCGCATGTTTGGGTTTGGCGGGTCAGGAAGATAAAGAAATTGAAGTTGAAGTTTTCCTTCCAGATGAATTGAAGCATTTCCAAATCGCGACGGGCTTGACTGTGAAAAGCTTAGTGAAAGGCCGCTATACTCTATATGCGGATAACTATGCACAGCTGATTGATTCACCGTTTGAGCTGGCGGATCAAAGCCGTTTCAGTTTTGAAGCCAACGGCATTCCGCATGAATTTGTGCTGTCAGGCAAACACGCGATGAATGCGCAGCGCATGCAGCAGGACATTGAAAAAATCTGCAGTACTGAAATTTCAATGTTTGGTTCGGCGCCATTCAAAGGCTATACCTTCATGACCATGGCGACAGGCAGCAGCTATGGCGGTTTGGAACATCCAAACAGCACCAGCTTGATCACACCGCGTGATGACTTGCCGAAAGCAGATGAGCCAGAAGAGCCGTCTAAGGATTATCAGCGTTTCTTAGGTCTTTGCAGCCACGAATATTTCCATTCATGGTTAGTGAAATTTATCCGCCCAGAAAACTTTGTAAATTATGATCTGAACAAAGAAGGCTATACTTCCTTGCTTTGGATCTTTGAAGGATTCACATCGTATTACGATGATTTGATCTTGCTGCGCAGCGGCGTGATTAATCAGGGCTCTTATCTTGCGTTGCTGAAAGCGCAGATTGACCGCTATTTGCAAAATCCTGGGCGTTTTGTGCAGTCTGTCTCTGAATCAAGTTTTGATGCATGGGTGAAGTTCTACCGTCAGGATGAAAACTCAAATAATGCAGGTACGAGCTACTATAACAAAGGCTGTTTAGTTGCATTGTGTTTAGACCTAGGCTTACGCCTGCGCGGTTCTAGCCTTGATGCCTTAATGCGTAAGCTGTATGAAAATGCGCAAAATGGGATTCAAGTCAATGAGCGTACAATTTTCAATTTATGCAATGAATTGACGGGTGATGATTGGTTAGAGCAAATCAATCACTTGATTAATACCACTGATGAATTGCCGCTGGATCAGCTGTTCCCAGAGTTTGGCTTAAGTTATATTCTAAAAAATGACAAATCATTGCCATTTGGCTTGAAATTGGCCGACACGCCAGAAGGCGTTCTAGTGCAATCTACCCGCCGTGATGGCGCCGCAGCAAAAGCTGGATTGTCTGCGAATGATGTGATTATTGCGATTGATGGTTTAAAAGCGACAGTTAAATTGGCAGAAAAATATGCCAAGCAAGATGGCAGTTATACAGTGCTGGCATTCCGCCGTGATGAATTGATGAGTTTTGACCTTAAAGCTGCAGGCTCAGATTTGACTGAAGTGGAGCTGAAAGTGGAAGATCAAGCTAAAGCTGAAAAATGGTTGAAAGCCTAATTTAAGCTATACCTGAATAATTGAGAAAAAGGATGCTTAGGCATCCTTTTTTTTGCACAGCATTGGGTGCATTGCTTGATTTTCATGCACAGTTTTATGGCGATAGAATGAAGTTAAATATAAAAAATATATGCATAGTGCACATATAATAGAAGAAAAATAATGCAATTTAAGAATAATTAAACTAGGCACAGCTCTTGCAATTGAGGCGTATTCCTTAATGAATTATTTGCAGGGTGCGCTTATGAATGAACATGATGAAAGCCCGCTGGCCGAAACACCGGAAACGCAGCGGAAAGGGTTCTTGCCTATCGCTTTGGTGCTGTTCAGTTTTACATTTTTTACTGGAACCATGTTTGCTGGCGGCAAAATTGGCGTGGCCTTTGAATTTATCGATATCTTATGGATAACCGCCATTGGCAATTTACTGCTGGCGCTGTATGCCGCATCACTGGGTCTAATTTCTGCACGCAGCGGCTTGAATACCGTACTTATGGGGCGTTTCTGCTTTGGCAATTTAGGCAGTAAATTATCCGACTTTTTATTGGGTTTTGCAGAGCTGGGCTGGTTTGCATGGGGAACAGCAACGTTAGCCATTTCCTTAGCCAAAATTATTCATCTGCCTGAAGCTTGGAATATCCCATTGATGGTGCTGTTTGGTTTGGGCTTTTCCATTACCGCACTCATTGGCTTTAAAGGTTTGGAATATCTTTCCCGAGTATCTATTCCCTTAATGTTCCTTTTATTGCTGGGTTCAATTTATTTGGCGACCAAAGAAATTGGCGGCTGGGTAGGTTTAAACAGTGTTAAGCCAACAGAAAGCTTGACCTATGCCACTGCAATCACCATGGTCTTTGGTACTTTTGCCAGCGGTGCAACGCAAATTACCAATTGGACACGTATGGCAAAAAGCAGCCGCATAGCCATCTGGGCTTGCCTAATCAGTTTTGTCATTGGCAATGGCTTGATGGTGTTGGCAGGCGCGTGGATGGCCGTTGTTTATCAGCAATCAGATATTGTGGAAGTATTGATACTTCAAGGCCTGTCCGTCGCAGCCATTATTATGCTGTGCCTGAATTTATGGACGATTCAAGGGCCTACCATCTATAACGTTTCTGCAGCGGCCTGCCACTTGGTTCGCAGTGAGCGCCGTAAAACTATGGTGATCATTTCTGCGGTGATTGGCATTATTCTGGCAGTTTTGGGTATGTATGAGCTGCTGATTCCATTTTTACTGCTGCTGGGTGCAATTATTCCGCCTGTGGGTGGCGTGATTATGGCGGACTATTGGGTGCGCTATAAAGGGCAGTATCCGCGCTTGGCCGATGCGCAATTGCCGAATTTTAATTGGGTAGGTTTAATCGCTTATACCTTGGGGGCAGTTTGCGCGTATACATCGCCATGGATTGCGCCAATTGTCGGAATTGCTGTGGCATTTACCTGCTATTCCGTACTGAATGCGCTCTTTCCAGTCAAGCAGGCTGTATTACAGCAGGCGGCGGAGTAAGCCATGAGCATGAGCGTGCAAGATGTGCTTGATCTGCCAGCCCTGTATGAAATGAAACTGCGGGCAGGGCAGCGCAATGTGCATAAAACCGTCCGCTGGTTTTATGTGGCGGAAAATGAAGGCATTGCAGACTGGATTGAAGGCGGTGAGCTGGTTTTTGTCACAGGCATTAATTATGTAAGGGATGAAAACAACCTGCTGGCCTTGCTGGAGCAGGCTTCACTGCGCAATGTTTCTGGCTTGGTGGTCATGACAGGTGAAAAATATATTCATGACATTCCGCCTAGCGTGATTCAGCGCGCAGAAGAATTGCAGCTGCCTTTAATTGAGCATCCTTACAGTCTGAAAATGATTGAAGTCACGCACATCATTGGCACACGCTTGGTTCAGCTTTCACAAGTGAAAAAATCTGCACAGGATGTGCTGACACAGCTATTGATGGGAGATTATCCCTCTTTAGAAACCATACAGCTGAGAGCCAAACATTTGGATCTGCCCGTCTTGGGCAATCATGCCATCGCGGTATTCAAGCTGAGCAATATGCAGGCTTTGTTTCAATGCAGTGAAAAATCTCAGGAATCACAGCTGTACCAGCTGAAGCAGCAATGTTATGAACTGCTAGACAACTGGTGCAAGCAGCATCAGCAGGTTTTTCCAGTTATCCGTCAAGGCGATCAATTTACCGCAGTGCTGAGTTTAGATCAGTACAGCCTTGAAGATTGGATGAAAGCATTATCCAGCCTCATTGAACACATGAACACTTTAGATGCTGAGTTAAAAATCTTTGCAGGACTGTCTAATGAGGTGAATTCCGCCGTAGCTTTTCAGCGCGGTTTTTGGGAAGCCTCACAGGCGCAGGATATTGCCTTGGATGTGCAGGCGGAAAATGGTGTTTGCCTGTACAGAGATTTGGGCATTCTCAAGCTGCTGAAAGCCATTCCAAATAAAACCGTGATTCAGCAGTTTATGCAGGAAACCGTCGGCATGTTGTTGCTGAGTGATAAAAAGCATCCTTATCTGCTGCTGGAAACGCTGGATGCCGTATTAAAAGAAAACGGCAACTTGGCGGCATCGGCGCAGCGTTTAGGCATTCACCGCAATACTTTAAATCAGCGCATTCAAAAAATTGAAAGCTTAACAGGTCAGGTCATTAGCCATGCCAATTTTCGGCTGAATGCATCCGTTGCATTGCTGATTTGGCACATGACCCACTAATTTATATAGATTGAAATAGGAAATACAGAAATGAATACAGCAAGCACGAAAGTGATTAATGCAAAACTACGCCATAAAGAGGGACTGTATACAGTCGCTTATAGCAATGGAAAATTTGACCATATAGAGCTGCAAAATAGCCTATTGTCAAGCGATGCGCCGCAAAGTGAGACCTCTAAGGTAATTGATGCCAAACAGCAACTGCTTATGGCGCCAATGATCGATTCGCATATTCACCTTGATGCCGTACTGACAGCAGGGGAGCCGGAATGGAATATGTCGGGTACGCTGTTTGAAGGTATCGAGCGCTGGGGACAGCGTAAAGAAACCATTACTTTTGAAGATACAAAACTGCGTGCTAAAAAAACCGTGGATATGCTGGTGGCGCATGGCATACAGCATGTGCGTACTCATGTGGATGTCACAGATCCCACGCTCACTGCGTTGCATGCCATGCTTGAAGTGAAAGAAGAAATTAAACATAAAGTCAATCTGCAGATTGTGGCCTTTCCGCAAGAAGGAATTGAATCTTATAAAAATGGCCGCGGTTTGATGGAAGAAGCAGTCAAGCTGGGTGCAGATGTCGTTGGCGGTATTCCGCACTTTGAATACACCCGCGAAAAAGGGGTGAGCTCAGTACATTTTTTGATGGATTTGGCTGAAAAATATGACCGCTTGGTGGATGTGCATTGCGATGAAATTGATGATCCGGCATCGCGCTTTTTAGAAGTTCTCGCCGATGAAGCACAGGTGCGCGGCATGGGGCAGCGTGTCACAGCAAGCCATACCACAGCAATGGGTTCTTATGATAATGCCTACTGCTATAAGCTGTTCCGTTTATTGAAACGTTCAAAGATTAATTTTATTTCCTGCCCAACCGAAAGTATTCATTTGCAGGGCCGTTTTGATACTTATCCTAAACGCCGTGGATTAACCCGTGTTGCAGAAATTGACCGTGCTGGCATGAATATCAGTTTTGCTCAGGATTCAATCCGTGACCCGTGGTACCCAGTGGGTAATGGCAATATTCTGCGCATTTTGGATGCGGGTCTGCATATATGCCATATGCTGGGCTATGAAGATTTGCAGCGCTGCTTAGACTTTGTATCAGACAATTCTGCGAAAACACTGTGCTTAGGTGATCAATACGGGATAGAAGTTGGCCGTCCTGCAAGTTTTATTATTTTACCGGGGCAGAATGATTATGATGTTGTGGCGAATCAAGCCAAAGCGGTGCTAAGTGTGCGTAATGGTGAAGTGATTATGCGCCGTCAGGAAGAGCAAGTAGAGTTATTTTCTTAATTTGAAATACCTGTAAATTTCAGGTAAAACCCATACTTAAGTATGGGTTTTTATTTAGAGGTATTGATGTTTTAAAACCTCTCCCTAACCCTCTCCTACGAGGAGAGGGAATTTCATTTAAAATACAGCTACACAAAGTTAAACATAGAAGAATGAATTGATGAATCAAAAAAAATTAAATTGGGGTATTGCTATTACAGGCATTTGGTTGACTGTAATTATTATTATTTGGTTTTTTGCAGGTCTAAAATCGCCATCATCTTTAAATGAATTTGGTGATGCTCTTGCAGGCATTTTTGCGCCTATTGCTTTCTTCTGGCTGATTTTGGGTTATGTCCAGCAAGGTAAACAGCTTGATCTAAATACCAAAGCGTTGGAGCAGCAAGAAAGGGCGCTTCAATTGCGAATTGATGAGATGAAGGGAAGTGTTGAGCAACAAAAAGAATTAGCATTAATTCAAAATAAGCATTTTGATGCATTGAATAATGCTGTTAAGCCAATTTTAATCATAAAAGACGCTATTTTTCAATATTTAAGTAAAGGTGGTTATTGTTTTGAATCTGTTGGGTTTATGATTCAAGTAAAATTTAAACTTATGAATTTAGGTGGTGCTGCAAACAAACTATATATTCGTAATAGTAGACAGCAAGCTATTTACTTTTTAGATCAATTAGATATAAAAGGCGAAGTATTAGTTGAAATTGATTTATATGAATTAGATTTAGATGTTAATGACACTCAGCAAACGATGATTGCTGAAATTACTTTAGATTTTGAAAATGTACATGCTGAACATATGATTTTAAACTTTGAAGTGTATATGCAAACTGAGTTAGAAGATTCAGATCGTAAAGAAGAGTGTTATATATCAACGAGTTTAATAGTAAATTAAAGCCCACATATGTGAGCTTTAATTTTTAAACAAATTTTTAAGAATCTAACTTAACGACCATTACGCCCGCGGCCACGTGGCGCTTTAGTATTTGGACGAGTCGTACCATTGGTACGGCGTTTTGGTTTTTCGCTATCATCCATTTGCCAAATACGCTTCGTACCTGATGTTTTCTTCACAGAACCATCTTTGTTCTTACGTACCATTGGCTTACCGCCTGTACCGCCCGGTTTTTTCACATAAGAACGTGAACGGTAAGGTTCTTCAGCAGGCAGGTTTTGGAAGTCAGGGTACAGCAGCGGCTCAATCTCTTTCGTTTCACCCGGTTTTAATTCCATTTGCACAATGCTGATCGCGCCAATTTGAGTACGGATCAAACGCAGTGTAGGGAAGCCCACTGCTGCAGTCATGCGGCGTACTTGACGGTTACGGCCTTCACAAATCTGAATCTCAACCCAAGAGGTAGGTACAGACGCACGGAAACGTACAGGAGGATCTCGTTCCCATAACCATGCTGGCTCTTCAATTTTTGAAGCTTTTGCAGGCAAGGTCATGCCGTCTTTCAATTCTACGCCTTTGCGCAGTTGTTCAAGCGCTTCTTCAGTAACATCACCTTCAACTTGTACGACATACGTTTTGAACTTTTTGTTGGCAGGGTTTGTGATGTATTGATTTAGACCGCCGTGGTCAGTCAAAAAGACCAAACCTTCAGAGTCCATATCTAGACGGCCAGCCAAACGCAAAGTTGGATCGTCTACGAAGTCGGACATGGTCAAGTGCGCTTCGTCTTTACGGAATTGGGAGAGCACGTCATAAGGCTTATTTAAAATGACGATTTTCATAAGAAATGGCTTCTACACTAATATAAATAAAAGAAACATCGAGTTTTATTTAAGCGAAAAATAGAGTTATTTCCCTTATAAATCTCAAAGATGTTTGAATTCGATTAATCTATTATGCGTGAAGTGCGATTGAAAGTATTGCGAATTGGCAAATATTTTTTAAATTGCCAGATGAATAATAAGGAGAACAGACAGAATGGGCCATCAAAAAATCATTGTGCCAGTGGACGGCAGCAAAATTACCGTAAATTCAGATTTATCTTTAAATGTGCCTAATCAGCCCATTATTCCTTTTGTTGAAGGCGACGGCATAGGTGTAGACATCACGCCAGTCATGAAAGCTGTGGTCGATGCTGCTGTGCAAAAAGCCTATGGCGGCAAACGCTCTATTGAGTGGATGGAAGTCTATTGCGGTGAAAAAGCCAATAAAATTTACGGCACATATATGCCAGACGAAACTTTGGAAGCGCTGCGTGAATATGTCGTGTCAATTAAAGGACCGTTAACGACACCTGTGGGCGGCGGCATCCGTTCGCTCAATGTAGCGCTGCGCCAAGAGTTGGATTTATATGTCTGCGTGCGTCCTGTGCGCTGGTTTAAAGGTGTGCCTTCACCTGTGCAGCATCCTGAGCATACGGATATGGTGATTTTCCGTGAAAATTCTGAAGATATTTATGCAGGAATTGAATGGCAGGCTGATTCGCCAGAAGCCAAAAAAGTGATCAAATTTTTAAAAGAAGAAATGGGTGTAAGCAAAATCCGCTTTGAAGAAAATTGCGGGATTGGCATTAAACCCGTTTCTAAAGAAGGCACGCAGCGTTTGGTTCGTAAGGCCATTCAATTTGCCATTGATAACGATAAGCCCTCAGTGACACTGGTGCACAAAGGCAATATCATGAAATATACCGAAGGCGCATTTAAAGAGTGGGGTTATGAACTTGCTGTGGAGCGTTTTGGCGGTGTGCTGATAGACGGCGGGCCATGGGTTAAAATTAAGAATCCTAAAACCGGCAAAGATATTGTGATTAAAGATGTCATTGCAGATGCATTCCTGCAGCAGATTCTGATGCGTCCTACAGATTATTCTGTGATTGCCACGCTCAATTTGAACGGTGACTATATTTCAGATGCTTTGGCAGCAGAAGTTGGCGGCATTGGCATTGCGCCCGGAGCGAATATTGGCGGTGCGGTTCAGGTCTATGAGGCAACACACGGTACTGCGCCGAAATATGCAGGGCAGGACAAAGTAAACCCTGGGTCTATTATTTTGTCAGCAGAAATGATGCTGCGCGATATGGACTGGATAGAAGCTGCTGACTTCATCATTAAGGGTATTTCTGGCGCTATTGCTGCTAAAACAGTGACCTATGATTTTGAACGCTTAATGGAAGGCGCAAAATTGCTGCGCTGTTCGGAATTTGGTCAGGCGATTATTGAACATATGGACGATTGAGTTATCAATCTTGTTTTGAAAGCCCGCAATATTGCGGGCTTTTATGTATTCAAATCTAGTGATTTACATGGATTGATGCTATTTTATTCACAAATAATAAGGGGATAATAATGAAATATCATTGCTTAGCAATTCTAATACTTGGGGTTCCGTGCTTTGCTCAGGCAGGCGCTGTATATAAGTGCAATGTCAAAGGCTCCATAGTCTATCAGGCGAAACCCTGTCCAGTTGGAACAGCAGATGTGCAATTTCAGCGTGAACAGCGCCCAAGAAATTACAGTGTTCCAGCTCCGAAGCAAAAAGCCGCAAACGGTACAAGCAATGAAATATCCGATACTGTAGAAGGTAAAAAGAAAAGCTTGGCAATAGCGCAAGAGGCCTACAAAACAGCAGACAAACACTAAATCGCAATTTTTAGACGAAACTGAATGATTTAAAACCAAGCTTGAGTGTTTTAGGTTTAAGCTTCGTCATTACAAATCTTGAGTTCTAAGCGAAAAACCTGCTGCATAGCGGGTTTTACTTTATTTGTACTACTGTTTTTATGCTTAAGCGATTGAATTTGGATAGAGATTGATGCTTGCCATCAAATGTTTCAGCCAGCTTAAGGTTTTGTATCCTTAGGTTTGCATATGGGACTTAAGCGTTATTTCAGTAAGTCTGTCAAAAAATGGGTACCTGAATTTATTCAATTTATTTGCAATGTAATTACATTGACGCAATTTGAAACAGCTCAAAGCTTGGAAAGACAGGGAACTGGGCTAAAGTAAACCTATCGTCTTAGTACGATGAACTAAATTGAATAGGAGTTACATGTCATGGCTAGTCATCAACAGCAGCAGCAAAACCCGAATCAACAACAGCCGAATAAGCAAGATCAGCAACAACAACAGCAACAGCAGCAAGACCAGAACCAACAAAATCAGAAGTCTGAAAAACAGCAACCCAACCAACAACACCAACGCAATCAGCAACAGCGTTAAAAAAAGTGTGCTTTGGAGGATGAAGGCATCCATTTAATTGAATATCTTAAGTTTGAATCAAATTTTTTAAAATTGTAGTGCACTGAACTATATGGAACGTGGAATGGAAAAAGTATAGCCAGTGAAATCAAACCATAGCAAAAGCTATAAAAAATGCAGGCGCCAAGGGATTTGGCGCCTGCATTTTTTTGAACTACTTAAAATGATTTATTGCGAATAGCGTTGTTAAAAGTGCTATTCAGTTAAATAAAGATCAATATTCCCAAAATATACGCTGAATTTCTTTTGCATCTTTGGTTTTTGTTAAAGCTAAGGCTGTTAAAAGTTTTGCTTTTTGCGGGTTTAAATCATGCGCGACCACCCAGCCGTATTTATCATCTGGCTGTTCTGCATTACGTAATATAAAGCCTTGCGGCACACGTGATGAGCGGATAATTTGTACCCCTTGTTTCTGCAGTTCATTCAGTGTCGGTACGATGTAATTGGGAACTGAACCATTGCCCGTCCCTGCATTGATAATCGCTTTAGCACCTGCTTTTGCGTAGGCCAAATATGCATCTGGCAACATATTGCCTGAACCATACACAATTTGAACCAGCGGCAAGGCATCGCCTTTTATATTTTCAATATTAAATTCGGAGCTGTTGTTAAAACGTTTAGCAACATTTCTGAACCAATACGGTTTGCCTTCAACCAATGTGCCTAAAGCGCCCCATTGGCTGACAAAGGCATTGGTATGAATGTTGATGGTTTTGCTAACGTCACGTGCGGCAAAAATATCGTCATTCATCAGCACAAAAACGCCTTTGCCTTTTGCACTGTCTGCTGCTGCAAGCGCAACAGCACTATATAAGTTCAAGGGACCATCGGCAGAAAGCGCTGAAGGCGGGCGCATAGAGCCTACAACCACAATCGGTTTATCGGTATGTACAGTTAGACTTAGAAAATAAGCAGTTTCTTCCAGAGTGTCTGTGCCATGTGTGATGACCACACCATTAACATCTGATTTTTTAACTAATTCATTCACTTTACGTGCAATGGTTAAAAGCTCTTTGTCCGTAATACTTTCTGACGCAATTTGCAGTGCCTGAACGCCTGTTACATTGGCTAAATTTTGAATTTGAGGCACAGCATTCAGCAGATCATCTACAGGGACTTTCGCTGCTGTATAGGTGGCGCTGTTGGTGGAGCTTGCGCCAGCACCGGCAATTGTGCCGCCTGTGGCGACAACAACGACATTGTTTTTAGCAAAAGTTGAAAGCGGCAAAAGCATGCCAATGGAAAGGGCGAGCGCTGTAACTGTCTTTTTCATCGATTATCCTTTTCAATCATTGTTCTGGTTTTAAGCATTTTTTGTACCAGATTTAACTTAATATAAAGGAAGGAGAATTGCCAATATTGATTATAAAATGTGAAACTTTAATTAATCATTCAAATTTATAGTCTAGGCAAATAATGATATTCAGCTTTTGGAAAATAAAAAAAGGCACTCTATGGAGTGCCTTTTTTTCTTGAAAAGAATTAACGCATTTTTGCTAAGAATCGGCCTAAGCGTGTAATGGCTTCGCGCAATTCATTTTCTGCTGGCAAGAACACCACGCGGAAATGATCTGGAGTTGGCCAGTTAAAGCCTGTTCCTTGTACCAATAAAACTTTTTCTGCTTTTAAGAAGTCCAGCATGAATTGTTCATCATCCTGAATTGGATAAACTTCCGGATCCAATTTAGGGAAGCAGTACATTGCACCTTCAGGTTTTACACAAGACACGCCTGGAATTTCATTCAGCATTTCCCAAGCAATGTTGCGCTGTTCATATAAACGGCCGCCTGGACGGATGAGGTCATTAATAGACTGGTAGCCGCCTAATGCTGTTTGAATCGCGTACTGCGCTTGATGGTTTGCACATAGGCGCATAGACGCGAGCATATCTAAACCTTCAATGTAATCCATCGCGCGTGATTTATCGCCAGTAATAGCCATCCAGCCTGAACGGTAGCCTGCAATACGATATGCTTTAGATAAACCATTGAATGAAATGCAAAGTTGATCACCCGCAAGTGCAGCAACTGCAACATGTTCAATGCCGTCATAAACGATTTTGTCGTAAATTTCGTCGGCAAATAAAATCAGGTCATATTTTTTTGCCAGTGCAACGATTTGTTCAAGCACATGGCGAGGGTAAACCGCACCAGTCGGGTTATTGGGGTTAATGACCACAATACCGCGGGTGTTTGGCGTGATTTTGCTTTCCATATCTGCAATGTCTGGATACCAGAAGTTTTCTTCATCGCATTTGTAGTGAATAGCTGTCCCGCCAGACAGGTTTACAGCCGCAGTCCATAGCGGATAGTCGGGCATTGGCACCAGCATTTCGTCGCCGTCATCCAGCAGGCCTTGCATAGCCATAACGATCAATTCAGATACGCCATTGCCGACATAGACGTCATTGACGTGCATATCTAAAATGCCTTTTTGCTGATAATACTGACAGATCGCTTTGCGGGCAGGGAAGATACCTTTTGAATCTGTATAGCCAATCGCATTTGGCAGGTTTAAAGCCACATCATTAATAATTTCTTGCGGAGCTTCGAAGCCAAATGGAGCAGGGTTGCCGATGTTCAGCTTAATAATCTTATGACCAGCCTCTTCCATCTCGTTGGCCGCTCGCAACACAGGTCCGCGAATGTCGTAGCATACATGCTCGAGCTTAGACGATTTTTTTATTTCGCGAGGGGTGTGAAAGTTGTTCGGCATTTTGATGTTCTCTGAAAGAGTGGAGGTCACTTTTGCATAACGGTATAAATAACTTTTAAATGTCTCAGTTGTTACCAGATCAAGATTATGCTCATCTCTAAGTGAAGCAACAATTTTTTCATGCGTAAATCCTAACTGCTGATACTGTTTAATCACAGGCAGCAGATTTTTGAAAATTACGCTCTTTTTTTGCGACATTTTTTAATCCTGAGCAAGAATAAGACTAAGCCTACCACTAAAGTTGCTCACAAAAAAGCATTTAATAAATAAAATGCTCACCTTATTTTTATTTTTGCTTACTTTTTGCTTTTTTGGTTCATTATATGTCTTTTGTAAATTGTTAAATAAAGACTAGAAATTTAAGATTGAATGACGTAAATATAGGATTATCTTATTTTAAATAGCAAGATAGAAAGGTACGTCATCATGGGAAAACTCAATAAAACAGAAAGAGAATGGCAAAGAGAGTTATCACCAGAAGAGTTTCGTATTACACGACAAAAGGGAACAGAACCTGCGTTTACTGGAAAATATTGGAATACGAAACAAGATGGCACATATGTTTGCCGCTGCTGTGGAGAGCCATTATTTAGTTCAGAAACAAAATTTGACAGCGGCTGTGGCTGGCCAAGCTTTTTCCGCCCACTGAATACGTCTGTTATTGAGGAACATCAAGATACATCGCACGGCATGGTGAGAACAGAAATTGTCTGTCATCATTGTGACGCACATTTAGGGCATGTTTTCCCGGATGGTCCACAGCCGACTGGATTGCGGTATTGCGTTAATTCGGCTTCATTAGACTTAAAATCACAAGAAAAAAATGATGAGGAAACCTATCCATGACAAGCATTTATCAGTTTGAGGCTGAGTTGTTAGATGGAAAAAATAAATCGTTTGCCGACTATGAGGGCAAGGTTTTATTGGTGGTAAATACTGCAAGTAAATGCGGTTTTACGCCGCAATTTGCTGGACTGGAAAAAATATATCAGCAGTATAAGGATCAGGGCTTTTTGGTGCTGGGCTTTCCCTGCAACCAGTTTGGCGGCCAAGATCCGGGCAGCAATGATCAGATCGGCGCATTTTGCCAAAAAAATTATGGCGTAGACTTTCCAATGTTTGCCAAAGTCGATGTGAAAGGCCCTGAAGCGCATGCGATTTTCCGTTACTTAACCAATAATTCTAAAGGTGTATTGGGAAATGGCATTAAGTGGAATTTCACCAAGTTTTTGATTGGAAAAAATGGCCAGGTGCTGAACCGCTATGCACCGACAACCAAGCCGGAAGCTTTGCAGGAAGATATTGAAAAGGCTCTAGCAAGTTAAGCTTTTGCTTACAAAGGAATTTAAAGGCGCATAAGCGCCTTTATCATTTTCTTTCTGCCTGATGTTGAAAAATAAAACCTGCTGATTAAAGCGGGTTTTATTTAATCTGGATCACATTTCATAAGGATTGCCCGACAATGTCGAAGCAGCCTGTCAATGCGAATCTTAAGGTATTATAGAATTGCTTTAAGGCGCTGAATTGCTTGCTCGCATTGTGTAATGTCCGCAACCAATGCCATACGGACATGGTTTTCGCCTGGATTGCCTGTTGCGGTTTCACGAGACAAATAACGGCCTGACAAGACTTTAATATGCGCTTTTTCCATCAGCATTTTGGCAAAAGTTTCATCATTGTCTACTTTGAGCCAGTAATAAAAGCCTGCATCTGGTTTTTGCAAAGGCAATAAATGTCCAAGTTCGCTTTGGAACAAGTCAAATTTAGCGCGGTACAGTTTACGGTTTTCTTCTACGTGGGTTTCATCATCCCACGCTGCAATAGAAGCAATTTGATGCTGAACCGGCATGGCTGCGCCGTGATAGGTTCGATATTTTAAGTAGGGTTTAAGCAATTCTGCATCGCCGGCAACAAAGCCGGAACGCATGCCTGGCAAGTTAGAGCGCTTAGACAGAGAATGGAAAACCACACAGTTTTTAAAATCATCACGGCCGATTTCTGCGCAAACTTCCAATAAGCCAACCGGCGCTTCATCAAACCAAAGCTCTGAATAGCATTCATCTGAAGCAATCACAAAGTTGTATTGGTCAGACAGGGCGATCAGTTTTTTGAACTGCTCTTTAGAGAGAACAGCACCAGTTGGATTGCCTGGCGTGCAGACAAACAGCAACGCTGTTTTTTCCCAAACTTCTGCAGGTACTGCATCAAAATCGCCCAGATAGTTATTTTCTTCTGTGCAGTTGATGAAGTAAGGCGTAGCGCCTGCAAGCAAAGCTGCACCCTCATAAATTTGATAAAACGGATTTGGCATCACCACGTAAGGTGCATCGTCACGGTTTACCAAAGCCTGCACAAAAGAAAAAATCGCTTCACGTGTGCCAGATACGGGCAATACATGGTTTTCTGCACTGATGCTGTTGAGCTTGAAGCGGCGGCTTAGCCAGTTGGCAATGCTGCTGCGCAATTCAGGCAGGCCTTTGCTGTTTGGGTAGGTAGATAGATGCTGGAAGTTGTCAATAATTGCCTGCTTTACAAATTCAGGCGCAGGATGCTTCGGTTCACCAATCGATAATGGAATTAATGGCAAATCCGCAGGCGTAACGTCCTGAAAAAGCTTATTCAGTTTTTCAAATGGATACGGGTGCAATAATGACAAACTAGAGTTCATGGAATGGTTACCGGTTCAAATAAGTTAATGATGGCCGCACACTAAATGCGAAGCTTCGTCCAAAGCTGACTTAAGCTGACTTGCAAAAGTATCAGCTTCACTTCGGTTCATTGGCGTACCATCTTTTTTAGTCACAAAGAAAATATCCTCTGCGCGCTCGCCTAGGGTCGCGATTCGGGCAGAATGAATATCCAGCCCCTGCATCATAAATAAACCGCCGACTTTGGCAAGTAGGCCAGGGTGGTCAAGCGTCGCAATTTCCACCATATTTTGCTGCAGGGCTTCATTTAGGGTGATATCAACTTTATTTTCGATATCAAAATGGCGCAGCTGACGTGGAATGCGGCGCTGCATGAGGCCAGGGTATTTATCAGATTGGCTCAGCGCTTCCACTAAGGCGTGCACGACAGTCTCTTGGCGCTCAGGTTCATTTAACAGTGTTCCAAAACGGTCTAAAACAACATAAGTATCTAAGCTGAAGGCTTTTAGCGCCGTAATAATCCGCGCATCTTGAACGTCCAGATTCATGCGGTCTAGAATGGCTACAGTGGTTGCAAATAAGTTCGGCTGATCTTGCGTGTAGATAAAGATCTGCACCGCATCTTGCGCGTATTTGCGGTGTGCGCGCATCAATACCAGCGGTTCTGGATTATCGCCGTGCTTTAAGATGGCGCGGGTATGCCATGCAATTTCATCCGCTGATTCTTTAATGAAGTATTCATCGCCCAGCTCTTGCCAGACTTTTTCAACTTCATCTAAGGAAAAGTCTTCGACCAGCTGTTCGCTGGCGGCAAATTTAGTGTCTTCAATCAGCATTTGATAATCAACAGGGCGGCCTAGGCCTGAACGGATGACATCACGCGCTTGCGTATAGAGCTGGCGCATGAGTGATGCGCGCCATGTGTTCCAAAGCGTTGGGTTGGTAGCATTAATATCCGCTACAGTTAAAGCATAGAGATAATCTAAATGCTCCATGTCACCCATTTTTTCTGCAAATGCACGAACAACGTCAGGGTCTGAAATATCTTTTTTCTGTGCAGTCACAGACATCTGTAAATGGTTGTTGACTAACCATGCCACCATATTGGCTTCACGTTCACTAAATCCATGCTTTATACAGAATTGGATGGCATCGGCAGCGCCCAATTCACTGTGATCGCCGCCGCGTCCTTTAGCAATATCATGGAAGATCGCTGCTAGGTACACGATGTCTCTGCGGGCGAGACGCTGGAACACAGAGCTGACAACAGGGAAGTCTTTGGCAAACTCTGGCTCTTTAAAGCGGTTCAGATTACGGATGAGCAATAATGTATGTGCATCTACTGTGTAGATGTGGAACAAGTCATATTGCATGAGGCCCATAATTTGGCCAAAAGCAGGAATGTAATTGCCCAAAACGCTATAGCGCTTCATCGCGACCATGGTGTCATATAGGCGGTATGGTGAACGGATAATCGCCATAAACATCGCTTGATGTTCTGGGTTGTCACGGAAATTCTTATCAATGCGTTTGGCTGCTAAAATCAGCAGTCTTAAGGTTCTGGCGCGAATCCCTGTAATTTCAGGGCGGTTGGCCAGCAGGTAGAAAATTTCTAAAATCGCGCTTGGATTTTCTGAAAAGATCTTATGGTGCTGAACGGCCAGTTTGCCGTCAACCAGTTTAAAGTTGGCGTTAATTTCTTCAATTTCACGTTTATAATTAGGTAATCGCGGCGTAATAACCGATTCATTAAAATAAGCCAGCAGCATTTCATTGAGTGTTGAAACTTGCTGCGCGCTGCGGTAATAGCGTTTCATGAATTGTTCAATTGGATAATTCGGTGATTTGTCTTCTTCACGCATGTAGCCAAATTTAGCTGCAATTTCACGCTGATAATCGAATAATAAGCGGTTTTCATCACGCTTGGTCAGGCGATGCAGATGGTGGCGGATCTCCCACAAAAAGCTTTCAGCAGACTCTAAAACGCCCAGTTCAAATTCTGAAATAAAACCCAAATGTACAAGATCATAAATGCGGTTAACACGGAAATGGCGCTTGGCGATCCAGCCAATCTGGTTGATGTCGCGGATGCCGCCCGGCGCATTTTTAATATCGGGTTCTAGGTTGCTTTCTGTGTTGTTGTGCTGTGCATGGCGTTTAAGCTGTTCCTGCATTTTGGCATCATAGAACGTTTTGTCTGTCCATGTTTGCGAAACAATGCGACGCGGCCATTTGGCTAAATGCTGATTGCCGCTGATTAAACGCGATTCGATCAGTGCTGTTGCTACGGTTAAATCATTGGTCGCTTGTGCTACGCAGTCAGCAATGGTGCGCACACTAATGCCGGGTTTGAAGTTACCGACATCCCAAAGAGATGAGATAAACGTTGAAATCAGTTTTTCATCTTCTTCAGAAATACTGTCTTCTGACAGAATCATGATGTCGACGTCAGAGTAAGGCAGCATTTCGCGGCGGCCATAACCGCCAACTGCAAACAAACCTAAATTTGTCTGGTCTAAGTGGGCATGTGTCCATAAAAATTGCAAAGCTTCATCAATGATATTGGAGCGCGCCAAGATCACATCACGGATTGACTGTCCATTCTCAAAATACTCCTGCAGCTGATTTTCGACATCTGTGCGCCATTGGTTAATTGCTTGAATGTCTTGATTACTTTTAATGTAATTCAGCAGCGGTAAAGTATTGATCATGAACAGTTGTCCGTTATGGTGTTGCAAGCTTAGTTTTGATGAACACTGATGTGCTGTACGGTTTGCAGTGCAAGTTCACGCGCTTGATCAGTTGTTTCTGCGCGTGCTGTTGCCACACCCATACGGCGGCGTTTAAAACCTTCTGGTTTGCCAAATAAACGTAAATCAGTATTTGGATTTGCCAAAGCAAGATTCAAGCCAGAAAACGATAAATTGGTGTCATCAACACCCGCATAAATGACAGCGCTGGCGGCAGTACTGTGTCGCTCAGTATTTACAGGCAAGCCTAAAATGGCGCGCGCATGCAGTTCAAATTCACTTTGGAATTGAGAAGCAAGCGTTACGAGGCCTGTATCATGCGGGCGAGGAGATACTTCACTAAACCATACTTTGTCGCCTTTGACAAATAGTTCCACGCCAAAAATACCGCAGCCGCCTAGTGCTATCGTCACTTTATTGGCAATGCGTTTTGATTCTTCCAGCGCAGCAGGCGTCATGGCTTGCGGCTGCCAGCTTTCAACGTAGTCGCCAGAGTCTTGGCGGTGGCCGATCGGGTCGCAAAAAGAGGTTTCAATCTCACCGGTTTCTGCATTTTTAGCGCGGACAGTCAGCAAGGTGATTTCGAAGTCAAATTCAATTTGAGACTCAACGATCACTTTGCCTTGATTTACGCGTCCGCCAGTTTGCGCATATTCCCAAGCTGCATCCACTTCGGCAAAGCTTCTCACGCGGGATTGGCCTTTGCCAGAAGAAGACATGACCGGTTTAACAAAATTTGGATAGCCAATGTCGTCACAGGCAGCACGGAAAGATTCCAGTGTGTCGGCAAAACGGTAAGCGGATGTTGGAAGGCCAAGTTCTTCTGCAGCAAGGCGGCGAATACCTTCACGGTTCATGGTGAGATTCACGGCTTTGGCAGAAGGAATAACGGTTGCCAGTTGTTGTTCTTCAATTTCGACTAATACTTGGGTGGCAATGGCTTCAATTTCTGGAATAACCAGATTGGGCTGTACTTGATTAATCAGCTCTTTTAGTGCGGCTGGATCGGCCATATTCAGCGCATAAGAATAATGTGCAACTTGCATGGCTGGGGCGTGTTCATAACGGTCTGCAGCATGGACTTCTACACCTAAACGCTGTAAAGAAATCACCACTTCTTTACCCAGTTCGCCAGAGCCTAAAAGTAAAACTTTAAAAGCCGAAGATTGAAGTGGGGTACCAATAGTCACGCTCATGTGTATCATCCATGCTTGATTTTATGGACTTTTAGCATACCAGAACTGAATGTTTGTTTAAGCTCCAATTCACATAAATAAATGATATTGTCCAACAATTTTATTTATGAATAAATTCGGCAGAATTTTTGTATAGGCTTAATGAGAAAGCGTCTAAAAATATGAATTTAGGCGCTTAGGCTGTAAATTTTATAATAAGGAGAGGCTTCTGACGTAAGCGAGTAGATTACATAATCAGACTGTTAAAAATGAAAAGGCACATAGGTATACACCAAGCCATAAGTAAGCGCTGCGGTCAGCGTGGCTGGAACAATTTTCTTGAATCTAAAATATAAACCAGCAAGCACAATAAACCCCGCCAGCATCGCCATGCTTTTATTTGGTGTTTCTAAAAGCGGGGGTAAAGTAGCAACCACAAGCATTGAACTGATTGCTGAAATGCCAATAGAACCTAATGCAATTTTTAGCCATAGCGAGCCGCGCTGCTGTGAGCCTTGCTCGAATTTTTGAATAAAATAAAATGGCCCGAAGCGTGAAACGAAGTTGGCAATACCGACCATAATGCCGACTAAGATAATTTCTAAACTCATACTAGCCTCCAATATGCTCTGGGTCTGGTTGTTTCAGCACATAATGCTTAAATAATCCTGCACAGATGCCCGATGAAATGCCAATGAAAATGGCGGCAGATAAATCGATAAAATAACAGGCAACAGCGGAAACAATGATAGTTACTGCGACGACAAAACTGTGCTTTTTCTCAAAAGCAGCCAATAGGAAGCTGAGAAATAGAGCAGGCAGTAAGAAATCTAATGCCGCCTGCAAGAACTGCGGTAAATTGCTGACTTGATCGGCAAACAGTCCGCCTAAAAAGGAACCTAGCGCCCACGACATCCAGCTGAATAAACTCAGGCCAAGCATCCAAGATTCAGACCATTCCTGACGGCGCTGCGACAGCTTAATCATGCCGGAGGCAAAAACTTCATCGGTTAAGCCCCATGCCCAAACGGCAGTTTTTTTGAGGTTTAAACGGTCTTGAATAAGGTTTTGCAAAGCAGGGCCATACAGTAAATGGCGAATATCGAGTGCAATAACGGTCAGGGCGGTCATCCATATAGAGGTGCCGCTGCCAAGCAGGGCGACCACTAAAAACTGGCTGGCGCCTGCATACATGGAGCAGGATAAAAACAGTGCTTCCCATGCGCTGAAGCCGAATTGAGTCGCAGAGACGCCAAAAGCAAAAGAAACCGGAAGATAGGTAAAAATAATTGCTTGGCTATCTTTAGCGCCTTGCCAAAAGCCGGCGGGCTGTACTGGGGAGGGATTGTGCTCTGACACGACACACCTTAGCGGGAGAGTTGATCAAAAGGTCAAATGAGATTGTGTATTGTATCCGAATTTACTAGCATAGTGCCGAATAGTTTGTATGAGTGAACTTGCGATGTTCAGCTTTGCACCGAATACTTTAAAAGCCCTAATGTTGATGAGCAGTGTACTGTTGCTGCAGGCTTGCGGCAATTCATCCGACGCTCAAGAAGATAAAGTCGTAATTAAGCCTGCGCCAAAACTCAGTAATGACGCTACGGCATATGCAAATGAAGCATGGAAGTTCATTAATCAAGCCGATCCGCTGGTATACAGTCAGCAGATTGATCAACTGGAAGAAAAAGTACGTAAGCCTGCCCGTAAGCTGAGTACAGACTGGCGTATTAATGTCAAAATGACCGATTCGGTAACGGAAGGCAAATATGCACTTTGCCGTAAAGCCTTAACCAGTTTGGAAATCTGGGCGCGTGAAACCATTGATAAGGCAGATACAACCGCGCAAAAGCAGGCAGATTATGAGCGGGATAAAAAACAGTGTCAGGGCGCAATTGAACAGCCTCAGCTGGGAAATACTGATCCGAAGAAAGTTGGCGTTTAAGCCAATTTTATGAAATGTATGTTTGAGAAACCGCTAAAGCAATTTAGCGGTTTTTTTAAACATTGATGTTTCTGAAATAAGAAAATTAAGTTTTAATTTTGAGATTGTAAATAGATTTTATAAGAATAATTGCGTCTTAGAGGTAAGGCTTTATTTTTTTGTGATTTTTTATTGTTAATTAAAATATTGAAATATAATAAATATTATTTAACAAGCACTTCTTTTATCTTTTAATTAAGATTTAAAAACAATGAGTAATATAAAAATACAATAATATTATAAAAAATGTGAATTATCGTTATTTGATAAAATGTGTAAAAATAACCGCGTAAAAGAAGTTCAATAGATGTCATTTCAAAAGAAGATGAATGGTGATAAAGATGAAAAAAGTATTAATGATGTTGTCAATTGCGGCATGTTTAACTGCAGCAATGAATGTTCAAGCGGATGCAAATACAGCGCCAGAATCGAGTTCGCAAGAAGTTGCGCCATGCACCAATGGTTTTGACAGCGTAAATGTTTGCCAGTTGCTCTCTTAAGAGATGCTTTTAATATATTGTCTTAATGCATTTAAATTTTTTTTTAAAGGTATATTTGCACCAATATAAATCAAAATTATAAAACGTTTCAAAATGGCGCAAAATACTGCACTTAAATTGCGCTAGGTCAGATCAAACAGCAAGTTTTAAGCCTGAGGCCATGCATGTGCAATTTGATGCAGCAGCGCAGTATCTAAAATTTCTATTTTACGAAAAGCCAGTTTCAGTACGCCGCGTTTTTCTAATTCCTGTAATTCTTGATTTACGGTTTGCCGTGAGCAGACCAGCAGCTGCGCCAGCTGTTCCTGCGACATATGAATACTATGCTGTTCAATTTCAATATGATTGCCATAGCCATTTAAAATAAACAGCAATCGCTGCGCTAGGCGCTGGCTGATATTTTGGGTTTGGATAGAAATGAGTTCTAGAAAGGCAAAACGCAGTTTTTGGCTGGTGAGTTGTGCAATATGGAACCAAAACTGCGGATGTTCTTGCAGCAGGTGTTGAATGCTTACGCTCGGCAGATGCAAAATCGTGGATTTCTGTATCGCTATGGCATCATGCGAGCGGGGCAGTTGATCAACCAGAGAGATTTCTCCAAACCACATAATAGGTTCTGCTATCGCGGCAACAGCTTCTTTACCGTGTATATCAATATAGCCAAGACGGACTGCGCCTTCTAAAACGGCATAAATCCCATCAAAGGCATCACCAGATAGGAAGATGCGCTGCTCTTTCTGTATATGCTGTAAATGCGCATGCTCTAAAATATAGCGCTGAAATTCGGGGCCAAGCTGCGCATACCAATAGTTATTGTTTAAATGTGGCAGGTATTGCGGATCAAGCATGCTGAAATTCCATTTTCATTAGCGGCGGTTGTCTAAATTGTATTTGTCGCCTGCGCGACAACTTGCAGTTGCGCATTCTTATATAGTCATTATAACGCGTGAAAGCATAACCATTACAAGGACGCATAGCCATGACTAAACTCGAACAGCTGCTGAGCCAGTATGCCGCATATCATCTGGATCATAAAAATATCCTAACGCACTTTGTCGGCATTCCGCTGATTGTATTTTCAATTATGTGTTTAACCGCCCGTGCAGGGGTAATGGTTTCAGGATTTGAACTTACGCTGGCTCTTCTGATTATTGCCATGACGGTGATCTATTATATAAGCTTAGATAAAATTTTTGGTTTACTGATGCTGCTGATCTTCGCTGTGTCTTATCCATTGGCTTATCTGATTGCTCAATGGAGCATGGCTGCATGGTTAAGTGCAAGCATTGGCATATTTGTGGTGGGCTGGGCCATTCAATTTATTGGGCATTTTTATGAAAAGAAAAAGCCGGCTTTCTTTGATGATGTCATTGGCTTGGCTATTGGCCCATTATTTGTTTTGGCCGAAATGGTCTTTATGCTGGGTTTTAGAAAAGACATTGAACAGCGCATGCTGGAAGAGGCCCGTAAGCAGCGCGCCTTGATGGATGCTAAGCAAGCACAGCACGTTTCAGCGCACTAAAATTAATTAGCTTTATAAAAGTAAGTTAATTGCGAATAGTAAATATTGAATTTATAGGATTTAAAAAACAGTTTGCAAAAAACCGGTCATAGACCGGTTTTTTTTAGGCTAGAAATTTTAAGATTTAACGGGTTTGGCTGCAGTATGGGCATGCTGTGCATCTATTTTTGCATGAGTTGCTGCTGTTTTAGCTTTAGCCGCTTCATGTTTGGCCGCATTGGTTTCTGCAGCTGCCTTGGCTTGTTCATGTGAAGCCTGTTTTACATCTTTTTGCATGGCTGCAGTGCGATGCTGTTCAGCTTTTACTGCGTCATGTTTAGCTTTAGTGGCGTGTAGCTGAGCTTGACTGGCTTCATGTTTTGCGGCTTGGGATTGATGTTTAACGGTTGCAGCGGCTACACATTTTCCGCCTTTATGGTTGGCGCCAGTACCGCCAGTGAGTGTTGTGCCTTGCGGGCAGGCAAATGCAGTGGCGCTAAGTAAACTGAGCATTCCTGCTGCGAATAGAGTGCTGATTTTTTTCATTTCTTTAACTCCGTAAAACACGAATTTAATTGATCTATAATTGGGTGTCTGAAGGCTTTGGCGCCTATTCTCTAAGATAAATCCGAATTTAAAATCATTAAGCAGCATCTGTGTAGGTGAAAAGCTGTGGAGTTTTATGGCTTTGTTTTATGTTATTAAGCTTCAGGCTGGCTTCATGATTATGCGTTGTAATTTTGGCATTTCCTTCAAGCATTCGTATCTATAGGGCATAAAAAAGCTCCAATCACTTGGAGCTTTTTTATCTGTTTTATTTAAGCTTGGATTAAAAGCTCAAACTACAGCTTATACGTTAAAGCGGAAATGCAATACATCGCCATCTTGCACGATGTAAGTTTTGCCTTCTAAACGCCATTTACCTGCTTCTTTCGCGCCAGCTTCACCGTTGAACTGAACAAAGTCGTTATAAGCGACACATTCTGCGCGGATAAAGCCTTTTTCAAAGTCTGTATGAATAACGCCAGCCGCTTGCGGTGCAGTCGCGCCAATTTTAACTGTCCAAGCGCGGACTTCTTGTACGCCTGCTGTGAAATACGTTTGCAAACCAAGCAAGCCATATCCAGCACGGATTACAACGTTTAGACCAGGTTCTTCCATGCCTAATGCTTCAAGGAATTCTGCACGGTCTTCATCTTCAAGCAATGAAATTTCTGCTTCAATTTGGTTGCAAAGCGGAACCACAATTGCATTTTCTTCGGCTGCTAATTTTTGAACTGCTTCAAGGTGCGGGTTGTTTTCAAAACCGTCTTCAGCAACGTTAGCAATGTACATGGTTGGTTTTAAAGTCATTAAACCAAAACCGCGAACTGCTTTACGTTCATCATCATCTAAATCTGCTGCGCGGGCAGGTTTGCCTTCTTCAAGCAAAGGCAAAATTTTGTCTAGAACCGCTTTAGTGGCAATGGCGTCTTTGTCGCCGCCTTTCGCAGATTTAGCTAAGCGTGTGATTGCTTTCGTGATTGTGTCTAGGTCAGCCAGTGCAAGTTCTGTATTGATGGTGGCAATATCGTCCAGCGGATCAATTTTACCATTGACGTGAATCACGTTTTCATCTTCAAAGCAGCGAACAACATGTGCAATAGCATCAGTTTCACGGATGTTAGCAAGGAACTGGTTGCCTAGGCCTTCACCTTTAGACGCGCCTGCAACTAAGCCGGCAATATCGACAAATTCCATCGTTGTTGGAATGACGCGCTGCGGTTTAACAATAGCAGTAAGTTTGTCTAAACGTGGATCTGGCACAGGTACGATGCCTGTGTTTGGTTCAATCGTACAGAATGGGAAGTTTTCTGCAGCAATAGCAGCTTTAGTCAATGCATTGAAAAGTGTAGATTTACCAACGTTCGGCAAGCCGACAATACCGCAATTAAAACCCATGAAATAACTCACACAGTGTTATATATAAAATTGCCGACGATTTTACATGAAAGCCATGACAAAGTCATGGCTTGGATGCGTGGTGCAGAATGCGGAATGAAGTCGCGTCAGATTTAAATCTTGCGTTTATCCAGCTGTGCGGAAATGCTGTCACCCGCAGCTTGCACCAGCATGACTAAAATGACCAGCACGACAATCACTGCCAGCATAATCTGCATATCAAAGCGCTGGTAGCCATAGCGGTAAGCAATATCCCCCAAACCGCCAGCGCCGATAGCGCCTGCAATCGCAGAGGAATTAATCATGGTGACTAGAGTCACGGTAAAACCCGCCGCGATTCCGGGAAGCGCTTCGGGCAGCAGCACATGCCAAATAATTTGCTTGCGGTTGCAGCCGATTGCTTGCGCGGCTTCAATCAGGCCGTGATCGACTTCACGCAGGCTGACTTCAGCTATGCGAGCAAAGAATGGGGTTGCCGCTAATGTCAAAGGAACGACAGCGGCCCATACGCCGTAACTTGTACCGACTATCCAGCGTGTAAGCGGAATAAGCGCAACCATCAAAATTAAAAAGGGCACAGAGCGGGTGACATTCACAATCCAGCCTAGGCTTCGGTTAATACTTTTAGATGGATAAATGCCATGATCAGATGTGCTGACTAAAATGACGGCCAAGGGCAGACCAATCAGAAATGCGGCAAGGGCAGAAGAGCCGACCATCAATAAGGTATCAATTGTCCCTGTAATCAATAAATCAATGAGCTGATTTTGCATAACCCAGCACCTCCAGCTGCGCAATATACGGTTTTAATTTTCTAGATAGCACAGCAAAATCGAGATCTGTTTGCGCTAAGGCGATAATGAATGAGCCAATAAGATGGTTTTGGATGGTATCGACATGACTCTGCAATAGATGAGCGGGTGCATCAAATTGCGCAAATATGGCTTTAAGATCTGGCGATTGTTCTAAAGTGGATTCATAGCGCAATTTTAAAATACTCAAAGTACTGTCTGGCTGGATTTCTGCGGTGTAGGGAATAGGCAGTTCCAGCTGTTCTAGATTGAGCAATTCTTGGGTGATTTGTTGCTGCGGTGAAGAGAATACCGACCAGACCTGCCCTGATTCCACAATTTCCCCATGATCAATCACCACCACTTGGTCGCAAATTTCGCGGATAACCTGCATTTCATGGGTGATTAATACAATAGTAATGCCGAGTTTTTGATTAATTTCTTTCAATAATGTCAGCACAGCAGATGTACTTTCAGGATCAAGTGCAGAAGTGGCTTCATCACAGAGCAAAACCTCAGGGTGATGTACCAGCGCACGGGCTATGCCGACACGCTGTTTTTGTCCGCCTGAGAGCTGTGAAGGGTAGTTTGCGGCTTTATCACTTAATCCAACGAGACTGAGGACTTCATTGACCCGAGCTTCAATTTGATCTTTAGGATAGGCCGCAACTCTTAAAGGTAAAGCGACATTTTCATAAACAGTTTTGGCAGACATTAGATTAAAATGCTGAAAGATCATGCCGGTTTTTTGACGTAGCTGAATCAATTCTGCATGGCTCAGCCGGGCCAAATTCTGCTGATGAATGTGAATGCTGCCGCTGCTGGTGCTTTCCAATCCATTTAAGGTGCGGATGAGCGATGATTTTCCCGCGCCGCTTTTACCGATGATGCCAAAAACTGTACCTTGTGGAATATCCAAATTGATATTCTTTAATGCATGCACTTGCGTGCCTTGCACTTCATAATATTTATTGAGCTGGCGGATCTTAATGTGAGGCACAGAAAAATCAATTTGCGATCCAAAACTAACCATAATAATGCTCCTTATTTCCAGCCTTCAAACCACATGCCTTTGCCAAAGTCGCGGTCTAAAATCGCTTTGACTTTTTCCGAATTTTGGAAGGTGCGTACAAATGCGGCAAGATTTTGATTTTCATCGGTATAGTCTTTGCGCGTGACAAAAAGGATGGCGTATTTCTTATCGATCGTATCTAAAAACAGGGCACTGTGCGGGTCTGCTTTTTTGGCCATATTGAGATAATGCGGAAAGCCGAAAATCAGATCTGCATCGTCATAAGCCAAGGCGGTTTGCGGGCCTTCCACTTCTATGAACTGCAACTGTTTCGGGTTGGACACAATATCTGCAAGGGTTGATAATTCATTGCTGATGTCTTTGAGCTGAATCAGCCCTGCATGCTGCAGCAGAATCAGCGCGCGGGCAGAATTGACAGGATCGCTGGGAATGACCACGCGCGCTTTTTTCGGTAATTCTGCCAATGATTTGTATTGTTTAGAGTACAGGCCGACATGACTGCCGCTGCCGGCGGCAAAAGCATGCAAATCATAGCCAGTCTGTTTGACAGCATTGGCTAAAAATACGCTTTGCTGAAAAAAATTGGCGTCTATATCACCATTTTGCACAGCGACATTCGGCGCTTGCCAATCCGAGAATTCGATCAGCTGGACATGAATGCCATGCTGTTGTAAATCATCTGCAACACTTTGCAGCAGTTCTGCATAAGGCGGGCTAATGCCAATTTTCAAGGTCTGATGCTGTATTTGCTGTGTAGACCATCGGTATGCACTCAAGCCAATCACAAGGGCTGCCGCTGCGAGGGCGATGAGCCAAATTTTACGGTTTTTGCTAAAGCTGTTTGACATGATGATTCCTTATTTCCAGCCCGGGAACCAAAGTTTCGCGCCAAAGTCTGCGTCCAGCGCCTGTTTTACTTTTGGTGAATTTTGATAGATATCAACAAATTTTCTCAGTTTGCCATTGGTGTCTTGGTAGTCATCACGCACAGCAAATAAAATCGCAAAGCGCTTGTCTGTGTTGGAGTCAAACAGCAGCGCGCTTTCTGGATCTGCTGTTTTAGCTAAGCGTAAATAATGCGGGTAGCCAAAAGCTAAATCTGCATCATCAATTGCACGGGCCGTTTGCGGACCTTCTACTTCAATAAACTGCAGTTTTTTAGGGTTTTCAGCAATATCGTTCAGACCTGACAGGAAATTATCCGGCTGTTTTAGGGTAATCAGTTTGGCTTGCTGCAACAGCTGCAAGGCGCGGCCTTGGTTGACTGGATCATTTGGCACAACCACTTTGGCATTATCTTGAAGTTCAGCAAAGTTTTTAATTTTTTTTGAATATAGGCCGACATGTGTTGCAGCGCCTACATCAAAGGCTTTGATTTTGAAGTCGGTTTCTTTTTTCGCATTGTCTAAAAACGGCTGATGTTGGAAAAAGTTGGCGTCAATATCGCCATGATTCAGGGTGATATTAGGCGTGTTCCAATCTGAAAATTCGACTAATTTGACATTCAGGCCTTGCTGTTTCGCTTCTTCTGCAGCCACTTGCAAGGGTTTTGCAAAAGAAGGGCTGATGCCAATGACTAACTCATCATTGGCGGATTTTTTTTGATGATTCCAAACCAGCAAGCCAATAATGACGATGGCCGCAATAGCCCCAATCAGCGTGAGTTTGGATTTTGAACTAAGCGCCATAATATTCCTCGAAAAATATAAAGTTCTGTTTTTAATGTATTGAGTAAATTTGCTGTATTAAGCAGATTGAGCCTGCTTGTTTTTTTGTTTGCAGTTTCTGAAGCGGAATTGATCTGCCGGATGTGGTGCAGTTAATCGATCGCCTTGCTGAAAGAGCTTGTTGCGCAGACTGCCTTGCGAGTACTCCGTTTTATAGCGCCCGCGCTGCTGCAGTTCAGGGATCACCCAGCGGATAAAGTCCTGATGTGACTCGGGTGCGACCGTGCGAGTGAGATTAAAGCCATCCAAACCCGTTTCATCCAGCAGCTGTATAAGCTGCTCAGCAACAGTTGCGCCGCTGCCAACAAAGAGCGGGTACCGTCCGCCCAGTTTGAGCTGCGCTTTTAGGTCATTTGGCGTGATTTTCTGTTCTTTAAACTTGCTGTTAACCGAAGCAATACTGTTGGTCTTTTGATAGGGAATGGCTTCATCATCCGCATACTTGCTTAGGTCAATGCCCACAGAGCTGGAAAAGTGCGCAAGACCCGCTTCAGGGCTGGCGTAGCGGATATATTCCGCTAATTTTTCCTGTGCAAGTTCATCTGTTTCTGCCGTTACAACGCTGATACCTGCAAACAGCTTGATAGATGATGGATCGCGGCCATGCGCTTTGGCGTGGGCACGGATTTTATCCACTTGCTGTTTGGTTTTTTCTGGCTTATCCGCGCCAATAAACATGCCTTCAGCATGCTGTGTGGCAAAGTCTAAACCGCGAGGCGAGGCGCCTGCCTGATATAGAACGGGTGTGCGCTGGATGGATGGTGAAACCTGAAACACCCCCTGACTTTGGTAAAAATGCCCTTGATGCTCAATGGCATGCACTTTGGCTGGATCAGAAAAAATACGCTGCGCTTTGTCTTTAAGTACAGCATCATCTTCCCAAGAGCCTTCCCAAAATTTATAGCAAAGTTCTAAAAACTCCACTGCCTGCTCATAGCGAAGATCATGATCTTTTAAGCCTTTTTGCCCAATTAAGCGCTCTGCGCTATCTAAATATCCAGTCACGATATTCCAGCCGATGCGGCCTTGAGTCAGGTGATCCAAGCTGGCAAAGCGCCGTGCAAATTGATAGGGCGATTCATAGCTTAAATTTACCGTGACACCAAATCCAAGATTTTGGGTGACGGCCGCCATCGCAGAGACCAGTGTGCTGGGGTCATGGCTTGGCAACTGAATCGACTCTTTTAAAGTCAGGTCGATATTGCCCTGATAGACATCATATACACCCGTAATATCGGCTATAAATAATCCATCAAAAAGTCCTTGTTCTAAGGTTTTGGCTAGGTCTGTCCAATAGCTCAGCTCATTAAAACGGTGTGATTCATCACGTGGATGCGTCCATAGCCCATGATTGATATGGCCTGCGCAGTTCATATCAAAGGCATTTAAAATAATTTGCTTGGGTTGATGCAGCGTCGTATTGTTTAAGTTTGTCATTACAATGTCCCTCTGCGCGGCGGCAATACACCGTTCAAAAGATAATTGGCAATGAAATAGTATTTCCAGCGTGATGCATCATGCAGAGTATGTACGCGGGCATTGCGCCAGTAGCGGTCTAAACCGTCTGCGCGCTGGCTGCCGCGGCTGCCTGCCAATTCAATGAGTTTGGAAGATGCTTTTAATGCAGTTTCAGTGCTATGCGCGCGGACTTTGGCTACATCTAAAGAGGCTTTGGCAATATTCTCTGCAGTAGGATTCGGGCGGGCATCGTCAATCGAGAGGCCTGCTTGTTTCAGTAAAACCTCACTGGCACGCACATCGGCAATGATGCGGCCTAATTCAAATTTGGTGAGCGGATCATCTGTGGCATGATCTACGCCAGAATCAATCCAAGGACGCGCTTGACGGACCCGTACAAGGGTTTCTTCAAAAGCTGCTCGAGCAATACCCGTTTCAATCGCTGCATGCATAATTTGAGCAAAAGGGCCGACCAGAGTTGGTTCAGAAAATGCTGTATCAAATGGAATGACATCTTCTGCAGCTACAGCAACATGATTGAATTTGACCGTACCGCTGCCTGTGGTGCGCTGTCCAAAGCCAGACCAGTCATCTATCAGTTCTAAACCTTGGCTGTCGCGGGAAATAAATGCGAGAAACTCACGCCCTTCAGCGTCTTTGACCAATGTTGGAATGCGGTGCGCAAACAGGCTGCCTGTGCAGTAGAATTTTTCACCATTCACGACAAACCCATCGGCTGTTTTTGTAATTGATGTTTGCTTTTGAGATGCACTTTTGGTTTTAAACTCGGCTAAGGCATTGCCAAAACGGGCGCCTTGCAGGACTTCTGCATACAGTTTTTGTTTCTGCTGCTCAGTAGCGGTATTGCGAAGCACCTCCAAGGCATAAAAATGATTCTGCGGAATTTGTCCAATAGAGCCATCAGCACCGCTGATTAAAGCAATGACTTGTGCGACGGTATAGCTGGAAACTTCTGCACCGCCATATGCTTTTGGCAGGGTAATGGCCCATAAGCCTGACTGGCTATAGGCTTCAATTTCCTCAAACGGCAAAATACGCTGAGCATCGCGTGTTACCGCAGTTTGTTTGAATTGTTCTGCCAGATGCTGCGCGATTTCTAGTGCTTCAGCATCAGACTGAATAATATGCGCCTGAGCGCTGCCTGCCGTAGAACTGGATTGAAAAGGCACAATATTTTGAAATGAGGTCATGGTGTTCTCCTTAAATCCAAGCGTGACGTGCAGGCAGTTTATGATTTAGGTAATAGTCGCCTAGCGCATGAAGTTTCCAGCGCACAGGATCATGCAAGGTATGCACACGTGCATTGCGCCAGTGCTGGTCAAAGTTATGGATGCAGAGGCTCGAACGGCTGCCGCCAAGTTCTAAGAGTTTTTCTGAAATCTGCAGCGCGGCATCATTGGCATAGATTTTCGCTTCTGCGACTAAAATAGATGCTTTGGCTGCTTGTTCTTCTGTAACAGCATCTAGCTGATCGAGTTCATCTAGATATTCAGCTGCATCATCCAGCAGTAAAATAGCGGCATCCAGCAGTACGGCAGATTTTCCGACTTCCTGCAGGGTGTAGTGTTCTTCACTGGCTTTTTCGACGTGTGCATCGGCGATCGGGCGGGCTTTTTTAACTGCAGAGACTGTATCTGCAAAAGCCGCTTCGGCAATGCCCACATCAATAGCGACTTGCAACAGCTGTGAATAAGCGCCGCGGTAGCTTGGCTGCTCGGCTAATTTACGCTCATCAAAAATCAGGAAAGGATCAACCTGAACGTGATTCAGTTTGACTGTGCCGCTGGAGGTGGTACGCTGCCCAAAGCCATCCCAGTTATCAATCACTTCTACACCTGCAGATTGGCTGTCAATGATAGTGAGTACAACATGGCCTTCTGGGTGAATGGCTTTAATAGCAAGCCAATGCGCGAAACTGCTGCCAGTCGAGTAAAATTTTTCCCCATCGATAAAATACTGGCCATCTATGATTTGAAGGGTGGTGTTTAAGGTTTTGGTATCTTTGGTATTGCGTTCAGGGCCACCATTGGCAAGGCGTTTACCTTTTAATATTTCGTTAAAAATAAAGTTTTTTTGCGCCTCGGACCCCATGATGTTAATCATATTCAGCAGCGCAATCTGATTTTGCGGTATTTGCCCAAAACTCGAATCTGCCTGATTTAAAATGCGGAAAACTCGCGCAAGCGTTTGATTGGAAATAAATGCGCCGCCGTATTGTTTTGGAATGCGCATGCCGCCTAAACCTTTTTGGCTGAATAAATCAATTTCAGCAAAAGGAAGCTGCCGGTTTTGATCACGCTCATTGCGGCCTTCCAGCGCAAAGTCCGCCACATGGTAAGCGGCAGTAATAGCATCTTGATCATTTTCAATAATATGAATGTTTTCAGAGGATAGACGAGACATAGTGACACCTGTACTTGATGTCAAAACGCTAACGTGCAAAGCCAAAATAATTAAATGCTGGATTGAGATTTAAATATCAAAAAAAATCTTTTAGAGAATAATTGCTTAATATTGATTTTTTTCTAATAAGTTAAATTAATGAAAAACAAAGGTATTCATAAAATTATATTAAAATTTACTGCCGCATATATCTCTAAATATGATATTCAAGCGCTAAATAGATATAAAACGCTTGTCAAAAATGTCGATGAATATTGAATTTTAGGTAAAAAGTTCATTGTTTTTCTAAAAAGGTGTGTCTAAAGTATCCAACTAAAATACTTGGCTGCGCTGAGTAGAGTACAAAAATAAACTCGGAGCATTTATGCGTACCTTATACCAGTTTCCATTGTCACATTTTTGTGAGAAGGCGCGCTGGCTGTTAGACCACAAAGAACTGGAATATACCGCTCATAATTTGATTCCTGGCGTACATAGGGCTTTTGCGCAGCTTAAAACAGGGCAGAATAAGTTGCCAATTTTACGTGACGGTGAACAATGGGTTGCGGATTCGACTCAAATTGCGCTCTATCTAGATGAACAATATCCAGAACACGCGCTGTTACGCGCCGATCATGATTTACGCGAGCAAGCATTGGAAATCAATGCGCAATCAGTTGAGTTAGGCCGACATGTGCGTCGTTGGGCGCTGTCGCATGTATTGAAAGAAAGTGAAGAGTCACTGGATATTTTAATTGGCGAGAAAGGCTATTTACGCCAATTTGAAAAATATTCCAAACCGCTTATTCGTGCATTGGTGTCTAAAGGCTATCAGCTGGATACTGAAAAAGTAGAACAATCTAAAGCGGAAATGCAGGCCATTATCGAAGACCTCAATAAACGGCTTATTGAGCAGGGCTGCCGCTATTTAGTGGGTGACCGTTTAGGCTTGGCCGATATTGCTGTGTGCTCTATGCTTGCGCCGATTCTTGAAATTACGGGTACACCGTGGGAAAAAGAACATTCGGATCATTTATCTGAGGACTTTAAAGCTTATAAGTCCTATTTAATGGATCTGCCTTTGGGGCAGTATGTACTGCGCATTTATCAAACTGAGCGTAATTCGCGCGTAGATTGGCGCGGTGTTTAAAGACTGAATAAAAAAACGCACTTTAGTGCGTTTTTTTATAATTAGGTCATGCTAAAACTTAGACATAGAGTAAAGATTGGTCTAGATCCAAATGCATTGCAGCTGCAGGCAGGGTGTTTATATTTTGTGTTGTGGATGCGCCTGTAGCTGTATCAGTGCCTGAGGTTGTGGATACTGCTGTAGATGTATCTGCAACAGCTTGATGATTGATTTGGCTCAAACTGATTGCGCCAGTATTGATATTTAAGTTTTGCAAAAGCTCACTGATGTTTGGCAGTTCTTGCGTGCTTGGGTTTGAAATACTTTGCAGTGCATTTTGAATACTGTCTGAAATGAGTTCAGGCTTATGTGCATCTGCCAGCAATCCGCTTAGATCTGGAATTTCAATATGATCGAGCAGCGCGCTTAAATCACCTTTTTGATCCATCATGGCAATCACAGGTTTAAGTGAATCAATCACGTGGTTTAAATCGCTGGAGAGCGTGAGCAATGATGGTTCATTTACAAAGTCCAAAATAGTCTTCACGCTATTTAAAACATCATAGACTTTGTGGACAGTATCGGCCTGAGAGCTGTCTAAACTGCCGCTGTTTTCCAGCACTTTTAGCAGCGGATTAATACCTTTAATGACCGCTGAAATTGTTTCTGGGATATTGCCTTGGTTGGCCTGAGTAAGTGCGGTGACTAAGGTAGTGATGCTGCCAACAACAGCTGGAAGCGCCAGCTGTAGTTTAGCCATATCAATATTAGAATTGCCGGTATTAATTGAAGTTAACAGCGGCATGAGCGCTTGAGCTGCACTTTGTGCAAGCGTGCCTAAATCTGCATGGCCTGAACTGATGTTTTGAATCATTGGCTGGGCAATTTCCAGCACCTGATTTAAAGTTGAAATAAGCTTAGTGACATCTGAATTGCTGTCTGCACTGCTCAATATGCTTAATAGTGGCTTAATCGCTGTTAATGCAGAAGATATATTAATTGGTATATCTTTTTGTGCAGTAAAGCTGCTGACGAGTGTTTGCATGCTGTTTACAACAGTTGGCAGTGATTGCAGCAAGTCTGCTTTTTGTGCAGAGCTGGTGCTGCTATTCAACGACTGAAGCAAAGGCTGCAGTGTTTGCATTATGCTATTAAGAGCTGTTGCAGTACCGCCAGCATTAGACTGAGCGCTTAAACTGCTGAGCATATCCATAATTTTAGGCAGGGAAGTGCTGAGCCCGCTTAAATTAATCGTGCTGTTTTTGGGAAGAGTCACACTGCTAATCAGGCTTGAAATTGCACTGCTTAGATTGAGAGGGACTACTGGTATTGCAAGCTGGAGCGCAGGGTTAAGGACTGCATTGAGTTTTGCTGTAAGCGAGCTAATGGATTTAATCGCCATTTATGTATTCCTTATTGTTTTAGATTTATGATTTTTATAAAACTGAACTTTTTTAAAGTATTTTTATACAGATGTAAAATATTGGCTAAAGCGTTCAGTTGTATTAAATGTGATAAGCGTCACTTTTTATTTAAAAGGTGTTTTTCAAGATTATGTTTTTTAAATAATAATTATTCATCGGATTATTTGCTTTGCAGATAAAAGGCTGAAAAATGTACGCTGATCTGAAATGCTCAGAGCTGAACTTGTTAAAAGGGGTTGCTTGTATGTCAAAAAAAAATTCGAGGAGTCGTTACACATCAGCATAAGAAAATAGTGCGATGCTTTAGAAAAATATTCGTAAATATTTGCAAAACATGCATAATTTTTTTATATATAAATGGAACATGAAAATAATTTGCAATCTTGTAGATATTTTTTAAGAAAAAATTTGGATCGGTCATCTTCATTTGAAAAATTCAAAATGGCCGATCATCTGTATTGTGCGCATACACGGCATAAATAAAGGCGGGTGTGGCGTCATTTGAGGGATAAAATGGAATTAGATCGTTTTGATAAGCAAATCTTGGAAATACTGACCCAAGAAGATTTAAATCTGAATGAATTATCAGAACGCATTAATTTGTCTGTGAGTTCGGTACACCGCCGTATTAAACATTTAATTGATGTTGGAGCTATTTCTAGTTTAAAACGTGAATTGAATTACCAGAAATTGGGTTTTAGCCTGCATGTGCTGCTTCAAGTTTCACTCAGTAAACATGACACAGATACCTTTGCTAAATTTTTAGAAGAGCTGGAAAGCATTCCCGAAGTTATTAATGCTTTTTTAGTGACAGGGCAGTCTGCCGATTTTATTGTCGAAGTCGTTGCAAAAGATATGGAAAACTATAGTGATGTTTTGCTTAAGCAAATTGGAAAGATTGATCATGTCGTTGCACTGCATTCAAGCTTCGTGATTAAAGAATATAAAGTTTTCAATTGCACAGGCTTGCTGAGCAAAGCTTAATCAGCGCTACTTAAATGCTATTAAAAATTTTAAAGCGCTAGAGCAGAAGACAAGATTTAGAAGATAGGCAATTGCTTGAATAAATGGCCATGTGAATTGCTGGAATAAAAAAACGCGCTTAATAGCGCGTTTTTTTATTTAAGAACTTTTATTCGTCAAGCTGAGCTAAAACTTCTTCTGTGAATTCAACGTTGGTATAAACGTTTTGAACATCGTCTAGATCTTCAAACATATCAATCATTTTTATGATTTTTTTCGCTTGATCAACATCTGAAATAAGCGCTTTTGTTGAAGGGTTCATGACTACTTCTGCGTTATCAGATTTTAAACCAGCAGCAGTCAAAGCATCTTGCACCAAACCAAAAGTTTCAGGTGTAGTGATAACAAGAATTTCTTCTTCATCGACTTCAATGTCTTCAGCGCCAGCTTCTAAAGCGATATCCATGATTTTATCTTCTAAAGAAACATCTTCAAAAGTAATTTCACCGCGTTTAGTAAACATATAGGCAACTGAACCAGCTGTGCCTAGATTACCGTCAGTTTTAGAAAAGCAGTGGCGAACATCAGGAACTGTACGGTTCAAGTTGTCAGTCATTGTTTCAATGATAACTGCAACACCGCCAACGCCATAACCTTCGTAGGTTACTTCTTTGAGGTCAGCATTATCTTCACCGCCCACACCGCGCTGAACTGCACGATTGATGGTGTCACGTGTCATATTCGCGACTAATGCTTTCTCAACGACAGCACGTAGACGTGGGTTAGACGCAACATCACCGCCGCCTAAACGGGCAGCTGTAACGATTTCACGAATGAATTTTGTGAATACTTTAGCGCGGCTCGCATCTTGTTTTGCTTTACGATGCTTAGTATTAGCCCACTTGGAATGACCCGCCATGCGAAATATGCTCCTTGTAGATTGGCCTTATGCCTATCAAATTGTGCAAATTCTACCATAAGCCCTTTTTTGTGAGAAAGGGCTTAGTTCCGAGTTTTTAGACAATCATGCAGGATTTTTAGGTTCTGGAATGACAATATCTAAACCGACATTTTCTTTATACAGTTTTTTCATCAATGCAAGATCTTGATCTAGGTCGGTCGGATAAATCTTGCCGAAAATCCCGCCCTGTTTTGTTTTTGAATTTGCATACATTAAAACAATAGGTACGCCAGCAGCTTTGGCAATATGCCAAAAACCTGTACGTATAGGTTTGCGCGCTTCGCCGCGTTCTGCACGAGTCGCTTCTGGCGCAATCACTAAATTGAATTTTTCGTTGCTTTCAAAAAGTTCAACCATTTGCGAAACAATATCTTTATTGGATTTACGGTCTACTGGAATCCCGCCTATAGCATTCAAAATAGGCTTTAATGGGCCTTTAAATAATTCTCTTTTAATTAAAGTATGAATTTTTATGTCATAAATTTGAAAAAGGGCAAGCGATAAAACTGCATCCATCATTGAGGTGTGCTCAAAGCCGACGATGACTTGCTTGTTTTCCAATACATCAGGCTGTACGTCATACGTCCAACCAGCCAATTTAAATGACGTTTCACCAATAAATTTTTTTAACATACAACGGCAGCAGTTCAGCAAAAATAATTGCGCTAATGTCTGCTTGTTTTCTTATTCAGTCAATAGAAAAGTCATATTAGTTGACAAATAAAATACACATGTATTGCAATGATGCGCAAAATTTAAAAGGCTTTTAACTTAGATGTTTTATCGATTAATTAAAATTTAATGATATATAAAATATATTAAATAAGACAGAATTTATATTAAAAAAAGTATTTAAAGGCTATTCATGGGTAAAAAATCTTATTAGACTTTTGTCGTAGGTCAAATTGTACGGCCTAGACTATTCTTTTATTCAATTATCTGCGGAGACTGGAAATAATGACTTATTTGACTGCATTTCTGTTTGCTTCATTCCTTTTTACGCTGATAATAGTGTGGTCTTTGGTTGAATTTCATACTGAATCAAAGAAAATTGAGCAATTTGATTGAAATAAATACGGACGTATTAGTTTTACTGAAATGAATATTGGTTCATAAATTTTAGTTCTAAATATTTAAACCTTTATTTATATGTTTTAAGTAATATATTAAAGCTATAACATGAATAGCTCTTTTCACAAGAATTGTAATGCATAGCTTCAAGGCAAGCATAAAAAAAGTGCTTTAATTCGACTTAAATCGAATTTCAATTCAGGATGGGCATGAGGCAGTTTGAATAAATTAATTTTAAATTGTTGCCTTAGTGTGCAAGCAGTATGAAAAATGCTTGTGTTTTGAAATAATCTCCGATAGTATTCTTTTCGCCTGAACTTGTTGATATATAACAGTTTCAGCGTATAGGGCCTATAGCTCAGTTGGTTAGAGCAGCGGACTCATAATCCGTTGGTCGACAGTTCAAGTCTGTCTGGGCCCACCAGTTTTTTGTAATCATATGCACAGCTTTGCAATGATTTGATATATAAACCCATGAATTATAAAGATTCATGGGTTTTTTATTTATCCTTTTTGCACAGCTATGTTTGGCTATGCACAGCTTTATTTGGCCCTATTGTGTATCCAATCTTGTATCCGTACTCTTTCTACATTACTCGGATACAAGTCGTTTAGCTATGAAAAGAACTGCCCTAAATGGCATCAAACAAATAAAAGACACGCATTTATATAATCTTGAATCTGAGGATAAGGAGTATCGTATTTCATGTGATGCTGGGCTTTATTTTCGTGTATCACCAAAAGGAAAAAAGTCTTGGCAAGTACGCTTTAAGGATGAGATAGGGAAATGGAAATGGCATAGTATTGGGGCTTATCCTCAGTTATCGCTTGTACAAGCTAAACTTGAAGCTTCAACTATTTTTCTCAAGTTACAGCAAAAAGAAAAAGTTTTAACAAAAAAAGAAATTGAGCTGCAAAGAGTTGAGGAGCAACAACTTAATTTAAAAAGTTTGATGTATGACTGGCTTGATACAAAGAAAACGACTTGGGCTGAAATAACGATAAAGAAAGAAACTCAATCTATTGAAAAACGAATCCTCTCTGTTTTTGGTGATTTGGATTTCACCAAAATATTGCCACAACAATGGTTATCTTTTTTTCAGGATATGCTCAGAAATGAAAGTATTTACAATCGGGTAGAGAAACTAGTCTCACATTGTCGAAATGCTTATGATCTTGCAAAGTTCCATGGACAAATAGAGTCAAACCCTTTGGATGGAATTTTGAAGTATCTTGATAAAGGTAGTAAGGGGAATATGAAGCATGTCAGTCTTCAAGAATTACCCAATTTAATTCAATCTATTCGAAGCTATAGAAATCCACATACAGCAATTGCTTTGGAGTTACTCGTTATTCTTTTCCCTAGACCACAAGAATTGCGTTATGCAAAATGGCAAGATTTTGACTTTGAGAAAAGAATTTGGATAAAACCTGCCGAAACAATGAAGTGTGGTATTTCTCAAGTTGTACCATTACCTCAACAGGCAGTCTATTTGTTCTTTAGGTTAAAAGAAATTAGAACAATATCGGATTACTTGTTTCCAAGTAGAGATAGTCTTACACAGCCAATAAGTGAAGCAACATTAAATAATGCTTTAAAAAATCTAGGCTATCGAGGTCGACAAAGCCCACATGGTTTTAGGCATATTGCCAGCACAGCTTTAAACAATCAATTCAGTGATAAAGAACAAGTTATAGAAGCTTGTTTAGCACATAAAAAGCGTGGTGTAAAAGCTGTTTATGACAAAGCTACACATTTGGATGAACGAGTTAGAGTGATGCAGTGGTGGGCAAACTATCTTGAACAGATTACTAATGAAATTAATCTAGATTGAATGAAAATATTAAAAAAGGTTTATTCTAATGACGGATTTTTTTACTAAATAATTTATATTGTTTATGTTTTATATTTTTTGGCAAAATACTTACAATAAGTTTTTATTTTTCCTATACTTAATACAATATTTAAGTGTGGATAAAAACCATGAAAAAAAATAAAAAGATTTCTCAATCTAAATTCAACGCATTTCAACAAATGAATGAGAAATTGATATCTTTAGGAGGGGTAAAGGAAGAAAAAAAACCTAAAAACAAGAAACCAATTTATAAAGAAAAAGAAGTTCCAGATTATGTAAAAAAAATAGTAGATATCTTCGAAAAGTTTCATCCATTAGATTTATTCAAAACACTACTTATTGCAGAAACATATTTAGAAAATATAAATCATTATGTGAAGTTCAGCTTATTATTTGATATCTATTTTTCAATAAAATTACAAAAATTTGGCGAAAAGAGAATTCAAAGTTATGAAGATTTTAGCAATGTTTTAAAAGTGATTTACCGTGAGACTCCACATAACCCAATGGTTGAAGATTTTTACCCTATTGCAGATTGGGGAACTGTAAAGTATCAATATCATGGAATAGTCTATCAAATTCTATATGGATCTTGTTTGACTGATACGTATAGTTATTTTGATGCTTTCACCCTATTTTATGCTAATGATAATCAAGCTGTAGAGGATTTTAAAAATTTACTAAAATTTCAGAATGATTTAATTTTATTTGTAGATCAAAATCATGATGTGATTGATAGAGACCAAGACTTATGTGTACCAGATGAAAACTTTAGAAATAAAATGTTATTGTGGCTTAATAATATTAATATAGAAAATAATAACAAATCATTAAATGTAATCAATGGTGAAAATATCAATGGAGGATTTGATTTTTATTCACGATACATGAATGCAGAAGTGAATCCATATTGCTATTTTGAATATGAGAATAAGATATATCCATTTTCTCTTAGAAATCAGATAGTCGTTTTGGTTGAGTATTATAATGATAAAAACTATATTTCTTTAAATAATAAAACCATGAGTGTATCAGTGTTTTTAAAGAAAAATTTAAAAAAATTATTATGTGGTAGTTTTAGAATAAGAACGTTAAAAAATATTTTAAATATTATGTTTAGTGGTGTGTTTCAAAGTAGAAATCGTACCTATTTCATTCTCCCACTAGATTCTAATAATCTAGATAATTTACCGTCAATCATAAAAAAAATTAAAAATATTATGTCAGATCCTAATTGGGGGATGCAAAAAGCATATTCACAAAATGGTTTACAACCAAGAGATGTCGATGGGGGGAGATTGATATTTGATAAAATAAGAATTTTAGTAATCCTACCAGAATTAACTACAAGAAATCATTTAGTACCAGTAATAAAGGAAAATAATGTTGAGTTTTCATCGATTAATGAATTTATATCGATTATTGACTCCATGGAGTCGGATGATGAGTTAGACGAATTTGTTGATTATTACAAAACGATTCAAAAGAAAACAGTTTTTGTTGGTTTTAATTTAGATGGTTTTGCTTCTTTTAAACATAGTCATGGACTACTTGAAGATGGTGCAACAGTATTTTCAATGATTATGATTGATACTCATGCTTCACCATCTTTTAGGTACGAAAAAATAATTGAAAAATATGGAGATTTACCATTGATGCTTCCTGATGATGAACATCAATGGTATGTAGAAAGTTCATATGATGAAAACTATCATTTAGTTACAAACAATCATGAAATGATGTCTTGGAGTACATGTGTTAATAATGTAAGTATACATTTTTTATTTGATTTCAAAATAATTGATAGTTATAAAACCGAATTAACTCCTAGAGTTTTAGAGTTATTCTCTCATGCGGCAGCAGATGCATTTTCTAGACGAAAAAGTTATTTATACAACGTAAACTTACCTAAGGGGGTTGTAATTAACTTGTTAATAGGAATAGATATATTAAATATTGAAGGTGAATTTAAACCATCAGATTTTGATAAATTAATTACGAATTATGAAATTATTAATAATGGAGATAAAATTAAAAAAATAAATGTATTTTTGAATTTGAATTATTGTTTTTTTTATTTTAAAAATAGTAAAAATGCAGGATTTCAAACTGAAATTTGTATCGAATTTTTAAAAATATTTAATGAAATTAATGAGATTAAAAATATTGATGCTTTGTTTTATACATTACTAGAGACGAACGAATGGCAATTGAGAATGACAATGGGTCATATTTCTCCAAAATTCGATGTTATCGATAAAGTGGTAAATCCAATTAAAGAAATATATTATAAAAAAGGTAGACAGGAATTAGCAAAGATATTTAAATCAAATGGCATAGAGGCTGGCTTATATAAAGATGTAAATACTGCTAAAGAAATCATTAATAATGCTTCAGGTGAATTTAGAGAATATATACATGATTATATAAAAAAATATAGTGTTGATTCTATAATTGAAACATCATTGTATGAATATTCCATTTTGAATTCAGCTAGTTATTTAGATGACTTTAAACAAGAAATGAGTTTAAAACATGAAGTTAGCTATGATAGGTCTGAAAAACTTGCTAACATGAACTCCGACTTCATAAGGACATCTCAACTTTATAGATATTTAATAGAATGCACTCTAATGTTAAGTAGTAATAGTTCATTAAAAATTGAATATGAGGAATATCAGACGATATTAGGTTGTATTAATTGGCTACTTAACATGTATCATTCAAGTGATGGATTACACTATGATTTAGGAGTTGAAGGAATTGAAATTGATTTTAGTTTTATTCCTGAAATTATAATGTCAGATGAGAGTCTAAAAATAAAAGATGAGTATAATAAAGAATTAAGTTCTTATAAGCTTGGAATTGGTATTAATAGTGAAGATGAATTGAAATCTATTATTCCTAATGATAAATATAAATTGATTGATTTAGCTTTCTACTCAGATTTGAAGTTTGGTTTTAGAAATTTGTTCGTAGTACTACACTGTTTATCTACGTGGTCAAATGTGAAAGGAATTGAAATACAAGGTTTTTATAAATCCAATTTTAATGAATTAATTTCTGTTCTTACTGAATTTATTTGCAATCCTTCGATAAATATAGATGAATTAGAAAAAATTATTAAATTTCTAATCCTAGATAGTAGTAAAATTAACATTTTAGAAGGTATTGAAACAGTTCAGTTTGATGTACCTGTTGGTGATCATAGTAAGAGAACTAATAGGTTGAATATTAAGCCTTTAATATCCTTAAATGATGAAATTATATGGTCTCCTGCTTGTACTTATCGTTCATTAGGTATTTGGACAAATCATATAACAGATGGATATTTACCTGCTGACTTTAACTTTCCTACAGTTAATAAGTTAGTAGATGATTCAAAAACTGTTTTAGAAAAGCAACTAGAACAAAAAGCTTTCGATATTTTGAGTAGATATACTCATTATGTTGGGCAAGGAATAGACCTAAAGAAAAAATTTAAGCAAGATAAATATCCCGATATTGGGGATTATGATGTATTAGCTTTTTTGCCAGAGTCTAATTGTTGGATTATGGTTGAATGTAAATACAACCAACCAGCATATTGCTTAAAAGATATGAGTCGCCTAAGACAGAGGGTCTTTGGAAAAGATCAAAGTGATAAATCACAAATATCTAAAGTTAAAAGAAGGCATGAGTTTTTGTTATCAGAACATAATAAGATAAGATCTTCTATGCAATGGCCTACACCCAATAATTTAGTGGATTTAAGAATTATTAATTTGTATGTTTCAAAAAATACTTATTGGTGGTTTAGATGCCCACCTTATCAAGTCGATCTTTCATTTGTTCAAGTAGATCATCTTGAAGAATGGTTAAATAAGATGTTGTAGTTTAAAAATGCTACATATTAATATTTATTTAGCCCTTAAAAACTAGTTGTAATTTAATAGATTAAGCATAGTTATATTTTTTAGTCTTTAAATTAGTCATGTTTTTATCTCTACTACATTTTTATTCTTTCAGCCTATTATCTATGTATTAATAAACCTATATCAACTCGGTCGTCATCACTCATATTTTAATTAAATTTTGTTAGATAATGCAGTACATAAAAAAGACAAGGCTCGTCCCTAAGGGATCGAGCCTAATTTCATTTCTTAATGCTCTTTGTTGAGCAGATAATTACGCCTGTTCTGGCGGTTCAATTTTTTCATGCCGACTTAGGCCATATTCCATTTCATATTTCTACTGCTAGGCAATAGCTTTATGCTTGTCTAATCTGGAAGGACAAGCCACGATTTTTTCATGCTGGTGTAGCATTATCCTGAATTATGTCTCAGGCAAACCCGTATAAGTATGTTTTCATCAGTGACCAAACTTCAGAATACTTACACTGTATCAATCTTGGCCTAGCCAGAGAGACCAATCCCAAACTGAGAAACATGACCAGTGTTCCATTAACCTTTCTTTTTTACATATTGTCCAACATGCTCACGCATGTGCCGACTCAAGTTTTCGCAATGAGCATCCCGACTGAAAAAAAATCGAAATGTTTTAGGATTCGCTTTAAGCTAGCTATCTCATTTACTCATCCTACTGAAAATCTTCTAAATAACTCATCATTAAAAAATGAATCAAAATCAAATTTTTCAGTTGGAGAAGTACAATTTCCACAATTTAACTGGAATAAACAAACATCAAGTTAAAACGTTTTATATGCGCTACTCACCATCGCTCCCACACTGAAAAAATACAGCAGACTTTTAACCAATTTAAGCCTTTTTATTCAGTGCTTCCCAAGTTATTTCAAAATGTCTTAATGTGCAGACCGTTTATCCTCTCGCCTGTATACATGCTTCCTGTTTCCCCCGACCGTAGTTCCTTGGTTTTATCGGGATATGATGTATACACAACTTTATAAAGGGTAAAACTCTTACACTCCAATCAGCATCTATCGATTAATGCCGTTACACGTTTAAGCTATCCAGCGACCCATTCAGCTTGCGCCCAATGGTGCCGACTTCTCCAGCGTTAGCCTCGAAGTCCTAGTACCTCACGGCACTCTCAGCAGCCATCGTGATTGGAAATGAGCATACTTTTCGCAAGTCGTTGACCCTTGCTTCGATCAAGCATACACACTCAGCTATTAACGGAGACTATCGCACATCCTATGCTGCTCCTGACTGTATCACTTTGAACAGGGTTTCAATGATCCGCTACTTTCATAGTTTCACACCTAATCTGGCTATTACTAACCAAATGACCATTTCACGATAAATCGTTTATAGGCTCCCGTTTCCTTGTCGCCCAACCACTTTTTAGGTTTTCGGAACTCTTAAAAGTGAATGAACGGATAGAAAGAGGATATTGCAATCCTCTAGCCCCCGTTGCAACGTACCGAGCGAGGTTTCCCCAGCAGTCCGCTACATCGGCAATACAAAAATGGTTAGTTCGTGTACTTAGGGCAATATGTATCAAAGTTTTTGAATGGTGGTCAGCCATTCAAACAACTTCAAAAAAAAGAAAGTTGGAATGGATGGTCAATCCACAATTCGATTGATATTCATTTATATTAACAAAGTAAATTTAATATATCAATATTATTGATATATTATTTAAACAAGTATAAAATTTACTGATTAAGTCCCGTAATGCGCACTAGGAACTACTTTATTGTCACCTTACAACGTGAGGTGACAGTGCTAGCGCAATTTGATTAATGCTGATTGCTGACGCACTCAGCAAAATGGGAAATGTAGAGAAAATTATTGTTGATGAACAATTCAAAAATGAATGAAGAAATTTGGATTTAAATGGATTGTTGATTGACATCAAAAGTGTATAGTTGGATGACATAGAATGATTGATTACAGCCCCCACACAAAATACACTGCACAAAAAATTCAAGATAAGGTCACAAGAGGATCATATTTTTATTGCAAATTTATAGTGCAAGCCGAGTTAGGTAAAATTGATATTGAAAAAATTATTCATAAATTAACCGAGCGATACGCATTAAATTTAACCAGTCGGCAAAGAACATATCGATTAAAACAAGGATTACCTGTCGCTGATCTCATTGCTCAAGACATTCTTTATAAAGATGCGTGGTTATTTATCTTGTTGATTAAAACCCCTAATAGTCATCGTCACAGCAAAGAAACAATAGGCAAAGTGACTTCAACAACCAGTTCAGCACATACATCAAAAGATAAAATTGCTGAACTTGAACCTGTCATCTGGGATAAAATCACAGTCGGGCAAGAATTAACTTTTATCCGTCATTACTATAAAGACAATGAACAATTCAATTTCATATTCAATAAACCCTATTTAAGTCTGGATTTTGGAAAATATGAGGCTGAATTAGTACGGTTGAGTCATAAAAAATATGCTGAACATCAAACTAAGTTTTATCGTAAAAGTAATAGGAATTTTTCATGGACGTGGCGATTTAAGAAAACTGAAATAGAAAAACAAAAAAGAGAATTAACTCAAATTCTCAATCGAGTGATTTCACAGAAAGATCAAACCAAAGCGCTCAATGACCTTCTTGCATGGCAGCGTTATTTCAAAGTGTATGCTGTATTCAGAGGTAATCGACAACAGGCAGGACGTTTATATACCTTCGGGAAACTATTTTTTTTCAGTCGGAAAAGACAACGATGGGATCAGGCACAAATGCCGATGATGGACTTAACAATCATCGTACGGTATGAAACCTATGCAAATTCTTATACTGAATATTGTATGCGTAGATATTTTTATGAATCCTTTGAAGTCGAACTTCCACGAGAGATTTCAACAACGGAAAATTGGCAGTTGATCAGTGAATACATTGAAGTACAGGGTCTATAAAATAATATCAAATATTCTTATTAATACCAGTAAAATATATCAATTTTATTGATGTTTTTGAGTTGTTTGATGAATGTAATCCAATACTTCTTTATGTTGCACTTCAGTCAAGAATTGGAGCTGCATAATAATTTCAGCCATTAAATTATTTTCTGTATAAAAATAAGCGACTGGTACTTCTAAAACTTCAGCTATTTTTTTCACCATAAGTAGATCAGGTGCATATTTTCCAGTTTCATACTGATTCATTCGTGCACTAGCCGAGGCTTCATCAATACCTGCGAGTATTCCTAAACGTTCCTGAGAAAGTTTCTTCGCCTTACGGGCAATTTTTAGACGCATTGAAAACACATTGGAATTATTGCGTACCATAGGTATTTGATAATTAATTAAAACTAAGATTCTCTTAGTTTTTAATTGATTAATTACTAAGGATTCCTTAGTATTTTGACCACTTAATTATTAGTTGTGAATTTTCACTAAGAATCAGAGGGTAAGATGAAGAAGAATTTTTTATTTTTAGTAGGTGGTTTTTTTGTAATTAATTTAGTCGGTTGTCAACAAATTCAGACCGCAGCAGATAGTACGACAGGTGCGATATCAAAAGGAGTGAGTGCATATGATGGATGGGTCAGCAAAGGAACCCAACGCGTATGGGATGAAATGTTAAATAAAGATATACGAAATAAGTTTTTAGTTCTTTTAAGTCGTTCAAATAATAATGTGATTATCTTAAATCAATCACTGATGAATGATAAATTCAAATTAGAAAAACGGACAATGGGTTCAATTTATTTAGAAAAATATATAAATCACGAAGCAAATTTCAATGAAGCGAATCAAAAAATTAACAATGGTATTTATATTTCAGAAAAAGATTTAGCTTCAAAAATGTTTATTGAACAAGCTCTAGCTAAAGGCCATCAGGTTCGCATGTATAAAAAGAACATTAATAGTGATTTAAATCGTGGATTAGTGCAATCCATTACAGAGTTTAATGGTGCTGTGAATCGTTATGATGTTGATCCTGCATTTGTAGAGTTTGATAAGGATGGTAGCCCTATAGCGATTATGACTCGCTCATGGCAAACAATTTCAGCGATTGGTGTGGATAGTCGTATATACACCAATATTTATTTTACTCAAGATGCACTGCGTTGGTTTGAAAATAACTTCTCAAATCGCTACTTAGAAGATTCCTTAATTCGTACATATAAATAGGAATAAACTTAACTATGTGTAGATATGTCATTGCCTTTTTCTCCTAAAATTAATAATCTTTTGCAGATTTTTAGTTTAGTGCTCTAACATTTTAATATTTATAAGAGATTTTTTAATTATGCTTAAAAAAGTATCAATATTATTAATCATTACTTCATTTTTTTTATTAACTAGCTGTTCCAAAGATAATAATTCTCAAGAGAAAACTAAAATTCAAGGCAAAGAAGAGGTTGTCGCTCAGAAATCACCTGAAAAAATAACGCCAGAAGATGACCCTACTTTAAAAGGTACACCTGTTTTAGGCTTTAAGTTAAGAGATTCAACAGTTGATTCCGTAAAGAAGCGATTAAATAATTATAAAATAAACGGTGAGTCTTATGCTGGAGGGCCAGTTTTAGAAAATGATGGTACTGGTTTTGATATAGATGGTCTACTATTTACTCAGTTTGGTTTTGATAAAAATCAAAAGTTAGTTTCTGTTTGGATGACAGTAAGTGAAAATAATCATATGTCAAAAGAGACATACAAAAAAATTGTAAGTTATGTGCAGAAAAATAGTTATAAAATTATTCGTGAAAAAGCACCTTTTGTAGGGGATCAAGAAACTGTTTTTCTTACTCCAAACAATGAAATGATTAAAGTTAGTGCTCCACATATGGGGGGCTTTAAAGTAAATATTGAATATGTTACTCAAGAATTTGAACAGCAAAGATCTCAAATAAATCAAGAAAGCCAACAGAAAAAAAATCAGTCAGAAGCGGCTAATTTTTAAGGAATACATTTGTGAAAAAGTTAATACTACTCACTGCTTTCTCTATACTTTTTGCTACTAGAGCAGAAGCAACAACTCTTCAGCAACAGATCAACAACCGTGTACAAACATCTATAAAAAAATTGAATTTAGACAGCAAAAAATATGCTACAGATTCAGACTATTTTAGATTTTCTCTAAAATCTAAAGAAATTATCACTGCTGATATTAATCACGATGGAATTAAAGACAAAATTACAGTACTTAATTTTTGTGAAAAAACGAATTGTCATCCAACAACGATGAGTACAGAAATTGCTGTTTTTCTTGGACAGAAGGGTCAAAAAATTACTTATTTAGATTCAAAGTTTTTTGCCATAACAGCCAGTATTCAAAAAGATAGTAAAGGTCATATTAATGTTCATCAATATGATTATTTTGAGGATGATGGGCATTGTTGCCCTAGTCGTTTAACTAAGTTTAATCTTACCGTTGAAGATGGGAAATTATTTTCTAGAAAAATAAATTAAATTTTAAAAACTCAATTCAATCTTTTATTTCAAATGAATATTAATACAATCTAGGATATTTTTTTATGCATCATATTATTAATACGGCTTTAATATTGTGTGTAACAGTAGCTTCTTCATCTGTAATGGCTGCACCACAATTATTTAATATAGAGTTAAAAGGGGCAACACGCGATCAAATTCGCTCGGTTTTACAAAATACTGATGTAAAAGCAGTTCGTGAAGATAACAATTACTGGATAGATAAATACAATTCTAATGGTGTATTACAAGGCGCTTCAGAATTAAACTTTGGTTATACATCTAATGGGAAATTTGCATTTGCAGAATACAAATTTCCAGTGTTTATGGACTCAGGAAAAATTCTTGAAGTTGCAAATTTAGTTTCATCAAAGTATGGACAACCAAGTCAAAGGTCAGGCAACCCAAATCTTGGGGATGCAAGTTATACGTGGAATTTCAAAAATGGAATGAGCATAACGGCATACCGTGGCTGGCCTGATACTACAACTTTTTTACAGTTCAAAGATAAAACGAACTACTCAAAAATGAATAATGAAATTGAAGTTGAAAACAAGCGCCAATTTCAACAAAAAGCTCAGCAACAGCAGTCAGCATTTTAGATAAAAATTTATTGGCAACATACTCTACATTAAGTATGTTGCCTTATTTCCATATACACATTGACGTTGTTTTATGCACAATTAAAATTAATAATTATAGAAAATGTTGCACAGCTCACTTTTTTTCAAGATGTGACTTCTTCCTTAGCCTCTACGATAAAAACCGTGATCACTCATGATTAAAATTGAAAATATTGATTCATTAAAAATATCCTATATATACTTCTTTCCAGTGGTCTTTTTTCCATTTTTGAATATTTATGAATTTAGAACTGATACAGACATTAAATCTTGGTTCTTTAGAAATTTACTCGTCAGTTTTACTGTTATTTTGATTCCTCTTTTTCTTACTTCAAGCATGCTCATTACCAAGTTTTTATATCAAGATAAGAACAAAGCCACGGAATACCGTTCAATAGGTTTGGGATTGCTATGTTTTACATTTCTGATAGGTAGTAATTATTACCAATTTCAGAAATTTACTCTAGGTTCTACTTTATCAATTGACTATTACCGCATGGCCCTGATGGTAAGCTTACTAATAGCTTGTTTCATATCAAGTGTGTATTTCACATTGAAATATAAAAAATATTCACAGAAGTACTTAGTCGACTTCAATGCAAAAGCAATGAAATTTATGGTGAGTGTTGCTATACCTTTTTTTATATCAGTAACTACTTTTTTTATTGTTTGATTCATTAAATTATTAAATATTTTTAAAATCTCTTAAATTAATATTGATTATAGGTTTATTATGAATAGTGAAGAAATTGCAGAATTATTTAAATTAGACGATGTTGATTTTGATCAATGTGGAAGTGCTGAAGAGTATGAATTGAAGTTATTAAAACAAGCAGATAACTTTTTCTTTGATAATTATTTTAAAAACGAGGAAATATTATTTTTTGCTTTTGATTTTTACTATTCTATAAAGTTGTTAGAAAATAATGAAAACCTGAAAATATTAAAGAATATATTGAAAAACAATAAGATATTAGAGTATTTTAAAGAAAATAACTTTGGAATAATGGAGTTGGTATTAATAATTACGGCATTTGATAAATCCACAGACTATTATATATTCACTATTAAAAACCAAGAAAAAAATCAAGATAAAAAAATTCAAGAAATATATAAAAAATACATCAACTTTATTAATAGTACAGAAGATACCTATGATTTCAGAATTTGGTATAAAAATCAAATTGAATTGTTAACTTCAAATTTATTTTTAGGATTAAGGGCAAGGCTCATAAAAAATGAAGATCAAATGAAAATTTGTGAAAATATAACTTTAAATAATAAATCTATAGAAAATATTTCAGATCTTGAATATATTTTTTCTAAATATATTCAAGATCTTTCTTATCCAATGATAAGTCAAAAAGAGCTTAAAGAAAATGAAAAAAATAAGAAAGAAAATAAGTTTATTCGAGATTTAGATAATATGTTCAATTCTTTAACTAATAATCGAATTTCCTATAACTTTATCTCTGAATTAGTATCAATAATATATAATAAGCAGATGAATGAAAGTCAAATAAAAAAAGTTATATATGATGGCAGCATCAGTACATCAATTACACAATATAAGAAAAAATACATTCATGACCGAGATCATAATATTATAGCTATGGAAATTATTCGAGATAATGATTTTCATATCTAGGCTACACTTAAAATATTTTAAAATCATATAAGTTAGTATTTGTCAAGATTATCTAGGCTTGAAATTTTAATCGTATCACTAACAGTGTTTAGTGTCCTGTTTTGCTCAATTATGTGAATCTCCATATAGCAAGCAGGATTTACTTATGTATGAAATTCATCAACTTATCAGCATCTCTCATGATGTTCTTATGACAAATGAGGAGAGATAGAATGCTGATCAAAATTAAAGATGTTTGCCGTATTTTAAAAACAAGTAGAAATACGATATATAACCTGCAACAAAGAGACCCTACTTTTCCAAAACCGATCAAATTCGGAGATAAAAAACAAGCTCGTATTTTTTATCGTGAAAATGAAATAAAAAATTGGGTTTTAAATTTAAATCCTTCGAATTCAGATTTGGAGGGTGAAAAATGAACGTAGAAATCACTTTTAGCGCTCCATTTGCAATAAGCACCGATCCAGTGACAGGTCATAAAACAGAATTTCACTCACTCAATGAATTGATTCAAGGCTGTATTGATGAGCGTAATTTTAAAGTTAAGACTGAGAGCTATATTCATCCAGAATACACAGACTATAACTGTGAAGAATGCTATGCAATTCCCCATGTAAACCCTCATAATTTTTCTGAAGTTGTCGGTTATACGATAAGTGGAACTATTAAAAAATACGATACCGACCAATCACCATATCAGTTGATCGACTCGAAGAAAGTATATTTTGTGATAGGTGAAAAAGGAGTATTTGCAAGTAATATAAATAAAGCATACATACCATATGTGTTGGGCACAGACGATATAGGCTTATTTTTAAAAATTGCAAGATCTAGTGAGGGAGTTGTATTTAATGAAGATATTGATTCAGCATATCAGATTATAAATAGTGGTATGCCTGAAACAACATTTAGAGCTATGGCTGGTTTTAATGAACCAAAGCAAAATCAGGACTTATTTGTGAAATTGGATGAGAGTTTTAAGTCACTTCAAGCCAAACAAATAAAGCAATTTTTCTTAGAAAAAATTAACGCGCTAAAGCAAGCAATTAGCCCTGAAAAATTTATTCAAATCTCCACAAATCAATGGGGGAAACTGACACCGCTTGTACACGCAGAATCATCAGCAAATGCTGTTTATCCTGTTGATGCATTGCCGCCATTAGCAAAGGAGGCAGTTATAGCTATTTCTGAACATGTTCAAGCCCCCATTGCCATGACCTCTCAATGTGTAATTGCTACGATGTCACATATCGCTCAGGCTAAAGTGAATGCACCGCATCCTTTTAGCCCTCAAGGTGAGCCATGCAGTTTATTTTTGCTGACTGAGGGCCAAAGTGGAAGCCGCAAGAGTACAAGCAGAAATTTGGCAGATCAGGCAATCATTAAACATGAGCGTAAACATTATGAAGCATATCGCTGTGAGCTTGAACAATGGAAAAGCGCACAGGCTGGACTGCCTAAAAAGGAACGTGAAGCATATTGTGCTGAAAATCCACCACCCAATGATCCAAGTACCCTTTATAGCGATATAACTCTTGAATCTATTGCAGGTTTATATATTGACGGTATTTTGAATAATGCATCCATTGCAAGTGATGAAGCAGGTCAGTTTTTTGGTGGCCATAGCATGAAAGCTGATACACGTAATCAAGCACTAGGAGGCTATGCAAAGCTATTTGATGAGGGTTTTGTGGAGCGTACACGGTCTAAGTCAAACATGAACGGAAGCGGCCGAGCTTATGACACTCGACTGTCCTTTAACTTACAAGGGCAACATGAAGTCCTAGCAGATGCGCTAAAAGACCCATTGTTAAGAGGTCAGGGATTTTTGCCAAGATTTATCTTAACCATTCCTGAAAATTTAGCAGGTACACGCCTACAGGACGCAGTTTATAGAAATAAGAATGTAAGTACCGACCACAGGCTTATCGCCTACTGGACACGGTGTGAGTATTTGCTTGATGACTGCCCTCAGATTAAGCCTGAATATGAATTACACAATGGTCGCTACGTTCTATCTATGGATGATGCAGCAAGAGAAATTGATGCAGCCTTCTATAATATCTTTGAGGAGTTGCAAGCCAAAGGCCAGCGTTATGAATTTCTACAAGCATTTGCCAGTCGTGCTAGTCAATTAGCACGCCGCCTAGCTACTGTATTCGCTTATTTTGAGGGCTTGCAGTGTATTGATGCGAAAATATTAAAAGGTGCTTGTGAGGTTATTAAATATTCATTAAATGAATGGTCAATGTATGCAGATATTGAAATTAAAGCAGAAAGTGAAGCTGAAAGGCTTATTAAATGGCTTATAGGTAAATGTGTGCAGCAAAAAACTGACAGACTTACTTACTCTTATATGCAGACTTCATGCCCTAGACCGATGCAGAAAAATAAGAATCTTTTAGAAATGATTATTCAGCAATTAGAGGACTCGAATTATTTAAAAGTTGAAATGCTTAATAAGAAGCGCCTAGTCGTTTTAAATCCACTTTTATTAGGGGAAAGTGACTAAGTGACTAAATTAGCTTGAAATCCTTGCTATTAAGGGCTTTCAAGATGGAAATTAGTATTGTACTAGATGACTAAGTGACTAAAAGGATCGCTAAATAGCTATTTCACTTAGTCATTTAGGCAGCATTTGGCAGGTGACTAGCTAAATACAAAGCCTTATACAGCAATGATTAGAAGCTAATTTAGTCATTTAGTCTGTTTAGAACAATCGCTAACATCCAGAATATTATTTATTGAATGATGATGTTCACTTAGTGCTGAATCGGTTCAACTCTTAACTTCAAGAAAATAAAATAAACACAAAAAGTAACAAAAATAACCCATGTATCCAAGTTTGTATCTTTTTTTATTTAGTTAAAGTAATTGTTTTTAAAACAATAGCTTAGATTAAAGTATGGTAACGTCTGGGCCCACCATATAAAACAACCACTTAGGTGTACTAATCCTAGGTGGTTTTTTGTTTCTGGATTCCATGTAAGCAATTGCTAATTAAAATTAACCTATTAAATACTGAGAATTTTTTTAATAAACAGATTTCATTAGCGATTTTGGATGAGTTCAATTTCTACTACCACAACTACTTTATTAAATATGGCTGTGTATTACGTTATTTAAAGCAGGTATGTTAAAACCTTAAGCTATTATAATTTAGCTAAATTATTAAAAAATATAAATTTAAATCATTAATTTGCTGTTTAGTAATAGCAAAGTTATCACAATATATAGAAATTAATTTTTTTAAAAATTGTGTGTTTTTTAATTTGATGTGTTGTAACTAAATTTTCATATATATTCAACTAAAGATTAGTGTTGTGATTCAAAACTTTCCTTGAATCTGGTATGGAGAATGGATTTGTTTGTTGCCCGATATAAGTCTCTGATTATAATTGTAATATTGATTTTAGTCGCCAGTTTTGCTGCATATCGCTGGTGGCAAGGACCATTATTAGCTGGTTATGAAGTTGAATCTAGCCGATTGGTACAGACAGTAGTTGCTTCAGGAAGCGTAGCGACAGTATCCAGAACTCAGATTGGTAGCGAAATTACAGGGGTTGTCCTTAAAAGATTTGTTCAAGAAGGGGATCGGGTTTCACCAGGGGATGTCCTTTTAGTACTGAAATCGGATGAAATTTCAGCGCAGGTGCGGCAGGCAGAAACTGAATTAAAGGAACTTGCAACGACTAAACGTCCGCAAGCCGAAGTCGATTTGGCGAATGCCAAAGTGCAGTTGGAGCAAGCTCAACGGGAAGCGGCACGGAGAAGGAACACTGAATTAGGAATATTATCAGCAGAGGAAAGGGAGAAATCGATAGAGGCTGAAATACTTGCCCGTAATAATGTAGAAACAGCTCGATTGCAGGTTGCAGCTCTTGCCCCAGGTAAAGTTGAAGAGATCAAGTTGCGAGAAAAACTGGCTGCATTACAGGCCCAACTCGCCAAGACCCAAATTCGTGCAGAAGTATCTGGTATTGTTTTAACACGTAATGTCGAGCCTGGAGATTTGGTGCAACCCAGTCAGATCCTCTTTACGATTGCACTGGATGGAGCTACTGAAATCCGAGTGCCATTTGATGAACGTAATTTACCGCTGCTGGCTTTGCAGCAAAAAGCGACAGTAATAGCGGATGCCTACCCGAATCTACCTTTTCCAGCTCATATTAATTTTATTGCTCCAAATGTTGATGCTCAACGTGGCACAGTTGACGTCCGATTAACAGTTGATCCAATACCTGATTATTTGCTTCAGGACATGACAGTATCTGTAAATGTTGAAACCAATAAGCGCGAGCGGACTTTGCTGATTCCGAATGATGCTTTAAGTAATATAAGTGGAAATAAGGCTAAAGTTATTCTAGTAAGAGGTGGCAAAATTCAACGCCACTCCATCACACTGGGTTTGCGTGGTTTGGTTATGTCGGAAGTTGTTGCTGGATTAAAAGAGGGTGATCAAGTTTTAGCGGATGCCGAATCAGTGCTTAAAAATGGAACCCGTGTTCGTTTAGAGCAAACTAAAGCTATAGTGCAGAATCAGGCGGATCAGACAAATAGCAAAAATGAATTGCCGGTGAAATTCGATTGAAAAACTTTTTTGGGCGACTTTGGACAGAGTGGACGATCGCAATCAGCTTTTTGCGAGAAGGCCGCACGCAGTCGATGATGATTACCATTGGTGTCGCGGTTGGGGTAGCGGTTATTGTATTCATTAGCGCCTTAATTCAGGGTTTGCAATCGAATATTGTAGAACGGACTTTAGGAACGCAAGCCCATATTCGTTTGATCTCACCAGATGAGGTGAATCATATTGTGCCGCCAGCAGCGGGAACACTTCAATTGTTACAAGAAGATAAGCGTGCGCAGCGCTTACGTTCCATTAATAATTGGCAGAAGATTACTGAAACTCTCGATCAGTTGCCTGTCTTGACGGCTGTTTCTCCTGTAGTTTCTGGTCCAGCATTTGTACAGCGCGGAGACGCTATTCAATCTGTCGCATTGGTTGGTATCAATCTTGAGCGATATCAAAAGATTATTCCGTTAAAGCAATATATGGTGAGTGGTGAATTGAAGGTCAGTGCGGATAATGTCTTAATCGGGCGTCAAATGGCCAAAGACTTAGGGGTGCAAGTTGGGAGCAAATTAAGGCTAGACACTGGGCAGCAGAAAAATGCAGTGGTAAATGTTTCAGGAATTTTTGAACTGGGCGTTCGTGAATTGGATGCCCGCTATGTTTATCTGGATTTGAAACAGGCTCAATCTTTACTTAATTTGCCTGGCGGTGTGACTGTGATTGATCTGACGATAAAGAATATTTTTGAGGCGGATCAGATTGCTGCTCAAGTTGGACGGCTGACTGGATTGAAAGCGGAAAGCTGGATTGAAACTAACGCGCAATTAATGAGTGCAATTACTGCTCAGAGCCTATCGACTAACATGATTATTGTTTTTGTGGGGATTTCGGTCGCCTTTGGTATTGCCAGTGTGATGTCGGTGAGTGTAGTGCAAAGGACTCGGGAAATCGGTATTTTACGTGCGACAGGGGCGACTCAAGCGCAAATTTTAAGAGTTTTCTTATTTCAGGGGGCAATTTTCGGTTTGCTTGGTTCGTTGCTGGGCAGTGTGGTCAGCTATGGTCTGATATGGGGATTTAATCAATTTGGTCCCGGTTTGTTTTATATTTCAATTTCAATCCAGCTGATCTTATCCGCATTATTATTGGCGACACTCACGGGTGTATTAGCTGCTGCAGTGCCATCCCGTCGAGCAGCAGCACTTGATCCTGTGGAGGCAATTCGTCATGTCTGATCCAACTCATGAGGTACTGCGTTTAGAAGCATTGCGAAAGTCTTACAACGTTGGGCAACCCAATGAAGTGGAGGTTTTACATGGGATTGATCTGTGTATTCAACGTAACGACTTTGCCGCATTAATTGGTCCTTCAGGTTCAGGCAAAAGCACTTTATTGAATATTCTTGGATTATTAGATCAGCCAAGCAGCGGCGAGTTGTACTTGTTGGGTCAGGCGACCAGCCGTATGAATGATACTGATCGGACCGCATTACGTGGACACAGTATTGGTTTTGTATTTCAGTTTCATCATCTTATACAGGCCTTCACTGCCTTAAATAATGTGCTCATGCCATTAATGCTGAAGCAAGGCAAGCCAGATCAATCTGCGCTGCAATATGCCCATGAATTATTGGCCGCAGTAGGTTTGGAAAAATTTGCTGATCGTAAACCAAATGAACTTTCAGGTGGACAGCAGCAGCGGGTGGCAATTGCACGTGCACTCATTACTCAGCCTGCACTATTATTGGCTGATGAACCGACAGGCAATCTGGATACTCAAACTGCTGCGGAAATGTTTGAATTATTTCGTAAAGTACATCGTGAACATGACTGTGCCGTGTTGTTGGTCACGCATGATCCAAGATTATCGGCAACATGTGACCGGACCATTAATCTGTTGGATGGAAAAATTCAGAGTGATTCTAAACACGAAATGAAATGAAATGAGTGCGCATGTGGATTGCGCTTCAGGCGGAAGTCGTTCAAAGCCTATACTTTCAGCTGTAGTGAATGCTTGAGATACTCCCAGAGCTAAAGTCATAAAATCAGCTTATTTAATTTCTTATCATGAGTAAATATTAGAAATAATCACAAAAAATTCATGCCCATATTTTTATGATTTTCAGCGAATCAAAATCGATTCAAACTCTATAAGTGAGTTGATGAAATTTATTGCAGCTTAAAGCTAATAAAATCAGCTTTGACTATTTTTTGATTAAAGATGAGAGTGACGTGCATCAATTTTCTGAACAAGACTTATCAAGAATTATCGAAATGGCCTGGGAAGATAGAACACCTTTTGAAGCCATCCAGCGTGAATATGGTTTAAATGAAACGGCAGTGATCTGCTTGATGCGGAAAAATATGAAACCATCGAGTTTTAAATTGTGGCGTGAACGGGTTGCTGGCCGTAAAACCAAGCATTTGCATCTACGTTCCTCAGATGTCATTCGAGCCTATTGTTTAAGGTAGTATAAACGGTTTTTAATTTATTGATTTTAAACACTGTTTAGACTCACGTTTAAATCATTAAAAATATTATCTCACTTCCTTCCAGCAGCGGTGCCATTTTTTGCACCAGCTAAATATGCGCATGCTGTTAATGTCTATTCTTTATAGGGAGATGCTGTTTTTTCATCGATTATAATGTGCTAACCCGCCTGAGAAGTTATTGGATATAGAGAGCAAGTGCTCTTGTCTTTAAGTTTATGCTATTGCCTGAAGGCAGTATGCCTATGTCAGGATCTAGTAGAGATGCATGGGATAGCAGTCGCAGATGATTCAAAGAATGGCTTAAAACTATAAGTCAGTCTAAAGCTTCCAAAAGCAACACTACTGAAACAAATCATTTTATCTTCACGCTTTGTTCACATCTCCCTAGGTTATCTTTGCTACAAAATCAAATAAGGCTTGAAAATGAATACCCTATTAAAGTCAATTGCGGGTACGGCACTGGCGATCATCAGCTTAAGCTTATCTGTCACTGCTCAGGCGGAAACAACTGCACCCCAAGCAGTAGAGAAAATCGATATTCAACAGTACGCAGGTAAGTGGTATGAAATAGCGCATTTACCGATGTATTTTCAACGTAAGTGCGTTTCAGATATTACAGCCCAATACAGTGTAAACACTGATAAAACGATGGGTGTATTAAATAGCTGTCGTACTGCAAACGGTGAAATGATCAGTTCCGAAGGTGTTGCCTATCCGCAGAATGAAGGCAATAGCAAACTTAAGGTGAGCTTTTTGCCTAAAGGCTTAAGGTGGTTACCTTTTACTAAAGGTCATTATTGGGTATTACGCATCGACCCTGACTATAAGGTTGCACTGGTGGGTGGGCCAAGCGATAAATACTTATGGATCTTGTCCCGTGAGCCTCAGATCGAGGATGCGACTTATCAATCTTATCTGCAAACGGCACAGCAGTATGGCTACGACGTCAGTAAGCTAGTCAAAATGCCGCATTAATCTTAAAAGCCCTTTGCCGAACTGCCAATATCTCCTTTCACAGTTCGGCTTTTTTTATGCTGCTTCACATAAAATTGATATTAATACGATTAAAATCTTTGAAAGAAAATAGAATATTTTGCAATTAGGATAAGTCTATGCTGAAAAGTCTGATGCGATGGGTTGATAGCTGGTCCATGCCTGCGCAGGCAGAAGCGACGACGGCTGAAAATACTCAAATCCAGTGGCTTCGCATCTTGCCCTTTATTCTGCTGCATCTCGCTTGCTTTGCCGTGTTTTGGGTCGGGGTATCTTGGTTTGCAATTGGTTTTATGCTGATCTTTTATCTGATTCGCATGTTTTCAATTACTGCATTTTTTCACCGCTATTTGTCTCATAAGACCTTTCAGACTTCACGTGTGGTGCAATTTATTTTTGTATTACTTGGCACTATGAGTGCACAGCGTGGTCCATTGTGGTGGGCAGCGCATCACCGATACCATCACCGTTATACCGACACTATTCAAGACCCGCACTCCTCCACACATGGGTTTTGGTACAGTCATGTGGGCTGGTTTTTGAATGAATATAACTTTGCTACCCGTAAAGAAGTGATTAAAGATTGGCTCAAATACCGTGAATTGATCTGGCTGGACCGTTTTAGTCTGATTGTGGTGCTGCTCACTGCGAGCGGCATTTATGCACTGGGAGAGTGGCTCGCCCTGAGCTATCCTCAATTGGACACGTCGGGTTTACAGCTGCTGGTATGGGGGTTTGTGATATCCACCGTTTTACTGACGCATGCGACCTTATGTATTAATTCACTGGCCCATCACTATGGCAGCCGTGACTTCAATACAGACGATCAAAGCCGCAATAATTTATTTTTGTCTTTGATTACTTTAGGTGAAGGTTGGCACAACAACCATCACTATTATGCCGGCAGTACCCGCCAAGGGTTTTATTGGTGGCAAATTGATATGACCTATTACATTTTAAAAATTATGTCTTGGTTCGGACTGGTCTGGGGGTTGAAACCGATTCCGGCACGGGTGTATGAGGTCAGCAAAATTGCGCAAGCCAGAAAACAGAAAAAAGCTGCAAAGAAAGACGCTCAAAATATTCAATCTGGGGAATCATAATGAAAATTGCAATTATTGGCTCTGGCATTTCGGGACTTTATGCCGCGTGGAAGCTAGGCAAAGTGCATAAGGTTACCGTATTTGAAAAGAACAATTATTTTGGTGGGCATACCGATACCCATCAGCTCAATATAGATGGGGAGCAAGTCGCAGTTGATAGTGGTTTTATTGTCTTTAATGAACATAACTACCCATTGTTTTGTGCAATGCTGAAAGAGCTCGGCATAGCCTCGCAAAGCAGTGATATGGGTTTTTCTGTCAATAATCAGGTCACAGGGCTGCAATACAATCCTTCCAAAAAATTCTCTTTATTGCGTCGGCCACAAAACTTCCTCAAATCTGATTTCCGCGCGATGCTGTCGGATTTGTTCAGGTTCTATGCAGCCAATAAAGATCTGAATGTTGAAGATATAGATGCAACTCTCAGTATTGATGAATATTTAAATCAACATGCTTATTCGGAGGCCTTTCGTCAGGAGCATCTATACCCGATGTGCGGCGCGCTGTGGTCTTGTCCAGTCGAGCAGGCCGGGCAGATTCCGTATAAATTTGTGGTGAGTTTTTTTCAGCATCACCGCATGTTGCAACTCAAGGACCGTCCATTATGGCAAACTGTGAAAGGCGGTTCGGCGAGCTATGTCCGTGCAATTCAGGAACAGGCCCAGAACATTAGCTTCCGAAGAGCCGAGGTTGAACAGGTATCACGTACCGCAAATGAGGTCTTGATTGAAACTCAGCAGGGCACAGAACGCTTTGACTGTGTGGTCTTTGCCAGCCATGCCGATGATAGCCTGAAGTTACTTAAAGACCCTTCCGAAAAAGAGCTGGATGTATTAGGTCATTTTCGTTATCAGGCTAACCGTATGGTGTTGCACTCGGATATCAGCATTATGCCAAAATCCATGCATCAGTGGGCGAGCTGGCATGTGCACGTCACCCCAAGTCAGGCATCTGAGCAAACGCCGTTCCAGAACAGTGCTGTTCACTATGGTTTTAGTTACTGGATGAACAAGCTGCAAAACCTCAACTGCAACACTCAAATCTTGGCCACACTCAATCCAAATTTTGCCATTGATCCTAAAAAAATATGGGTAGAACGACATTACCGTCATCCGGTATTTGATGCCAAAGCCATTGATGCACAAAGACGCTGGGCTGAGGTGAATGGTCAAAATCGTACTTTCTACTGCGGCGCTTACTGGGGATGGGGCTTCCATGAAGATGGCGCACGAAGTGCCTCATGGGTTGTAGATCAATTGCTAAACCAGACTGGGCGGGCCGCTTAGGAGAGTTATATGCGCATGTATCCATTGGCTGTTGCTTCTGCACAGATACGCCATCGGCGCTATTTGCCCAAAGCGCATGCATTTAGCGCACGACTGACTTACTTGTGGTTTGATCCTGATCAAATTGAAACTTTTACCCCAAAATCATGGCTCTGGTCCTCTAGCCGCTGGAACTTTCTGACTCTGGATGAGCGGGATTTTCTGAACATGGAATGCGGTTCGATTCGGCAGAAAATTTCCCGTCTGCTGATCAAACAAGAAAACTATCGAATAGCACATGCTGATGCCATTCGGGTCTTGGCATTACCTCGCACACTCGGTTTTCGTTTTAATTCGGTGGTGTTTTATCTGGTCTTTGATGCAACAGAGCAGCCGTTGTTCTTACTTAGTGAAATTACCAATACACCGTGGAATGAACGTAAAGTTTATATCCATGATTGCAGGAAAAATGCAGTGGTGCATGCACCGTATCAAACACATCAGTTCGACTTTCAAAAAGCCTTTCATGTGTCGCCGTTTATGCCAATGGCCTTGGATTACCGCTGGCGCTTCAGCTTTTCCGATCAGCAGAATGTGATCCATATGCAGTTGTTTGAACAAAATATTCTGCAATTTGATGCAACCATGAATTTTAGCCTGCAGAGCATCACAGATCCTTCACAGCAGCATCGTTATGCTGTATTTAAGGTCTTCGAACCATTCAAGATGGTCATGGGGATCTACCTGAACGCCTTTCGTTTATGGAAGAAAAAAATTCCGTTTTACCCAAATCCTAAAAAAGATAAAGGAAATACATTGCCATGAAAACATTGTTAATGGGAGAAATCAGTACACTACCTGTGGTCTTGCGCCATTTACTGAAATTGCAGCATGGTCAGCTGATCTTCAAAGGGGTCTGGAACGGGATTGTGGGGGAAAGCAGTGACTTGCATGCTGTGATTCAGGTACATGACGCACGTCTCATGGATTTACTGTTCAGAAATGGTGTTCTGGGGGCGGCGGAAGGTTTTATTTTGGGTTACTGGAGCAGTGATGATCTGGTCAAGGTGATTCAAATTTTGGCGCGCAACCGTGATGTGCTGGACCGGATGAATCAGAATGCTGTGGTGAAGGCCAGTCAGTTCTTTTTAAAGACTTGGTATAAATCACGTAAAAACTCGATTGATGGCAGCCGTAAAAATATTGCCGAGCATTATGACCTGAGCAATGATTTTTTTAAGCTATTCCTCGATTCCAGCATGATGTATTCCAGTGCCGTATTTAAAGAGCCAAGCATGAGTCTGGAGCAAGCATCAGACTATAAAAAAGAGTTGATCTGTCAGAAACTGCAGCTTAAGCCGATGGATCATCTGGTTGAAATCGGCAGTGGCTGGGGTGGTTTTGCCATTTATGCGGCCCAGCATTATGGCTGTAGAGTCACCACGATTACCATATCCAAGGCACAGCATGAAGAAGCTGTGGCCCGAGTTACAGCAGCGGGACTGTCGCATCGGGTCGATGTGCAGCTCAAAGATTATCGCCTGCTGGAAGGCAAATACGACAAACTGGTCTCGATTGAAATGATTGAAGCTGTGGGCGAACAGTATTTACCGACCTATTTTAGTAAATGCCGTCAGTTGTTGAAACCGAATGGTTTGGCACTGATTCAGGCCATCACGATTGAAGACGCACGTTATAAAAAAGCCTTAAATACCATCGATTATATTAAGCGTTTTATTTTTCCAGGAAGCTTTATTCCGTGTATCAGTGTGATGGCTCAGGTGGCATCAGAACAAAAACTGCGTCTAAAACAACTTGATGATATTGGACAAAGCTATGCAGAAACTTTGAACTGTTGGCGTCAGCGTTTTCTGGCACAGCGTGATGAAGTATTGCAACTTGGCTTTGATGAAAAATTTATGCGCATGTGGGATTTCTATTTGTGTTACTGCGAAGGTGGCTTTAGAGAAGGTGTCATCAGTGATGTGCACCTGCTGTTTGAAGCCAGTGCTTATTGAGTGCCAATACAATAGAGGATACGGAGATGCTGCTTTATCTATTTTTAGTCAATATTTTTATTATGCTGTGCAGCTGGATACTGGTCACCTATAACAAGCGTGCAGGACTGGTCGACGTTAGCTGGAGCTTTAGTATTGCCCTGAATGTGATTGTGGCGGCTTGGGTAGTCGAAGGTGCTCCTATGCTTGTCCGCTTATTTCTGGGACTGGCAACTGGAATCTGGTTTTTAAGATTGAGCTGGCACCTGCTTCGTCGTTATGCCAATGAAACTAAAGAAGATACCCGTTATGCCAATATGCGCCGAGCCATGGGCAATTATCAGGATTTGGGATTTTTGGCATTTTTCATCTTTCAGGCAGGTTTAGTGCTGCTTTTTTCCTATCCAATGCTGGAATTGCTGAGCACTCCAGCACAGCAATGGAGTGAATGGACAGTCCCTGCAGTTATGCTGGCTGCGACAGTCATGCTAATAGCACTGATCGGTGAGACGATTGCCGACCAGCAACTCTATCGTTTTAAGCTTGATCCGCATAATCAAGGCAAAACGATGGATCGGGGTTTATGGAAATATTCACGCCATCCCAATTATTTTTTTGAATGGCTGCACTGGTTTGCCTATCCAATCTTAGGCTTGGCGGCAGGACTGTACGGACTTTGGATTTATCCGATTTTGATGTGGCTGTTTTTGTACTACATCACCGGTATCCCATTTAGTGAACAACAGGCCCTAGCGCACCGTGGCGACAACTACAAAGATTATCAAAGACGAACTTCAATGTTTATTCCGTGGCAACCCAAAAAGTAGGTACACACATGGATTTTATGATTCAACAAACCCTAAAATTGATTGAAAGCGGCAAAGTGCCAGATCCGGCGATTCGTGCAGCGATCCGTCATTTAAGTAAAAACCGTTTAGCGCAAGAAGGGCGTTTTGATCCGGCTCTGGCGGCACAGCGCTATATGGAAGTGTTGCGGATGCTTCAACACAGTGAAATTGCGATTGAAACGGACAAAGCCAATGAGCAGCATTACGAGCTGCCGACCGAATTCTTTCAGGCGGTACTTGGTAAGCGCTTAAAATACAGTGCAAGTTTATTTAACAGCAATAAAACCACGCTCGATCAAGCTGAAGAATTGGCTTTGGCAAGCTATTGTGAGCGGGCTCAACTACAAGATGGGCAAGATATTCTTGAAATCGGTTGTGGCTGGGGCTCTTTGAGTCTGTGGATGGCAGAACACTATCCAAAGGCAAATATTACTGTCGTGTCTAACTCAGCTACACAACGCGCATACATTCAAGAACAGGCAAAGTTAAAACAATTTGATAATCTTAGCGTGATCACCTGTGATGTGAATGTACTTGAGTTGGCTGCTGAATCTTTTGACCGTGTTGTTTCTGTTGAAATGTTCGAGCATGTTCGTAACTATCAGAAGCTGTTTGAGAAAATCAGTACCTGGTTAAAGCCAGATGGCTTGCTCTGGTGTCATATTTTCTGTCATCGCTTCCTGCATTATCCATTCGAAGTCAAAAATGAGTTTGACTGGATGTCGAAGTATTTCTTCAGTGGCGGGTTAATGCCGGCGGCATCGACATTCTTGCATTTTCAGGATCATTTACAAGTGATCCAGCATTGGCAATGGTCAGGCACCGCTTATGAGCGTACTGCAAATGCGTGGCTTGAAAATATGGACCGCAGTGCGAATACGCTGCAGCCCGTATTTGAAAAAACCTATGGCAAAGATGCAGCTGCCTGGTGGCAACGGTGGCGGATTTTCTTTATGGCTTGTGCTGAATTATTTGGCTATGAAAAAGGTCAAGAGTGGGTTGTTGGGCACTTTTTGTTTAAAAAGAAAGATATATAATCGTTTTATTCAGTCTACATGAACCACCAACTGAGGGATGCACCGATGTTTAAGCTGTTTCGAGACAAACGTGCTCATCCCTTAGGTGAAGTGTTTAATCGTTATTATTGGCTGCAGATCGCGCTAATTGCCATGTCCATCGTTATTGGGATTGGTTGTAGTGCTTGGGTCATTAAGGGCACTTTACTGAAAACTGCGCTTGAACAGGAAATGTCTCATTATTGGCAGCGTTTAGAACGTGACCCCAATGCCGATCTTCCTGACACCAAAAACTTGTATGGCTATCGTTGGGACACTCAAACACCTGCTAAATTGCAAAATATGCAACTGCATGAAGGCGTAAGTCGTCATTTTATCGATGGTAAAGAGCGTATGACAGTCTATGGCGAGCGTAATGGACAGCATGTATTTTTGGTTTTTGGTGAGAGTAATGTCAATAAACTGATCTGGCTGTTTGGACTTGCCCCCTTAATGGTGAGTCTATTTGTTCTGTATAGCCTATTGTGGTGGTGGAATCGTCGTGCGCGACGCTATTTTTCTCCGATTACCCGTTTGGCCAATGCACTGGAAAATATCGACTGGGAACATCAAAACAAAGAGGCTTCTCCCTTTCAAGATATTAGCACCGATGCCAATATGGAGGCAGAGTATCTCAAGCAAGCCTTGGAAAAATATCATCAGGTATTAAGCGAATTTATTAACCGCGAACGTGAATTTACTGGTGACGTCAGTCATGAACTCAGAACACCTTTAACAATTTTAAAAGGTAACGTACAGCTTTGTCAGACCCGTTATGGTGACAATAAATCCTTTACCCGCTTGCAAAACACCATTGAAGACATGCAGCTTTTGGTCGACACTTTATTGGCGATCGCACGTAATACGACCAATACCCTAACCGCAGAAAATACCATGTTATCGGATTTATTAGATGAATTGGTGCAAGATTTAAACAGTGTCAGCTATGCCAAAGGGATGCAGATTGATTTGCAAAAAGATCCTGATGAGAAAATTCGTCAAATCTATCCATCCATGACCAAAATGGTTTTTAGTAATATTTTACGTAATGCGTTGAACTATTCTCAAGGCTCCGAAATTGATGTGGTTTTACAAAAAAATAAGGTGCTCATTGCAGACAATGGTATCGGGATTCATTTACCCAATGATGCCAAAGTGCAAGAGCTGTCAAATCGTCAGTTACAACTGCCGGTGAAAGGGCATGGCATTGGGCTGCAATTGGTGCAAAAACTCTGTACGCAATTGGGCTGGCGTGTGGAATTATTTGACCGTCAGTACTATATCAGCACGCATCAGGATGTGAATTTAAGTGCGACTACAGGTTTAATTGTGGTCGTCTATTTGAATTAGGTCCGCTAAGGTTCCAATGAAACTTTGAGGCCCACACCGGAAACCGTATGAATGAGTTTTTGTTCGAACGGTTTGTCGACTGTTTTGCGTAAGTTATAAATATGACTGCGCAGCGCATCACTTTCTGGCTCTTCATCGCCCCAAAGCTCCATCATGATTTCCTGTTTGGTCATGACCTTGGGGGAATTGCGCATCAGAAGTTTAAGCAGTTTAAACTGAATCGGGGGCAGTTCAATGGTTTGACCGGAACGGCTTAAATGCTGACGTGCCGGATCTAAAACCAAATCATGAATTTTGATCTGGCTATTGGATACTTCGCCGAGTGAGCGTTTAATCAAGGCCTGGACGCGCATCACCAATTCATTAAAGTCAAAAGGCTTAACTAAATAATCATCTGTGCCTGATTGAAAGCCTTTGAGTTTGTCATCCAAAGTATCGCGTGCAGTCAGCATAAGCACTGGAATATCCATGCCTTGCTGGTTGCGCAGCCAATCACAAAGCTCATAACCCGAGCCATCCGGCAGATTAATGTCCAGCAGCAGCACATGATAAGGTCGCTGCTTAAGTAAATGACGTGCAGCATCTAAATTCCGGGCATGATCCACTACGAAGTCATGCTCTTCTAGAAATTCACATAAGGTAGAAGCTAGTTCATAGTGATCTTCAACCATAAGCACAAAATGTTTAGACATAACCATGGCTTCTTCAATTAATTTAACAGTTGTTGCTTCAACTTAGCACTAAAGGGAACCTTACCGAGCCAAATATTAAAATATTGCTGAGCATGATCATCTTGAATGCGCCCAAGCACTTGCTGATTTAATGAAAGTATCAATGTTTTGCTCGAATGAATATAACTCAGGCGATATAAATCGCCTTTTTTGACTGGGCGATATAACTGCGTAATTTGGTGCAAAGCCGAACTGTCGTTGTAGCCATTGATATTCTTTTTTAGAAAATGTGTTGCTGCACGCTTAAACGCCCATTCTGGAATATTCTGACTATAGGAGAAATCCATTTGCATACTTTGTCCTTGCCATGTTTGGGAACAGTTTTCCGCATAATAGCTGGCTGTACCCACCTGCTTTTGTCCGACGAGTATTTCGCCAGTACTGCATTTCACCAATTTATTGGCAGATGCCAGTGGACTAATAGTACTTGTTATCAACACGCTAAAAATTAAGGTGATTTTTTGAATGGCAGTACCCATGAATAGGCGCCTCCTACATAAGGCAATGTACGGTATAGGCCATTTGCCGGGTCCCAGAAGTCTTGCTGAAAGATAATTTTATTATTGTCATTAATCTTTATTTCACTAATGCCGTAAGAGGCCATGGTGCGTGTGGTGCCAAACATTTTAAAGTCATACGCCATGTGCCAATGCACATAGGCAGAATCATCATAATAAGACGTATTTAATAACTTTACTGTGACATTGCTAACGCGTTTATTCATCCCTTTGAAGTGCTCAACTAAGTCACTGCGCGATGAAAATTGTGACAAAGTATCATTAATAAATAGCTGGTCTGCATACAGCGATCCTGCTCTTTCCACAAATTCTGGTGTGCCTAATGTATTAAAGGCTGAGGTGAAGCGGAGGCCGATATCTTGTGCCTTAGCTTCATCCAGCACTATCCCCTGAATACCTTTTCTGGATTGGGCGTAATCGGCTGAATAACTAGGAATACTCGTACATCCGGCTAACAACAGAAGCGGCAAGGATAAGGCTGTAGCAATTAGTGTTTTTACAAGTCTCATCATCAGTGTCCGTATTAAGTTTATTTTTATACTTTAGGCAGCACAGCGTGAATAGAATGTGAAATAGACGTTATAGATGAGCAATTGAATAAAATTCTCAAAATCAAAGATTAAATTTTTTGACTTTTTCTTCAGCCATTAACCAATCAATGATATTCATGACATCAAGATTTTCATTATTTTTTCTGACCATTGCATAAAAATTATAGTCACAATAGATAAAACCAAAAGGGGCAATGACCCTTCCATTTAATATTTCTTTTTCTACTAAAATTTGAGGCGCTATCGCTATTCCTAGCCCAGACACAGCAGCCTCTATCATTAAATTGAGACTATCAAAATAGCGATCATTCGGTTTTGTGGAAAAGTTAATCTTAGACTGATCAAACCATGTATGCCATGCGCTTTTATTTGAGTGGGTATGAAGTAATGGATAATTTAAAAGATCATTTTGTGTATGAAGAAGATTTATTTCACGATTACAAACAGGTCCCATGTGATCGGAAAATAAAAGATATTTATTCAAAAAGTTAGGGAGTGCATGGTTTTCATTTATGCTATTGATAAAGATGTCAACTTTATCTTTTTCTAACAATTTCAAGTCATTACATGTCATTAATTTGATATGGATATTGGGGTAGATGAGTTCGATTTTTTCTAATCGGGGGATCAGCCAATTTGCCATAAAACTATGAGAAGCACCTATTACGACTTCTACCTCTGACGCTTTATTGCTTAACTCAAAGACACATTGTTCTAAACGATTAAAAAGATGCGTACAAACTCGAGATAATTCTTCTGCATCCGTTGTAAGGGAGATGGTAGAGGAATGCCGAATAAACAATTTTTTATCTAGCCATTCTTCTAACTGTTTTATTTGGTGGCTAATAGCACTATGGGTTACACATAATTCTTCGGAAGCTAAGCTGAAACTTTTATTTCTAGCGACTGCCTCAAAGGCTTTTAAAGCATTAAGGGGAGGTAATGTTCTGCGTTTCATGTTGTAAAATTTTCTAACACCATAAGCTCAAAATATATCAATTATCAGAAAAATGAAAATATTTTAAGATCAAACAAGTTTTGATAGTAAAAGAGAGATGAGATGACAACCCCTTATACAGGTAATGGTCCTGATGACTTGGGATATTTTGGTAAATTTGGCGGATGTTACATGCCAGAGAGCTTAATGCCAGCACTTCAAGAATTAGAGCAAGCCTTTAATACTGTTCGGCACAAACCTGAATTTTGGGCTGAATATCAACATATTTTAACGGACTTTGTTGGTCGTCCTAATCCTCTTTTTTATGCAAAAAACCTAACAGCTTATGCGGGAGGTGCTCGAATATATCTAAAGCGGGAAGATTTGAACCATACTGGTGCACATAAGATCAATAATTGTGTTGGGCAAATCTTATTAGCCAAATTTATGGGGAAAACCAGAATCATTGCAGAAACTGGTGCTGGACAACATGGAGTTGCAACAGCAACGGTTTGCGCACTGTTTAAGATGAAATGTACCATTTTTATGGGAGAAACAGATATTCAGCGCCAACAAATGAATGTTGAACGTATGAAATTACTTGGTGCTGAAGTCAGAAGTGTTAAAAAAGGTCGTGGGACTTTAAAAGATGCGATGAACGAAGCATTACGTGATTGGATTAGTCATGTTGATACAACCTATTATCTGTTGGGTACGGGTGCAGGGCCTCATCCATATCCGACTATGGTCAGAGAATTTCAAAAAATTATTGGTCTAGAAGCCAGAAACCAAATACTTCTCAAAGAAAATAAACTGCCCGATGCTCTAGTTGCTTGCGTTGGTGGTGGATCAAATGCATTAGGGTTGATGCATCCTTTTCTAGAAGATCTGAATGTCAAAATGTTTGCCGTTGAGGCTGGGGGAAAAGAAACACATACTGGTGAACATGCCGCCTCTATTTGCAAAGGTCAAGTCGGTGTGCTGCATGGCACTTTAACCTATTTGCTACAAGATTTAGACGGGCAGATTTTAGAAGGGCATTCTATATCAGCTGGCTTAGATTATCCTGGTGTTGGTCCTGAGCATGGCCTTCTGTTTGAAACTGGGCGTGTAACATATACGGCTATAACCGACCAAGAAGCTGTAAATGCGTTTCAGCTTTTAAGCCAACAGGAAGGCATTATTCCTGCTCTTGAGAGTTCCCATGCGATTGCATATGCGATTCAACTTGCTCAAGAAATGCAGTCAGAACAGATCATTATTGTTAATTTAAGTGGCAGAGGTGACAAAGACTTAAACACTATAAAAAAATATCTTGCAGGAGCTACAGCATGAACCGTCTAGATCAAAAATTAGAGCAATTGAAACTGGAAAATCGAAGCGGTCTGGTCTGTTATTTTACTGCTGGAGATCCTAATTTTGAAGAAAGTTGCCATCTGTTAAGCCAATTGGGTCAAGCTGGAGCTGACATTATTGAAGTTGGCATTCCTTTTTCAGATCCAGTAGCAGATGGTGAGATCATTCAGGCAGCACATCTTAGGGCATTAAGTGCAGGTCAAACAGTAAAACAGACCATTGAGTTGGTAAAAGCAATAAGGTTGCATGATGACCAGACACCGATAATTTTCATGACTTATTTAAATCCAATTATGCAATATGGTTTCGAAAAACTTGTCGCCGAAATAGAAAATCTTATAGACGGAATATTGATTTTAGATGGTCCATATGGATATCGCGAAAACTTCGAAGTGCAATTAAATGAAAAAAATATGCATTTAATTGCAATGACAGCGCCGACTACCCCAGTTGAAAGATTAGAGCAAATTTCAACGCGTGCGACAGGTTTTTTATATCATGTTGCAGAAAATGGTTTAACAGGGGGAGACTTCAATCTGCCTAATCTTGAGAAAAAGATTGCTGAAATTAAGCCTATTTTTAATATTCCTGTTGCAATTGGCTTTGGGATCAAAAATGAAAGCCACGTTAAATCACTAGCCAATAAAGTAGATCTTATTATCATTGGCTCAGCGCTTGTCGATACTTTTTTTAATAAGGGAATGAATGCGACTTTAGAAAAAGTGAAGGTTTTCGCACAGATACTTAGACAAAATAAAGAATAGTCAGACACCTTACATAAATCTTCTTTAAAACCATAATTTAATATAAAACAATATTTTATCTTGGTATTCTCCCGTAAGGGAGATGGGGGGTTTTATGTGGATTTTTTACTAAAAGTGATCGCTTTTTAAAAATCACTATTATCATACAGATGTGACATACGTTTGTGCTTTGTCTCTAGATAAGCTCTGTTAAAGCTATTTAAGCCAACTTTTAAAGGAATACGTTCAACAACATTAATTCCTAAATCGGTCAAAGATTTGATTTTAAATGGATTGTTTGTAATGAGTTTTACATTCTTTATTTTTAAATAATCGAGCATAATGGTACACATATCATACTTGCGAGCATCCGCTGGCAGGTTTAATAATAAATTAGCATCAAGGGTATCATGTCCTTGGTCTTGAAGTGCGTAGGCTCGAATTTTATTGGTTAGTCCTATGCCACGGCCTTCTTGGCGTAAGTATAAAATGACACCTTGACCTGCATCGTTAATTATTTTCATGGTTGAGTGTAATTGAGGACCACAATCACATTTGAGTGAAGCAAAAGCATCTCCTGTCAAGCATTCTGAATGAATTCTGACGAGTACAGGTTGATTAGAAATAGTATCCATGCCTCTGGCAAGAGCGATATGTTCTTCACCAGTACTTTGGTCTTGAAACGCTATAATTTCAAAATCGCCAAACGTAGTAGGTAACTTTGATTTGGAAACAAATTCTATAGCCATTGAAGAATACACCTATATATTTATATTGGATACAATTTACTTGATCTATCTTAAAAGCATCGATGGTTTTTTTTGAAGTTATAGAGTTCAGCCTCTTACTTCTAATTAAAGTGTATTTATTTGATAGTGAATTTTATGTGAAATATTTTTAGAATAATTTTTTTATTGACGTTCTAATATTATAACGGCTTTGTTGCACATACCTATTCTTCAGGGGCTTCTTCAGCAATATAATTTCCGAATAAAAAAGCCTATACCATAAAATTTATTGCACACCCAATTGATCCTCGTATAACCGAGCATTAATAAATATAAGAAACATATCCATTTGGTTTGATGCAACGACTCAATTGTATGCTCAGCCATAAGGTATGCATGGACGAAATCAAACCTATTCCGACACAGCGATTTAATGCTGTTTGATGATCAAATCTCTGTTTAGACTTTATTTACGGATGGTCAAAGCTTTATTCAACTCTGTGGTTTAAGTTGGACAGCTCCATGCTATTCAATGCTTTGTAGAAGACAGAAGCATATTAATATTGCGTTTAGCTATCAAAAAAATCGTGATGGACTGCATCTACTCGTAGACTCAACTGGTCTGAAGTGTTTAGGTTACGGCAAATGGAAACGTAAGAAACATTAGCCTGAATATCGTCGCCAATGGCGTAAACTTCATATAGGTATAGATGCTAAAACCCTAAAAATACGAGCTGTACAGCTGACAACGAATAATGTTAGTGATTCACAAGTCCTTGGGGATTTACTTGATCTAATCCCGTTGGATGAAAAAATTAATTCAGTTTATACAGATGGATATTATGATACAAAACGATGCTTTCAGGTCATTGCAGATCGGCAAGCAGATGCCGTGATTCCACCCAGAAAAAATGCGAGATATTGGAAAGATACAAAAGTGCATTCTCAGGAGAGAAATGAAGTATTGAAAACGGTCAAACGTTTAGGAAGAGTGTTTTGGAAAAAGTGGTCTGGTTATCATCGATGTAGTTTAGTTGAAACCAAGATGCATTGCATCAAATTATTGGGGGATACACTCAGTGCGAGAAACTTTCAAAGCCAAGTGGATGAGATTCATGCACTTATAGCGGTCTTAAATAAATTTACCGAATTGGGCCTACCTCACATCCAACTTCTCACTTAAGTTTGAGCAGAATAGGCTAGGTTAAATTTTTTTTAATCTTTGTGCAAAAAAGCCGTTCACATGTTAGAAAACTAATAAAATGATTACGCCTAATACCAATCGATACCATGCAAAAACTCTTAAAGTATGTTTTTCTACAAATTTAACTAAGGCTTTAACCACCAAAAGTGCTGCAATAAAAGCAGCGACAAAACCGACAGTAATATTTATAAAATTATCAGAAGTGAGGATATCTGCATTACGAATTAAATCGTAAGTTGCTGCTCCCAACATGGTAGGCATTGCAAGGAAAAAAGAAAATTCAGTTGCAGCTTTGCGAGATAAACCTGAAAGTATTCCGCCAATAATGGTTGCACCTGAGCGTGAAGTTCCAGGAATCATGGCAAGACATTGAACAAATCCAATAAGAATGGCTTGCTTTAAGCTAACGTCAGTAGCTTCAATGGTTTTAGGTTTTAATTCTTTTGCCTCTACCATAAAAATAATCAGCCCGCCAATGATTAGCGCACTTGCGACAACTAGGGGACTAAATAAGACCTGCTTAATAAAGTCAACAGCGAGCACACCTATAATCACAGCAGGGATAAAGGCAACCAGAACGTTTATAGCAAAACGTTTAGCATGGACATCTCCTGTGAAAAAGCCCCTCATCAGATCAATGATTTTTTGCCGGTAAAGCCAGCAAACTGCCAAGATTGCGCCCAGTTGAATGACTACTTCAAAAACACGTCCTGAGTCAGATTGAAAATCAATTAAATGGCCAAATAAAATTAAATGACCAGTACTGGATATGGGTAAAAATTCCGTTAAGCCTTCAATTAAACCTAAAAATAAGGCTTTAAGCAGTGCAATGTTATCCATAAATAAAAGCTGTAAAAGAGTTAGAAATTGTCCTCTTTTTAAGGCATTTTTCATTGTTTATAAATGAGTGAAGCTAAATTTTTACGCTTTTTTTACGCCATGTCCTGAGTTGTATATAGAGAGTTTACGCATTTTTTTTAGATACTAAGCCGTGGAATATCCCAAAGTTTAGGATGGAAAAAATGAGTGCTACATTCATAGCGCCTCAAAAAGCACAGCATCCGCAAAAATGCGCTGTACAAGATAATCAAAATGATCAATATCTCAATATTACTCAAGTACTTTCAGCTCTGGCGAAGGGGAGTGAAATGCCATGTTAGAGTTTTTTTTACTGATGACAATTGTCACTATTTTGGCATATCCCTTGGGTAAATATCTTGCAGCGATTATGCAAAACCGTGAAATGAAAATCGATCCTGTATTCAATTGGATTGAAAAGCCAATCTATGCAGTGTTGGGGACAAATCCTAAACGCGGCATGAACGTCAAAGCCTACTCATTAAGTTTTGTGCTGAGTTGTTTATTACTCGGTGTGGTGACTTGGGTCTTATTTATGACCCAAGCCAGCCTGCCGTTGAATCCCAATAATGCGCCGAATATGTCGTGGGATTTGGCTTTGCATACCATGATCTCATTTTTAACCAATACCAATCAGCAGCATTATTCTGGACAGGCGCAACTGTCTTATTTGTCTCAAATGGTGGGTATTGTGGGCATGCAAATTATTACCCCCATGATGGGTTTGGCTATGGTAGTGGCAACCGTTCGTGCATTGTTTTATCAGCATTCAAATGATGTATCAGAAGCAGATCAAAATAACCGTTTTAGTGAAAAAATTCAGAAAATTAATGTCGGAAATTATTGGGCAGATGTGATTCGTCCAACCTTTCGGTTTTTAATTCCGCTGTGTATGGTGTGGTCGCTATTGCTCACTAGCCAAGGTGTACCGTCTACATTTCAGGGTGGCCCTGAGGTGCAAGTTTTAGATCAAACCAGCGAATTACAAACACAAAAAATCCCACTAGGCCCTGTTGCACCAATGGTGGCAATTAAACAGCTCGGCAGTAATGGTGGCGGCTGGTATGGTCCGAATAGCAGTGTGCCTTTGGAAAATCCAACGCCATTATCTAATTTTTTAGAAATGTTAGCGATTCTACTGATTCCAGTTTCTGTGATTTTCATGTTGGGTTTTTTCACAAAGCGTGCAAAATTTGCGTGCTTTGTTTTTGGTTCAATGTTGTTGATGTCCGTCATTTCAGCGACAAGCGCTATTTGGTCAGAAAGCCTTTCATCTACTTCGACAATGCTTTCCGCTATGGAAGGCAAGGAAGTTCGTTTTGGAGAGGCATCCTCGGCAGTATGGGCAGTGGTGACAACCCAAGTCAATAATGGCTCTGTCAACATGATGCATGATTCATCTGCACCGCTCACAGGCATGGTGCAATTGTCGAATATGCTGATCAATGCCATTTGGGGCGGGATTGGCTGCGGTTTGCAGCAATTTATTATCTACCTGTTTTTAGCTGTCTTTATTGCAGGATTAATGACGGGCCGTACCCCGGAATTGTTTGGTCGGAAAATTGAAGCAGGTGAAATAAAACTGCTAGCAATCGTCATTTTGATTCAACCCATTGTCATTCTTGGCTTAACAGCAATGACCGTATTTTTCCCTGAATTGACAGGTAATAGCAATCCGCAATACCACGGCATTTCGCAAGTCTTGTACGAATATGTGTCTGCATTTGCTAATAATGGGTCAGGTTTTGAGGGGCTTGCAGACAATACAGTGTGGTGGAATGTAAGCTGTGGTTTGGCATTATTGTTGGGGCGTTTTCCGACACTGATTATTCCATTGCTGATTGCAACACGTTTAGCTGCGAAACGCCAAGCGCCTGAAAGCAGCGGCAGTTTAAAAGTTGAAACGCCAACCTTTGCGCTTACACTCATTGCCATTGTGGTGATGCTGACTTTACTGCAATTTATGCCAGTCCTCGTCTTAGGGCCGATTGCTGATCATCTGTTATTGGTACAAGGTTAAGGGTGAGTACAATGAATCATTCAAAAAAAACTGTTCAAATACAGCAAAACACTATGGCTTCAACCTTATTCCAAGGTGAAGCATGGAAAAATGCCTTTATTAAATTGCTGCCGCAGCATGTGATAAAAAATCCGGTGATGGCCATCGTTTGGCTTGGGACGCTGATTACACTCATCAGTACCATTCTAGGTCAAGCCAGTATGATTTTTGGCTTATTGGTGACTTTGATTTTATTCGTCACTGTTTTATTCGCCAATTATGCAGAAGCGGTGGCTGAAGCCAAAGGCCGTGGACAAGCTTCATCACTGCGCCAAGCACGTCAGAATTTGACTGCCCGCCGCATCAGCTTTAAAGATGATTTGAACAGTGTGCAGATTTCTGCTGCTGAATTGAAGATGCATGACTTAATTGAAGTGCGTGCAGGGGAATTGATTCCCGCAGATGGTGAAATTATTCAGGGCTTTGCCACGATCAATGAAGCTGCAGTAACAGGTGAATCTGCGCCTGTACTGCGTGAAGCGGGTACAGATAAATCTGGGGTGATTGGCGGAACTAAAGTCTTAACCGACCGTATCATCGTGCAAGTGACCGCAGAGGCTGGAAATAGCTTTCTCGACCGAATGATTGCTTTGGTCGAAGGCTCAAACCGTCAAAAAACACCGAATGAAATTGCCTTAGGTATTTTACTTACGGTGATGACCGTGACTTTTATTGTCGTCGTGGTCAGCCTGCCGTTTATTGGACATTTCCTGAATATTGAAATCAATCCTATTTTATTGGTGGCATTATTGGTCTGTTTAATCCCAACCACCATTGGAGGTTTGCTGCCTGCCATAGGGATTGCAGGGATGAACAGAGCCTTGAAAGCCAATGTCATTGCTAAATCAGGCAAGGCGGTTGAAGTGGCAGGTGATGTGGACGTGTTGCTTCTGGACAAAACAGGAACCATTACCTATGGTGACCGTCAAGCGACAGCTTTTTATCCTTTGGCCGGTGTGACTGAGTCTGAGTTGCGTCAAGCTGCTGTATTGACGTCTTTGGCAGATCCAACGCCTGAAGGCAAATCGGTCGTGGCTTTGGCAAAAGAGCATAGCGAAAAAATTATTGAACCTGAACATGCTGAATTTATTGCTTTTAATGCAGCAACGCGCATTTCAGGAATTAATTTGGCTGATGGTCATCAAGTGCGCAAAGGCGCTATGGATGCCATTCTTAAATTTACTTCGCAAAACATCGAAAATCATGCCGAACTTAAAGCGCGGGTCGTGCAGGTGGCGTCAAAAGGGGCAACGCCGCTGGTGGTGGCTAAAGACCATCATCTGCTGGGTGTCATCGAACTGTCTGATGTCATTAAACAAGGCATTAAAGAAAAGTTTGCACGATTGCGTGAAATGGGCATCAAAACTGTGATGGTGACCGGCGATAATCCGCTCACAGCAGCGGCGATTGCTGCAGAAGCAGGTGTGGATGACTATATTGCTGAAGCCAAGCCAGAAGATAAACTCAACTGTATCCGAACAGAACAAAATAAAGGCCATTTGGTGGCGATGGTCGGTGACGGAACCAATGATGCGCCTGCTTTGGCACAAGCAGATATTGGTTTGGCCATGAACTCAGGAACACAAGCGGCGAAAGAAGCAGGCAATATGGTGGATTTAGACTCCGATCCAACCAAGCTTTTGTCTGTGGTTGAAATTGGCAAACAGCAGCTGATTACACGTGGCGCATTAACCACATTTTCTTTAGCGAATGACGTATCCAAGTATTTCGCAATTTTGCCTGCATTGTTTGTTGCGGCAATTCCGCAAATGCATGTTTTAAATGTCATGCAATTAAGCAGTTCTGAAAGCGCCATTCTCTCGGCCTTGATTTTTAATGCGATCATTATTCCTTTGCTGATTCCGATTGCACTGCGCGGAGTGAAATTCAAACCCTCTACATCAACCCAATTATTGCGCCGCAATATGCTGATTTATGGTGTGGGCGGGGTGCTGCTGCCGTTTGTTGCTATTAAAGCGATTGATCTGTTGATCAGTCCAATCTTAGCACTATAAATTTTTTGAGGATTACAAAATGAATATGCAAAATCATCAATTGGCGGACTCATCCCTCGGTGGGCATCTGCGCGCTTCTATAGGATTAACAATCATTGCTTTAGGCTTATGCGGTTTTGTGTACAGTGCTGCTGCAGCAAGCTTAGGGCAAATACTATTTCCTGAGAAAGCCAGCGGAAGTCTGATTTTTGAAAAAAATCAGCTTATCGGTTCACGCTTAGTTGCACAGCCATTTACCCACATTCAATATTTCCATCCGCGCCCATCAGCATCTAAGTATGACCCAATGTCGATGGCAGGAAGCAATATGGCAAGAACCAATCCTGAACTACATAAAGTTATAGATGAGCGGTTGAGTAAAATATCAGAACAGGAACAGATTGAAAAAACGAAAATTCCTGCGGATTTGGTTACAGCTTCCGGCAGTGGGATAGACCCTGAGATTAGTGTGCAATCTGCGATGATTCAAGTGAAGCGAGTTGCCCATGCACGGCATATTTCTGAGCAAGCCGTTGAAAAATTAGTTCAGGTACATACGGTTCATCCAACCTTTGGTATTTTAGGACAGGCTCGTGTCAATGTGCTTGAATTAAATTTGGCATTGGACCTTGCAGGGAGGTGATTTGATAAAAATATTATATTTTACTTATAGTTGAAATAGATGTAAGTATTTAATAAATAAAAATATGCTGAATATTTATTAGAGTGCCTTCTCCGTGAGGAGAAGGTTCAGATGAGGGGGAATCTGTAAAAGGCCTCTCCCTCTTGAGGAACAGCATTCCTCATCCTAAATAAGATGATGGAATGATAATGAAGATTTTTTATGACTGATCTACGAACCAACAAAGCCGATGTTTTGTTGCAGCACACCCAGCGTTATCAATCTGGCCGTCTAACTATTTTTTTAGGCGCAGCTCCGGGTGTAGGGAAAACCTTTGCCATGCTGGTTCGAGCGCATGAACTGGCGCTGCAGGGCATCAATATTGTCATTGGCTATGTAGAAACACATGGCCGTAAAGAAACTGAAAATTTAATTGCTGGTTTAGAGATTATTCCGCGCAAGAACATTGAATATCAAGGACAGCATCTGGAGGAAATGAATCTGGATGCTGTTTTGGAACATAAGCCCAGTATTGTTTTGGTTGATGAATTTGCTCATACCAATATGCCAGGCAGCCGGCATGAAAAACGCTGGCAAGATATCAACGAATTATTAGATGCTGGTATTGACGTTTTTACAACCATGAACATTCAACATTTAGAAAGTTTGAATGATGTTGTATATCAAATTACAGGGGTTCGTGTTACTGAAACTGTGCCAGACCGGTTGTTTGAAAGGATTCGGGATATTCGTTTAATTGATTTGCCTGTGAATGAGTTATTAGAGCGTTTAAATCAGGGGAAAGTTTATGTGCCTGAACAGGCAGAACAGGCATTGCAGCGGTTTTTCAACAGCTCTAATTTAACGGCCTTGCGTGAATTGGCGATGCAGACGGTTGCCAATTATGTTGATAATGATGTCCGTGAAAACTTTGCGATTCAAGGGCTGGCCCAAATCCCATTAAAGAATCATGTCTTAATTATGATTGATGGCAATGGGCATTCTGAATCCTTAGTAAGAGCAGGCTGCCGTATTGCAGAGCATCGTATGGCGAGTTGGACGGTCGTCGTCTTTTCTTACGATACTCAAACCATGAATAAACAAGAAAATTCGCAAAGCCGTGAAATAGAGCGGGCTTTAAACTTAACACGTCAAATGGGCGGCATGACCGAAGTTCTTCATGGCAAGCAGCACGCAAAAACGTTATTTAATTATGTGATGGACCGCGGCATTTCAACCTTAGTTTTAGCACAAGCAGCTAAGCAAAAAATTTCGCTAAGGTTAAATCCCAATTTGATAGAGCAATTACTGCAATGTCAGCCAAGTTTTGAACTTAGTATAGTGCCGATTATTGCAGAGAAAAAACATCTGTTAGTGTCCAATCAGAGGGCATTCTTGTCGCTTAGTGAAGTGCAGTATGTACTTGCAACCACGTTCATCAGCCTTGGCTTAGCAAGCATGAGTGAAAAGTATCTTGGCATAGAAGATCTGTCTGTTATTTTTATCACAGCTGTAGTTTTTGTGGCATCCAAAACGCGAATGCTGGCAGCGGCTTTTTCTGCCATATTGTTCTTTTTAGCTTATAATTTTTTCTTTATTTCACCGCAATTTACATTTGAGATTTCTGCGCATCAGGGTGTTGTCACTGTGGTTGCATTTTTGGGCGCAGCTTTAATATCAAGCCGATTGGCATCACGCTTGAAAGAACAGGTGAATGCTCTCAAAACGGCGAATAGCTATAACAGTATTATGCAGGATTTGGGGCAGAAGCTGTCTACAGCATTAGATTTAGCGCAAATACAGGAAATTGCTGAACTTAGTCTGAGTAAAAATCTCAATGCTGACGTATGGCTGTATTTCCCTGATACTGCAGCAACTCAGATGTCATCTAACATCATTAGTGAGAAAGAAAAAATTTCAGCTGATTGGACATTTAAAAACCATCAGCCATCTGGCCGCTTCACCCAGACCCTGACGGAAAACGAGTGGTGGTTTTTACCGTTATTGGCTTCCAAACATTGCTTAGGTGTGGTGGGATTGAAATTAAAAGATGCACAAACGATTATAAATACGGAGCAAAAACAGCTTGCTGAAATCATGGTGGAGTATCTTGCGCAAGCGATTTCGCGTACACAACTGACCAAGGCCTTAGAAATAGCCAATGTGAATTCTGAAACGGAAAAATTGCGTTCAGCGCTTTTATCTTCAGTGTCCCATGATTTGCGATCACCTTTGGCTTCTATGATTGGTGCAGCTGACACTCTGAGTACTTACCGCCACTCTATGGATGAAAATGATCAGGACAGCCTGCTGGAAGCAATCCATTTAGAGGGTGAGCGTTTAGACCGCTATATTCAAAACCTATTGGATATGACGCGTTTGGGACATGAAGGGCTTAGCCTGAAACGAGATTGGGTTGGTGTCGATGAGTTGATTGGTTCAGCTGTCCGCCGTTTAAAACGCTATATGCCTAAGTCATTGGTTGATGTGCATTTACCAGATGAAACGCTCAGTTTGTTTGTGCATGGGGCCTTGATTGAACAGGCTATTTTTAATGTACTGGAAAATGCAGCAAAATTTTCACCTGAAGATAAAACCGTTTCGATTCAGGTCGCTAAACTTACTGAAAATGAGATAGAAATAGCTATTAGTGATCAAGGTCAAGGTATTCCAGAAGACGAACGTGATCGCATTTTTGATATGTTCTATACCATGGAGCGGGGTGACCGTGGGCAATACGGTACAGGTTTGGGCTTGACGATTGTTAAAGCGATTGTTGGTGCGCATATGGGGAAAATCATGGCATCATCGGGCAGGAATAATCAAGGAACATGTATTCGCATACAGCTTCCTATTCAGCAAATTGCTTAATGCATCTAGTGGATACTAGGGGGGAGAATGTTAGAACAAAACGAATCAGCCAGTTCTATGACCAATGTATTGATTATTGATGATGAAAACCAGATTCGAAAATTCTTAGACATTGCACTTAGAGCACAAGGTTATAAAACACTTTTGGCTGAAAATGGTCAAAAGGGTTTAGAACTTTTGGCTTTACAAGGCGCAGACTTGGTCATTTTAGATTTAGGACTTCCTGATTTGGACGGTTTTGAGGTTTTAAATGAGCTGCGTATGTGGTCTCATACTCCAGTTATTGTATTGTCAGTACGGGCAAATGAAGAAGAAAAAGTGAAGCTTTTGGATGCTGGCGCAAATGATTATGTGACCAAGCCTTTTAGTATTCAGGAGCTCATGGCACGTATTCGTGTACTGCTCAGACATTATCAGCACAGTGCCGTTGATACAGCGCTTTATAATGATGGTGTATTAAAGATAGACTTTTCTAAGCGTCAGGTATTTTTAAATCAGCAATTGCTTTCCCTGACACGAAAAGAATATCAACTGCTGAATTTATTAGCTCAGAATAAAGGCCAATTGATTACTCAGCCACAGATACTTAGAGATTTATGGGGGCCAACGCACCAAGAAGATACCCATTATTTAAGGATACTGGTCGCTAAATTAAGAGTGAAATTAAATGATAATGCTGTTCAGCCAAAATATATTATTACTGAACCTGGCGTTGGTTTGAGATTTTTAAATATTTATTAACATAAAATATAATATATATTTTATATTAATCATTTTTATTTTTATTTTTATGATTTAATTTTTTGAGTATGCTTTATTTATAACTTAATGATTTATAAATAATATAGATTCTTTACGGTTTATTTACGTTACATTAGAAAAAACTTGTTTTATTTTGATCTTTGTCAAAGTTTAATAGGACAAAATGATGAGTAATTTACTCATGGCTGGGCATGATATAGCTGAAGTAATTGTTCCAGAAGCGATGCCATCTGCTCTGCAATGTTGCAATATTGAAGATATACTGTTTTTAGAAGAAATCGAAAATTATCTACAGCGCTATCCCAACACCCGTCATGTTGAGATTTGCCTGCACGATCTGAATGGTCATGTCCGTGGCAAGCGTATAGATGTTGCATGTTTAAAAAATGTTGTGCAAGGCACTTATTTCCCGCTATCTATTTATGCAATGAGTCTGGATGGAGAAGTTATAGAAGAAACTGGTATAGGAAAGTCAATTGGCGAGCCAGATTATTTATGTAAGCCTATATTGGGAAGCCTGCAGCCCTGCGTTTTAAATCCAGAGTTCAATGCGCAGTTATTTCTGACTATGAAAGATGATCATCATCAGGATTGCCAACTTGAACCCCGCAATATTTTAAAAAAATTTTTAAGAGAGCTACATGATAAAAACTTTTATCCTTGCATGTCAGCAGAATTGGAATTCTATTTATTTGATAGCAATGAAGAAGTCAACGGTGATAAGACTTATTTAACTCAATGCTTCGATGTAAATGCGCAAGATAAATATCAAGAAGTTTTGGATGAAATTGAACGAATTGCTCTTTTGCAAGGGAATCAGATTACAGGCATAGTCTCAGAATCATCTACCGGGCAATATGAAATTAATATCCAGCATAGCGGTGATATTCTTAAGCTATGCGATCAGATCATGATGTTAAAACGCACCATTAAGCAAGTGGCCGTAAAATATGGATTGCATGCGAGTTTTTTGGCCAAACCGGATATGCATAAAGCAGGCAGCGGCATGCACTTTCACATGAGTATTTTAAATCAAGATCAACAAAATATTTTCAGTGCAAAGAATAGTTCTTTACCGTCATTGCAATTATTAAAGGCAATCAGTGGGCTGATTGCCTTACTGCCACCATCAATGGCAGTGCTTGCTCCTAATGTAAATTCATTTCGCCGTTTTAAAGCTGGAAACCATGTACCTTTAGAAGCAAGTTGGGGGGTGAATAACCGTAATGTAGCCATCCGCATACCATGTTCTGATAGTGAAAATCGGCGTTTGGAATATCGTGTTGCAGGTGCGGATTGCAATCCCTATTTAACTGCAGCCATAATATTGATAGGCGCGCTGCATGGTTTAACACAGAATCTGGAAATTCCACAACAAGCTAGTCAAATAAAAATTAAACCGCTCTTATTAAGTACTAATCAGCCAGATGCTTTAGCGCGTTTTCACAGTGATCCCGTTTTGCAAAAATATATCGGTAAAAAATTTATTGAATTATGGTTTACAGTTAAACATGCCGAGTATCAGCATATTTATAGCCAAATTACACCGATAGAACAGCATTGGGATATTTAGTAGAATAATGATGCATAACTCTATAAATCTTGCAGATGATGCTAAGAATCAGAAGCTCAATGAAGAACTATATCTGAAATATAGTTTACAGGAAATTAATTCTGAAATTTTAATAATGAAATATCAGAATTCTACACAAAAAACGAAAAAAATAATTTGTTCTATTTTTAAAGAAAGAGGTTTTAATCGAGATGAGATAGAGATTTTATTGAATTCATTAAAGTAAAATAAAAATGCCAATAGGATTGCTGATACTATTGGCATTTTATTATTAAAAAGATTTTGTTAGTGTAAATACAGCTGTAGTTTTTACACCTTTTTTATTTCCTTCTGTAAAGTCTTTGGTCTTTAAATTGCTACCAATTGCAGCTAGTTCTGCATTTATTCCCATCGGTGTATAGCGATAAGTTGCACCTATTTTCCAATCAAAAAAATGCTCTTCTGGCTCAGAGCCATAAATTTCGTGATTTGCTTTAGAATAGCCTAGACTGGCATTTGCACCAAAATCTGTTTGAGCAATAGGGGTTGCATACAAGACATTAAAATACCAGTTTGAAATATCTTTACCCATGGTGTCACTCGTGGCTTTGCCTCCATAGTTATTGGTATAGCTTATGCTCGGTGTAAAACTGTCATTTTGGTGCAGCAAAGTATTAAAGATCATTTTGAAATAATATTCATTATAATTTAAATCGCTGTCGCCAATGTAGTTGTAGCGCAGCATACCAAGATCGACTGCAGGGTGTATTGTGCCTAATGTAATTGGTGCTGTATAACCAATTTGAGGGTCCATCTCCAAATGAGCTTCATCACCAAAATCTACATTTGAAGCAAATGCCGAAACATAAAAGCCTGAAGCATGACTTAAAATAAAATTTCCCTGTAACGCTGGATCATTCTTTGTTTGCGTTTGGCCGCGCCAGCGGTAATCACTTGTCAGTGACACATTGCCTAAAAAGTTTAAATCGGATGGTTTTTCATCACCCGAAGCTAAAGCATAATTTGAAGTGAGCGGTATGAGGCAAAAAATTATATTGTGCAGATTTTTCATAATATTCTGAATAAATAGTCAGTGAAGTGGTGTATGTTAATTTTTAATTTATTGATATATAATAAAATTATCGTAAATTTTGCGTAAAAAAAACATAAAAATTAAGATGAATATTTTGTTTTAAATAATGAAAATTCCTTTGAATGATCAGCTAGCCTTTAAATTATTGCCATCAAAAAAAGTATTGGAATTCCGTCATTTTTTTACTGTATCAACTGGATTTAACCATCAAGGGATGGTGTCAATCTTCATCAAGCAATTTAATTAGCCACTTTATCAAACTAAAGCGTGTCTACAAAATCGGTGGCTATTCAATGTCTGAATGGCGTGATAGCTTGGCTGGAAAGCAGCTTGGAAAAAATAGTCATGATTGACTCCTTAGGTATTTAAGAAGTCCTACCGCATTACTGCTAAATAATGGTGGCAGAACGAAAAGGGGTTAGCAGACTGAACCTAAGAATCAGCACACCCGAAGGTGTCCCCCTCCCGTCCTACCGCAGAGGGGAGCACGAGGGCACACACCAAAAGAAGGAATCTTTTAGTGCACTTAGGAAACGGTCTGCTAAAACCGACTGGCAATGTAGACCAGCAAGTGAATCATAATGCTAAGCTGAAAGCTGGTCAATTCATAAAGAGCTTGTAGTAGGTAATTAAAATTTATAAAAGTTTATTGTTAGAAATGATGCTAAATAGTTTGCAATTAATCTGCTTAATTAAGTGAAGAAAATTAGTTCTCGATATCTTCCATTCTCTGAAAGATATCGATGAGACGAAAAATAACTCTTTTATGGAATACATACAGCCTTTAATTCGGGCATTATTTCAATCTCTGAAATTTGAGTATCCCAAAAAGCATTCCACAGGTCACAGTATTTTAGACATAAACTGCTCAGTTTTTCATAGTCATCAACCGTAATTGCTTGGGCTAGAGCATACCAAAGATCATCTTGATGATCATCATCTGCGGCCTCTGCTGTTTCATCACTGGATACACCATGAACAAAATAGTAACCGCCGCCTTCAACATCAACTCCTGCAGCTTTAGTTGCTTGACGTAATGGTGGGCTGAAAAGAATCACCTCTTCCTCAGCGACAGCAAGAAGGGCTAATACATTTTTGTAACTATCGTAAGATTGCTCTAAGAAGATTCTGACATCATTTGAGATAGCAGTAGGCTGATATTTTTGACGTTCAATTTCACATATGCC